>CAVVON010000045.1:0-12688 GCA_963749815.1 uncultured Alphaproteobacteria bacterium | reverse complement strand
TCGCAACGCCCGACGAAGGATACCGGGCGGGCGTTCTACGACACGACGCAGGACGTGTGCGCAGCCGCGGGCCTTCCGGCCTACGAGATTTCCAACCATGCACGACCGGGCGCGGAGTGCCGGCATAACCTCGTCTACTGGCGCGCGCACGAATATGCCGGCATCGGTCCGGCGCACACGGCCGGCTCGATATCGACGGCGAACGCCATGCCACCGCGACCGAGAAGCGTCCGGAAAGCTGGCTGATGCGGGTCGAGGCGTCCGGCCACGGCGTCGTCACGGATGATCTGCTCATGCGAGAAGAGCGTAGCGACGAGTTCCTGCTGATGGGCCTGCGGCTTGCCGAGGGCATCGACCCGGCGCGCTACGCACAACTCTCCGGGCGGCCGCTCAATCCGCGACGCATCGCGCTGCTCGCCGAGCAGGGCGCGGTCGAAACGACGGCCGACGGCATGCTGCGGGTGACGCTCGCGGGCTTTCCGCTGCTCGACGCGGTGGTCGCCGATCTCGCGGCGTAACGCCAAGAGATCAGCTTTCTTGCGGCCGGGTTTCCGGCATCAGCATCAGCGCCAGCATAAATCCCAGCGCGGCGAGCCCAGCCAGCACAAGGAATGCGGCGCTGCTGCCGAACGCCGTGCTGATCTGACCGCCGAGCGTCATACTCAGCGCGGCGCCAATTCCCGTACCGGCGCCGACCGTGCCCACCGCCAGATTGAAGTGCCCGGTTCCGCGCGTGACGTCGGCAATCACCAGTGGGACAATGACGCTGAGAATAGCTCCCGCGAGCCCGTCGAGGATTTGCAGGGCGACCAGCAAGAATGGGTTGTCGACGATCGCAAAGAGCGCACCGCGAACAGCCAATGCCGCAAAACTCGCCAGGATCAGTCGCCGACGTCCCACTGCTTGGGCCCGGTAGCCGATCCAGGGCGAAAGCGTCGCGACGACCAGTTGCGGGACGATGACACACGCGCCGACCAGCACCGTTGCCCATTCCCCCGACCGAACCGTAATCGCGCTCGCGAGTTGCGGCATCATCGCGGCATTCGCCAGGTGAAAGAGCAGAGCGCAGACCGCAAAGGTCACGAGCGGTCGGTTGTGGGCGAAGCTGCGAATGACTGCCAGCGGTTCGCCCGGATGCCTCGCCGCCTTGCCGCCATGCGCGCGTTCGACGTCAATCTCCTCACCTCGAATGAAGCAGATTGCGACCAGAGCCGGAACGCACAGGGCAGCAGTGACGAGAAATACCGTATAATTCGAGAACCATTGCCCCCACAACCCCATCGCGGCAGCAGCGACGATCGATCCAATGGCGGTAAATCGTGCATTGCGCCCAAGCCGCACGCTGACCGCCGCGTGGCCGACGAGACCAAGACTGATCGCCGCTATCGCGGGAGCCATCAGACAGTTTGCTCCGGCCTGCAGGATCGCTGCGCCGAGGACAATTTCGGACGTGGGATAGATGACCAGCGCGAGTGAACTAACGCCGACCGCGACGACCGCCAGTCCCGCGAGCAGCCGCTCCGACCGGACAGCATCGACCAGAGCGCCGCCCGGTATCTGACCGACCAGCGCGACGAGCCCGCCGACCGTCAGGGCAAAACCGATCTCGGACTGAGTCCAGTGCTGAGTCGTCAGAAAGACCGCAATGAAGGGGACAAAACCGGTCTGCACGTCTGCGAGGAAAAAGACAAACCAATCGAGGCCGCGCTGACTTCGGCGCGAGGGAGCCGGAGGAATGTCGTGACGGTGCTCCGGAACCTCGCGTTCCTCGCCCATCCGATTTGCGTTACGTCGCGCCGCCGAACGCCTTCGGCGGCGGGTTGATCACCTGGCCGCCCTGGGGCGTTACGCGCATCACCGAGAGACCGCGCTGATTGGTACCGTCAGGACGGAAGCGGAACAGTCCGTCGATGCCCGTGAAGCCCGATGCGTTGGTCAGCACCTCGTCGGAGAAACGCTGCTGGCCCTGCGTCTTGGTCAGCGCCGCGATGAGCGCGACCGCGTCGTACGCGAGCGAGGCGGTGCGCACCGGGTCCTGGCCGTAGCGGGCGCGATAGCGCGACGAGAAGGCCCGGAAGCTGGCGGAATCGGGACCCGCGTACCAGGCGCCATCGAGATGCGGCGCGGCAAAGATCTGCTGGTCCTCCCACAGGCCGGTTCCGAGCAGTTGCACCTTCTTGGTGTCCAGGCCGTTGGAGATCAGGCCCTGCACGACCGCCGGCACCGCATCGGCGCCGTCCGGAATAAAGAGCGCATCGGCGTGCGCGGCTGCCGCCGCCACCGTGCGGATCGGCCCCTGCATCTGGCTCTTGTCGAGCGGGTAGCGCTCGAGCGAGATCACCCGGCTGTTGCGGCGCGCAACCGCCTGCTTGAACGCCGCCTCCGCCACCGTACCGTAGGCATTGTCGGGCACCAGCGCGGCAAACGACTTTTTGCCCTGACCCGCCGCATAGCCGACGATGCGCTCGACGTCCAATTCCGGCAGAAAGCTGAGCAGATAGACACCGCGCGACGCGACATTGGCGTCGGTCGAGAATGCGATCACAGGCTTCTTGCGCGCGCGCGCAAGCTGTCCCACCGGACCGACCGTCAACCCGAACAGTGGACCCAGGATAATCTCGACGCCTTCGTCGAGCGCCTGTTGCGCGGCCTGCTGGGCGCCCGGCGCGCTGCCGCCGTCGTCCTTCACGATCAATTGGATGTCCGGGCTGTTGAACTCGGCGAGCGCCATCTCGGCGGCGTTGCGCATGGATTGCGCAGCGACCGAAGCGTTCCCGGCCGCGGTCAGCGGCAGAATGAGGCCGACCTTGACCTGGCCTTGACCGATATTCGTGCTGGGCTGGGTTGGTGGCGGGGTGGGTTGACTGTTTCCGAAGATCTCACCGAACGAGATATTCGATCCGGCGCCGCAACCCGCGAGCATCATCATGCCCGCCAGCGCTGCAAGCCATGAGGCGACACGCGCCGACCGCGATGGCGCCGCGCGATTTGACGCAACGCAATCCGACGCGCGTCGGCGTGCGGGCGCGGAGGTGCACGCCTGCGGGACTCGGTACATCAAGGCGTCTCCACCACGACAGCCAACGCCGCATCCAATTCACGACGGCAATTGGGCAATTTTGCCGCCGACAGGTTAACTGAATGAAAAGTATAACGAATTCTACGGTCCATGACGAGGGGAGCAATCGCCGCTAAACTGCTTCAAATGCGCCGACCCGCCCCCGCCACGACCGCCCAGCCGGCGAGCCCTGACCAGACGGTGCGGCGGCGCTATGTGCTCCAGGGGCAGTCGGTCATTGCACCACCGATCGATGCCGGCCTGCACCTGGTCGCCACGCCGATCGGCAACCTGCGCGACATCACCGTGCGGGCGCTGGAGGTCCTGGCGGCGGCCGGCCTCGTCGCCTGCGAGGATACGCGCGTGACCGGCAGGCTGCTCGACCACTACGGCATCGCGACCCCGATGATGCCCTATCACGACCACAACGCGGCGGAGGCCCGCCCGAAGCTGCTCGCACGCCTCGCGGCGGGTGACGCCGTGGCGCTCGTCTCCGACGCCGGCACGCCGCTCATCTCCGATCCCGGCTACAAGCTGGTGCGTGAAGCACAGGCCGCTGGCTGTGCCGTCACGGCGATCCCGGGCGCTTCCGCCGTGCTGGCGGCCCTCGCGGTGGGCGGCCTGCCGACCGATCGTTTCTTCTTCGAGGGATTTCTGCCCGTGAAGGAGGGACAGCGCCGCGCTCGCATCGCCGAACTCAGCCGAATTCCCGCGACGCTGGTGCTGTTCGAGACCGGCCCGAGGATCGCGGACACGCTCGCGGATTTGTCTGAAGGACTCGGACCGCGCGAGGCCGCGGTCTGCCGCGAGCTGACCAAACTGCACGAGGAGGTCCGCCGCGGCGACCTCCCATCGCTTGCGCGCGACTATGCGCAGGGCGCGGAAACGCGTGGCGAGATCGTCATCGTCATCGCTCCGCCGGGTGAGGAAAAAGCCGTCGGCACGGCCGAACTCGATGCGCTCCTGCGCGACGCGCTCGGCCGCGTATCGGTCAAGGAAGCGGTCGCCGAAATCGCCGCTGTCACCGGCCAGCCGCGCCGCGAGGTCTATCAGCGCGCGCTCGCGCTCGCCAAAGATCGCGGCAAGGTCAGCGTCGATGACCAGTGAACGCCCGCGCGCCACACCGGTCGCCGGCCGCGGTCCCAGCGTCGAGCGTCAGGTCGCGTTCCGCACCGGCATCTCGGCGGAAAGCCGCGCGGCCGCGCTGCTGATCGCCAAGGGCTTCCGCATCCTGGCGCGGCGCTGGCGGAGTGCGGCCGGCGAGATCGACATTGTCGCGCGCCGCCGCGGCCTGCTCGTGTTCGTCGAGGTGAAAGCGCGTGAGCGGCTCGACGACGCCGCATGGTCGGTCACCGGCCGACAGCGCGCGCGTATCATCGCGGCCGCCGAAGCCTGGCTCGCCGCTTATCCAGACAACCGTATCCGCGACATCCGCTTCGACGCCATGCTGGTGGCGCCCGGCCGTATCCCGCAGCACATCCCGGCCGCCTTCGACGCCAGCCGCTAAACGGCGCGGCTACGCCGCGCGCAGCTTCTGGAAGAAGGCGTCGACCTGACCTCGGAGGCGCGACGCCACGCCGCCGAGATCGTCAGCGACCGATTTCACCGCATTGGCATTGTTGCGCGTTGCGGCGGTGGCTTCGCCAACCCGCGCGACCTCATCGGCGGTTTCGATCGTGCGCTGCGCCGCGGTCTCGACACTGCGGGCGATTTCCTGGGTGGCGGCGCCCTGCTCGGTGACGGCGGCCGCGATCGCGCCGCTGATATTGCCGATCTCGCGGATGGTGCGCTCGATCGCGCCGATCGCCTCGATCGACCGCATCGTCGCGTGCTGCATGCCGGCGATCTGCGCCCGGATGTCCTCGGTCGCCTTGGCGGTCTGGCCGGACAGCGCTTTCACCTCGCTCGCGACCACCGCGAAGCCGCGACCGGCGTCGCCGGCGCGCGCCGCTTCGATCGTGGCGTTGAGCGCGAGCAGGTTAGTCTGCTCGGCGATATCGGTGATGAGCTTCACGACGTCGCCGATGCGCCCGGCCGCCTCGTTGAGCTCCTTGACGGTGGCGTTGGTCCGCTCCGCTTCGCTCACCGCCTTGCTGGCGATGCTGTTCGATTGCGCGACCTGGCGGTCGATCTCGGACACCGAGGCGGACAGTTCGTCGGCGGCGGATGCGATGTCGCGGACATTCTCCGATGCTTCCGACGACGCGACGGCGGCGCCGCTGGTACGGCCTGCCGCGGTGTCGGCGGCGCCCGACAATTCGCGCGAGGCCGCCAGCATCTGATCGGAAATCCGGCCGAGCTCCGACAGCGTCGATTCCATGTCGGCGCTGAACATGACGATCTCCGCCGACATCTGCTCCTGCCGCTGCGCGCGCGCCTGCGCGTCGTCGATCACGGTTCGGCTTAGATCCTCGTTCTGTCGCATGGCGTCCTGGAATACCGCGATCGACCGCGCCAGCGCGCCGACTTCGTCGCCGCGCTCGCGATAGGGAACCTCGACGTCGGCGGTCCCGGCAGCGACGGTCTCGGTCACGCGCGTGATCCGCGCCAGCGGCTGTGCGACCGCGCGCCAGATGATCATGACGCCGGCAGCAGCCAGCAGGACGGCGCCGGCCGCGATCAGGCTGAGCAGCCACGCCGTGGTGTCGATGCCGCCGTCCATTTGTGCGGAGATGCGCTTCGCGCGCTGCGGGTAGAGCTGGCCCAGCGCATCGAGGCCCTTCGCGATCGCTTCGCGCAGTGTCCGATTGGTCCGGCTGTCTCCCGTTTCACGCGCTGCCGCCGGCCCGTCCGCCATCGCGCGCCGCGCCAGTTCGCGGCGCGTCTCCTGGTACTCCTTGATGCGTCCCGCCAGCGCGTCGAACTGCGCCTGGTCTTCCGGCCGCACACCCCATTGCCACTCGGTGATAACGTCGCCGATCCGGTCGTTCGCCCTGATCAAGGCGGCGGCGAACGGCTTCGCGCCGGCGGAATCGGCACTCATGTAGACGCCGCGCGATTCCATCTCGATCGCGCCGAGCAGCGCCTTGGCGCGTTCGACGTTGAGGGCCCCGGTGAACGCCGATTCGAACTCCCCGGTCAGCGCCGCGTGCTGGCGGGCATTGATCACGGCAACCGCGGCGAGCGCGATGGTGACGGTGGCGAGCAGCGCGAAGATCGCGTAGAGCTTGGTCGCAATCGAGAAATGCGGCAGCTTCACCTTCGGCTCCCGGCCCCGAGAATGCTGGATGTACCGGTCAGATTGAAGGTAAATTGTTAACGTCTCGTTTGCGTTACCAAAGCGTTTGCGCCGTCAGGGGGGCCGATGGGCTTGAAAATCGCCGTACAGATGGACCCGATCGAGCGGATCAACATTCGCGGCGATTCGACGTTCGCCCTGTTGCTGGAGGCGCAGAAGCGCGGCCACGCGATCGTCTACTACACGCCCGACCGCCTCGCGCTGCGCTCCGCGCGGGTGTTCGCGACCGTGCAGGACCTGCAGGTGCGCGACGAGGTCGGCAATCATTTCACGCTCGGCGAGCCACGCCGCATCGACCTCAGCGAACTCGATGTGATCCTGCTGCGCCAGGACCCGCCGTTCGACCTCGCCTATATCACGACCACGCACCTGCTCGAACGCATCCATCCGAAGACGCTGGTGGTCAACGACCCGCGCGAAGTCCGCAACGCGCCGGAGAAACTGTTCGTGATGCAGTTTCCCAACCTGATGCCGCCCACGCTGATCACGCGCGACCTCGCCGAGATCAAGGCGTTCCGAGTTGAGCACGGCGACATCGTGATGAAGCCGCTCTACGGCAAGGGCGGCGAGGCGGTGTTTCGCCTCGCCGGCGAGGACCTCAATTTCGGCTCGCTCTACGACCTGTTCTCGGTCACCTTCCGCGAGCAGTGGGTGGTGCAGAAATTCCTGCCGGCCGTGAAGCATGGCGACAAGCGCATCATCCTGGTCGACGGCGAGTTCGCGGGCGCGGTCAACCGCGTGCCGGCGCCGGACGATCTGCGCTCCAACATGGTGCGCGGCGGCACGCCGAAGGAAACCGACCTGACCGAACGCGAGCGCGAAATCTGCCGGACGATCGGCCCTGCGCTGCGCGAGCGCGGCCTGATCTTCGTCGGCATCGACGTGATCGACGGCAACCTCACCGAGATCAACGTCACCTCCCCGACCGGCATCCGCGCGATCAAGAACCTCGGCGGCCCGGATGTGGCGGCGATGTTCTGGGACAAGGTCGAGAGCAAGCGGCGTTGACCGCGAACCGCGGCGCCTTCAACGTCGGGGCAGATACTGGCATTATGTACCGTGGAGTGGTACAATGCCTCATGAGATTGTTGCATGATCGCGTCTTTCCGAGACGGGTGGCTGCGCGATTTCTTTGTTCGGAACATTCGCGCCAGAAGGATACCCGCAGACTTGGAGGCTCGACTGTTCAGAAGGTTGCAGATGCTGGATGACGCCGTCACCGATGCCGATCTTCGCGTACCGCCCAGCAATCACTTCGAAAAGCTGAAGGGCGCGCTCGCGGGCTGGCATTCGATTCGCGTGAATGAACAGTGGCGACTGGTATTTCAGTGGCACGGCGGCAGAGGAGAAGCTTCCAACGTGTATCTCGACGATCACAGTTATCGGTGAGTCGAACAAATGCTGATGACGAAGCGCAAGCCGGCAGGCGTCGGAAAAATCCTGACGGAAGAATTCCTCGTGCCACTCGGCCTCACGCAAGGCGACTTGGCGGAGGCCATGGGCGTGCCGCGCAAGCATGTCAACGAGCTGTGCAATGACCGGCGCGCCGTGACCGCCGACACCGCTTTGATGCTGGCCCGCGTGTTCGGCAACAGCGCGGATTTCTGGCTGAACGTGCAGCGCCGCAATGAATTGTGGGAGGCGCTGAATTCTCCCGAGCGCCGTCAGCGTATCGAGCGTGCGCGGCGCGTGCGCCCGGCAGCATAGCCCATCCGGAGGCGGCTACCGTGGCGCGGCTCCTTTTGCGCCTTCGGCCTTGAGGCGCGCGATCGCCGCGCGGATCGGCGCGAACGGCCCGTATTTGTGCTGCCGCTCGCTGAAGCTGTCCGCGTAGGGACCGTAAGCAGCGTCCACAGGCTTTTCGAGCAGGTCGGGGAAGTCCTTGTCGAGCCCGGCCTTGTGCGGCCGCGTCTGCGAGACCATGTAGGCCGCCACGTCCCACGCCTGTTCGGGGGTGAGTTGCGGATTGAGGTAGTCGGTGCCGTGCGGCATGTTGAAATGAATGAAGTTCGCCGCGGCAATCAATCGGCTCATCCCAGCGCCATCATTAAAGCTGTCCGGGCCCCACAGCGGCGGGATCATGTAGCCGAGGTCTGTCGTCGGCAGGCTGCGCCGCACGCCCAGACCATCTGGAGCATGACACACAGAGCAATTTTGCGCGTAGACCGCCGCGCCGCGCCCGGGATCGGCGGCGCGGTCGAGTTCCGGCATCGTCCCGGTTCCGAGCCCGGGCACCTGCTGTCCGGCCGGGACGCCGGTCGAAAGAAACTTGATGTAGGCGACCAGTGCCTGCATCTCGGGCGCGTCGCTCGGAATGGGCCTCCCGTTCATGCTTCGCGTCATGCAGGCGTTGAGGCGATCCTCGATGGTGATCTCCGCCCCCAGACGCGTGCTGTACTTCGGAAATTCACCGTAGAGGCCGAACAGCGCCAGCCCGAATTTCTTGGTGCCGGCGAGAAGATGGCAGTTGGTGCACGCGAGATTGTTGCCGGCGAAGCGCTTGGCCGGATCGGAGACTTCCGGCCCGACATGGGCGTAGGTCGCGGTGACGAGGTCGCGTCCGCGCCGCACCAGGCGGCCGTTGGCGTCATCGGGCAGCGCGCCGATTTCCGGCACCGTCCAGATCGGCGCTTGCACACCTTGCGCTAAACATGCCGCCGTGCCGATTCCGATTGCAACCGCGGCGACCGCAATGCCCAAAAGCCAGCGGTGCGCTTCACCCATCGGCGATGCGTGTGTCAACCGGCGCCTCCTGATTCGCGAACCAGAAAAGGAAGTTTAGCCTCTTTACGCCGTTCGCCAAAGATCGTCTCTGCCTGCCACGCATTCGAGACTTGCGGCAAATTCCGTGGCAGGGCGCGTACGGCGCCCGCGGAATCGTGTAAGCATACCCTGCTATTCCCGACGATCGGCACCATTGCGCACTGACGATAACGAAAGCCCGCCAGCCCCCATGAGCGCCAGCGACGCCGCGCCGGACTCCATCCTGCGCCACCGGCCGTTCGTGCTCTATTGGGCGGCGCGCACCTGCGCCTCGCTCGGCTTCATGATGATGGGCGTCGCAGTTGCCTGGCAGATGTACGCGCTGACCGGCAGCGCCTTCGATCTCGGTCTCGTCGGGCTCATGCAGTTCCTGCCGATGGCGATATTCATGCTGGTGGCGGGCCAGATCGCCGATCGCACCGACCGGCGGCGCATGCTGCAAATCTGCCAGGTGGTCGAAGCGCTGGTCGCGGCGTCGCTCGCGGTCGCGTCGATCTCCGGATGGATCAGTAAGGAACTGATCCTCGCCGCAGTCTTCATCTTTGGCGTGGCGCGCGCATTCGAGGCTCCCACGCAGCAGACGCTGCTGCCGTCGATCGTGCCGCACTCGCTGTTTCCCCGCGCAGTCGCCGCCTCGGCTTCGACGATGCAGCTCGCGACGATCTGCGGTCCCGCGCTCGGCGGGCTGCTCTATACGTTCGGTCCGGCGGTTCCCTTCACGACATGCCTCGCGTTCTTCGTCGCGTCGGTGTGTTTGCTCGGCCTTATGCACGTCGCGCCGCGCGCCGCTGTCCGCACACCGGTGAACCTCACCGCATTCTTCGCCGGCGTCTCCTACATCCGGCACAATCCCATCATCCTGGGTGTCATCTCGCTCGACCTGTTCGCGGTACTGCTCGGCGGCGCAACTGCGCTGCTTCCGATCTTTGCCAACGAGGTCTTCCATACCGGTCCGGAAGGACTGGGACTGTTGCGCGCCGCTCCGGCGATCGGCGCAGTGACCGTCTCTGCCACGCTCGCGAACTGGCCGCTCACCCGGCGTATCGGCCGGATCATGTTCTTTTGCGTGGCGCTGTTCGGGGTCGCTACCATCGTGTTTGCGCTCTCGAAGTCGTTCATGCTGTCGATGGTAGCGCTCGCGGTGCTTGGCGCGTCGGATGCCGTGAGCGTGGTGATTCGCTTCACGCTCGTTCAGATCGAGACGCCCGACGAGATGCGCGGACGCGTGAACGCGGTGAATTCGCTGTTCACCGGAACGTCCAATCAGCTTGGCGATTTCCGCGCCGGTGTGATGGCCGCGTGGCTCGGCGCCATTCCGGCGGTGCTGGTCGGCGGCGCCGGGATTCTGCTGGTGGTGCTGATCTGGATGCGCGCCTTCCCGGCTCTCGTCCGCGTCGAGAGTTATTATAGGCAGAAGGATTAGGGCGTAACCCCGTCATGGCCGGGCGTAGCCGTCCGAAGGACGGCGGGCATGACGAGTGAGCCTCAGTGAGTCTTGGTATAACTCGGGCTTGCCGATCGAAGGTTGCCATCAATGTCCCAGAACTCCCAGGCAAGATCAGCCCCAACCATGCCTCTCTCTGCCGAAGTCGCCGAGGAACAGGAGCGGGCGCTGCCTGTCGCCGGGTTCAAAGGCACGCCCGAAGAGATCGAGCGGCAGTGGTACGAGCAGGTCTATCGCGGCCACGGGGACAGCATGGCGCAGCTCACCTGGCGCGCCGTGCTGGTCGGCTCATGCCTGGGCGGCGTGCTGTCGCTGACCAATCTCTACATCGGTCTCAAGGCGGGCTGGGGCTTCGGCGTCGCCATCACGGCCAGCATCCTGTCGTATGCGATCTGGACGAGCCTGCTCAAGGTCGGCCTCGCGCGCACGCAGATGACCATCCTCGAGAACAACTGCATGCAGTCGACGGCGAGTTCTGCCGGCTACTCCACCGGTGGCACCCTGGTCTCGGCCTTCGCGGCCTACATCATCATCAATCATCACTCGATGCCGGTGCCGCTGATGCTGGCCTGGGTGTTTTTCATCGCCGTGCTCGGGGTCACGATGGCGATCCCGATGAAGCGGCAGATGATCAATATCGAGCAACTGCGCTTCCCTTCCGGCATCGCGGCGGCCGAAACCTTGCGGGCGCTGCATGCCGAAAGCTCGCAGGGTCTGCGCGCCGCCAAGGCACTCGGCCTCGCCGGGCTCATTGCCGCGATCGACAAGGTCTGGGCAGAGGGGCTGTCGACAATCAGCCCGAGCCTCGAACGCTTTTCGAGCGGGGCGCTTCTGACGGACCTGCAGAAGTGGCTTCTCGGCAGCCACTATGAAGCCTGGTCGGGCCGCACCGTGGTCTTTTCCTGGGATTTCATATTTCTCGCCGCCGGCGCCATCACCGGCATGCGGGTCTGCGCAACCACGTTCGTCTCGGGCACGTTGTGCTGGGCCGTGGTCGTGCCGATCCTGCAGGCGAAAGGCGTCATCGAGGGTGTGGGCTTCGCCGCCATCGTGCAGTGGACGCTCTGGTTCGGCGCGTCCTGCATGGTGGCCGCAGGACTGTTGAGCTTCGCGCTGAGCTGGCGGACGGCGTTGAGCGCGTTCCGCGATCTCGGACACATGTTCACCTTCCGCTCGGCGGCTGCGAGCGAACACGACCGCATCGAAGCGCCAATGAGCTGGTTTGCCGTGGGCCAGATCGTGTCGTTTGTCGCGCTGGCCTGGCTCGGGCACGCGAGCTTCGGCATCCAGGTCTGGGAAATCGCCATCGCCGTGGCGCTGTCCTTCTGGCTGGCGCTTGTCGCCTGTCGCGTGACGGGCGAGACCGATACGACGCCTGTCGGCGCAATGGGCAAAGTCACGCAGCTCATCTTCGGCGCGCTCAGCCCGGGCAACGTCAATGTCAATTTGATGAGCGCCAACATCACGGCCGGTGCGGCGACGTCGTCGGCCGACCTGCTCACCGACTTGAAAAGCGGTTACCTGCTGGGCGCGAACCCCCGGCAGCAGTTTCTGGCCCAGTTCTCCGGCATCTTCGTCGGTACGGTCGTCTCCGTGCTCGCGTTTGCAGTCCTGGTGCCCAACGCGGAGGTGCTCGGCACCGACCAGTTCCCGGCGCCCGCCGCCCAGACCTGGTCCGCTGTCGCCATCGCGCTCGGCAATGGCCTGTCCTCGCTCGGGCCCGCCAAGCTGTGGCTGATGTTTGCCGGCGGCATCGTCGGCGTGGTGCTCACGCTCGTGCCTGTCTTGCTCCCGCAATACCAGGCGTATCTGCCATCGGCATCTGCGTTCGGCCTCGCCTGGGTCTTCCACTGGTACTATGGGCTGTTGTTCTTCCTGGGCGCCCTCGTTGCGTTCCTGTTCGAGCGACGGAAACCGAAGCTCGCCGAAGAGTTCACCTTGCCGGTGGCGTCGGGCGTGGTGGCCGGAGGCTCGCTGATGGGTGTGGCGCTGGTGTTCTGGGCCAATGGCGGCAGCATCCTCAACAAGCTCTTCGGCGGTTAGCGGGGCACGGTGCGGTTCCCGTGACGCCGCGCGGCGCCGCCGCCTCCCCGCTTCGCGGGGCGACAAAACTACGGCGCCGCAGGCTGGCCGAGCCAGTGATTGAGAAACGCCGCGAGCCAGGCGCGGCCGGCCGGGTCGTAGA
>CAVVON010000044.1:0-48317 GCA_963749815.1 uncultured Alphaproteobacteria bacterium | reverse complement strand
TAATTTATCGAGAGACTGTAACCCCTCACCCCACCCCTCTCCCTATGGGAGAGGGAGCAGACTGAGTCTCCCCGCAGATAACCGCCCCAAATGGGGTTTGAATTATTCCGGCTTGATGTTCGCGTCCTTGATGATCTGCGAATAGGTGGCGAGCTCGGATTTCAGGTAGGCGCGCCATTCGTCGGGCTGCGTCGCGAGCGGCAACATACCCTGCTGGTCGAGCGTCGCGACCACGTCGGGCGCGGCGACAGCTTTCGCCACCTCGTCGCGCAGGCGCTGCGCGATGGCGGGCGGCGTGCCGGCAGGCGCGAGAATGCCGAACCAGCCGGGCATCTCGTAGTTCGGCACGCCGGATTCCATGATGGTCGGCACGTCGGGCAGCGCGGACGAGCGCTTGGCGCTGGTGACGGCGAGCGGCGTGACCTTGCCGGCCTTGGCCTGCGTCACCATGACGGGCATGGCGTCGAACATGCCGTCGATGTGGCCGCCGAGCAGATCGTTGAGCGCGGGCCCGGCACCGCGATAGTTGACGATGGTGAGCCTGATGCCGGTCTTCGACTTCAACAGCTCGGTGGCGAAATAGAGCGAGCTGCCGGTGCCGCCGCCGGCGCCGAACGACAGCTTTCCGGGGTTCTGCTTGGCGCGGTCGATCAGTTCGCGCAGGCTCTTCACCCCGAGGTCGTTGCGCACCACCAGGATCAGTGGCCCGGTCGCCACCTGGGTGACGGGCGTGAGCTGCGTGAGATCGAACGGGTAACCCTGGTGCAGAGGCTGCGTGATCAGCGTCGAGGTCGAGATGAAGAACAGCGTGTGACCGTCAGGCGGCGAACCGGTGAGCTCGCGCAGTGCCGGAATGAAGTTGCCGCCGGCTTTGTTCTCGACGAACACGGTCGTGCGCAGGTTCTCGCTCATCTTCTGCGCCATCAGCCGCGCCATGACGTCGGTCGCGCCGCCTGGCGCGAGCCCGACGATGATGCGGATCGGTTTGCCGGGTTGCAGCTCCTGCGCGGCGGATGGTTGCGGCACGAGCGCCATGAGTGCGATCGCCACGCATGATGCGATCAATCGTACGCGGCGCCCTCTCTCGATCGTCATGGCCGGGCTTGTCCCGGCCATCCACGTCTTTGCCAAGGCAAGGAAGGAAGGCGTGGATGCCCGGCCCAGGGCCGGGCATGACGCAGTCGAACGTGTGAAGCGCGATGCCATGAGTGATCCCTCCAACATTTCATTTTATTCTTCCAGCAGCGCCGCCATGATGCGGTCGCGCGTCAGCGGCAGGTGGCGGATGCGCTTGCCGAGTGCGCGCGCCACCGCGTTGCCGATCGCCGCCCCGGTCGGCCCGACCGAGGCTTCGCCCAGGCCGAGCGTCGGCTCGTCCGGCCTGTCGATCATCTTGATCTCGATCTCCGGCACCTCCGAGAAGCGCAGGATCGGATAGTCCTCCCATCTGGTGGCGGCGACCTTGCCGCCTTCAAAACGCACGCGCTCCTTCATCACGAAGCTCGCGCCCATGATGATGCCGCCTTCGAGCTGATTCCGAGCGCCGTCGGGCGAAATCACGAGGCCGGCATCCGCCGCGCACCAGACGCGCTTGAGGCGAACCTCTTCGTCGACTTCGACCTCCGCCACCACCGCGGCGAACGAAGCGATATTCTTGTAGCGCGCGAAGCCGAAACCGCGCGCCACCCCTTCGCGGAATTTCGGCGGCTCGAACCAGCCGCTCATCTCGGCCGCAGTCTCGACCACGCGCCGTGCGCGCGGATCGGACAGAAGCGACAGCCGATAGGTCAACCGGGTCCTCGCCGGCGATCTCGGCCAGTTCGTCGATGAACGATTCGATCGCGAACACGTTGGCCCAGGCGCCGAGCCCGCGCAGCGACGACGTGCGCAGCGGCAGTTGCGGCAGCAGATGATGGATCAGCCGGTGGCGCGGCAGGTCGTAGATCGGATAGGCGTTGCGCGTCGCGCCGCCGCCGCGGTCGTCCGGCACGTCGCCGAGCGCGTTCTGGCTTGGTGGGTTTGGCAACGCCTCGACGCCGATGAAATTCGAGTTGCCGTTCATGCCGGGGCGTTGAGCATGAGGCCCGCTCCAGATCTCGATCGTCCAGTCCGCCGGCTTGTTGTCGGCATCGAGCGCGGCGCGCAGGCCGATCGCCATCGCGGTGCTGATGGGCGCGCCGGCGAATTCGTCCTCGCGCGACCACTGCACACGAATGGTCTTGCCGGGCATGCGCATCGCGATGACGGAGGCGTCGAAGGCGGCGTCGTCGGCGGTGTTGTGGCCGTAGGCGCCGGCGCCCTGCCGGTGGAACACCGTCACCTGCGCGGCAGCGAGGCCGAGCGCGCGGGCGAGCCAGTCGCGCTGCACGGCCGGGCCTTGCGTGTGCGACCACACCTTGAGGACGCTGTCCTTGAATTCGGCGAGGGCGCAGGCCGGACCGATCGAGCCATAGGTCAGGAACGGCCGGCTGTAGAGCGCCTCGACGACGCGGCCATGTCCGGCCGGGCCGGGATGCCCGGTGTCGACCGTCCGGTCGCGCGACGGCTGCGCCTTGAGCCACTCGGGCTCGCCGATATCGTCAGGCGCCGGCTCGCCGCCCTCCCAGCGCGCGTGCGCGCGCGCGGCCTCGGCGGCGCGCATCACGGCGATCTCGCTCGCCGCCGTGAAGGCGACGAAATCGCCCTCGCGCAGGATGTCGACGGGCGCCTTGGCGGCGCGCCGCACCGCCTGCTCGTCGAGCGCATCAAGCCGCGCGCCACGCCACGGCTGCCGCAGCACGCGGGCATGCACGACGCCGTCGGGCACAATGTCGTGGATGAAGGCCGCGCCCGACACCTTCGCCGGCAGATCGACCCGCGGCACGCTGCGCCCGACGATCGCGATAGGTCGACGGCCGCTTGACCGGCGCGGTGCCGCTCGCCCGGCGTTCCAGCACGACCTCGCCGGCGAGCGACCAGTAGTCGTGGCCGGTCTCCTTGTCCGGCGCGCAGGAATTTTCCGTCCGCGACCGCAAGCTCGCTCGCCTTGCAACCGAGCTTGCCGGCGGCGCGATCGAGGAACAGCGAACGCACCTCGGCGCAGACCAGCCGGATCGAGGCGCCGCCCACCGCGACCGAATAGCTGCCCGAGGTGAAGCCTTCCGCCGGGCTGACGTCGGTCTCCCCGGACACGAGCCGCACCTGCTCGAACGCGACGTCGAGTTCCTCGGCGGCGATCTGCGTGAGCGCGGTGAGGATGCCCTGTCCGATCTCGACCTTGCCGCTGCCGACCCGGACGCGGCCGTTCTCCTCGAACGCGACCCATTGCGACAGGATCGGATTGTCGATCAGGCTTTGCGGCAGCGTATTCGAGATCATGCCGGCGCTCCCGCCATCGCGGTGGCGGCGCGCTCGACCGCGCGGATCACGCGGTTGTGCATGCCGCAGCGGCAGAGATGCGGATCGAGCGCGGTGATGATCTCGGCGCGCGCTCGGCTTCGGATTGCGCGCCAGCAGCGCCGACGCCGAGATCAGGATGCCGGACGAGGCAATAGCCGCATTGCCCGGCCTGCTCGTCGAGGAAGGCCTGCTGCAACGGATGCAGCGCGCCGCCCTGCGCCAAGCCCCTCGACCGTCGTGACGCTGCGGCCCGCGACGCGTGGCGACCTCGCGCGCGCAGGAATACTCCGGCTCGCCGTCGATCAGCACCATGCAGGCGCCGCACTGCTCGGTGCCGCAGCCGAAGCGAGTGCCGCGCAGCGCAAGCTCGTCGCGCAGCACCGCCAGCAGCGGCTTCATGCCGTCGGTGTCGACGTGAACAGATTCGCCGTTGACGATGAAGTCGTATCCCGCGCTCACGCCCGCCCCCGATTGCTCTTGCAACGCTTCATTCCGCCTTGATGCCGTGCGCGTCGATGAACTTGGTCCAGTTGGTGATCTCGTTCTCGAGCTTGGTCTTCAAGGCGCTGCCGGCGCAAAGCTTCGGCTCGATATCGAGCTTGGCAAGCCGCGTCCGAACGGTCGGGATTCGCCGAGAGTGGTCGCACCGCCTTTTCCAGCTTGGCCTTGACGGCGTCCGGCATGCCCTTGGGACCGAAGATGCCGAACCAGAAGCCTAAATCCACATCGACCGCCTTCACACCCGCCTCCCGCAGCGTAGGCACGTTCGGCAGCACCGGCGACCGCTCGGAACCGGTCACCGCAAGGCCCTTGATCTTGCCCGAATCGATCAGGCCCTTGGCGACCTGGATCGCCGCCATGTTGAGCGCGACGTGGCCGGCAATTACGTCGTTCATGGCCGGCCCGCCACCCTTGTAGGGCACGTGCACGGCTTCCATGCCGGTTGCCGTCTTGAGAACTTCGAAGGTCAGGTGCGACACGCTACCGATGCCGGCGGACGCATAGTTCATTTTCTGCGGGACCGAGCGCGAATACGAAATCAGTTCGGCAACCGAATTGGCTTTGACGTTGTTGGCGACCGCCAGCACCGAGCGGCGATGTCGCAACCGCGGCGATGGCATCGTATTGCTTCAGCGGATCGAACGCGATTGCGTCTTCTTGTAGAGCGCCTGGCTGATGCCGAGCGCGTTCTCGGCCATCAGCAGCGTGTAACCGTCAGGATCGGAGCTGGCGACGTAATTCCAGGCGATGTAGCCACCCGCGCCGGGTTTGTTTTCGATGACCACCGATTGGCCGAGCGCCTCGCCCAGTTCCTGCGTGATCTGGCGCGCTCATCGTGTCGGTTGCCCCTCCGGGCAGGAAGGCCACCACAAGCCGGATCGGACGGTCCGGATAAGCGGCGGGATTTTCCGCGACGTGCGAGGCCCGGCGCGCACAGCACGATGCCGGCAGTCAAACACCATCGGACGAAGTTGAGCATGAACGTCCTCCCGTGAGCTGTCGCGGTTCTTCCCGCTTGTTGTCCGCCTATTGGATCATGCGCGGGCCCTTGCGTCGACCGGGGACGTAACGCCGCAGGCACGCGCAGACCTCGTCCTGAGCGGAGCGGGACCCGAAGGACGCGTCTCGAAGGACGGCACGAGCGCCGGCCTTGCAATCGCGCTTCGCGACGCCGCGATCACGCGCGGCTCCTCAGCATGAGCGCTCGGCGAGTTCAGCCCGGGAAGGGCTACATGTTCGCCAGCAGCCAGTCGGCGATGTAATCGACGCCCAACTGGCGATTGTCGACCTGGCAGTGCTCGGCGCCGCCTTCCTCGGCGGTGAAAATCTTGAGGTGCTTGCGCTTGGAGCCGACCTTTTCGTACAGCGTCTTCGCCTCCGACAGCGGCACGATGCGGTCGTTCTCGCCGTGCAGCACGAGGAACGCGCATTCGATGTTCTGCGCCACGCCTTCGAGCGTGAACTTCTTCGCCCATTCCAGCGCGGTCTCGTTGTCGGGCGCGCCGACCACCCAGCGGAACTGGAAGATCGAGGTCGAGCTCGTGCGCGCGATCGACCGCGAGCGCCGCCTTGTTGCCCGCGACCCAGTCGTAGATGCTCCAGTGCATCGCGCCGAACGCCACGCAGGCGGCGTAGCGCTTGTCGAAGGCGGCGACGCGCGGCGCGTGATAGCCGCCGAAGCTGTAGCCCATCACGGCGACGCGCTTGGGATCGACCTCGGGCCGCGACGCCACATAGTCGTAGGCCGGGATGCCGGCCGCCTCGTAGTCGTGCCGGCTGTGGATGTTGCGCAGCCGCAGCGTCTCGGACTGGCCGGGGCCGTCGATCGCCAGCGTGTTGATGCCGCGCTTGGCGAAATCGAGCCCGGCGAAGATCACGCTCATTTCCTTGGCGTTGTCCATGCCGTCGAACAGCACCACGGTCGGCCGCGGGCCGGAGCCCGCGCCCTTCACGAACCAGGCCGGCAGGCTCGTGCCCTCGTACGGCACCTCGACGCGCTCGATGTCCGGATGGAGCCGCGCCATCGCGCCCTGGTAGCAGCGCAGCGCGTTGCGATACATCGCGAGCTTGTCGGGGCCCGGCGGCATGAAGCGCTCGGCGCTGTAGTAGTAATTGCCGGCACGCATGTAGTGATGGCCGGCCGTGATGGTGCGCCCTTCCGCCGCCGCCCTGTCGGCGACCGCCGCGACGCGATCCGCCATCGCGCACCATTCCTCGCGCCACGCCTTGTCGGGGTCGGCTCTCGCCCGCGCGCGCCTTGAGCCGCCGTCCGATGCGATCGACCTCGTCCATCGCGACCGCGCCATAGGGCGCCATGCCCTTGACGATCTGCATGGCGTTCGACCAGCGCAGATTGCCGGGGAAATGCACCGCCCAAGTGCTTTCGGACGTCGATTCTTCGGCTCCGCCGGCGCTCTTCAGGCCGGGCGCTTTTTCCTTGGCCGGGCTACCGGCTTGATGTGTCGCCATGCTGCGATCCTTCCTCCCAGGGGCGATCATTCTACGGCACTTTGTCCGCAAACCCAGCGCAGCAGACGAATGCGGCGCATGTCCCTATGATGGATCATGCCAGGCGCGCGTCATCGATGAATCCGAACGTTCCCGTCCACACCGACATCGTGCTGGTGGGAGGCGGACACGCGCATGTGCACGTGCTCAAGGCGTTCGGCCTGCGGCCGGAGCCCGGGGTGCGCGTCACCCTGATCGCGCGCGAACTCCAGACGCCCTATTCGGGCATGCTGCCGGGTGTCGTGGCGGGGCTCTATGCGCCCGAGGAGGCGCACATCGACCTCCCGCGTCTCGCCACGGCGACCGGTGCCCGGCTGATCCACGCGGAGGCCATCGGGCTCGACCGCGCAGCGAAGCGCGTGCTGCTCGCAGATGGGTCCGACGGTCGCCTACGACATCGTGTCACTCGATGTCGGCATCACGCCGGCCCTGGCGCAGATCGCCGGTGCCGCCGAGCATGCCATTGCCGTCAAGCCGATCGGCGCCTTCCTGAGCAAGTTCGATGACCTGCTGCGACGATGCCGTTCGCCCGGCAGGCCGCGGCGCATCGCGGTGATCGGCGGCGGCGCAGGCGGCGTCGAGCTTGCGCTGTCCATCGAGGCTCGTCTGCGCGCCGAGATGACGGCGGCCATGACTCACGATACATCCGCATTGGCTTTCGCTCTCGTGACCGAGGGCGAAATTCTTGCGACCCACAATTCTCGCGTCAGGCATGCGTTTCGCCGCATCCTGCGTGAGCGTGACATTGAACTGCATGAGCATCGGCGCGCACGCGCCGTGTCTCCGCACGCCATCGAGTTCGAGAACGGCCCGCCGCTTGCGGCCGACACTGTTCTGGCCGCGACGGCCGCGGCGCCACCGCCGTGGTTCGCGGCGACGGGACTCGCGCTCGATCGCGGCGGCTTCCTGGCGGCCGGTCCGACGCTGCAGGTCGCGAACGATCCCGATGTGTTCGCCGCCGGCGACTGCGCCGGCCTCATCGAAACACCGCGCGAGAAATCGGGCGTCATCGCGGTGCGTGCCGGTCCGCCGCTCGCCGAAAACCTTCGCCGGCGCGTGCGGGGCGAGCCATTGCGGGCTTGGCGCCCGCAGAAGCGCTATCTCGCGCTGATCTCCACCGGTGAGCGCTACGCGGTCGCGTCGCGCGGATGGTTCAAGGCCGAGGGCGCCTGGCTCTGGACACTGAAGGACTGGATCGACCGCCGCTGGATGCGGATGTACCAGAACTGATCTCGTTTGGTTGAGGCGAGACGGCTCCCCTCCGTTCGTCCCCGCGAAAGCGGGGACCCAGAATCAAATGCACCGAACGTGCAGCCCTGGGTTCCCGCTTGCGCGGGAACGAGCGGCCGATCATCGACCGCCGAACCGCGCGCCAAATTACCCCTTGGCGTGGCCCTCGCCGCAATGGGATGATGCCCAAACAGTCCGGGCCGCAGAAGCCCGCAAGGAGAAAACGCATGGAATTCGGCATTCTGTTCACGTCCCATCCCAACGTCGATACCGAGCCCTACCCGCATCGCGACGTTCATGCGCCGGGTCACGCGTGAAGTCTTGCGCGCGGACGAGCTCGGCTTCGACTATGCCTGGGTGGCGGAACATCATTTCAGCAACGAATACGGCATCATGCCGGACGTGTTCGTCTATGCCGGCTATCTCGCGGCGCTGACCAAGCGGATCAAGATCGGCACCGCGGTGGTGACGCTGCCGCTCGCCAATCCGATGCGGGTCGCCGAGAACGCGGCCTTCGTCGACATTCTCAGCAACGGCCGCTTCGTGCTCGGGCTCGGCTCGGGCTACCGCAAATACGAGTTCGACGGCTTCGGCCTCGATTTCGAAGGGCGGCGCGACGTGCAGGAGGAGGCACTGCCGCTGCTGTTCGAGCTGTTGCAGAAGAACCGCGTCGATCATCGCGGCAAGCATTTCCAGTACAAGGTCGACGGCTCCTACGAGATTTTTCCGCACGCCGTTCAGCAGCCCTATCCGCCGGTGTTCCTCGCCGGTGCGACCGAACGCTCGATCGGCGGTCGCCGGCCGCATGGGCTGCGGTCTCATGCTGTCGAGCTGGACGCCGTTCGACGAGCTCGGCCGGCAGACCGCCAACTATCGCAAGCATCTCGAAGAAACGCCGGCGGCGCTGCGCACCAATCCGGCGCGCGGCCATGCCGACGTGGTGCGCTGGACCTACGTGGCGGAGAGCGACGCCAGGGCGAAGCGCGAAAGCGAGGCCGGCATGATGCGCCACCTCCAGCATTTCTCCAGCAGCCACACCTCGGGCTATCTCGGAACGGTCTCGGACGGCGGCGGCACCAGCAAGCGCGATTTCGACGCGCTCAACAAGGACATCATCCTGCACGGCTCGCCGGCCAGCGTGATCGAGAAGATCGAGCGGCTGCGCGACATGACCGGCATCCGCTCGGTGATGCTGCACTACCCGCCGTGGTACGGCTACGACAAGGCGATGGCATCGCTCGAACTATTCGCCCGCGAGGTCATGCCGCACTTCAAGACCAAGGCACCGGCGCGCCTGCGCGCGTAAATTTGATGCACGCGCCGCGAACTCCGTCACCTCTCCCCTCGTGGAGAGGGAGAGGTCGGCGCGCGCAGGCGCTTGCCGGGTGAGGGGGTCGCTTCGCAAACAGCCTTCTTATGAAGCGGCCCCCTCACCCCAACCCTCTCCCACGAGGGGAGAGGGAGCCCACCACCTGCGCGGAAACGGCATCGGCCTGCATCAGGGACGCACCGGCCGCGGGCTTCTCTATCGTTTGGTGGCCTTCTCCAGAAACCGCACCAGCGCGGCGCGATCGTCGGGAGAGCCGATGACCTGCTCGGGCATCTTGGTGCCCGGGCGTGTATTGCGCGGGACCGATCTCGAACAGTTTCGACACCGTCTCGGGCGTCCAGACGATGTCGAGCTTCTTGAGCGCCTCGGAGAAATTGTAGCCCGGCAGGGTCGCGATCTTGCGGCCGAAGATTCCCGCCAGCGTCGGGCCGGCGCGCACGCCGTCATTGGCGCTGAACGTGTGGCAGGCCACGCAGGCGCGATAGACCTCGGCGCCCGGATCGCCCGCAAAGGCCGCCAGCGGGTCCTCGGGCGCGCCCACGATCATCGCGCCGATCGGTTCGCCGCTGATCGCGTCCCAGCGCCGGATCATGCGATCGGCGCCGCCAGTGAGCAGCGTACGGCCGTCGGGAAAGAACGCCACCGACCAGACCGGCAGCCCCGGCCCGACCAGCGTGCGCGCGAGCTTGCGCGTGGCGCGCTCGATGATCGCAACGGAGCCGCGAATGCCGGCAGCGGCGATCAGCCTGCCGTCGGCCGACACCGCGACCGCAATGATCGGCGTTGAGCCGGCCTCGATCGTTGCCTGAACCTCACCGGCCGCCGAGAGGACGTACACGTTGCCGTCGGCGCCGCCCGCGACGATCTCGCCATCGGGCGCAACCGCGACCGCGTTCACCGGCGACGGCAGCGTCGCGATCACCGGCGCGCCGTCCGCGAGCGGCCAGATGCGCACCGTGGCGTCATAGCCGCCGGTCACGACCTTGCGCCCATCGGGCGTGAACGCGATCCCATTGACGTTGTCGCGATGGCCTTCGAGCACGCGCGGCGCTCCGCCGCTCAAGGGCCAGAGCCGCGCGGTGTGATCCCAGGAGGCCGAGGCGAGCGTCTTGCCGTCCGGCGAGACCGCGAGCGCGACGACCGGCGCGGTATGGCCTTCCAGCACGCGCGCGGGCTGCGCCTCGCCGGGCGTCCAGATGCGCGATACGCGTATCCTCGCCGCTCGTCGCGACGCGGCCGTCCGGCAGGAACGCAACCGCGTTGACCGCGCCGTCATGGAACCGCAGCACCTGCTCGGCCGCGTTGCGCGTGAGCGACCAACGGATCGCCGACGTGTCGAAGCTGCCGGAAACCGCCTGCGTGCCGTCGGGCGAAATCGCCAGCGCGCGCACCGGCCCGCCGTGGCCGCGCAGTTGCGCGTGAGCCGGCGCAGCGACCATCGACCACAGCAATAAGAGTATTGCACCGAACGCGCGTGCTCCCCTCCCCCCACGGAGCGAAGCGACGTGGTGGGGAGGGGTCGGGGGTGGGGGGCCAGCATTCGTGGCGCCACCCCCCACCCCGGCTCGCTTCGCTCGCCGACCCTCCCCACCACTCGCTGACGCTCGTGGGAGGAGGGTAGGCTGCGGCGCAGTCAGCGTTTCCATTAGTTATCATCGCCCGCAGGGCGCATCCCGAGCGCGCGGATCTTCTCGCGCACCGGCTCGTCGCGCAGCGCGGCCAGGAAGGCCTGCACGGCCGGACGGTCGCGGCGGCTCTCGACCAGCAGGAAATCGTAGTCCTCCGGCGCGATCGGCAGGAAGCCGAGCCCGTACATGCGCGCGACCGACTCGATCGCGATGCCCCAGTCGGCGCGGCCCTGCGCCACCGCGGCCGCGACCGCGTTGTGCGAGCGCGGCTGGTTGCTGTAGCCGGGCGGCCGCGCGCCGTGCGAGCAGTTGATCGATCAGCACGCGCGTGCCGGCGCCGGCGTTGCGGTTGACCATCAGGCAATCCGTATCGGCGAGCGCGGTCTTGACCGCGGACCGCGCGTCGTGGCCGGCGAAGCGCGCGTCGTCCGGCCGATAAACGAAGCCCTGCATGCGCTGCCAGCCCTTCACCAGCGCGAGGCCGGGCCGCAGGAGATGCGCGTTGTAGATGCCGGTTGCCGGATCGACGAGATGCACCGGCGCGAGATCGCATTCGCCGCGACCCGCGGCCGTGACGCCGCCCTGGCTGCCGACCGCGATGGTGCGCGCCTTGAAGCCCGCGATCGGCGAGTGCGCCGAGCACGGCATCGAGCGCGACGCAATGGCTGCCGATGATGACAAGGTCGGGCATCGCGGCGCTCTGCCCGATCAGCGTCACGCGCGCGCGCGTGCCGGCGTCGAGCGCCGGCGCCAGCGCGTCGATCTCGAGGAAACCGTCGGCCTGCGAGAAGCTCGTCACCGAGCCGGAGCCCTTGGCGGTCGGGAATGCGACCGGGCCGGCTTCGCCTTCGGCCAGCGCCACCAGCACGAACTCCTTGCGGCCCAGCTCGGACGCAATGCGCACCGGCACCTCGGCCTCGATCGCGCGCGCGGCTTCCGGCGGCAGCCCGGCGAGCGCGCGGATCACCGGCGCCACGAAGGCGTGGAAGGTGAAGATCGCCGAGGTCGGAAATCCCGGCAGCACCGCGAGCGGCTTGCCGTCCACGACCGCGAGGCAGAGCGGCTTGCCGGGCTTGAGCGCGACGCCATGCACCACGACGCCGGGCGCGCCGAGCTTCGAGACGATGCGATGGGAGAGATCGCCCGCGCCCTTCGAGGTGCCGCCCGAGAGCACGACCATGTCGCAGGCGCCAAGCGCGGTGCGCACCGCAAGCTCGAGCGCGATCTCGTCGTCCGGAAACGCGCCGAACGGCACCGGCTCGCCGCCCGCTTCCGCGACCGCGGCCGCGACGATCGCGCCGTTGCTGTCGTAGAGCTTGCGCCGGGCGCAGCGTGCCGCCCGGCGGCACCAGCTCGTCGCCGGTCGAGAGCACCGCGACCTTCGGCCGCCGCACCACGTCGACCTCGGCGATGCCGCAGGCCGCCAGCATGCCGATCTCGCGCGACGAGATGCGCGTGCCGCGCCGCAGCACCACCTCGCCGCGCGCGATGTCGGAGCCCGCATAGGAGACGAACTGGCCGGGCGCGACCGCGCGCCGCACGTCGATGGCCGGCGTCTGCACGTCGTCCACCAGCTCGGTGTGCTCGATCATCACCACCGCATCGGCGCCGCGCGGCACCACGCCGCCGGTCGCGATGGTGGTGGCGGTGCCGGGCATGACCGCGAGCGCCGGCGCATGTCCGCAGACGACGACCTCGCCATTGAGCGCGAGCTGCCGCGGCGCGGTGTCGGTCGCGCCCGTGGTATCGGCGGCGCGCAACGCGAAGCCGTCGACATTGGCGCGATCGAACGGCGGCACGTCGATCGGCGCCAATACGTCATGCGCCAGCACGCGGTCGAGCGCCGCCGCGAGCGTCACCGTCTCGGCGGCAAGCGGCGACAGATCGAGGTGACGCGCAAAGCGCGCGCGCGCCTCCTCGGCGGAGACCACTTCGAGGAACTGCTCCTGCCGCGCGGCGCGGCGGACCGCGGCAATGAGATCGTTTGCGTCTTTCGTCTGTGGGCGAGATCGGTCGCTCATGGCCAGGCTTGTATCATGACCTCGGTGCCGGGCGGATATCCCTCGCTGTCGGCGGGAATCAAAATCCAACCATCGGCCTGCGCGAGCGCCGAGAACGGCAGATAGCCCGAGGCTATGGGCTCCGCTTTGCCATCGCGCATGCGCACCGGGACGACTTCGGCGAGGCCGAGCGGCGACGCGATCTTGCGCGTGAGCTTGGCGCTGACGCTGGGCGGCACTTCGACGCAGCCGGTGAGCCGCGCCAGCATCGGCCGGCCGAGCAGGAGCCACGCGGCGAGCGCGGCATCGAGGCGGCCGGGCAACAGCAGGACCGGCCGCGCTCCGACGACGCCGAACGCCGCGGTCTCGCCCGGCGAGATCGCGATGCCGTGCGCCTCGACGCGGCCGAGGCGCGGCGAGCGTGTGCACGCTGCGATCGTGCCGGCCGCTGCCGGTGCCGCCGATGACGATCGTGGCGTCGGCGTCCGCGCTGCCAAGTGCCGCCGCGAGTTCGCCGGCGCCCGTGTCGACCAGCGTCGCGCCTTCGGCCGCGAGCGCGCCCGCGACCAGTCCGGAAATGGCGTCAAGAATAGCGTCGCTCGTCGCCCGCGCACGGACCAACTGAACGCGCGGCGCGCGGACCGACACCTCGCCGATCCCGGCCGCCGCCAGGACCGCGATGTCGATGCCGCGCAACCGTTCGCCCGCCCGCCGCAAGATCGCTCCCGCGCGCATATCGCCACCCGGCGGCAGCACACCCTCGCCGGGCGCGACCTGCGCCAGGACCTCGTAACGGCCATCGCGCATGACCACGGCATCGAGCGGCGCGACCGCGTCGGTCCCCGGCGGCAGCGGCTCGCCCGCATCGACACGCACCGGCGGCGTCGCGAGCAGCGCCGGCGCATAGCCGCCCGCGTCGTTGGTCGCATCCGACGCAAGCGCGAAGCCGTCGCGCAAGGCGCGCGCCGCCGTGGGAACGCCCGCCGCGGCGACGACATCGGCGGCGAGCACCAGCCCGCGGGCGCCCGCGATGGCGGCGATCCGCGGCGCAACCGGCGTCACCAGCGAGGCGATGCGCGCAAGCACGTCCGTCAGCGGCGTGAGCCGGGCAATCCGCTGCGGGGATTCGGTTTCATCGTTCATCGCGGCTCAGTATATAGGTGTCGCGTACCGAATGCCGGCCGCGATGCCGCGCCGGAGGGCGGAAACCAGTTCAGCCGATGACGGAAAAGACCATCAATCTGCGCGGGCTCAAATGCCCGCTTCCCGCCCTGAAGGCGCGCAAGGCGCTCACCGGGCTGAAATCCGGCGACCTGCTGATCGCCGAATGCACCGATCCGCTGACGACGATCGACATTCCCAACCTGGTCAACCAGACCGGCGACAAGCTCGAAGACAGCTCGCGCGACGGCGAGGTGCTGGTGTTCCGCATCCGCAAGCGGTGATACCGACAATGCGGTAGCCCACCGAAATTTTCACCGCTCGCCAGGGCTCTGGATTAGCATTCGAGCCGGACAGCCTCGAAAAGGCGGAATATGGACAAATCGCTCAAGACGCGGAACGAGCTTGAGGCCTTGGTGCTGGCTGAGTTGCAGGACGTGCCGGAATGTGGAGGCGCCTCCCATGTGACGGTCGTTGGCTACGACGACCATCGTGTGGGAGCCACCTGGGAGGTCGCCAGTTTCAATCCTGGTACATCCAATCAAGAGATTTGCGAACGTGCGCTAGGCGACATCATTTCGCGTCTTCAACGCCGGTTTGACATCTTGGAACAAGGTTCTCGCAAGAAAGCCTAGGTTCTCCCAGCAACTTGCAGAAGACATCTTGGACTAAACGCTGAGCGCCTCGCGCAGAATCTTGCGTGCCGGCTCCGAGCCGTCGAGCAGGCGCAGCGTGCGGCGCTTGAACTTCCAGCCTTCCGGTGTGCGGACAAGTTCCCACTTGTTCGCCGCCATGCGGTGCACGCGAAAGCCCTTCGACGCGCCGTGGTTCGGCACTTCGACCGGCTCGCCCTGCGTCTGCGGCACCAGGATTTGCAGATAGGAGATGACGGTCGCGGTGTCGCCGTCGATCCTGACGAACGGCAGCCCGGTGAAGTGCGCAAGCCCGCCCGCGATCGCGGCCTGATGGCCGGGGCTCATGACCTGCTCGGCCAGCCCCTGCCGCCCGCGCGGACTGGTCAATCCTTCGCCGCGGTCGAACGAACCGTCCTCCACCCAGCAGGCGGCGATGTGATCCTTGCCGCCGGTATCGGCGCTCGGCGGATGGCTGGCGATCAGATTGTAGATCTCCAGCCGGTCTTCGATCGCGCGGATGCGCTCTTCGAGGGTGCGGTCTGTCTGTTGGCATGAGCATTGTTCAGCAATCCTGATTACGCGAGTGAACTGTCGCAGCTCTCGCCCTCGATCCGTGAGGAGCGTCGACGTAGCGTAGCGCGTCGTCGAAGGATGGCAGCGGGCACTCGAGCACGCGGCCATGCTTCGAGACGGGCGCTCCGCGCCGCTCCTCAGCATGAGGCCGAAGAGATCATCGCTTCGGAATAACCTCGCCGATCGCGCCGGCGTCGTGCGCCGAGAAGAACAGCCGGCCGTCCGGGATCGCCACGATGGCGCGCGCGCCGCAGTTCGCGCCGGGTATCTCGTATTCGCCGATGACGCGGCCGTCCGGCGCCATGCGGCCGATGCGGTTGGCGAAATTCTCCGTGAACCAGAGATCGCCGTCGGGCGCGACGCAGACGCCGCGCAACGACGCGTCCGGCGTCTTGACCGGCCATTCGGTGATGCGGACCTGCTTGTCGATGCGCCCGAGCGCGTTGGCCTTGCGTCTCCACGAACCAGATGTTGCCGTCGGGATGCACCGCCATGGCGCGCGGCTCGCAGTTCGGCGTCGGGATCTGGTACTCGGTGACATGGCCGTCCATCGAGATGCGGCCGATCTGGCCGGCCTCGTATTCGCTGAACCAGATGTCGCCGTCGCGCACCACCGGCGACAGCGGCCGGCAGCCGGGCGTGAGGCCCTTGGAGAATTCCGTCACCTCGCCCTTCGGCGTGATGCGCCCGACCTGGCTGAGATGCGCTTCCGAGAACCACAGATTGCCGTCGGGCCCGGCGACGATGCCGTCCGGCCCGGCGCCGGGTGTCTTGAGCGCAAACTCGGTGATCGCGCCCGCCGTGGTGATGCGGCCGATCCTGTTGCCGGCGTTCTCGCAGAACCAGAACGCGCCGTCGGGTCCGGGGATGATGCCGATCGGCTTGGCGTTCGGCGTCGGCGTATCGAACTCGGTGAAGCGGCCGCTGTCGGGATCGAGCCGGCCGATCTTCGACGTGCCGCTTTCGCAGAACCAGAGCTGGCGATCGGGGCCGTACACGATGATGTAGGGCGCGCTGCCGGCGCTCGGGATCGGATGCAGCACGATCTCGACATCCGCGTGAGTGCGAACCGTGCTGCGCGGCGACGCGATGGGACTTGCGGCCATGATGGCTCCTCTGGTGATGCTTCGCGTTACTTCGCCGGGATGATCGGCACGAGCAGAAACGATTCCTTGTCGCCGCCCGCATGGACCGTGTTCTGGCCGTCGTTGTAGTCGGCGTGATAGTGCGTGTAGGGCGCGCTGCCGACGCCGTCGCGCGGCTGGATGTCGAGCCGCAGGCGATGGCCCTTCTTGAACACCATCGAGGTCGGCCAAATCTCCACGTCCACCTTCACGATCTCGCCCGGCTTGAGCCAGAGCCGCCGCAGATGCGTGTGATAGGGCCGGTACGGCTTCGACAGCGCCGGATCGAGCTCGCGATGCGACACCCGCAGCCAGCCCTTCGCGACCGGCACCTGCCCGCCCTGCTGGCCGGTATCCCACACGTCGTTGCCGGCGGGATCGATGTTGCGGATGGTGAGGAACAGGTCCATGTCCTCGCTGGTGCTCGACACGTAAAGCTGCGCCGCGACGGGACCGGTGATTTCGGTGTCCTCCGCCATCGGCGGCGTCACCAGCGAAATGCCTTTCGCGGGCGGATGGCCGTGCGAGCCGCCGGTCGCCTCGTAGGTGCGCGACGCGGTCTGCGGCGGGTTGCTGCGCGCGAGCGTGCCGCTGATGCCCTTCCCTTCGCTGTCGTCCGGCTTCGACAGATCGAGATAGAGCTTCGTCCACTGCGTGCGCGCCAGCGGCCACTCGTGCTCGTAGCGCCATTCGAACGCGTCGTTGCCGTGGCGGATCGCGAGCTTCACCGGCGGATCGTCCATGATCCCGGTGTCGATGCCCTTGAGCCAGTAGTCGAACCAGCGAAGCTGATCCTGCCGGCCGTTCTCGCTGTAGAACGCGTGGTAGTGCGTGCCGTTGTGGATGCGCAGCTTCTTGCTCTTCGACGCGGCGCGGGTGAATCCCTCGGTCGCGCCGCGCAGATGCAGCGCCATGCCCGACCAGTTGCCGATCGCGTAGAGCGGCAGCTCCATGCTCTCCCACCACGCCTGCTGGCTCTTGAACACGCCGGAGTCGAGGCTGTTGCGCATCATGGTCCAGAGCAGATTTTCCTGGAACGTGTCGGGGTTGTGCTTGTAGGCGCGGCCGAGGAGATGGTGCGCCATGTGCATGGTGAACCAGCTCACGATGAAGCCCGCGCCGAAGATGCCGCCGTGATAGAGCACGTCGCGGTACTGATCGGCGGCGCCCTCCCACGGCATGATGCACTTGAGCGACGGCGGCTTCAGGTTCGCGACCCACCACTGCGTGCGCGCGAAGAACGAGATGCCGATGGTGCCGACATTGCCGGAGCTCCACGATTGGTGGCCGGCCCATTCGATGGCGTCGTAGAAGTCGATCGCCTCCTGCTGCGAATAGGCGATGAGCTGGCCCGGCGTCTTGCCGGAGCCGCGCTCGTCGACGCGCAGGCAGATGTAGCCGCGCGGCACCCACCATTCCGGGTTCACGGTCTCCCAGTTCATGGTGGGGTTGGGGCCCTCTTCGAGATCGTGCGGCGGGACCCAGACCTTGTCCTTTTGGTAGATGCCCATGTTCATCAGCACCGGGAACGTGCCGGGCGCGTCGGGGCGAAAGACGTCGGCCTTGAGGATCGTGCCATCCCGCATCGGGATGTCGACGTCCTTCTCGATCTTCATCTTGTAGGTGGGCTGCGACAGGTTGTTCTGCCGGTCCTTCACTTGCTCCTGCATGGGTCTCCCCGAACAATTGTTTTCGTTGGCCGAAAATGCGGGCGCGAAGCTAGTGCAGATTTCGATCGGATTGAAGCGATGTTTCTCTCCGCTCATCCCCGCGAAAGTTTTGGACGTGCACACATCCTCTTGCACCGCGGCGCGCTCGGCTCCCCTCCCCCGCGCGAAGCGGTGGGGAGGGGTTGGGGGTGGGGGTTTTATTAGATCGGGCAGAAGGACTCAGAGACTGATCTACGGCGCCGTGAAATGCCCCCCACCCCGGCGAGCTTCGCTCGCCGACCCTCCCCACCACTCGCTGCGCTCGCGGGGGAGGGTAACTGCCGCGCGACGCGCCATTGCTCTCTTAGGACTCGACCGGGAGCGGGCCGAACGCCGGCGGCGGAATGCGGCGCCTCGAGGCCGCCTCGTAGGCCGAGGCGATCTTCAGCAGCACGTCCTCCTTGCCCGGCTCGGCGCGGAACACCAGCGAGAACGGCAGCCCGGGCGCCGGAATCGTGGTCGGCGTGTGCGACGGCTCCGAGACGTAGCGCGTGCCGTCGGCGCTCAGCGCGAACACCGGATCGTAGACGGTCGTGACGTAGCCGGCCGGGATCAGCACCTCGGTCAGGCCGGCGTTCGGGCCGTTCAGCGACTCCGGGCGTCAGGTTGCTCGGCGATGTCGTACTGGTGCGCGCCGCCGATCAGTCCGGGCGGCCACGGCGTGTGCAGGCGCACCAGCGCGTCGAGCTGGTTCTCCAGGATCACCATCATGTCGACGCGGCGCAGCAGCTCGCGCAGCATGATGCGCTCGTCGACGCCCTGGCGGCCGCCGAGCGGATTGCGCGGATCGGCTGACCTCCTCCCAGTTCTTGAACGCGGCGCGCTGATCGTCGCCCCAGAATTTCGAGCGCGCGTTGAGCGCCGGCGAAATCGACCAGCGTCTCGGTGAAGCCGAGCGCCTTCCAGTCCGCCGCGCGGCGGCTCAGGTACTGCGGGATGTGGAAGCGGAACGTCATCGCCAGCTCCTGCTGCTGGATGGTGCGCGATGTCGAGATTCGACGGCGGCGCGATCCGTCCCTCCGCCAGCTCGACCAATAGTCGATCGGCTTCATCGTGCCGGTGCCGAACACCTTGCCCGGCGCGAACTCGGTCGGCACGATCGCGGCGGCGAAGTCCTTGAACACCGGCTGGCCGTCGCGGCCCAGCCGGAACAGGAGGTCCGGCATGAACACCGGCACCAGCCGCGCCAGCGCGCGGCGGAAATCGGTCGTCATCGGCTCGATGTCGGGATCGCGGCGTCCACAGCGGATCGGACGATTCGACCAGCGTCGCGCCGAGCCTGCGCGCCGAGCATCGCCTTGATCTCCCGCGCCGCCGCGGTGACGATCGGCTCCTCGGTCTTCGAGCCCGGCGGGATCAGCATCGACTCGCGGATGACGCCGAGGCGCATGCCCTTGAGCGCGCCGGCGCTCGCCGGTCATGGCCGCGTGGCTCGCATAGGGCGTGCTCAGCACCGACGAGCGCGGCACCGTCGTGTAGGGATCGCGCGGATCGTAATAGCCGTCGATCCGGATCCTTCAGCGCGTCGAGCACCTTGGCGCAGTCGCCGATGGTGCGGCAGTGGATGCCGCTGCGGTCGCAGTAGATGTCGGCGCCGATCGCGCCGCCGTCGAAGCCGAGCATCGCCTTGTGCGGCAGGATCAGCGCCACCGCGTTGTGGTTGGACGGGCCGCGGCACGAGGCGCGCGTTTCCTCGCCGAGGCTCGCCATCACCAGATTGGTGCTGACCGACAGCGCCCGAGCCCGAGCTCGAGCCGAGCGAGGCCGAGCGCGTCGTGTCGTAGGGATTGGACGGATTGCCGGCCCAGGTGCTGCGCTGATAGCCGAGCGTCGAGGGCAGCACCTTGTCGGGCTTGTGGCGGCCGCCGGGATCGCCGGCGCGGCCGTTGTATTCGGTGTTGACCGCCTTGGCGAAAATGATCGCGCCCTTGTTGCGCAGCTGCTCGACCAGCACGTGATCGCGCGCCGGAAAGTCGATGTCGTAGCGCGCGTCGCCGCCGCCGGTCGAGCGCATGTCCTTGGTGTCGAACGGGTCCTTGAACGAGAACACGACGCCGTACATCGGCATCGTCGCGAGATCGGGATTGCGGCCGTACTCGGCATCGAGTTCGGCGGCGCGCTCGAGCGCGTCGGGCTAGCTGGCGGAAGAATCTCGCACACCGGCGGCGCGCCGGGCGGCAGCGGCCCCTGCGACGGATGGCGGTCGAAATCGCCGCGGCAGGTGACCGAGCGCTCGCCGCGAATGTTGAGGGTGCCGAGCGCATTGACCTGTCCGGCGTTCGGGCATGCCGACGATCATGCCGAACTGCTGCTGCACGGTCGGGTCGGACGCGGTCGCCTCCATGCGGCCGTATTCGAGCGGCGGCCCTTGGTACTGTCGAGATCGGGCAGGAGGGTCGGACGCCTTGACGGTCTCGGTCGGGAAGCGGAGCGGCGCCGTCGCCGCGCACCGCGCCGGTCGCCTCCGGCACCGGCGCGCCGTCCGCGGTGACCAGCACGCTGGCGACGCCGTTGATAGGCGCGCACGCGCTCGATGTAGTGCTGCACGACCGCGACGCAGGTCGTCTCGCCGGCGCGGATCGCGGCGTGCAGCTCGTCGATCGTCGCCTCTTCCAGGCGGAAGGAGCCGGCTGGATCGCCGCTCGGATTGGTCATGGCGTTACCTTCTCGCATCGGAAGCCTGGCCGTTCGTTCCTGCGGCCGTCTGTCTGGCCAGTGAGCCGAACCATGTGAGCCGAACAAGGTCCGGCAGGCAACAGGCGCCGTCCCGGTGCACGGCGACCTCCCGCGAACCTCAAGGCTTGACAAAAATCAATGCCGGGGACGCAATCGGCTCAATAATTCAAGCTGGAGAAGCGCCGATGTTTGACCGGTTCGTCGAAGGCCTGATGGCGGTTGTCAACGCTCTGCCGATTTTGTTTGCCGACAAGGACTCGCCGAATTTCACGCTGATCCGGACGATGCTCGGATTGCTCTTGATCATCTTCGTGATTTATCTGATTGCCATGCGGCCGTTTCGCTCGGCTATTGCGAACTTCTTCAAGAAGGTGTCGAGTCTGATCACGCGCAACCCCTGAGGTGCCGCAATGACGGTTCCGACGTACCGTGATCTGGCCTGGGACGGGCTGCTCGAACTCGTTCACGAGGCGGCCGAGAACCCGCCGCGACGGGAAGTGCTTGAGGCCGCGCTGGCGCAGTTCCGCGGCAAGTTCAATGCGGCGATCGATGCCGTGCCGGCGATCGCCGAACTCCTCGACCGCGTGGAGCACACCGATCAACAGGACGACGAAATCGTCGACCCGATCAATCGCGCGGACGAGATCGCGGCGCACCTCACCGAGAAGCTGCAGGACGGGTAGCCGGCCTTACGCCGAGCCCCATACCTCGCGTGCCGTCTCGACCATGAGGCGCAGCTTCTCGATCTCGCGGGCGACATCCATCGTATTGCCGCCGATGCCGCTCGAGAACCCGCATTGCGGCGAGAGCGCAAGCTGTTCGAGCGGCGCGAATTTCGCAGCCTCCTCGATGCGCCGCTTGAGCTCGTCCTTCGTTTCCATCGCCGGCGCTCTTGGTGGTGACGAGGCCGAGCACCGCGACCTTGCCCTTCGGCAGGAATCGCAGCGGCTCGAACGAGCCGGCCCGCGCGCTGTCGTATTCGAGGAAATAGCCGTCGACGTTGATCTCGTTGAACAGGAGATCGGCGATCGGCTCGTAGCCGCCCTCCGCCACCCAGGCGCCGGCGAAATTGCCGCGGCAGAGATGCATGCAGACCGTCATGTCGGCGGGCTTATCCTTGATGGTGTCGTTGAGCAGCTTCGCATAGGTCTTCGGCAGCGTCGCCGCATCCTCGCCGATATTGGCCACCTGCCGGCGCAGCTCGGGATCGCACAGATAGGCGAGATTGACCTCGTCGATCTGCAGGTAGCGGCCGCCGGCCGCCGCGAAGTCGGCGATCTCCTCGCGATAGAGCCGCGCGAGATCGTCGTAGAACGCCGCGAGGTCCGGATAGGCCTGGGGATCGATCGCCTCGCGCCCGCCGCGGAAATGCATCACGGTGGGCGACGGGATGGTGATCTTCGGCGTCGCGCGGGCAATCGAGATCAGATACTTCAAGTCGTCGACGAATATCCCGCCGCTCCCGGGCCGGGCGAGCTTGCCGGTGACCTTGAGCGCCGGTGCGCTGTTGTCGCGGTCGCCCTCCGTCGGTGTGAAACCGCACCTTCATCTTCGACGGCACGAGGCTGACGTTCTCGAACTTCAGCATGAAGTCCCGGTGCCAGGAGTGGCGGTTGAATTCGCCGTCGGTCACGACCTTGAGGCCGACGTCCTCCTGCAGGCGCACCACGTCGCGAATGGCCGCGCGCTGGATGTTCTGGAGTTCGGCGGCCGACATCTCGCCCTTCTCGGCGCGCTCGCGCGCCTGGATCAGCGCGTCGGGCCGGATCAGGCTGCCGACGTGATCGGCGCGAAAGGGCGGTCTGGTCCGTTCCGACATGCTTCCTCTCCGGGGCGGGTGCCCATTGGCGGGTTCTGGCCGACCGAACGATAGCATACGGCTTTGCGTGCTCACGCGCTCATGTAGACTGGGCGGCCAGAGTGTTCGCAGCAGGCGCGTCGCAACGAGCGGCGCGGCTTCGCGCGCACGAAAAAGAGCAGGAGGGGAGGATGGATTTCAGGCGCGCTTTGCTGTCCGCCGTCGTGACCGCAAGCTTCGGCGCTTTCGCCGCCGGGCCGGCCGGCGCGCAGGGGGCCTACCCCGACAAGCTGATCAAGATGATCGTGCCGGCACCGCCCGGCGGCCAGACCGACGTGCTGGCGCGGCTGCTGGCGCAGAAGATCCAGACGGCGGTCGGGCAGAACGTGATCATCGACAACCGCGGCGGCGCCGGCGGCGCGCTCGGCGCGAGGGCGCTGGCGGCCGCCGAACCCGACGGACACACGCTGTTCTACGGGAACACCTCGACGCTCGCCGTCATCCCGGCGGTCTCCAAGAATCCCGGGCTACGACCCGGCGAAGAACTTCGCGCCGATCGCCAGCGTCTCCGACAGCTACATGATCCTGGTGGTGCACCCGTCGTTTCCGGCCAAGACCGTCAAGGAATTTCTCGACTACGCCAAGGCCAATCCCGGCAAGCTCAACTTCGGGCATGCGGGCGCCGGCAACGTCACGCATCTGACCGGCGAGATGTTCCGCTCGCTGGCGAAGATCGATTTCCTCGGCGTGCCGCATCGCGGCGGCGCGGAGTCGATCACCAGCCTGCTCGGCCAGCAGGTGGACTTCCTGTTCGAGAGCCCGGTGGTGCTGCTGCCGCTCATCCGCGAAGGCAAGCTGCGCGCGCTGGGCGTGACCAGCGCCAAGAGCCAGGCCGGCATCCCGACCATGGTGGAGGCCGGCGTGCCGGGCTTCGTGGCCACGCTGCTCACCGGCATCGTGGCGCCCGCCGGGACGCCGCCGGCGGTGATCGGCAAGCTCAACGGCGTCATCAACGAGACGCTCAAAGCCGCCGACATGCAGGAGTTGCTGACGAAGTTCGGCTCGGAGCCGCGCATCGGCTCGCCGCAGGATTTCGCCGCGTTCCTCGCCGGCGAAACCAAGCGCTGGGGCGATGTCGCAAAGGCCGCCAATGTGGTGGTCGACTAGACCGGACAAACATCGGGAGAGAACGTGATGAAGGCTGGCGTTGCGAGTGAGAAAGGCGTCGTTGTCGCGGACATTGCGCAACCGCGGCCGAAGCCCAACGAGGTGCTGGTCAAGGTCAAGGCGGCGGCGCTCAACCGCGCCGACCTGACGACCGGGCGCGGCCTGCCGCATGGTCCCGGCGGCGGGATCGGCCACCCGATCGGCATCGAATGGGCCGGCGAGGTGATCGAGGTCGGCTCCGAGGTCAAGGACGTCTGGCCGGGCGAGCGCGTGATGTGCTCCGGCAATGGCGGCTACGCCGAGTACGCGGTGAGCGACTGGGGCCGCACCTTCCCGATCCCGAACGGCGTGAGCTACGAGGATGCCGCGACCCTGCCGGTCTCGCTCATCACCTTGCACAACGCGCTGATCACCGCCGGCCGCATGCAGCCGGGCGACAGCGTGCTGATCCAGGGCGCGAGTTCGGGCGTCGGCCTCATGGGCCTGCAGATCGCCAAGCTGATGGGTGCGAAGCTCGTGATCGGCTCGTCGACCAACGCCGAGCGGCGCGGGCGGCTCAAGGAATTCGGCGCCGATCTCGCGATCGACACGCGCGATCCCACCTGGCCCGACCAGATCCTGAAGGCGACCGACGGCAAGGGCGTGAACGTCGTGGTCGACATGCTGTCCGGCCCGCTGGTGACGCCGTTGATGCGGGCGACCGCGCTGCTCGGCCGCATCGTCAATGTCGGGCGGCTCGCCGGCACCAACGCGGAGTTCGATTTCAACCTGCATGCGCTGCGGCGCATCGACTATATCGGCGTCACCTTCCGCTCCCGCACGCTCGACGAGGTGCGCGTGATCAGCCGTCTGATGCGCGCCGATCTATGGGACGCCGTGAAAGCCGGCAAGCTCAAGCTGCCGATCGACATGCGCTTCCCGCTCGACCAGGTTCCCGAGGCGCATGCGCGCATGCACGAGAACAAGCACTTCGGCAAGATCGTGCTGACGATGTGAGGCGTCGGCGCTACTGCGCGTAGCTCGACTGCACGGCCTTGAGAGGTTTGATCCGTACCGAGCTTACGGCCGGCGAATAGCGCGGCGCGTCGGTACGTTGCTTGGACGCGATCTTGCCGACGCAGACCTTTTCATCGGCGTTGCACTGCGACTGACAGGTTTGCGACCCGGCCTGATCGAAACCGGCCTTGTCGCACTGGATGCTGCAGAGGTAGCCGTCGCGGAAGCACTCTTGCAAATCTGCGGCGGCGCTGCCGACGCCGGTTACGAAGAAGACGGCAGCCAGGCCCACAAGGCTTGCGGCTTTAAATCGGTTTGTCATGGCTCGCTCTCGTACCGGCGGGATTGCCATGGGTGCCGTCAATACTGCGGTGCCGGCCTCCGCACTGTGCCGGTCATCACACGTATGTCGCTTGCGGCTCGAAAGAAGTTCGAAACCGCCGCGCGGCCCGAGCCGACGGGGCGTCAGCGGACCCACATTGTTCCGCTCCGCTCGCGGCGCGATCAGCCACGTCGTTGATGTATCTGGCTATTTATGGAATGAGCGCCCGCGAGCGAGCGCGGGACCCTCGGATCGATCGGTCGATGATGAACCTGAAGGCTAACCGGCTTTTCGCCGTCCCGCGGTCTTTTTGGCGGCGGGGCGCGGCTTGGCGACGGCGGCTTCGCGCGCCGTGCCCTTGCCCTCGATCGGCAGCAGCATTTCGGTCTGCCCCGCGGCCCGCTTGCCGCTCTTCTTGGGCTTCTGCGCCGTTGCACCCGGCTTTGCGGCCGCCCCTCGTTCGTCCTGGACGCTGCGGCGAAGCGCGTCCATCAGGCTGATCACGTTGCGCGCAGGCTCGGCCTGCTCCTTGGCGCGTGGCGGCTTGAAGCCCGCCTGCTTCTTCTTCAGCAATTCGACGAGCGCATTCTCGAAGTGGTCCTCGAACTGGCCCGGATCGAAGTCGCCCTTCTTGGTATCGAGGATGTGCTCGGCAAGCTTCAGCATCTCGGCCGGCACCTTGATGTCGTCGACGCCCGAGAAGTAGTCCTCCGCCTTGCGCACCTCATAGGCGTAATGCAGCGTGGTGCCGAGAAGCCCTTTGCCGAGCGGCTCAAGCGCCATCACGTGCTCGCGCTTGTGAAGCACGATGCGGCCGAGCGCCACCATGCCCTTGCCGCGCATCGCTTCGCGGATCACCGCGAACGCCTCCTGGCCGACCTCGTCGTTCGGCGCGATGTAATACGGGCTGTCGTAGAAGCGCTTGTCGATCTGCGACGACGGCACGAAGCGATCGATCTCGATGGTGTGCTTGCTCTCGACCTCAAGGGCCTCGACCTCGTCGTCCTCGATCTGGATGTAGACGCCCTTCTCGACCTCGTAGCCACGGCCCTTGTCGGCGGTGTCCACCGGCTCGCGCGTCTCCTCGTCCACCAGTTGCTGGCGCAGGCGGTTGCCGGTTTTCTTGTTGATCTGCCGGAACGAAACTCGCTCCGACGAGGTGGTGGCCGGATTCACCGCGATCGGGCAGGAAACCAGCGAGAGCTTGAGGTGCCCTTTCCAATACGCGCGCGGCGCCATGATCAACTCCACTCGGACAACTACTCTTGCAACTGCACCCGGGCAAAATAGTTCGCCCGCGACTCCGTGTGGAGTCCTGGTTTTGTTCTCCTGAAGGACGGATGAACCGGCGAAACTAGCTCGGGAGTCGTTAAAATAATGCGGCATTCACGGCCGCCGCCCGAGCCCAACATGATGACGCCGCCCGCCAGGCAACCCTGGCGAGCGGCGCGCTGCATTCCGATACGGACCGAAGCGTCGCCGCTCAGGTGCCGACCTTCTCTTTGACGCACTTCGTCACGTGGCTGGTCTTGGCGGCGCCCGCAAGCGGATTGGGCTTGTGGTCCGCGGCATCCTTCTCGCAGGCTGCGGCGGCATCCTTCTCACACTTGGTCATGAAGCTCGTGAGCGCAGCGCCCGCCAGCGGATTGGGCTTGTGAGCAGCGGCCTCCGCTTTGCAAGTCGTCGTGGCAGTTTCGGAATAGGCCGGCGCGGAGATCAGGCACATCGCCGCGATGGCGAATGCAATTTTGGTCATGGGTGTCCTCCTGGATGGGCGATTACCGCCGCCCGCAATAATAGCATTTCGAGACCGCCGAGCGACAAGCGCAGCGGCGTTGAAAATTTCGCGATTTGCACAATGCCGTTAGGACGGAATCCCGCCGCCTCTGCCACCGCCGTGGGTGGAGGGTGCGCGCAACCGCCATCGACGGTCGCGCGATACCAATTCCGAGCGGCCACGAGGGCTCACCGCCGGACAATTCCGGCAGTCGCGACCCCACGTGGCGCGACGCTCAGTTCAAGAGCCTAGCGCCTTGCGGCTTGCTCCTGCTGAGCCCGCTGACTGAGGAGCTTGTCCTCAATCTCCTTGTAGATGCGGACCATCCAGCTTTCGGCACGCAACGCGCGGTCCTGGAAGTGATCGACCTGGGCCTGAAGCTGCGCGGCGCGGTCCTCGGCTTCGCGAAGCTGCAACGAGAGCTTGTGCGCGAGATCGAAGGCGCGATCGCAATCTTCCTTGGCGGAACGGGCGGCCTGGTCGAGCAGCCCTACGATAGCCTGGCCTGAACGGTCGATCTGATCGTCGTTCCGTGGCCATTCCTTTTCACCCGACGAAAACGGAATGACCTTCTTTGGCCCGTCAAAAGTGCGCTGATTCATGACTCTGACCCCTACTGACCCCAACACGTTTCATTTGCCGCGAACAAACGCTGCGGCAGCGGCAGACGGACGCACCGCTGACTGACCAGTAACCCTAACAGTCAATTAAGGAGAAATCCGGGGACGGACATTCGGCCGCCGAATTATGCACATGCATGTGGCGGCGCGGCCACGCCTCCGCCTTGGGAAAATGGTCAGTCGGCGAGCGCCGCGTAGGACAGATATCCGACGGTCGCCCCCTGCTCGACCGTGGTGACATCCTCCGGCAATTCGACCAAGCCATCTGTCTCGGTCAGCGAGGTGATGATGCCGGCGCCCTCCTGGGCGTGTTTGATCGCTTCGATCACTCCGTCGGCGGCGCGCGCGAGCTTGACGCGGACGTATTCGCGCCGGCCGGTCTTCTTGCGATAGGCGAATGTGGCCCGTACCGGCAACGCGAGAAGCGGCGGCACTTCCGCGCCGGCGAGCCGCAACAGTAGCGGCCGCACCACCCGGGCAAATGTGACGAACACCGCGACCGGATTGCCCGGCAGGCCTATGAACGCCGTGCCCTCCCCGAGGTTCGCTCCGCGCACGACGCCCATCGCGACCGGCCGGCCAGGTTTGATGCCGACGCGCCAGAACACCAGGCTGCCGATGCCCTCGACCGCGCCACGCACGTGATCTGCCTCGCCGGTCGAGACGCCACCCGAGGTGAGCACGAGGTCGTGGCCGACCGCCGCAGCCGCGATCGCGCGCGCGAGTTTGTCTTTGTCGTCCGGCAGGATGCCGAGATCGGTCGGGACAGCGCCGAGCCGTTCGATCAGCCCGGCCAGCAGGTAGCGGTTGGCATCGAATAGCGCGGCACCGGGCCGGACCGTGCCGGGCTCGACGATCTCGTCGCCGGTCGAGAACACCGCGACGCGCACGCGGCGGCGCACCTGGAGTTCGGTCAGTCCCACGCCGGCGGCGAGCGCGACGTGCTGCGGCATCAGACGGCGGCCCGCCGGCAAGACCACCGAGCCGGCGCGCACGTCCTCGCCGGCCAGCCGCCGATTGGCGCCGCGCTTGAGCCCCGCCGGCACCAGCACCGCCTGTTCCTCGACGCGCACGTCCTCCTGCATGAAGACGGTGTCGGCGCCCTCCGGCATCGGCGCACCGGTGAAGATGCGGACGGCCTCGCCGGGCCGGAGCGCGCGGCGCGCGGAATGGCCGGCGGTCACGCGCTCAGCCACGCCGAGCCGGGTTTCGCGCGCCGCGTCGAGATCGGCGTGCCGCACCGCGTAACCGTCGACCGCCGAATTGTCGAACGGCGGCAGATCGATCGGCGCCACGACATCTTCGGCCAGCACGCGCCCGATCGCTGCGGTCAACGGCACGGTCTCGATCTCGCCGACCGGCGCGATCCGCTCGGCGATGATCCGCTCGGCCTCCGCGACCGGCAGCAGCGGACCGGAGAACGCGAAGCAGTCGTCGGTGAGTTGCGCCATCAGCCGCGCTCCAGCGCCGCCAGCGCGGCATCGAGCGGTGCGGCATGGCGATCGAGAATGTCGGCAACACGCTCGATGTCGTCGAGATCGACCACCGGGACTTTGGCTTGCGGGAGCGGCGTGTCGGACGCAATCGCCACGATTGCGGCGTCCTCCGGCTGCAGCAGCGGCTTGCCGACGAGCCGCGCGATAGACTTCGAGCTTGGGATGCGGCTCGCGCTTGTAGCCCTCGACCAAGACCAGATCGACCGGGGTCAGCTTCCGCAGCAGCGTTCCCAGCGTGGGCTCCGGCTCGCCGCGTAGTTCGTGCACCAAGCGCAAAGCGCACCGAGGACCCAACCAGCACCTCGGTCGCGCCGGCGATGCGGTGGCTGTGCGAATCCTTGCCCGGCTGATCGATATCGAAGCCGTGGTGCGCATGCTTGAGCGTCGACACGGTGAACCCGCGCGCCACGAGGCGTGGGATCACCCTGGTGAGGAGCGTGGTCTTGCCCGAGCCGCTCCAGCCCGCGAGGCCGATGATGCGCATGGCCGCTATATAGCAACCGGCGGCGCGTTTGGCCCCTCCCGCCGCCGCACCGCTCAAAAAGCAAAGCGCCCGGCGGGATATGCCGGGCGCTCGTATCTCAACCGGAAAACCGCTATTCAGCCGGCTGCATGCGCCCCTCGGGCGGCGGCGCACTCACGTGGCCCTTGGCAACTTCCGCCTCGTACCAGAGGCTGTGGTGCTCCTTCGCCCAGTTCGTGTCCACCGTGCCGTCCCACATCGCCTCGTGGGCCCCCTCCATCCCGATGGTGCCGATGTAGATGTGCGCCAGCATCGCAGCCACGAACAGGACCGCGACCACGCCGTGCACGATCTGGGCAAGCTGCATCCCCGCGATGGTGGTGCCGTAGAATGGGAACATCAGCAGATAGCCGCTCACCGCCACGGCGCCGCCGCCCAGCACGACGATCCAGTAGATCATCTTCTGGCCGGCGTTGAAGCGGCCGGCCGGCGGATGCTTGCCGCCAACCATGCCGCCACCTTCCTTGATCCAGGTCACATCGACCTTGTTGGGAATATTCCAGGCGATCCACATCAGGAACATCAGCAGCACGCCAAGCGTGAACGGGAAGCTCAGGTAGTTGTGTGCATATTTCAGCCACTGCGATACGTCCGCGAAGGCCTGCGCCCCGATCAAGGGCAGTAGCAACGACCGGCCGAACGTGATGTTGAGGCCCGACAGCGCCAGCACGATGAAGCACGTCGCCGTCATCCAGTGCACCAACCGCTCGAACGCCGAGAAGCGCACCAGCACGCGGCCGGAACGTCCGTGCTCGATCCGCACCATGCCGCGCGTCAGATAGAACAGCACCAGCAACGCGAGCATGCCGAGGATCGCGACGGCGGCGATGATGCGCAGCGTCACCTCGTGGAAGTGCCGCCACTCGCGCCCGGCCGGCTGCTCGAGCGTGCAGGCCTTCTGGTCGGGCAAGGTGCAGCGGCCGGAAATCCGGTTGAGCTCGCCGAGAAGCTGATCCTCCCGCACCGAGCTGGCGGTCGGGTTGACCGAGCCGTCCGCATTACGGTCCTGCGCGATCGCCGGTGCTGCCACCGTGACCAGGCACGCCAGCGCCAGTGCGGCGGCGATGAAACGGATATGGCCGAGAAAAGTCGCCATCCTCGTTCTCCTTAACTGCAATTCGCGATCTCCGTCGTCATCCCGGAGCCGCCGCGCGGCTTCCGAAATAGCCCGACGTTACGTCGCGATGGTTTCGCGATAGGCGGTCTTCCATCCCCAGGCGCCCGAGCCGTAGCCGCGCTTGACCACCCGCTCCTTGTAGATCTGCGCGATGATCTCGCCATCGCCCGCGAGCAGAGATTTGGTCGAGCACATCTCCGCGCAGAGCGGCAGCTTGCCCTCGGCCAGGCGGTTGGCGCCGTACTTCACGTACTCGGCCTGGGAGCCGTCCGCCTCCGGGCCGCCCGCGCAGTAGGTGCACTTGTCCATCTTGCCGCGCGATCCGAAGTTACCGACCTTGGGATACTGCGGTGCGCCGAACGGACAGGCGTAGAAGCAGTAACCGCAGCCGATGCAGAGGTCCTTGGAGTGCAGCACCACGCCGTCGGCCGTGGTGTAGAAACAGTTCACCGGGCAGACCGCCGCGCACGGCGCGTCAGTGCAATGCATGCAAGCCATGGAAACCGAGCGCTCCCCGGGCTTGCCGTCATTGATGGTGACGACGCGCCGCCGGTTGATGCCCCACGGCACTTCGTTCTCGTTCTTGCAGGCGGTGACGCACGCGTTGCACTCGATGCAACGGTCGGCGTCGCAGAGAAATTTCATCCGAGCCATTGTCGAGCCTCCTTAAGCGGCCTTGATCTGGCAAAGCGTGGCTTTGGGTTCCTGCATTCCGGTGACCGGATCGAACCCATACGTGGTGATCGTATTCACGCTTTCGCCGAGCACGATCGGATCGGCGCCTTGCGGGTACTTCGAACGTTGATCGACGTTCTGGAACCAGCCGGCGAAGTGGAACGGACACCAGGTGACGCCCTTACCGACACGCTCGGTCACCAGCGCCTTCATCCGGCAGACCTTGCCGCCGGCCATCTCCGGGCCCCAGACGTGCACCCATTGACCGTCCTTGATGCCGCGCTCGCCGGCGTCGCCAGGATTGATCTCGATGAACATGTCCTGCTGCAATTCGGCGAGCCACTTGTTGGAGCGCGTCTCCTCGCCGCCGCCCTCGTACTCGACGAGCCGGCCGGACGTGTTGATCAGCGGGAACTGCTTGGCGATACCTTTCTCCACCGCTGCTTTCTGCACATCGAATCCGACGTTGGGCAGGCGGAATTGGACGGCGCTCGGCAACGTCGGATACTTGGCGACGAGCTCGGGCCGCGGCGTGTAGATCGGCTCGCGGTGCACCGGGACGGCGTCCGGCAATCCGAACGCATTCGCCCGCGCCTTGCCGTTGCCGTAGTGGATGCAGCCGTGCGACATGGTCACGCGCTGGATGCCGCCCGAGAGGTCGATCGACCAGGACACACCGTCGGGATTGTTGCCGCCGATCTTCTGGATCACGGCAAGCTCTTCCGGCTTGAGGTCCTTGTCCCAGCCGAGCTTCTTCAGCACCCCGTAGGTGAATTCGGGGTAGCCGTCCTGAATCTCCGAACCGAGCGAGTAGGACTTGTCGGCCAGCAGGCTGACCTTGCGCTTGCTGCCGTCCGGCAACGTCTCCTCACGCTCGACGCCGAAGCGGGCGCGGAACGTGCCGCCACCATCCATCACGTGCAGGTTGGTATTGTAGAGCGTGTGCGTGCCGGGGTGCTTGAGCTCCGGCGTGCCCCAGCACGGCCACGGCAGGCCGTAGTAATCGCCGCCGACGTCGGGAACGTCCTTGGCTGCGCGCAGCGTCACCAGATCGAACTTCGACTGGTTCGCCATGTGCGCTTTCAGCCGCTCGGGCGACTGGCCGCAATAACCGGTCGAGAAGCCACCGCGGTTGATCTCGCGCAGAATGTCTTCGGGCGAAACCTCGCCATTCGCAACCTTGATGTTCTTGAACATCAGGTCGGCGAAGCCGAGCTTCTTCGCCAGCATGTACATGACGTCGTAGTCGTTCTTCGATTCGAAGATCGGCTTGACGACTTCCTCGCCCCACTGGATCGAGCGGTTCGACGCCGTGCGAGAGCCCGCGCATTCGAACTGCGTGCAGATCGGCAGCAGGTAGGTGCCGTTCTTGCGTTCCGACAACGCCGCCCAGGTGGTCGGATGCGGATCGGCGACCACGAGCAGGTCGAGCTGCTCGATGCCCTTCGCAGCCTCCGGCATGCGGGTGACGGTGTTGCCGCCGTGCCCGAACACCATCATGGCCTTGAGATTGTCTTTCTGCTTGACCTGATCCTTCGCCAGCATGGTCGCGTCGAACCAGCGGGTCGACGGGATGCCGGGGGTGTTCATGGTCGTGGTGACCTTGCCGTCCGCGGCAGTGGTCTTGTCGAACCGCTCGACGAACCACGCGTAGTCTACCTCCCACACGCGCGACCAGTGCCGCCAAGCGCCTTCAACCAGGCCGTAGTAGAGCGGCAGCGTCACGATATCGAGGCCGAGGTCGGTCGCGCCCTGCACGTTGCAGTGGCCACGGAAGATGTTGGCGCCGGTGCCGAACTTGCCGACATTGCCGGTGGCGAGCAGCGCAATACAGAACGCGCGCACGTTCGCGGTGCCGACCGTGTGCTGGGTCGCGCCCATGCACCAGATCAAGGTCGAGGGCTTCTCGGTGGCGAACATCTTCGCCACGCGCTCAAGCTGCGCGCCGGGCACGCCGGCGACGCGCTCGACTTCCTCGGGCGTCCACTTGTCGATTTCCTTGCGCACGTCGTCCATGCCGTAGACGCGCTGCTGGATGAACTCCTTGTCCTCCCAGCCGTTCTTGAAGACGTGCCAGAGCATTCCGTAGATCACCGGAATGTCGGTGCCGGAACGGATGCGCACATACTCGTTGGCATGGGCCGCCGTGCGCGTGAGGCGAGGCTCGATCACGATGAAATTCGCGCGATTGAGCTCCTTGCCTTCGAGCAGGTGCTGCAACGACACGGGATGCGCTTCCGCCGGATTGCCGCCCATGATGACCATGGTCTTGGCGTTGCGGATGTCGTTGTAGCTGTTGGTCATCGCGCCGTAGCCCCAGGTATTGGCTACGCCCGCGACGGTCGTCGAATGGCAAATGCGCGCTTGGTGATCCGAATTATTGGTGCCCCAGAAGGCCGCGAGCTTGCGGTTGAGATAGGCGCCTTCGTTGGAGAACTTGGCGGAGCCGAGCCAATAGACTGAATCGGCGCCCGACCTGGCGCGGATTTCCATCAGCTTGTCGCCGATCTCGTCGATCGCCTTGTCCCAGCTGATCCGCGTCCACTCGCCGTTGACGAGCTTCATCGGATATTTCAGCCGCCGGTCGCCGTGCACGAGTTCGCGCACCGCCGCGCCTTTGGCGCAGTGCGAGCCGCGATTGATCGGCGAATCCCAGCCGGGCTCCTGCCCGATCCACACGCCGTTCGAGACTTCGGCGACCACCGTGCAGCCGACCGAGCAATGCGTGCAGATGTTCTTGCGGATGGTGACTTGCGCGCCGGCGGCAGGCGGCGGACCGGCCTGCGCCTTGCGCACGCTGCCGACCGACAGCGAGCCGAGCGCTGCGAGTCCGCCGGCCGCGAGACCGGAGCGGCGCAGGAAGGAGCGGCGGTCGAGCGCCTCGGCTTGGCCCTGCAGCGCACCGGCAAGCGAGCTGCGGCGGGCCTGACGTTCAGTGCGTTTGATCAGCATGCGCCCCTCCTCACTTCGCCGGATAGCGGTTGACGCGATAGAAGGTCTGAACCTCCGGCGAGTCGGCCTTGTAACGAGCCTTGCGTTTCTCATCGTTGGTTTCGGTGTCGGCGCGAGCTTCGCCCGCGAGCGATCCGGCGGCAGCCGCAGCGGTGGCTCCGGCGCCGAGCGTGCGCAGAAACTCACGGCGGCCGATTGCGGGCTTCGTTGGTTTCTTCATTGTTGCACCCTCCGTTGTTTCCCCTTGGCTCATGTTTCTTTGCTCAAGTTTCTCTCAGCTTATCGCGCCGTTCAGGACGGGAGCGCGAAGGCCTCGGTCTCGATGTCGATAAACACACGGCCGAGCGTCCCGACCTGGCGGTAGAAGTCGGCAGTTTCGGCGCGCTCGAGGTCCGCGAAGAAGCGCCCGATCCACGGCGCAAGATGCGCCTCGAACATTTCGCGATCGGCGCCCGCAGGCGCCTGAAAGCGGCGGCTCACGAGCCCCGCCATGATCTCGCAGAGAATGGCCGCGTGATCCTCGGGCTCGGCCTGGCCGGCGGCCCGTTCGATTCCGAGTTGCGCCAAGTGCTGGCGTAGCCGCGCAAGCGGCCGCTCGTGCAGGAACCCGGTGAGATAATACGAACCGTAAGGCAGCAGCTCTCCGCGGCCGAGCCCGATGAAGAGATTGAAAAACTCGCGCTCGGTCGTGTCCGCGTCGGCGCGGCTCGCGGCCTCGGCGAGTGCCGCATGCGCGAGCCCAAGTGGCGTGGGATCGCCGCGCAGGGTCGCAATGCGCGCCAGCAGCGCGGCGTCGGGCGCGCGCGCGAGCAGCGCAGCGAGAAGCGCGTATTCCTGCGCGCGGGCCGCATCGACCTCGTCGACATCATCTGCCGCGCCGGCGCCGGCAAAGAGATCGGGCCGCAAGGTCGTGCGATCCACCCCGGTCGCGGCCTCGACCGAGAGGACGCGCTCCGCGGGAACATGCGCCCAATTTGAAACCGAAGGCTGTGAGATGCCTATTTTGCGCGCAAGCGCACCGACGCCGCCGGCAGCGCGAATTGCCTCGTCGAGGCCCGAATCCCTCATGGAGCGAACGTCTGTCCCTTGGGCTGATTTTCTTTATTCTATTTCTACGGAAATTATCGCCCGGGACGGCGCAGGGTCAATAGTCCGAGGCTATGGGCTGTCTATCACTTTGGTAGGGCGCGCCCGTGCGGGCGGCGGACAATCACCGGCTCGTCTTCAGCCTTCGGATCACAATATTGCACTGCAATAATTTCTTGTTGCAACCGCGTCTGTTCATCGCGGTCGCGAGTATTACCATCGCTCTTCACAAGATCATCTTGACCGGGCTCCGGTCGGGCGAGTGCGCCGGTTGTATCGGCGCCTAATTCGTCGAGCAGATTCAACCGCGGTCGGCGCCTCCTCGCTGCCTGCCGTGGCGGCGGCCGGCGTTTCGGGCTTCGGCTCCGGCGGCCTGAGACTCCGGCCGACCATGTCGGCGACCGCGCGCCGAAGCTCGTCGGTCATCTCGAGCGGCCCGAACCCCGCCATGGCATCAGGCGCGGTGAAGTCCCACGCGTTCTCCGCCAATCCCACGAAATCGCGAATCTGGGGGTCGGCGGCCCACACGCGGCGAAGCGCCGCACGGGTCAATTCCGGTGGCACGCCGGGCGCCAGAAAGGCCCGGATGTCGGTTTCGGCGGCAATCGATTCGAGCGACGGAAGTTGCGTCAGGTCGAACGCCGGTACAGGCGAAGCCACGTGACTTGTCGCCGGTGTTTCATTCGCGCTGACGGGTCCTTCCGCAACTTCCGGCACCACATCCGCCGGCGGCGATTCCACCGGCGCGGCTTTCGCCGCATCGGTCTCCTCCACAGCCTTCGCGGTGTCGTGCTTTCGTCGCGACCAGCGCGCGATGAAATTTTCCGGCTCGCTCATTCGTTTCGCTCTTTCGAGAGCGGTCCGCGCCGTCCCAGCGCCTCCGGGTTGGCGCGATCGCGTTTGCGCTTGACGAACGGCCGCTCGACATGATGCTCCGCGACGAACGCATCGACCATTGCGCGCACGGCCTGCGGCATCGGCACCACGTCCACCAGGTCGTTGCCCGCTTCGGTCCAGGCTTCGCCCTCGGACGGATCGGCGGTCACCGCAAAGACATCATACGGAGGCTCGACTCCCGTCGACCGCAGCGCGACCCAAAGACCAGGTGCGCCGGTCGCAAGATTGTCGCGATAGTTCGCGGTCTCGGTGCGGTGAAGCTTCATCTCGACCGTCCCGGCATAGAACGTCGCATCCCCGGCATCGCCCGATAACTGGGTCCATGGCGCCGCATCCGGCATGCCGACCAGGACCGTCACCGGCCTCCAGGTGAAATCGATCCAGGGCGATTGCGCCTTGCGCCGCTCGACCACGACGCCGACGACGAGCGATGCCTGCGCGGTCACGACACCGCCTCCCGATTGCGGATCGGCAGGCCGGTGATCAGGTTCTGCGGCTTCATGCGGAGCGTCCGATCCGGTGTCATGGCCAGCAACAGATAGATGGGTTCGCCCTTGGCCTTGTCCAGCGCAACCTCCGGATCGCGAAAGGTCAACCGGAACAGGCCGATGATCCGGTCACGCGCGCCCAGTTCGAGTTCCTCGCCGTTCCACAAGGCGTCGCCGATCTTGGTCGCCTCCGCATCGAGCCCGACATACCAGGCGAGATTGACGTTCTCGGCCTCGACCACGGCTTCGACTTCGACCGCGACTGCGAGCAGATGCGCGACCCATCGTTCGATCACCACCCCGAGCGCGGCAAGCCCGAGCCGGCCGGCGGTGAGGTCGAGCGCCATGTCGAACTGGTCGCTGCGCTCCCAATAGGCGGCCGCGTTCTCGTCGTTGAGCACCTCGATGCCGGCGGGATCCGGCAGGCCGAGCATGGAGACGAGCGGCGAGACTGCCTGCCTGCTGCCTTCGACGATCTCCTCGTCGGCCGCGATCAGCGAGCCCTCATGGGTGGTGAGCCGCTGCGCGCGGAAGAACAGCTCGGCCGCCCGCACGATGAAAGCATCCTCGCAGCCGTCGAGCATGTTGCGCAGGATCACGTGCACGAGCTGATTGATGAACATCGGCGGCGTGCGGCCGACGCCGTGGCGCACGAGCGCGAGATAGGCGGCCTCGATGGTCTTGTGGCGGATGAGATGATCGCGGAATGCGACCATCACCTGCCAGTTCTCGCGCGCATCCGCATCCGCGATCGCGGCGATCTCCTTGGCATCGACCGGCCGGCGCGGATCGGAGAGCACGGCGGCGTGCAGCGTGCGTTCGGCCACGCAGGCGTCGGCGGCGGATTGAGCTCGGGCCGCGCCAGATAGGCCTTGAGAAACTCGTTGGTGACGCGCAGCCCGCCGCCTTCGTCGCGGTCGAGCAGATGATGCCCGCAGGAGAGCCAGAAGTCGTTCATCCGCGCGCGTCTCGCATTGGCTCAAGTTCGCGTTGCTCGCTCAATCCTTCGGCGAGGCCTTCGCCAGCGCCGCAAGATCGACGGTCTCGCCCGGTTCCTCCTCGCCCTCGACATCGAGGAAGCTGAAGGCCCGCATCGGCTTGCGCTCGCCGCGCGGCCGCAAGGTGCGGAAAGCTTCGCGGATCTCGCCGCCCTCGAAGCTCCGCCGCACCGCGACCAGCGTGTCGCGCGGATGATCGCAGAGCGAAGCGGCGAATGCGACCTCCTCTTCGGCCGCCGCGCGCGCGGCCGCGAGATCGGGCGCGCCGAGCCGGTCGTGAAATTGCCTGGCCAGCATCTCGACGAACGCGGCGCGGTCGTCGTCATTGGCTTCGACGATCTGCACCAGCGTCGACCAGCCGAGCGAGGCCGCACCCAGGAAGCCGCCGCGAAACGCCGCACGTTCCTTGCCGCCGAGCGTCTCCGGGTCGGCATCCGCGAACATGAAGGCGCCGGAAACCGCCCATTCGCCCGGCTCGGCGGCACGCTCGAATACGAAGGTATCCGAGGGATCGAGCCGGATCGTGCGCAAGCAGCTTCAAGATTTCGGTCCTCCGCTCGCCGGATCGAGCCAGGACGGGCGGGCGAGCGCCGCAAGAAGCGCGTGCCGCTCGACCTCGGCCTTGCCCATTCCCAGGCCAATGCGCCGCACCAGAAGATCGCCATTGTCGTCGATGTCGCGGCGCAGCCCGCTGCCCTGCCCGCTTCCAGCCGTTGGCGCGGGCGACAGCCGCGCGAGATAGTTTCGCGCGACCTCGGCAAAGCCCTTCTCCTGCCAGGCATCGATCGCGACCATCAGATGGCGCGCGAAGCTTTCGACCAGGTGCCCGGACCCCAGTTCGTCGAAGCCCTCTTCGTCGAGGGCCGACGACAATGGCCGCAGGCCCGGCTCGCCTTCGCCCATCGCGACGGTGCGGATCATGCCGCCGAACACCAGCCACGCCGGCAGCTTCGTTTTCGTCCGCGCCGGCCGGCCAGGCGAGGCGCGCGCCTCCGACGAGTCCGCCATCGACGCGAACCGCGTCGGGCCAGTCGAAGCTGATCGGCTTCTCGGGCGGAGCGTGCACCGCGAGCGCGTCGGCAAGCGCGGTGAGCCCGGCATAGAGCGCGCGCCGCGCGGTTCGAAGCGGCTCCTCGGGCTCGAGCACGACCGCGAACTCGGCGAGATCGAAGCGCCCGACATAGACCAGCGTTCCGGCGCCCTCCTCGGCCGCGATCTTGGTCGCATGCGAAAATGCGTCGCCGACCTCGCGCAACGTGATCAGCCGGAACGGCGGCGGCAGATCGAGCGCGGGCCTCGTCGATGCGCGCATGCGGCTTGCGGTCTCACTCGGCATTCCGGCGCCTCGGATGGCGATTTCTCTTTGTAACCATTATAACTTGCGCTACGCGGTGGCCAGTGCTGACGCCTCATCACGAGGACCAAAGCTCAGAGACCCGATGGCCGAGAGCCCGCGCAAAGTCCTGATCTGCTCGTGCGAAGACACGATGCCGCTCGATGCCGGCGCGATCAAGCGCGGCTGTCGGGGCGCAAGCGTGCTGACCGCGCATCAACTGTGCCGCGCCGAGCTCGACAAGTTTCGGGCTGCGGCGGCCGGCGGCGATCCGCTGACGGTCGGCTGCACGCAGGAAGCGCCGCTGTTCTCCGAGGTCGCCGAAGCATCTGCCGCCGACATCAGATATGTGAACATTCGCGAGACCGCCGGCTGGTCGGCCGACGCCGCTGCGGCCGGCCCCAAGATGGCGGCGCTGATCGCCGCGGCCGCCGAACCCGCGCCCGAGATTCCGTTCGTCAGCTTCACCAGCGAAGGCGTGATCCTGATCTACGGCCGCGACGAGCAGGCGGTCGAGGCCGCCAATCTGCTCAAGGACCATCTCGACGTGACGGTGCTGATCAAGCCGCCGGCCGACGTGGCGCCGCCGCGGGTCACCGACTTCCCGGTGGTGAAGGGCACGATCCGCCAGGCCAAGGGCTACCTCGGCACGTTCGAAATCGTGGTCGACGACTATGCGCAACCGGCGCCGTCGTCGCGCAGCGCGCTCACTTTCGGTCCGGCCAAGAACAATGCCGTGTCGAAGTGCGACCTGCTGCTCGACATCTCCGGCGGCGCGCCGCTGTTCAGCGCGAGCGATCTGCGCGAAGGCTACCTGCGGGCCGATCCGGGCGACCCGGCCGCGGTCATGCGGGCGGTGCTGAAGGCGCGCGATCTGGTCGGCACGTTCGACAAGCCGCGCTACATCACCTTCACCGAAGACATCTGCGCGCATTCGCGCTCGAAGATCGTCGGCTGCAACCGCTGCCTCGATCTCTGCCCGACCGGCGCGATCACGCCCGCCGGCGATCACGTCGCGATCGACGCGCATATCTGCGCCGGCTGCGGGCAATGCGCGGCGGTCTGTCCGACCGGCGCGGCCTCCTATGCGCTGCCGCCGGCCGACACGCTGATGCGCCGCCTGCGCGCGCTGCTGACGGCGTATCACGAAGCGGGCGGCACGCAGGCCGTCGTGCTGCTGCACGACGAGGCGCATGGCACGCCGCTGATCGACGCGCTCGCGCGCTTCGGCGACGGGCTGCCGGCGAACGCGCTGCCGCTTGCGGTCAATGAGGTCACGCAAGTCGGACTGGAAACAATTGCCGCAGCTTTCGCCTACGGTGCTTCGGCCGTCCGCCTGCTCACGCGCGCCAAGCCGCGCCATGACGTGACGGGACTGATGCGCACGCTTGCGCTCGCCGAGCCGATCCTCGCCGGGCTCGGTTATGGCGCCGGGCGCGTGGCCACGATCGAGACCGACGATCCGGACGGGTTAGGCGACGCGCTTCGCGCCATTGCGGCACAGCCCGCGACGCCACGTCCCGCGAGCTTCTCGGCCGTTGGCGGCAAGCGCGACGTGATGCGTCTCGCCTTGCGCGAATTGCACCGCGCGGCGCCCGCGCCGGTCGACGTGATCGCGCTGCCGGAGGGCGCGCCGTTCGGCACGGTCGAACTCAACGTCGAAGGCTGCACGCTCTGCCTCGCCTGCGTATCGGCCTGCCCGACCGGCGCACTGCTCGACGATCCGGAGCGGCCGACACTGCGCTTCGCCGAGGATGCCTGCGTGCAGTGCGGGCTGTGCAAGGCGACCTGCCCGGAGAAGGTGATCATCGCTCACGCCGCAGCTCGATTTCCGCGCCGCCACCGCGAGCGCGCGTGTGCTCAAGCAGGAGGAGCCGTTCCGCTGCATCCGCTGCGACAAGCCGTTCGGCGTGAAGAGCACGATCGAGCGCGTGATCGCGAAGCTCGAAGGCAAGCATTGGATGTATCAGGGCTCCGCCAACCGGCTCGATGCGCTCAAGATGTGCGAGGACTGCCGCGTGATCGCCGCGACCGAGGCGGACTTCGACCCGTATGGCGCGCCGCCGCGCCCGAATGTGCGCACGACGGAGGACTATCTGCGCGAACGCGAGGACGAAGAGCGCAAGGGGAAGACGTAGGGCTCGACCCCATCGCTCGCCGGCAGAATTTCGAACGGGCTTCGCTTAATAGGGAACCGCGCCGAAGATGTAGTTCAGGCCCCAGCGCGCGGTCACGATGCTGTCGTTGTTGGTGAACCGGAAGTTGGTGCCACTAAACGGACTGAAGAAGGTGTCCTGCTGCTGCTTGAGCTGAATATAGAGCACCTCGGACTTCAGGCTCCAGTTGCCGGCCAGCTTCCATTCGGAGCCGGCGCCTGCCGTCCAGCCCCACCGGGTAGAACTGAACGTGTTCAACTCGGTAGGAGCGCCGAAGAAACGCGTATAAGTGTTTTCGACGTTGGCCCAGGCCAAACCACCGGTGAGGTAGATCATCACATCGTCGACGACGATGCCGGTCCGCGTCCGCGCAGTCCCAAACGACTTCAGCTTGCTGTCGATCGTGAACGTCAAGCCCGGTGTGTTCGGCAGATCCTGGAACTGCGACTTCGCGGAGGCCCAGTCCCAGTCGATCTCGACGCTGAACACGGTGCAGCCGCGCTGCAAGTTGTAGCCGCCCTGCACGCCGCCGGCCCAGCCGGTGCCATAAGTCGTATGGCCGGCATTGTCGGCGAAGTAGCCATCGTCGTCGTTCCGCTGGGCGACGTGATAGGCCGCGCCGGCGTTGGCGCCGAGATAGAAGCCGCCGAACTGCGCGCAGGCAGGACGAGCGACCGGCGGCGGCTGATAGGCAACGGGCAGGTCGGCTGCGCGGGCCGCGCCGGTCGCCAAGGTCACAACGGCTGTCGTCGCAAGAAGAAATGTCTTCACGTTCAGTCCCCCGTCTGCGGTCTTTGGACGTCGCTGCCTAGCCCCGCGCGCAACGATCCCCAGCGATGGCTCGAACCCGACGGCGCCGTGGCGGTGCCGGCTGATTCGGGTGGCCGATCAGCTTACGCCATGTCGGCGCAGAATGGTGTGCCCGCCCGGTAACAGTCGGAATATGAAGTGCAGGCTGTACACAAAGCGATGTTTTCTTGCCGTATTTGTCGGAAGCCGCCGATCCTACATCGCGACCGCTCCGCCCGGGCACGCGCGATCGTCTCCCATACCCGGCCCGGCGTCGCCGGCATGTCGATGTGGTGGACGCCGAGCGGCTTGAGCGCATCGATCAGCGCGTTGATGACGGTCGGCGGCGCGCCGATGGTGCCGGACTCGCCGATACCCTTCACGCCGAGCGGATTGGTCTTGCAGGGCACCTCTTCGAGCGTCGCCTCGATGTTCGGCATCATGTCGGCGCGCGGCATGCCGTAATCCATGAAGCTGCCGGTCAGGAGCTGGCCCGACTGCCGGTCGTAAACCTGATGCTCGACCAGCGCCTGGCCGATGCCCTGGATGACGCCGCCGTGGATCTGGCCGCGCACGATCATCGGATTGAGCACGCGGCCGAGGTCGTCGACCACGAAATAGCGGTCGACCGTGACCTCGCCGGTGTCCGGGTCCACCTCCAGTTCGCAGACATGCGAGCCGTTCGGATGGCTCGGCGGTTCGGCGCTGAAGCTCCCGGTCGATTCCAGCCCGACGCCGAACTTCACCGTGAGCGGCCCCATCGGCGCATAGGCGGCCTTGGCGACATCGACGATGGCGATCGCCTTGTCGGTGCCGACCACGCGGAACTGGCCGTCCTTGAATTCAAGGTCGGCGGCGTCCGCCTCCATCAGCATGGCGGCGAGCGGCTTGCCCTTTTCGATCATCGCCTCGGTCGCCTTCACGCAGCGCGTTGCCGCCCACCATGGCGCTGCGCGCGCCGTAGGTGCCGCGCCCGATCGCCACCTGCCCGGTGTCGCCCTGGATGTGGCGGATCGATTCGAACGGCACGCCGAGCTTGTCGTGCGCGAGTTGCGCGAACACGGTGGCGTGGCCCTGGCCGTGCGAATGGGTGCCGGCCAGGATGTTGAGCGTTCCGTCCGGATCGAAGCGCAGGTCCACGCGCTCGTTGAAGATGCCGCCGAACTCGATGTAGTAGCTCACCGCGCGGCCGCGCAGCTTGCCCTTGTCCTTGGACGCCTTCTTGCGCGCCGCGAAGCCCTTCCAGTCGCTGTTGTCGATGCACTTGTCGAGCAGGCGTACGAACTCGCCGCTGTCGTAGGTCCAGAGCGTCGGCGTCGCGTAAGGCAGCTTGTTCGGCGGGATGAGGTTGCGCCGCCGGACCTCGGCAGGTTCCATGCCGATCTCGCGCGCGGCGTGCTCGATCAGCCGCTCCATGAAGTAGGCCGCCTCGGGACGGCCGGCGCCACGGTAGGGCCCGCTCTGCGAGGTGTTGGTGAACAGACCTTGCGACATGATGTGCATGGTCTGGATGTCGTAGGCCTCGGGCACGAAGCGGATCGACATCGCGCCGGCCGCCAGCGCCGGGCCGACGAAGTAGGCGCCGAGCTGGAACAGCATGCGCGCGCGCAGCGCGAGTATCTTGCCGTGGTCGTCGAGCGCGAGCTCGCCGTAGTAGATCATCTCGCGGCCGTGATGATCGTTGAGCATGCTCTCGCTGCGGGTGGCGGCCCACTTCACCGGCCGGCCGATCTTGCGCGCCGCCCACAACGTCAGCACGTCGTCCGGAAACGGCCCGCCCTTGAGGCCGAAGCCGCCGCCGACGTCGGGCGAGATCACCCGGATGTGGTTCTCCGGCACGTGCAGCACGTGCGAGAGCTCCATGCGCACGCCGTGCGGATTCTGTGTGGTCATGTGGAGGGTGTAGAAATTATCGGCCTCGTTGTAGTCGCCGATGGCGACCCGCGGCTCCATGGTCACCGGCGAAAGCCGGTTGCTTTCCACCCGCAGTTTCACGACGTGCTTGGCGGTGGCGAACGCCGCGTCGGTCGCGTCCTTGTTGCCGAACATCAGCCGGAAGCCGATGTTGCCGTTCGGGTTGTCGTCCCAGACCTTGGGCGCGCCCTCCTTGGCGGAGTCTTCCAGGTTCACCACCACCGGCAGCGGTTCGTACTCGACCTCCACCAGGTCGGCGGCGTCGCGCGCCTGCGCCAGCGTCTCCGCCACCACGAAGGCGACGCGGTCGCCGACGTAGCGGACGCGTTCGGCGTTGAGGATGGGCTGGAAGGTGCGGTGGCCCTTGGGCGCGCCGAAGTCCTCCGGCATCGGGTGCGCGGTGAGCGCGCCGAGATGATCGGCCACCGCATCGGCGCCGGTGAGCACGCAGAGCACGCCGGGCGCGGCCTTCGCCTTGGCGGTATCGACGCGCTTGATCCTGGCGTGGGCGTGCGGCGACAGCACCGTGACGCCGTGGGCCATGCCGGGAAAGCTGATGTCGTCGACATAGCGGCCCTTGCCCAGCAGGAAGCGCTGATCCTCGACCCGCCGTACAGCTTGCCCGATGCCGAACTTGGTTGCCATCTCGCCCTCGTTTGTTGGCCTGCAGTGTTGATGGGAATTTAGGGGAGAGCCGTGCGCGGCGCCAGCGCGCGACTACCCGCCTGCACCCCAGCGGCACCCTTAATATTATGCTCGGTATTGGGTGCATAGCGGACAGGGACGGGGGGCGACCTCGGTGGGCTCGGTCGGTCATGCGCCATAGCGGGCCTCGAGCCGGTACAAATAGCCCCGGCGCGTTCGGACCCATGTCGGATGTATCCGGCCCCAGACGAACCGAGGTGCGATGTGATAGGCTCCGCCTCCGACCCAGAGACGCCCTTAATTTCGAGGTAGCAGATGCGCCGGCGGGATTTCATCACTCTTGTCGGCGGCGCCGCGATGGCATTGCCCGCGGTCGCAGGCGCGCAGGAACCGTTCCCGAGCCGGCCGATCAGGCTCATTGTGCCGTATCCCGCGGGTGGCGGTACCGACATCGTTGGACGTCTTGTCGGCCAGAAGCTGCACGAGCGCCTGGGACAGCCGGTCGTAATCGACAATCGCGGCGGCGCAGGCGGCACGCTCGGCACCGCGGCTGCCGCCAAGGCTGCGCCGGACGGCTACACCCTGGTGCTGGTTCCGACCAGCCACGTCATCAATCCGAGCATCTACGCGAAGCTGCCATACGACACCGAGAAGGATTTTGCGCCGATCACGATGATCGCTTCCGCCGCGATCCTGATGGCGGTGAATCCGGCGATAAACGTCGACTCGATGCGCGCCTTCGTGGAGGCTGCCAAGGCCCGGCCGCAGGCGATCGCCAACTATGGCTCGGCCGGCGCCGGAACGGTGTTTCACCTGACCGGCGAACTGTTCAAGCAACTGTCCGGCTTACCCCTGCAGCACGTGCCCTATCGCGGCGGCGCGCCGACCATAACCGCTCTGCTGGGGGGCGAAATCCCGCTCGCCTTCGAGACCATGCTGGCGCTGGGGTCCCATGTCCGAGGCGGTACGCTGCGCGCGCTCGCGATCACCAGCCTGCGGCGTAGCGCCATCATGCCCGATGTTCCGACCACCACGGAGGCCGGCTTCCCGCGTCTGGTCGCCGACAACTCATACGCCCTGTTTGCCCCCGCCGGCACGCCAAAGCCGATCGTGGCGCGGCTGCACGAGGCCATGGCCGCCGTGCTCGCGTCGCCGGAGTTACGCGACAAGCTGCGCGAACAGGGCGCCGAAGTGGTCGGCAACAGCCCGGCCGAGTTGGCCGCCTACGTCGCGTCCGAGATTCCGAAGTGGGCGGCGCTGGCACGTCAGGCCGGCGTGAAGCCGGAATAACAAGGAGCTTAAAACATGAGCGACGTGATCATTCGTGACAAGGCCGAGTACCATGCGCGCACCACCGACCAGATGGAGCGCCATCTCGCCGTACCGACCTGGTCGCTCCGCCAGAAGATCGCGCTGACCTGCCGGATTCTCGCGGCCGAGGGCCACGAGTCCGCGCTCGCCGGCCAGATCACCGCGCGCGGCGAGCGGCCGGGCACCTACTGGATGCTGAGCTTTGGTCTTGGCTTCGACGAAGCGCGTGCCAGCAATCTGGTGCTGGTCGACGACGATCTCAACCTGCTCGCCGGCGACGGCATGGTGAATCCGTCGAACCGCTTCCACCTGTGGATCTATCGTCATCGACCCGACGTCAACACAATCGTGCACACCCATCCGCCCTACTGCTCGGCGCTGTCGATGACCGGTCAGCCGCTGATCGCCTCCCACATGGATACGGCGATGTTCTACGATGATTGCGCCTTTCTCGCCGAATGGCCGGGGCCGCCGATCGGCGACGAGGAAGGCCAGATCATCCACGACGCGCTGGGCGACAAGCGCGCCATTCTTCTCGCTCATCATGGCCAGCTCGTTGCGACCGCGACGATCGAGGAGGCAGCCGTGCTCGCGGTGTTCATCGAGCGTGCCGCGCGCATGCAGTTGCTCGCGCAGTCGGTCGGCACGATCAAGCCGATCGATCCCGCCTTCGCGCGCGAAGCACACGATTATCGTCTGAAACCGCGTGCGGTCGCCGCGACATTCCATTATTTCGCTCGCCGCGCACTCAAGCAGGAGCGCGACGTGCTGGAGTAACGGGCCTGCCGCCACAAAATCGACGGCACTCGGCGGCTACCCGTCTGCCGGCGGATCGTCGGAGCCAGCGCGCTGCTCTTCGCTTTCCTCGATCGATGTGATCAGGGCGATCCCGGCGGGGCAAAGGTCTGCGGCGTCAGCCCGGCCACACAGGACGTATCGGGGGCGGCGGGATCGGCCAGGAAGGATACGATCACCCTCTGCGCGCAGGGTGAATTGGGCGACACGAAATGCCCGATGCCCGGGATGCTGATGATGGTTGCGCTGGACAATCTCGCCGCCGCGGCCTTCGCCCCGGCAAGCGACGTCAGCGTATCGAAGGTCCCGGAGATGAGGAGCGTCGGGATGGCGCTTGCGACCGGCTGGTGCATGGCCTGCGGGGCGGGCGGAACCTTCCAGACGTCACGGCAATCCTCGTTGAAGTACGCCCAGCCGCCGACACCCTCCCGTTGTATCGAGGCGGGATAGTCCGGAAACGCTGCCCGGCCGGCGGCGGCGAGTTCGTCCGGCGTCGCGAACGGGTAGTCTTCTCGGCAGCTCACGCCAAAGGCCAGCCCGTAGCTGAGCGCCGGGACATTCGGACCGGGTGGCGGTGCGCGGCCTGCCCGATCCTTGGCAATCGCCGCGATGGCATCGGGGCGGCCGGCCGCGAGCCCATCGATGCGGTCCGGCGCAGCGCGGAGCAAGGACACGCCATAGGTCTGGTTGCGCAGCCAGTCGACGAGTGCCCCGCCGTCGAGCACGACTTCGACGTCTTTGCCGGTGGCCGGGTCGCTCACCGTCGTCGTCAGCGGCTCGGCCTCGAGCTTGTTGACCAGCCGGGTGAAGGTTTCCGGCAGACGGGGGTGGGCTGCGTTGCAGGCCGCTTGCGCCGCGCAGGCTTGGAAGATGTTGTCGAAGCCGGCGCGCGCGTTCCACCAGTTGGCCGGAACCGTATAGGTCGTCGGCAAGACCGAATCGAGGACGACGCTGCGAATGCCGTCCGGGTGATCGCGCATGATCGTCTGCGCGAGGTAGGAGCCGTAGGAAGTCCCGTAGACATTCCACGCGCCATAGCCGAGCACCTTGCGGAGGTCCGCGAAGTCGGCGGCACTTTCGGTCGAATTGTAGGCGCTCAGATCGGCGCCGGTGGCGGTGAGCTTGCGGTGGCAGACTTCCGTCGCCGCCAAGTGGGCTCGCTTCGTCGCCTCGGAATAGAAGCGGAGACCAAGTGCCACTCTGGCGAAGTCGTCGATCGACGCGCAGGTCAGCGCCGGCTCGGAGAACATGGTCCCGCGCTGGCTCACCACCAGGATGTCGCGGTCGCGGATGAAGCCGGCAGCGATCAATCCGTTGACCTCCAGCGGGGCGATGTCGCCCGGCCCGCCGGCCAGATAGACAACAGGATCGGGCCGTTTCTCCGGTGAGCGTGCCGGGTATTTCGCAACCATCAGCCGAATGGTGCGGCCCGAGGGCCGGCTGCGATTCTCCGGCACGACGAGATAGCCGCAGGTCGCGTCGGCGAGCGCTTCCGCGCCTTCCAGCTTCGGGCACGCCGCGGGCTCGAAGCGCGGCAGCACATCATTGCTCTGCGCGAGATCGCTCTGCGCAGCGCCGGAACGGAGATCGTTACGAGGAGGAAGATGAGGAATAGGCGGCGCAAACTCGGCATGGTTGGCCCCTATTCGGTGCAGCATCGCGAGAATCCGGCGACGGGAGTTTTAAAGTGTGACCGACCACGGCGCAAAGGATTCAACAACTGCCCCGTTGCAACAACCGTAGTCTGCTCGGTTCTGGCTGCCCAAATCGATGCCGCTTTACTCCGACGCGACCGTTGTCCGCGAAGCTCAGCGGGATCGGCTACCGGCCCCTTCCGCTTTGCCCCAGCGCGGACGTTCTACCGGCGCCCGCACTCATGTTTGGATGCCCTAGTTGACGCGCGTGGCCCGCCACTCCGTCTCGCCGGACGCCGACTTGCTCGTTCCGACGATGGCGTTGCCACTTACCCGGCCGGTGTAGGTGGCGTCGCCGACCGACAGCGCGATCTG
>CAVVON010000043.1:0-18598 GCA_963749815.1 uncultured Alphaproteobacteria bacterium | reverse complement strand
CGCCACAATCTTCATCTCCCCTCCAGCCGTGACGGCCGCCGACGAGGTGATCCAATGAGGACGTCAGAGTGGACTTTGGCGTTGGTGGTGTCGGTGGCGACAATCGCGCTGACGACTGTCGTGCTGCTCTTCATCGATGCAGAATTCGCGATACCGGGTCTTATCTACGGTTACCTTTTCTCGGTAACGGTAGCGGCGATTTATTTTGGCAGCACGGTCGCATTTGTTTCCGCCGTTGCCAGCGGTGCAACCGCGGCTTACTTCCTGCTCCCACCGAGATTCTCGTTCTATATCAACAATCCAAGAAACGTCGCCGAGCTCGGCTTCTTCATGCTTCTCGCGTTGATCGGCGCAAAAATAACGGCACTGCTCGCGCATGACCGCAGAGTCCAAAGCGCGCCGGATGGAGCCGTGACGCAATTGAACGCGCGCCGGAAACGAGCTGGCGCACTGCAAATATGATCGTCGACCAAACGGCAAACGAGACGGCAATCGGCGGCTGGCCGCGCGTTACGCGCATATTGGCGCGCGCCCTGGCTCGGCGATGCGCAAGGCCTCACTGATCAACCGACATGCGCCGGGCGGCCGGATGCTCAGTTGCAGTAGGGGCCGGACGGCACACCGCGATTGTCGTACTGGAAGAAGTCAAATCCGCAAGTGCGGGGCTGACCGGTCCTGCGGCCATCGAGCGAACTGGGATCGCGCTGGCCGCGCCGTTCCCCGGCCGTAGTTTGCCGAAATCCGTAGTTGTAGGTATTTCCGTAACGGTAGTTATCGCCGTAATAATCGCGGTATCTCCTGTCTTGCGCATTCGCCGGCGCCATCAGCGCCGTCGTCGCAATGGCAGCAACAGCAAGAGCCGCGAGACCCGTTTTGAGCATGGCTTCCTCCTTGGCGCGCATTCTTACCGTCTGCAGATAGGGTCACGGCTGACTGGCAACAAGCGGCGTGAAGACGAAATAGCCGCACCAGGGGCCGGTCGGCGTGCCGACGAAATTCGAAGCCGGCAACGCGATCAGCCGGGCGTGAGGCGTGCGTCGCGCTCGTTGCTTTGCAGCGTCGCCTGAATGGCCTCGCGCAGGAGGCCGTAGTCGCTCTTGTCCCAGCGCTCGACGTGGATGTCGGCCAGAAGCTTCGCCGACTTCCCGAATACGACGATGCGGTCGCCGACGCCGATCGCTTCCTCGAGCTGGTGAGTAATCAGGACAGCGGTGCTGCCGCATTCGCGTGCGAGCGCCAGGAACGTCTCGCGCAATTCGGCCGCGGTCACCTCGTCGAGATGGCCGAACGCTTCGTCGGCCAGCAGGATCGAGGGCTGCAACACGAAGGCGCGCGCGATCGCCACGCGCTGGCGCATGCCGCCGGACAGTTCGTGCGGATAGGCGTTGGTGAAATTGCCAAGCCCGAGGCGCTCAAGCCACGCGAACGAACGCTTGTGGCGCTCGTCTTCGGCCACGCCGAGAAGCTCCAGCGGCAGTTGCACGTTGTCGAGTGCGGATCGCCACGGCAGCAGCCGGTCCTGCTGGAACACGGTGGCGATCTGCCCGCGGAAATGATCGAAGTCGCCATAGGGCGTCTTGCCGCCGACGACGATCGAGCCGGAAGTCGGCTGCTCGAGGCCGATCATCAGGTCGAAGAACGTGGATTTCCCGCAGCCGGTCTGCCCGACGATCGCGACGACTTCGCGCGGCGCGATGTCGAGGTCGAGCCGCTCGATCGCCACCACCGATTGCCCGGAGGTGGCCTGCCGGAAGACCTTGCGCAATTGCCGGACTTCGATCGGCGGTGGGTCGTTCATGCCCGCCATCGCAAGACGCGCCGCTCCACCCGCACGACGATCGCCTCCAGGACGAAAAGCAGCGCCACCAGGATCAGCGTCCAGGCAAAGACGTCGGCAACCGAGAACAACTCCTGTGCCACCGCCAACTGGTGGCCGATGCCGGTTACGGCACCGACCAGTTCGGCGATCGTCACGACGCGTATCGCCAAACTGAGGTTGATTTTCCAGCTCGTAATCAGGTTCGGCAGGATCGCCGGAAACATCAGCTTGCTGAAATATTGCAGCGTGGTGGGCCGGAACGACCGCATCATGCGGCGGAGATCGCGCGAAACTCCGCGCATGGCATCGAGCGAGTCGATCAGAAAGACCGGCCCGCAGACCGCGATCAGCACGAACGCGATGCGGAACTCCACGCCGCGAAACCACAGCACTGCGAACAGGATCCAGGACACGACCGGAACCGCCATGAACAGGCGGATCAGCGGATGCAGATAGCGCTCCAGCGTCTCGGAGCGGTACATCGCCATCGCCAGTACAAGCCCGAGCACGAACGACAGCACGAGTGCGCCGATCACGCGTGCCACGGTCACGACGACGTCGACCGCCGTGATCGTCAGCAGGCTTTGGCCGATGCGCGTAAAGCTCGGGACCGCGAACGCCGGAATGCCCAGCGCCGGCGCGAAATACGACAGCACCTCCCAGGCGACGACGAAGATCAACAGCGAGACGATGGTCTCGCGGAGAATGTCCCGTCGAGGCCCGCCTCGCGATATTCGTTAAGGTGCATAGATGATCTTGTCGTCCGGCATCTTCGGATAGAACCCGGCCTTCACCGCCCGCTCCATCATGTCGGTGATCGACTTGCGGGTGGCAGGCTCCCACGCCGGCTGCACGATCATGTTGAGCCGCTTGCCGTCGACCGCGGCCTTGAAGATGCCGGGCGGCAGCTTGAGCGTCTCGGACGTGATCTTGTCGGCTGCGTCGGTCTCATTGTGCATGACGTTCGCCACGTCCTGCAGGGCGGCGAGCAGCATCTTGGGGGCGTTCGGCACGCGCTGGATGGCGTCGGCGCGGATTGCCGGCACCAGCTCCCAGCCATCCTGGCCGGTGATTTCCCGCCAGCCCTGCGCACCGTTGAAGATGACCTTCCAGGTTGGATTCTGCCGCGAAATGATGCTGGCGAGCGGCTCGATGACGAGCGCCGCCTCGACGCGATCCGCTTCGAGTTGCGCGCGCGCCACTGCGAAATTGGCATTCACCACGGTGATGTCCTTGCCGAGCTCGATGCCCTTGGCGTTGGCGTAGATCTTTATCACCTGAAATTGCGAGCCGCCCATGTCGGCGGCAAGCTGTTTGCCTTTGAGATCGGCGAAAGACTTGATCTTGTCGTCCCTGGCAAAAATCAACAGGTCGGACAGCGTGAACGCGGTGCCGAAAATCCGCAGCGGCACACCCTCCTGGTAGAACTTCTGCAGGATGGTGGGGCCGCCGATCAGCACGTCGGTCTCGCCGGTGGCAAACCCGGCGTAGAAGGCGGAGATCGACGGATAGGGCTTGGCCTCCAGCTCGAAGCCGTGCTTGGCGTCGAAGCCGCGCGCCTTCATGATGTTCCAGACCAGCGGATTGAACACCGGCAGCGTCAGGCTCGACGCCGTGATCTTCGGCTTCTGCTGCGCAAGCGCCGTGGTCGCGCCGATCGACGCGAGTGCGCAGGCAGCCGCAAGCGTTGCAAAGGCGCGGCGCGAGAACATCTTCATGGAGTCGTTCCCCTCAATTGGTCCCCGCGTGACGCGGTGCGTGGGAGACCTATTTTAGACGCACGGTCTGACCTTTGGCGCGGTCTGATTGCCGCAGTTGACGCCTTTTGGCGAAAGACTCTACCCGCATATGCCCCCTGTGCAAACGGATTAGATGCCCAGCCAGCACGAGCATCCGCACAGATTTTAAAGCGACTCTTGCGCGGCCGGTTCTTGCGCGGCCAGTTCGGCTATCTGACAATGCCGGGCGCACTCAACGCGCAATCGTGAACCGGGAGGCCGGCATGAAGATCATCCTCAGTCCGCTGCTGCGCACGGCATCCAGCGTCGCTTGGTGCCTGGTCGCATTTACCGCGGCGGCGGCGGACTATCCCGCGCCGAAGGAAAACACATGGGTGGCGCGCGACTTCCGCTTTCATACCGGCGAGGTCATGCCCGAATTGCGCCTGCACTACCGGACCGTCGGCGAGCCGTCAGGACAGCCGGTGCTGATCCTGCATGGTACGACGGGGTCGGGTGCCGGCATGCTCACACCCGCATTTGCCGGCGAGTTGTTCGGCCCGGGCCAACCGCTCGACGCGTCGAGATATTTCATCATCCTGCCGGACTCGATCGGCGCCGGGAAATCGTCCAAACCCTCAGACGGATTGCGCGCCAAATTTCCACGCTACAATTACGACGACATGGTTGCTGCCCAATACCGGCTGGTGACGGAAGGCCTCGGTATCCGGCGCCTGCGTCTCGTACTCGGCAATTCGATGGGCGGGATGCACACCTGGATCTGGGGCGCCACGTACCCGGATGCGATGGATGCGCTGGTACCGATGGCGGCGCAGCCTTCCGAAATGTCGAGCCGCAACTGGATGATGCGGCGCATGCTGATCGACGCAATCCGCAACGATCCGGATTGGAACGGCGGCAACTACACGACCCAGCCACGCGCCCTGAAGATCGCCAATGTCTTCTTCGGTATCGCGACGAGCGGCGGCACGCTCGCTTACCAGACAACGGCCCCCACGCGGGAACAAGCCGATAAGTTGCTCGACGAACGTCTCGCGGCACCGTTCACGGCTGACGCGAACGACTTCCTTTACCAATGGGAATCATCGCGCGACTATAATGCGTCGCCGAATCTCGAGCGCATCCAGGCCGCACTGCTGGCGATCAACTCTGCGGACGACGAACGCAATCCGCCGGAAACCGGCCTGATGGAGCGCGAACTCAAACGCGTGAAGAATGGCCGCCTCTACCTGATCCCGGCGAGCGCGGACACGCGCGGCCACGGCACAACCGGTATGGCAAAGTTCTACAAGCGGCAGATCGAGGAACTGCTGGCCACTGCCCCGCGCGGAGCGATGTAGTGGATCGACTCTCAGGCTACTTGCTGCTCGGTCAAGCCTGCGCTTCGCGATAGGTCGCAAGAAACGCATTGCGTTCGATGCGATAGATGTCGCTCGATCCGATGGCCGGCGTCGCGATGTAGTCGCCCGGGTTGACGATCATCTCTTCGCCCCACGGCGCCACGAAGGTGAACGCCTGCCCCTCGTACTCGAACGCGTGGCAGGAGCCGGTCGCCGTATATTGCCGAAACCCTTCCGCGTCGGGCTCGGTCATCGGCGGGCCGTAGCGCTTTGCGAGCGTGCCGGAGGTGATGATGTAGTGTTCGCCGTTCACGCCTCGGACCACGTAGTCGCCAGGCCTGGCGGTGTTGACGGTTTCGCGCTCGCCCTCGAGCCAGGTTTCGATGATTTCGCCAGGCAATCGCGGGGCGGATCGCCGCGATGGCGCTTTTCCGGTACATCCGAACGCTGTTGACGCTGACGGCCGCCTCGAAATGAACCCGGGCGACGCAACCCTGAAATTCCGGCCGGATGGTCATGGCGGCAGCTTTCCGCGTGGATCTGATGATCCACGCATACGCCGTCACCGCCAGAGCCGATGTGCCGGGCATCACGATTTGCGCGACTACCGGCCGCTCAAGGGCGCGGCGAACCGGCCGCCGGCTTGGCCGGAATATCCGCTTCGATGCGTTCGATCACGTATGGAAAGAACGGATTTGACGCCACCCGCAGGAGCGAATCCAGGCTGAGAATGAGCGCGCCCCGTTCGCCGCGCGACGCCATTGCGCCGAGATTGATGCCGAAATCCTCGGATTTGTCGGGCTGCATCCCGTAAAGCGAATCGCTCATCGGAAACGGCAGGGCGACGTGGGACAGCGAGAAGACGTCGGGCGGATAGACCAGATCGAGCGGCGTTGTCTGCTCGGACGTCTCGCCCGCCTGCGTCACGCGGGCGACGACCTCCGCACTGTCGGGACTCGCATTCGTGACAATGGTCGTCCGGTAGTTGCGCGGCGCGGGCGGGAGAATGCGCGTCAGGACCGTCTCGGTCGCGGAGCGCAGGAGCGGGCTGAACTTGGCGGCCTGATTGATGTCGAACAGAACGAGCTCGCTGCCGTTGCGTGGCAGATGAACGTAGAGCGCCGTTATGATCGCGCGCGTGCTGACGGTGAAATCGATGACGGACTGGAACGTGAGAATCGGCGGCAACTCACCGAGGCGGCCCTCGCGTGCGTAGCGGGCGACGCGCTCCTGGATCGCGCGGGTGAGCCGGTGCGACTGCCGCGCGCCGTTGATCGGGAAAGAGTTGTACTTGAACGGATTGAACTCCGGCAGCGTGACGATCCATGCCGCTCGCGCGAACGCCGGCAGGATGGCCGGCAGGCCGGCGAGCCCCGCAAAGCGGGCAAAGCTCGTGATGCCGATCATCGGCGAAATGAGAAAGAGGCGATCCGGCCGCGCGAGCGCCTCATCGCCAAGTGCGTCGAGCGCATATTTGAGCGCGAGCGCACCACCGTTCGAGAAGCCAACGATATGCAGCGGCTTATCCGGACCGGCGAGCCTGCGCGCCTCGCGCACGGCGAGATGCGTCGCCGCCATCCAGTGCTCCCAGTCGATGTCGGTCAATGCGCCGGGCACGGTGCCATGCGCCGGCAGCCGGGGTGCCACCGAGACAAACCCATGTTCGCGATAGCGCCTCGCAATGTGGCGCAGGCTGTAAGGCGAATCGGTCAGTCCATGCAGGAAAACGACGGCGCCGACGGGCGTGCCTTCCGGCGAGAGCACGTAAGACCGGTTCCAGTCTTGCGCGAACCTGCCCGGATAGACCGGACTGCCGTCGAAATAGCGATTGACCGGGACGCGCTCGTCCGGGCTCAGCTTCTGCGTGACTTCGGTCCGCAAGGAATCGAAGATCGCGTTCTCGGCTTTGAGATAGCCTGCCCAGTCGGTCTTATCGAGTTCGGCGACACTCAGTTCATGCGGGATGAAGGTGTGCCAGGGCTCAAGCGGCGGGCCACGCTGGAAGTCGTAAGCCCGGACCCCAAGCAGCGTCACGGCGATCAGCGCGAGCCCGATCAGGGTGCGCTTTGCGTATTTGAACCATCTGGACTTCACGGCCGCCACTCGGTTCGCAATTCGTCACCCCGGAGCAAGATATTCACATCGTGCAGCCGTCGCCAGCGTGCTCGCGTCAGGCGGAGCAGCCATGACGACATACCCAACCCGCATCACTTGTCGAAACGCCCAGCCGCGCGGCATATAGCGGCCGCACGCGAGCCCATCGCGGGATGCGAGGGAGGTCCGGTTGAGCGAATATCAGCGCTGGGAAGACCGTTTCAATGCGCCCGACTACGTCTTCGGGAAGGAACCCAATTACTTCCTCGCCGCTTGCAAGCCTTTGCTGCCCAAGCGCGGAACGGCGCTCGCAGTCGCGGACGGCGAAGGGCGCAATGGAGTATGGCTCGCCGAACAGGGGCTCGACGTCACGTCGATCGATTTTTCCCCCGCCGCGCAGGCGAAGGGCGTGGCGCTCGCACGCGAGCGCGGCGTCAAGGTGACATTCGTGCAAACGGACGTTCATGCTTGGCATTACCCAGACGCCGCCTTCGATCTGGTCGCCGAAATCTTCACCCAATTCAGTTCGCCCGCCGAGCGCGCGCTAAAGTGGGCGGGCATGCGACGGGCGCTCAAGCCGGGTGGACTGCTGATCCTCCAGGGCTACACGCCCAGGCAACTGCACTACGGCACCGGCGGCCCCAAGGAGGTCGAGAACCTCTACACACGCGACATGCTTGTGAAGGCGTTCGGGGATCTCCACGATGTGAACATCGTCGAGGAAGAGCTGGAGATGCACGAGGGCACAGCGCATGGCGGGATGTCCGCGGTAATCGGCTTGACCGCGCGCAAGTGACCGCAGGGGTGGATAGCCTGCTAAACCATGAAATCCTTGGTCTCGAGCCCGAACATCACGCCGCCCCAGTTGCTTCCGACATATTCAAATTGATTGGAGATGTGCTGCCGTCCGGCCATGAGGTCGGCGAGAATTCCGCCAAACGGCAGTTCGTCGGAAAGGCCCGCGGCCCCGGACGCCTTGAAGATGCGCGCCGCCAGAAGCGTGCTGCGCTCGGTCACCGAGGTCGACTGGAACTTGAACATCAGGCGCTCGTTCAACGGCGGCGTCTCGCCGCGCTGCGCATAGCCGTGTAGCTTCTCGAACGTGCGATGGAGCGTCGTCTTCATCTCGTCGATCGTTCCGGCGGTCTCGGCGCACAGGAGCTGCACCATCGGATTTTCCGCCGAGCGGCCGCCGGCGCGGGTGACGCGCGTCCTGCCGTAGTCGAGGAATGCCGTGAACATGCCCTGCAACGCGCCAAGCGCGCTGGTCGAAATTCCCCGCACGAAGATCTGGCCGAACGGCATGCGGTAGAGGCTCGAGGTATTCACCGCCTGGCCCGCGCCCACGAGCTTGAAATTGTCGATCATGGCCTGGGTGCGATAGGCCGGCACGAACACGTCGTCGAGAACCACGTCGATGCTGCCGGTCCCCTGCAGGCCGGAGACCTGCCAGGTGTCGACCGTCCGGTAGTCCTTGCGCGGCACCAGAAAGATACGCCCCTCGGGCGGTCCGCCGGAGGGAGAGGCAAGGAGTGCGCCGAGCAGCACCCAGTCGCAATGCGCGCAGCCGCTGGCGTAGCGCCAATGGCCGCTCAGACGGAAACCGCCCTCAACGGCCGTGGCTTTTCCGGCGGGCATCAGCGACGAACAGATCAACGCCGTGTTGTCGCTGCCCCAGACGTCCTGCGCGGCGCGGTCGTCGAGGATCGCCATGAACCAGGGATGCACACCCAGCACGCCGTAGAGCCAGGCCGACGACATATCGCCCTCGGCGAGGGCGAACTGGATGTCATAGAAGGTGTGGAGATCCATCTCGTAACCGCCCCAGCGCCGCGGCTGCAGCACGCGGAAGAACCCCGCCTGCTGCATCTCGACGACGGTCTCGGACAGGACCTGGCGCTGCTTCCTCTGCTCCTGCGAACGTTTGGCGAGGACCGGGATCATCGCCCGTGCGTGCGCGATCAGCTCGGCGCCGGAAGGCGTCTGGGTGTCCGTGCTGATCTGTCTTACGGCTTCCATCGCACTCTCCCGGCCTCATGCTGAGGAGCGGGCGAAGCCCGCGTCTCGAAGCATGGCGGCATGTTCGGTATGCGCGGCCATCCTTCGAGACGGCGCTTCGCGCCTCCTCAGGATGAGGACCGACGCCCCGTCATTCCGCCGCCGCAAGGCCCTTCGGGGCATTGCGCTTGAGCAAACCGGTCAGCTTGTCGGTCGACATGATGTCACCGAAGTTCAGGTAGAACGACGTGAGCGAGGCGTTGTGTTCCTCGTCGCTCATCGCGGCGTTGCCGTCGGTCACCATGACGGTGCGGAAATTGAGCATCATGGCGTCGCGCGCCGTCGAACTCGCAGCAGACATTGGTGACCGTGCCGGTGATCAGAACCGTGTCGACGCCGCGCGCACGCAACACGTCGGCGAGATTCGACGAGCCCTGGATGAAGGCACTGTAGCGCCTCTTCTCGACGATCAGGTCGTCCTTGTGCACGTCGAGCGAGGACCACAGTTCGTGCCCCTTGCTGTCGGCGGTGAGCGCCTCGATGCGCTTGGCGCCGCTCTCCGGCGTGGCCATCTCGTAGTAGACCGACCAGCTCTTGAGCACTTCGGGCGCGAACGTGGTCTTGATCCAGACGACCGTGCCGCCGGTCGCGCGCACCGCCTGCGCGAGGCGGTTGATGTTGGGCACGATGTCCTTGGCCATCGGGCAGAGCGCGTGCGCCACGCCTTCGAGCATGAAGGCATTCTGCATGTCGACCACGACCAGCGCGGTCTTCGCCGGATCGATGCCTTCGTTGACCAGTTCGCGGCCGCGCTTGGCGATGACGCGATCGACGACCGATTGCGGGATGGACAATTGATGCATGGGAACCTCCGGTTACGCCTCGCTTCGAGGCATTATCGTGCCGGATGCGCCCGAGAGCAATTGCGAACCGCGCGACCGCTCACAGCTTGCCGGCGAACGCATCCGATATGAACGAATGCGCCAGCGCATAGGCGTGCCGGGAGACCGCCTCGTCGTAGACCGCCACGCCCGGCACGTTCACCCCGACATCGGTGAAGGCATGCACCACCCCACCCCAGGTCATCAGCGCCCAGCGCGCCCCCGCGGCTTCCATCTCCGCCTCGAACGCGTCGCGCTCGGCCTTGGGCGCGATCGGGTCAGCGGCGCCGTGCACCGCCAGCACCTTCGCCTTGATGTCGCCGGCCTTCGCCGGTTGCGGGGTCGAGAGACTGCCGTGCAGCGAGACCACAGCCTGCACGTCGGCGCCGGTGCGCGCGAGGTCGAGCACGTTGAGGCCGCCGAAGCAGAAGCCGATCGCCGCGCGGCGGGTAATGTCGCCGACCGCGCGCCGGTCGGCTTCGCGCGTCAAGGTGTCGAGCGCGGCCGCGATCCGCCGGCGCATGGTCGGCGGATCGGACATGATCGGACGCAGGAACTCCATCGGATCCTCGGTCCCGACCGGCCCGTTGCCCTCCCCGAACATGTCGGCGACGAAGACGACGTAACGGTCGGCGGCGAGCATCTGGCCGGTTTCGATCGCCGGCTTGATTACGCCGCGCCAGTTGGGCGCCACCAGCAGCAGCGGCCGTGGCTGCTTGACGTTCTCATCGAAGATGAGCGCGCCGCGGCAGCTCAGGCCTGCGGCGGAATAGAAAATGCTCTCAACGGCCATCGGTGTCCTCCCCTGTGCGTCCCAAGCCGAATCCCGATCCGACTTTATCCATCATTGCGAGCGCAGCGAAGCAATCCGGCGCCGCACCCATGAAGTGTGGTTTGCTTCGTGGCCCCGCTTTGGGGCTCCTCGCAATGACCGCTACGGCGAGCAAAGCACGCAAGCTGAAGTTATTTAAGGCGCGCCCCGCGCGGCCAAATGCCTTCGTCGGCCGGGCTGCGGCCGCGCGTCATTTGGCGGCCGGCCGCAAAAACGCGAAGTCGCAGCCTTCGTCAGCCCCGAGGATTTCTTGTGCATAGAGCTTGGAGTAGCCGCGCGTCGGCTCATCCAACACCGGCTTTGTGGTGGCGGCGCGCCTTTGCAACTCGGCGTCCTCGACCTTCAGCTCGATGCGGCGGTCCTTGACCGAGAGCCCGATGCGGTCGCCGTTGCGGACGAGTCCGAGCGGCCCGCCGGAGGCCGAATCCGGCGTGATGTGCAGCACGATGGTGCCGAAGGCGGTGCCGCTCATGCGCGCGTCCGAGATACGGATCATGTCCTTGACGCCGGCCTGCGCGAGCTTCTTCGGAATCGGCAGATAACCCGCCTCCGGCATGCATTCGGGCGCGTGCGGGCCGGCATTTTGCAGCACCAGCACGTCCTGCGGCGCCACATCGAGCGCCGGGTCGTCGACCCGCGCCGCCAGATCGGCAAGCGAAGCGAACACCACCGCCCTGCCCTCGTGCTCGAACAGCCGCGCGTCGGCGGCCGAACGCTTGAGGATCGCGCCCTTAGGCGCGATGTTGCCGAACAGCGAGACGAGCCCGCCTTGCGGTTCAAAGGGCTGATCGCGCGACGCGATGATCGAACGGTCGATCCACGGATTGCCCTCGTGCGCGAGGCGCTCACCCAAAGTCTCGCCGGTCACCGTCATGCAGTCCAGGTGGAGAAGCGGTTGCAGTTCGCGCAGCAGGACGCCCATGCCGCCGGACGCCGCGAAGTCCTCCATGTAGCCGTTACCGACCGGCTTCAGGTTGACCAGCACCGGCGTGGTGTCGGAGAGAGCGTTGAGCTGGTCGAGCGTCACGGTGACGCCGGCGCGCCCCGCGATGGCCGTGAGATGGATCACCGCGTTGGTCGAGCCGCCCAAGGCCAGCAGCACGCGCAGCGCATTCTCCACCGACTTCGCGTTCACGATGCGGTCGGGCGTCAGCGACGAGCCGATGAGCTTGACCGCCAAAGCGCCGGTCGCCTCGGCGGCGCGCAGGCGGTCGGCATGCACCGCCGGGATCGCAGCCGTGCCGGGCACGATCATGCCGAGGGCCTCGGCGATGCAGGCCATGGTGGAGGCGGTCCCCATCACCGCGCAGGTGCCGGCAGTGACAGCGAGTTGGCCCTCGACCTGTGAGATTTCCTCCGCACTGACATCGCCCGCGCGATAGCGCGCCCAGAACCGCCGGCAGTCCGTGCAGGCGCCGAGCCGTTCGCCGCGATGGCGCCCGGTCATCATGGGTCCGGCGACCAGCATGACGGCGGGCCGCCCGGCCGAGACCGCGCCCATCAGTTGCGCCGGCACGGTCTTGTCGCAGCCGCCCATCAGCACGACCGCGTCCATCGGCTGGGCGCGAATCATCTCCTCGGTGTCGATCGACATCAGGTTGCGGTATTTCAGGCTGGTCGGATTGAGGAAAACCTCGCCGAGCGAGATGGTCGGGAATTCGACCGGCAGCGCGCCCGCCGCCAGCACGCCGCGCTTCACCGCGTCGAGCAGTTCGGGAAAATGCCGGTGGCAGTTGTTGTAGCCCGAGCCGGTGTTGGCGATGCCGACCACCGGCTTCTCGAGCATCGCGCGCGAATAGCCCATGGACTGCAGGAACGAACGCCGCAGGTAGAGCGAGAAATCGCGGTCGCCGTAGTTGGTGAGGCCGTGCGCGAAGCCGTGAATGCCGTCAGTCATTGCGAATTGCTTGCCCGAAGAACGCGAACTCCGGCCGGCGCCGGATGTTCAGCGCCGCGGCCGAGTGCCGTCGGATGCTAATGCACTGACTTCCCGTGCGCCACCCGAAGGGCCGTCCACCGCCCCTTCTCCCGGCAGGTATTTCATCGCTCCTGAAAGCGGACTATGCTTGCGGAGCGTTTCCGCACCGCCTCGGTCGAAGGGGATTTCATGCAGCCTCGCCATTTGTCGCTCATGGCCGCCGCTTCCAGCATCAGCATGGCGCTGATGGCGACCGCAAATGCTCAAGGGACCGCCGCCAAGCGCCTGTTCTTCGAGGGCGATCTGGTCCGCGGCGCGCAGCAGGGGGCGCCCGGCCCGTTCTGCGTTCTCAACAACCAGTTCAAGCGGCTGGAGAAGGTGGTCTGGCGAATTCGCGTGCTCGACGAGGCCGGCAAGTCGCTGGACGGCAGCGGATTGAAGAGCCTGGTGGTCGAATTGCCGGACGGCCGGAAGCTCGACGCCAAATACGGCCCACACCCGCCGCCCGCGCAGGGTACTGCCACCGACCATTTCTGGACGGCGATCTGGATCATTCCAACCAGCTATCCGAGCGGCACGTTCGCCTACAAGGTCACCGCCACGGACCTCGACGGCAAGTCGCAGACCTGGGAGCCGTTCAAGCGCGACCCGTCGCAATTGCAGGTCGTCGCCGGCGAAATCGAGATCAAGAAGCCTTAAGGCCGTAAGTTCCTCCGACCGCAGGATTCCGCCATGACGATGGGCTTTGTCAGCGCGCGGCGCACGATGTTGGCCGCCGCGTTCGCTGTCTTCGCGTTCGCTTCCACCGGCGCGGTTCAGGCAGCGCCGCGGGCGACCGAACTCGGGCCGGAAGTCGCGATCAGCGAGCCCAGCGGCGGCTATGTCGGGCGGCTTGAGGTCAGCCCGGCGCATGGTCCCGTGGGTACGCCGCTCACGGTGGCGGGCGAAGGCTTCGCTCCCGGGCAGGAGGTCGAAGTCGTCTGGCGGACGGTGAAAGGGCGCTGGAAGGTCACCCTGGCCGAGTATTTCGGCCGCGAGTTCGCGCCGGTCGCATACCGGATCGCGACGGTGAAGAGCGACGAAGCCGGCCGGCTCAAGGCGAGCTTCGTCGCTCCGGAGGATTTCGGCTTCCAGCACGACATCGTGGTGCAGCAGGCGGGCCGCCTGCTCACGCAGACCGCCTTCAACCTCGACATGACGGTGAGGCTCACCGGAGCGAGCAGCGGTCCGATCGGCACGCCGATTGGCATCGAGGTCACCGGCATCGGCTGGCGCGAACTCGAAGGAAGCTGGGTGCTCCTCTACGACAACAAGTTCACCGGCTTCATGTCGGTCGTGACGACCGGCGGTACTGCCCGATTCGACCTGCCGGCCACCGGCCACGTCGGCCGCCATATCATCGAGATTCAACACTCGGACTTCGGCTCGCCCTATCGCAACACCCAGCAGTCGCCGGTGCCGGATCGGCCGGTTTTCCACCTCACCTTCACGATCACGCCGGGCGACCCGGTGATGCCGCCGGCGGCTGCCCTGCAGGCGCAAACGCAGGTGCGCTCACTGCCGCCGAAGGGTGACCTCGTCGCGACTCCGGCCTTTTCGGGGGTTGGAGCGCCAGTCGCGGTTCAGGGCGGCGGTTTCGAGCCCGGCAAGACCTACGAACTGAACTGGAACACCGTCGTCGGCAATCGCATGAGCGGCCGCGGCTGGGAGGAAAAGGCCAAGGTCGTCGCGCAAGCGACAGCCGATTCGGCCGGGCGGGCGGAATTCCGCTTCAACACGCCGGACGACCTCGGCGGCGTCCATAATCTCTGGGTCGACGCCGGCGGCACGAAAAAGCAGGGCGCGTTCTGGATCGCCCCAACCGCCTTCCCGCTCGACGTGATGCGCGGGCCGGTGGGAACGACCTTCCGCATCCACCTCAAGGGCGTCGGCTGGAGCGAGACCGCCAACATCTACACGGTGGTCTACGACAACGGCACCAGCGGCTACGCCTGCGCCTTCAACAGCCAGGGCGACGTCGAAATCTTCCTGCAGGCGACCGGCGAGCCGGGCTGGCATTTCATCGATCTCTACCCGGCCATCTACAAGGGCAAGGAGACGCGGCCCAACAACTATCGCCTGCCGCAACTCACCTATGCGGCCGATCATCCCGGCGAGGACCTGCCCCGCTTTCGCTTCGCCTTCGAGGTCACCCCCGACACGCGCGGCGCCGCAATTGGACAGTGATTTCTGCTGAATTTCCTCGAATTTTCCCTGCCAGGCGACCTGCGAGCCGCCCGCGGCGGTTTTCCATCGCGCCTTTGATCAGCATCAAACGGCGCGGCCAGAAATCGCGCCATGGGTGCCTCGACAAGGGACCTGGAACGCCTCTAATAATAATCTGAGAGCGTTCCAAAGAAGGCGCCACGGCCGGCCGGGAGACTGCAAACCATGAATTACGACGCGTATTTCGCGGACGCCCTTGCCCGGCTGCGGGACGAACGGCGCTACCGGGTGTTTGCCGATCTCGAACGCCAGGCCGGCCGCTTTCCCCGCGCCATCTGGCATTCGCCCGCCGGACCGCGCGACGTCATCGTCTGGTGCTCCAACGACTACCTCGGCATGGGCCAGCACCCCAAGGTGATCGGCGCCATGGTCGAGACCGCGACCCGCATGGGCACCGGCGCCGGCGGCACGCGCAACATCGCAGGCACCAATCATCCGCTCGTCAATCTCGAGCATGAGCTTGCCGACCTGCACCGCAAAGAGGCGGCCCTCGTCTTCACCTCGGGCTACGTCTCGAACGAGACCGGCATCTCGACCATGGTCAAGCTGATGCCGAACTGCCTGATCCTCTCGGACGCCTGGAACCACAACTCGATGATCGAGGGTGTGCGGCAGTCGGGCGCCGAGAAGCAGATTTTCCGCCATAACGACATGGCGCATCTCGAAGAGCTGTTGCGCGACGCCGATCCACAGCGCCCGAAGTTGATCGTGTTCGAGACGCTCTACTCGATGGACGGCGATACCGCTCCGATCAACCGCATCTGTGACCTCGCCGAGCGCTACGGCGCGATGACTTATGCGGACGAGGTGCACGCGGTCGGCATGTACGGGCCGCGCGGCGGCGGCCAGGGCGAACTGCAAGGCGTGATGGGGCGCATCGACGTGATCGAGGGTACGCTCGCCAAGGCGTTCGGCTGCCTCGGCGGCTACATCACCGGCAGCTCACACCTGATCGACGCCGTGCGCAGCTATGCGCCCGGCTTCATCTTCACCACCGCGCTACCGCCGGCGATCTGCGCCGCCGCAGCCGCCGCCATCCGCCATCTCAAGACCTCGACCTTCGAGCGCGAGCGCCACCAGGAGCGCGCCGCGCGCGTGAAGGCGGTGCTCAATTCGGCCGGCCTGCCGGTGATGGCAAACGACACCCACATCGTGCCGGTGTTCGTCGGCGATCCGGAGAAGTGCAAGGAGGCGACCGACCTCCTGCTCGAAGAGCACGGCATCTATATCCAGCCGATCAACTACCCGACCGTGCCGAAGGGCTCCGAGCGGCTGCGCATCACGCCGTCGCCCTATCACGAGGATGCGTTGATCGATGCGCTCGCCGAGGCGCTGGTCGATGTCTGGGAACGGCTCGGGCTTCAGCTCAAGGGCCGCGCGCTGGCGGCGGAGTAGCTCTTCGGCTGGACGACCGCGCTGCGGCGTCTGACGATTTACTCACGGTTGACCACATCGGAGAAACGGCCCGCGGAGCGCTTGTCCGCCGAGGTGGTCGGGTTGTGCCGCTCCGCGTTAGCCACTAACCTTTGCGGCGCGTACTCTGATCGTCAGGCCCGGGAACGATGACGGACGCGCCGCCGGACACTCCTCACCACGAAGCTTCGCGCTTCAGCCTGCGCGGATTTCCTCCTGCGCGAGTGGCCGTATCTGCTGGTGCTGGCCCTCGCGCTCTTCGGCGTGGCCTATACGAGCTTCTCGCGCGCGCCGATGACGCTCTATTGGATCGTTCTGGCGCCCCTCATCGGCCTGATCTGCGTCGTCAGCCGCTGGCCGGACACCACCACAAAGGAGCAGCGCACCCGCCTGATCGTGACGCAGGCCCTGCATTGGGCCGCCGTGGTGCTGGCGATGCATCTCATGTTCGTCGGCGATGTCCGCACGATGATGAACAGCGATGCCAGCGCGCTGGCGGAGTTGATCCTGCTGTCACTCGGCACCTTCACGGCCGGTGTCCATATCGCATCGTGGCGCGTCTGCCTGGTCGGGATGATCCTGGCCGGCGGAGTGCCGGCGATCGCGTGGCTCGAGCAGTCGGCGCTGTTCATACTGCTGGTGGTGGTCGTCCTGATCGCCATCATCGCGCCGTTCTTCCTGCGCGACCGCTGGCGCAAGGCTTAGAGCCCGGTCTCTTAGCTTAATCACCGGACGTTTCCTGTCCCGGCGTCTTCATTTGATCGGACGGCTCCTCGGGTTCACGGCGGACCACCCGTCGCGCCGCGATTGCGATCGTAATGCTCACCACCAGGAAGCGCGAAAGGTGGTGCGCGCCCACGTAGATCGGATCGAGATGGAGCGCGAGCGCCAGCACCATCATGGTGTCCTGTGCGCCGGGCGCGAACGCCACGATCACGTCGGCGACGCGGATCGGCAGGATCGACACCACGACGAAGGCAAAACTCGCCGCCACCGCGACCGAGACCGCGAACGATCCGAAGGCAGCACCGAGATAGCTCATCAGCATCCATGGCGTGGTGTTGACGAAGCGCGAACCCGCGACCGCACCCAGTACGATGACCGCGGCGCTCCCCGCCCACCACGGCAGCCCGACCTGGATCCAGCCGCCGCCATGCAGGACCGCCGAGCCGGCAAGCGCGCCGAACATCAGCCCGCCCGGGAACCGCAGGCGCAACAACGCGTAAGCGGACGCCACCGAGACGGCGAGCAGGATCGCAAGCTGGCCGATCTTCAGGTCGGCCACATCCCCGATGACCGTGAGTGGTTGGACCGTCAGGCCAAACAGCGCGAGGCCGGCGGGGAGGCCGATCACGATCAGCAGCACCCGCATGACCTGCACGATGGCGATGCCGCGCAGGTCGGCGCCGAACTCCGCCGACAGCGCCAGTACCTGCGCCATCGAGCCGGGGCTCGCGCCGAGCAACGCGGACATCAGTTGCCAGCGGTGGACGACCCGCAGGTAGGTCGTGGTCACAACGATCATGCAGAGCGACGCCACGCACAGGATCGCGATGCTGATCGGCCAATTGGCGATGCCCTTGAGCATTTCGGGCGTCACCACGGCGCCCAGCAGGATGCCGATCAGGACGAAGCTCGCCCGCGCGATCCACAGCGATACCTTCATCGGACGCCCGGCAAGCGCCGCGATGGTGACCGACAGCATCGAGCCGGACACCAGTCCGGCCGGAAAGCCGAGGACGGCGAAGATCACGCCGCCCGCCGCCGCGATCAGCAGCGTTTCGGTCACCCGGAAAAGGCCCTGGCGGGAAGATTGAGGCGGCGGCATCGATCGATCCCGGATGGCTGGACGCGCACTGGTTCCCGGCCCGCGCGGCGCGGCGCCACCCGCATGTTCACGGATCAATGCCGCCTGCCCGCCGCGCCGTCAAATCGACCGCCAACCACCCGCCGCGGCCGTTAATCCTACCGCCGGGACCTCGCACCGCCGCCGCTGGATGCGGTAGGATATGGGTTAATTACGCGGGCCGCCGCCGATCGGCCGGGCCCCGAGAAAAACGCGGACGCGGGAGCATGCTGCAAGGCTGGGTGGTCATCGCCTTCGCGCTCGGCTACCTCGGACTTCTGTTCGTGGTCGCGAGCTATGGCGACAAGACGCGGCAGCTTGGCCGCGGCGGCCGCTTGCGGCATCTGATCTACCCGCTGTCGCTCGCCATCTACTGCACGTCCTGGACGTTCTTCGGCTCGGTCGGGCTCGCGACGCGCACCGGGTTCGAGTTTCTCGCGATCTACATCGGTC
>CAVVON010000042.1:0-85171 GCA_963749815.1 uncultured Alphaproteobacteria bacterium | reverse complement strand
GTTGAAAAAGTATCCAAAATGAAGCTGTGGAATTGGAATTTGAAATAATCGAATCTGAGCAAGCGGATTTTTGAATTGATCTTGCTCGTTGGGCGCTCGCCTTGAATCAATATTACTCAGAGCTCCCCCTCAAAATCCTTTTTCAACAGCATCGGTCACAAACGGAAATACTCACCGCGAGCAATTGACGTCCGGTGTTCACCTGGAAGCGGACATTCGGCGGACATGCCGTGATGTCGGTTGAAGGCGGCTGCGCAGCCGGATTATCTGAACGCTACTTGAGCTGATCCGCCACCTTGGCGATCGCGCCCTTGGCGCAATCCTCGTCCTTCTGCTGGCCGCCTGACCCGCTCACCCCAACCGCACCGATAGTCTCGTCGCCGACCATGATCGGCACGCCACCGCCGAGCGGGATCACGTCGAAAAGTTGGCGCTGACCCACCAGGTCCGTCCCCTCGGTGCGCTTGGCCCATTCGAGCGAGGGACGCCGAAAAACCCGTGCGGTGTAGGCCTTGCGGCGCGCCAACTCGACGGCGTACATCGGCGAGCCGTCACCGCGCAGCAATACGCGCAACTGGCCGGCGCTATCCACCACCGCGACTGTCATCACACGGCCATTCGGGACGCATTCCATCGCGGCGTCCGCGATGACGCGGGCCATCTGCAGCGAGACGTTGCGCTCGATGATGACGCCCTGTGCAGCTGCGGCAGCCACCCCCAGCGTCCCCACGACGATGGCAACGCAAACCTTACGCACAATAACCATGACAATCCCTCCCAGCCGGCTGGCCCGGGCAATCATAGGACACAAGGTCGAAATCGAAAAGTGGTGGCCCATCGTCAAGGCCGCCGGCATCAAGCCCGAGTGATCCGCCGGTTGGGCGTCCCATAAATTTCCGTTCGGCGAACCTCGGCAACCCATGTCCGAGTTGGGTCGATGCTGTTGAAAAAGGATTTTGAGGGGGAGCTCTGAGTAATATTAATTCAAGGCGAGCGCCCAACGAGCAAGATCGATTCAAAAATCCGCTTGCTCAGATTCGATTATTTCAAATTCCAATTCCACAGCTTCATTTTGGATACTTTTTCAACAGCATCGGTCAAACTCGGAAATACTCGCAACGAGCAAATGACTTCCGGTGTTCTCCCGAAACCGGACATCGCTCCGGCTCTCAGCGACTTCCGATTTGGGCCAGGAGGAGACACTCATGCACGGCAACAAGCACGTCCGCGAGCGCGCAGACGCTGCTCCGTCGCCATCTCCCCCAGCGTCGAAGCAATTACGGACGCTTGGCCTGGGTGACGTCGACGCTGACCTTGGCGCCCAGATCGCTCAGCGAGTCGTAGAGAATCTGGAGCGCATAGGGCGCGTTGTGCGCGTAGGCGCCCGGCTCCTTGGTGACGAACTGATAATTGTAGGCCGCCTTGAGCAGACGCGGCGTCCAGGCATTGTACCGGTTGGGAAACTTGGCTTCGTCCTTGTCGGCCACGCCGTTAGCATTGGTATCGACGAAGAAATAAGGATACGCGTCGAGATCGTAGGCAATGGGCTTGCCGGCGACGGTCTTGGCGTAAGCCTGGATCGCCGCATAGAGGCGGGTGCGCAGGTGTTCGATTTCCTCGGCCAGGCCTTCGGTCGCATTGCCGTTGCCGTCAAAATCGATCGTGCTCACGCGGATGCGATGCAATGAAGGTTTGTCTGTCACCTCCTTGTGGCAGGCGGCACAGTCGGCAACCCTGACCGCGGTGGTATGGACGTCGTGACAGGCGCCACACCGGTTGTACGGCTCGCGGTGCTGGAACCGCCCGGCGTAGGTCTTGCCTGCATACTCGTAGGCGCCATGAGCCACCGATCCCATCAGGGTCGCTCCGGCCGCACGGTAATGTACATTGAGGAAGACGAGCTTGGGCTCGACCGTGTCGTCGGCCAGATTGGCGACCGCACGGGTGACGCTTGCGGTCGAACTCGACGCCCTGGTGGCAGGTCATGCAGCGCGCATCGGTGCCCAGATTGTCGACCCTGGCTCCGGACGGAAACACGACCGACGTGAGCGCGCGGGTCTTGGCGTTGTGGCAGGCGACGCAGGTGATGACCGTGCCGATCGGCGCCGGCCGGTCGACGACGCCGGCCGCGCTGCCATCCGCGCCGAGATAGTCCTGGAATCCCGGGGTCGAGTGGCAGCGCGCGCATTCGACCGGAATGACGCCCTCCTTGTTCCAATGGTTGAAGGCTTCGGACGACCGGTGGGCATGGGACGAGCCCGCCCACTCGGGATAGAAGGGAATCTCGGTCGCCGGGATTAGGCCGGGCGCATTCGGCGGCGGTTCGGGAGGAGGGGTCTGAGCCTTGAGTGCGCCGGACTGCCAGAGCGTTATTCCGGTGGAAAGGCCAGCCCAGACCAGCGTTACCGATACGATGGCCAAGAGCTTGCTTGCGTTTCTCATCGAAACCTCCGGTCGGTGGCAGACAAGACCTCGCGCGTCTAGTCCCGTTACTTATTTCCTTGGTGTCTTGATTCCGGATCCACGCAGAAAGTCCGTGCTCGGCGGCACCGGCGCGTGGACCAGGTTGAAATGACAGTCGATGCAGGTCAGCTGCCGCTCGGCGAGCAGCGCGTGCGCAGCACGGCCGCGCTCGCTCGCAGGATGAATGGCGGTGGGGACATGGCAGCCGCGGCAGGTCACGCTGTCATTGCGGCGCATCTCGTCGCGAACATAGTGGGCAAGCTCGATCCGCCGCTTTTCCCACACCGCTGGATCAGTGAAATTGTTGGTTTTTTCCGCGATGACGTCGCGAATACCGCTGGTGACGTGGGTATAGGTTTCAATAAACCAATTCGATTTCGGGATGTGGCAATCGCCGCAGCTTGGTTGGACGCCGGCGGTATTGCTGCGGTGGACCGCTTTGGCAAAGAAAGGATCGGCTGCCAAGTGCCCCATGCTGTGACAGGAGGTACAAAAAGCGTCGCTGGATGTGGCGCGGTTGACTTCCACCGATGCGATGGTGGCGGCAGCGCCGAGCAACCCTCCCAGCGCGATCAGCGCAACGATTGCGAGCCAGCCCTTCCGCACCATCGCCACGCCTTCTTGCTTGATCTCAAGCGGCCTAGAAAAGCACTACAGTATATGCCTTCTGTCGATATCATTTCAGCGCTGGCGATTTTGATCTAAATCAAGGACAGGACCGGAAATATTTAACGAGAACCTTGCGGATTTGCTCGCAAGAAAGTCCAAACGCTTATTGTCTGGTTTCATTGATCTACCTCAATTGAGGGGCGCGCCGCTTGTCACAAACCGCGCACCCTCTGAACAAATGGCGTCCTCAACGCCCGAACGGACTTGTTCGCTGCGCCGACGATTTCGCATTTTCGGCCGCCGTGAGAACATCAAGCGCATGCCATGGCTTGGGCATATAAATAACGCCGGGGGGCAGATGCTTGAGACGGTCTCCGCCATTTCCAGATGTTAAAACAACTGTGAGGTGCGGCCAGCGTGTCTTTGCCTCGCGCGCCAAATCAACTCCGTCCATGGCACCGGACAGCCGAATGTCAGAGAAAATCATGAGCGCCTCTGGCCCGCGCAAAAGCATGATCGCCAACGCCGCCTCTGCGCTTTCACACCCGACGATCTCCAAATCGCTGTCCTCAAACAGCGCGACGATGAACGCGCGCAGATCAACGTCGTCTTCTACGATCAGCGCTAGTCGTCGTTGAGTATTGGCCTGGCCCACAATTCCCCCTTTGAATTTAGTAAGGCTCCGCCAAGGCGCCCCCACTGCTCAACACCCCAAGAGATGTTGAGTTCCGCGGTCATGGAAGATCGGTCGCAACGTCTTTGGCACCAAAGGTCGCCATTGCGCCGGAAATGACCCGGATAGGATAGGACACCGCAGCTGCTCAAATTCCCGGTCTTGCAGCGATTGAGATTTGCGAACTGCCGGCGACTTGGGCGGTTCATTCTTCAAGGCGCACCTCTCCGATGACGCCGCAACTCGCCGCTTCACTAAGACGGTATTGAAAGGTGCCGAGGCTAGCCGTCCGAAAGCTGTGATCGCCAGGCAAACTATCTAGGCGATCACAGCTAGCACGAGATCGAGTGCATCAGTATCGAGCGGCTCCATACCCAAATTTGTAGTTGAAGCCCAACTTGACCATATCGATGTTGCGTTGGGCCGTGATCTGATCCCCCGCAACCGGGCTTGCGACAGTCCACGTTTTCAAGTTCAGCCGGTCATATTCGACCTTGACTGACCAATTCGGATTTATCGCAAATTCGCCGCCGATACCCCAAAGGAAGCCGCTATTCGTGTTGTTCGCACTTACCGAGGCGCCTGTGGTCAGGTTCGATATCGTCAACTCGTTTTGGACCCAACCTACGCCGGCCTTTCCGTAGAAGAAGAAGCGATCTGCGGCAAAGCCAAAGCGGGCGGCGAGCGAGCTAACCCATGGCGTGGACGCACTCGCCTGCAAGTTTCCGATTGCAGTAGGAACGACCGCCGAGGTGCGCTTGAGCGAGGTTGCGTCGAAGTCCCCTTCGAGACCAAGAACGAACCAATTAAACTGATAATTGAAGCCGACCTGACCGCCGCCCATGAAACCGTTGGCGCCGCTGGTTTCAAGGCTGGCACCCGTGACGACATCCGTGATCGTGCTGCCAGACCTGATCCAGCCCAGATTGCCGCCCAGATAGAAGCCGGTCCAGCTGTAAGCCGGCACGACCACCGGCGGCGGCATCCTCACCGGCAAATCGGCCGCAAGCGCTGGACTTGCGACCAGTGCCGTCAGTGCTGCAGTTCGAAGCAGAAATTTCCGCATGACATTCATCCCCGTTGTGAATGCGCATCCCCCATGTGAATGCCGGGGTAATATACGCTGACCCGGCCATCATGGATGTCTCTCGAAAGACACAGCTTCCTGAAAACTCGCCCGTTATGCTGATACCTCTATGTCTCGGAACTTGACGTGCGGCAATATTGCACCACCGACCGGACCGACGGAGTGCCTGCATTGCAAAGCAGCGGCGCTGCCGATGTCGGGTCTTAGCGGACATCACTCATCTCTAGCGATGTCCGCTTCTCACCCAGTAACGGACATCAATGAGCGCCGGCCGGCATGTCCGCTTTGGGCGGTGAGTTCAACTGATCAGCGCAACACGTACCTTAAACCGAGGACGTGGAGCGATGGCGATGTATCATCGGGTTGGGTTTACAGCAGCTCAGAGCGCGGAGCTTTGGGAGCGCTGGAAGAAGGGTGAAGGCCTGAAGTCGATCGGGCGCGCCTTTGGCAAGCCGTCCTCCTGCATTTTTGCGCATTTGAGGCCCAGCGGCGGGATCATGCCGCCGGCCCGGCGCCGATCCCGTCTGGCGCTGACGATGGCGGAACGCGAGGAGATATCTCGAGGCATTGTGGAGGGCCAATCGGTCCGGGCCATAGCGAGGATGCTGGCTCGCGCAGCATCGACGGTCAGCCGCGAGATCAGTCGCAACGGCGGGGTGGGTCGCTACCGGGCTGCGGCGGCTGACAAGCTCGCGTGGAAGCAGGCGCTGCGCCCAAAGTCGTGCAAGTTGGCGATGCATGGCCAGTTGCGGCAGGCTGTTGTTAGAAAGCTGGAGCTCAACTGGTCGCCCGAGCAGATAGCAGGCTGGCTGAAGCGGGCATATCCAGAGACTGAGGCGTGGCGCGTGTCTCACGAGACCATCTATCGCAGCCTTTATGTGCAGGCCCGCGGCGTGCTGAAGAAAGAGCTGATGGAGCATCTGCGGTCCCGACGGCCGATCCGGCGCTCGCGGCACGCAACGGCGAAGGCAGACCAGCGTGGTCGCATCCCGGACGCTGTCTCGATCAGCGAGCGACCGGCGTCGGTCGAGGATCGGGCCGTGCCGGGCCACTGGGAGGGCGACCTGCTCTGTGGATCGAAGAACAGCTACATCGTCACATTGGTCGAACGCCACTCGCGTTATGTGATGCTCGCCAAGGTCCCGAACAGGGAAACGCAAACCGTGGTCGACGCACTGATCCGGCAGTCAAGGAAGCTGCCCGACGAACTCTACAGATCCCTGACCTGGGATCGCGGCAAGGAACTTGCCGACCACAAGCGGTTCAGCATGGAAACAGATATCGACGTCTACTTCTGCGACCCGCAAAGCCCCTGGCAGCGCGGCTCAAACGAAAACACCAATCGCCTGCTGCGCCAGTACTTCCCCAAGGGCCTTGATCTCGCGGCGCACTCCCAGGCCGAGCTGAACAAGGTGGCGCGCCAGCTCAACGAGCGGCCCAGGAAAACGCTGGACTTCCAGTCGCCAGCAGAGCGATTTAGCCAATGTGTTGCGGCGACCGGTTGAGACCACCGCCATTAGCGGACATCGGACGTTGCTCAAATCATGCCGTCAGGACCAATTCCGAACCAGAGTCCGGACGCCCGCATGAATAGCAAAGCGGCCACGAGGGCCGGCAGCGATTGGAATGGAAGATTCCTTATGCCTTCGTCAACTCGCTTTGCCGAGCGACGCGCTCGTGGGGTTCTCGCACGCTCTTGATGCGATACTCGCATTCGCCACCACTGTCCGGGAGTTGTTTGGTCACCCGATAGACACCGCTCGCCGCGTTTACGTTTCGCTCCGATCTGACCGTGACGATCGCGCCGACCTTAAATTTGTAAGACATCGATTCTCGACCCTTTGATGCCGCCCGTCCGGCCATTTCGTGCGCTCTGGCTGTCTTCTGCCGCCCCAAAGTGCCCGTCTTCAGAAATCAGTATAGTTCAGGTCGTAAGAACCTCGCTGTCCACGCCCGTACACCCTTGCGGCGGTTCGTTGGATCACGTCACGATTTGCATCGAAGGCACCAAGCAAGGCTAACTCGTCGAGCCGCATATCGGGCTGAACACGCTTGAGTGCATCCTCCGTCATGAAAAACGTCGCTTCCATAGCGCTGTCGTGTCCCCAAAACCGCACTGCGCGCCGCGTCGCGTCATAGCAGCGACTTTGATTTGGAAAACTCAATGTCATCGTTCGACTGCTTTCTGAATGTCGCGGCCGATCGGCGCGGCGATCGGCGTCTTATTCGTTTTCGGCCATCGTTTCGCCAGACGAGCGAGATGCGCGGTACGCGCTTCGAACCCGGAAGCATTGGCAGACTCTTCGGACAAGAAGGCGGGCACCGAGAATCTCACCGGTTGGGCCACCCCATCGCGATGAAGCTCCCAGATGAATTTATCGCCGCGCCGGGCAACGCGAACCTTAAGGCTCTCGCTGTTGTTCATTGGTGCTAGGTCCTTGCCTCGCTAAAAAACTTGATCGTGATCTCGGGAAGGATTTTCTCGATTGCGTTATGAATTTCTGCGGCGGCGTTGGCCAACTTATTGGTGTCGATATTGATACCGATGTGGCACCCTGGGCAGGTCATGTGCTCGCTTGCCCGCAGCCGCCCGATCGTCTGTCTGAGGTCGTGACCGCAACTCGGACATTGAAAACTGATCTCGTGCAGATTGACGCTGGTCACCGCAATTGCCTTTGGTTTGAGAAAATTTCATCGCCTTGCTCCAAGCTGCGGCCTCCCCGAAAACCGACTGGCATCGAGGGCGGCCACGCATCCAACACGACCCACAAACGATGTATTCCGCGACCATCGTCGAAAGAATTATGAAGTAATTACTGTGTATTCTTAAAATATATTTGGCCTAAGACACTAGTTTTATATGCTGCCGGCCCCACGTATGTCTAGTAGTTTGAATGATGAACATTCAAATGATATTTATCCTATATTTTGGAGATACTTAGATGGACAACGCAACTTTGACAGCGGCAAAAACTGGGACCGACGAGACTTGACAGATCGTCCTCAAGGAGATCGGTGTGAAGTGGAACAAGTTCTCCGAACAGGACCTGTCCGCTTTCAAGAACAAGGACGATGTCGTCACGCAGATCGTGGCCAAGTACGGCCTCGACAAGGCGCAGGCTCAGCGCGACGTCGATACCCTCATGAAGGGTCGTCAGATCTGACGCCAGCCGTCCAAGAACGCGACCGGGGTCGCAGCGTGCGGTCCCGGTGACCTACTCAAGCGGAGGAACGACATATGTGGATCGCTCTGTTCGCAATCGTAGTGGCTGTCGCTCTTTGTCTTGGCGTAGCGGCATTTGTCATGCAGCCGGTCGCGCGGCCGTCATGAGGTCGGAGCGGCTTCGCCGGCAATGAGTTTTTTCAACGCCTCGCCAGACCGAGCACGCGAATGACGACGCGCACCACGACCAAGAAAGTAACCTTCGCCCATCCCTTCCTGCTGGAGGGAGTCGATCGCACCCTTCCGGCCGGCGAGTACGAGGTAGTCACGGACGAAGAGTTGGTCGAAGGATTGTCATTTCCCGTCTACCGCCGCGTTTCTACGATCATCTACGTCCCGGCCCAATCCCATCCGGCATCCTCGGTCGAGATGGTCACCATCGATCCTCTCGCCTTGCAGGAGGCGCACGACCGGGATGCCAGGGCGGCAAAGCCATGCTGACAGGCGTCTTGCAGTGCGTTCAGGCGAGCGACCGCCATCCGCTTTGCGGCGAGGCAGCAGACAGCAAGCAGCAAGCCCCAATTCGCGCCGGCGCGTATTCTCTTGCTCACGGAGGACTGAATGGCAGTGTTTAACTACGGTACCGTCGCGGAACTGTTTCCCACCAAGATCGAAGCGGAGCTATTTCCGTCCAAAAGCCGAAAGCTCAGGCGGGAGCCGATTGGATACGGAAGGTTCGCTCGCGCTGCAGATGCTATCCGGTTCGCGATCGAGGACCTGCCGTCCGAACTTCTCTCCCATGCCTGCCTGGAGGTTGACGAGGTGATATTCGACTGCGGCGAGATTCGCCGATTGTACGAAAGCGACAGATATCCGCTGACCCGACGTGTCACCACCGGCCGCGTCGATTGACAAGCCTGAGAACGACCAGAAGCAACACGGCGCCGATCGTCGCGGAAATAACGGATGCAATGATGCCGCTGCCTAAGTGAATGCCTAGTTGAGGAAACAACCAACTGCCAATTAAGGCGCCAACGATCCCAAGGCAGATGTCGGCAACGAAACCGTAGCCCGTGCCTCGAACAATTTTCCCGGCGAGCCATCCTGCGATGAGGCCGACGAGTAGGATTACGAGAAGGCTTTCAGCTGACATTGGGCGCCTCGTTCACTGCTGACCATAGAGGAGGATATCACCGTGGTCCCTCTCGCCTGGCAAGGCAAGCTCACCTCCACGGTTTCTACCACCTCGCCGCCAGCGCAATGATCGTCGCAGCTAACGAAGATGGCAGCGGATGCAGCCGCCGCAGCAGCAGCCCACAGCATGTATTTCGTATTCTGGACTGCTGCCTTTGCGGCGATTTCACTGGGTTTGGCCGCTTGTTCCTCCGCCAGAGCAGCGCGCCTCAGAACTTCATTTGCTTCGTACTGAGCAAAGAGTTGGCGTCGTTGTATCTCGGCCATGATCTGAGTGTGGGTAGTTGAGCCCGGCTCGCATGTACCGAGGCGTTCGGCCAACTCCTCTGCTCTCAAATTCATCAGCTCGTAAGCCATTTCGAGGGTCCTAAGCCTTCCCGCCTGTGACGATGGCCGTCAATTGCATCGCCGTAGCATCCTGCGGGACGAGCGCGCACGAACCATTTCCGCTCGTTCCCGCGGCGAGGCCATTAGGTCCATGATCGGATCTGAGGTGCGGTCATGTCTCGCGGCTACAGCCAATTAATTCCCAACAGCGGCAGCACCCGCTGAAGAATCGCAGCGAGGCAGACCAACACAACGAGCAGTTTAAGAAGGCCTGCCAGCCGACCGTCCCTGATGAACTTGTCGATGGCCCAAAAGCAAATCGCGCCTATGATGCAAACAATTAGAACCCCGATTAAGACTGAAAGCATGATAACCTCTTATCTGGCGCGTTAACGAGCATCGGCCAGCAATCGCTGTCACGACAGGCTGACTATCAACTTCGTGCTTGGGTAACTCAACTTAATTCGAGACGAGCCCGTAAGTTCCATTGCGAGTCAGAAGACCACGACGTCAGTTTTAGTCCGCGCTTAACTCGATAACGGAGATTGGTGAGCGCGACCGGCATGTCGGATTCGGACCAAGTGACACCAAAAAAGCTCCGGGAAATTGCTCTCGAAGCGAAAAATGCCCCTTTCCGCGAGTTACTGATGCAATCCCGATGATCAGAGTCAGGATTCACCACGAGACTGCCTATCGTTTCCATCAACCGGTCAGTCTCTGGCCGCATCGCTTGATGTTGCGTCCGCGCGAGAGCCGCGATCTGCGTCTCATTTCCAGCACCCTTGCCGTGACGCCCGCTGCGACGGTGTCGTGGGCGCACGACGTGTTTGGCAACGCCATCGCTACCGCGTCCTTCCAGACCATGTCCGACCATCTCGTAATCGATAGCGTCGCCGAGCTTGAACTCGACGCCGTGGCTTGGCCGGTGTTCGACATCGCCGCTTCCGCAATTTCCTATCCCTTTCGCTATTCCGACGAGGACTGGATTGACCTTGGCGCACTCGCAACACAGCAATACACAGACCCGGCCGGCCGATTGCGGACCTGGGCACGGGCATTCATTGGGGGCACGCCGACAGACACGCTCTCGCTACTCAAGGACCTCAGCGCCGGTATCTCAGCGCAGATCAGCTACCAGAGCCGGGAGGACGAAGGCACCCAGTCGCCGATCCAAACGCTCGATCGTGAATGGGGATCATGCCGGGATTTCGCAGTGCTGTTCGCGGAAGCGGCCCGCACACTTGGTTTTGGAGCAAGGATCGTCTCAGGCTATCTGTACAATCCCGATCAAGCCGCTGTGGGATCGGCCGGGGCCGGCTCCACCCACGCCTGGGCAGAGGTCTACGTCCCGGGCGCGGGCTGGATTACTTTCGATCCGACCAATCGTAGTGTGGGCGGGTTCAATCTGATTCCGGTCGCGGTCGCCCGCGATATTCGGCAGGTCGTTCCAGTGATCGGGAGCTTTGTCGGCATGACTGATGCCTTTGCGGGGATGTCAGTGAAGGTCACCGTCACCTCCTAGATGCGTCCGCGGCGGCGTGACAACCATGCAGGATCAGACCCGATAGGAGGAAACTTGAGCTCCACCGAGCGGTGGAACGATGTCCCTCGCGGGACGATGGATGAGGTGAGTTCGCATGTCCGTTTGGACCTGCCGTCGTTTTACGGCAAGGCCGACCAACAGATTGTTCCACCTCGTCCTCGAATCCCATGATGGAAGGGCCTTGGTGCCGATTCCGGAGAGAAGCAAGAGCCCGTGAGCGACGTCGACACACCGTGGTGGTGGTTAGTCTGAAAGCGCTTGACCCCAAACGTCCGATTAGAGAAGCGGACATGGGTCAATGTCCGCAGCATTGTGAAAAAGAAACAGGCGCGCCCCGCGAGGAGCGCGCCCGTGTTGTCGTCGCCGGCGTTTACGACCCGGCCAGCAGCCTTGTGACGTTGCGGATCGAAACGCGCCGGTTCTCCCGGCTCGGGCCGTCGGTGTCGATCTTCGGGAACTGCTCGCCGTAGCCCTGCGTCACCAGGTTCTCCGGCGGGATCTGGAACTGCTCGGTCAGCACCACCGCGACCGACTCGGCGCGCCGGTCGGACAGCGACAGATTGTCGACGTCGTTGCCGACCCGGTCGGTATGGCCCTCGATCATCAGGATCGAGTTCGGATTGCGCGCCAGCACGCGCCGGATCACCTCGGCGATGACGTCGAGCTTCGGATACTGCTCGGGCGTGATCGTCCACGAGCCGGTGTCGAACGTGACCGAGTCCAGATCGAGCCGGCGCACGCGGTCGCGCAGCGCGACGTTGAAGCGGATCTCGTCGAGCGTGTAGGGACGCTCCAGCGCCTCGACCGGCTCGGCCTCGAGCGTCTCGTAGAGCAGCGCCGGCGGCGCCACGCCGACGTCGACGATGTAGTGATCGCGCGGGATCATGATGCGCGGCGCGGCCAGCGCCAGGACGAAACCGGTGGCGGCCGCTCCGGCGGTGAACAGGACGATGTCGCGTCCGTCCGGTCCGCGGCGCATGCGCCGCAGCACGCGGCCGTCGGGCCCGGTCACGGTGACGATCTGGTAGCCGCCCGGCCGGCCCGACATAGGCGAACTGCTCGGCGCCGCGGCGCTCCAGGCGCGGGGCGCCGCCCCACAGCCGGAAGCGCGCGGTCTCGTCGTGGCGGATGATGGCGTGGCCGCCGTCGCGGACGATGAAGCGGCCGCCCGGCTCGGTGATGATCACCCGGCCGGTCGCGTATCCTTGCGCTCGACGCGGCCCGAGCGAAGCTGGTCGACATGGCCCTGCTGGACCGTGACCGTCGTGGTGGTGGTTGTGGTGACGGCCGGACCCTTCGGCCCGCCGAGCTGCTTCTGCTGATTGAGCGGGACGTTCGTCGTGCCCTGCTGGATCTGCGGCCCTTTCGGTCCGAACTGCCGCTGCTGTCCGGGTGGCGTGCCCGGCACCGTGCCCTGCTGCGAGTCCAGCTTCTGCTGCTGCGTATTCAGTTGCTGCTGCTGTTGCTGCTGCTGCTGCTGCTGCTGAGTGTTCTGGACCGGCGCCCCCTTCGTTCCAAGCTGCCGCTGCTGCCCCGGCACCGTGCCCTGCTTGCCCAGGTTCTGCTGCTGCTGTTGTTGTTGCTGCTGCTGCTGTTGCTGCTGCTGGGTGTTATTCTGGATCGGCGTTCCCGTTGCCGGACCGGATCTCCCAGGCGGCGTCCCTTGCGGCTGGATGGCCGGCGGCGCCTTCGGCGGCGGACCCTTGGGCTGCACCTTGTTCTTCGGGTCGTTGGGATCGACCGCCTGAGCAAGAATGATCCTGTGTTCGGTCGGCGAGAAAGCCAGGCCGCCTTCCGCCAGGACCGATTGCGGGACCATGACCGTCGGCATCATCGCGCCAGCGAGCAAAGCGTAGCGAATGTTTCGGTTCATTTTGATTCGTGCGAACGACCCAGCCACATGTTCCTCCAGAGTGAGCAGCCTCAACGGCGCATGCCGAACCATGGCAACTTATTGAGGCCGGAATTTGTTACGCGATTTCCGTGACTTACATTAACGATCGTTCAGGACCGCGAGCGCGTTTCCGAGGTCCTGGCCCTGTCAACCGAAGGGCGCGTCCCTACGTTCCGTTGGCAGGGCTCCCAAATCGTGACGTTTGCGACCTGATGCGAGGAAAGACGCGCCTCAGGTCCGCCCGCCGCCGCGCAGGCGTGCCAGCAGTTCGGTGCTCGGCCAGCCGTCGGCGGGCAGCCCGAACTTGATCTGCGTATCGCGGATGGCGACCCGGCTCTTCAGTCCGAGCACGCCGTCGATCCGGCCGACGTCATAGCCGCGCTTCTGCAGAAGTTGCTGGACCTCGCGCGTTTCCTCGAATGTGATCTTGGGGACCGTTCCGCTGCCTTTGCTCATCGGCGGCGCGCCGTCGAGCCGTGTGGCGTAGTAGGCGGCGGTGAGCGAATAATTCAGCGACTGATTCCATTTCAGGTGGGCCTGGAAGTTGTCGTAGGCGATGAATGCCGGGCCGAAGCGTCCGACCGGCAGCACCACCGAGGCAGGTACGTTGTCGTTCGGCAGTGCCTTGCCGCCGGGCCGCGTCACGCCCCACGCCGCCCATTTCGAGCGCGGATGCTGCACCGACAGGTCTGCCTCCTTCCACGGCAGGTTGGCGGGCACGCGCACCTCTTCGAGCCAAGGTTCACCGCGCTTCCAGCCGAGATGGACGAGATATTTTCCGGTCGAGCCGATCACGTCCGACACGCTCTTGATCAGGTTGCGTTTGCCGTCGCCGTCGTAGTCGATGGCGTTCGCCATGTATTCCGACGGCATGAACTGGGTGTGGCCCAATTCGCCCGCCCACGAGCCGATCATTTCGTCGGCGCGCAGATCGCCGCGCTCGATCAGGCGCAACGCGTCGAACAGGTGCGCCCTGAACATATCCGCGCGGCGGCAGTCGTAGGCCAGTGTCGCCAGCGACTTGATCGCGTGGTCCTTGCCTTGCCCGCTGCCGAAATCGCTTTCGAGCCCCCAGAACGCCGTGATGACCGAGGCGGGGACGCCGAATTCCTTCTCCTCGCGTGCGAACAGATCCTTGTACTGCTTCATCTTGGCAGCGCCGCCGGTGAGGCGGCCGCTCGGCAGCATCTTGGTGGAGATTTCGAGAAAGTCCTGCGCGAAGAAGCGCTGGCTGCGATCGATATTGATGATGCGCTGGTCGAGCACGAGGTAGGGCGAGGCGGCGTTGATGGCCGACTGCGAAATGCCTTGCGCCAGCGCTTCCTTCTTGAACTCGGCGAGCCAGGTTTCGAACTTGCCGGTATTGGTGCAATTGGCCTGCGCCCATGCGGTGCCCGGGGCGCCGATGAGCATTACCGCCAGCACAGCCCGCTGCATTGCCCGCATCGCCATCTCCGCCATGTCCCTGCAATCGCCCCGCGGCCGCCCTTGCCGAGCCTATCACCGGCAACTTGCCCGCCGTGCGGCAACCGGCCTATTCTCGCGGCATGGGCCCGCCCGTCATGACCCACTTGTAGCCCCGCCATGGGGCGGGTCGTCCCGCGCTTTCCTCAGAGACGACCAATTTTCGACAACATCATGACGTGCAGCCGAGGCGGCAAATCCACGTGGGAGACAGGATCATGCGAACTTTCTTGATCGCGCTGAGCGTTGCCTCGATGGTCGGCGGCGCCGCCGTGGCGCAGCAGCCGGTCGCGCAGCCCGCGGATTACGGTCCCCCGATCACCAACGAGCAGGCCAAGGCAGCCGCCGCTGCCGCCTTCGCGGAGGCGAAGAAGAACAACTGGCGGATGGCCTTCACGATCGTCGGGCCGGCCGGTGAACTCGTCTATTTCGAGAAGATGGACGGTACTCAAAACGCCTCGGTCGAGATTTCGGCGGCGAAAGCACGCACTTCGGTGGCATTTCGACGCCCGAGCAAGGCATTCGCGGACCAATATGCGGCGGGCAACACGGCGTTCATGACCTTCCCGGAGAAGCCGATCGCCTCCGAAGGCGGCGTCCCGATCGTGGTCAACGGCAAGATCGTCGGGGCCATCGGGGCGAGCGGCGGGACCGGCCAGCAGGACGGGGTCGCCGCCACGGCGGGGGCCGGTGCGGCGAAATGACCGGCCGCCGGCGGGCACCCTTTCGACTATCCAAGCCACTGAAAAATATATGGTTTTTGATTCTTCGAGATGGGCTGCGCGGCTCCGTCGAGCAATTGTCGCCGGTGTGGCTGGGGCGGATGCCGATTAATTGAAAAAATGGAACTATCATTCGGCAACGGCGATTTGTAGTTGATCGCGCTCTGACGCACTCCTCCAACCCGGGATGGGCATGATGCCCGTGACATCGTCGCCCGTCCGCCGCCGCTCCATTGAGGCCAGCCCGCACGGGACCCCCCCGGACCCGCGGAGCGTCTGGCGCGACCGCTTCCGTGGCGTGCGCGCGGAGACCGAGCGCCGTGCGGCGCCGCTCAGTGCCGAAGATCAGATCGTGCAGTCGATGCCGGACGCGAGCCCGACCAAGTGGCACCGCGCGCACACGACCTGGTTCTTCGAGCAGTTCCTGCTGGTGCCGCATCTCGCCGGCTATCGCGCGTTCGATGAGGCGTTCGCCTATCTCTTCAACTCGTATTACGTCGCCGCCGGTCCCCGCCATGCGCGGCCGCGGCGCGGGCTGCTCACAAGGCCGGATAGCGCCCAAGTCGCGGCCTATCGCGCGCATGTCGATGCCGCGGTCGACCGGCTGATCGCGGAGACTTCCGAGGCAGCGCTGCCCGAGGTGGCGCGCGTCCTGGAGATCGGCCTCCATCACGAACAGCAGCATCAGGAGCTGATCCTCACCGACATCCTGCATGCCTTCGCGCAGAATCCGGTCGCGCCCAGTTACGATCGGAACTGGCGCGCGCCGCGCACGCATCGATCCGAAGCCTATGTGCCGGTTCCCTCCGGCGTGCAGAGCATCGGCTTTGCGGACGAGGGCTATTGCTTCGACAACGAGCAGCCCGCGCATCAGGTGTTCATCCAGCCGGTGCGCATCGCGAAGAGCCTCGTGACCAACGCGCAATGGCTCGACTTCATCGCCGACCGCGGCTACGCGACGCCGTCGCTGTGGCTCTCCGACGGCTGGGCCGCGGTCGAGGCCGAGGGCTGGGCCGCGCCGGGCTGCTGGCGCGAGATCGATGGAGCCTGGCACGCGCTCACGCTCGGCGGGCTCAAGCCGGTCGATCCGGCCGCGCCGGTGATGCATGTCAGCTATTACGAGGCGGACGCCTTCGCGCGCTGGGCCGGCAAACACCTGCCGACCGAGGCCGAATGGGAGGTGGCGGCACGCGCAAATCTTCTGGACGACGCCTTCGGGGTGGCTTGGCAATGGACGCGCAGCGCCTATCTACCCTACCCAGGTTACCGCGCCGCCGAGGGCGCGCTCGGCGAGTACAACGGCAAATTCATGGTCAATCAGATGGTGCTGCGGGGGAGTTCCCATGCGACGCCCCCCGGCCACGCCCGCTTGAGCTACCGCAATTTCTTCTACCCGCCCGCGCGCTGGCAGTTCAGCGGGTTGCGGCTCGTCGAATACGCGGATTGAGCGCGCCACAGGATTTCAAGGAGCTGAGCCCAATATGGCTGCACAGACCCGCACCGCATTGCGCTTCGACCTCGCCGAGGGAGAGGGCACGTTCGCGCACGACGTCGTCACCGGCCTGACGGCGCGGCCGAAGCGGCTGTCGCCGAAATACTTCTATGACGAGGCCGGCGCGCGGCTGTTCGAGCAGATCACCGCGCTGCCCGAGTACTACCCGACACGCGCCGAGCTTTCGATCCTCTGCGGTAACGCGGCCGCGATCGCACGGTTCATTCCGGACGGCGCCGCGCTGATCGAGTTCGGCAGCGGCTCCAGCAAGAAAGCGCGGGTCCTGCTCACGGCCGCGCCAAAAGTTTCCGCCTATGTGCCGGTCGACATTTCATCCGAGATGCTGGCCGAGGAAGCGCAGGCGCTGCGCCGCGATTACCCGATGCTGAAGGTACTGCCGGTCGAGGCCGACTTCACCAAGCCGTTCCGCCTGCCGGCCGCGCTCGCCAACGTGCCGCGCACCGGCTTCTTCCCGGGTTCGACCATCGGCAATTTCGAGCCGCACGAGGCCTGCTCGTTCCTGCGTCATGCGCGGCAGATTCTGGGAGCGGGCTCGACGCTGATCATCGGTGTCGATCTCGTGAAGGACAAGGACGCCCTCAACGCGGCCTATGACGATGCCGCCGGCATCACCGCGAAGTTCAATCTCAATCTGCTGACACGCATCAACCGCGAGCTCGGCGCCAATTTCGATCTGACGAGCTTTTCGCATGAAGCGTTCTACAATTCGGAACGCAACCGCATCGAGATGCATCTCGCCAGCAAGAAGCGGCAGAAGGTGCGCGTCGCCGGCCGCACCATCGACTTCCGCGCCGGCGAGACCATCCACACCGAGAACAGCTACAAATACACGCTCGAATCGTTCGGTGCGCTCGCGCGCGGCGCGGGCTGGACGCCGGCGGCGGCCTGGACCGACACCAACGGATATTTTTCCGTGCAGGCGCTGGCCGCGCAGGACGACTGACCGGCAGCGGCTCTCCCATAGGCTGCGGTCTGCGGGGCGGCTGGAACTTTTCGCCCAGCCCATCTACTAAGGCGCTCGTTCAATCAGGGAGCGCTTATGAAAATCGTAGGGTTTGAAGGTGGCGGCGGGCTGCGGCTCGGCGTGGTCGAGGGCGATCAGGTGATCGACCTGCAGGAAGTCGACAAGTCGATTCCGGCCGATCTTGGCGAAGTGCTGCGCAAGCACAATGGCGACCTGTCCTCGCTCAAGGATGCGGCCAAACGCGCGCCTGCGGCTGCGCGGCGTGCGCTCAAGGGGCTCAAGTTCGGCCTGCCGGTGGCGCGCCCCGGCAAGGTGATCTGCCTCGGCCTGAACTATCTGGAGCACGTCAAGGAAGGCTCGCAACGCGACAACATTCCGAAATTTCCGACCATCTTCTTCCGCGTCAACACCTCGCTGGTGCCGCACGGGCAACCGATCGTCCGCCCGAAGGTGTCGGAGACGCTCGACTACGAGGCCGAGCTGATTTTCGTCGTCGGCAAGCGGGCGAAGCATCTCACGATGGCCAACGCCTATTCGTGCATCGCCGGCTGGTCGTGCGGCAACGAAGGCTCGGTGCGCGAATTCCAGCGCAAGACCACGCAGTGGGACATGGGCAAGAACTTCGACCGCACCGGCGGCTTCGGACCGTGGATGGTCACCGCCGACGAAGTGCCGGCGGGCGGCAAGGGGCTGAAGATCCAGACCAGGCTCAACGGCACCACGCTGCAATCGGACAACACCGACAACATGATGTTTCCGGTCGCCGAGACGCTCGTTTATCTCACGCAGGGCATCACGCTGGAGCCGGGCGACATCTGCTTCACCGGCACGCCGTCGGGCGTCGGTCATCCGCGCAAGCCGCCGATCTGGATGAAGCCCGGCGACACCTGCGAGATCGACATCGAGGGCGTGGGCGTGCTGTCGAATCCGATCGAGGACGAGAAGTAGCCATCCGCCGCCGTCATCGCCGGGCTTGTCCCGGCGATCCCGACGCGTGTGGCAATGTGCCCTCCTTATCGGGATGGCCGGGACAAGCCCGGCCATGACGGCGTGGTAAAGTGATTGCTGCAATAAAAAGAGTTCGGGAGGAATTCATGCGTCGTCTCAGGCGCGCTTGTTGCGCGGTAGCATTCGTCGCGCTGACGCTCGCGGCGTTGGCGACCGACCTCGCTGCACGCCCAGGACTGGCCGACACGCCCGATCAAGCTCCTGGTCGGGTTCGGGGCCGGCGGCGGCACCGACATTGCCGCGCGCCTGGTCGGGCAGGCGATGTCCGAGATCGTCGGCCAGCCGGTCGTGGTCGAGAATCGCGTCGGCGCCGGCGGCATGACCGCCGCTGACGCGGTCGCCAAGGGCCCGAAGGACGGCACCATGGCGCTGATGATGAGCAACGCCCACGCCATCTCGGCCGTCATGTACAAGACCCTGCGCTACGATCCGGTCGCAGACTTCGAGATGGTGTCGATGGTGGCGACCGCGGGCCTCGCGCTGGTCACGCGCCCGGATTTCCCGGCCAAGGACCTCGCCGGCACGATCGCCGCAATCAAGGCCGCCGGCGGCAAGGCCAATTTCGGCAGCGCCGGCGCCGGAACCACCCAGCAGTTTGCCGGCGAACTGATGAAGCAGAACGCCGGCCTCGACATGCGGCACGTGCCTTATCGCGGCACGCCGCAGGTGCTGGCCGGGCTGCTCGCGGGCGACGTCGAGATGGTGTTCGAGCTGATCCAGACCGTGCAGGGCCAGATCGGCTCGGGCGCGCTCAAGGCGATCGCGGTGACCTCGCCGCAGCGCAATCCGATCCTGCCCAACGTTCCGACCTTCGCCGAGTCGGGCATGCCCGGATACGACGTCACGAGCTGGTACGGCGTGGCCCTGCCGGCCGGCACGCCGCCCGCGATCGTGCAGAAGATGAACAAGGCGATGGTGGAGCTTCTGGCGCGCGACAGCGTGCGTGAGCAGATCGCCAAGCTCGGTGCCCAGGCGCGCAGCTCGTCGCCCGGAGAGCTCAAGACCCACATCGCCGGCGAGATCGCCAAGTGGAAGGCGGTGCGTGAAAAGGCCGGCATCGCGCAGGAGTGACCTTGCTCTGCACCGCCGATCCGCTATCAATGCGGCGCCGGTACAGGTGCCGGCTTTTTGATCGGGAGTAGATTGTGGCTGACAAACTCGACACGCTTGTGATTTGCGGCTCGTTGCGCAAGGGCTCCTACAATGCCGCGCTCGCCCGCCAGCTTCAGGGCTTCGCGCCGGACGGCCTGGCCATGCGGCACGCGTCCTCGTTCGAAAAATTCCCGATCTACAATTTCGACGCTCAGCAGGCGGGCTTTCCGGCCGAGATCAACGCCTGGGCGGACGAGATCCGCAAGGCCGATGCGATCGTCATCGTCTCGCCGGAGTACAACTGGTCGATCCCCGGCGGCTTGAAGAACGCCATCGACTGGGTCTCGCGCATGAAGGAACAGCCGTTCAAGGACAAGCCGGTGGTGCTGCAATCCTGCGCCGGCGGCATCCTCGGCGGCTCGCGCATGCAATATCATCTGCGCATGGCGCTCACGTCGGTCGACTGCATGATCTTCGGCCGGCCGGAAGTCATCATCACCTTCGCGGCGCAAAAATTCGACGAGAAGACGCTCGCGCTCAAGGACCAGACCGCGATCGACCTGATCAAGCAGCAGCTCGCCGGCTTCGAGAAGTTCGCCCGCAAGGTATGCGGGAAGGCTTGAGACCGGCGATTGCCGCGCCTCTGGCATCGCCAATCGCTCTGCACTAAGGTCGCGGGACGGCGATCCGCGACCGAGGTGCGGCGATGACCGACTACTGGCTGAGCAAGCTGTTCTACGACCTCCACAACGACGAGAAGCTTGCGGCGGAGTACCGCGCCGGCATGGTGCCGGTGCTGAGCCGCTACGAACTCAAGCCCGAAGTGCGCAAGGCCGTTCTGGCGGACGACGTCGCCGCGCTGGCGCCGCTCGTCAATGCCTATCTGCTGCGCTTCTATTTCCAGGTGCGGCGGATGCCGCAGGAGGAATTCATCGCCAAGCTCAATGCGATGAGTGCAAAGAACAAGGTGAGCGCCCATGGCTAGCCTCGTCGGCGTGTTCGCCGCCAGCCACGGCCCGATCATCGCGCGCGATTGGGAGACCATGCCGGCGGGTCATCGCGCGAAGCTCACCTCGGCGTTCGACGCGCTCGGCGCGAAGTTCCGGGCGTGCCGGCCGGACCTGCTGGTGGTGGTGTCGCCCGATCACTGGGTCAATTTCTTCATCAGCAATCTGCCGGCGGTCTGCATCGGCATCGGCGACGAGCACGACGGGCCGCCCGAGCCGTTCATGAAGAAGGTCTATCCGCTCGCGCGGCTCAAGGGTCACGCGGCGTTCGGCCGGCATCTGCTCAACACGGCGCTGGAGGCCGATTTCGAGCCGGCGCTGTCGCACCGGCTCAAGCTCGACCATGGCACCTGCATTCCGCTCTGGCGCCTCGGCATCGACGACACGCTGCCGATCGTGCCGATCATCGTGAACGATCTCGAAGAGCCGATGCCGAGCATCAAGCGCTGCCTGGCCTGGGGCCGGCTGCTGCGGCAGGCGATCGAAAGCTATCCCGAGCCGCTGCGGGTCGCGGTGCTGGGCACCGGCGGGCTCTCGCATTCGATCGGCGAAAGCACGATGGGATGGATCGACGAGGAGTTCGATCACGCCTGCATCAAGCATTTCCAGGACGGCGAAGAGACCCAGCTTGCCGCCTTCCTCACGCAGGCGCTGCCGCGCACCGGCAACGGCGCCCACGAAATCCGCGACTGGGTGGTCGCGCATGCCGCGGCCGGCAGCAAGGGCTTCGAACTGATCGACTATTTCCCGAGTCCCGAGACCCTGGTCGGTGCCGGCTTTGCGTCCTGGAAGCTCAACTGACGGCGATTTCGTGACCGGTCAGACGCTCGCGGTCAATGGCGGCAATGTGAATATTTAGTGGCCGGCTATTCGTCGTTCGCCGACGGCAAGGGTCGCAAACCGGTAGTGCTGGTACGTGGCATAGACCAGGTCGAAATAGACCTTGGCCGATAGGGCAGCCTGCAACGAAGATGCCTGCTGAGCCTGTCCGTTATAGGTCGCGGTGGCAGCTTGAATGAATCGCCTGTCGATCAGAAGCGGCGCGCGGTCTGACTGACTGACCGATGCCAGAATACGAGCGGCGATTTCAGTGGCGCCGCACGCTGTGAGCAAATTGCGGGCGAGTGCCCGATTGGAGGGGGGCGAATAGCCAAGCGCTGCGCGTGCAGTGCTTATCCTGATACGGCCGGGGCCCGCTGAGATATCAGGCGCCAGCCCAACGAGCGCTCCTCCGTGGGCGATGAGCATCCTCATCCAGCCTTCAGACCGCGATGTCGCAAACGACTCGACCGTCACAAACGCCGACGCGAGCGCGTGGAGATCAGCGTCGTGATTTGTCTCGCATTCTCCGGGGCTAACGCCATAGTTGGCGGCAATGCGCTCGATCGCCTCGCGATCATTCGACAGGAAGCGCGCCAGCGCGAACTCGCGGGCGTTTATGTCCCAAAAATGTGCCGCGAGCAGGACGATGAATGTTGCCGTCGCGCACGAAATGCACATTCGACTCATTGCCCGCGGCTCGCGATTAGCGGCAGGTAAATGTTCCAAGCATAGACGACGGCATTGATAGCGAGCGCGCCGGTCGTGTTGATCGCGATGTCGCGCCAAGTGATGCCGCCGCTTGTGATCTTGCCTTTCAAGGCCGGCACAACGCCTTGCTCGCGCAGCCGTGCGCCGATAACGGCGGCGCATCGTGCGGTCAGGAAGAACGATATGATATAGGTCGCATAAAAGCTGAAAAACAGCAGCTTCTTGTCGGCCCAGGAGGTCTGCACCAGCCGGTCCCACATCAGCATCAGCGGCCAACTCAGCAGAAATGCGGCAAGCCCGCCGGCGAGCGATGCTGACGTCACCTCCACGCGGCCCAGGACGATGCCGCACGCGAGCCCGAACAGAAAGACCGGTGTGAGGCGCACCAGGACCGAAAGCAGGTAGTGGCTCCAGGAGAACTTGTTGATTTCCTCGAACACGATCTCGCGGTTGGCAACGAGATTGAACCGGGTGAAGCCATCGGTAATGGACGAGCGGATCGCATCGTTGACCTGTTGCCCGTAGTAATGGGAGATTCTCAATCCGACTTCGTTCACGCCATCGACCTTCTTGGTTGCGTCGTCGATCACGGATTTTTTGATCGGCGCGACTTTCTGCACGAGATTTGGCGCGGCCAGTTCGGCGCGCATGCTGTCGTGGGCCTGGACGATCCGGTTCACGATATCGTCCGCGAGCTGCTTCCTCTTGCCCGTCTGGTCGGCGGAGTTGTCGGGCATGTCGGTCGCATCGTCGGTCGCCCGGTTTCCGCTGTAGAGCGCGGCGATCTTGTCGGCATCGAACGCCTGCTGAATCCGGCCGATTTCGTTCTGGTAGGTTTCGATGATCGCCTCGATGGCATCGAATACAGTCGCTTCCTTCTCGGCAAGGTCTTTGACCTCCGCGTCAGTCAGCGTTTGTGCGGGCAGCTTCGCCGCTGCGTCCCGGTAGGCCTTGCGGATGTCGCCATCCGACTTGAACGCCACCGCATAGACCCAGTCGATCTCCTGGGGCGAGAGCGACCGGACGAAATCCCGATCGCAAGTCCTGATCTGGCCGCGAAACGCCGAGCGCGAGATCGCTTCACGTGCCATCACCTCGCACAGCTTCTTGGCGGTGATGCCGGGAGGGTCGACGATAAACGGTTCGGATGAGCCGCCGACGAGCTTGGAGAAGCTAAAATAATATTGCGGCGGCAGCAGCAGCGACGCGCCTTTGATCATCAAGATGATCAAAGGCGCGCCGAGAAAGACGATCAGGAAATTGACTCTCAGACCCGCGAGCTTTTCAAACACGGCGCGCCTCCAATTTCCTGCGATCGAGCGAACCGGCGACCGCCGTTCCGCACGCGGTCAGTCGCCGAGTTTCTGCCGCAAATAGTGTCGCAAGCGAACGACGGTCGCAACCGAGAAACCGAACGCGAGCGCCGCGTATAAGATGAAAAAGAATCGTTCGGTGGCAAGCGCATAGGCCGCCCAGGAGAAGATGACTGCAAATGCAAGGAGAAGGCCGATCAGGCCGAGATTGGACTGCTTTTTCTCCTGCTCGCGTTGGCCCTGCTTCCGCTCCGCGTCAGCGAGGAGATCGAGAATGCTAGAGCGCAGCACATTGGCGGCAAGCTGGTCAGCATTGCCAAACGTGAAATCCGAATAGCGTCCGAGCAAGCGCAGCCGCGCGAGATGAGCCTGCTGGGAGGCTTGCTGTTCGGGGTCGGCGCGATAGCCGCCGTCACGCTGTGTCCCTGGCTCGGGCAGCGCTATCACTAGCCGCTTGCGGTGATAGATCGCCAGGTAGGCTTCCCACTGGGTGTAAGAAAGCGGCGGCGTGCCGCTGTCGAACGAGGCTTGCAGCGGCGGGAGGCGTTCGGCCAAGTCTTTGTAGCGAGCATGCAGACTGGTTGCGACTTCAGCCGGCGCCCAGGCGCCGGTCATGTCGCCAACCAGATGAATGACGGCATCGCAACTTGCGATGTAACCGTTCAGCTTATCGAGTGTCTCGGTGCCGGTGGAGATGAAATCCTCCTGCACGTGAACGTCGACATTGGGCCGCTTGAGCTGGCGGCGCAGTTGGTCGCGGTAACTGCGAAACTCGTTGGTAACTGTGGAGAGGAAGAGTTGGACGTCGGCCATGCAACCAAAGCGCATTCACCGGGATGTGAAGGCGGGACTTTGCCCTCTAATGCCGAAGGCAGAGTATGCAGAATTTCCTGGCCTGGATAGGGCTGCCGCACTGGTGCGTGCGTATCTCATTCATGCGGCTGCGGAAATCCATTGTGCGTGACGCATCCCGCGGGCCTTCGCCAGCAGATAGTTTCATTATATACTAATTCCCTGTTTTGCATTATTCTAAGCTGGATAGACCAAACCCCGCCCAGAGGGAGAGCGCCATGGCGACCGCCGCCGCAACCAAAGCCAGGACCAACGGCAAGCCCGGACCCAAGCACAACATCGAAGCCGTCCGGCAGGAATATTACGACCGCATCGCCAAGCACGACATGACGCCGCTCTGGAAGGTGATGGGCAACGTCGTCACCAAGGAGCCGAAGACGCGCGTGCAGCCGGTGGTCTGGCACTTCGACGACGTGAAGCGGCTGGTGATGGAATCGGGCGGTCTGATCACCGCCGAGGAGGCCGAGCGCCGCGTCCTCATTCTCGAAAATCCCGGCATGCGCGGCGAGTCGAAGGCGACCAACACGCTGTTCGCCGGCATCCAGATGATCCTGCCGGGCGAGGTCGCGCCCGCGCACCAGCACGTCTCCTCCGCGATCCGCTTCGTGCTCGACGGCGAGGGCGCCTACACGGCGGTCGAGGGCGAGAAGTCGATCATGTCGCCCGGCGACTTCGTCATCACGGCGAACTGGGCGCCGCACGACCACGGCAACAACTCGAAGCAGCCGATGCTGTGGCTCGACGTGCTCGACTTCCCGCAGGTCAATTTCTTCGAGACCTCGTTCGCGGCGCATTTCGAGAGCGCGACCCAGGCGACCAACCGCCAGGACGGCGACTCGACTGCGTTCTACGCATCCGGCGTGCTGCCGGACAAAGCGCCCGCACTCACCAACCGCAGCCCGGTGGTCAACTACACCTATGCGCGTACCCGCCCGATCGTCGAGCGCATGAAGAAGGCCGGCGAGATCGACAAGCGCCACGGCGCACGCGTGCGCTACGCCAATCCGATCACCGGCGGCCCGGTGTTGCCGACGATGGGCGCCTATCTCGCGATGCTGCCGAAGGGCTTCAAGGGCGAGAAGTACCGCGCCACCGACGGCACCATCTTCGTCTGCGTCGAAGGCCAGGGCACGACCACGGTCGGCGACGAGGTGCTCGAATGGGGCCCGAACGACGTGTTCGTGGTGCCGCCGTGGAAGCACTACGCGCACCACGCGAGCAAGGAATTGGTGCTGTTCTCGATCTCCGACCGCCCGGCGCAGGAAGCGCTCGGGATCTGGCGCGAGGACACGGCCGCGCACTAGCAGCCGACATTCGAATTGACGCCGCGATGCCCGGGCTTGACCCGGGCATTCGCGTCTTTGAAGCTTGCGCCATGACGGCTTCCTTCACCCACGACACCCCGCACCAGCGCGTCGTGTTCGCGCCCGGCGCCATCGCGCGGGTGCCGGATGAGGTGGCGCGGCTCGATCTCACGCGTGCGCTGGTCGTCGCCACGCCCGGCAGCGGTGCGCGCCTCGGGCAGCGGCTGGTCGGGCTGCTCGGCGCGCGCGCCGCCGGACTGCACGCGCAGGCGGTGGTGCATGTGCCGAAGGCCGTCGCCGAGGCGGGCGTTGCGGCCGCGCGCGCCGCCGGGGCCGACGGCGTCGTGGCGGCGGGCGGCGGCGCCGCCATCGGGCTCGCCAAGATTATCGCGCGCGACCTCGGCGTTCCGATCCTGGCCCTGCCGACCACCTATGCCGGCTCGGAAGCGACGCCGATCTGGGGCACCACCGACGGCGACAAGAAATTCACCGGCAAGGATGCGCGCGTGGTGCCGCGCACCATCGTCTACGATCCGGAACTGACGCTGGCGCTGCCGCCCAAGGTGAGCGCGGCGAGCGGCATGAATGCGCTCGCCCATTGCGTCGGCGGCCTGTTCGTCCCGGACCGCACACCGGTGACGGTGGCGCTCGCCGCGGAAGCCGCGCGGCGCTTTGCGGCCGCGCTGCCGCGCGTGGTCACCGACGGCAACGACGCCGAGGCGCGCGCCGATTGCCTCGTCGCCGCCTGGCTTGCCGGCACCGTGCTCAATGCCGGCACCTGGCTCACGCACAAGCTCGCGCATGTGCTGGGTGGCCTCGGGCTGCCGCACGCGGAGACGCACGCGATCATCCTGCCGCACACCGCGCGGTTCTGCCTCGCGGCGGCGCCGGACGCGCGCGCCCGGCTCGCGCAGGCGTTCGGCGCGGACGATCCGGCGGAGCGGCTCGCCGCGATGCTGCGCGGATTTCCGATCCCGCAGCGGCTGTCGGAGGTCGGCTTCGACCGCGGCAAGATCGAATTCGTCGCCAGCGAAGTGGCGGCGCTGGGCATCGCGATGCCGCGGCCGGTGTCCGGCGCCGATGTGCGTGCGCTGCTGGCGGCGGCCTATTAGGCGCCTTGCAACACGGCTGCTTTTCGCGAGCATCCCGGTTCCCGGCCGCCCGGAAAGCTTCTATCCTTCGGCCGTTCAACGATCGACCGGGCGACGTCCCGCATAACAAATTCTTGGGAGGAAGATCATGCGTGCATTGCTGCTCGCTGCCCTTGCGTTCGCCGCCAGTCCGGCGCTCGCGCAAGAGAAGCTCGTCGGAACCAACATGGACGTGCGCACCATCCTGCACTTCAAGGTGTCGGACGCCGCGATTCAGAAGCTGCTGCCGGCTGGCTGGGAGGTGAATCCCGGGACCGGTCCGGCGGCTGGCGCGAATATCCGCGTCACCTTCGCCGACCAGATGGCGCAAGGCGATACCTCCGGCAAATCGCTGCCGCCGGTCCGCAACCTGATCTTCGGCATTCCGGCGAAGCGCGCCGGCGAGGCGGGCGGGCTGGTGGTGTTCGCGTCGCTTTCTCCCGGAGACGGCGGGCCATACGGCACCGGCATGAAGTCCACGAACACGGTCGAGCGCAAGGTCAGCCATGCGACCGGCAAGCCGTCGGTTGTCGACGAGTCCTGGGAATACAAGTCGGAGAATGGACACGCGAGCTCGCTCCAGATCCAATATGTGCGCGGCGTCGCCGAGCGCAACAAGGCCGAACTGCGGGTCTATTCGCAGGTGCGGCCGACGTTCTTTCGCATCTACCGCTTCGAGCAGGGCCTCGACGTGGTGCTTGCCGCCGATGGCAATGCCGACCGGCTGAAGAAGGTCACCTTCAAGGCGTCGGGCGAAAAGCTCTCGCCGCTGTTCGACGGCAGCGAGAAGCTGATCAGCGTGATCTCGGTGCCCTGGTATCAGCGCGAGATCTATCTGCCGGGCTCGTAGCCGCGCAACGCGCGGACGGTCATCCGCCCTCATCCTGAGGGTGCCCGAGAAGGGCGCGTCTCGAAGGATGGGGGCAGCCACATGCTTCGAGACGCGTTGCTCCGCAACGCTCCTCAGCATGAGGTCGAACAGGCGGCTCGGATTCAGAAAAACGGCCGCGCGGGATCGCGCGGCAGTCCCAATTCCATGCGGCCGAAATGTGCGTAGTTGGCCTCGGTGTTGAGGCTGATATGCGTCGACGCGAAATGGATGTCGCGCCAGGCGCGCTGGACCGGATGCGAACTCGCAAAGCCCGCCGTTCCGCTCAGGCCGATCAGCGCGTCGATCGCCGCGACCGTCAGTTCGGAAGCGCGGGCGAAATCGCGCACCGATCGCGCCAGGATCTGCGGCCAGGTCGCTTCCGGCTCGTAGGGGGCCTGCGTGGTCCGCCGCAGCAGCATCTCGGCGGCGTCGAGATCGGCGGCGGCGCGCGCCATGCCGACCTGGGTGCTGACTTTCTGCGCGACCGGCGAGCCGTCGACCGCCTTGCGCGTCTTGGTCCCTTCGCGGAAATGCGCGTAGGCGCCTTGCGCCGCGCCCAGCATCGGCGCCGCGAAGGTGAGCGGCGCGTAGAAGAAGAACGGCGTGCGCAGGCTTGCGTTCTTGTGAATGGCGCCGCCCGGGCCTTGCCCCTGCCGCAGGTCGATCAGGCGCAGCGCCCGCCCCGCCGGCACGAATACGTCCTCGGTGACGATCGTATTGCTGCCGGTCCCGCGCATGCCGGCGGTGAACCAGGTGTCGCGCACGGTGCATTCGTTGCGCGGGATCATGAACAGCACCCAGTCCGGCCCGTCGGCTTCCTGGACCATCGCGCCGACCATCAGCCAGGAGCTGTGATCGAGGCCGCTGGCGAACGACGAATCCTTTCCCGAGATGCGATAGCCGCCGTCGACGCGCTTCGCCTGGGCACGCGGCGCGAACGATGCGGCGATCGCGACGTCGGGGCCGTTGGCCCAGACCGCCTGCTGCGCCTCCTCGGGGAACTGGGCGACCAGATGCGCATGGTGGACGATCAGGCTGGCGCACCAGCCGTGCGACGCGTCGGCCTTGCTGATCTCCAGGACGGCGTCATACCAGGTCTCGAAATCGAGCGCGTAGCCGCCGAAACGCGCCGGCATCAGGATGCGGGCGAGACCCGACTCGACCAGTTCGCGCGCCGATTCCGCCGGGATGCGCCGTGCCTCTTCGGCCGCGGCGGCGCGCCCCGTGCATTGCGCGGCGATCGCCCGCACCCGCTGCATCAGCTCGTCCTTGACGGAACCCGGTGCGGAGGCGGGTGAAGCCGGCATCTTCAGCGTCCTTTCACGTCGTTCGATCCGGCCGCGATCATGATGTTCGCCTCCGGGCGACGCAAGCCGCTGCCGCGCCGAGGGGTGGCCGCCGTGGACCGCGCTTTGGCGGCCGTTGCATCGCCTTTGGCGCGGGTGCATCATTGCCACAATTCATCAGGAGCCCGATCCCATGCACGACATCGTCATTCGCGGCGGCACCATCATGGATGGCACCGGCAAGGCGGCTTTCACCGGCGATGTGGCGATTTCGGGCGGCGTGATTTCAGGGGTCGGCGGCAAGCAGGGACCGGCCAAGCGCGAGATCGACGCGCACGGGCTGATGGTCACGCCCGGCTGGGTCGACGTGCATACCCACTATGACGGCCAGGCGATGTGGGACCCGCTGCTGGCGCCCTCGTGCTGGCACGGCGTCACCACGGTGATGTTCGGCAATTGCGGCGTCGGCTTCGCGCCGGTGAAGAAGCAGCACCATCAGGCGCTGATGGACCTGATGGAGGGCGTCGAGGAGATTCCCAATCCGGTGCTGGCCGCCGGCCTGAACTGGGAATGGGAGACCTTCCCGCAATTCATGGACGAGCTGGAGCGCCGCCCGCGCGCCATCGACATCTGCGCGCAGGCCGCGCACCTGCCGCTGCGGGTCTACGTGATGGGCGACCGGGCGCTTCGCCGCGAGCCGGCGACGCCGGACGACATCGCCGAGATGCGCCGCCTCACCATCGAGGCGCTCAACGTCGGCGCCTTCGGCTTCACCACCTCGCGCACCGACTCGCACAAGACGCCGGACGGCGAACTGGTGCCCTCGCGCGATGCCGACGCCGACGAACTGGTCGGGATCGGCTCAGCGCTGGGCGCGGTCGGCGCCGGCGCCTTCGGCATGAACAGCGACTTCGACGACGAGGACTACGAGCTCGCCTGGATGCGCCGCTTCGCGAAAGAAACCGGCCGTCCGATCTGGTTCCTGCTCACCGACCGCTACGAGGACCCGCAGCGCTGGCGCCGGCTGATGAAGGCCGTGCACGAGGCGCGCGCCGAGGGCCTGTCGTTCACCGCGCAGATGGCCGGCCGGCCGATCGGCGTGATGATGGGCATCGGCACCGCGCTCAACCCGTTCACGGTGCGGCCGACCTACAAGACGCTCGAAAGCCTGCCGATCGAGGAGCAGCGCCGGCGGCTGCGCGATCCGGAAATCCGCCGCGCGATCCTCAACGAAGCGCCGTCCGACGCCGAGGTGGCCAAGCTCGCGCAGTTCCGCCAGGCCGTCACCAGCAAGTGGGAGCGGTTCTACGTCATGGGCAACCCGCCCGACTACGAGCCGGGCCCGGAGAAGAGCGTCGCGGCGATCGCCGCGCGTACCGGCCGGGCGCCCGACGAGGTCGCCTACGACTACATCACCGAGGAGAACCAGTATCTCTACTTCCCGGTGGTGAACTACGTGACCGGCGACCACGCGCCGATCTACGAGATGCTGAACGACCCGGCCTGCCTGCTCGGCCTGTCCGACGGCGGCGCGCACTGCACCTCGATCGTCGATTCCGGGCTGCCGAGCTTCATGCTGGCGCACTGGGGCCGCGACCGCGCGCGCGGGCCGAAGCTGCCGCTCGAACTGCTGGTCAAGCGCCAGACCAGCGAGACGTCGGAGTTCTTCGGGCTCAACGACCGCGGCCGGCTGGCGCCGGGCCTGCGCGCCGACGTCAACGTGATCGACTTCGACAAGCTGCGCCTGCACAAGCCCGAACTGATCCACGACATGCCGGCGAACGGCCGGCGCTTCGTGCAGAAGGTCGAGGGCTACGAGACCACGCTGGTTGCGGGCCAGCCGATCTTCGAGCGCGGCCAGCACACCGGCGCGCTGCCCGGCAAGCTGGTGCGCGCCGGACACGCGAGCCAGGCGCTGCGGGCGGCGGAGTAGTCGCGCGCCGCGCTGCCGGCTTCGGTGCTTTTGTGCGTTGACGATTATCGCGGCGGCTCGACCCGGAAGCCCTCGCCGTTCTGCAGCGTGATCCGCCCGACGGCGACCGCCTGCGCCCAGCGCGCGCTGCGCGCGAGCCCGCCGAACGTGAAGAAATGCGGCGCAACGTCGCCCAGCCGGCCGTTCGCCTGCGCCAGCGCGCGAATGATCGGATCCGGCGTCGACAGCGCGAACAGCTGCCGCACCAGCCCGGCCTGCCGCGCCAGCCCCTGCGCGGACGCGCGCACGCCGCAGCGCTGCGCGTAACGCAACAGCGTCGCGAAGTTGGTCGGGCCGGCGAGCCCGACCCGCACCGGCTGTTCCAGGCCGAACGCGCGCAGCCGGTCGATCCATTTCACGATCGTCGCGGCCTCGAAGCAGAACTGCGTGACGATGTGGACCGCGATGCCGACCGCCTCGGCGGCCGCGACCTTGTCGGCGAGCGCGCGGTCGAGCTCCTGCTGCGACAGCCGCGGATGGCCGTCCGGATAGCCGGCGACGCCGATCTCGCGGATGCCGTGGCGCTGCAGGAGCCCGCTGTCGATCAGCTCGGCCGAGCTTCTGAACTCGCCGGCGGGCATGTCGCGGTCGCCCGCGATCACCAGCGCGCACTGCACCCCGGCCTCGGTGCACAAGCGACCGAGAAACCGGTCGAGCGCCGCGGCGTCGACGAAATTACGCACCGCGATATGCGGCACCGGCTCGAAGCCCGCGGCCTGAAGCAGAATCGCGGCGTCGATCGCCTCCTCGACTGGCCGCGTCGGCACGGCGCTGACATAGACCCGCGTGCCTTGCGGGGCGCTTTCCGCCAGCGCCGCAACGTCACCTGCCGACGGCCGCGTCGCTTCGAGCGAGAAGCCTTGCGCGAATGCCGCAATCGCCGCGATCGGATCGGGCCGCGGCGCCATGATCTTGGGCTGCAGGGCTGGCATCGGCGTCACTCGCGCCGGCGCGAGATCACGTACGACTCGTCGTAGAACCACAGCCCGCCGTGCTCATGCAGCACCTGGCTGGTGGCGTCGAGATAGCGGCCGTCGGCGACCACGTCACCCAGCCGGAAGTCTTCGACCTGCGCCACGTAGATCGCCGCGTTCCAGGCCGCGAACAGTGTCGAGGTGCCGATCGACGTCCCGCTCGAAATCTCGCTCGGGAGCGTGTGCATGTCGTAGCGGAACAGCGACCGGTTGTCGGCGTAGACGTTGAAATTGAGCTCGCGCGCGGCGGTGCCGAGCTCGTGCTTCACCGCCTTCATGATCTGGTGGCGGTCGTGGACGAATGGATTGTCACCCGGCCAGACCTTCTGGATGATCTCGAGCCCGGGATCGCGGCCGTGCGAGTGGATGGCGATCAGCCGTCCGCCCGGCCCGAGCGCCTTGGCGAGCGGCGCGATCACGCGCTTGGTCTTGAACTCGAGCGAGGCGCGGGCGCGATACGGCTGCGAGGCAATCACCAGATCGTAGTTCGCCATCGTTCCGCCCGGCCGCGGGATGATCGGATCGAGCAGGAACTTGTGGTCCTCGCGGTAGAGCACCAGCACCACCGGCCGCTCGTACACCGGATTGCCGGTCTTCGGCGACACGCCGGCCTTCCAGTTCTGCGCCAGGAACGGCTCGAGATCGGTGATCTGCTGCTCGAACCGATAGGCCGAATTGCCGACCAGCGGCACCTCGTGCCAGACCATGCTGGAGGCGGCGCTGAGCGACTTCACCGCCAGCCACGGCGCGTCCGCGTAGGCGAGGTTGGTGAGCACCAGCACGGTCGCCGGATGCTCGAAGAAGCGATCCGACATCTTCTGCGTGGCGAGCCGCACGTCCTCGAGGCTGATCTCCTTGCCCACCACGTAGAACGGCGTGTGCGGATAGCGGTCGTGCATCGCGCGCAGCGCCCGCACCAGCACGGTGCCGTCGCCGACGCCGGCATCGAACAGCCGCAAGGCCGGCGGCCGCGGATGGATGTTGGCGAGCTCCAGGCCGACCCGGCTCGCGACCACCCACTTTTCGCTGCAGGTGTTGACGAACAGCAGGTACTTCTGCCGGTTGTCGAAGAAGCGGAAGTTCTTCTGCGCATCGTCGGCGCCGGCGAGCGCGGCAGGCGCGGGCGGCATCGGCGGGCGCGGTTCGCGCGGGCGTTCGATGATGGTGGGCCGCGCCAGCGTTCCGGCGGTGCGGTTGTGATCCATGAAGGCGCGGATGCGGTCGAGCGTCTCGGTGGTGATGCGCCCGCCGTTGCGCAGCCGCGAGGTGAGCTTGCCGTCATTGACGGCGCGGCGGCCGAAGGTGGATTCGGCCAGGCCCGTATGCCGGCAGTAGTCGGCGATTTCGGTAAGCAGTTCCTGGGCGTTCATGGCCGACGCCTCGATTGGAGTTTCCTGAAGTCCGTGCGCGCTTCTTGACGGCGTTCGCGCTTGGGACCGCATCAGCGAACCAAAGCCGCCGGGTACCGGTCAACCACAAAACAGCCCATCAGTGTAGTGGGCAAATACATGGGCAATAGCCCAATACGCGTTTGAAGAGAATATTGGCATAATATCGAACGACTTACCGCGGCTGCACACGCCCGGATGGCGCTTTTCGAGGTCATTCGCGGGAAATTGCCCACAAAATTATGGGCAGACCCGGCCGTCCGACGCCCTTCCGCCCCTTGGTCCCCGCCCATTGCAGGGGGCCGGCCTTGCGAGCGCGTTGCGGCGACCGCGCGGCGCCTCATTTTCGAATCGGATGCGGGAGGATGAAGGCTCGCGCGCCGGTCCTGCGTGACCGCACCCCGGCATCGCGTCTTGTCATCCCTTCGGGCGGGCGATTGAATGCGGCTTCCATGAACGATGACTCCTTGCGCGCGCAGATCGCCCGCCTTGAAACCCGCATCGAAGCACTCGCCCGCTCGATCGAGCGCGGGCGCAAGATTGCGCTCGCCGCACGCGGGGCGATCATGTTCGGCGCCATGCTGGCCGCAGCGCTCGCGCTTGGGGCGATCAGGTTCGACGCGTTGCCGCTGCTCCTAGCGCTCAGCACGATCCTGGGTGGCATCGTGCTGCTCGGCTCGAACCGCAGCACGCTCACCGAAACCACCGCCGCGCTTGCGGCCGCGGAGGCCGAGCGCGCCGCGTTGATCAACCGGATCGACCTTCGCGTGGTCGAAGGCGGGCGCGCCGGCAACGGCCACGACATCAGCGGCGCGTTCGGGCACTGACGGCGGGAAATAGATTCAGATCGGCCGGCGCAGGATCGGGATCGGGCCCACGCCGGTGTCGGTGATGATGGCTTCGACCGCGAACACCTCGGCGATGCGTTCCGGCGTCAGCACCTCGCGCGGCGGTCCGGCGGCGACCAGCCGGCCGCGCGCCATCATGACGACGCGGTCGGCGAAACGCGCGGCCGCGGCGAGGTCATGCACGATCGTCAGCACCGCGTTGCCGCCGTGCGCGGCGCGCGCCAGCAGATCCATCACCGTCAGCTGATGGCGCGGATCGAGCGACATGGTCGGCTCGTCCGCCAGCAGAATCGGCGCCTGAGTCGAGAGCGCCCGCGCCAGCGCGACCCGCGCCTGCTCGCCGCCCGACAGCGTGGTGACGGTGCGCGCCGCCAGCGCTTCGGTGGCGGTCGCGACCAGCGCGCGGCCGACCGCAGCGCGATCCTCGTCGGTCGGCGGCGAGAATGGATCGGCATGCGGGATGCCGGCCCAGCGCCACCACCGCGGCGACGTCCATCGGCCAACTGAAGGCATGGCCCTGCGGCAGATAGGCGATGCGGCGCGCGCGCTCGCGCGCGGACAGCGTGCCGAGCGTGCGGCCGTCGAGTGCGATCGTGCCCTCCGCGGGCAGCAGGCCCGCGAGCGCGCGGATCAGCGTGGTCTTGCCCGCCCCGTTCGGGCCGACCAGGGCCACCAGTTCGCCGGTCCTGAGTTCCAGCGACACGCGATCGACGATCAGGCTGCCGCCGAGCCGCACCGACACCTCGGTCGCATGCAACACCGGATTTGCGGGACCGCTCACGACGGCGCTCCTTCGAGCAGACGGCGCTCGGAGAAGATCATCGCAAGAAAGAACGGCACGCCGATCAGCGCGGTCACCACGCCGAGCTTCAATTCGATCGCGGTGGCATTGGGATTGGCCGGGATGAGCCGCACCGCGATGTCGGCGGCGGTGAGCAGCACCGCGCCCATCAGCGCGGCCGGCAGGCAGACGCGCGCCGGATCCGAGCCGACCCGTCGCCGGATCAGATGCGGCGCCACCAGCCCGATGAAGCCGATCGAGCCTGCGACCGCGACCGCCGCGCCGACGCCGAGCGCGACGCCGACCACCACCATCAGCCGGGTGCGGTCGATATCGACGCCGAGCGACGCGGCGGCATCCTCGCCCAATGTGAGCGCCCGATAGGCGCGTGCATTGAGCCCGAGCAGGAGCCAGCTCGCGGCGAAGAACGGCACGGCGATCCAGAGATGCTCCATGCTGCGGTCTTCGAGCGAGCCCAACAGCCAGAACGCGATCTCGAGCGCCGCATAGGGCGTCGGCGCGAGATTGAGAATGAGCGCGGTCAGGGCGCCCGCGAAGCTCGCGAGCGCGAGCCCCGCGAGCAGCGTCACGGTGAGGCTCGCGCGGCGGCCGGCGATCGCCACCAGCCCGCCGATCGAGACGAGCGCGCCGGCGATGCCCGCCAGCGGCACCGCGAACGAGGTCGCGCCGGCAAATCCATAGGCGATGACGAACGAGGCGCCGGCGGAGGCCGCCTGCGGCGCGCCGAACAGCGCGGGCTCGGCCAACGGATTGCGCAGCAGGCCTTGCAGCGCGGCGCCCGAAAGCCCGAGCGTTGCGCCGATCAGCAGCGCCAGCAGCGTGCGCGGCAGGCGGATGCTGCGCACGATCACGCCGGCGGTGCCTTCGCCGTCGATCAGGCCCGCGAGTGCGGCGCGCGGCGACAGGCCGGCGGGGCCGACCATCAGCGACAGCACCGCCAGCACGACGATGGCGGCAACGAGTCCCGCGACCAGGTACCAGCCTTTATGCCGTGCCGAATTCACCGCGAGCCCTCCGGGCGTTCTTCCTACAGGCTTCGGGCTTGCGGTGGAACGGCTTTGCGCGGCACCATCGCACGGAGGAGGCGATATGGCGCTTGGACGAACGGCGGTGCGGGTTTTGGCAGGCATGGTGGCGGCGATCGCCTCGTGCGCGCCCGCATTCGCCGCCGATCCGCCGCGCCGCATCGTGTCGTTCAACGTCTGCGCCGACCAGCTCGTGCTGGCGCTCGCCGATCCCGGCCAGATCGTCGGGCTGTCGCCCTATGCGGCCGATCCGACGATCTCCACGGAGGCCGACAAGGCGAAGAATTTTCCACGCCTGGGCTGGCAGGCGGAGGCGGTGGTGCCGCTCAACCCCGACCTGGTGCTGGTGGGTTCATGGGACCGTTCGCTCAGCCGGCAACTGCTGCGCAGTCTCGGCTTCCGGGTGGTCGATGTCGACGTGGTCGCCGATCTTGCCGCCGCCTATGCGCAAATCCGCGAGTTCGCCGCGTTGCTCGGCCATCCCGAGCGCGGCGAGGCGTTGATTGCGCGGGTCGAAGCGGCACGGGCGCGGCTTGCCGCGGCGCGGCCGGCCGCTTCGAGCGCGCTCCTCGTCGGCAACGGCGGCTACACGGTTGGCCCGGCGAGCCTTGCCGCCGCGCTGATGGCGGAGGCTGGGTTCAAGCCGCCGCCGGGCGCGCCCGCGGGTTACGGCGGCTACGTGCCGCTCGAAAAGCTCATCGTGCTCCACCCGGACTTCCTGGTGATGTCGAGCCTGATCGAACAGCCGGACGGGCAGGGCGCGGTCTACCTCACTCACCCCGCGCTGCGCGATCTGTATCCATCCAGCCGCCGCATCGTCCTGCCGAGCCGCTACACCGTGTGCGGCGGCCCGAGCCTGATCGCGGCGTTCGACTATCTGACCGGCATCGTGACGCGCCTAGCGCGGACGCTAGGCCGCGTCGCCAGGTCAGAAGCCCGCCGGCAGATCCTTCGCCCATTTCGCCCGGATGCGGTCGTCGAGCGCCTTGCTCGACCGCGCGATTTTCGGGAACGTCTTCTTGCGCCGGAACGGGATGCAGGCGTCGATGATCACCCGCGAGTTACGCCGGTCGGTTTCGGTATCGTAGCACATCGGATCGAGCGCCGACGACCAGCCGCCGTGGATGATGTCGACCTGCTCGCGCGGATCGCAGCGGGTGCACATCGCCCACACCACGTCGCTGAAATTGGTCGGATCGATGTCGTCGTCGACCACGATGGTCCAGCGGTTGTTGTAGGCGCCGGCATGGCAATGCGACGCGACCATGGCGGCCTGCTTGGAATGACCGCCGTAGAGCGTCTTGATCGAGATCACCAGCATGAAACGGCTGCCGCCGGCCTCGTGCGCCCAGACGCCCTTCACCTCCGGGATGCCGGCGGCTTCGAGCTGGTTCCAGACCGCGCCGCAACGATAGGCGCCGAAATAGAACGTGTTGTCGTTCGGCGGCACCGCCGGGATCGCGCCGACCAGGATCGGATCGTTGCGGAACATCAGCGTGTCGATACGGATCGCCGGTTCGAGGTCGCTGCCGCTAGCGTAATAGCCGGTCCATTCGCCGAGCGGCCCCTCCTTGATCGTGTCGTCCGGATGGATGAAGCCCTCGAACGCGATCTCGCAATTCGACGGCACCGGCAGCCCGGTCTTCGGCATGCTGATGACCTCGACCGGCTCGCCGAAGATACCGCCCGCCGCCTCCAACTCGTTCTTGCCATACGGGATCTCGATGCCGCCGAGCATGACCAGCGCCGGATGCATGCCGGCGATCACCGCGACCGGGCACGGTTTCCCGCGCTCGTGATACTTGCGCATGATGATCAGGCCGTGTTTGCCGGGCGACATCATCACGCTCGCCACATTGGGCTGATGCGACTGCACGCGATAGGTGCCGTAATTGACCCAGCCGCTGTCCGGATCCTTCATCACCACGAGGCAGCCGGTGCCGATGAACGGCCCACCGTCAAGCTCGTGCCAGACCGGGGTCGGAATTTTCTCGATGTCGACGTCCTTGCCCGACAGCACGTTGTCGAGGATCGGGCCGCCGTTGACCGCCTTGGTCGGATACGACGGCGCGTTCTTGAAATAGTTGCGCCACCACTGAATCTGATCCAGCTCGCTGCTGTCCGGCGGCAGACCGAGCGCGACGCTGACGCGCGGCACCGACGTCAGGATGTTGGCGATCACGCGATGGCCCTTGGGAAATCCCGGCACCTGGTCGAACAGCACGGCGGGGTTGCCCATCTTGCGCATATAGATGTCGACGATGCCGCCGATCTCCTCCTTCGGCTCGGCGCCGTGGATGACCTTCAGTTCGCCCTCGGCCTTGATCCCCGCGATCCAGTCCCGCAAATCCTTGTTGGCCATTTCTTGTCCTCGTTCTTGCTATTGGGTGATCGGTCAACGTGCTGCGCTGCGGATGAGGCCGCATCCATTCCACTACCATGTTCTTGGGACTGTTGCCGAGGCCCGCCGAGGAACAAGCCGAGCGCCCTTATCGCGGGCAGGCGGCCCATTCGGAAAAAATCCCGGCGAGCGCGTCGAGCCCATCGGTGAGCGCTGCAGGCCCCGGTTGCAGAATGATCGGCGACTTGATCTCGCGCAGGAAGCCGTCGCGTACGGCCGGAATGTCGCCAAAGCCCGGCCGCGCCGCCACCTTGGCCGGAACGAATTTCTTGCCACACCACGAGCCGACGATGATGTCGGGCCTGGCGGCGATCACCTGCTCCGGCGAGACGATGCGGTCCCTGGCGTTCTTGCCGAGCGAGAGGTCCGGGAACACGTCGATGCCGCCGGCGGTCTCGACCAGTTCGGCGACCCAGCGCAGGCCCGAGATCATCGGGTCGTCCCATTCCTCGAAATAGACCCGCGGCCGCCGCAGCAATTTCTCGGCCCGCTCGCGCGCCCGTGCGAGCCGCTCTTCCAGGCTCCCGGCCAGCGCCTCCGCTCGCTCCGACGCGCCGACCAGCGCGCCGAGCGTGCGGATCATCGCCAGGATGCCGGCAATGTCGCGCTGGTTGAAGGCGTGCACGGCGACGTTGCGGCGGATCAGTTCGGCGGCGATGTCGGCCTGGAGGTCGGAGAAGGTGAGAACGAGGTCGGGCGAAAGCGCCAGGATCTTCTCGAAGTCGGCCGAAATGAACGCCGAAACGCGCGGTTTCTCCTTGCGCACGCGCGCCGGCCTGACCGCATAGCCGGAGACGCCGGCGATCCGGTGCTCCTCGCCGAGGAGATAGAGCGTTTCGACGGTTTCTTCCGTCAGGCAGACGATGCGCTCGGGCGGAAACATCGCCGCATCATAGCACCGAGTCGATGTCCGCCGCGTCGAGCAGTTCCTTGCCGCCGATCGCCACGATCCGCCCTGCTTCGATCCGCACGACCGATGTCGCCATGCGGCGCAATTCGGCGGCGTGATGGCTGACATAGATCATCGGCACGTGAGACTCGTCCCGCAGCTTTTCGAGATAGGGCAGGATCTCGCGTTTGCGCGCCGTATCGAGCGAGGCGAGCGGCTCGTCGAGCAGCAGGAGCCGCGGGTCGCATCAGCAAGGCGCGGCCGACTGCGACGCGCTGGCGCTCGCCGCCCGAAATCTTGCCGGTGCGGCGGTCGAGCAGATGGCCGATGTCGAGCAGGTTGACGATCCGGTCGGTCTCGTTCGGATCGTGCTTGAGGCCGCACATGCGCCGGCCGTAGTCGAGATTGGATCCGATCGTCAGATGCGGAAACAGCCGGCCCTCTTGGAAGACATAGCCGACGTGCCGACGGTGGACCGGCACATCGATGCCGGCGGCGGAGTTGAACAATACTTCGTCGTCGATCGCGATCCGTCCGCGGTCGGGCGCGATCAGTCCGGCGATCATGTTGATCAGCGTCGTCTTGCCGGCGCCAGAAGAACCAAACACGGCGGTGACGCCGCTCGCGGCTTCGAAGCGCGCGCTGATCGAGAATTCTCCGAGTCTGCTTCTCCACCTCTACGGCGATCACGTTACTCTCCGTGGAAGCGCACGCCGGCGCGCCGTGCCAGCCATTCGGCGGCAACCAGCGATGCAAGCGAGATGATAATCGCGACCACCACGAGGCGGCCGGCGGCGGCATCGCCGCTCGGAACCTGCGTGAGCGTATAGATCGCGGCGGAGATCGTCTGGGTTTCGCCCGGGATGTTGGAGACGAACGTGATAGTGGCGCCGAATTCGCCCAGCGCCTTGGCGAAGCAGAGCACGAAGCCGGCGATCAGGCCGGGCACCGCGAGCGGCAGCGTGACGGTGGCGAACACCCAGAGCTTGCTGGCGCCGAGCGTCGCGGCGGCGTCTTCGAGCTTGCGGTCGATGGCCTCGATCGCCAGCCGGATCGGGCGCACCAGGAGCGGGAAGCCCATGATCCCGCAGGCGAGCGCCGCTCCGGTCCAGCGGAACGAGAACACGATGCCGAGATAGTCGGCCAGGAATCCGCCGACCAGTCCCTTCCGGCCGAACGTGATCAGCAGCAGATAGCCGGTCACCACCGGCGGCAGCACCAGCGGCAGGTGGATCAGGCCGTCAACGAGCGCTTTGCCCCAGAACTGCTTGCGCGCCAGCAGCCAGGCCACTGCGATGCCGAACGGCAGCGCCACGACGGTCGCGACGATCGCGATGCGCAGCGACAGCTGGATCGCGGTCCATTCGTCGGGAGTGAGATCAAGCACGCAACACACCGTGTCCCGGGCGCGGCGCAGCACGAAGTGATGCGCTGCAGACCCGGGACCGTTCCAGTGTGTGGCGGTCCCGGATCAGAGGTGCACCGCTACGCAAGTGCTTCGCGCTGCACCGCGTCCGGGACACGAGAGCGGTAACGCTCACGACGTCGGCCGGATCAGAAAGGAAAATCCGTACTTTTCGAAAATGTCCTTCGATGTCTGCGAGCGCAGGAAGGAGAGATACTGCGCCGCCTCGGGCTTCGCGGTCGCCGTCAGCGCCACCGGATAGACGATCGCCGGATGCGAATCTGCCGGGAAAGTGCCGACCACCTTCACGTTCGGCTCGACCTGGGCGTCGGTCGAATAGACGATGCCGAGCACCGCCTCGCCGCGCGCCACCAGTGCCAGCGCCGCGCGCACGTTCTCAGCCATCGCCATCTTGGGCTCGACTGCCGCCCAGGCGCCGAGCTTCTCCAGCGCCGCCTTGGCGTATTTGCCCACCGGCACGGCGCGCACGTCGGCGGTGGTGACGCGTCCGTCGCCGGCGAGCTTGGCGAGATCGAAGCCGGGCCCGATCGTCACCTTGCCGATCTTGGAGTCCTTCGGTGCGATCAGTACCAGCCGGTTGCCGAGCAGGTTGACGCGGGTATCGTCCTTGATGAGTTTCTTCTGCGATCCGTAGTCCATCCAGTCGAGGTCGGCGGACGCGAAGAGATCGGCCGGTGCGCCGTTCTCGATCTGCTTGATCAGCGCGGAGCTTGCCGCATAGCTGGCGACTGTCTTGATGCCGGTCTGCTTGGTGAACGCCGCGCTGATATCGTCGATCGCGTTCTTCATGGACGCGGCAATGAAAATGCGTGAGGGTCTTATCTTGCGCGGACGCTGGGACGGATAGCCCGCTACGCCCGCAAGGAGCGCAGCAAGGGCCGCGAGGACAAGGCGGCGGGTCAGCATGGTGGCGCTCCTTCAATGAGCCGCACGTGCGCGTGAAAACGCGCCGCGAGGGCGAAGTTCTGTCGGGAATCGACCGATCCGGAAGCGCCGTTCCGGGGACAAGGCGCGCTTACGGCGCGCCACGGGTCGCTGTCAGGCATCCTACCAAGGGCGACGCGCCAGTCAAAGCGGCCATTTGGCCCAAGTTGCCCGCGCAAGCGATTGCCAAGCCGCCGAGCTCGCCGCAGACTGGAATAGGGCCGCAACTGTCGGGTGGTAGAGGATGGCCGGGGCAACGCCCATCGAGGGCGACTACGACTACATCATCGTCGGCGCCGGCTCCGCCGGCTGCCTGCTGGCGAACCGGCTGTCCGCCGACGCAGGCAAACGCGTGCTGCTGCTCGAAGCCGGCGGCAACGACAACTGGATCTGGTTCCACATCCCGGTCGGCTATCTGTTCGCCATCGGCAATCCGCGCTCGGACTGGATGTTCAAGACCGAGCCGGAGGCGGGGCTGAACGGCCGCAGCCTCAACTATCCGCGCGGCAAGGTGATCGGCGGTTCGTCCTCGATCAACGCGATGATCTACATGCGCGGCCAGGCCGCCGACTACGACCATTGGCGCCAGCTCGGGCTGACGGGCTGGGGCTTCGACGACGTGCTGCCGTACTTCAAGCAGCACGAGAGCCATTTCCTGGGCGACAGCGCCGCGCATGCCACCACCGGCGAACTGCGGGTCGAGCCGCCGCGGGTGCGCTGGGATATTCTCGACGCGTTCTGCCAGGCGGCCGAGCAGGCCGGCATCAGGCGCATCGCCGATTTCAATACCGGCGACAACGAGGGCTCCTGCGCGTTCCACGTCAACCAAAAGCGCGGACGGCGCTGGTCGGCGGCCAGTGCCTTCCTCAAGCCGGTGCTTGGCCGCGCGAACCTGCGGCTCGAGACCGGCTGTCTCGCCGAAGCCGTCGTGTTCGAGGGCAAGCGCGCCGCCGGCGTGCGCTGGCGGCAGAACGGCGAGACGCGCACCGCGCGCTGCCGCGGCGAAGTGATCCTGGCGGCCGGCTCGCTCGGTTCCGCGCAGCTTCTGCTGCTCTCCGGCGTCGGACCGGCGGGCGAGCTTGCGGAGCACGGCATTCCGGTCGTGCTCGACAAGCCGGGCGTCGGCCAGCAACCTGCAGGATCACCTGCAGCTTCGGCTGATCTACAAGGTCGAAGGCGTCAAGACGCTGAACGAGACCTACCACTCGCTCGCCGGCCGCGCCGGCATGATGCTGCAATATGCGCTGATGCGCACCGGCCCGCTCACCATGGCGCCCTCGCAGCTCGGCATCTTCACCCGCTCCGATCCCGCCCGCGAGCGCGCCAACATCCAGTTCCACGTGCAGCCGCTCTCGCTCGACAAGTTCGGCGATCCGCTGCACACCTTCCCGGCCTTCACCGCGAGCGTCGCCAATGTGCAGCCGACCAGCCGCGGCTTCGTGCGGCTGCGCTCCGCCGATCCGGCGGACAAGCCGGTGATCAAGCCGAACTACCTCAGCACCGACGACGACCGCCGCGTCGCCGCCGACTCGATCCGGGTGGTGCGCAACGTCGCGTCGCAACCGGCGCTGCGCAAACACCGGCCGGTCGAGTATCTGCCGGGGCCCTCGGTCGGCAGCGACACCGGTGCGCTGATCAAGGCCGCCGGCGACATCGGCACCACGATCTTTCACCCGGTCGGCACCGCCAAGATGGGGCGCGAGACCGATCCCACCGCGGTCGTCGACGAGCGGTTGCGCGTGTTCGGGCTGGAACGGCTGCGCGTGGTCGACGCCTCGATCATGCCGGCGATCACGTCCGGCAACACCAATGCGCCGACGATGATGATCGCCGAGAAGGGCGCGGCGATGATCCGTGAGGATGCACGTTAGCGCATGTCCCGGAAAAGTGGACGCCGGTTTTCCGAAAAAGGATATGCGCAAATGCAAGAACGCGTCCGACTGAATAGGGTAGGGAGGGGCGGCGATGTGGTGGGTGATTGAGCGTGCCAAGCGGATTTTGTTGACGCCGCAGACCGAGTGGCTGGCGATCGAGCGGGAGCCGGGCGCGCTCACCGATCTGTTCGGTCCTTACGTTGCGACGCTTGCGGCGATCCCGGCGATCGCGCGCTTCATCGGCAACTCGCTGATCGGCGGCTACGACCCGGTGCTGCAGGGCCTGCTGCGCACGGTGATCGCCTATGCGGCCACGTTCACCGTCGTCTATGTCATCGCCGGGATCATCGACCTGCTGGCGCGCCGATTCGGAACCGAGAAGAATTTTCCAGGCGCGCTCAAGCTTTCGATCTATTCGCATACGCCGGTGTGGCTCGCGGGGATTTTTCTACTCGTCCCGGGCCTGAACTTCCTGATGATCCTCGGGCTCTATGGCGCGTATCTGCTGTGGATCGGTCTGCCGCCGTTGATGCGGGCGCCGCCGGAGCGCGCGCTTCTCTACGCGATCTGCGTCACGGTGTGCGCGCTGGTGTCGACCATCGTCTATGCGGTGATTTGATACCCGCCTGGCCGAAAGCTGCGCGCCAAAGTTGTCCGAAGCAGCTTTGCGGTCTGCACTTTAAGCAACAATTGACCACGCGGCGCGCGAACCTGCCGCGCATTCCCGACGTTGTCGTAAGCCGTCCGGCCCGCCATATTCGGGAGAGGAGGGGCCATGGGCGACGTCTTCACGACTGAATTCCTGCTGCTGATTGCGATCGGATTTTTTGCCCAGACGGTGGACGGCGTGCTCGGCATGGCGTTCGGCGTGATCTCGACGTCGGCGATGCTGGCGATCGGCCTGCCGCCGGCGCAGGCGAGCGCGCTGGTGCACACCGCCGAAATCTTCACCACCGGAGCGTCGGCCGCGTCGCATATCCATCATCGCAATGTCGATTGGCGGCTGGTGACGCGGCTCGGTGTGGCGGGCGTGATCGGCGCCGTGCTCGGCGCCTGGGTGCTTTCGAACGTCGATGCAGCCTTCATGCGGCCCTACGTCGCCGTGTATCTGCTGCTGATCGGCGGCTTCATCCTGCTCAAGGCATGGCAGATGGCGCCCGCGCGCGACGCGCCGGCGGTCTGGACCGCGCCGGTCGGGTTCGTCGCCGGATTCCTCGATGCCAGCGGCGGCGGCGGCTGGGGACCGGTCGCGACCTCGACGCTGGTCGGCTCGGGTCACGCGCCCCGCATGGCCGTCGGGTCGGTCAACACCACCGAATTCTTCGTCACCATCGCGGCGGCAACCACCTTCTTCATCGAGCTCGGGCTGTCGCCGCTCGTCAATCTCATTCCGCTGGTGATCGGCGGCGTCATCGCCGCGCCGTTCGGCGGCTGGGCGGTCAAGCATGTGCCCGCCCGCGCGCTGATGATCATGGTCGGCCTGCTGGTGATCGCACTGTCGGCCTGGCAGATCGCGCGCGTGTTCAAGCTGTTCGGCTAAGGCAGCGCCTTGAGATACCGGATCGGCCGGCCGGGCGTGAGCGCGGCGGCCGCCGCCACGATCGCGTTGGCGTCGATGCCGTAGTGCCGGTAGAGGTCCGGGATCGTGCCGGTCTGGCCGAAATGCTCGACGCCGAGCGGCCGCACCTTGTGGCCGTGCACCGCGCCGAGCCAGGCCAGCGTCGCCGGATGACCGTCCAGCACCGTGACGATGCCGCAGTTGCCCGGCACGTCGGCCAAGAGCTTCTCGATGTGGGAGCGGGCATGCACGAGCCCGCGCTCGCGCGCCCGCTGCGCCGCGGTCCAGCCGGCGTTGAGCCGGTCGGCCGAGGTGACGGCGAGCAGTCCGACGTCGCGGCGGTCCTCCGCCATCAGGCCGACCGCCTGGATCGCCTCGGGCGCGACCGCGCCCGTATAGGCGACGACCACCTGGCAGTTGGGTCCGGGCGGGCGCTGCCAGTAGGCGCCGTCGACGACCGCCTGGCGCAGCTCCGGCGTCATCGTGCGCTTGATCTGCTCGATCGGCCGCGTCGACAGCCGCAGATAGACCGCGCCGCCGGTCTCGTCGCGCAGCCAGTTGCGCTCGGACGCTTCGCCTTCGCCGTCACGCTGGATGTAGTCGAAGGCGAACGCCAGGATCGCCGCGAGCTCGTCCACGAACGCCGGCTCGAACGCCGCGATGCCGTCCTGCGCCATGCCGATCAGCGGCGTCGCGATCGACTGGTGCGCGCCGCCTTCCGGCGCGAGCGTGATGCCGGACGGCGTCGCCACCAGGATGAATCGCGCGTCCTGGTAGCAGGCGTAGTTGAGCGCATCGAGGCCGCGCTGGATGAACGGATCGTACAGCGTGCCGATCGGGATCAGCCGCTCGCCGCCGATCGCGTGCGAGAGACCGAGCGCCGACAACAGGCTGAACAGATTCATCTCGGCGATGCCGAGCTCGATGTGCTGGCCCTTCGGCGAGAATTCCCAGTTGAAGGTCGAGGGGATGTGCTCGCTCTTGAAGGTGTCGGCCATCTTCTCGTGCGCGAACAGCCCGCGGCGGTTGACCCACGGCCCGAGATTGGTCGAGACCGTGACGTCGGGCGAGGTGGTGACGATGCGCTCCGCAATCGCCGAGGTGCCGCGGCCGAGCTCGTTGAGCAGCGCGCCGAAGCCTTCCTGCGTCGACATTTCCGGCTTGATCGTGACCGCAAGCTCGGCCGGCGCGGCGATGCGCTTCGCCTGGTGCCGGCGGCCGCCGGTGGCAAACGGGACGTGCTTGAGAAAATTCTCGAGCTGCGCCGCCGCGGTGCTCAAGTCCCTCGAACTTGTCCCACTCGTGCCCCGGCCGGATCTTCATGGCGGCGCGAAAGCTCTCCATCTGGGACGGCGTCATCAGGCCGGCGTGATTGTCCTTGTGCCCGGCGAACGGCAGCCCGTAGCCCTTGATCGTGTAGCAGATGAAGCAGGTCGGCTTGTCGTTGTCGGCCTGGCCGAACGCCTCGATCAGCGCGGGCAGATCGTGGCCCGCGAGATTGGTCATCAGCCGGGCAAGTTCATCGTCGGATGCGCGCCTCGATCAGCCGCGTCACCGGGCCCTGGTCGCCGATCTCGTCGAGCAGCCGCTTGCGCCAGGCGGCGCCGCCCTGGAACACCAGCGCGGAGTAGAGCTGGTTCGGGCAGGTGTCGATCCAGCGCTGCAAGATATCGCCGCCCGGCTCGGCGAAGGCCTCTTCCAGCAGCGAGCCGTATTTCAGGATCACCACCTCCCAGCCGAAGTTGCGGAACAGCTGCGCGTAGCGCTCCCACAGGCCCTCGCGGATCACGGCGTCGAGGCTCTGGCGGTTGTAGTCGATGATCCACCAGCAATTGCGCAGGCCCTGCTTCCAGCCTTCGAGCATCGCCTCGAAGATGTTGCCCTCGTCGAGCTCGGCATCGCCGACCAGCGCGACCATCCGGCCTTCCGGCTGGTCGAGGCCCCAGCCGTGCGCGCGCACGTAGTCCTGCGTGAGCGAGGAGAACAGCGTCTGCGCCACGCCGAGGCCCACCGAGCCGGTCGAGAAGTCGACGTCGTCGGTGTCCTTGGTGCGCGAGGGATAGCTCTGCGCGCCCTTGTAGCCGCGGAAATGTTCGAGCTTGTCGCGCGTCTGGCGGCCGAGCAGATACTGGATGGCGTGGTAGATCGGGCTGGCGTGCGGCTTGACCGCGACGCGGTCCTGCGGGCGCAGCACGCGGAAATAGAGCGCCGTCATGATGGTGGCGAGCGAGGCCGACGAGGCCTGATGCCCGCCGACCTTCAGGCCGTCGCTGCTCTCGCGCAGATGGTTGGCGTGGTGGATGGTCCAGCTCGCCAGCCACAGCACCTTCTTCTCAAGCTCGCCCAGGATGGCGAGGTCAAGGGGTATCGCTTGCCTGTTCGGTCATCGGGTCCTGCACGCGCGATTCGGCGGCCCGAGGGCCGCGCCGGCAGCATACCATGTCGCGCGTGGGCGATCCTTACGGCGCCAGCAGCACCTGCTTGCACGCCGCCGGCAGGTCGGCCATGCGCGGACCTGGCCGCGTGACCGTGCCGGGCGGCACCGGCTTCGGGTGCAGGATCGCGTCGGTGAACCACGATGCCAGTTCCTTGTCGTTGCAGCCGTCGTTCATCGGCCGCGGCGGCTGCGGCTTGCATTCGGTCTCGCCGTCCGGACAATTGAGCCGGACGTGGAAGTGATAGTCGTGCCCGTACCAGGGCTGCACCTTGTGCAGCCAGGTGCGGTCGCCGGTCGCCTCGCGGCACAGCGCCTTCTTGATCGCCGCATTGACGAAGATGCGCGCCACCTTCGGGTCTTCGGCCGCGGCCTTGATGACGTTGTGATGCGCGGGGGTCCAGACTTTCGGATCGACGTCCTTGCCGCTGCTCGCCACCACCACGGTGGAGAACATTTCTTCGCGCTCGAGCCGCGTCAGTTCGCGGTTCGGCATCGGCGTGAGCCAGATGTCGGCGTCGAGCCCGACCTGATGGCTGGCGTGGCCGTTGCGCATTGGACCGCCGCGCGGCTGCGACATGTCTCCCATCAGGAGCCCGTTCCAGCCGGTCTTGTCCTTCTGGTTGGCGAGCCGCTCGAGGAACGCCACCAGCTCCGGGTGTCCCCAGTTTCGATTGCGCGACAGCCGCATCACCTGCCAGGTCTTGCCGTTGATCGGCAGCGCCACGCCGCCGGCGAGGCAGCCCTTGGCGTAGAAGCCGATGGTGCGCGCCTGCATCGGTGCCGGCTGCGCCTTGCGGCCGAACAATTCGCGTCGCCGGGGTCTTCGGATCCTCGGGATGCGCCAGCGGCGGCAGCGGTTCGGGATTGAGGCTGCCTTTGTCTTGCGCGGCGGCGGCGGTGCTCAGGATCATTCCGAGCACGAGCGCTCCAGGATCGACCGTGACGGATTGAATGTCATGCGCTGGCCACCCGATTGATGCTTCGCCGCCCCCGGCGAACCCGTGCCGCCCCCGGCACCGGTCATCACGTTCCGTGTCGCACCCTGTAGACTTCGAGCGTCGTGCCGGCGAGCGGAACGCGCTCGAGAAATGCAGGAACTTCGCCCCGCGCCAGCACCGCCGCCAATCCTTCGGGCGCGGCGGCGGCGTAATTGTGGCGCTCCGGTGCGCCCGGGCAGAAGGCCAGGTAATCCACGCCCAGCGCCGCAAGCCTCGTCGCCGCGTCGGCGGGGGCGCCCAGGAATACGTCGAACATGGCGGCGTTGCCCGCGATGTTGCGGTGATAGGGGCCGGCCAGCACGGAATGCGGCGTCTCCATCAGGATGAACGGCCCGGCGTCGATGAAGCCGAGCACCAGCCCCTTGGGCAGGCCGGCGAGCGGCGCATAGTCGGAGGCGAGCCGGCAGGTGCCAGGACCGTCGGCGATCACCACCGGCCGGTGCGTGCCGGCCGCGGTTTCGGCCGCACGTGCGGCGGCGTTGCCGAAGGCGATCAGCGCGAGCGGATTGACGAGGAAGGCCGCGATCAGCGCCGCGCGCCCGAGGCCGAAATAGACTTCGCGGCCCGCCGGCGCCGGGAACATGCGCACCAGTGCCGCCGGCACCAGCGCCGCGGCGACCGCATTGGCGGCGGCAGTGCCGCGCAACTGCCAGAGCGCGACCGCGAACAGCGCCGCCAGCACCGCGCAGCAGACGATCCAGTTCCAGCGCTGCGCCGCCGCGTTCGCGCAGGCAGCGCGCGCCGCCGAGCGCAAGGCCCGCCACGGTCAGTCCGTAGTACGCCAGCACCTCGTGCGGCAGATCGCGGATGACGCTGAAGACGTTGCGGGCCTCGCTGACATTGTTCATCCACAGCGCCGTCAGTCTCGGATCGAGATGCGCATAGGGATCGCCGAGGCAGGCCGGAAAGGCGACGGCGAGGATCGCGCCGAGCAGCACGGCAAGCGCGCCCGCGCCCGCGAGCCGCGTCCACAGCGTCGATGCGATCGCGCGCAGGCTCGCGAGCGCCGCGAGCCCGAGCCCGCCGACGGCAGCCGCCACCACGTAGACATCCGACAGCGCATCGCACGCCGTCACGGTGTAGAGCCTGGGCGGCACCGTCGCGGCGAACAGCGCGATCATCGCGGCGGCGAACGCGAGGCCGAATGCGACGGCGGCCGGCTTCGCGGCTTCGCCGCACACGATCCAGCGCAGCGCAATCGCGCCGGCCAGCGCGGCGACCGCCGGCGCCATCTCGACGCCGATCGCGAGCGAGACGCGCCGACGCGAGCGCGGCGAGCGCGCCATCGCGCGGTCGCGGCGAGATCGCGAACACCAGCGACCACACCAGCAGCACGAGTTGCACGTTGTGATGATCGATCGCGCCCGGGCGGAAGTGCTGCAGCACCGGCGCCATCAGCGCCGCGAAGATCAGCGCGAGCCGCGCCGCGCTGTCGTCCGCGAGCGCGCGGGCGAGCCTGACGATGCCGGCAAAAAACAGCAGCAGCAGGCCGGCCGGCCAGACGATCATGGCGGCGCGCTCGGCGAGCGCCGCCGGCAGCACGGTCTTGCCGAGCGCAGATCAGCGCGGCGAGCGGCAGGTCGATCAGCCGCGACCAGTGCATCGTCACGCCCGCGGGCGGCGAGAGGCGGTGTTGCGTCAGGTCGAACCAGTTCTGCCCGGCGAGCAGGTCGCGCACCTGGACCAGCCGCATGGCGTCGTCGGTCGAGAGGTCGCCGCCCTGGCCGAAGCTGGCGGCCAGGTAGGCCACTACCGTGGCAAGCCAGATCATGCCGACAAGCACGCGGGTGTCGAGCGCGCCCCTGGCGGGCGGCGATTCCGGGCAGGCGGTGGCAAGCGACATGGGCGCTCCAGGCGTGATGCCCGGGAGCCTAGGGATTCAGGCTTAAAACCGCATGAATAGGCGGCACCGGCCGGGGCCGGATCAGCCCTTGGCGCGCGCCGCGATGGCCCGGGCGCGGCGGCGATAGGCGTCGGCCAGGAGGGTAGGGCGGTCGGCGAACAGGTCGGGCTTGCCCTTTCCGAGCGCGATCAGCCGTTCCTCGGTGGCGGTGTGCGGCTCGACCGTGCCGCCGGCCAGGATATGCCCGGCCACGATGCCGCGCTCCGACAGCGCCCGGGCCACCAGCAGGCAGCGGTGGCAGTCGAGCGGCTCGCGCTCGGCGCACATCAGGCAGAGGCGGCTCTTGCGGGATTCGGCCACCGCCCGGTCGAGGCCGGCGCGAAATTCGTCCGTCGCTGCCATCGCCTCGTAGTCGGCCACGCCGTCGCAATAAAGCGCCGGGTCCTTGGGCCGGCCGCCGAGCGCATCGCCCAGCGCCAGATAGGAAATGCCGGCGCTTCTGAGCCGCTCCGCCAGCGGCTTCTGCGAGAACCACGGAAACCGCCGCGAGAACGGCACCGAGCGCACATCGGCGAGCGCGGTGACGCCGGCGCCCTGCAGCAGCGCCATGAACTGCTCGGCCGGCAGGTTGGAATGGCCGATGGTCAGGAGATTGGACGGCATGCCGGCCTTGCTAGCGGACGATCGTTGCGTGTTTGCAACGATCGGCGCATTTCGTCGCATGTCCACCGCTTTGCGGCAACGCGGCAATGGCGCTGTGCGGCGGCGCCATTCTATCATCGTTACTCGAACATGACCGCAAGGCTGGAGACTGCGATGCTTCGGATCGTCGGCGCCGTCGTGGCGATGCTCGTTGCGCTGCCGCTCACCGATGCGGCGCGCGCCGATGTCGTCATCACCGTCAGCAAGATGAGGCAGAGCATGTCGGTCAGCGTGAACGGCATGCCGCGTTATTCGTGGTCGGTGTCCACCGGGGTCGGCGGCACGCCCAGCGGGAGCTTCCGGCCGCAGTCCCTCGACCGCAATCACCGCTCGTCATTGTTCGGCAATGCGCCGATGCCGTATTCGATCTTCTACGACGGTCACTTCGCCATTCACGGCACCAATGCCGTCTCGCAGCTCGGCCGGCCGGCCTCGCACGGCTGCGTGCGGCTGCATCCTTCCAACGCCGCGACGCTGTTTGCGCTGGTGCAGAAGGAAGGGCTGGGCAACACCCGGATCGTCATCCAGCAGTTCTAGGCGGCGCACGGGTCGCTCAAGGCATATGGGGCTGAATGGCGAGGCTGGACTTCCGGCCGCGAATCTGTCCGCCTGCCGTCTGCTGGAGATGGCAAAGATGGATTGCTGCCGGAACCACGCTTGCGGCCGATCGACGGCTCATCCGACCAGACGCTCACTCATCGCGGCATTTGCCTGCACGGCCGTATTGCCCGCGGCTGCGCTCGCGGCGCCGGCAGCCTCGGCCGAGGACGAGCGGTTCATGCGGATCGCGCTTGAGGAAGCGCGCCAGGCCGACTTTCCGTTCGGTGCGGTGATCGTGCGCGACGGGACCGCGATCCTGGCGCGTGGGCGCAACTCGGGTCGCACCGACCGTGATCCGACGGCGCACGGCGAGATGGTCGCGATCCGGCGCTGCCTTGCCGATCATGGTCCGGCAGCACTTCGCGGCGCCACGCTCTACACGTCCGGCGAACCTTGTGTCATGTGCATGGGCGCGATCCTGTGGTGCCATCTCGGACGCCTGGTCTATGCCGCGTCGATCGAGCAACTCGCCACCAAGATGGATCAGATCATGGTGACGAGCGCCGACCTCGCTCCCAAGGCGCCCTTCGTCGCCGATCACGATCACCGGCGGCGTCCTGGCCGACGACGCGATGGCGCTGTTTGCGAAGTAACGGCCATGCTCGTCGTCCGCGCCGCGAAAGTCCTGATGGTCGCAGCCATCGCGCTGTTCGCCAGCGTCGTCACGTTTGGCAATCTGACCGACTACAACACGAATTACGCGTTCGTCCAGCATGTGCTGTCCATGGACACGATCTTCCCGTCCTCCACCATCACCTACCGGGCGATCACCAGTCCCGCGCTTCACCGCGCGGCTTACGCGATGATCATCGCGGCCGAAGGCGTGACCGCGATCCTGTGTTGGATCGGCGCATTCAAGCTGTTGCGTCACGTTCGTGCCGACGCGGACACCTTCAATCGGGCAAAGACCTTCGCCGTCGCCGGGCTGACGCTCGGCTTCCTGCTTTGGCAGGTCGGGTTCATGACGATCGGCGGCGAGTGGTTCGGCATGTGGCAGTCGAAGCAATGGAACGGCGTGCCGGACGCCTTCCGGTTTATTGTCACGATCGCGGTGGTGCTGATCTTCGTCGCGATGCGGGACCAGGACATCGAGAGGCAAACGCCGCGTTGAGGGCGCGCCGTAGCGCCTTACGTATCCACCTTCAGCGCCGCAATGAACGCCTCCTGCGGGATTTCCACCTTCCCGTACTGGCGCATCTTCTTCTTGCCTTCCTTCTGCTTCTCCAGAAGCTTGCGCTTGCGCGTCACGTCGCCGCCGTAGCACTTCGCGGTCACGTCCTTGCGGAAGGCGCGCACGGTCTCGCGCGCGATGATCTTGCCGCCGATCGCGGCCTGGATCGGCACCTGGAACATGTGCGGCGGGATGAGCTCCTTGAGCTTCTCCACCATGGCGCGGCCGCGGCTCTCGGCGCGGGTCCGGTGCACCAGCATGGCGAGCGCATCGACCGGGTCGTTGTTGACCAGGATCTGCATCTTGACGAGGTCGGCCGGCTTGAAGTCGGTCAGGTGATAGTCGAACGACGCATAGCCCTTCGACACCGATTTGAGCCGGTCGTAGAAGTCGAACACCACTTCGTTGAGCGGCAGGTCGTACTTCACCATCGCGCGGTTGCCGACGTAGGTGAGCTCCTTCTGGTTGCCGCGGCGGTCCTGGCAGAGTTTCAGCACCGAGCCCAGATATTCGTCCGGCGTCAGGATGGTGGCCTCGATCCACGGCTCGCGGATTTCCTCGATCTTCATCGGATCGGGCATGTCGACCGGATTGTGGATTTCGATATCGCCCTGATCGTAGCGCAGCTTGATCTTGTAGATGACCGAGGGCGCGGTCGCGATCAGCTCGAGATTGAACTCGCGCGTCAGCCGCTCCTGGATGATCTCCAGATGCAGGAGCCCGAGAAAGCCGCAGCGGAAGCCGAAGCCGAGCGCGGCCGACGTCTCCATCTCGTACGAGAAGCTCGCGTCGTTGAGGCGCAGCTTGCCCATGGCGGCGCGCAAATCTTCGAACTGCGCGGCGTCGACCGGAAACAGTCCGCAGAACACCACCGGGATCGCCGGCCGGAAGCCGGGCATCGCCTCGGCGATCGGCTTCCTGTCGTCGGTGATGGTGTCGCCGACGCGGGTGTCGGCCACCTCCTTGATCGAGGCGGTGAGCAACCCGATCTCGCCGGGGCCAAGCTCATCGCGCATCGCGAGCTTGGGCGTGAACACGCCGACGCGGTCGACGTCGTAGGCCGCGTTGGTGCCCATCATGCGGATGCGCTGGCCCTTCTTGAGCGTGCCGTCGATGACGCGCACCAGCACGACCACGCCGAGATAGACGTCGTACCAGCTGTCCACCAGCAGCGCCTTGAGCGTGGCGTCGCGGTCGCCCTTGGGCGGCGGCAGCCGGGTGACGATCGCCTCCAGCACCTCCGGCACGTTCAGGCCGGTCTTGGCCGAGATCATGATCGAGTTCGAGGCATCGAGCCCGATCACGTCCTCGATCTGCTGCTTGACCTTGTCGGCCTCGGCCGCCGGCAGGTCGACCTTGTTGAGCACCGGCACGATCTCGTGCCCGGCGTCGATCGCGTGGTAGACGTTGGCGAGCGTCTGCGCCTCGACGCCCTGCGAGGCGTCGACCACCAGCAGCGAGCCCTCGCAGGCGGCGAGGCTGCGGTTGACCTCGTAGGCGAAGTCGACGTGGCCGGGCGTGTCGATCAGGTTGAGGATGTAGTCCTTGCCGTCGCGCGCCCGGTAATTGAGCCGGACGGTCTGCGCCTTGATGGTGATGCCGCGTTCGCGCTCGATATCCATGGAATCGAGCACCTGCTCGCGGCCGGCCATCTCGCGCTCGTCGAGCCCGCCGGTGAGCTGAATCAGCCGGTCGGCCAGCGTCGACTTGCCGTGGTCGATATGCGCGATGATCGAGAAATTGCGGATATTGGCGATTGGGGCCGCGGTCATGGGCGGGAGATAGCAACGCCCCGCCCGGGGAGCAAGCGGGCGGAGCCCGTTACTCCGCCGCCACGCGCTGTTCGGCCGGGAACGGCGTCAGCGTGACCGGTTTGCCGGCCTGCGCCACCAGCATGTGGCCGGGCGGCACCGGCTTCCAGTTCGCCCGCTCGGTATCGAGCGGCTCGGACACCACCACGACGTTGTCGCCCGATTCGCGGTAATAGAGCGTATTGGCGTTGTCGTTGGCGGCGTAGCGGAAGGCGTAGAGGTCGCGGCCGTTGGCGAGCGCGGCCGTGAAGCGCAGCGGTTCGGTCGCTCCGCAGCATGTCGGTCAGCGTGGCGAGCGTGCGCATGGTGGCGCCGACCGGGTCCTGGTCGCCGCCGGCGCCCAGGATGGCCAGGAACACCGCCTCCGAATTGGTCGTGCCGATGCGCGAGCCGTACAACTCGTCGGGGATCAGCGACTCGACCTGCCGGCGCAGCCGCGACCAGTTGCCGATCAGCCCGTTGTGCATGAACATCCAGCGCCCGCAGGCGAACGGATGGCAGTTCGGCCGCGTGATCGGGGTGCCGGTCGAGGCGCGCACATGGGCGAAATACAGGTGCGATCGGATGTGGCGGCAGAGGTAGCGCAGGTTTTCGTCCGACCAGGCCGGGCGGACCTCGCGATAGAGGCCCGGTTCCGAGTGCTCGCCGTACCAGCCCATCCCAAAACCGTCGCCGTTGGTCGAGGCGGTCGACTCGAGCGCCCGCAGGCTCTGCACCACCAGCGAATGGGCCGGCGCGGTCACGTACTGCTCGAAGGGGAGTGGCCTCGCCGCGATAGGCGATCCAGCGGCACATAATGATCCTGCTCCGGTGATGCCGGCCGTCGATCTGGCAGCTTCCGCCGCCGATGCGGCAAAGCCATGGCAAATCACTCAGTTGTCATAAATATGGGCCGGCTGCGGGGATAACGCCAGGGCGCCATTGTGCGGCCGCAGGCCCATATCGTACCCGTTGTTCGCCATGCCAACCCCGACTGCCGGCCGCCTCCTGCAACCGTTCGAGCGCCTCTACGGAGCGCTGACCGATCCGGCCCGGCGGGAACTCGCGATGGGCCTCGCTGCTCATCGGCTATGCGGCGGTCTGGACGCTCTACGGCGTCATCGCCAAGGGCAGCCAGGACATCCACTTCGACATGGGCGAGGCGGTGGCCTGGTCGCGCGAGCCGGCGCTCGGCACGCCCAAGCACCCGCCGATGTCGGCCTGGCTGGTGCGCCTCTGGTTTCTGGTGTTTCCGCTCGAGGACTGGGCCTACTACCTTCTCGCCATCGTGCTGGCGACGGTGGCGCTGTGGATCGCCTGGCGCGTCGCCTCGGACTATCTCGACGACGAGAAGCGCGTCGCCGGCCTGGCGCTGCTGACGCTGCTGCCGTTCTTCAATTTTCACGCGCTGAAATACAACGCCAACACGGTCATGATCCCGTTCTGGGCGGCGACCACATGGTGGTTCCTGCGCTCGTTCGAGACCTACAGCCTCGTCTATGCGGCGCTCGCCGGTCTTGCCGCCGCCGGCGCGATGCTCGGCAAATACTGGTCGATCTTTCTGCTCGCCGGGCTCGGGATCGCGGCGATCGCCGATCCGCGCCGCGGACATTACTTCGGCACGCTGGCGCCGCGGGTGACGGTCGCGGTCGGCGCGCTGGCGCTGGCGCCGCACCTCGCCTGGATCGTCGCCAACGACTTCGCGCCGTTCGGCTACGCGCTGACGGTGCATGCGGCGATGTCGGCGCTGGCGCCATTGCAGTCGGCGGCCGGATTTCTGCTCGGGACCTGCGGCTATCTGGCGATCCCGGCCGTCCTGGCGGCGGCCGCGGCGCGCCCCGGCTGGCGCGCGCTCGCCGATACGCTCTGGCCGGCCGAGCCCAAGCGGCGGACGGTGCTGCTCGCCTTCGCGCTGCCGATCCTGCTGCCCGTGGTTGCCGCGGTGATCGCGCGCTTCACCATCGTCTCGCTGTGGAACATGGCGGCGATGACGCTGTTGCCGGTGGTGCTGCTGTCGTCGCCGCTGTGGCGCGTGCCGCGCGCCGCCGCGGTGCGCATCCTCGCGCTCGCCGTTGTGTTTCCGCTGCTGATGCTCGCGGCCTCGCCGGTGATCGCGATCGTGATCCATCGCCAGGGCGTGAACCACTATGCGACGCACTACCGGCTGCTCGCCGCCGCCATCGACGAGGCGTGGCGGAAGGCCGTGCCGGGCGCGCCGCTGCGGCTGGTCGGCAGCTACACCAATCTGGTCAACGGGGTCGTGTTCTATCTCGCCGACCGGCCCTCGACCTTCGATATCGCGGGACCGGCGGCGACGCCGTGGGCGGACGAGGCGCGCATCGCGCGCGAGGGCATCGCGCTCACCTGTCCGGTCGACGGAGGCCGACTGCATGCGGCTGATCGAGGGCTGGGCCGCCTTCAACCCGAACGCCCGGCGCAGCGAGGTCGAGCTGTCGCGCCGGTATATGGGCTACGGCGATCCGCCGGTGCGCTACGCGATCATCATCATCCCGCCGAAGGCGGATTGATCCCGATCTGGGCGAAGTCTTTCCGCCGGTCATGTCCCGCGCAAGCGGGCAATCCAGTGCTCGTTCGCAACGAAGCGCTGGGTCCCCGCTTTCGCGGAGGACGACCGGTTGGCATGTCGCGATCGCTCAATACCGATAGCTGTCCGGCTTGTACGGGCCGTTCTGCGGCACGCCGATATAGGTCGACTGCTTGTCGCGACATCTTGGTCAGCTTGACGCCGATCTTGGCGAGATGCAGCCGCGCGACCTTCTCGTCGAGATGCTTGGGCAGCGTGTAGACCTTCTTCTCGTACTTCTTCGGATTGGTCCACAGCTCGATCTGCGCCAGCGTCTGGTTGGTGAACGACGACGACATCACGAAGCTCGGATGCCCCATGGCGTTGCCGAGATTCACCAGGCGGCCTTCCGACAGCAGGATGATGCGCTTGCCGTCCGGGAACTCGATCTCGTCGACCTGCGGCTTGACGTTGTGCCACTTCAAGTTGCGCAGCGCCGCCACCTGGATCTCGCTGTCGAAGTGGCCGATGTTGCAGACGATGGCGCGGTCCTTCATCTTGCGCATGTGCTCGACGGTGATGACGTCGAGATTGCCGGTCGCGGTGCACGAAGATGTCGGCGCGCGATGCCGCATCCTCCATGGTGGTCGACCTCGTAGCCTTCCATCGCCGCCTGCAGCGCGCAGATCGGATCGATCTCCGACACCATCACGCGGCAGCCGGCCTGGCGCAGCGAGGCGGCCGAGCCCTTGCCGACGTCGCCGAAGCCCGCGACCATCGCGACCTTGCCGGCCATCATCACGTCGGTGCCGCGGCGGATGCCGTCGACCAGCGATTCGCGGCAGCCGTAGAGATTGTCGAACTTCGATTTGGTGACGCTGTCGTTGACGTTGATCGCCGGCCACAGCAGCGTGCCCTTCTTCTGCATCTCGTAGAGCCGATGCACGCCGGTGGTGGTCTCCTCGGTGACGCCGCGGATGGTCTCGGCGTTCTTCGTGTACCAGCCGGGCTTGCTCCTTCAGCCGCTTCTTGATCGACGGCGAACAGGACTTCCTCTTCCTCGTTGGTCGGCTTGGCGATCAGGCCGGTCTCGCCCGCTTCGGCGCGCGCGCCGAGATGGATCAGCAGCGTGGCGTCGCCGCCGTCGTCGAGGATCATGTTCGGCGTGCCGCCGTCGCGCCCACTCGAAGATGCGGTGCGTGTAGTCCCAGTAGTCGTCCAGCGTCTCGCCCTTGATGGCGAACACCGGCGTGCCGCCGGCGGCGACCGCCGCGGCGGCGTGGTCCTGCGTCGAATAGATGTTGCAGGAGGCCCAGCGCACGTCGGCGCCGAGCGCCTTCAGCGTCTCGATCAGCACCGCGGTCTGGATCGTCATGTGCAGCGAGCCGGCGATGCGGGCGCCGCGCAGCGGCTGCTTGGGGCCGTATTCCTCGCGCGTCGCCATCAGGCCCGGCATCTCGGTCTCGGCGATGGCGAGTTCCTTGCGGCCCCATTCGGCGAGGCCGATGTCCTTGACGACGTAGTCGGAGGCGGGCTTGTTGGCGGGAGCAGCAGGCTTGGCGGCTTTCTGAGCAGCTTTCATGACGATCCTTGAATGGCTGGAAATGCGTCGTGCCGGAACACGCCGTTGCGCGGGGCTATAGCAAAGCCCGCCCGAGACTGCAATAAAGATATAAAGAACTCTTTATGTCACTTGGATGCAGGCCGAATAGTTGCGGTGGATCAATGCCCTGCGGCAAGCATTGTGAGACGGAGGCTCGCCTGCCGAAGCTGAAATAAGCCGCTGTTGCGATTTGTGGGGCTCGGCGCCTTGGCCCGCCGAACCGGCGGACGTCGGCGCTTGGCGCGCTCACTCGTCTTCGGTGAACCGGCACGACACCAGCGCGTCCAGCGCCTCGACCACCTCGCGCGCGTCCTTGCCGGTCGCCGCCACCGTGATCGGTGCAGCCGGGGCCGGCCGCCAGCATCATCAGTCCCATGATCGACGTGCCGCCCACGGTCTCGCTGCCGCGCGTCACCTTCACGTCGGCGTCGAACTTCTCGACCGTCTGCACGAACTTGGCCGACGCGCGCGCGTGCAGGCCCTTCTTGTTGCAGATTTCGAGCGTGCGCACGATCGGCGTACTCGGAATCTCCTGGGCGCCTGCGGAGGTCGCTCATTTGCCGTTGAGCACGCGGCTCGCGATGGTGATGTACTTGCGCCCGGAATCCTGCGCCGCCGCCACCGCGTCCGGCAGCGAGCAGTCGTCGCGGATCTTGGCGAGCTTCACCAGCATCGGCAGATTGATCCCGGCCAGCACCTCGACCTTCGGGCGGCTCATCACCGAGATCGCGAGGTTCGAGGGCGTGCCGCCGAACATGTCGGTGAGGATGGCGACGCCTTCGCCGGTATCGACCCGCTTCACCGCTTCGATGATGTCCTTGCGCCGCTGCTCGACGTCGTCGTCCGGCCCGATGGTGACCGCTTCGATCTGCTTCTGCGGACCGACCACATGCTCGAGGGCCGAGCGGAATTCGACGGCAAGCCGCCCGTGGGTGACGAGAACCAGACCGATCATCGAGCTCCCCGCGGGCGCGTCTCGGTTGCACCGCACGAAAGGTCCGCCATCATGACCATCCGAAGTCCTTTCGCAAGGGCCTTTCCGGCCTTTCGACAGGGGTGTTGCATCGCGGCAAACGCGGCGCAAGAGGGTGTCGTCAGGGGTGGTTTACGGCCCCCCAGATAGGGTGCCCCGGCGGCCTTTCCCAGCCGGGGAGGCGCCGCCTAACCGACTTTTAATGCGGGTGCGGCGGCGGTCGCCAGGAACGCCAGGACCGGCGCGCGGGCGTCGGCCCCCGCTGCGACCGCTAGCCGCGGCAGACGCACGCCGGCGATCTCGGTCCAGCGCGCGCCTTCCGCCGGCAGGCGCTCGGCATGCGTCTCGGCGAGGTCGACCACCAGTCCGACCATCGCCACCGCCTCGTACGGCACGCGGCGGATGCCGAGGCCGCGCACCTCGATCAGCCCGGCGAGCGAGGCGTGCGGCCGCACCAGCAGCCGGCCGTGCTGCGGTCGAGATGCACGCGGTCATCGCCGACGAGCCGCGCGAACGGCAGGAGATGCGACTGCGCGGCTTCCAGGAGCGAGAGCGCCAGATGCGATTTGCCGGAACCGGACGGACCGCGGATCAGAACGGCGTGTGCGCCGGTCAGGACCGCCGACGCGTGGACGGTCTCGGTCATCCCATCGCCGGCAGGCGCACGATGAAGCGCGCGCCGAGCACCGGCGCGGGCTCGCCCGCGGCCGCCGGTCCGTACCGGTTCTCGACCCAGATACGGCCGTCATGCGCCTCGACGATCTGCTTGCAGATCGAGAGGCCGAGCCCGGAATTCTGGCCGAAGCCGTGGTCGGGCCGGTCGGTGTAGAAACGGTCGAACATCTTCTCCATGGCATCGGGCGCGACGCCCGGCCCGTCGTCATCGACCACGATTTCGATCTCGTCCTTCACGCGCCGGCAGGTGACGCGCACGGTGCCGCCGGCCGGCGAGAACGAGCGCGCGTTGTCGATCAGGTTGTCGATCACCTGGCCGAGCCGCGAATCGTGCCCGAGCACGGTGAACGTGCCGGGTCCGACGCCTTCGAAATTCAGCGATACGGTGACGTCGTCGTCGTGACGTTCGGCCGCCACGCCGATGATGGTCGTCATCAGCGTCTTGAGATCGACCGGCAGCGCGTCCTGGCGCTGCATCTCGGCGTCGAGCCGGCTGGCGGCGGAAATGTCGGTGATCAGCCGGTCGAGCCGCTTCACGTCGTGCTTGATGACCTCGAGCAGCCGCGCGCGGCTTTCGTCGGACTTGGCGAGCGGCAGCGTCTCGACCGCCGAGCGCAGCGAGGTCAGCGGATTCTTCAGTTCGTGCGCCACGTCGGCGGCGAAGCGCTCGATCGCCTCGATGCGGCTGTAGAGCGCGCTGGTCATGTCGCGGATCGAGCCCGACAGATGGCCGATCTCGTCGCGCCGCATGCTGAAGTCGGGCAGGTCGACGCGGGTGCGGATGCGCCGGCGCACCTGCTGGGCGCCTTCGGCGAGACGGCGGACCGGGCCCGCGATGGTGCCGGCGAGCAGGAACGACAGCACCACCATCACGCCCGCCGCCACCAGGAAGACCTTGAAGATCGCCAGCCGCTCGGCCGCGAGCACGTCGTCGATGTCGGCGCCCTGGGTCGAGAGCATCAGCGAGCCGCGCACCGCGCGGAAGCGCTGCACCGGCACCGCGACCGAGACGATCACCTCGCCGCGTTCGTTGATGCGCACCATGCTCGACTTGTAGCCGTGCAGCGCGCTCGCGACCTCGCTGTAGAGCTTGCCGCTCTGCGCCGACAATTCGACGTAGAGCGGCAGCGTGCCGCGGCTGAGCCAGCGGCGGATGGTGACATAGGCGCGCTCGAGATAGCTCGGCTTGTCGGCGCGCGGCGGCGGCAGATCGAAGCGCAGCACGTCGTAGAGCGCGCGGCTGTCGAGGATCAGCACGCCGTCGGGATCGTAGATGCGGGCGCGCGTGTTGGTGGGCGACACCAGGCGGCGCAGCAGCGGCGCGATGCGCTCGGGGTTGATCGAGAACTCGATCCCCGGCGGCATCTCCTGATTGGCGCCGTAGCTCTCGCCGGCCTGCAGCTCCATCAGCTTGTCGAGATCGAGCGTGATGGTGTCCTGATCGGCGGTCGCCGAGGACGCGATGGCGCCGGCGATGATCTCGCCCTGCACCAGCAGGCTCTGGATGCGGGCGTCGATCAGGCCGGCGCGGAATTGCGAGAGGTAGAGAATGCCCGCCACCAGCGCGATCAGGCCGGTGAGGTTGAGGAAGATGATGCGCCGGGTAAGGCTCGAAAAGCTCAGGTGGGCGAACAGCTGCCAGACGCGCAGCAGCCATTCGCCGAGCCGCTTGGCCGTGCCGCTTTCCGCGCGTGGCGCGAGGCTCGCTCGCCGGTTCGGCGAGCACGTCGGATTGGATAGCGCTGGGAGTTCGGTCAAGCACGATCGGTCTGCCGGTTGCGCCCCCTACTGCACGCCCTGCCGGCGCCCCCTCGGCGATCCGGCTCCGCAGATGGCAGAATTACTTTGCGGTCGGCACGCAACGAGTGCGTGCCGTCACATCTCCTTGAACCGATAGCCGACGCCGTAGAGCGTCTCGATCATGTCGAAGTCGTCGTCGGTCATCTTGAACTTCTTGCGCAGCCGCTTGATGTGGCTGTCGATGGTGCGGTCGTCGACGTAGACCTGATCGTCGTAGGCGGCGTCCATCAGCGCGTTGCGGCTCTTCACCACGCCGGGCCGGGTGGCGAGCGCCTGCAGGATCAGAAATTCGGTGACGGTGAGCGTGACCGGCTCGTTCTTCCAGGTGCAGGTGTGCCGCTCCGGATCCATGCGCAACTGGCCGCGCTCGAGCGCCTTGGCGTCGGCTTCCTTCGGCGCGGTCGGGTCCTTCGGCGTGACGCGGCGCAGCACCGCCTTCACGCGCTCGACCAGCAGCCGCTGCGAGAACGGTTTGCGGATGAAGTCGTCGGCGCCCATCTTGAGGCCGAACAATTCGTCGATCTCCTCGTCCTTGGAGGTGAGGAAGATCACCGGCATGTCGGACTTCTGCCGCAGCCGCCGCAACGTCTCCATGCCGTCCATGCGCGGCATCTTGATGTCGAGGATGGCGAGGTCGGGCGGCGAGGTCTTGAAGCCGTCGAGCGCCGAGGCGCCGTCGGTATAGGTCATGATCCGGTAGCCCTCGGCTTCGAGAGCGATCGAGACCGAGGTCAAGATATTCCGGTCGTCGTCGACGAGAGCGATTGTCGGCATGAGCCCCTGTCCGTGGCGGGTGCACCCATCACTTTGAAGCCCCTAAAGCTAGGCCGAAATGTGACGATTCCGCCTCAAATGCGTGATTCGTCAAGGGATTCCTTAACGAGGCGCCGCCCAAATGAGGGCTTGGAGGGCGCGTTCCATGCCTCCGACATGGGCATTGTTCACCGTTTCGTCAAATGGGGCGTCTTGGCTACATTGCCGCAACCGGAGGCAAGCCCATGAAACCGACACCCGATTTCGACCCCAAAGCCGCCGCCAAGAAGCTCCTGCGCGAGGGCCGTTCCGGGGCGCTGGCGACCCTGATGCCGGGTTCCGGCGATCCCTATTGCTCGCTGGTCAACATCGCGACCGCGGCCGACGGCGCGCCGCTGCTGCTGATCTCCAAGCTCGCGGTGCACACCAAGAACGTGCTCGCCGACCCGCGCGTCTCGCTGATGATCGACGAGCGCAAGGAGGGCGACCCGCTGCAGGGCGCGCGCGTCATGCTGATGGGGACCGCCGCCGCGACCGGCGACCCGGACGTCCGCCGCCGCTACCTGACGCGCCAGCCGGAGGCGGAGATGTTCGCGGGCTTTGCCGATTTCGCCTTCTACCGGATCGCGCTCAAGAGCGCGCATCTGGTCGCGGGCTTCGGCCGCATCGTCGACCTCAAGCCGCAGGACATCCTGACCGAGGTCGACGACGCCGCCGAACTGGTCGCCGCCGAGACCGACATCCTGGCGCACATGAACGCGGATCACGCCGACGCCTGCCGGCTCTATGCCACCAAGCTGCTCGGCGCGGCCGACGGCGCGTGGCGCTGCGTCGGCTGCGATCCCGAGGGCCTCGAGCTGCAGCTCGAGCGCACGGCGCTGCGGCTGCCGTTCCCGCAGCGGGTGCGGGCGCCGGGCGTGCTGCGGCAGGTGCTCAAGCAGATGGCCGACGAGGCGCGCGCGGCGTGACGCTCGCTTTGCCATAGCCGTCGAAATCTTCCACCGGAATGTCCTCCCTCAAAGTCCTCATCCTCGGCGGCTACGGCACCTTCGGCGGGCGGCTCGCGCGGCTGCTCGCCGATGAAGCGCGGCTGACGCTGATCATTGCCGGGCGCTCGCGTGCGAAGCGCGGAGGCGTTCTGCGCGGACCTGCAGGCCACGGCCACTCTCGTGCCTGCCGCCTTCGACCGCGACGGCGACGTCGAGGCGCAACTGCGCGCGCTCGCGCCCGACATCGTGGTCGATGCCACCGGGCCGTTCCAGGTCTACGGCGCCGATCCCTATCGCGTGGTGCGCGCCGCGCTCGCGCTCGGCATCAACTATCTCGACCTTGCCGACGGCTCCGACTTCGTCAAAGGCATCGCCCAGTTCGACGCGCAGGCGCGTGAACGCGGCGTCTTCGTGCTCGCAGGCGTGTCGAGCTTTCCGGTGCTGACGGCGGCGGTCGTGCGCCGGCTGGCGCAGGACATGACCCGCGTCGACACGATCACGGGCGGCATCGCGCCGTCGCCCTACGCCAATGTCGGCATGAACGTCATCCGCGCGATCACGAGCTATGCCGGCAAGCCGGTCGAGGTGACGCGTGACGGGCGCAAGACCACCGGCCTACGCCATCATCGACAACCTGCGCTACACCATCGCGCCGCCCGGACGGCTGCCGCTTGATCCGGTGCGGTTCTCGCTGGTCGATGTGCCGGACCTCAAGCTGCTGCCGGAGCTGTGGCCGGGCGTGCGCACGGTCTGGATGGGCGCCGGTCCGGTGCCGGAGTTCCTGCACCGCGCGCTCAATGCGATTCGCCTGGCTGGTGCGGCTGAAAATTCTGCCGTCGCTGCTTCCGCTCGCGCCGCTGATCCATTGGGCGGTCGGCGTGCTGAGCTTCGGCGAGCATCGCGGCGGCATGTTCGTCGCGGTCGAAGGCGCGGACGCGACCGGCCGACGCGTGACGCGCTCCTGGCACATGATCGCCGAGGGCGACGACGGCCCGCTCATTCCGTCGATGGCCGCGGAGGCGGTCATCCGCCACTGCCTCGCCGGCCGCGCGCCCGCGGCCGGCGCGCGCGGCTCCGTCACCGATCTCGAACTGTCCGACTACGAGCCGCTGTTCGCGCGCCGCAGGATCGTGACCGGCTTCCGCGCGAGCCTGCCGGCCGATGCGCACCGTCTACCGGCAGGTGCTGGGCGATGCGCTCGATACGCTGCCCGCGCCGTTGCAGGCGATGCACGACGTGCGCACCGAGCTCACCGCCGAAGGCATGGCGACGGTCGAGCGCGGCAAGGGCTTGCTGGCGCGGCTTGCCGCGCTGGTCATGGGCTTCCCGCAGGCCGGCGAGAATGTTCCGGTCACGGTGCGCTTTCGCGTCGAGCACGGCCGCGAGCACTGGCAGCGCACCTTCGCCGGCCGCTCGTTCTCGAGCACGCAGGAGGCCGGGCCGCGGCCGCTTCGAGCATCTGCTGTGCGAACGCTTCGGCCCGCTCAACGCCGGCATGGCGCTGGTGCTCGAGGACGGCCGCATGAAGCTCGTGGTGCGGCGCTGGAGCTTTCTCGGCATTCCGATGCCGCTGTTCCTCGCGCCGCGCGGCAATTCCTACGAGTTCGCGCAAGATGGCCGCTTCCATTTCCACGTCGAGATCGGCCATCCGTTCACCGGCCTGATCGTCGCCTATCGCGGCTGGCTGGTGCCGCGCCCGTGACGCGTGGGCGTGGTGCGGGCCGCAGCCCACGGCTGGCAGGCAGCGACGCGATTTGTCACTATCGGGTCAACGAACATCCGCGTCGCCGCGCGGAACGAACAACACTCAACCGGGAGCACGCCATGAATCGCGCCGTCATTGCCTTATCGTTCTGTCTCGCCGCCGGATCGGCCTTTGCGCAGGCCAAGGAGCCGGTGGCGCTGCGCGACTTCGGTTCGTTCCACATCGGCGGCAAGCTGATCGAGATCACCGGCCAGCCGGTCAAGGAGATCGTGTTCACCCCCGGCGGCGTGCCCGCCAAGGTCGATCCGAACGGCACCTATCAGGTCGAGCAGATGTACGTGCAGTTCTACCTGCCGCAGAACAAGAAGGGCCGCGTGCCGATCCTGCTGTGGCACGGCGGCGGACTGTCGGGCGTCACCTACGAGACCAAGCCCGACGGCCAGCCGGGCTGGCTCAACTATTTCGTCGGCAAGGGCTGGGACACCTACATCTCGGACGCGGTCGAGCGCGGCCGCTCCGGCTGGACCAGCACCTTCAAGGGCGATCCGGTGTTCCTGCCGCTCGGCGATCCGTGGGAGCGTTTCCGGGTCGGGCCGATCGGCTCGTGGAATGCCGACAAGGCCAAGCGCGTCACCTATCCGGGCGCGCAGTTCCCGATCGATGCCTACGAGCAGTTCATGAAGCAGGGCGTGCCGCGCTGGCTCACCACCGACGACGCGATCGTCGCCGCCTATGTCGAACTGATCGACAAGGTCTGCCCGTGCGTGGTCCTGGTGCACAGCCAGTCGGGTTCGTTCGGCTTCAAGGCGCTGGAGGCGCGGCCCGATAAGGTTAAGGCGCTGGTGGCGGTCGAGCCGACGCTCGGCGGCGACCGCAACAAGGTCGGGTCGATCAAGAACTCGCCGGTGCTGGTGATTTATGGGGACAACGCCAAGGACCATCCGCGCTGGTCGAAGATCAGGCAGACCGGTGTGGACTATGCCGGCGTGCTCAAGGCGGCGGGCGGCAGCATCGACGTGATCGATCTCCCGGACGCCGGGATCAAGGGCAATTCCCACATGATCATGATGGACAAGAACAGCGACCAGGTTGCGGACCTGATCCAGAAATGGCTGGTCGGCAAGGGCTTAGCCGAATAGGCCTGGCGTGCTGCGGCGCAGCAAGAAGCTGCGCCAAACCCGCGACATTATTCGAATTGAGGTTTCACCCATCACTTCCAGCGCCGGCTGCTTTGACGTGCATCAATGCGGCCGCCGCCGTAAACGTTACGGCCAGCATAGAGCCTTGGCAGAGCGCGGCGACACCCACTATAGGGTGCGCATTCGTGGGCCGGGCGCTATGCTCGGCCGCGCCATGTTAGACGTGGCGGTTGGGGAGGGGATCCGGCGCCGGCCGGATGTGGTGTTGGAGGTCTTTTCGTGCAGGAAACCGGTCTGAGGAACAGCGCCCACGGCGCCGACAAATTCGGCTTCAAGGATTTGGCCGCGGTCCACTGGAATCATGGAGCGCCGACGCTCTACGAGCACGCGATCCGGAACAAGGAAGCGACCATCGTCGATGGCGGGGCGCTGTGCGCCGAGACCGGCCATCACACCGGCCGCTCGCCGAAGGACAAGCACACGGTCGTCGATGCGCTGACGGAAAACACCGTCTGGTGGGACGGCAACCGCAGGCAGAGCAAGGAGCACTTCGAGAATCTCTACAACGACATCCTCGCGCACGCGAAGGGCAAGACCCTGTTCGCGCAGGATCTGTACGGCGGCGCCGATCCGCAATACCGCATCAAGGCCCGCGTCTACACCGAGCTCGCCTGGCACTCGCTGTTCATCCGCCAGCTGCTGATCCGTCCGGAGCGCGCGGCGCTGGCGGGCTACGTGCCGGACATGACCATCGTCGACATGCCCTCGTTCAAGCCGGACGCCAAACGCCACGGCGGCCGCGAAGGCTCCGACACGATGGTGGCGATCGATTTCACCCGCAAGATCGTGCTGATCTGCGGGTCTTCTTATGCCGGCGAGATGAAGAAGTCGGTGTTCACGACCTTGAACTTCTATCTGCCGGCGCAAGGCGTCATGCCGATGCACTGCTCGGCCAATGTCGGCAAGGGCGGCGACAGCGCGCTGTTCTTCGGCCTCTCCGGCACCGGCAAGACCACGCTCTCGGCCGATCCGAACCGCATCCTGATCGGCGACGACGAGACCGGCTGGTCGGGTAACGGCATCTTCAACTTCGAAGGCGGCTGCTACGCCAAGTGCATCAAGCTCTCGCAGGAGGCCGAGCCGCAGATCTGGGACGCCACCAACCGCTTCGGCGCCGTGCTCGAGAACGTGGTGTTCGATCCGGCCACGCGCGTGCCCGACTACGACAGCGACAAGAAGACCGAGAACACGCGTTCCGCCTATCCGCTCGATTTCATCCCGAACGCGTCGGAGACCGGCACCGCCGGCCACCCCAAGAACGTCATCTTCCTGACCGCCGACGCCTTCGGCGTGATGCCGCCGATCGCCAAGCTCACGCCCGCGCAGGCGATGTACCACTTCCTCTCCGGCTACACCGCCAAGGTCGCCGGCACCGAGAAGGGCCTGGTCGGCGTCGAGCCCGAGTTCTCCACCTGCTTCGGCGCGCCGTTCCTGCCGCGCCCGCCGGCCGAATACGGCGCGCTGTTCCGCGACTACATCACCAAGCACAAGGTCGACTGCTGGCTGGTCAATTCCGGCTGGACCGGCGGCATCTACGGCGTCGGCCGCCGCATGCCGATCAAGGTGACGCGCGCGCTGGTCACCGGCGCGCTCGACGGCTCGCTTGCGCAACGCGAGCTACCGCACCGACCCGTATTTCGGCTTCGCGGTGCCGACCTCGGTGCCCGGCATCGAGCCGCACATCCTCTATCCGATGAAGACCTGGAAGGACAAAGCCGCCTTCGACGAGACCGCGCGCAAGCTCGTGCGCATGTTCCAGGAGAACTTCGTCAAGTACGAGAAGCACGTCGACGCCGACGTGCGCTCGGCCGCGCCGGAGGTGCGGATCGCGGCGGAGTAGGGGGCGGCGAGACATCGAGTTTGGCGAGACGGCCGTCCGAAAGGGCGGCCGTTTTGTTTTGGGTGGCTCCCCCATTAACCCCGCTGAACGCCCTATGAACGCGCTGTCCATGCGCCGTTCGAAATCGATCCGCTATCACCAGCGCCATCAGCGGGACGAGGGATGCTTACGGCAAGCCGGCGTTCGTCGCTGAGACATCGACCCCCGTCGCGTCTCGCACGCGTGCAAGCGCCGTGCGGCCGACAACAGAGGAACTCCCATGACTGTCAATCGCATCATCCTGAGCGCACTGACGCTCGCGCTCGTTTCCGCTCCGGCCTTGGCGCAGGACAACAAGGCCCCGGCCGCGGCGCCCGCGGTGACCACCGGCAAGCCTTCGACCACCGGCCAGGGCGCGGCTGCGGTCGCCGCCAAGGTCAATCTGAACACCGCTTCGGCCGCCGACCTCGGCAAGCTCCCGAAGATGAGCGACGACGAGCTCCAAGGCCATCGTCGACGCCCGCACCAAGGCCAAGTTCAAGAACTGGGATGACTTCGTGGCCCGCAAGGTCGTGCCGGCCGACGCGGCCGCCGCGATCAAGGACTCGGTCACCTTCTGACGCGGCGACGCCAAATCTATCGTTGCGTGTAAGCGTGCAAAGGGATGGGCGACGTTCGCGTCGCTCATCCCCACGCTGTTTGTTCAGGCTTCATCCGACACCGCTTCCTGGTATCGCCGGCCCGGACGCAGCCGCGCGCCCTTCGGAAATCTTTCGAACAATTTGAGCTGCCGCTCGATGCGCCGCCGCTGCCGGGCGAGTTCGTCGCTCTTCGGCTGCTGCGCGGCGCAGGCCACGGCCTCGCCGATCAGCTGCCCGACGCGCACGGCCAGCGCATTGCCGTGGTCGGATGGCGCCGCGAACGTCAGGATGCGGCCGCCGCTCTTGCGTTCGACGAACGGATAGTCGTCGAGGGTGTAGTACGTTCGCCCGGCCCAGGCGCTCCTGATCTCGCGTTCGGCGAGCGCACCGAGCGCCGGAAATATCTTCTTTCCTTCCGCCAGCGTCCGCTGCGCGACCTGTTGGGTGATCTCGGGCGACGTCTCCGCCGTTTCCTCGTAGCCCATGTAAAGACGCGTTCCGTGGCGGCGCGCATAGAAGCAAGGCTCGCGCATGTCCGAGAACACGTTCTCGGCGCTCAGGACCTTGGCCTGTTTCGGCACTTCGACCTCGACCACATAGCTGTGCGAGAAGATGGCGCGCTCCATGACCTCGCCGTTGATGTGCCGGGAGTAGGCATTGGCCATGAACAGGGCATTCGTCTGGATGGCGGCGCCGTTGCCGCAAAAGACGGTCATGCGGCCGTCGACGGTGTCGAGCGCCTGCGCGTCGGTCTGCTGAAAAATGCGCACGCCCTTGCGTTGCAGCGATCGCGCCAGCCCGTAGAGAAATTTTCGCGGCCGGAAGCTGCCGCCGAAATAGTCGATCGCGCCGCCGGCATAGAGACCGTCCGCCGTGCCGCAGCGCTTCGACAGTTCCTGCGCCGTCAGCAGCCGGACGAACGGCGGGCGGCGCCCTCCGACCGCCGGCATGAGGGCGCGCAGCGCGCTCTGCTCCATGAACTCGTAGGTCGCCTTGAGGCTTGCCATGTCGGCCTCGCTGACGGCCGCGATCACCGCGCCGCGCCTGACCGAGGCGCGCAGATTGTTGTCGTGGTCGAGCTGCGCCAGCCGATGGCAGCCCTCGATCGAGCGGCGCAGGAACTCCCGCGTCCTTTGCAGCGCCCGCAATGCCGCCCGCTCGCCGGTCGCGCCGCGTTCCTGCTCCTGCTGCGTCAGCTCGGCGAGGACGGTCGAGATCGGCTTGGCCCAGCCGGTCAGGAACTGCCCGGCGTTGAGGCCGGAGGCCGCCTCCTTCCCGAGCGCCGCCTTCTCGATCACGATCACGTCCAGGCCGCGGCTTGCCGCCGCCTCGGCCGCGCTCAGGCCGGACAGACCGGCGCCGGCGACCAGGAACTGGCAGCTCAGGGCCGCGTTCGCCGCCGACGGCGAGACGAATTCGGGGACTTCCGCATCGTAGGACGATGGCATGGCGCAGTGTTTTGGCGATTTCCGATGGCGCATGATAGCGCAAATGCAACCGCCACCCTGACGGCGGCGGCTTCTATCGTGAGCAACGTACGCAGGGCGTGGAGCCATAACGAGCGATTGTCGGACGTTCGCCGGCTCCGTTTTGCGTTGACGCCGCCCGAGCGGTCGTCGTCCTTTGTGCCGTTGGCCGCTCCGCGCTATCTTACGTCTGAGGGGCGTCAATATGGCGAGACGGAGAGAATCCATGAATGGGATTCGTTTTGCGGCCGTGCTCTTCGGACTTGTTGCTCTTGCTGCTCCGATTGTTGGTTCCGCTCAAACGGTGCCCGACGCTCAGAATGCACCACCGCCGGTGTATCGGCCGGGACTAGGCGACCTCATGACCATGACCGTCCAACCGCGGCATATCAAGCTCGCGCTGGCGGGCCGCGAAAAGAACTGGCCATACGCCGCATACGAACTCCACCAACTCGAAGAGTCGTTCGACCGCGTTGCACGCTATTGGCCGCAGTGGAGAAAGAATCCCATCGCCGACATGATGGCGGTCACCAAAGAACCAATGGCCACGCTCTCGCAAGCGATCAAGAACGCCGATTTCGAACAGTACAATGCCGCCTACAAGCGACTGACGGACAGCTGCAATTCGTGCCATCAGGGCACCAATGTCGGCGTGAACGCCATCGTCGTGCCGGACGCGTCGACATTCCCGGATCAGGATTTCCGGCCCGCCAAGCCATGAGGCAAACCTGGGCCGATCTGGCGTCCACATAGCCGGAGTGATGCGTTACCTTCATCCCAATGGTCTTTGCCTTTCTCCGAAGCTCCCCGCTGATTGCGCTTCCGCTTCGGAACGCAAACTTTGGCATCTATTCGGCGGGGAGCGCAGTGTCGCTCATCGGCATGTGGATGCAGCGAGTCGCGATCGGCTGGTTGACATGGCAGTTGACGGGGTCCGGACTGTGGCTTGGAATTGTTGCCTTCGCCGACTTCTTTCCAGTGCTGATCATTGGACCGATTGCAGGAGCCGCGGCTGACCGGTGGGATCGGCTGCGCGTGGTGAAGACGAGCCAGACCATTTCCTTGGTGCAGGCCACCGTTCTATTCGCGCTCACTGCCAGCGGTCATATGACCATCGGGCTTCTCGTCGCCCTGACAGCCATTCAGGGTGTCGTTGTTGCTTTCAATCAGCCGGCCCGGCTCGCGCTGGTTCCGTCCCTGGTGCCACAAGCGGACCTCGGGGCGGCAGTGGCGATCAATTCCGTCGTCTTCAATCTGGCCCGCTTCATCGGCCCGATGTGTGCCGGACTGGCCATCGTGTGGTCAGGTGTAGCTGCCGCCTTCGCGGCCAATGCCTTGAGCTACGTCGTCTTTCTGCTGGCGCTGGCGCGCATTCGCATCGCTCGGACGGTCTCTGGTTCCGGCAAAAGGCGTAGTTTCCTGGCTGATCTGCGGGAGGGCCTCCACTACACGGCGACTCACCGGGGCATTGCAGCCCTGCTGGTGCTGTTGATCGCGCTGGGTGTCGGCGGACGTCCGCTGAACGAACTGCTGCCGGGATTTGCCGCCGACGTGTTCCACTCCGGGGCGGGCGGCCTATCGATCCTCGCGTCCGCGATCGGCGGCGGGGCCATCCTTGGCGGCGTCTGGCTCGGTCACCGTGCCGATTCGTCGAGCCTCACGCTGGTTGCGCTCGGCGGTTCGATTGTCGGCGCAATGGCATCGATCCTGACAATCGCGACCGAGAGCATGTGGGTCGCCGTGCCAGCCATTGCGGTATTCGGGTTTTGTATGTCCAGCGCAGGGATCGCGATCCAGACGCTGATTCAACTCGCCGCCGACCGCAGCATGCGCGGGCGCGTCATGGGCCTGTATGGCCTGATCTTTCGCGGCGCGCCCGCGATTGGCGCGTTGGCGGCGGGGGGCGCGTCGACGCTTTACGGGCTGCGGTGGCCGGTCTTCTTTGGTGCGCTCCTCGTGCTCGCAGTTTGCCTTTGGACCTACCGCAGTCGCGATCGGATCGCCGCAGCCCTCTCGACCGAGAATCCCGACGTCGGAGAATGAGGCAAAGCCCTGCGGCGAAAATCCAGGATGGGCGTCGCACCGTCGATCGATTGAGTCCGACTAACCAAGTGGTTCAGGTTGCAGCGTTCACCTGCAACCGGACATCGTTCGGTTGTTCGGCCACTTCGGCTTTGGCCAAAAAGGAGGCATCGCGTGCTCTTCCGTGCGCTCCGGTCGCCGGTGTAGTTTTATTGGAGACTTGGCAGCGGAACGTGCTGAAGCGAGCGGCGTTGCGCAGACAAAGGACCGATCTATGGCACGACTATTCATGCTCCCGCTGACGGGGCTGGTGCTGTTGTGCCTGGTCTCTTCCGGGGAACCGGTGCTCGCTCAGTCCCTGACCCCTCGGCAGCAACTGGCCTTTGACGTCTACAAAGAGCTGGTCGAAATCAACACCGTCACCGAAACCGGAGACACCGGGCGTGCCGCCGACGCGATGGCCGCGCGGCTTCGCGCGTCGGGCTTCGGCACGGCCGACGTGCAGGTGTTCAAGCCAGCGCCTCGTAAGGGCAATCTGGTGGCGCGGCTGCGCGGCACCGGCAACCGCAAACCGATCCTGCTGCTGGCTCACATCGACGTGGTTCCGGCGATCCGCGCAGACTGGTCGGTCGATCCGTTCAAGCTGACCGAGAAAGACGGCTACTACTACGGGCGGGGTACGGGCGACGACAAGTACATGGCGGCCGCCTTTCTGGCGAACCTCATTCGTTACAAACAGGAGGGCTACCAGCCCGATCGGGACATCATCCTGGCGCTGGAGACCGACGAGGAAATTCTCGACCGCAATGCGCTTGGGATTCAGTGGTTGCTGAAAAACCATCGGGATCTGATCGACGCCGAGTTTGCGCTGAACGAGGGCGGCGAGCGTGGGCCTGAAGAACGGCAAACCAATCCGCAACAGCGTTCAAACCAGCGAAAAAGTGTCGCTGACCTATACGCTGGAAGTGAGGAACCGTGGCGGCCACAGCTCGGTGCCGGCAAAGGACAATGCCATTTATCGTTTGGCTGAAGGCCTGTCGCGCCTGTCGAAATTCAGCTTTCCGTTCAAGCTGAACGAGACGACCCGCGCCTATTTCGAACGGACGGCCGAGCTCGAAGGCGATCAGATGGCCGCGGATATTCGCTCGGTGATATCCGGGCGTCCCGATCCAGCCTCCCTTTCGCTGGTCCGGCTGTCCGCAAATCCCGCCTACAATGCGCAATTGCGAACCACCTGCGTCGCCACCATGCTGGAGGGCGGGCACGCATACAACGCATTGCCGCAGCTCGCGCGCGCCACGGTCAACTGCCGCATCATGCCGGGCGACCCGGTGGATGAGGTCAAGGCGACGCTGGTGCGCGTTCTCGCCGACGATCAGATTTCCGTTACGCAGATCGGCGAGCCGGTGCTGAGTGCGCCGTCCGCGCTGCACGAAGAGATCATGGGTGCAATCGCGAAGCTCTCTGCGGAGTTCTGGCCGGGCGCACCGATCGTCCCCACCATGAGCGCCGGCGCGACCGACGGCAGCTATTTGCGCAATGCGGGGATACCGACCTACGGCCATTCGGGTCTCGCCGGCGACGTCGACGATATGCGTTCGCACGGCAAGGATGAACGCGTCTTGGTGAAATCGTTCTTCGATGGCCAGGAATACCTCTACCGCCTCGTCAAAACGCTGTCGGGTGGCAGGTAGATCAGACGCTTGCGAAATGAGGAGAATGAGACATGAGAAAATCTTTTGCCATGGCAAGCGGCGTCATCCTGGCGTTGCTTGTCCCTGCCGGTCATGCGGCCGCAGAGTTCCGCGAGCGCCGAAGCGCGGCTCAAGCAATTGAACCTAACGCTGCCGTCGGTCTCGACCCCGAGCGCGAATTTCGTCAATTACGTCCAGACCGGCAAACTCCTGTTCCTCGCGGGCAATACACCCGGGGACTGGCCGCACAAGGGCAAGCTCGGCAGGGACGTGACCGTCGAACAGGGCTACCAGGCGGCGCGGCAGGCCGGGCTCATCATGCTGGCGAAGGTGCGGGCCGCGCTCGGCAGCCTCGATCGTGTCAAGCGCATCGTCAAGGTTCTCGGCATGGTCAACACGGCCGACGGCTTCAGCGACCAGCCCAAGGTGGTGAATGGTTTCTCCGATCTCATGGTCGAGGTTTTCGGCGAGGAGATCGGCAAGCATGCCCGCTCCGCCGTCGGGATGGCGGGACTTCCCGGCAACGCCGCCGTGGAAGTCGAGATGATCGTTGAGTTCGAGTAGTAGGCGATAACGAACGAGGCCCGGCCATGAGCGGCTCGCGTCGGGACTTCCTCCGGCAGGTTGCGCAGGCCGGAGGCTATCGTGCGACCTACCTGACCATGCAGGCGATGGGCCTCCTCGGCGCGGCGCACGCAGCTGCCGAGGCGGTGACGCTGGAGCAGGGCGCGGCGCATGGGACCAAGGTGATCGTGCTCGGGGCCGGCGTTGCCGGGCTGTCGGCGGCCTATGAGCTCGGCAAGGCCGGCTACGATTGCACCGTGCTCGAAGCGCGCGATCGGGTCGGCGGCCGCAACTGGACCGTCCGGCGCGGGACGACGATCGAGATGGCGGACGGCTCGCGGCAGGTCTGCGAATTCGATCAGGGCCTCTACTGGAATGCCGGCGCGGCGCGACTGCCCAGTCATCATCAGGCCGTGCTCGGCTATTGCCGGGAACTCGGCGTTGCGCTCGAGGTCGAGATCAACACCAACCGCGGCGCGCTGTTGCACAATCCGGCGGCCAACGAGGGTAAGCCGATCGAGCTGCGGCAGGCGATCAACGACATCCGCGGCGAAATCTCCGAACTGCTCGGCAAGGCGATCAACCGCGGCGCGCTCGATCAGGAACTATCCGCCGACGACAAGAAGCGGATGCTAGCGTTTCTCCAGCAATACGGCGACCTCCCGCCCGATCTGCTTTACAAGGGCTCGACCCGGGCGGGCTACCAGACGCTGCCAGGTCCGGCCGGGCAAGCGGGCGTGAAGCGTGATCCTCTGCCGCTTGGCGTCCTGCTTGATGCCGACATGTGGACCGCCATGCTGTTCGAGGAGAGCTTCACTCAGCAGGCAACCATGTTCCAGCCGGTCGGCGGCATGGACCGCATCGCGACGGCATTTGCGAACAAGCTCGGCAATGTCGTGCGCCTTGGCAGCGAAGTGACGGCCATCCGCCGCACGAGTAGCGGGGTGAGCGTATCCTTCACCGACAAGCAGACCGGCAAGAGCAGTGCGCTCGACGGGGCCTATTGCATCGTCACGATCCCGCTGCCGGTCTTGCAGCGGATCGAGTCTGATTTCTCCTCCGGCCACCGGGCGGCGATCGGCAACATCGCCTATGGCAACGCGGTCAAGATTGCCTGGCAGTCCCGCCGGTTCTGGGAGACCGACCGGCAGATCTACGGCGGCATCTCCTGGGTGAAAGGTCCGACCACGCTGGTGTGGTATCCGAGCGCCGAGCTGTTTTCGCAAAAGGGCATCTTGCTCGGCGCCTACGCCAATCGCGAGGACGCGGACGAACTGACAAAAATGCCGCTCGGTGCGCAGATCGAGCTGAGCCGCGTGGCGGTCGAAGGATTGCATCCGGGGTGCGGCAAGGAGCTTGAAAAGCCGCTGCTGGTCGCGTGGTCCAGGATGCCCTACAGCCTCGGCATCGCGGCGCGCTATCGGGCGGGGCAGGCGGGCGAATACATGCTGCTCAACGAGCCGGACGGCCCGTTCTACTTCGCCGGCGAACATCTGAGCCAGATCGGCGCCTGGCAGGAAGGCGCGATCCTGTCCGCCCGGCGCGCGATCAACATGATCGACAGCCGCCGGCGTGCGCGGCGCGGGTGAGCCGCGACAGCCGGAGCCGGCGCCGTCCGGTCACTGCGCCTTGACGCCGGCGTCCTTGATGACCTTCGCCCACTTGGGCAGGTCGGACTTGAAGAACGCCGCCAGCTCGTCCGGCGTCATGGTCTCGGTCTCGAAGCCCAGCGTGGTGAGGCGCTCCTGCACGTCCGGCGCCGCGACCACGGCCGCGATCTCCTTGTTGATCAGCGTGACGATCTCCTTCGGCGTCTTGGCCGGCGCCAGCACGCCCACCACGGCGTCGCACGCCACCTCGTTGTAGCCGCCCTCGCGGATGGTCGGGATGTCGGGCAGCCCCTTCAGCCGTTTCGCGCCGCCGACCGCCAGGATGCGCAGCTTGCCCTCCTGATGCTGCGGGATGGTCGCGGCCGCCGAGCCGAACGAGATCGGCGTGTGGCCCGCCAGCGTCGCGGCGATCGCCGGGCCGCCGCCGCCATACGGCACGTGCACCAGGTCGAGGTTGAGCGACAGGCGGAACAGCTCGCCGGTCAGATGCGAGCCGGTGCCGGTGCCGGCCGAGGCGTAGCTGTACTTGCCCGGATTGGCCCGGATCAGCGCGACCAGCTCCTGCGTGGTCTTGGCCGGCACGGCCGGGTTCACCGCCAGCACCTGCATCGTGGTCGCGGCGACGCCGATCGCCTCGAAGTCGGTGGCCGGATCGTACGGCACCTTGTTGTAGATGCTCGGATTGGCGACGAAGGCGATGCCGTCGACGAACAGGATGGTGTAGCCGTCCGGCGCCGCCTGCGCGGCGCGGCCAACGCCGATGCTGCTGCCGGCGCCCGGCACGTTCTCGACGTAGAAGTTCTTGCCGAGCCGGTCGGACAATTTCTGCGTCACCAGGCGCGCGATCACGTCGGTCTGGCCGCCGGGCGCGAACGGCACGATCACCCGCACCGGGCGCGCCGGATAGGTTTCGGCGAAGGCGAGGCGCGAGACGGCGGGCAGGGCGGCGGTGCCGACCGCAAGTTGCAGAAATCGACGACGCGAACGGATCATTGTCTTCCCTTTCATGAGCGCTGTCGCTGACCAGCCGGAGCCGCGGCCCTTCCGGCGGTATGCTCGCGGCGACGCTAGCTCACCGGGTCATGGTTGTGAAAGAGCGGCCATGCATGGCGGGGGCGCGGCAGATCGCTGCGCCTCGGGGCGCCGCCGGCGCGCTACTTCGCCTTCTCGATCTTCGTCACCGTGAACTGCCCGTTGATGCGCTCCGGCACGAAGCGCACGCGGTCGCCGGCCTTGACCGTCTTCAGCATGGCGGGATCGGCAGCGCGGAACACCATCGTCATGCCGTCGTCCATGTCGAATTTCTTCAACGGCCCGTGCTTGATGGTGATCTTCTGCGCGGGCTCGTCGACCTTGGTTACCAGACCGGGCACGAATTCGTCGGTCTGCGCGGACGCAGCCGGCACGAACAGCAACCGCAAGCGCGATGGCGGCGGCCATGGCAAGGCGTCGGTTCATGGTCTGGCTCCTATTGCTGTTCGGATAGGGTCATTTCACCACGATCGTACCGGTCATGCCGGCTTCGCGATGGCCGGGGATCAGGCAGGCGAATTCGAACGTCGCCGGCTTTTGGTGAACCGCCAGAGAATTTCCGTCTTGGCGCCGGGCTGCACGGTCTTGCCGTTCGGATCGTCGTGCTCCATGTCGGGATATTTGCGCATCAGCTCGGCGTGCTTGAGATTGTCCGCGGTGCTGGCGAGCACGAATTCATGCGCCAGCGCGCCGGCATTGCTGATGACGAATTTGACCTGCTCGCCGCGCTTGATCTCGAGGCGGCCGGGCGTGAACGCCATCGTGCTGGGACCCTCGTGCATCTTGATCTCGACGGTGCGGGACGGCTGGCGCGGATTGCCCGGCTCGCCGGCCGAGAAATGCTCCGCGTCGTGCGCATCGAGCCGCGCCGGCGCCAGTCCCAGCGCCAGCACGCCCGCGACCGCAAGGGCGGGAAACGAATTCAGTCGGTTGATTGTTATGATCTGCTCCTAGTGCTGATGAGTTGAAGGCTTGCTGCCCGGCTTGATCACATTGAATTCGGCGGCCGGCGCGCGGCCGGAGCCGGATTGCGGCGCACGCGGCGCGGGGCCCGCGTCCGCGACCTCGTAGGCGACCGTGCCCGGCGGATTCTGGTAGGGGCCGGGATCGCGGTAGTCGTCGCGCGCCAGCCCTTCGCGCACCTTCAGCACCGAGAACATGCCGCCCATCTCGAGCGGGCCGAACTGGCCGTAGCCCGTCATCATCGGCAGCGTGTTGTCGGGCATCGGCATTTCCATCTCGCCCATCTCCGCCATGCCGGCCGAGCCCATCGGCATGTAGTCGGGCACGAGCTTGCGGATCGTCCTGGCGATGTCCTTCTTGTTGACGCCGATCATGGTCTGCACGTCGTGGCCCATCGCGTTCATGGTGTGATGCGACTTGTGGCAGTGGATCGCCCAGTCGCCCGGCTCGTCGGCGACGAACTCGAAGGCGCGCATGGCGCCGACCGGCACGTCGGTGGTGACCTCGGGAATGCGCGCGCTCTCCTGGCACCCAGCCGCCGTCGGTGCCGGTCACCTCGAAGCTGTGGCCGTGCAGGTGGATCGGATGGTTGGTCATCGTGAGGTTGCCGACGCGCACGCGCACGCGGTCGCCGAGCCGCGCCACCAGCGGATCGATGCCCGGAAACACGCGGCTGTTCCAGGTCCACAGGTTGAAGTCGGTCATCGTCATGACCTTCGGCATGTAGCTGCCGGGGTCGATGTCGTAGCTCTGCATGATGAACAGGAAATCGCGATCGACCCGGTGCAGGCCCGGATCGCTTCGGATGGATGATGAACAGCCCCATCATGCCCATCGCCATCTGCACCATCTCGTCCGCGTGCGGGTGGTACATGAAGGTGCCGCTCTTCTTCAGCACGAACTCGTAGACGAAGGTCTTGCCCGGCTTGATCTGCGGCTGGGTCAGGCCGCCGACGCCGTCCATGCCGTTCGGCAGCAGCATGCCGTGCCAGTGCACGGTGGTGTGCTCGGGCAGTTTGTTGGTGACGAAGATGCGGACCTTGTCGCCCTCGACCGCCTCGATGGTGGGACCGGGCGACGCGCCGTTGTAGCCCCACAGATGCGCCTTCATGCCCGGCGCCATCTCGCGCACCACCGGCTCGGCGACGAGATGGAATTCCTTCCAGCCGTCCTTCATGCGCCACGGCAGCGTCCAGCCGTTCAGCGTCACCACCGGCTGGTAGGACTGGCCGTCGGCTGGCGCGAGCGGCGGCTGCATCGCCGGGCCGGTGCTGACCGGCCGCCTCCGGAATGCTGGCCGCCTGCGCGCGGCCGCTGATCGACGGCGGCCCCGGCGAGCGTCGCCGCCGACAGGCCTGCAAATGCGCGTCGTGACATGGTCATGGGGTGCTCCTAATCGTGGCCCGCGGACGCTTCCGCCGCGGCAGGTCGTGGCCGGCGCGGCGGGAGACACAGTCCCGCCGCCGGTGACGGCTGCGCGAAGGTTGACGTCGGCCAGCCAGAAATCGCGCTCGGCGGCGATCGCCGCGGTGGTCGAAGCGATGCGCTGGCGCGCCTCGGCGAGTAGCGCGAAGATGTCGATCTGCATCGCGTTGTAGCGCAGCAGCGTTTCGTCGGAGATGATCTTGCGCAGCGGCAGCACCTCGCGCTGGTAGTGGCGGGCGATGTCGTAGGCCGACCGGTAGGTCTGGTAGGCCTCGCGCGCCTCCGAGCGCGCCGTCACCGCCTTGGCGGCGAGGCGGTTGACCGCCTGCATGTAGGTTGCCTCCGCCTGCCGCACGCGCGTCTCGCCGAAGTCGAACAGCGGGATCTGGAATTCCACGCCGGCGCCGCTCTGGTTGACCGGCTCGCCGCCCGGTTCCTGCATCCGCCGCGCGCGGCCCCCGACTTCGAGGAGATTGATGAAGCGGGTCGCGCCGGTGAGGCCGTAGGTCTTGGCCAGCGTCTCGACCTCGACGCGCGCGATCTGCACGTCGATGCGGCGGCGGATCGCCTCGACTTCGATCGACGGTGCGGCTTTGGCGGCGCGCGGCAGCGGCGGCAGCGCGTCCGGCAGCCGGAATTTGAGATCGTCGCCCCACAGTCCCATCGCGCGGACGAGACGTTCGCGCTCGGTGGTAGCGGCGAGGCGCGCGCTCGCGAGCTGCGCGGTGATCTCGGCGTAGAACACCTGGTTGCGCGCCTGGTCGAGCTTGTTGGCCGGCGCCGGTCTCGCCCAGCCGCCGCGACAGCTCGCTCGCAGCTTCCGCGCTCGACTGCGCCTGCACCAGAAAGCCGGCCAGCGCGCGGGCGGCCGCCGCCCGCACGAAGGCGCGGCGCGCCTCCATCGCGATCCGCAGCGTCTCGAGCGCGGCCTGCAACTGTGCCTGCCGGAAGCGATCCTCGGCGATCTCGGCGCGCGCCGGCAGTGTCGCGAGCGCCAGAATGTTCGCGGCGATCTCGCGCTCGAACTCGAAGCCGCCGCCACCGCCGATGTAGGATGCGCGCAGGATCGGGTTGGGCGGCAGGCTCGCCTGCACGCGCATCGCGTCCGCGATGCCGAGCGCGTTGTAGCTCGCCTGCAGGCCGCGGTTGCTCAGCAGCGCGATACGCACGGCGGTATCCGCCGTCAGCGGCTTGTGCAGCAGGGACTTGACGATCGCGCGCGCCGCGTCGGCGTCGTCGGGCGTGCGCTGCGCCGCGACGTCGGCGGCGAGCGAAGGCCCGGCGACGTCGCGCACCGCGTCCATGCCGCCATCCGGCGTGAAGGCCGCGCAGCCCGCGAGCAGGACGCATCCGATCAGCGGCAGGCCGCGTCCGGCGCGGCGGCGGATGATCGTGGACCATGAGAACGAAGCGCGCATTCGCCCTCACGGCTTTCCGCGGTGCGACGGTTTCGTTCTGGTCGCGCCAGGATTTCGGCTCGACCGGCTGCCGGCTGACATAGGGCTCCGTCGCCGGCCGGTAGACGGTGGCCGGGGCGCGCGCGTCGGGATCGGACAGGGTCGCGCCCGGCGTAGGGTGGCGGCGGTGGATTGGCGCAGGCCTGCAACAGGCCGCATGCCACCAGCGCGGCCGCGATTGCGGGCCGCTGCAATGACGCCGTCCGCCGCCGGGCCATGCCGGCGGCGCGCATCCAGATGTGCGCGAACATGAAATCGCTCCCATGACTGACAGACGCCGCGCGCGGGCAAGCCGCGCCGCGCGACGGTTCGCGGTCAGGTCAGGCGATGGGAGGGCGGTTGATGCGATCGGGCCCGCGTCCGTTCAGGACATCCTGCAGGGAGGGGACCGCGAGGGTTGCGACGCTGAATACGCCGAAGGCGAAAACGGGATCGCCAGAAATTCCGACCACCGAGAACAGCCCGCAACAGCTCGTGCCGTGGCTTGTGCCGCCGTTGTCCGGCGCCGTCGAGGACGTCTGATCGCCGGCATGCTCGTGCGTGCTGCCGTCCTCATGCTCGTGCGTGCTGATGGCGTGATGCTGATGCACGGTTCCGTCGGCATGGGTGTGGGTCGCTGCCGCATGCTGCGGCGGCGCCGTCACGCCGGGATCACCCGAGAGGCAGTGCGCGACGTGATCGCTGCCGGCAAACGCGAAGGCCGCTGCCGGCGCCACAATGCAAAGCGCATACAGCACCGCCATGATCACGGCGGCTCTGAGACGGACGGTTCTGGTCAGCGTCGACAGCATTACGCTTCTCGGTTCGAGCCTTGCGGAGCTGGGGCGGATCCTTGGGTCGGATCGGCCGTAGTTTCAAGAGTAGGAGCTTGGCGACCGATTGCAACAATTCTTTGGCCCGTCCGGCAGGCTCCCAATCTTGAATCTGACGAAAAAGAAAGGGCGGCCCCGAGGCCGCCCTTTCGCGTCGATGTCGTGTGCGCTGCCCGTTCAGCTCTGCTGCGCGGGGCTGAGCCGGTTGAAGCGCTCTTTCTGCTCGTCGTTGAGCGTGCCGTAGAACTTCATCAGCGCCGGCTGCACCGTCTTGACCGCCCGCATCATGGCGTCGAGCCGCTGCTCCATCGCCTCGGTACGGCCGATCGGCGTCAGCGCCCGGTAGGTCGGGCACTCCGACTTGAGCAGGTTGACCGCGCCGGTCACCGCGTCGCGCAGCTCGGTGAGCGCGACCCGTTGCAGGTCGGTCGGCCGCACCGCGCTCTCGATCCGGTCGATCGGCAGGCTGGTGACGCCGGCCGCGCGCTCGCTGCACATCTGGGCGAGGTCGCGCTGCGCCTGCTGCTGGTCCGGGCTCTCGTCCGGCCCGAGCGAGTTGAAGCGCGCCTTCTGCTCGTCGGTGAGCGAGTGGTAGAAGGTCTCGAGCGCCGGCCGCACGGTGCGCACCGCCGCCAGCATCACATCGAGCCGGATGCGCATGCCTTCGAGCCGGCCGGTCGGCGTGCTCGCCAGGTCGGTCGGGCAGGCGGTCTTGAGGATGTCGAGCGCCTGGCCGGTCGCCGCGCGCAGCGCCTCGAGCGCCGCCCGCTGCACGTCGTTCGGCTCGACCGCGAGCGCGATCTGCTCGATCGGCCAGTCGGTCAGGCCGGATTTCTCGCCGCTGCACAGATTGGTGGTGACCACCGGCTGGCCGGTTCCTGCCGGTCCGCCGTTGCTGCTGCGATAGCCGTAGGCGTAGTGGCCGAACACGCCGGCATAGAGGTCGTCGTAGGCATACGGCCAGAACGAGTCGTAGGCATACGGGTAGAACGTGTAGCTGATGAAGTCGTCATAGGCGTACGGCCAGTACAGCGGCCCGAGCCAGCCGATCACGAACGCGCGCCGGAAGAAGCCGTGGTGATGCTTCCAGCCCCAGTTGGCGAAGTGGCCGCGGAAGGTCGCGAGCGCGAACGCCTTGCCGGCGCCCGGCCGGTTGGCCAGGAAGCGGTTGCTCAGCACGCGCGCCGAATGGGAGGTCGCGACGCTGGCGAGACCGAAGCGCTGGCCGTTTACGTTGTGGCCGTTCACGCTGGCGTGGGCCGCCATGTTGCGGTTGCCCTGCCACTGCCGGCTCGCCAGGCTGCCGCGCACCGCGTTGTTCTGGATCGCGTTGTTGTGGATTGCGTTATTGTGGACCGTGGCGCTGCGGATATTGCTGTTGACGTTGGCGCTGTGGGTGACTTGCGAGCCGGAATTGCTTCGGGCCTGCACGCTGCGGCTGCCGCCCGAATTCGAACCCGAATAGGAACGCGCGACCGAGCTGCCGCCGGAGTAGGAGCGCGAGCCGCCGCCCGAATAGGACCGCGAGCCGCCACCGGAAGAGGAGTAGGAACGTCCGCCGCCGCCGCCGCTGTAGGAGCGGCCGCCACCACCGCCGCCGCCACCGTGGCTGCTGAACGAGCGGCCGCCACCGCCGCCGCCGCCACCTCCTCGGCCGCCGCCGCCACCACCGCCGCCGCCTCTGGCGTCGGCGACACTGATGATGATGGTGCTAGAAAAAAGCAGGGCTGCCGCTAGGCATGCGCTCGTTTTCAACAACACGACTGGTCCTCCCACCATGTCGCCCGCCCGAGCCACCCTGCTTAAAACGTGGCCCGTTTGTTTCCGATGCGCAAGTCCTGCAACCGGCAATCCGCAAAAATACTCGATGACTATCCGTTCATGATTGTGTCGGCGGCCGGGCGACGCAAACCGGCAGCGCGGAGAGTTAACGCATCATCAGCGTACCGGCGCCGTGGTCGGTGAGAAGTTCCAGCAGCACCGCATGCGGAACCTTGCCGTCGAGAATCACCACGCCCTCGACGCCGGCATCGAGCGCATAGATGCAGGTCTCGACCTTGGGGATCATGCCGCCCGAAATGGTGCCGTCGGCGATCAGCGCGCGCGCGTCGTCGGCGGAGAGCTGCTTGATCAGGTTCTTGCCCTTGTCGAGCACGCCCGGCACGTCGGTCAGCAGCAGCAGCCGCTTGGCCTTGAGCGCGCCCGCGATCGCGCCCGCAAACGTGTCGGCATTGACGTTGTAGGTGGTGCCGTCCTTCGAGGTCGCGAGCGGCGCCAGCACCGGAATGAGGCCTTCGCCGACCACCTGGTCGAGCACGGTGGTGTCGACCTTCTCCGGCTCGCCGACGAAGCCCAGATCGATCACCTTCTCGATGTTGGAGCCGGGATCGGCAACCGGCCGGCTGAGCTTGCGCGCCAGCACCATGTTGCCGTCCTTGCCGCACAGGCCGACCGCCTTGCCGCCGGCCTCGTTGATGAAGCCGACGATCTGCTTGTTGATCGAGCCGGCCAGCACCATCTCGACGATCTCGATGGTGGCCTTGTCGGTGATGCGCAAGCCGTCGGCGAACTGCGACTTGATGCCGAGCCGGTTGAGCATCTGCCCGATCTGCGGGCCGCCGCCGTGCACCACCACCGGGTTGATGGCGGTCTGCTCCATCAGCACGATGTCGCGCGCGAAGCTCTTCGCCATCGCCTCCTCGCCCATGGCGTGGCCGCCGTATTTCACCACCACGGTCTGTTCGTCGTAGCGCTGCATGTGCGGCAGCGCTTCGGAGAGAACGTGGGCGATATCGTGGGGCGAGACGGTCATGG
>CAVVON010000041.1:0-27927 GCA_963749815.1 uncultured Alphaproteobacteria bacterium | reverse complement strand
GCCCGGCCACACTGCCGGTTCGCTGCAACGAAGGTTTGACGATATTGCCACACATGAATTATGACACCGGCCAGCGCAGTTGCACCATCTGGTCGAGCTTGAGGTGCTTGCCGAAGCGTGACACCGCCGCCGGGATATCGGCGTAGAGCTTGCGCTCGTCGATTTTGGTGAGGCGGCCGCCGGACACTACCTGCTCGCCGGCCACGAACACGTCGCGCACCGAGTTGCCTGTTGCGCTGTAGACCAGGTTCGCGACCGGATTGATCAGCGGCTGCCATTCCGGCCGCTGCGTATCGAAAAGGACGATATCGGCCTCCTTGCCGACCTCGATCGAGCCGAGCCGGTCGCCCATTAACGCGGCTTTCGCGCCATTGACGGTCGCCATTTCGAGCCCGGTCTCGGGCGGCATGACGCGCGGATTGATGCGCGTCTCCTTGTAGCAGCAGCACGCAAGCCGGATTTCCTGCGACATGTCGACGATGCCGGACGACGCATGGTCCGACCCGATCGCCACATTGACGCCGAGCGCGAGCAGTTCCGGCAGCTTGCCGAAAACGAAATTGCCGTAGCCGTTATGCAGGCTCGACGACGGCGCGCAGACCAGCGACGGCTTGCGCCTCGCCAGGATCGCGACCTCCTGCGGCTCGAGCCAGCCGGAATGCACGATCAGCATACGCTCGTCGATGACGCCGAGCGCCTCGAGCCGCTCGATCTCGGCCATGCCGGTGCGCGCCACGCTGGAGTTGTGCGTAGAGTAGGAGAAGCAGGCATGCGTCTGGAGCAGCGTGCCGTACCGTCGCGCGAGCTTATCGAGCCCGACGATCAGCTCGTCCGAAGCGTTGTTGAGGCCGCGGAAGGATGCGCTGGCGCCCAGCCGCGGGTTGCCGGTCTTGGAATATTTCTCCAGCACCGCTTCGGCCCGCTCCAGCGCCTGGGCGGTGGTCTCGATCATGCGCTCGGGCAGGATACCGAGCACCGACTTGGTGAGATCGAACGACGAGCGCGAGACGATGGCGCGGATGCCGGTCGACATCACGCCTTCGACACACGCCTCCGGGTGATAGTTGCCGGGGTCGACGAAGCAGGTGACGCCGTGCTTGAGCAGTTCGGCCGCGGCGAGCGTGGCGGAGAGCCGTACGTCCTCGGCGTCGAGCGCCGCCTCGTACGGGTACATGCGATCGAACAGGAACGACTGGGCGTTCGCTTCGTCCGCAAGCCCCCGCGATAACTGGAACGACGAATGCAGATGGCAGTCGACGAAGCCCGGCGTCGCGACGGTGTTGCGGCCGTCGACAGTGCGGCGCGGAGAATATTGCGCGGCGATCTCCACCGACTTGCCGACCGCGACGATCCTGCCGGCGTCAACGGCGATGGCGGCATCGCGGATGATGCGACGGCCAGGATCGACGGTGATCAGCCAGCCGATATTGGTGATGAGAAGATCGACGGATGGCACGTGTTGCTCTTGCAATAGATGTCACTCTTGGTCGGCAATCCTTCCACGAAGGAAGCGCTTCAGCTCCCCTCCCCCCGCGCAGCGGTGGGGAGGGGTCGGGGGTGGGGGGACTATTCCTGCGCGCTGCTCTAAGCCCCCCACCCCGCTCGCTTCGCTTGCGACCCTCCCCACCGCTGCGCGGGGGGAGGGCTGGCTGTCGCACGGCCAGTATCCTGATCTCCGCACAAACCGCGCAGCTACTTCGCGCCTTCGCCGACATACGTCAGTTCGTCGGCGATCTTCAGCTCGATCAGCACGTTCTCGTCGGTCGAATCTTCGCACAGCATGGAGCGGTGACCGATGCCCTTTGGGATGAACAGCATGTCGCCCTCGTGCATGATCTTGATGCCCATCTCGGTTTCCCACTTCAGCGCGCCCTTGACGCAGAAGATGATCTCGTGGGCGTCGATGTTGCGATGCCAGAAGCCCATGTCGTACTTGCGGCGCTTGGAGACGTCGACCTTGACGCGGTCCGACGTGTAGAGCCGCAACGGCGTACCGTCGGCCTTGTCGATGTTGGTCGGTGTGAATTTTTCGGCGAAGATGTTGATCAGGCGGAAGATGTCGCCGTTCTCCAGCACACCGGCATTGATCACCGGTGGCTCATTGTGCGCGAGTACGACGTTCTTGCCGTTGATGGTGACGAGTTCGCGATAGACCTGCTTGGCGTCCTTGGTTTTGTCCTTGGCTTGTTCGTTCATGGCTCTCTCCTGTTCGAATTGGTGGGCGCGACGCCGGCTGCCTCGCACAGCGCCGCCATGATACCCGCATAGCCGGTACAGCGGCAGATGTGGCCGCTCAGCACATCGCGCAACCCTGCCTCGGTCGGACAGGGCGTGCGCGCGAGGTAGTCGGTGAACGACATCAGGATGCCGGGCGTGCAGAAGCCGCATTGCAGCGCGTGATGGTTCTGGAACGCCTGCTGCAGCTTGTTGAGCTTGCCGTCGGGCCCGGCGAGTGACTTGACGGTGCGCACCTCGCGGCCTTCCGCCTGCATGGCGAGCGTGAGGCAGGAGCGCACCGCGGCGCCCTCGATCATCACCGTGCAGCAGCCGCAGATGCCGTGCTCGCAGCCGACGTGGGTTCCGGTCGCGCCGAGTGCGTGGCGCAGGAAGTCGCTCAACAGCATGCGCGGCTCTGCCTCCGCCGACACGGCACGGCCGTTGAGCGTGAGGCGGATGCGGGTGCGCTGGTCGCGGTTCACGCGGCGCATCTTTGCGCCTCCGCAATCACGATCGGCGCGAGATTACGCAAGATGTCGCGCCGCAAGGCGGCCGATGCGTGCAGATCCTCGTAGCCTTCGAGTTCGGATGCAAGCGTGTCGATGGCGTGCTGCACGCCGCCATTGGCAGGAACGCGCCGCACGATTGGCTTGCCCGCCATCCCGCCGACGCCGAGCCGGATGGTGTCTGCGCCTTCGACGACCGCCGCGACCGCGATGATGGCGAAGTCGCCATGCCGCCGCGCGACCTCACGGAACGCCGCGCCGCGCGAGCGCGCGACCGGGAAGCGCACCGCCGTGATCAGTTCGTCCGGCTCGCAGGCGGTGGACAGCATATCAAGCTGAAATTCGGCAGCGGCGAGCACGCGTGTACCGCGGCGCGAGCGCAGCACCACTTCGCCTTCCAGCACTGCGAGCGACAGCGGGATTTCCGAGCTCGGGTCGGCGTGCGCGATCGAGCCGCAGACGGTGCCCTTGTTGCGAGTCTGGAAGTGCCCGACATGCGGCAGCGCGGCGGCAAGCAGCGGCAGCTTAATGGCGAGTTGTGGCCAGTTCATCAGCTTGTTCTGCGTCACGGCGGCGCCGACTTCGATCTTGTCGCCGAGATCGCGGATCGCATCGAGTTCCGATATGCGCGCGATGTCGACCAGCACGCCGGGATCGACGAGGCGGAGGTTGAGCATGGCCATCAGCGATTGGCCGCCGGCCAGAACGCGCGCGCCATCGCCATGTTCTGCCAGCACCGCGACCGCCTCGTCCACGGTTTCGGGCCGCACATAGTCGAACGGCCGCGGCTTCATCGCTCGCCCTCGCCATTCATCAGCGCATGGATGCGGCGCGGGGTGGCGGGCAGGCGCACGTCCTTGACGTCGAGCGCGTCCGCGATGGCGTTGGCGATGCAGGCCGGCACGCTCATGCAGTTGCCCTCGGCGAGACCTTTTGCACCGAGCGGCGTAAACGGCGACGGCGTCTCCTGGTGCAGCATCTCGACCGACGGAATCTCGCTCACGGTTGGCACGAGATAATCGGCGAACGTCCCGGTGAGGAACGCACCGTCCTCGTTGGTGACGAACTCCTCGTAGAGCGCGGCTGCGATCCCCTGCGCGAAGGCGCCGCGCATCTGGCCATCGGCGATCAGGGGGTTGAGCATCTTGCCGGCATCGTGCATCGACACGTAGCTGTCGACCCGCACCTGATAGGTCACCGGATCGATCTCGATGCCGCACATGTCGAATACAAAACCATAGGTCAGCGACGTATTGATGCGGTCGTCGCTCGACGGCGGTTCGAGTTCTGGCGGCGTCCACACCGCGGTCTCGCTCAGCGCGGGCCGCATGCCTTCCGGCAGCATCACCGGCGACCAATGCGAGGTACCGGCGACGCGGCCGAACGGCATCGCGTTATCGGGATTGCTGCGGCTCCTGATCTTGCCTTGCGCGAGTTCAACGTCGTCCGGCAGCACGTTGAGCTGCTTGGCGCCGATCTCCTTGAGCTTGTCGGCCATCCGCGCCGCCGCCATCTGGGCCGCCACCGCGGTACCCGGCGTGAAACGGCACGAATAGGTGCCGGCGGCGATCGACCATTGGTCCTTGGCGGTATCCATCTCCAGCGTCACATCGACATCGTCGGGCTTAAGCCCAAGCTGGTCGGCGACGATCTGCGAAAGCACCGTCTCGTGCCCCTGCCCTTGCACCGTCACGTCGGCGGTCACCGAGACCGCGCCGAGCGGATCGATGTTGACGGTCACCATCGAGACCGCGCCGTTCTTCGGGCCGGCCTTGTCGCGCGCTTCCGGCGTGAGCAGCGTCGAGAGATAGCCCATGTTCGACATCGCGGGCTCGACGACGGCGGCGAAGCCGATGCCGTATTTGCGGCCGGCCGCGCGCGCCGCGTCGCGCCGACGCTTGAGTTCGTCGAGCCGTCCGTCACCGGTCGCGGTCTCGACCGCGCGCGGGTAGTCGCCGGAGTCGTAAAGCGAGCCCGCGGCCGCGCGGTAGGGGAATTTGTGCGCCGGCACCAGGTTGCGCTTCAAGACTTCGAGATGATCGAGGCCGAGCTCGACCGCGATCCGCTGCACCAGCCGTTCCAGCGCCATGTAGAGCTGCGGCCCGCCGAAGCCGCGGATCAGGCTCGCCGGCATCTTGTTGGTGAGCACCACGCGGTTGACCACATCGATGTTTGCGATGTCGTAGGCGCCGGTCACCGCGCCGTGCATGCGGTAGAGCGGGCCGGGCATCGGCGCGCGCAGGAAGGCGCCGTAGTCCTCGAGTTGATCCATCCGCAGCGCGAGGATGCGGCCCTCTTTCGTGACCGCAGCTTCGATCTCGGTGACGCGGTTGGGGCCGGTGCTGGCGGCGATCAGATGCTCGACGCGGTCCTCCACCCATTTCACCGGCCGGCCGGTGACGCGCGCCGCGAGCGCCGCCAGTACAACATAGGGAAACACCGAGAGCTTGATGCCGAAACTGCCGCCCGAATCCGGCGGGATGCGCAGCCGCATCTTCGGCCCCGGCACGCGTAGCGCGCGCGCCATCACCGGATGCGTGCTGAACGGCCCCTGGAAGTTCGCCAGCACGTCGTAGCTGTCGTCGGCCGGATTGTGCTCGGCGACCACCACGTAACATTCCATCGGCGTGAACGAGAGCCGGTGGAAGTGGGTGGTGAGCGCGACCCGCTTGTACGCCTGCTCGAAGGCAGTCCTGGTGTCGCCGTAGGTGAACTTGCGGACGGAGATCTCGTTGGTCTTGGCTTCGGGATGCAGCAGCGGCGCCGACGGCTCCCGCGCCACGAGCGGATCGATCACCGCCTCACGCGGTGCATATTCGATCTCGACCAGTTCGGCCGCGTCCTCGGCAATGTAGCGGCTTTCCGCGACGACCAATGCCACCGGCTCTCCGACATAGCGCACGCGGCCGACCGCCAGCGACCACTGGTGGACCGGCGTCTTGAGCGCGACCAGGAACGGATCGGACAGCTTGCGAATGTCGTCGCCGGTCAGCACCGCCCATACGCCGTCGAGCGCCAGCGCGGCGGTCGCGTCGATGCGGACGATGTCGGCGTGCGGGTGCGGCGAGCGGACCACGTGGGCCTGCAACGTGCCGGCCTTGACCGGCAGGTCGTCGGCATAGCGCCCACGCCCCGAGAGCAAGGTCGGGTCTTCCTTGCGCAGGACCGGCGTGCCGAGAGCCTGCGGCACGGGTCAGCTCGCGCGGACGAATATCAGGACGATGGCCGGCATGGCGATAGCTATGCACCGGCCTATCCGCGAGGTAAAGCCACCTCACCCAAGGCGCGGCATATGGCGCCGCACGTTGACCCCGCGAAAGGGCCTCTTCATAAACCCTGCCGGAACATCCTCGCGCGCGGCGCCGAATGGCGGCGCAGGAATTCCCCCGAACGCCGTCGATGCCGCCATGTTCGTGCTGTCGTGACCAAGGACGAAGGAATGCATTTCGAGATACCAGCCCCGCATGAGACCTTTGACGTTCCGCTCGAGGATGGCGCGCGCATTCGCATGCGCCGCCATGGCAACCGGGACGGCGTTCGCCTCCTGATCACCCACGGCAACGGCTTCGCAACCGATGCCTATTATCCGTACTGGCAGCATCTTGCGCCGCGCTTCGACCTCCTGGTGTTCGACTTCCGCAATCACGGACAGAACGTTCCGGTCGAGCCTGCGAACCATACCTACGAGCAGTTCAACCGCGATCTCGAACGCGTGGTGCGAGAGACGCGCTCTCGCCTCGGGGCGCGCCCGACCGCCGGCATCTTCCATTCGATGTCCGGCCGCACGGCGATGAAGCACGCGGTCGAGATCGGCTGGGCGTGGGATGCGCTGATCCTGTTCGATCCACCGAATGTGCCGCCGACCGACCACCCGCTGTTTCCCCTGATGAAGGCCTTCGAGGAACGGCTCACCGAATGGGCCAGAGGCCGCCGGCGGCGGTTTGCTTCGATCGAGGAACTGACCAACGAATATCTGCAATCGCGCGCGACCAAATTGTGGGTCGAGGGCGCGCACGATCTGATGGCGCGCTCGGTGCTGCGCAAGAGCCCGGACGGCAACGGCTACGAACTTGTCTGCGCGCCGGAGAACGAGGCCACCATCTACCGCCAAGCGCTGGAACTGAACCTGTGGCCGCCCGCCAGCAAATTCGGCGGGCCGGTGAAGCTGATCGGCGCCGACCCTAATCTCAAGAGCGGCCCGCCGACCGGCGTCGCCAACCAGGCGCTCGGGCGCGGCGGCGGCTACGACTACAGTTTTGTCGCAGGCGCCGCCCATATGCTGCAAATCGAAAAGCCGGAAGAATGCGTGCGCCTGACGCTGGAGTTTCTGGCGAAACACAAGCTGGCTTAGGGAGGACACAGGCGATGCGCGCAGTGGCGTTTGCTGTTGGCCTCGGACTGTGCCTCGCGCCCGCCGCAGCACACGCGGATTATCCTGACCGCGTGGTGCGCGTGGTCGTGCCGGTGGCGGCGGGCGGCGGCGTCGACGTGATGGCGCGCATGCTAGCGCAGAAGCTGAGCGAACGGTTGGGGCAGCAGTTCGTGGTCGAGAACCGGCCCGGCGCTGCCGGCGTGATCGGCTCAAAGGCGGTCATCGCCTCGCCGCCCGACGGCTACACGCTCCTCTACACGCCGAGCAGCCTGTCGCTGACGGTCGCGGTCAACAAGACGCCGCCCTACAATGTCGCCAAGGATTTCACGCCGATCGTCAACGTGGCGATCAGCCCCTACGCGCTGGTGGTGCATCCCTCGGTACCGGCGAAGTCGCTCGCCGAGTTCATTGCCTATGCCAAGTCCAATCCGAAGGCGCTGAGCTTCAGCTCGGCCGGGGTCGGTAGCGCCTCCCATCTTGCGGGCGAGATGCTCAAGGGCATGGCCGGCATCGAGATGGTGCACGTTCCCAACAAGGGCATGAATCCGGCGCTGGTCGACCTGATGGGCGGCCAGGTGCAGGTGCTGTTCGGCAGCGTACCGTCGATGATGGCGGAAAAGTCCGACCGCGTCCGACCGATTGCAATGGCGGAGATGAAGCGCTCGGCGCTGATACCGGACATGCCGACCATGGCGGAATCCGGCCTGCCGGGATTCGAGGTCGCCAACTGGGCGGGCCTGCTCGGTCCCGCCGGTATGGACCCGCGCATCGTCAAGAAGCTGCACGATGAGGTCATCGCCATTCTCGACACGCCTGAGATGAAGGAGCGCATCAAGACGCTCGGCTTCGACCTGATCGCCAGCACGCCCGAGGCGTTCGGCGCGCAGCTCACGCACGATGTCGACCGCTGGAGCGAAGTCGTGAAGCGCGCCAATGTGCCGCTGAATTAGCGCGGCCGTTCGTCAATACGCGCGGTTTTGCGGCGGCTCGTTGCGCACGAGCACGCGTTCGACGTTCTGCCAGGATGACCGGAACAGGAATGCCGAAGCTTGGCGCGTGACGCCGGCGATGTGCGGCGTCAGCAGCAGCCGCTGCGCGCTGTCGGCGTCGAGCGTTAGCAGCGGATTGTCGGCGGGCGGTGGCTCGCTCGAATAGACATCGACCGCGGCGCCACCGAGGTGCCCGGACCTGAGCGACGCGGCGAGCGCGTCCTCGTCGACGATGCCGCCGCGCGAGGCCTGGATCAGCACCGCGCTCTTCTTCATGGCGGCAAGCTCACGCGCGCCGATCAGCCCCTTGGTCGCGGGGATGAGCGGCACATGCAGAGTGACGACATCGGCGGTTCGCAGCAGTTCGTCGAGAGGAACGGCGGCAGCGCCGAGCGCCTGCGCGGCCGCGGCATTCGGCGTCGCCGGGTCGTGATAGCAGAGGCGCGCGCCCATGCGGTGAAAGGCCTGCGCGACCGCGACGCCGATCACGCCGAAGCCGACGAGACCGACCAGCAGGCCCTCCAGGCCCGCGAGGTTGTCGCGCAGCATCTGGGCGCGAAAGCCTGCGTAGTTGCCCTTGCGGATTTCGGCGTTGGCCCACGACAGGCGGCGCAGCAGCAGCGAAGCCGAGGTCACGGCGTATTCGGCGACCGCGCCGTTGCTGCCGCCGGGCACGTTGGCGACCGGAATGCCGAGCCGCGTCAGCGCCGGCTGGTCGAGACGGTCGAGGCCGGCGCCGGTCACCTGCACGAGCTTGAGGCTCGATCCCTCGAACAGCGTCGGCGAAAGCTTCGGCCCGACCGCCGGAATGACCAGTGCGTGCGTTGTCCGCAGGAGCGCGGCGAACTTCGACATCGTCCGGCGCGTAGTAACCGACCGTCAGCGACGGCGGCGGCATGGCATCGACGCGCGCGAAGTCGGCCTCCGGCCGCAAGCAGATGACGGGATGGGTCATGAGATGGGCGGTCCTGTGCGAAGATGCTGGATTACTGCGACGCTTGAGCCGCGCAACTCTGTCACCTCTCCCGATCGAAGTCGGATATATCCGACTTCGACCATCTTAAGATGCCGAACTCGGGTAATCCCGAGTTCTTGTGGGAGAGGTCGGCGCGCGAAGTGCGCCGGATGAGGGGGCGCTTTGAGGAGCCTCGCTTTACGAAGAGGCCCCCTCACCCCAACCCTCTCCCACGAGGGGGAGAGGGAGCCCACCGTCCAAGCGGCCCGGTCATCGCTACCCTAAAAGCTTACGAACTCGTCGGTGCCCTTGGTGACATCGGGCTCGGGAAAGAAGCAGAGCAGCAACAGCGGCTCCATGCCGGTGTTACGCGTCATGTGCTTCTCGTTCGGCGGGATCAGCACGATGTCGCCGGGCTTGAGCGGGATCTCGCCGCTCTCGGCGACCGTCACGCCCTGCCCTTTGAGCACATAGATGCACTCCTCGAAGCCGCGGTGCAGGTGCGGGCCGCGCGGCTTGTCGCCGCCTTTCGGAACCGGAATCTCGGCGATGCGGAAGGTGACGCGCGAGCCGATCTCACCCGACACCGGTTCGAGCGACGTTCGGCCGGGGAGCCCGAGCTTCTTGGCTTCGGATTGTTTCAGGAGACGTGCCATCATCCCACCTGTCGCAGGCGTTTGAGCTGGGCGGTGCCGCCCTGCACCGCATCGAGTTGGGAAAAGATTTCAGTCGCCTCGCGCGTGATCGCATCGGCGATGTCGGCGAGCATGCGCTCGCCCTTATCCGCGGTGGCGTGCTGCGGGCTACCGAACCAGCCGGTCGGCGCGATCGAGCGGATGTCGGTCAGCACCGGCTGATAGCTGCGCGTCCTGCGCAGGTGATCCATCTTGTGGCCGTGCTGGTGATCGGAGGAATAATCGATGCGGTCGAGATGCACGAGGTCGGGCCGATTGGCGAGCACCGCCAGCGCCTCGATCTCGCCGCCATGCGTGAGCCCGCCGCAGCTATGGCCGTAGAGCTCTTCCGCCACGTAGCAGGCTTGCACGGTGAGCACGCTCATACCGTGCTCGCGATGCAGTGCTTCGGCGGCGATGGCGAGCGAGGGGATGTTGCCCTCGTGCCAGTTGAGAATGAGCAGCGAGCGCGCGCCGTGTTTGGCGGTCGAGGAGCAGGTCTCGATCACGACGCGCATGTAGGTGTCGGGCGTGAGCGTGATGGTACCCTCGAACGGCATGTGCATCGGCGTGACGCCGAGCGGCGTGCCGGGCAGCACCAGGCCGTCCATGCGCTCGGCGACGGCGTGGCCGATGACGTTTGCGGCGAGCGTATCGGTACCGGTCGGCAGATGCGGGCCGTGCTGCTCGACGCTGCCGGTCGGCAGGATCACCAGCGGGTGCCGCTTGAACTGCGCGGCGATCTCCGGCTGCGTCAGGTCGGCGAAGTAGCGGCTAGGCAACATATCGCGCTCCTTGGCGGCTTCCTTCGGCGAGCTTGCGATGGGCGTCCGCGATCACGTCGGCCACGCGCACCGCCGCCCCGCGCTGCTCGATCGAGCGCAGCGCCGCGTAGACCACCGCCACCGCCACATTGCCGTTGCGGGCATTGAGCTCGTTCGACTTCCCGTCGCGGCAGCTCTCGGCGAACATTTCGAGCTCGGCGCGGAACATGTCGCTTTCCGGTACGGGAAACTCCTCCCGCTTGCCGTAGCCGTCCTTGCCGCGCTGGATATAGAGCGTCGAGGTCTGGTGCAACTTCTCGGGCGTGTCCCAGGTGCCGAAGTCGATCTCGTAGTGCATCAGCCCCTTCGAGCCGAACACCCGCACGGAGAAGATGCCCGGCGAGGTCCAGCAAGCACCGACATAGCCGACTTTGCCGTCGCCGAACTTCAACAGCGTCATCGACTGGTCGTCGACCTCGGCGCCGACCGGCGACAGTTTTGACGCCATCGAGCTGACTTCGACAATCTCGCCGCCAAGATAATGCAGCACGTCGAACTGATGGATCGCGAGCTGCGACAGCGGCCCGCCCGGCGCACGGTCCTTGTACCAGCGCCACGTCTTGGGCGTGAGTTCGAGCGCGCGCTCGTTGGAGAAGTTCGCTTCCATGAATGCGACGCGGCCCAATTCACCGGCGTCGATGGCGGCGCGGATGCGGCGGATGCCGGCCATCAGCCGCGCGCTGTGGCCGACCGTGACGCTCACGCCGTAGGTCTTCTCCAGCGCCTCGATCTCCAGACCGTCGGTCAGCGTGCTGGCAATCGGCTTCTCGGTGTAGACGTGCTTGCCGGCCTTGGCGACTTCGCGTGCGACCGTGAGATGCTGCTCGTTCGGCACCGTGAGGATCACGCCCTTGATCTGCGGATCGGCCAGCAGCGTCGCAAGGTCAGGCGTGACCGCGACACCGAACTCGCGCGCGAACGCCGCGCGCGTCTCTTCGGAGCGGCTGTAGCCCGATACGATCTTCAACGCATTCGACTTGAGGCTTGCGCGCGTGAGTACCTTGGCCCAACGGCCAAGGCCGACGATTCCGACGGGAACGGGGGATGTTGTCATTCTTGTCACCTGATGAGGCGCGCATTGTCGCGCCCGACAACAACCTGTTCAAGTTTATTCGCCGACTTGATCGGAGGTGAAGTTAAGACGCGCCTGCGCCACTTGCGTCCCCTCCCCCGCATAGCCCGTCGAAGACGGGCGTGAACGCCCTTTCGCCGGGGGAGGGACAGGGAGGGGGCCCGCATCAAGATTCGTGCAAGGTCACCCCCTCCCCAACCCTCCCCCGCAAGCGGGAGAGGGGGGCGCACCGCAACCGTGGAATAGTGTCGTCCCCTACTGACTCATCATGCTCGGGGCGAACAGTTCCTCGAGCTTCATGAGCCGCGGCGTCAGGCCCTGCTCGAGCGAATACTGCGCGATGGCTTCGAGCACGGTGCGATTGGCGGCGACGCCGTGGCTGAGGATCGGCGTCGCCAGCGCCTTGCCGGCGCCGGCCGGCAGCAAGCCGGTTTCGACGTGATATTCCACGTGCTCCTGGCGCTGCTTCTCGGCGAGTTCGTTCGCCTGCTTGAACGCCTTGAGGATATTGGTGATCGCCCAGGGACGCGCCTCGGCGAGTTCGCGCTTGATCACCATGCCGTGGTTGATCGGATAAAGCCCGGTCTTGCGGTAGTAGCGCACGCCTTCGGCCCAGGGGTCGGGGAACAGCGGCTTGATATCGGGATGGCTGTGCAGGTCGATGGTGCTACGATCGACCAGGTTGGGATCGAGCAGATAGAAGATCACCGCGTCGAGTTCGCCCGACACCATCATCGAGCCGATGCTCTTCTCGACCGGAATCTGATTGACGGTGACGCCGGGCGGCGGCTTGAAGCCGGTCGCGCCGCCGTGGCTGCGCGAGGGCGGCCGCTCCATCCAGAATTCCATGTCCTTCGGCTCGACGCCGAATTCGTGCTGCAACGCGCCGCGCGACCAGAGCGCCGCGGTCTGCTGATATTCCGGTACGCCGACGCGCTTGCCCTTGAGGTCGGCGGGCTTGTCGATCTTGGCGTCCTTGCGCACCAGCGTGGTGGTGTGGAAGAACTTGCGCGTGGTGAAAACCGGGATGCCGACGAAGCGGTCATCACCTTTCGACCTCGCGATCATCAGCGAGGAGATCGACATCTCGGAGACATCGAACTCGGCGAAGCGCAACTGCCGCCAGAACAGTTCGGAGGGATGCAGCACGGTGGGGAGGAAATCGATGCTCTCCGCCTTTGCCTTGCCGTCGATGACGGGCCAGGTGCGCGGATTGGAGGTGATGCCGAGGCTGAGTTGGAGGGTCATGATCTCTCGTTTGCTGCGATGAGTTATTGCTGACGGCGATGCTCCCCTCCCCCGCGAAGCGGTGGGGAGGGGTCCGGGGCGGGGGGCGCATCAAAGATCGGTTAAGCCCCCACCCCGGCGAGCTTCGCTCGCCGACCCTCCCCACCGCTCGCAAGTGCTCGCGGGCGGGAGGGTAAGGTGAGACTGCCGATGGCATCATCGAAACTTGGGTGGGCGCTTTTCGCGGAAGGCGCGGCCGCCTTCCTTCGATTCCTCCGTGTTGTAGAAGAGTGAGACCGCCTCAAAGCCGAGCGAACTCAGACCGCGGAGTTGTTCGGTGTCGGCGTTGAACGAGCGCTTGGCGATGGCGATCGCGGTCGGGCTGCGCTCCCTGATTTCGGCGCACCACTTGTCGACCTCCTCGTCGAGCTTGTCATGCGGCACGACCGCATTGACCAGCCCCATGTCGAGCGCCTCCTTCGCGCTGTAGCGGCGGCAAAGGTACCAGATTTCGCGCGCGCGCTTCTCGCCGACGAGCCGCGCCAGATATGCGGTGCCGAAGCCCGGATCGACCGAGCCCACTTTGGGTCCGACCTGCCCGAACACCGCCTTCTCGGACGCAATGGTGAGATCGCACAAGGTCGCCAGCACGTTGCCGCCGCCGATCGCAAAACCCTGCACGCGCGCGATCACCGGCTTCGGCACGTCGCGGATGAGCGACTGCACCTCGTCGATCGGCAGGCCGATCGTCCCCCTGCCGCCGTAGCTGCCTTCGTGCGCGCTCTGGTCGGCGCCGGTGCAGAAGGCGCGGTCGCCGGCGCCCGCAAGCACGATCACCGCCACCGACTTGTCCCAGCCGGCGCGGCGCAGCGCGTCGATCAGTTCCTCGCAGGTCTCGGCCGTGAAGGCGTTGTACTTCTCCGGCCGGTTGATGGTGATGCGGGCGACGGCGTCGCGCACGTCGTAAAGGATATCCTTGTAATCGCTCATCGTGAGGTCATCCGTGCATGGTGAGGCCGCCCGAGACGCTGATGGTCTGGCCGGTGATGTAGGCGGCATCGTCCGAGAGCAGAAACGCGACCAGCCCGGGATAATCCTCCGGCGAGCCGAGGCGGCGCATCGGAATGGCGCGCTTGAGGCCCTCCGCGATGCGGGTACCGTCCGGTCCTTCGAGGAAGCTCCGCAGGATCGCGGTGTCGGTCGGGCCCGGGCAGATGGTGTTGAGGATGATGCCCTTGCCGACCAGTTCGCGCGCCAGCGTCTTGGTGAGCGCGATGATGCCGCCCTTGCAAGCCGAGTAGACCGCCTCGCCCGACGAGCCGACGCGGCCAGCGTCGGAGGCGACATTGACCACGCGGCCGAAGCCCCGCGCCGCCATGCCACGCAGCACCACGTGGTTCATGTTGAGCGGGCCCTGGAGATTGATGGCGATGATCTTGTGCCAGAACTCCGGCGTCGTATCGAGGAAGTTCGCAGCGCGGTCCCAGCCCGCGTTGTTGACGAGAAAGCTTACGGGACCGCTCGCTGTCTCGAAAGTCTCGACGGCGCGCGCGACCGCCTCGTAGTCCGAAATGTCGAGCGCATGCAGGCTCGCGCGCCCGCCCTTCGCCCTGATCTCGGCCGCGACCGTCTCGCCCATGGCGGCGTCGAGATCGAAGATGCCGACCGTGCAGCCCTCCTCCGCAAGCCGCCGCGCGATCGCGGCGCCGATGCCGTTGGCGCCGCCGGTGACGATGACGCCGCGATCCTTCAGTCCTCGCATCGCTCAAGCCCCCGTGCTCATGCCCGCAGCACCGTGCCGTCGTCGGGCGCGCGGCCGGCCAGCATGCGCGTCGCCTCATAGACCATGACGACTTCGTCGTGCTGATTTTTCACTTCGATCCTGGAAGCCACGATGCCGCGGTTGCCCTTAGAGGTCGGGCGAACGGACGTCACCTCGATCTCGCCGTGCACCGTGTCACCGACGCGCACCGGCGCCAGCACCTTCTTCTTGAGTTCGAGCATCGCCAGGCCGGTGCCCTGGATCATGCTCTGGCAGAGCAGACCCTCGATCAAACTGTAAGTGAGAGCGGCGGGGACAAATTGCCCTTGGATCGCGCCCTTGTCGGCGCCGAAGGTGCGGTCGATGAAGATCGTCTCCAGCATGCCGGTGACGCCGGTGAACATCACCAGGTCGGTCTCGGTCAACGTGCGGTTGAGCGTGCGGAAACGCTGCCCCGGCGACAACTGCTCCCAGGTGAAACCGAGCCCGAGCGTCTGCATGCTGGTTGCTCCGAGGAGATCGTCACGCGCGTCCGTTGCGGACGGCGTGGCGCGCGACTTTCCTTAGCCCCCGCCGGGCGATGTTTCCAGCCCACCTGCGACGCAATATCTCCTGGCCGCCATGCGTTGCGAATTGCCTCGCGTCATCGTCGTCCCTATTTTCGGATTCGCAGGAGGCGCCGAAATGCACACGGCTATCGCGGACTTTACTCAGATTAGGGCGACCTCTCTCCCCGCTCGTCCCCGCGCAAGCGGGGACCCAGCGCTGCATGGATGGCGGATTCAATCTGGCCAGGAGGAACTCGATTCCCGGTTGCGCGGGAATGAGCGGAGTGTGTGGCTCGTTCTCGCGACTGTTCTCCTATTCGTTTTCGGCGCTTTTCCTACGCATGCCGAGCCCTATCCGAACCGGCCGATCCGCATCGTCGTGCCGACGCAGGCGGGCGCCGCGCAGGACATCCTGGCGCGGCTGATGCAACCTTATCTGGAGAAGTCGCTCGGCCAGCCGGTGATTGTGGAGAACCGCTCCGGCGCCAGCACCATGATCGGCACCGACGCGGTCGCCAAGGCGGCGCCCGACGGCCACACGCTGCTGATCGTGCCGACCACCTTCACGGTCAACGCCGCGCTCAACACCAAGCTCGCATTCGATCTCGAACGCGACTTCGAGCCGATCACCGTGCTGGTGAAGAATCCGCTCCTCTTCGCCGTCAACGCCAAAGTGCCCGCCAAGTCGCTGAAGGAATTCGTCGCGCTCGCGAAGGCGCAGCCCGGCAAGCTCAACTACGGCACGTCCGGCGCCTCGACGCAGGCGCACCTGCTGCTGGAAATGTGGAGCGTGCAAGCCGGCATCAAAATGCAGCACATTCCCTATCGCGGTGGCGCGCCGGCGGCACTCGCGGTCGCAAGCGGCGAGGTGCAGCTCGTGCTGCTCTCGCCGCTCGGCATCCTGCCGCAGGTGCAGGCCGGCCTGGTGCGGCCGCTCGCGACCGGAGGGCGCGAGCGCGATCCGAAGATGCCCGATCTGCCGACCGCCGCCGAGGCGGGGTTTCCGGACTTCGTGGCCGAGCAATGGCTCGGTCTCCTCACCACCGCCGGCACGCCGAAGGAGATCGTCGCGCGGCTCAACGCCGAGGTGAACCGCATCCTGCGCGAGCCGGACATCATCGCGAAGCTTGCGCTTCAGGGCACCACCGCGGCGGGCGGCACGCCGGACGAATTCCGCGCGCTGATCCTCGACGAGGTCCGCAACTGGAAAGCGATCGCGGTCAAGGCGAACATCAAGCCGGCGGAGTGAACGCTGCCGGCGCAGTTACCGAATTGCTGGGAGGCGTCGGTCACCGTTGTTGTGCCCTCTCCCCTTGCGGGAGAGGGCGCAATAACTGCGGCCCGACGTCTGAGCACTACATCACACGAACGGCAGCACCTCTTCGGTGACGCGGCGCAACTGCGCCATCGGATCGCCCATGGTCGAGATGCGGAACGTGACGCGGCGGCAGCCGGATGCCTTGAACTGCTTGAGGTGCGCGATGCAGTCCTTCGGAGGACCGTAGGTCAGCCAGGATTCCAGCCGCTCCTTGCTGTAGTCCGCGGAATAATAAAGATCGAGAAACGTCTTGGAGTCGGCGAGCGCCGCATCCTTGTCGTCGTTCACGTTGATATGGTGATAGAGCACGTTGTCGAAACCCGACATGTCGCGGCCGTTGTCGCGCCCGACCTGCAGGATGAACTCCCACGAGCGCTGGAAGCCTTCCGGGCTCACCGAGTGCGTCATCCAGCCGTCGGCGATCTTGCCGACGCGGGTGAGCGCAAGCTCGGAGCCACCGGAATCCGCCTGCCCTTTCGACAGCCGCTCGGCATTGGTCGCGAGCCAGATCGGACACGGCGACTGCACGGGCTTGGGTTCGAGCGTCACGTTGGCGAATTTCGTGAACTCGCCTTCGAACGGCGCGTTGTCGGTCGTCCACAGGTGGCGAAGGACGCGCATGTTCTCGATCATCCGCTTGCGCCGCTCGCCCGGCGCGATGTTGAGCGCCGCGGTCTCCGCCTCCCAGAGCGGCCCCGCGCCGCCGCCCGCACAAGCAACGAGGCGCGTGCGGCCGTTCGAGAGCACGTCGAGCGACGCCCACTCGTAGGCGAAGACCAGTGGATTGCGCAGCGCGAACGAGCCCATGCACGCGGGCCCGAGCAGCACGCGCTCGGTGCGCCCGGCAACTGCGGCAAGCAAGGTCAGCGCGTCAAGCCGGCGGTTGACGAACAACGCGTCGCCGCACCACACCGAATCCATCAGCGGCGAGGCTTCGACCGCGTCCGCGAGCACCAGCAAGTCGCGAGCTTTGCACAGGCCGACGAGGACGCCGCGGTTGGATAATGTGATGCCGAATTTCATCGTTTGAGTCCGATCAGTCCTGGATGACCGCCATGAAGTCGCATTGGATCAGCACACCCGTCTCCATCGGCACTTCCAGGATCTGCCGCGCCGGACGCGAGGCCGGATCCGGAAACATCCTGACCCATTCGGCGTTCACGACATCACGTTGCAGCTTTTCCATCCACACCGACACCTTGACGATGTCCGCGACGGTTGCGCCACCGGCCTCGACGGTCTGCCGCATATGCTCGAACATGAATTTGCATTGCCGTTCGAGCGTGGCGGCAAGCTTCCCGGTGGCCGGGTCGGGCCCCCGGATCAGGCCGGAGACGATGATGTTGCCGATCCGGCTCGCATTCGGGATCGGGCTCACGTGCGCGATATCGCCGACGTAGATGCTGGTGCGCGCCATTCCCTCGTCTCCATCTTCAGCCGGCATGCGGCAGTCCGTCGCGCCGCCGCGTGCGCGCGTGCCTTGCCGCCATGCCAGATTGCAAATGCGCCGTGGTCAGCAGGCGGCGCCTTTGCGGTCGGTTGTCGTTCTGCATAAGCCGCTGCCGGATATGCAGGGCTCCCGTGATGACTCGCTGTCGGGAAAAATCATATCCTGCGCACTCCTCGTCATCCAGCCGGACGCCTGCCGTGCATCTGAAAGTCCTCTCCGCCGGGGCGGTGAAATATGTCGTCACCGGACTTGGCCCCACCTTCACCCGCGAAAGCGGCCATGACGTCGAGTTCACCTTCGGCACCATCGCGGGCGTACAGCAGCGGCTGAGGGATGGCGAGATCGCGGACGTCATCGTCGGCACCGCGCCGGCGATCGCGCAGATGGAGCAAGCGGGCGTGATCGAAGCCGGCAGCCGTGTCGAACTTGGCCGCACGCTCACCGGAATCGGCGTCCGCGACGACACCCCCTCGCCCGACATCTCGACGCCGGAGCGATTCCGGCAGGCCATGCTCGATGCCCGCTCCATCGCCTATACCAGCCCGCGGGCGGGCGGCACCTCCGGCATCTACCTGACCGGGCTGATGGAGCGGCTCGGCATCGCGGAGGCGGTGAGCCGGAAGGCGCTGCTCTGCATCAACGGCGACGAGGTGGTCGACAAGGTCGCGGCCGGCGAGGCGGAGCTTGGCTCGACCTTCATCAGCGAGATCGTGCCGCGCGCCGGTATGAAGGTGGTGGGACCGCTGCCGGCTGCGATCGGCAACGCCACCGCCTATGCGGCCGGCGTCTCGGCCAAAAGCAACAACCGCGAGGCGGCCCGCGCGTTCATTGCAATGCTCACCGATCCGGCACAACGGCCCTTCTGGGTGTCGCGCGGCTTCGAACCTGCGGGTGCGACAGGATGAGTAATGGCACGACCGGCGGGGGGCGTAGCTACTGCACGGCCGTGATTCAGAACAAGCACCCGCTAGGCTCAAAGCGCGGTGCGTCAGGGAGACCAGGGACATGCAGCACATTCGCACTTTGTTGGTGCGCGCTTTGGTGGTGCTCGCCTGCGCAGCACTCACGCCGGTGGTCGCTCACGCGCAGAGCTATCCGTCAAAGCCGGTCACCATCGTGGTGTCGCTCGCGGCCGGCGGCGCGGCTGACGTCGTCGCGCGCGGCGCTGTCGCAGCGGCTCACCGAGGAATGGGGCCAGCCGGTCCTGATCGAAAACAAGGGCGGTGCCAACAACCAGGTCGGCGCGGCCGCGGTCGCCCGCGCGGCGCCGGACGGCTATACGCTGCTGCTCACGCCCGAGCACACGTTCACGGTCAATCCCTTCCTCTATCGCAAGCTGTCCTACGATCTGAAGGACTTCACCCCGGTCAGCGGGGTGGTCACCATCAGCCAGACGCTGGTGGTGCACCCTTCGCAGCCCATGCAGACGGTTGCCGACTTGATCGCACTCGCGAAGGCAAAGCCAGGTCAGTTGAACTACGGCAGCCTCGGCATCGGCTCCGGCCCGCACCTGAGCATGGAGCTCTTGCAGTCGATGAGCGGAGCGAAGCTCACGCCCGTGCACTACAAGGGCGCGGCGCCCGCGCTGACCGACGTGGTCGCCGGCCACATCCCCATGATGTTCGTCAGCACCGGGATGATCGTGCAGCCCTCGAAGGGCGGCCAAGTCCGGCCGCTGGGCGCCGGGACGCCCGAGCGGATGGAGCAGCTTCCCGACCTGCCGACCGTGGCCGAAACCCTGCCGGGCTTCACCGCCGTGGTCTGGTTCGGGCTGTTCGCACCGAGCGGAACGCCACGCGAGATCGTGACAAAAATCAACGACAGCGTGCAACGCATCCTCGCCGAGCCCGGATTTCGTGCCCGCACGCTGGTTCCGAACTTCTATGGCCCGATGCCGGGCTCGCCCGATGAGTTCGCCGCGCATATCCGCGCGGACTCCGCGCGCTGGATGAAGGTGATCCGGGACGCCAAGATTGCCATCGACGATTGACTCTGTTGCGCCGAGCGCGCGGAATATAAATGTGACGTTGAGACGAATGCGCGCGAACGCGGCGCGTTGAAGCGGGAAGTTGTGTCAGTCGAAGGGCACCAACGATGGGTTTCCACAAAGGTCACCGCGAATTCCACACCCTCAACATGCGGGACGGCTGGCATCACGTGCCCGGTTATCCGCCGGGATTCTCGGAAAAGATTTTGGCCGGCGATCTCGACGAAAAGGGCAAGCGCGGCAATCGCACACGGCTCCTGCGCATCGAGGCCGGCGCGTACTCGACGATGCCGTTCGTACATGACTACTGGGAGGAGGTGTTTCTGCTCTCAGGCGACCTGATCTGCGGCAACGACGAACGCGGCCAGGGTGGCGAGCAGTTCAAGGACTACACGTACGCTGTGCGCCCGCCCGGCGTTCATCATGGACCGTTCACGTCGAAGACCGGATGCCTGCTGCTCGAAACGCATTATTTCGACGAGGCCAAGACGTGACGGCGCTGGGCTACCCTCTCCGCTTTAATCTTAATGATGTTTGTTCAACCGCGCTCGCGTCGCGGCGTCCCCTCCCCCGCACAGCCCGTCGAAGACGGGCGTGAACGCCCTTTCGCCGGGGGAGGGACAGGGAGGGGGCACGCACAAAGATTCTCGCCAGTTCGCCCCCTCCCCAACCCTCCCCCGCAAGCGGGGGAGGGAGCACATCGCAGCCGTGGATGGAGATCGCTCAATGCTCCAGCAGCAGCGAGCCGAAGCCATCGATCTTGTCGTCGATGCCGTTCTGCCGCAGCGCCCACCAGTAGATGCAGGTGTTGATCGCGAGCACCGGCTTGTCGAGCCAGAACTCGGCGATGCCGGCGAGCTTCGCCATCGCCAAGTTGGTGCCGACCTGCATGATCGCGTCGACGTCTGGACCGTTGACCTCAATGATCGCGTCGCGCAGCTCGCGCTCCGTCACGTGCGCGTATTGCACCGGGCTTGTCCCCTTCAGGCCCTTGAGGCGCACGATCTCGAAGCCGCAGTCGGTGAAGAAACGGCGCACCTGCGCGTCACCGACCGGCATGTAGGGCGTGATCACCGCGATACGCTTTGCGCCATATCGCTTGAGCGCGGCCTGCGCGGCATCCGAGCCCATCGCCACGCCGACGCCGGCGCGCGCCTCGACCCGCTCCATGAGGCGTTGGCTGCCCTCGAGTCCGTCCCAGAACGTCTCCGATGACATGCCCATGATCAGGTAGTCCGGCTCGCAGGTCATCACCTGATCGATGGCGTGCATCGTCTCCTTGCGGATGTTACCGATCAGCACATTGAAATCGTCGTCGTTGTGCACCGGATCGTTCGGGATATGGATGCGGCCGAAATGGTTGGTGACGCCGCGCGGACGCATGGCGTCGAACTCCGGCTGCACCGACGTGTTGGTCGAGGGTGCGATGACGGCGAATTTTCGGCGGAACCCCAGGGAATCGGTCATGGCGTGACTGGCTTCTCGGCTAATGGTGCGGGCCATGATAGGGTCCTCGCTGCACGGATACCAACAGGGAGATGGCCGCCATGCTGCGAACGGGGAAAGAACATCTCGAATCCCTGCGCGACGGGCGCGTCGTCTATGTCGGCGGCGAGCGGGTGGACGACGTCACCACGCATCCGGCGTTTCGCGCCGCGGCGCAGACCGTTGCGGCGATCTACGACATGAAGGCTGATCCGGCACATCGCGACATCATGAGTTATGAGGAGGACGGCGGACGCCACTCGATCTACTTCCTGCGCCCGAAGACGCGCGACGACCTGCAGCGCCGCATGGTCGCGCATCGCAAGATCGCCGACTTCACCTACGGCATGTTCGGCCGTTCGCCCGACCACGTGGCCTCGTTCGTCACCGGCATGGCGATGAAGCCCGACGCGCTGCCTCTCCCGCACGCCTACGCGGATAATCTCGCGAAGTATTATCGTTACATCCGCGATCACGACACGTATGTCGTGTACGCCGTGGTGCCGCCACAGGCCGCGCGCAATCCGGAATTCTACCACAAGCAGAATATTCCGGTGCCGACGCTGCGCGTGGTGCGCGAGGAGGACGACGGCGTCGTCATCTCCGGCATGAAGATGCTGGCGACCGGCGCGCTCTACGCCAACGAGATCTGGATCGGCAACGTCATCCCGCTCGCGCCCGACCAGAAGAAGGAGGCGATCACCTGCGCGATCCCGTGCAACGCCCAGGGGCTGACGCTGTGGTCGCGCAAGCCGGCGGCCACCGGGCTGACCTCGGAGTTCGATTCGCCGTTGGCATGGCGCTACGACGAGAGCGACAGCATGTTGATGTGCGACAACGTCAAGGTGCCTTGGGAGCGGGTGTTCGTGCACGACGACGCGATCTTGTCACGCGACATCTACATCAAGACGCCGAGCCACGCCTTCGGCAACCATCAGTCGAACGTGCGCTACTGGTCGAAGATGCGGCTCCTGCTCGGGCTATGCAGTCGCATCGCGCACGCGACCGGCGCCGACCAGGTACCGGCGGTGCGCGAGAAGCTCGGCCAGATGGCGGCAGTCGAAGCGACCATCGGCGGGTTGGTCAACGGCCAGATCAACGCATTCGAAAGCTGGCCGGACGGCTATGTCTGCTTCAACCGCCGCTTCATGTATGCGGGGCTCGACTGGTGCACGCAGAACTACAGCATGTTCATCGACGAATTGCGCACGCTGTGCGGCGGCGGCGTGTTCCAGATGCCCGCCGACATTTCGGTAATGGACGATCCCGAGCTCGCCAAACTGTTCGCGACGTTCTGGCAGACGCCGCAGTCCGACGCCGTGACCCGCATGAAGCTATTCAAGCTCGCCTGGGACATGACCGGCTCGGAGTTCGCCGGGCGGCATCTGCAATATGAGAAATTCTACGCCGGCGCATCGTTCATCATCCGCAACCACTCTTATCGCGAAACGGATTGGGGCGAATTCAACACGCTCGTCGACAAGCTGATGGCCGGCTACGACATCCCGGCCGACAAGGTCCAGTCCGGCAAGCTGGTGGCTTGACGCCGCAGACGCCCGGAATTTGAGCAGCGCTGCGAAAAAAGCGGGCTGGCTTCCAGGAGATGGAACCGCGGCGCTGCAGCGCCACCTCAACCCATTGAAATCGATATTCCTTCACCGTCGGTCGCCGGCTCGCGGCGGAATGCCGCGCCGGGTCGGGACGCGGTATTTGGCATCCCGATTGCTGTGTGGAGGAGTACCGGGCCGCCGGCCCGTTCAACTCTTTTTTCTCTCGGTCAGGGACCACATCATGAGCTTAGGCCCAAGATCTGCGTTGATCGCCACAAGACCTGCGTTGACGCTACTTGGCGCATTTCTTGGCGCATTGGCGTTCCAGGCCATCGCACGACCGGCGGAAGCCCAGAACCTCACCAAGGTCAACGTCGTTCTCAATTTCGCCGCCGACGGGGGATCGACGGGCTTTTATCATGCGCTCGAGCGCGGCTACTTCCGCGAGGCGGGCCTCGATGTCACCATCGAGCCCTCGAAGGGTTCGGCTGATGCCATCACGCGCACCGCGAGCCAGGCCTCCGATATCGGCATCGGGGACATTTCGACACTCACCGAATTCGCCGCGCGGCGTCCGGAGATCGCGCCCAAAGCGGTCTTCATCCTGCACAATCGCACGCCCTCGGCGGTCATTTCGCTCAAGTCGAGCGGCATCAACAAACTAACCGATCTTTACGGCCGCGTCCTCGGCCAAGGTCCGGCCGATGCCCCTTCGCGCATGTTCGCGGCAGTCGCAAGTCTCAACGGCCTCGACGTGAGCCGCATCACGATCAAGCAGTTCAGCCCGCAACTGCGCGATACCATGCTGGTGACCAAGCAGGTCGATGCGGTGACCGGTTTCGATTCGACGACACTGCTGGTCCTGAAGGCCAACGGCATGGCAATCGAGGACGCCAACGTGATCTCCTATGCCGATCTCGGCTTCGACGTGTACGGCAACGCATTCCTGGCCAACCCGGCCTTTCTCCAGGCCAATCCCAACGCCGTGAGGGCTTTCGTGCGCGCCGCGTCGCGCGGCTGGCGCGATGCGATGGCCGATCCGAAAGCCGGCATCGCCTCGCTCATGAAGCACAACAACCTCGCCAAGCCGGACATCGAAGAAGGCCGGTTCATGTGGCTGGCAACACATCAGATCCTGACGCCGACGACCCGCAAGGAGGGCATCGGCGCCTATGATCGCGACCGGATGGCCAGGAATCTGGGGCAGGTCGCGAAGGCGCTTGGCTTGACTCGGGTTCCGGACGTCGCGGACATTTACGACGACCGTTTCCTGCCGCCCCGCGAGGAGCGGATGCCGCTCAACTAGCGACCGACCGAGCCCGTTCCAGTCGAGTCCATCCCCGTTATGCCTCCCGAGCCGCTGCCACCCGGGACCACGCTGCTCGTTCGCGGCGGCAGCGCGATGTTGCCCGGCGGCGACTGGCACAAGCCCGGCATCGGCGATATCGCCATTGCCGGCGACACGATTGCCGGCATCGCTCAAAGCTTCGCGCAGCCGGCCGGTCCGCCGGTCGCGGAACTCGATGCACGCGGGCACCTGGTGCTGCCGGGGTTCGTCAACGCGCATTATCATTCGCATGACGTGCTGGCGAAAGGCACGCTCGAAGAAGTTCCGCTCGAAGCGTGGCGACTCTACGCGTTGCCGCCGCAATATCCGCCGCGGTCCGTCGAAGAGGTGCACGCCCGCACGCTCTTGGGCGCGCTCGAATGCCTGCGCTCCGGCATGACGACGATTCAGGACATGCTGACGCTCTATCCGTTCGAGGACCGCCACCTCGACGCGGTCATGGATGCCTATGACCGGATCGGCATCCGGGTGGTGTTCAGCCTGCAATATGCGGACCGCAAGGGGCTCGAAACCATCCCGTACTGGAGCGAGATATTCCCGAAGGAGATGCACGCGCTCCTGTCGACCGCGGCGGAGCCGGAGCGGCAGATCGACCTGCTCAGCCATTTCGAAGCGACCCGTCTGAAAGCGCCGCCGCGCTCCCGCCGGCATTGGGCGCTCGGCCCCTCGGCGCCCGAACGCTGCTCGCCCGCGCTCATGACGCGGACGATGGAGATTGCGCGCCGCTACGACATCCCGGTCTATTCGCACATCTATGAATCGCGCGGCATGGCGCTGCAGGCGCGGCTGACGCTGCCCGAGCATCGCGGCTCGCTGATCCGCCGGCTGGCCGCGGAAGGCAATCTCGATCCCCGGCTCAACCTGGCGCACAGCGTCTGGCTCGGCCGCGATGAGATCGATCTTCTGGCCGAGACCGGAACCGGCGTGGTGCTCAATCCGCAGGGCAACCTGAAAATGAAGTGCGGGATCGCGCCGATCCGTGCGCTGCAGGACGCCGGCGTGCGCATCGGGCTCGGCTGCGACAATTGCAGCTGCTCGGACGCGCAGAACATGTTCATGGCGATGAAGCTATTCGCGCTGCTCGCCGCGGTGAGCGACCCCATCCCCGGGCCGCCGCAAGCCGTGAACGCGCTCGCCGCCGCTACCGAGGCCGGCGCCGACGGCGCCCGGCTCGGCCATGCGATCGGGCGGATTGCGCCGGGCCGCAAGGCAGACCTCACCCTGATCGACATGAACGACCCGAGCTGGTCGCCGATGAACAGCGCCGCGCGGCAACTGGTTCACGTCGAGGCCGGACGCGGCGTGCGCCATGTCATCGTCGATGGCAATGTCGTCGTCCGCGATCGCCGCCTGACGACGATGAACGAAGACGACATCTACAGCGCAGTGGAGGCCGTGATGCCCGGCTTCCGCCGCGACTTCGAGGCGATCTCCGAGCGGGTGAAGCGATTGCAGCCCTGGCTCGACGAGGCGCACCGGCGCTTCGTCGCGACCGAGATGGACTTCGACCGGATCTATATTCCGTTTTGAACTCGCAGACTGGTCTCCGCCAGTGCCACGGAATTCGCTCCGTCGCAGTCGATATAGTCGCGTTCAATCATGTGATCCTTCGCGGCATGAGCCAGCTTTGTTTCCGGCGTCATGCAGGTTTCAACCTATTGTCATCGAAGCGCGCTCAAGTATTTGGAACGGAGGGCCTTGCCAAGGGTCGCCTCTGCGATTATTCTGTTCGTTTTTTCTCGCTCCAAGCAATTGGGCGAGAATGGCGTGAAGGCGGCGCGGACGGCGCCGGCATATGAGTGGGTAAGTCACTATGAATCAAGAGTTATTCGGCACGACTCGGGGGTCGCCGATTGCCAATCCAATGGAATCGCCACCGCTCGTCTGGGGCGCTCCGACCGCCGCCGAACGCGGTCCGGTCATCGCGACCTTGCGCGATCCACGCCACCGCAACGCGGTCGGCTCCCATGCCGGAGGCTATGCGGTCTATCGCGCGCTCGCCATCGCGGCGAAGACACTCAAGCCCGACCAGCTTGCCGATTTGACCGACACCGCGCCGGCCGCACACATCGGGCCCTATCCGCAATGGGCGGACGCCAAGAAGATCGTATCGCTCGATCCGTGGGGCCACTTGGTCGGCGAAGAATTCCGCGACTATCTCGCGCGCGGCTACGACATCCGCCCGTCGATCGCGATCACGCGCGCCAACATCGACATGCCTGAGATGCGCGAGGCAATCGCCGCCGGGCGCATTCCGGTCGACGGCCGCATCGTGCGCCCGAACGGTATCCGCGTCGTCAAGGCCGCGATCGATCCGGTCTGGTACCTGCCGGGCATCGCCGAGCGCTTCGGCATCGATGAGAACGCGCTGCGCCACGGACTGCACGAGCAGACCGGCGGCATGTATCCCGAACTGGTCACCCGGCCCGATCTCAAAGTCTTATTGCCGCCGATCGGCGGCACCACGATCTACTGCTTCGGCGATCCGCAGAAGCTTGCCGACCCCAACACGCCGCTGGCCTGCCGCGTGCACGACGAATGCAACGGCTCCGACGTGTTCGGCTCCGACATCTGCACCTGCCGGCCCTATCTGGCGCACGGCATCGAGATCGCCGTCCAGATGGCCCAGGCGGGCGGCGTCGGCCTCGTGGTCTATAATCGCAAGGAAGGCCGCGCGCTCGGCGAGGTGACCAAGTTCCTGGTCTACAATGCGCGCAAGCGGCAGAAGGGTGGCGACCGGCCGGAAAGCTATTTCGACCGCACCTCCTGCGTGGCCGGCGTCGAGGACATGCGCTTCCAGGAGTTGATGCCGGACGTCCTGCACTGGCTCGGCATCACGCGCATTCACCGCTTCGCCTCGATGAGCGACATGAAGTGCAACGCGCTGGTCGCCCAAGGCATTACGATCGACGAACGCGTCCCGCTTCCCGACGACTTGATCCCGAAGGATGCTCGCGTCGAGATCGAGGCGAAAATTGCGGCCGGCTATTTCGCCGGCGACAAGCCGCGCGCGGACAATGGCAAGGCGGTCGGGCGGGCGCTCGACGAATGACGACGGCGGTCGCCACGGGCAGTCTGCACGTACACGCTTCCTTGGATCACAGCAGCGCGGCGATCCTCGCGCTGCGCAACGCATCTGCGGTGCGCGCGCGCTGCCGCACGGTGCATGACTGGGTGGCGGCGGGCCGTTCGCCGCACTTCACTATCGAGCATGGACGCCTTGCCGCCGTCGCCGACTATGTGGCGGAGGTCACGCGCGCGGCCTATCCCGACCTGCGCATTACCTATCACAGTCGCTGGCGGCATTTTTCGGCCGGCGGTGTCGACCGCTGGCAGAAACTTGCGCAACAGTTGCCGGTGGACCCGGTCGAGCGGGCCCGCGCTGCCATCGACCTCGCGACGGTGAGCGTTCTGCTCGATGCCGGTGCCGGCGATGCGTGGTGCTACCGCGAAGCTGAGACAAACCTCACTCTTAAATCGCTCCGAAGGGCTTGCGGTCGCCAGCCTCGATATGTTTCGCGCAGGCGGCTTCTCGTCTGACGCCCGAGCACCGTGGCGGGCTGACAGCAAGGCGCTGGCGGGCATCGATGCCGCGACGCTGGCACGTTGCTTCCAGGTCAATGCCGGTAATCCACTGGTCGGA
>CAVVON010000040.1:0-292964 GCA_963749815.1 uncultured Alphaproteobacteria bacterium | reverse complement strand
CATCCGATCAACGTCGCCGGCATGGACCGGCTCGGCTCGTACTATCTCAACAACCTGATCGGCAATCCGCTCGACACCACCATCGCGGCCGCGTGCCTCGTTTTCAGCGGCGTGCTCGAGCGTCATCCCGATCTGAAAATCTGCCTCTCGCATGGTGGGGGCTTCGTGCCCTATCAGGCCGGCCGATTCGTGCACGGCTGGCACGTCCGCACCGAGCCGAAGAAGAAGCTGCCCAAGCCGCCCGCCGACTCGATCAACCGGTTCCTGTTCGACACAATCACGCATTCGAGCGAGGTGTTGCAGTTCCTGGTCGGCAATGCGGGTGCAAACAGAGTGCTGCTCGGCAGCGACTACCCGTTCGACATGGGCATGCCGGACGGCGTGCTGCAGGTGAAGAACCTGCCGATCCCGGTGGCCGACCAGACCGCGATCCTGGGCGGACGCGCACGCGCGCTGTTGGGGGTCAAGGCGTCGCAAGCGGCCTGACGCCCGTCGTGGCGCTTGCGCGGTCAGCCTGAGCGGCCGGCATTTGCCGCTTCGCGCCGCGATAAACGCGAGCAGACATTCCAGGAACAACCGAGTGCGGGACTTCGGATGAGTTCAACAACCAAGACACCCGTGATCGACTTCCACGCCCACATCCTGGTGCCGGAGGTCTATGCGGTGGCGGCCGAGCACAACATCTTCTCCGAGCTGCCGACCGATCCCGGCGTCACCGACGCGATGCGCGACAAGATCAAGGAGCGCGCCGGGATGGTGCTCGGCCGCATGAGCGACATGACCGACCGGCTCGCGCGGATGGACGCCATGGGCGTGGACATCCAGGTGCTGAGCGCAAGCCTGGTGCATCAGGGCCTGGAATGGGCCGACGCGCAGACCAGCCTCAGGCTCGCGCGCACCACCAACGACTGGATCGCCAAGGCGGTCGCCGGCCAGCCTGCGCGCTTCATCGGGCTCGGCACCGTGCCGCTGCATCTGCCGGTCGCTGGCGGTCGCGGAGCTGGAGCGCTGCATGGGCGAACTCAAGCTGCGCGGTGTCGGCATTTCATCGGCCGCGGGCGAGATGGAGATCGGCGATCCGCGGCTCGCGCCGTTCTGGGAGCGGGCGGAGGAACTGGGCGCCGTGGTCTACATCCATCCCGGCGGCAACCGCGGTGCCCGCTTCAAGCGCTGGCATCTGTGGAACAGCGTCGGCCAGGCGTTCGAGGAGGCGATGGCGATCTCGTCGCTGATCTACGACGGCGTGCTGGAGCGACATCCGCGGCTGAAGATCTGCATCAGCCACGGCGGCGGCTACATGCCGTATTACATGGGCCGCATCGACCGCAACTATGTCGAGAAGGCCAACACCCGGGTCAACATGAGCAAGCCGCCGGTCGAGTATCTGCGCATGCTCTATTACGACTCGTGCGTCTACGACCGGCCGGTGCTGCAGCATCTGGTCGACCGGGTGGGGGCGGAGCGCGTGGTGCTCGGCTCGGACTACCCGGTCGGAGAGACGAAGCCGATCGAATTCGTGCGCGAGACCGATACGCTGTCGGAGGCGCAGAAGGACAGGATCGTGACCGGCAACGCGGCGGCGCTGCTGGGGCTGGCGAATTAGCGTGGCGATGAGGCGGTCGTCGACTGGCGAAGCAGCGAGGCAAACTCGGTGGGCTCCCTCCCCCTTGTGGGGAGGGCGGGGGTGGGGTCTTACTTTGGCGCGGCAAAGCAAGTCCCCACCCCTAACCCCTCCCCACAAGGGGAGGGGAATGCACCGGGTGCTGGGCGCGGCTTGTGATCGAATCGAATAGAGTGCTGCGATAGTCTGTAGCGTGGATGGGACCATGGCGATCGACGAACGGCTGTTCAATCCGATTTCGGTAACCGAGCTCGAGCGGCGATGGGCGGCCGTGCGGGCGCTGATGGCCGAGCGCAAGATCGACGCGCTGGTCATGCAGCAGAACAACGACTGGCTCGGCGGCTATGTCCGCTGGTTCACCGATACGCCGCTCAGCAACGGCTATCCGCGCACCGTGATCTTCCACGCCAACGATCCGATGACCGTGATCGACATGGGCGCGCGCGGCGCGCGCCGCAAGCTCGACGGCGACCGCACCAACCCGGGCGTCGGCGAGATCATCTGCACGCCGGCCTTCACCAGCGTCAACTTACACCGACGAATACCAGGCCGAGCTGACATCCGCGGAGCTGCGCCGCCGCAGCTACCGCACCGTCGGCTGGCTCGGGGCCGGCGCCATGCCGCACAGGTTCGTGGTGCGGGTCGAAAAGGACATGTTCGGACGGCGGCCATTTCGTCGACGTGACCGACGCCATCGACCGCATCAAGGCGCTCAAGAGCGCGGAGGAGATCAGGCTCATCCGCGCCTGCGCCGACCTGCAGGACAAGGTGTTCGCGCGCGTGTGCAAGCAGATTCTTCCGGGCATGCGCGACAACGACATCACCGCGCTGGCGCAATACGAGGGCCGGCTCCTGGGCAGCGAGCAGGGCCTGTTCCTCGGTTCGTCGGCGCCGCTCGGGCAGGCGTCGCGCTTCGTCGACAAGCACATGCAGGGCCGCCAGTTGCGCGAGGGCGAGCACTTCTCGCTGCTGATCGAGAACTCGGGACCTGGCGGCTTCTACACCGAAATCGCCCGCACCATGGTGCTCGGCAAGGCCTCGAACGAATTGATCGACGGCTTCGAGTCGATGAAGGAGGCGCAGGCGCACACGCTGCGCCTGATGAAGCCGGGCACGAAGTGCGCGGACATCGCCAAGGCACACGACGAATACATGCGCAGCCGCGGCCTGCCGGCCGAGCTTCGGCTCTATGCGCACGGCCAGGGCTACGACCTGGTGGAGCGCCCGCTGATCCGCGCCGACGAGTCGATGGTGATCGAGGAGACGATGAACTTCGCGGTGCATCCGGGCTACGAGAACGACTCGATCTTCGCGGTGATCTGCGACAACTACCTGATCGGCGCGGACGGTCCGGGCGAGTGCCTGCACAAGACGGCGAAGCAGGTGTTCGAGATTTGACGCCCATGATTCTCCTTTCTTTGTTTTGCACTGACAGCGCCACAGCCAACCCTCCCCCCGCGAAGCGGTGGGGAGGGTCGACGCGCAAAGCGCGTCGGGGTGGGGGGTGTCGTCGATCGGATGCGCAGAAGCCCCCCACCCCCGACCCCTCCCCACCGCTGCGCGGGGGGAGTGGAGACGCACCGCTGCCGCCCGGACGCATGCGTCCGCATGACCATCGACGTACTGAGCCTCGGGGCATTTCCCGAGGCGACCAACGCGGAACTGGCGAAGCGGTTCGCGGTCACGCACCGGCCGTTGCGGCCGGCGCCGGACGAACTGGACGCCGATCTCAAGGGCCGCATCCGCGCGCTCGCCACCGAAGCCAATCGCGGCGCCGACCGGGCGCTGATCGCGGCGCTGCCCAAGCTCGAACTGATCGCCGTGTTCGGGGTTGGCGTCGACAACGTCGACCTGGTCGCGGCGCGCGAGCGCGGCATTCCGGTGACCAACACGCCGGGCGTGCTGGCCGACGAATGTGCCGACCTGGCGATCGGCATGATGCTCGCCTCGGCGCGGCAGATCATCTTCGCCGACCGTTACGTGCGCGACGGCTCGTGGAAGGCGAAAGGTCCGATCCCGCTCGGCCGCAGCGTCGGCGGGAAAACGCTGGGCGTGGTCGGTCTCGGCGGCATCGGCCGGGCGATCGCCGACCGCGCCGTGGCGTTCCGCATGCGCGTGCTCTATCACGGTCCGCGGCGTAAACCGGACGCGCCATACGAATATGTCGCCGATCTTGTCACGATGGCGAAGCAGAGCGACTACCTGATGGTGGCCTGCAAGGGCGGGCCGGAGACCAGGCACCTCGTGACGGAGGCAGTGATCGACGCGCTCGGTCCCAAGGGCACGCTGATCAATATCTCGCGCGGCTCGGTGGTCGATGAGGCAGCGCTGATCCGGGCGCTGGCCAGTGGCCGCCTCGGCTACGCGGCGCTCGACGTGTTCGAGAACTCACCGAATGTTTCGCCGGCGCTGCTGTCGCTGCCGAACGTGCTGGTGCAGCCGCATCACGCAAGCGCAACGATCGAGACCCGCACGGCCGTGGGCCAGCTCATGATCGACAACCTCAGCGCCCATTTCGCCGGCAAGCCGCTGCTGACGCCGGTGCGGTGAGCCGCCCTGCCCCGCGAACGGGGAGCGGTGCCCGAGCGAGAGGGCGGGTGGGGGCCGGAGGGGAGCGTGCCGTGTCCACCCCTCACCCGGTCGCTTTCGATGCCGATCTCCCCGCTCGCGGGGGAGGTTGGACCGCCGTTGCGGCGAACACGCCCTTTAGCCCGCGAATCCTGCTCTAGCTTGCGCCGGCGTCCGAGCGAGCCGGGGAGGGGCATGGCTGAGCCGCAAATCGTCATCGACAGCGTGAGCCATCTCTACCGCCCGCCCAGCGGCCGGCCGGTGCTGGCGTTGGAAGACGTGTCGCTCGAGGTCAGGCCGCGCGAATTTCTGGCGCTGCTCGGTCCGTCCGGCTGCGGCAAGTCGACGCTGCTCTATCTGCTCGGCGGCTTCCTGCCGATCGAGACCGGAAAAATCCTGGTCGAGGGCAAGCCCGTCGGCGCGCCCGGGCCCGACCGCGGCATCGTGTTCCAGCATTTCGCGCTGTTCCCGTGGAAGACCGTGCGCGCCAACATCCTCTACGGCCTGGAGCGCATGGCGCTGCCGCGCGACGAGCGCGAGCAGCGCGCGCAGTCGTTCATCGACCTGGTGGGCTTGACCGGCTTCGAGGACAGCTACCCGTCGCAACTGTCCGGCGGCATGAAGCAGCGCACCGCGCTCGCGCGCACGCTCGCGTTCGATCCGAAGATCCTGCTGATGGACGAGCCGTTCGGCGCGCTCGACGCGCAGACCCGCAGCCTGATGCAGGCGGAACTGCTCGGCATCTGGCAGCGCACGCCCAAGACCGTGATCTTCGTCACCCACGACGTGCAGGAGGCGGTCTATCTCGCCGACCGCGTGGCGGTGATGTCGGCGCGGCCGGGCCGCATCAAGGCGATCGTCGACACCAAGTTCGACAAGACCGATGCGGCGATCTTCAAGTCGCCGGCGTTCGTCGACAAGGTCGACGAGATCTGGAACCTGGTGCGCATCGAGGCGATCAAGGCGCAGGGAGCGCGGGCGTGATGAGCACGCTCTGGCGATATTCTCCGCTGCTGCTGCTCGCGGTGGCGTGGGAGCTGGCTCGCGGCTCGGCATCGTCTCGGCGCTGGCGCTGCCGCCGCTGAGCGACGTCGTCGTGTCCTGGTTCGATCTGATCAAGAGCGGCGAGCTCGTCACCAATGCGGCCGCCTCGCTGTGGCGCGCGAGCGCCGGGCTCACGCTGGCGATCGTGGTCGGCGCGGCGCTCGGCATCGTGATGGCGTGGTGGCAACCGGTGAACGTCCTGCTCAGCCCGCTGGTCGAGATGTTCTATCCGATGCCGAAGTCGGCGCTGATCCCGGTGACGGTGCTGTGGCTCGGCTTCGGCAACGGCTCGAAGATCCTGCTGATCTTCCTCGGCTGCATGCTGCCGGTGACGGTCGGCGCGTTCAACGGCGCGCGCTCGCAGCGAGCAGGCGCTGGTCTGGTCGGCGCGCAGCATGGGCGCGAGCCGGCTGCGCATGCTGTGGGACGTGGTGGTGCCGAGCGCGATGCCGGAACTGCTCAACGGCATCCGCACCGCGCTCGCGCTGTCGTTCATCCTGCTGGTGACGTCCGAGCTGATCGTCGCGCAGTCCGGGCTCGGCTACCTGATCGGATTTCTCGGCGCCAACGGCACCTATGACGCGATGTTCGCGGTGGTGCTGACGGTGGCGTTCCTCGGCTTCGCGGCCGACCGCGCCTATCTCCTGATCATGCACCGGGTGCTGCGATGGCAGCAATGACGCCGCGCGCCGCGCTGCATTCGCTCGCCTGGGCCGGCGCACGGGTGTTCTCGGTGCTGCTGCTGGCGCTGGCCTGGGAACTGACCGCGCGCTCGGGCGCGGTGACGCCGTTCATGCTGCCGACGCTCTCCGTCGGTGCTCGAGCGCATCTGGAGCGACCTCGTCGCCGGCGATCTCCTGGTCAACACCGGCTGGACGCTCTACCGCGCGCTCACCGGCTTCCTGATCGCGTCGGTGCTCGGCATCGTGCTCGGCATGGCGATCTCGCGCGGCCGCTTCGCGCACTGGTTCTTCGATCCGATCATCTCGGTCGGCTTTCCGATGCCGAAGATCGCGTTCCTGCCGGTGGCGATGCTGTGGCTCGGGGTCTACGACCGCACCAAGATCTCGATGGTGGCGTTCGAGGCGATCTTCCCGGTCGTCACCGCCACCATCATCGGGCTGCGCGGCGTCGAGCGCGAGCTGCTCTGGTCGGCGCGCAACATGGGGGCGAGCGAGCGCGAACTGCTCTGGCAGATCTCGCTGCCGGCGGCGCTGCCGCAGATCATCACCGGGCTGCAGGTGGCGCTGCCGATCGCCATGATCGTCGAGATCGTGTGCGAGATGCTGATGGGCGGCTACGGGCTCGGCGGCGCCATGCTGACCGCCTCGCGCTTTGCCGATTCGCGCGGCGTGTTCGCCGGCATCGTCGAGATCGCGGCGGTCGGCTACGTGCTGGTCAAGGCCATGGCGCTGATCCGGCGGCGGCTGCTGCTCTGGCATCAGGAGGCGGTGGCGCCATCGACGGTGTAATTTCCGTTTGTTAAGCTCGGCCTGCCGGACCGGAAATTTGCCCACGGAGCCCCCGCGATGACCGCTGCGACCACGACCGAACTCGCCGAAAGCAAGAAGAAAATGGTGAGCGGGGCCTACCTGCGCAACGCATGGTATGTGGCCGCCTGGTCGGACGACCTGGCCGATGGCCAACTGCTGCCGCGCATTATTATGCAGGCGCCGGTTGTGCTTTACCGCAAGGCCGACGGCCACGTCGCCGCGCTCGAGGATCGCTGCCCGCACCGGTTCGCGCCGCTCAGCATGGGCAAGATCGTCAGGGACGACGTGGTGCAGTGCCCCTATCACGGGCTGGAGTTCAACTCGTCCGGCGCCTGCGTGCACAACCCGCACGGCACCAAGAACATTCCGCCGCGCGCGAAGGTGCGCAGCTATCCGGCGATCGAAAAGCACAAGGCGATCTGGATCTGGATGGGCGACCGGCCGGCCGACGAGTCCAAGGTCCCGGACTTCAGCGTGCTCGACAATGTTCCCGAACTGCACACCACCAAGCGCGACAGCATCGTCATCAAGGCGAACTACGAGCTGATCATCGACAACCTGCTCGACCTCAGCCACACCAGCTTTCTGCACGAGGGCATCCTCGGCAACGCCGACACGGTGGAATCCGACATCCAGGTCGAGCAGGAGAACGAGGACATCGTCGTCAGCCGCTACGCCACCAACGTGATCGCGCCCGGCATGTTCGCGCAGTTCTGGCCGTCCGAGCCCGGGCGGGTCGACAAGTTCACCCGCATGCGCTGGATGCCGCCGAGCACCATGAGCCTGATGACCGGCATCTGCTCGATCGGCGCGGTGCCCGAGAGCGGCACCGGCTATCACGCCATCCATCTGCTCACGCCCGGAGAGCGACAAGACCACGCACTACTTCTTCACGGCGGTGCGCTTCAACGTGAAGACGCCCGACGAGGCGGTCAATTTGCAGCTGCAGGAGAAGATCTCGACCATGCGGCGGTTCGCGTTCCAGGAGCAGGACGCGCCGGTGATCGAGGCGCAGCAGCGCATCATCGACAACGCCGTGACGCCGACCGATCCGGTGCTGCTGGCGATCGACGCCGGACCGGTGCGCTACAAGCGCATCCTGCAGAAGCTGATCGACGGCGAGCGGGCGCAGTAACGCCCGCCGAGGTTTGCGCCAATACCAAGCCGCGGCAAGCGGCGCATTCAGCGTCTGAAATGGGAGGAATACACATGAAGCGTTGGGCGCACTCTCGGCGTCTTGTTCGCGCTCGCCCTGTCGGCGAGCGCGGCGCTTGCGCAGCCGGCCAAGACGCTGCGCGAACAGCTCGTCGGCACCTGGTCGTTCGTGATCGCGGAGATCACCACGGCCGACGGCAACAAGACGCTGCCGTTCGGCGACAAGCCGAAGGGCATGCTGATCTTCACCGCGGACGGCCGCTTCTCCCAGGTGCACGTCGCCGGCGGGCTGCCGAAGATCGAAGGCGGCAACCGGCTCGGCGGAACGCCCGAGCAGAACGCCGCCATCGTGCACGGGTCGCTGGCGTTCTTCGGCACCTACACGGTGGACGAAGAGAAGAAGACCATCACCTTCAAGATCGAGGCCAGCACGTTCCCCAATCTCGAGGGCGTGGCGCAGACCCGGACGATCGATGCGCTGACGGCGGACGAGTTCCGCAACACCAACCCGGCGGCATCGCGGGGCGTGCCGGCGGTCGCGACGAATCTTTACCGGCGGGCGAAGTAGGCGCTAAGTCGCGCGCCTGCCGCTAACCTCTCCTTCTCCCCGCGAAGGCGGGGTGAGGGCCCAGCACTTCTCAAGAACTGGGCCCCTGCCCGCCCTCCCCGACGGGCACGAGCGGAGAGATTGATTGCGCGCTCGTGAAAGATCACTTCAGCCGTTTCGCGGCCTCTTCGACGATGCTGAGATCGGTGTACTTCTTCACGTCGAAGCTGGCGCGGATGAAGCCCATGTCCTTGGTCATGTCGATGTTCTTCTGCAACGCGTCCAGGTTCGGCTTCATGTCCGGGTCGTGGTAGGTGTCGCGCTTGGTGAACAGCCAGTCGAAGCGCTCGGGCGGCTGCTTGGTGACGCGGCCGGCGATCTCCATCACGTCCTTGTGGTTCGCCGGATCGTGGAACCAGCGCGTGATGCGCAGCGTATCCTCCATGAAGTCCACCATGGCGGCGCGGTTCTTGTCGAGGAACGGCTTGCGCGCCACCCACACGATCATGTCGGTGACGCCGATGGCCTCGCGTTGCACGAACAGCGTGCGGGCGATCTTGCGCAGCTCGGGATCGTAGGCGAACGGCAGCACCGCCGGGATCATGTCGACCTTCTTCTCGCCCAGCATCGCCCGCATGGTCGGGAACGGCGCCTCGATGATGTTGTAGTCGCGCTTGTCCTCGAGGCCCGACTTGCGCAGCATCGCCCGCATGGCGACGTCGACGGCGCTGCCGGCCGCATTGGTCATGATCGCCTTGCCCTTGAGATCCTGGGCTTTCTGGATCGGGCCGTCCTTCAGCACCATGTATTCCTGCGAATAGTAGCCATCGACGCCGTCCTGGAATTCGTCGGCGATGATGCGCAGGTCGTCGAGACCGGCGTTCTGGATCGCGATGCCGAGCGTCGAATAGGCGAGGTTGGAGATTTCGAGCTCGTTGTTGGCCATCGCCGTCACCATCGGCGGCGTGCCGGGATAACGCACCGGCTCCATGACGTAGGACTTGCCGTAGTGCCGCGCGAGGTCCTTCTTTTCCAGGAGGATCGACGCCCAGTTGGTGACCGGCGCGACCCAGGAGTTGCGGATCTTGATCGGCTCGGCGGACGCGGCGGTGGAGGCCGCGAGTGCGGCGATACCAGGCAGCAGGAATGTCAGCAGGCGCATGGAATGTCCTCCCGGTGATGCGATTTCTTGTTCTTGTTGTTGTGGTTGCCGCCAAAGGTGCAGGGCGGTTTGGGTGTTTGCAAGCGACCAAATTGGCGCACCGGCGGCCGCCAGCCTGAATCACGGCAGCCCGAATACCTGCTTGGCGGTGTTGGTGCAGATGTCGGCGCGCAGCTTTTCGTCGAGCGCGACGCTGTCGATGAAGTGCGCGGCCTCGTCGGGCGACTCGAACGGGTAGTCGGCGGCGAACAGCACGCGGTCTTTTCCGAGCGCGGCGAGCGTGCAGTCGAGCGGCTCGGCCGAGCACATGCCTGACGTCGTCACCCAGATGCTCTCCCGGATATATTGCGACGGCGGCTTCTTCAGCTTGAGACCATGAAACACGGCCCGGCTGTCGAAGCGCCAGAGCAGAAACGGCAGTGTTTCGCCGAGGTGGCCGAGCACCAGCCGGGTGTGCGGGAAGCGGTCGAAATGTCCGCTGACGATGAGCCGCAAGACGTGCGAGCCGGTTTCGAACCCCCAGCCCCACATCGGCCGCATCAGCACGTTGTAGCCGGCCAGGACCGACGGCTGGACGACCGGGTCGGCCGGATGCAGGTAGATCGCCGCGCCGAGCGCGTCGGCGCGCTCCCAGAACGGGTAGAGTTCCGGGGCGTCAAGATACTGCCCGAGCGTGTGGCCGTGGATCATCGCGCCGCAGAAGCCGAGTTGCCGGATGCAGCGTTCCAGCTCGTCGGCTGCGGCCTTGGCGTCCTGCATCGGCAGGTGGGCGAAACCGGAATAGCGATCCGGGCGCTTCGCGACCTCGCCTGCGAGAAAGTCGTTCGATTCGCCGGCGCGGCGCGCTGCCGTCGCCGGGTCGCGCTCGGCTTGGGCGCCGGGCCCGGCGATCGACAATACCGCGCGCGCTATCCCGGCGCGATCCATCATCTGCAGGCGCTGCTCGCCAAAATCGCGTCAGATTGCGGAGGAACGATTCCGCGCTTTCCCGCGGAACGTTGCTCATCGTCGGCCGCCAATAGTCGACGACGCCAGGGGAGAGGAAGTGCTCTTCGAGCGCGATCTTCGCGACCATGGCGTTTCCCCGCGGTGTTGCCAGCTTGCTCGCTGTACCGTATTTTGGTTAAACCGTATCAATACATGAGCCAGCGGACAAGCTGGCCGCTCGGGAGGGAACGTGCGGCAAAACCAACCAGCCGGCGACAAGAGCCAGGTGCAGGTGATCGCGCGTGCCGCCGCGATCCTGCGTGCCCTTGAAGGCGAGCCCGCGGGCCTGAGCCTTGGACAAATCGCGCAACGCGTGGCGCTGGCGCGATCGACCGTGCAGCGCATCGTCGCCGCGCTCGCCGCCGAGAAGCTGCTGATCGCGGTCTCGCCGACCGGCCGTGTTCGCCTCGGGCCGACGATCCTGCGGCTCGCCGCGTCGTCGCGCAGCGATTTCGTCGCGATCGCGCGGCCGTTCCTGGTGCAATTGTCGGACGAATTGGGCGAGACCGTCGATCTCGCGACCGTCCGCAAGGATCATCTCGTTTTCGACGATCAGGTGATCGGACCGCAACGGCTGCGCGCGGTGTCGGCGGTCGGTGAAACCTTCCCGCTCTATTGCACCGCCAATGGCAAGGCCCATCTCGCCCAACTCGACGAGGTCGCGGTAGCGCGCCTCATCGGCACCAGCTTCGAGCGCCGCACGCCAAACACCATCACGCGGCTCAACGAGTTGCTGGGCGAGCTCAAGGTCGTCCGCAAGACGGGCGTTGCGTTCGACCACGAAGAACACACCGTCGGCATCTGCGCCGTCGGCGTGGTCATGCGTGATTCCGCCGGCAGCAACATCGCGATCTCGGTGCCGGTGCCGGCACAGCGCTTTTACGAACGGCAGAAGCTGATCGCGCAGCGGCTCAAGGCGATCGCGCGCGCGTTGCAGGAGCACATCAGCGCCGTGGCGGCCTGATCGCACGGCGCCGTCCGGCATCGCTGGCCGTCCGGACGAACACGGACCAAGAGAGGGAGGACCGGCGTGGCAAAAAAAATCCGCGGCGTGATGTTCGAGGAGAACCTGAACAACACCATGGGGCTCGAGTTCTACAACCTGTCCCATCGGTTCGGCTACCAATCCCCGAACTGGCCGTATTTCGAAGACGTCAAGATCGAGCGCATCCACTACCACGCCAAGTCGGGCGTGCTGTCGCAGCGCATCACCACCTCGATGCACAACACCACCCACATCGACGCACCCGCGCACGTCATCCAGGGCACGCCGTTCATCGACGAGGTGCCGCTGCCGCACTTCTTCGGCTCCGGCATCGTGGTGTCGATCCCGAAGAAGAAGTGGGAGCCGATCACCTACGACGATCTCGAGAAGGCCGCCGGCAAGCACGTGCGGCCGCGCGACGTGGTGCTGGTCAACACCGGCTGGCACCACAAATACGACGATAGCGAGGACTACTTCTGCTACGCGCCGGGCTTCGTGAAGTCGGCGGGCGAGTGGTTCGTCGAGAAGAAGGTCAAGGTGATCGGCCACGACACCCAGGCCAACGACCATCCGCTCGCGACCGCCATCGGCCCGCAGCGCAACGGTCCCTTGCACCCTCATTTGGCCGAGGAATACAAGAAGTGGTCGAAGGGCCGCGACTGGAAGGACGACTTCCCCGAATGGGAGCCGGTGCACCGCATCCTGTTCAAGAACGGCATCCTCGGCATCGAGAACGTCGGCGGCGATCTCGACAAGGTCACCGGCAAGCGCTGCACCTTCGCGCTGTTTCCCTGGAACTGGGAGCGCGGCGACGGCTGCATCATCCGGCTGGTCGCGATCGTCGATCCGAAGGGCAGCTACCGCATCGAGAAGGGGGAGAAGTTCGCATGATCGTCCGCAAATTCTCCGAGGCGAAGCCGTACGAGGCGCCCAACCACCGCGACTACAAGTCGTTCCGGGTGTTCGGCGCCGAGATGGGCGTGTCGCAGACGCTCGTCTTCGGCATCTCGCATTTCCTGCCGGGCGGCGGCGCCGGTCCCGACGCCTCGCCGCCCGAGAAGATCTACTACGTGCTGGCGGGCGAGCTTACGATCATCGCCGGCGGCAAGGAGACGGTCGCCAAGGCCGGCGACAGCGTCTACATCGGTCCGAACGAGAGCCGCGAGATCGTCAACCGCAGCAACGAGGTCTGCACCATCGCGGTCGCGGTCGCGCCGGTGAAGTAATCCGAGGGCGCCGCCTTCTTCCCTCGCCCCGCGCAGCGGGGAGAGGGTGGCGAGCGAAGCGAGCCGGGTGAGGGGCAGTCGTGCGGCGCGCTCCACTCCGGCCCCTCACCCCAACCCTCTCCCCGCAAGTGCGGGGCGAGGGAGCGCACCGAGCAAGTGAGTGAGATCATGTCCGACGATTTCCTGAAAAATCCCGCCTCCCTGTTCGATGTCCGCGGCAAGACCGCGATCGTCACCGGCGCGACCGGCGCGTTCGGCGCCATCGCCGCCAAGACGCTGTCGGCCGCCGGCGCCAATGTGGTGCTGTGCGCCAACAGCGCCGACGGGCTGAAGAAGATCGCGGCCGAATGCGACAAGCTCGGCGGCAAGAGCGCGGTGGTCGCCAAGCGGCCGAGCTCGGAAGCGAACTGCGACGCGATCGTCGACGCGGCGATCAAGTCATTCGGCGGCGTCGACATCCTGGTGGTGGCCTCGGGCCAGAACAAGGTGGCGAAGATCGTCGACCAGAAGCCGGAGGATTTCCTCGACGTGATGGACGCCAACGTCACGCAGTCGTGGCTGATGGCGCGTTCCGCGTCGCGGCAGATGCTCAAGCAGGGCCGCGGCGGAAAGATCATCCTGATGTCGTCGGCGCGCGGCCTGCTCGGCCATCCGGCCGGCTACACCGCCTATTGCGCGTCGAAGTCGGCGGTCGACGGCATCACCAAGGCGCTCGGCTGCGAGCTCGGCGGCAGCGGCATCACCGTCAATGCGCTCGGCCCGACCGTGTTCCGCTCGCCGCTGACCGAGTGGATGTTCGCCGACGACGAGCGCGGCAAGACCACGCGCGCGGGCTTCCTGACGCGCGTGCCGAAGGGCCGGCTGGGCGAGCCGGCCGATCTCGCCGGGCCGCTCCTGTTCCTCGCCTCCAAGGCGTCGGACTTCTACACCGGCCACATCCTCTACGCCGACGGCGGCTACACGGCGGGTTGATCCGATGCGCGCAAGCCTCTCGATTTCCCTCCCCCCGCGAGCGCTTGCGAGCGGTGGGGAGGGTCGGCGCGTAGCGCCGGGGTGGGGGGTATTTCGATCTGACGCGAAGAGCCCCCCCACCCCCGACCCCTCCCCACCACTCCGCTTCGCTGCGTGGGGGGAGGGGAGTCCGCCCGGATTCTGTCGTGGTGGATCCATGAGTAAAGCCAGAATTGCCGTCATCGGCGCCGGCCTGATGGGTCACGGCATCGCGCAGGTGTTTGCGCTCGCCGGCCACGAGGTCACCATCTACGACCCGGTGATGTCGGCGCTCGACAGCGTCCAGTCGCGCATCGCCACCAACCTGAAGGACCTCGGCGAGGACGAGACCGCGGTCGAACGCGTCATGGGCTGTCACGACCTCGGCGACGCGCTGCGCGATGCCGATTACGTCGTCGAGGCGGCGAAGGAAGATCTGGCGCTGAAGCAGAAGCTGTTCGTCGAGATCGAACAGCATGTGCGGCCCGACACCATCCTGGCCAGCAACACCTCGGTCATTCCGATCACCAAGATCATGGAGGGCCTGAAGGACCGCTCGCGCGCGCTCGGCACCCACTGGTGGAATCCGCCTTACCTCGTGCCGCTGGTCGAGGTGATCGGCACCAAGTGGACGACGCCGAAGGCGATCGACTGGACCATCGCGTTGCACAAGGCCGCCGGCAAGATGCCGGTGCACGTCAAGAAGGACGTGCCCGGCTTCGTCGGCAACCGGCTGCAACATGCGCTGTGGCGCGAGGCGATCGCGCTGGTCGAGCACGGCATCTGCGACGCCGAGACCGTCGACACCGTGATCAAGGCGAGCTTCGGCCGCCGGCTCGCGGTGCTGGGTCCGCTCGAGAACGCCGACCTGGTCGGCACCGATCTGACGCTCGCGATCCACCAGACCGTGCTGCCCGCGATCGAGGCGCGCAAGGGCCCGTCGCCTTATCTGCAAAAGCTGGTCGCCGACGGCAAGCTCGGCTTCAAGTCCGGCGAGGGCTTCCGCAAGTGGACCCCGGAGCAGCAGCAGGCGCTGCGCGCGCAGGTCCTGGCGCATCTCAAGAAGGCGCGGACATGACTGGCGCCGTGCCGAAGTCTGCGCGACACTGGACTCCGGCTTTCTCCGCTCATGCCCGCGAAAGCGGGCATCCAGTCCTTCTCAAGAGCTGGGTCCCCGCTTTCGCGGGGACGAGCGGGCATTAAAAACCCGTTATAGAAACTGACAACGAGGAACGTCCATGGCTGCCAAGTCCGACAAGGTCATCATCACCTGCGCCGTCACCGGCGCGATCCACACGCCGACCATGTCGGACGCGCTGCCGATCACGCCCGACCAGATCGCCGCGCAGGCGATCGAGGCGGCCGAGGCCGGCGCCGCGATCCTGCATCTGCACGCGCGCGATCCGAAGGACGGCCGGCCGACCGGCGATCCCAAGGTGTTCATGGAATTCCTGCCGCGCATCAAGCAGGCGACCGATGCGGTCGTGAACATCACCACCGGCGGCTCGCCGACCATGCCGGTCGAGGAGCGGCTCGCCGGCGTGATGAAGTTCTCGCCGGAAATGTGCTCGCTCAACATGGGCTCGATGAACTTCGCGCTCTATCCGATGGCGGCGCGCTTCAAGACCTGGAAGCACGCCTGGGAGAAGGACTATCTGCTCGGCACCGACAGCACGATCTTCAGCAACACCTTCCGCGACATCGAGCGCATCTCCAAGCTGATGGGCGAGGGCCACGGCACCAAGTTCGAGCACGAGTGCTACGACACCGGCCACCTCTACAATCTCGCGCACGGCGTCGACAAAGGCTGGTTCAAGCCGCCGATCTTTTTGCAATTGATCTTCGGCATCCTCGGCGGCATCGGCGCCGACATGGACAACCTCGCGTTCATGAAGCGCACCGCCGACAAGCTGTTCGGCGACGATTATCAGTGGTCGGTGCTCGGCGCCGGGCGCAACCAGATTCCGTTCGCCACCCAGGCGGTGATGATGGGCGGCAACGTGCGCGTCGGGCTGGAGGACAGCCTCTATATCGGCCGCGGCCAATTGGCGAAGAGCAACGCCGAGCAGGTGTCCAAGATGCGGCGGATCATCGAGGAACTGGGCTATCAGATCGCAACGCCGGCGGAGGCGCGCGAGACGCTCGGGCTCAAGGGGCCGGACCGGACGAAGTTCTGACGCTGACGGCGCCACAGTAACCCTCCTCCCGCGAGCGCTTGCGAGCGGCGGGGAGGGTCGCGAGCGTTAGCGAGCGGGGTGGGGGGTGTTGATGGGGCGCAAAGTCGCTCCCCCCACCCCCGACCCCTCCCCACCGCTTCGCGGGGGAGGGGAGATCGAAGCGCTCACGCGAGCCGAAAGAAGAGCAAATGCCAACCGAAACCATCGTCGACATCTACTGCCACATCTTCCCGGACAAGTTCTTCCAGGAGATGAACCGCATCGCGCCGCGGCTCGGCAATATCGGGGCGCGGCTGCGCGGCATCAAGAAGCTGTTCGATCTCGACGAGCGCTTTCGCGAGATGGACCAGTTCGGCGACTACCGCGAGATCATCTCGCTGCCGAATCCGCCGATCGAGGATCTCGCGGCCGGGCAGGTCGGCCTCGACCTCGCGCGCATCGGCAACGACGCCATGGCGGAACTGTGCGCCAAGCATCCCCGGCGGTTCCCGACCTTCGTGGCGGCGGTGTCGATGACCGACGTCGAAGGCTCGGTGAAAGAAGCGCGCCGCGCCGTCAAGGAGCTCGGCGCCGCCGGCATCCAGATCTTCACCAGCGTCGCCGGCAAGCCGCTCGACGACCCCATGTTCGAGCCGGTGTTCAAGACCATGGCGGAGCTCGACCGGCCGATCTGGCTGCATCCCGGCCGCACTGCCGCGATGACCGATTATCCGGCCGAGGAGAAATCGCGCTACGAGATGTGGTGGTGCTTCGGCTGGCCCTATGACACCTCGGTCGCGATGGTGCGCATGGTGTTCTGCGGCCTGCTCGACCGCTATCCCAAGCTCAACATCATCACCCATCATCTCGGCGGCATGATCCCGTACTACGACGGCCGCATCGGGCCGGGCCTGCAGGTGCTCGGCGCCCGCACGCTCGACGAGGACTATTCGAAGGTGCTGTCGTCCTTGAAGCGGCCGCACCTCGACTACCTGCACGACTTCTACGGCGACACCGCGCTGTTCGGCGGCGGCATCCAGGCGGTGCGCTGCGGGCTCGAGTTCTTCGGCGCCGACCACGTCGTGTTCGCGACCGACACGCCGCTCGGGCCGATCAAGCCGACGATCGACGTGATCAAGCAGCTTGATATTTCCGAGGCCGACCGCCGCAAGATCTTTGTCGGCAATGCGGAGCGGCTGACGAAGATGAAGTTCACGGGCGCATAGAAATGTCGCTTTAAGTTGCGAAGGAAGATCCGCATAGATCGCTTCCTTCGGATAGACTGCGCCGATGTCAACCTATCGGCTCGACAAGCTTCTCTCTCCGAAATCGGTGGCGGTCGTCGGCGCGAGTCCGCGCCTGACGTCCCCGGGCCGGGCCGTGCTCGCCAACCTGCGCGGCGCCGGCTTCGAAGGCTCGATCCATCTCGTCAATCCGCACTACGACGAGATCGAGGGCGTGAAAGCGGTCAAGACCATCCAGGCGCTGCCGGTCGCGCCCGACGTCATCGTGATCGCCGCGCCGCCGCAGGCGGTGCCCGGCATCGTCGCCGAGGCCGGCGCACGAGGCGCGGCCACCGCCATCGTCATCACCGCGGGGCTGGGCCATGGTCCTGGGTCGCTGGCCGAAGCCGCCGAGAAGGCGGCGCGCGCCACCGGCCTGCGGCTCGTCGGTCCCAATTGCCTCGGCGTGCTGGCGCCGCGCGCCAAGTTCAATGCGAGCTTCGCCGCGCACGCGCCGCCGCCCGGCGATATCGCGCTGATCTCGCAATCGGGCGCCATCACGGCGGGCCTGGTCGAATGGTCGGCGACGCGCGAGATCGGCTTTTCGGCGGTCGTCTCGCTCGGCGACAAGATCGACGTCGATTTCGGCGACCTGCTCGACTTCTTCGCGCTCGACGGCGGAACGCGCGCAATTCTGCTCTACATCGAGTCGGTCGGCGACGCGCGCAAATTCATGTCGGCGGCGCGCGCCGCCGCGCGGGTCAAGCCGGTGGTGGTGATCAAGTCGGGCCGCCATGCGGAGGGCGCCAAGGCGGCGCAGACCCATACCGGCGCGCTCGCCGGTTCGGACGCCGTCTACGACGCGGCGTTCCGGCGCGCCGGGCTGCTGCGCGTGCTCGATCTCGACGAGCTGTTCGCCGCGGCCGAGACGCTCGGGATGGTGCGGCCGTTTTCGGGCAGGCGTCTGGCGATCCTGACCAATGGCGGCGGCATCGGCGTGCTCGCGGTCGACCGGCTTGCCGATCTCGGCGGCACGCTCGCCGAGCTCCCGTCCGCCACGATGGAACGCCTCGATGCCGTGCTGCCGCCGATCTGGTCGCGTGCCAATCCGATCGACATCGCGGGCGATGCCGACGCCTCGCGCTATACCGGCGCGTTGAATGCGCTGCTCGAAGACCCGGGCAACGACGCGATCCTGGTCATGAACGTGCCGACCGCGCTCGCGTCCGCGGACGCGTCGGCGAAGGCCGTCGCGGCGGCCGTGCAGGAGCATCGCAACACGCTGATCCGGCCGAAGCCGGTCTTTGCCGTTTGGGTCGGGGAGCAGCGAGGCGACGGCGCCGATCTTCGAGGCCGCCGGCATTCCCCGTTACGCGACCGAGTCCGACGCGGTCGGCGGCTTTATGCATCTGGTGCGCTACCGGGAGGCGCTCGACGCCCTGATGGCGATGCCGCCGAGCCTGCCGCAGGACTTCAAGCCCGATGTCGCGGCAGCCCGGCTGGCGGTCGCGGACGCCGTGCGGGAGGGGCGCAAATGGCTCGACCCGCTCGAGACCGCGCGTCTGCTCGACGCCTATGCGATCCCGGTCGCGCCGGTGCTGCTGGCGCGCACGCCGGAAGAAGCCGCTTCGGTGGCGGCGCCGCTCCTGGCCGAGGGCTCGACCGTGGTGGCGAAGATCCTGTCGCCCGACATCGTGCACAAGTCCGAGGTCGGCGGCGTGCGGCTCAACCTGACCAGCGAGCGCGCCGTGCGCGAGGCCGTCGCCGACATCCTGGCGCGCGCCAGGGCGGCGCGGCCCGACGCCAATATCCGCGGCGTCACCATCCATCCGATGATCCTGCGGCCCAAGGCGCGCGAGCTGATCGCCGGCATCGCCGACGATCCGACCTTCGGGCCGGTGGTCGTGTTCGGCCGCGGCGGCACCGCGGTGGAGGTGATCGACGACAAGGCGCTGGCGCTGCCGCCGCTCGACCTCGTGCTCGCCCGCGCCCTGATTGCGCGCACCCGCGTATCGCGGGTGCTCAAGGCCTATCGCGACGTGCCCGCCGCCGACGGCGATGCGATCGCGCTGGTGCTGGTGAAGCTCGCGCAGCTCGCGGCGGATTTGCCCGAGCTGCGCGAGCTCGATCTCAACCCGCTGCTCGCCGACCATACCGGCGTCATCGCGGTCGATGCCCGGGTGGCGGTCGCGCCGGTCGACCAGGCGCGGCGCGGGCCGTGGCAGCATCCGCGCTTCGCGATCCGGCCCTATCCCAAGGAGTGGGAGCGGCCGATGACGCTACGCGACGGGACGCGGATTCTGGTGCGGCCGGTGCGGCCGGAGGACGAGCCGCTGTACGGTCCGTTCTTTGCCGCCGTGACTGCGCAGGATCTGCGGCTGCGGTTCTTCGCACCGCTGAAGGATTTCGGCCACGCCTTCGTCGCGCGGCTCACCCAGATCGACTATGCGCGCGCCATGGCGTTCATCGCGATCGAGGAGACGACCGGAAACATGCTCGGCGTCGTCCGGCTGCACGCCGACGCGAACTACGTGACCGGCGAATACGCCATCCTGGTCCGCTCCGATCTGAAGGGGCGCGGGCTGGGCTGGCTGCTCATGCAGACTGATGATCGACTATGCGCGCGCCGAAGGCCTCAAGACCATCGAGGGCCAGGTGCTGCGCGAGAACATCACCATGCTGGCGATGTGCAGCCAGCTCGGCTTCGACATCTCGCCGGATCCGCACGATCCCGGCACCTGCCTGGTGGCGCTGCCGCTCGCGGCGATGCCCGCGCGTTGACGAGCCGCTCAGGCACGCCGGTCGATATCGTCGTCGCCCAGGATGCGCAGCGCCGCGCCCTCGACGTCGTCGTACTGGCCGCTGCGCAGCGACCACAGGAACGCCGCCAGGCCGGTGAGCCCGAGCGCCAGCGCCATCGGCACAAGATAAATGAGAACGTTCATGACGGCCTCATGCTCGGCTCGAATGCGCCGCCGATCGCCGGAGTCGGCGCGCGGCGGCTCCTTGCGCGCGCGGCTGGCGCGCAGCGCGTTGAGCGTCACCAGCATCGAGGAGCCCGACATCGCCACCGCGGCGAGCAGCGGCGTCACGAAGCCCGCGATCGCGAACGGCACCGCGATGGCATTGTAGATCACCGCCAGCGCGAGGTTCTGCGTCATCAGCCGGCGCGCGCGCCGGGCGATCGTGAGCGCGTCGAGCACCGGCCCCAGCCGGTCGCCGAGAAACACCGCGTCGGCCTGCGCCTGGGTGAGATGGGCGGCGCCGATCGGCGACAGCGAGACATGCGCGGCCGCGAGCGCGGGCGCATCGTTCAGCCCGTCGCCGACCATGAGGATGCGGCGGCCCTGCGCCTTGAGCAGATCGATGACCGCGATCTTCTCCACCGGGTCGAGCCCGGCGAGCCATTGGCTCACGCCCAGCGCCGCCGCAACCGGCGCGACCGCGGCCGGCCGGTCGCCCGACAGGATGATCACGTCGAGCCCGCGCGCCTTGAGCGCCTCCACCACGGCCGGCGCGTCGGGACGCAGCTGCTGCTCGAACGGCGAGAACGGCGGTCCTGCCGCCATGGCTGAACGCGACCACCGAGGTGTCGGGCCGATCCAGCGCCGCGGCGCCGGCTTCCTGCATGCCGCAGAAGCTTGCGCTGCCGAGCCGCGCCTCGGCGCCGTCGATCAGCGCGCGCACGCCTTGCCCGCGGATCTCGATCGCGCCGTCGTAGGGCGTGCGGTCGCGCGCCTCGCGCGCCACCGCCGCCGCCAGCGGGTGCCGGCTGGACAGCGCCAGCCGCGCGGCCTTCTCCAAGAGATCCGGATCGATCGTCGGCGGCGTTGACGACCCGCGGTTCGGGCAGCGTCAGGGTTCCGGTCTTGTCGAACACGACGGTGTCGGCCTCGGCCAGCCGCTCGATTGCGTCGCCGGCATTGAGGATCACGCCGGTGCGGAACATCGCGCCGGTGGCGACGACCTGCACCGCCGGGATCGCCAGCGCCAGCGCGCACGGGCAGGTGATGATGAGCACGGCGATCGCCGTGATGATGGAATCGTGGACGCTCGCGCCGGCCAGCAGCCACCCCAGGAACGTCAGCGCCGCCGCGGTATGCACCAGCGGGGCATAGAGCCGCGCGGCGCGGTCGGACAGCCTGAGATAGCGCGACTTGGTGCCGATCGCCTTTTCGAGCAGGCGCTCGATCTCGTCGATCAGCGTGCCGGTTCCGGCGGCGGTGACGCGGAGCGTCAGCGCGCCCGAATGATTGAGGCTGCCGGTATAGATGGTCGCGCCGGCGCCGACCGCCTTGCGGGCGGTTTCGCCGGTCACCATGCTGTCGTCGATCTCGGAGGCGCCGGAGATCACGGTCCCGTCGGCCGGAACCCGCTCGCCCGGCCGCACCAGCACGCGGTCGCCGGGCTTCAGCGCGGCGGCCGGAACGGTGACCAGCTCGCCGTCGCCGGCGAAGCGGTGCGCGACCTCGGCCTTCAGCGCCGCCAGATTGCCGGCGACGGTCTGGGTCTTGCGGCGCATCGCCTGATCGAGATAGCGGCCGCACAGCAGAAAGAACAGCAGCATCAGCGCCGAGTCGAAATAGGCATGCTCGGCGTGATTGACGGTCTCGACCAGCGACATGCCGAGTGCGAGCAGCACGCCGAGCGAGATCGGCACGTCCATGTTGACGCGCCGGGTGCGCAGCGCCCGCCAGGCGCTCTGGAAGAACGGCTGCCCCGCGTAGGCCGCGGCCGGCAGCGCGATCAGCGCCGACAGCCAGTGGAAGAAGTCGCGCGTCTCCTGCGTCATGTCGCCGGTCTGGCCGGACCAGACCGAGACCGACAGCAGCATGATGTTCATCGCGGCGAAACCCGCGACGGCGACGCACTTCATCAGCCAGCGCGCCTGGATCTCGTCGGCCGCTTCGGCGCGCGTCGGCTCGAACGGGTGGGAGCGGTAGCCGATCCGCTCGAGCTCCGTCACGATCGTGGCGGCGTCGAGCTCGCGCTCCTGCCAGTCGACGGCCAGGCGCCGGCTGGTGAAATTGAGCCGCGCATCGACGATGCCGGGGATGGCCTTGAGGCCGCTCTCGATCTTGCGGATGCAGCCGGCGCAGCCGACGCCCTCGACCGCGAGGTCCATGTGCGCGTTGCCGCCGTCGTGCCGGACATAGATCGAATAATCGGCGAGCTCCTGCATCGGACCCTCTCTCAGCGCAGGAAGACACGGTTTCTGGAACGGAACATGCGCCGGTCGTTGCGCGACAGTTCGGTGACGAGCGACCATTGTCCGGCGACCTTGCCGGTGCGGCCCTGGTAGCGGCCCGCGGTGCGTTCGGTCAGCATCACCTCATGGTCGAAGCGGCGGTCGGTCGGGTGCGCAAGCAGGGCGGTCGCCGCAAGGCCGGTCAGCGGCTGGCCGCTCTCATCCGTGGCGACGATGTCGATCAGCGTTTCGCCGCCGTCGGCGACCACCGACGCCCGCACCTGCCAATGCAGCGCGTCCTGCGCCTCGACGGCCGCGATCTCGCGCCCGAAGGCGAGGCCCGCCTGGTAGGCGTTGGCGGTCTCGACGCCGCCGAAGGTCGATATCGCGGCGCGGATCATCACCGCATTGACGCCGGCAACGACCGCGAAGAAGGCGATCAGGCAGAAGAGGACCGTCCGCCCCGTCAGCTCCCTGGGGCTCGCCGCTCCTGCTCGCGTCGAAGAATTGCGTTCCACATGGCGGCCTCACGGTCCCCTGAAATGGTCGACGGCGCTCGCCCGCCGTCCGGTCTTGGGATCGGTGATGCGGAAGGTCAGCGGGATCGAGGCGGCCGGCGCGAGCTTCTGATAGGTGTCGACCAGCACGCGCAATTCGTGGGTCTGGTCGGCATCGACCGACACCACCACGCTGCGGCCGGTCGTCTCCTTTTCGCCGATGACCCTGATATCGACATCGGCGAGGCCGTCGACCGTCAGCACGAAGTTCCGCGTCTCCAGCGCCTTGTTGAGAATCCGCACGGTGAACGCATTGCGGATCTGGCCGTCGGCGAGCCGCACATAGGTCGGGTTGCGGTCGTGGATGACGGAGATCGACTCATCGCCGCGGGTCGCCAGCGCGTACATCATGACCGCGCCGACGACGGCGATGATCGCCACATAGAGGGCCGTGCGCATCCGGAAGATGCGGTAGACGGCCGACTGTCCGTCCTGGCGGCGCTTGATGTTGATGTCGGTGTCATACGCGATCAGGCGCGACGGCCGGCCGATCTTGGCCATGATCGAATCGCAGGCATCGATGCAAAGGCCGCACTGGATGCAGCCGAGATTCGGGCCGTTGCGGATGTCGACGCCGGTCGGGCAGACATAGACACACTGATAGCAGTCGATGCAGTCGCCGGCCGGCTTGCCTTCGGCGCGCAGCGCGGCGCTCTTCTTGACCGAGCCGCGCGGCTCGCCGCGATCGTAGCGATAGGTGACGTTGAGGGCGTGCTCGTCGGTCAGCGCGGCCTGGATGCGCGGCCACGGGCACATATACAGGCAGACCTGCTCGCGCATGTGGCCGGCGAGCGCGTAGGTCGTGAAGGTGAGAATGCCGATCCACGCATAGGCGACGAACGGCGCCTGGAGGGTGGCGAGCTCCTTCACCAGCGTCGGCGCGTCGGCGAAATAGAGCACCCAGGCGCCGCCGGTCCACCATGCCACCATCAGCCACAGGAAATGCTTGAGCCCGGAGCGGGCAAGACGTTCGGCGGTCCACGGCTGCTGGTCGCGCAGCAGGTGCTCGCGGCGGTCGCCCTCGCACCAGCGCTCGATGGTCTGGAACAGGTCGGTCCAGACCGTCTGCGGGCAGAGATAGCCGCACCACACGCGGCCGGCGACCGCGTTCATCAGGAACAGCGCCATCGCGGCGATGATCAGGAGGCCGGTCAGGTAGTAGACCTCCTGCGGCCAGATTTCGATGAAGAAGAAGTAGAAGCGCCGGTTCGGGAGGTCGATCAGCACCGCCTGGTCGGGCGCGTTCGGTCCGCGGTCCCAGCGCACGAACGGCAGGCCGTAGTAGATGCCCAGCGTGATGAACAGCACGATCCATTTGATCGTCCGGTAGGTGCCGGACACGTGCTGCGGATAGACCTTCTTGCGTGCGACGTAGAGCGGCCCTTCGTCATCCGGTTCCGGCAGATCGGGCGCCGGGTGCGCGCGGTGCGACTGAGGCGCGGCCGCGGCCTCCTTGACGAGCTTCAGGAGCGGCGGCTCCTGGGCCTGCGCCGCATGCAACGTCATCGCCATGTCGCAGGCGGGACACACGGCGTCACTTCTCCCCGCCGCCGAGCGAATGCACGTAGACCGCGAGCGCCTTGATGGTGACCGGGTCGAGGCGGGTGCCCCAGGCCGGCATGGTGCCGCCACGGCCGTTCCACAGGCCGTCGATCATGGCGGCGCGGTCCGTGCCATAGAGCCAGATCGGGTCGGTGAGATTCGGCGCACCGATCTCGCGATTGCCCTTTGCGGCTTCGCCGTGACAGACGACGCAGTTCGCCGCATACACCGTCTTGCCGGCCGCGAGATCGGCGGTCTTGGCGGCCGGGAGCCCGGCGAGCGAGCGCACATAGTCGACGGCGTTCTCGATCTCCGCGCGCTTGAGGATGCCGTCGCGGCCGAATGCCGGCATCATTGGGCCCTGGCGGCCCTGGCTGTCGCCCGAGCGTACGCCGTGCGTGATGGTCTGCGCGACGTCTTCGAGCTTGCCGCCCCAGATCCATTCGTCATCGACCAGGTTGGGATAGCCCTTGGCGCCGCCACCGCCGGCGCCATGGCAGGGCGCGCAGTTCTCGGCGAATGCCGGCCGGCCGAGCGCACGGGCGAAATCGAGGAGTTGCGGATCGGACGCGATGTCCTGCAGCGTGGCGCTGTTGAGCTTGTCGACCAGCGGCCCGCGCTGGGTCTTGAGAGTCGCAAGGTCGGACACGATCGCCTCGCGCGAATGCCAGCCGAACACGCCATTGGTGAACGAGGACACCAGCGGCCAGGCCGGATAGGCGATCCAGTAGCCGATCGCCCAGAAGATGGTCAGGTAGAACAGCCAGAGCCACCAGCGCGGCAGCGGCGTGTTCAGCTCGCGGATGCCGTCCCAGACATGGCCGGTGGTCGCCGTTCCGGTCAGCGCGTCGACGGGGGGTTTTTCGTCGGCCATGGTCAGTCCTCACGAAGCGGAATGCGGGCGGCCTCGTCGAACTGGCTCTGGCGCGACGGCCAGAGCGCGTAGGCGAGGACGAGCAGGAAGACGCCGACGAAGTAGGCGAGCCCCCAGGTCTGGGCGAAATGCGCAAGCGCGAGATAGGTCTCGGACATGGCGGCGCTCACCGGATGTTGGCTTTGTCGTTGTAGAGCTTGAAGTCGACGAGCGTGCCGAGCACCTGCAGATAGGCGATCAGCGCGTCGGCTTCGGAGATGCGGCCGGGATTGCCGTCATAGTCGCGCGCCTGCGCCTTGGGATAGCGCTTGATGAGGTCGGCGGCTTCCGGCGCGTCGGTGGCCGCCTGCGCCCGCAGGTCGCGCTGCGCATTTGCGATCATCTCGGCGCTGTAGGGCACGCCGAGCGTCGCCTGCACGCGCAGGTCGTCGTCGATGTGCGCGAAGTCGAGGTCGGCCGCCGCCAGCCACGGATAGGCCGGCATGACGGTGCCCGGCACCACCGATTTCGGCGCGTTGAGATGGTCGCGGTGCCAGTCGTCGGAATACTTGCCGCCGACGCGCGCCAGATCGGGGCCGGTGCGCTTGCTGCCCCACTGGAACGGCCGGTCGTACATGCTCTCGGCGGCGAGCGAATAGTGGCCGTAGCGCTCGACCTCGTCGCGCAGCGGCCGGATCATCTGCGAATGGCAGTTGTAGCAGCCCTCGCGCACGTAGATGTTGCGGCCGGCGAGCTCGAGCGGCGTGTACGGGCGCATGCCGTCGACCTTCTCGATCGTGCTCTTGAGATAGAACAGCGGCGTGATCTCGACCAGTCCGCCGATCGCGATCACGATCAGCACGCCGATCACCAGCAGGATCGAGTTCTTCTCGAAGATTTGGTGCTTCTGCCACAGCGACATGATCTGCTCCTCACTCCGCCGGGACCAGCGCGGGGCCGCCGACGGCAGCTGCCGCGTCGCGCGGATAGACGGTCCGCCACAGGTTCCAGACCATGATCAGGGCGCCGGCGAGGAACAGTGCACCGCCGAGCGCGCGGATCATGTAGAACGGGTGCATCGCTTCGACCGTTTCGATGAACGAGTATTCGAGGAAGCCAAGCTTGGTGTAGGCGCGCCACATCAGGCCCTGCAGGATTCCCGACACCCACATCGCCGAGATGTAGAGCACGATGCCGATCGACGAGATCCAGAAGTGCCAGTTGACGAGCTTGAGCGAATACAGCTCGCGCCGGTTCCACAGCCACGGCACCAGGCAATAGATCGCGCCGAACGACACGTAGCCGACCCAGCCGAGCGCGCCGGAATGCACGTGGCCGATGGTCCAATCGGTGTAGTGCGACAGCGAATTCACCGCCTTGATCGACATCAGCGGCCCCTCGAAGGTCGCCATGCCGTAGAACGCCACCGACACCACCAGCATGCGCAGCACCGGGTCGGTGCGCAGCTTGTCCCAGGCGCCGGACAGCGTCATCAGGCCGTTGATCATGCCGCCCCACGACGGCATCCACAGCATGATCGAGAACGTCATGCCGAGCGTCTGCGCCCAGTCGGGCAGCGCGGTGTAGTGCAGGTGATGCGGACCGGCCCAGATGTAGAGGAAGATCAGCGCCCAGAAGTGGATGATCGAGAGCCGATAGGAATAGATCGGCCGCTCCGCCCGCTTCGGAATGAAGTAGTACACGATGGCGAGGAAGCCCGCGGTCAGGAAGAAGCCGACCGCGTTGTGGCCGTACCACCACTGCACCATCGCGTCCTGCACGCCCGACCAGACGATGTAGGATTTCGGCGAGAACAGCGAGAGCGGGATCGCCGCATTGTTGCCGAGATGCAGCACCGCGATGGTGAGAATGAACGCCAGATAGAACCAGTTGGCGACGTAGATGTGCGGCTCCTTGCGCCGCATGATGGTGCCGAGGAAGACCAGGAAATACGTCACCCACACGACAGTGAGCCACAGGTCGGCGTACCATTCCGGCTCGGCGTATTCCTTCGACTGCGTGATGCCGAGCAGATAGCCGGTGCCGGCGATCACGATGAAGAAGTTGTAGCCAAGCACCACGAACCAGGGCGCGATGTCGCCGACCAGCCGGGCGCGGCAGGTCCGCTGCACCACGTAGAACGACGTCGCCACCAGCACGTTGCCGCCGAAGGCAAAGATCACCGCCGAGGTATGCAGCGGCCGGATGCGGCCGAACGAGATCCAGGGCAGATCGAAGTTGAGCACCGGAAAGGCGAGTTCGAGCGCGGCCCACAGTCCGACCGTGAATCCGGCGATGCCCCAGATCACCGCCGCCACGGTCGCGAACTTGACCGGCCCGAAATTGTAGTTGGGCTTGCCGTCGATCATGAGCGGCGGCAGCGCCGCGGGGCGGTCGAAGTAGCGGTTGACGATGGCGAATGCTGCTGCGGCGCTGCCGGCGGCGAACAGATAGGCGTGGAATGCGTATTCGGACGTATAGGCGTTAGCCGCCACGAAAATCGACAGCAGCGTCAGGACGGCGAAGGCGAGCGCCGATCCGCCCTCGCCGATGGTCATTGACTTGCGCACAGCGGCTGCAGCGTCGGTCATGGGCCTGCTCTTTGTCGAAGAGGGGATAGGCGGACGTCAGAATCGTCTCATTTGATGCGCCGCACAAGACCCCACCTTGATTCAGGTCAAGTCCGCCGCTGCGGGGTGATTGAAATTTGAAGGCCGGCGCCTCAGCGCTCGAAGCTCTTCAGATAGGCGATGACGTCGTTGAGCTGATCCGGCTCGAGCCGAAACTGCGGCATGGTCGGATGGTTGGAAACGGTGCCTTCGGACAGCGGGCGCCGCAGGTCATCGATGGGATACTTGCGATACAGTTCGCGAAACGGCGTCGCGAGCTTGATCGGGCTGTCGCTCACGGCGTCGATCGCATGACACTGCGCGCAGTGCACGCGGACGAACACCAGTCCCCGCTGCGCCGCCGGCGATTGCGCGCTGGCCGGAGCGCCGAGCAGCATCCAGCCGGTCAGGGCCGCTGCAAGTGCTATTGCTTTGGATTGCAGCATTGTCCCGACCTCTTCGTTGCTCGTTCGGTGGCCAGCGCATCCAGCGTGGTCACGTTCGGGCAGTAGGCTTGCCAGGCCGGATCGGACGGGTCTCTCGACGCCAGGTCGTGCTTGCAGTCTCTGGTGCTCACACACAGCGAACAGACGCGCTGCAGGTCGCGCAGCACGGCGGGTTCGGCATGGCCGATGGCGGTTTCGCTAAGACCAAGCGCGGCGAGGCGGCGCGACAGCAGCGGCGTCTCCGGCCAGCGGCCTGCGAGCGCCCGCAGTTCCGAGCTGGAGGCGCCGACGTCGTGCGCGAGCAACTCGGTTGCCTCGGCACCGAAGCGGTCCAGCGCGGCGACGGTGCGGCGCGCATCTCTCCGGTTGCGCCAGCGCTTCGCGATTGCTTCAAATGAGAGTTTCATAGCAAGTCCCTCAAACAAGGCCCGATCTCAGCTGTTCAAATGCCTCAGCGCCGAGCCGTTGCGAATGACGACGCGCCGGGAACTCGGCAGCTCGATCGCCGCCGCGCTTTCGAGATGCGTCAGCGTGCGCGAGACGGTCTCGATGGTGAGGCCCAGATAGTCGGCGATGTCCTGACGCGACATCGGCAGCTCGAACGTATTGCCGGCCGGCATGCGGGCGGCCATTTCGAGCAGGAAGCTCGCGACGCGCTCCTGCGCGGTCTTGATCAGAAGCAGGATGTGGTCCTGCACGCGCCGCAGCTCGCGGCCGGTCAGGTCCCAGAGCTGGCGGGCGACCTCGTTGTCGCGCGCGGCGAGCCCGACCACGGTGCTGCGCTTGATGACCATCACCTTGGCGTCGCTGATCGCCTCGGCGGAGAATGTGTGCTCTTCGCCCATTTCGAGGCCGAAGATATCGCCCGGCAGATAGAAGGCGCCGATCTGGCGGCGGCCATCGTTGAGGACCTTGTAGGTCCGCACCGTCCCGCTGATGACCTTGTAGATGTAGTCGGCCGGTTCGTTCTCGCCGTAAATCTCGGAATTGCGGGGAAACGCCATCGAGGCGCCCATCATCTCGATCGAGCCACTGGGCAGGGGCGAGCCCGCCGCCGTAAGCATCGGCCGTGCCGTCGCGGTGGCGCGTGAACTGCCTTGGGTCGTCATTTCCGTCCGCATAGGGCTGCTCCTTTTGCAAACCGTCAGGCGATTGGATAAGCCGCGAGCCGGGTCCGGAAAATTCAGATATCGTCCCTAAGGGCTATCCCGTAGTGTCTCGGTCGCCGCAGGGGTTGCTCTAGTGACCTGAAAAAACTTGCAAAAATCGGCCATGACCAACCCGCCCCCGCAATCGCGCGATCGACCTGGGCGAAATCGCCTGGGTGCCTGGTCGTCCTGGCATGAGACGGTTCTGGCCTATGCGCTGTCGTTGATGCTGGTCGCGGCGGTTGTCGCGGTACGGGCCTGGTTCAGTCCCGAATTCGGCAGCCAGACGCCGTACCTGTACCTGGTGCCGTCGATCCTCGTTGCCGGAGTGCTCGGCGGATGGGGGCCGGGACTGCTGGCGACGGCGCTCGGCGTGTTCTGCCAGCTCTATTCCACCGGCGATTACGGCCACTTGGTGCAGCGCGATTTGCCGCAGTTCGGCGGCGTGCTGGCGCAGACCGTCATCTTTGTGGTGCTCGGTATCGGAATTTCCTGGTTCGGCGAGCGGCTGCGCAACGCGCGCGTCGACGCCGCCGCGCGCGAAGCGCATCTGAAATCGATTCTCGATACCGTTCCCGATGCGATGGTCGTGATTGACGAGCACGGGCTCGTGCAATCGTTCAGCTCGGCCGCCGAGCGGCTGTTTGGCCGTTCCGCCGCCGAAATCCTCGGCAAGAACGTGAATATTCTGATGCCGTCGCCCTATCGCGAGGGGCACGACGGCTTTCTCAAGCGCTATCTCGACACCGGCGAACGCCGGATCATCGGCATCGGCCGCGTGGTCGTCGGCGAGCGCAAGGATGGCTCGACGTTCCCGATGGAGCTCGCCGTCGGCGAGATGAGATCGGGGAACAAGCGCTATTTCACCGGCTTCGTGCGCGATCTGACCGAACGGCAGAGAACCGAGGCCCGGCTGCAGGAGTTGCAGTCCGAACTGCTGCATGTTTCCCGGCTGACCGCGATGGGCGAGATGGCGTCCGCTCTCGCGCATGAGCTCAACCAGCCACTGTCGGCGATCGCGAACTACATGAAGGGCTCGCGCCGGCTGCTCGAGGGCAGCGCGGATCAGAACTCGGCCATGATGCAGGATGCGATGGACAAGGCCGCCGAACAGGCGATGCGAGCCGGACAGATCATCCGCCGGCTGCGCGATTTCGTCGCGCGCGGCGAGAGCGAGCGGCGGATCGAAAGCGCCAAGAAGCTGGTCGAGGAGGCGAGCGCGCTCGCCCTGGTGGGCGCCAAGGACCAGGGTGTCCGGGTTCGATTTCAGCTCGATCCGGCGGCCGATATGGTGCTCGCCGACAAGGTGCAGATCCAGCAGGTGCTACTCAATCTCATTCGCAACGCCATCGACGCGATGGAGGGCTCGGAGCGCCGCGAGCTGACCGTGGGTATTGCCTCCGGACCGGGAGACCAGGTGACCATCAGCGTGGCCGATAGCGGCTCCGGAATCGCGCCCGAAATGATGACGCAGTTGTTTCAACCGTTCGTCACCACTAAACGTCAGGGTATGGGCGTTGGCCTGTCGATATCGCGCACGATCATCGAGGCCCATGGCGGGCAGATCTGGGCCGACCCCAATCCGGGAGGCGGCACGATTTTCCGCTTCACCTTGCGCCGGGTGGATAAGGAGGACATTGGCCGTGCAGTCTGACGCCGTGGTGCACGTGATCGACGACGACGAGGCCATGCGGGACTCGCTCGCGTTCCTGCTCCGCAGTGCGCGCATCGAGGTCAAGACCTACGAAAACGCCGTTACGTTTCTGGCGGAGCGTCCGGCGGTGACTTCCGGCTGTATCGTGACCGACGTGAGGATGCCGGAGATCAGCGGCCTGGATCTGCTGCGGCGATTGCATGAGCGTCAAGACGACCGTTCCGGTCATCGTCATCACTGGCCATGGCGACATCGCGCTGGCGGTCGAGGCGATGAAGCTCGGTGCCGTCGATTTCTTCGAAAAGCCGTTCGATGACGACGCGCTGCTGGCCGCGGTGCGTTCCTCGCTCAGCAAGAGCACGGACGACAGCAAGCGCAATCTGGAGCGAACTGAAATCGCCGACAAGCTCGCGGCGCTGTCGAAGCGCGAGCGCCAGGTCTTGGAAGGCCTCGTCCGCGGTCACCAGAACAAGACGATTGCCTACGATCTGGGCATCAGCCCTCGCACCGTGGAAATCTACCGGGCCAATCTGATGACCAAGATGAACGCCGCAAGTCTCTCGGAATTGGTCCGCATGGCGTTGCTTGTGGGCATGCTCGATCCGGTCTCAAAGCCGTAGCGGCACGCGCCAGCATGCAGCCCTCCGTGCACCGGTCGATCCGCCGTTTTGAGCCAGATCAAGGCGAGATCGGCAGTGCCGGGGTTGTTTGCTTCTTGTTTGCCGTGCGCGACGATTGGGCGAACAAGATGGAGCCTCACCGCAATCTGACCACCCATGTGGCGGTTGTCGGGATCGTCGACGACGATCCGGCGGTCCGCAATTCGCTGAAGTTCTCGCTTGAGATCGAGGGCTTCGCGGTCGATGTCTACGCCAGTGCGGGGGAGTTGCTCAAAGAGAAGGACCTGTCGCATTTCAGTTGCCTGGTGGTCGACCAGCACATGCCCGGGCTGAATGGGCTCGAACTCGTGGTAAAACTGCATGCGCAGCAGAACGCGGTGCCGGTCATTCTCATCACCACCCACCCTTCGAACACGCTTGTCGCACGCGCCCAGGAGGCGCAGGTTTCGATCGTGGAGAAGCCGCTGCTCGGCAATGTGCTGGTCGATCAGGATTCGCGAGCTGATCGCTGACCGGCGCAAACCAGGTCTGGATTGAGGACGTGCAAGCAGGAACGATCATCCGGCGGCTTCTCGCGGCAGGATCGGTGGCGGTGACGCTCGCCGGTCCGTCATTTGCCGAGGACAAGGCCGCAATCCTCAAGCGCGGCGAGGCGCTGCTCACCAAGAACTGTTCGCGCTGTCACGCCGTCGGCCGGACCGGCGCCAGCCCGCATGCGGAGGCGCCGCCGTTCCGCACCCTGTCGCAGAAGTATCCGATCGCCGGATTGGCGGAGGCGCTGGCCGAGGGCCTGTTCGTCGGCCATCCCGATATGCCGGAATTCACGTTCGAGGCCGCCGAGGTCGGCGCGATCTTGGACTACCTCGAGTCGATCCAGGAACGCTGAACCCGACGCTGCGCGGTGCGGCAGCTACGTCGAACTCAGGTTGACGCAGGTCAATTCGGCGTCAGTTCGAGGTGCTAATCTTGTAAAATCACACCGCACGAGGGCACCATGATCAAGGACATCGTCGTCAATCTGCCGATCGGCGCCAAGCGCGATGCCACGACAAGCTTTGCCGTGTCGGTGGCATCGAAGTTCGATGCGCATCTCACCGGCGTGGCCTTCATGCAGCAGCCCTATATCCCCGGCAGCCTGCTCGAAAGCACCGTCGCCGATATCGTCCGGGCGCAACGTGAGGAATTCGAGAACGCGGCCCGTGCGGCGATTGGGAAATTCGAGGCGGCCGCGCGCGGCCTGCAGGTCTCGTCCCGGATGGTCGAGGCCGGGCCGGTGACCGCCGCCGACCTGTTCGGTGCTTTCGCGAGGCGGTTCGATCTTTCGATTGTCGCCCAGCCCGAGCCCGACGCGCCGGAGCCGGCGCGCTCGATTCTGCAGGCGGCGCTGTTCGATTCGGGACGGCCGGTCCTGATCGTGCCCTACATCCAGCAATCGGCGTCGTTCGACCGCGTGATGGTCTGCTGGGACGGCAGCCGCAGCGCCGCCCGCGCCATTGGCGATGCCATGCCATTCATGAACCGCGCCAAGGCGGTCGACATCATCACCGTCGCCGGCGAGCCGGCGAAGAGCAATGAGCTTCCGGGCGTCGACATCGCCCAGCATCTCGCCCGCCACGGCATGAAGGTCGAGTTCGAACGCCAGGTCGTGCGCGACATCGACGTGACCAACACCATCCTGTCGCGAGCGGCGGACAAGGGTACCGATCTCATCGTGATGGGCGGCTACGGCCATTCGCGGCTGCGCGAATTCGTGCTGGGTGGCGCGACAAGAGGTATCCTGTCGTCGATGACGGTGCCGGTCCTGATGTCGCACTGACGGGGCCGCCGTTTCCGGACGGCCGGAACGCGCCACAGCAGCGAAGATGTCAGCCGATGCCGGGCAGACGCGAAGCATGGTCGGGCCGCATCGGCTTCATTCTGGCCAACATCGCCTCGGCGGTCGGCCTCGGCAGCATCTGGAAGTTTCCCTATGAGGTTGGCGCCAACGGCGGCAGCGCCTTCGTGCTGTTCTATCTGGCGGGGGTCGCGCTCATCGTCCTGCCGCTGATGCTGGCCGAGCTGGCGCTAGGCCGCCGCGGCCGCGGCGATGCCATCGCCAGCATCGAGAAGGTGGCCGCTCGCTCCCGGGCATCGCCGAACTGGCGCCTGGTCGGCGCCCTCGGTGTGATCACGGGCTTTCTCATACTGAGCTTCTATTCGGTCATCGGCGGCTGGGCGGTCGCCTATGCGGTCGACACCGTGCATCTCGGCCTGCCTGCGGACAATGCCGCGGCGGCCCAGGCCCGCTTCGATGCGCTGCTCGCGTCGCCGCTCAAGCTCGCGCTCTATCACCTGATCTTCATGGCGGCGACCACCGCGATCGTCGCGCGCGGCATCAGCGGGGGGATCGAGACCGCTGCCAAAATCCTGATGCCCGTGCTCGTGATCCTGCTGGCGGCGCTCGCGATCTATGCGTCGGTCGAGGGCGACCTTGCCGCCACCGTCCGCTTCCTGTTCGCGCTCGACGTTTCGCAGCTCAAGCCGCACGTGGCGCTGGACGCGCTCGGATTGGGCTTCTTCTCGATCGGGGTCGGCCTGTGCGTGATGATCACGTACGCGGCCTATGCGGGGGACAAGATCGATCTGCGCCAGGTGGCGATCTACACCGTCGTCAGCGACACCGCAATCTCCTTCATTTCCGGCTTCGCGGTGTTTCCGCTGGTGTTCGCCGAGAACCTGAGCCCGTCCGGCGGGCCCGGGCTGGTGTTCACCACGCTTGCCATCGCGTTCGCACGCATGCCGTTCGGCGCCGTGGCCGCGGTCGCGTTCTTCGGGCTCCTGACCGTCGCGGCGCTCGGCTCGGCGATCTCGCTCCTCGAGCTCGCGGTTGCGCCGCTGAGGCACGCGCTCGGCTGGTCGCGGGTGCGGGCGAGCCTCGTCTGCGGCCTGGCCTGCGGCGCAGCGGGTTTCCTCACCGTCCTCTCATTCAACGTGCTGGCGGGCTGGTTTCCGCTGGCGGCGCTGCCTTCGTTCGCCCGGGCGACGCTGTTCGACCTGCTCGATCATCTCACGTCCAATGTCATGCTGCCGATGGCCGGGTTCGGGCTGGCGATCTTTGTCGGCTGGATCCTGCCGCCGGAGGTGCTGCATGACGAGCTCAGGCCGATGACGCGCCGCAAGCTTGCGCTCCTGCGCTGGCTGTTGCGCTATCTGGTCCCGCTCGGAATCGCGGCCGTGACGCTGGCGCCACTGATCTAGTACGAAACGAACGCTTGCTCTCTATCGACGTTCCTCCAGGCGGGCGATTTCCGCGTTGAACCAGGCAAGATACTGCTGCCATACCGTATTCTCGGGCTGGCGAGCGGACAGCGCAGTCATGATGTCGCGGCCTTTGCGCAGTTCGGCCAGCGCTTCGCCGGCATTGCCGAGCTGCAACTGCGCCGATGCCAACTTGGCATGGCTCACGGCGGCGTCGCGCCATCCTTGTTGATCGTCAGGACTAGCGTCGGAGGAGCGCTGCGCGCCCGCAAGTCCGTTACGGTAGCTATCGAGTGCGGCACCCAGGTTTCCTTGCCTCGCCAACAAATCGCCGATCTTGTCGTGCGACACCCACAGGTCGTGTTGCGCCAGCGCGTTGCCGGGGTCGGCGCGCGCGAGGCGTTCGCGGATGAGCAAAGCATCGCGGTAGGCCTTCAACGCCTCGTCGAGATTTCCTTGCGCCGCCAGCGCATCGCCGAGCTTGTTGTGCGACACGGAGAGATCGCGCTGCCATTGCGCGTTGCCGCTGTTTTCCGCCGCGAGACGTTGGCGGATCGCGAAGCTCGCACGATAGACGGGCAGAGCCTCGTCGGGCTTCTGCAAAGCCGTCAGGACATCGCCAACCGCGTCATACGAGGCCGACAAGTTGCGCTGCCAGCCAACGTTGCTGGGATCGAGCGAGGCGAGACTCTCCCGGACCGCGAGGCTGGCGCGGTAGGCCGCGAGCGCGTCCTCCAACCGGCCCTGCATCTCCAGGATTTCACCGACTTTGTAGTGCGATAACGAGAGATCGAATTGCCACTGCGCATTGCTTGGATCGGCGGCGGCAAGGCGCGTGCGGATCGCCAGGCTGTCGCGGTACATCACGAGCGCTTCGTCGCGCTTGCCTTGCGCCGCTAGGACATTGCCGATCCGGTCGAAGGAAATCGACAGATCGCGCTGCCATTGCGTCTCGGCCGGATTGGCCGCGGCGAGCCGCTCGGCGATGGCAAGGTCCGCGCGGTAGGCGACGAGCGCCTCGTCCAGCTTGCCCTGCGCAGCCAGGACGTCGCCGACCTTGCTGTGTGCGACCGAAAGGTCGCGCTGCCATTGGGTATTGCCGGTGTCTGCGGCGGCAAGGCGGTCCCTGATGGCAAGGCTCTCGCGATAGGATTGCAGCGCGGCGTCCGGCTGGCCAATCGCCAGCAAAGCGTCGCCGACGCGTTCGAGCGACAGCGCCAGATCGCGCTGCCATTCCGCATTGAAGCGATCGGCGGCAACGAGCCGCTCCCTGATGGCGAGGGCGGCGCGGTAGGATGTCAGCGCTTCGCCGTATTTGCCCTGCGCCATCAGCACGCCGCCGATCTTGTTGTGCGACACGGATAGATTCCGCTGGCGCTGCGTATTCTCGGGGCTGGCGGCGGCGAGGCGTTGGGCAATGGCAAGGTCGTCGAGATAGGATTTGAGCGCGTCGTCGAGCTTCCCCTGCGCCATCAGCACGTCGCCGATCCTGCTGTAGACCAGCGACAGCTCCGATTGCCATTCGGGATTGCCGGGATCCTCGGCGGCGATCCGCTCGCGAATGGCGCGCGCGCGGTTGTAGGTCGCGAGCGCATCCTCGAGCTTGCCCTGAGTCACCAGCGCATCGCCGAGCTTGACGTAAGAGACCGAAAGATCCTGCTGGCTCTGCGGGTTGGCGGGCTCGGCCGCAGCCAGCCGTTCTCGGATCGTCAGGCCGTCGCGATAGGCTTTGAGCGCGTCGTCGAGGTTTCCCTGCGCGATCAGCGCATCGCCGAGCTTGATGTGCGACACCGACAGATCGCGCTGCCATTGCGCGTTGCCGGGTTCGGCGGCCGCGAGTTGCCGGGCGATGGCGAGGCCGTCCCGATAGGCTTTGAACGCTTGCTCCAGGTCCCCGAGGCTGAGGTAGGTGTCGCCGAACTCGTTCAGCATTGCCGAGCGGCTGCGCTGCAGGCTCTGGTCGCCGGCAGCGCCGGCGGCGAGTTGCTCGAAAGTTCCTTTGGCGGTCTCGAGGATCTTGCGCACCGCGTCGGCGCGCATTCCCTGCACGTCGCGCAGACCCTGGGCGATGTCGAACACCAGGCTTTCGGCGGTGTGTCTGCGCGAGCTTGAAGTTTCGCGTGGCGCGGTCGCGCTCATCCTTGGCGATCGCTTCGTTGCGTTCCGCGATGCCGCGCTGTTCGACCGCCACGCCGCGTTGCCAGAAGGCGATCGTGGCGAGCGCGAGCGCCAGCACCAGGCCGGCAGCGAGACTGCCGGTGAGGATGTTGCGCCGCCGCGTGGCCGCCCGCCGGCTCTCCGCGATATAGGTCCGGGTTTCCTCGGTCGGCGCCGGTGCACCGCGCGGCCGCGCGGCGATCCAGCGCTCCGATTGCTCGAGCAGCGGCGAGCGCAGAAGGAGCCCGCCGGGACATCCGGCCAGCGTCCAGCGCCGCGCCTGCTCGCCGAACTCGGTGTGCTGCCTGACCCAGGCGATGTCGTTGTCGAGCGCCTCGGCGAGACGGTCCGCGCTATCCTCGAAATGCGTCGCGTCCTCGAAGCTGACGAAATTGAGCCGGGCGAGCGCCTCCGGCACCTGCTTGTCGTCGACCTGGCGGCAGACGATGGGCGCAAAACGCTTGTTCAGCGAGGCGGCGAACGCGACTTCTTGCAGCGCGACCTGCGAGGTGACCGAATCGGGGCTCAGCACGAACACCACGGTGTCCGCGCCCGCAATCAGCGCCTCGATGCGCTTCCACCATTCCTCGAAGGCGTAGATAGCCTCGCGGTCGATCAGCGGCTCGTAGCCGCGCGCCTTCAGCGCGGCATCGAGCCGGTCCGCAAAGGCCATGTCTTTCCGGGAATAGGAGATGAAGGGCTTCGCCTTCGGTGTCTCCCCAGCCTCCCGCAATTCTTGCGTCATGATATCGGAGCCGCCGTGCGGACTGGCGCTCAGCGCGGAAGCTTCACGCCTCTGGTAATGGCGCCATAGTCGCCGCGGAAGCCGTCGAATACGTCCTGATTGGCCGAACACAATATGACCGTGCGGCCCCTTCGGGTCTCGAAGAGGGCCTGATAGACGCGAATATGGGCGAGCGATGCAATCTTCGACTTCGTGATCAAGACGGCGCCGACCGCGCCGTTCTGCGTCATGCGATCGAGCGACAGAATTTCGCCCGTCGCACTCATGACGAGCCGGATAAGCTCGAGCCATTGCTCCTTGTTCGCTATGTCGTTGATCTGCTCCTGGGTCAGGCCGAGATTGCCGGCGCTTTCCTCGAACGACACGGAGCAGGAGGTCGCCGGTGACGCCCGTTCGACCACGATCTCCACCGTGTCACCCAGAATGGGCTCGCCCGGGCGGGCGGTGAAGCCTGGGGGAGGATCGACGGCGAGGCCGGTCTTGGGATCGCGGAACTCAGCCGCGAAGCCTGCCCGGGCGAAAACCACCATCGCGGCCAGGGAAATACAGATCACGAATAACCGATGTATATTCATGATGTCGCCTCCTCGGATCGAGGCGACATCATACCATGTCCGGCTCGGATGCAGCAGTCGCGGGATTGCAGCTCAATCCGCGCGCGTCACGTCGCCGGTTGCACCGACGCCACCTGGAAGGTGTGCAGCTCGCCGTCCTCGTCCTTGATCGACACGTACTCGCCGAGCGCGAACTTGTGCGCGCCGAAGCGATAGCCCGATTCGTCGTCGTCCACGCGGGTCAGATCGTAGTCGAACACCCAGCGGGCATGCTCGGCGCCGCCGGGCTTATGAACGAGTCGCCCGATCTGCTCGTCCTCGCCCTCCCAGAACCGGCGCACCCGGCAATGGTCGCGATGCTGCTGCCACAGCTTCGCATCGATGTGGCCGGTTTCGTCGAGCGGCGCGACGAACTCATAGCCATGACGCCGCGAGCCGGAGGGATATTCCTTCGAGCGCGCGAGCTCGAGGCGGATGCGCTTGATCTGATGGGGGAGGGTGGTCATGACGTTTCCCTGCGTATTTCGAGACAGCGTTCAGACGTAGCCGAGCCAGTGCCAATAGGTCGCCCCGAGCAGCATGACGAGGGCGAAGGCGACGACGGTCAACACCAGGCCGGTGCGCACGAAATCGCGCGCCTCGAAGGTTTCGGTGCCGTAGGCGACCATGTTCTGCGGCGCGTTGACCACCAGGATGAAGCCGAAGCTGACCACGAATTGCAGCAGCATGGTCATGCCGACGATGTTGATGCCCGGCGTCGCGACGCCCTGCAGCACCGCGATCACGATCGGGATCATCGCCGCCGCGAGCGCGGTGGCGCTGGCGAAGCCGAGATGGATGACGATGAGGAACAGGCTCATCACCGCCAGGATGAACATCGCGGTCGCCTGCTTGAGCCCGAACTGCGCGACCACGATGTCGGCGAGCCAGACGGCGCCCTTGGTCTGCAGCAGCGCGCTGCCGAGGCTGATGCCGATCCCGAACAGCACGATCGTGCCCCACGGGATCCGCGCCTGCGCGTCCTTCCAGGTCATGATGCCGATGCCGGGCATGAACATGAGGGCGACCGCGGCCACGGTCGTGGACGAGGTATCGAACTTGTGCAGCACGCCCTCGGTCGACCAGAACGCCAGCAGGGTGAGCGAGATCGCGAGCAGCTTCTTCTCCGAGGTCTTCATCGGTCCGAGGTCGGCGAGCGCCTGGCGGATGGCGGCGCGGCCGCCCGGCACGTCCTTCACCTCCGACGGCATCATCCAGCGCATCACGAAATAAAGCACGATCGTCATGATGATCGCGAACGGTGCGGCTGCGACCAGCCATTCCAGCCAGGTGATGGATTTCTGCAGCGTTTTCTCGATGAAGCCGATCGCCACCATGTTCTGCGCGGCGGCGGTCTTGATGCCGACGTTCCAGATGCTGGCGGTCTGCGTGGTGGTGATCATCAGCATGGCGGCAAACGCGCTTTTCCTGCTGACGCCGAACGCCGCGATGACGCCGAGCATGATCGGCACCAGGCAGGACACGCGCGCGGTCGTCGACGGCACCATAAACGCAAGCACGATTCCGACCAGCATCGAGCCGAGGATCACATGGCGGGTATCGGTGCCGACGCGGGAGAGGATGACCAGCGCGATGCGCTTGTCGAGGCCGGTCGCCGTCATGGCGGCGGCCAGGAACAGCGCCGCGGCGACCAGCGCCAGGGCCGTATTGGCGAAGCCGCTGAACGCCATCCCGAGCGCCCCGCTGGTGCCCATCAGCACCTTGGGATTGGCCGGGTTGGGCGAAAGACCGATCACGAACGCCATCAGCGCCGCGATCACGAGGGCGGAGACCGCGTAGTCGAGGGCCTCCGTCATCCAGACGATGACCGCGAACACCAGTACGGCCAGCATCCGATGCCCGGCGACCGGCAGGTCTGCCGGCGTCGGCAGCAGCATGATTGCAATGAACGCGGCGATCGCGAGCAGCAGACCCCAATTGGTCCGCAGCCACGACATCTGCACCGGCGCCGGTGGGGCCGCCAACGGTTGCTCGATGGTCGACATGGAATCCTCCCGAATTTCTCGATGTAGAATTCGTCCGGACGGCCGTTTCCGCATTGAGAAAGATCAAAGGCCGGTAACCGGGGAGGGCGCTCGCTTCGACGTTTTTGATCTAGATCAAATTCGGCCGAGCCGACCGGAAGATTAAATCTTGTCCATGTGGCTGACCTGGACCCAGCGGTGGTCTAGATACAAACGATGCGTCCGGTCCGAACCGCCAATGCGCTGTTCCGCGTGCTCATCGCCGCGGCCTTCGGCTTCATGAGCCTGGGCCACGCGCCGGTGATGGCCTTCGCCAGGGCCAGTCAGCCCATCGTCGCGCAAGATATTGCGGTGGAGCAGTCCGCTTCGCATCATCATCACGGTGCGGTGCATGGCCATCATGCGGCCGTGCCGGGCCAGACCGACGACGCGCTTCCCGCCGCGCCGGCGCCCGAGGGCGCAGCCATCTGCAGTGCGGTTGCATGCTTTGTGGTAATCGCACCCGCCGCGGTCGGCGAGCCGGCCTCCGATCTTCTTCCGCTCGGCAAGCTTTCTCCAGCGCTTGCGCGCGCCATGGTCCCGTCAGGGCCGGACCCGCTCGTTCCGCCTCCCCGTCTCCAAGCCTGATCGACTGAATATTCGAACGGCTTCACTGGCGTGAACGCTCCACGCGTGAGCTTGCGCGCCGAATTCAAAGACTTGAATTCAAAGACTTGGAGATACGATCATGAAGACAGTAACCCTCTTGGTGGCGGGCGGACTCGCTCTGGCGTCCGTCGCGGCCTTCGCCCAGATGCAGCATTCGCAGCCGGGCGCCGGCCAGATGGCTCAGGCCATGCCTGGTGGCATGATGCACGGGCAGATGATGCAGCAGCACATGGGCGGCGGCATGGGTGGCGGCATGCATGGCGGAGCGGGCGGTCACGCGGGCATGCAGCCGCGCGGCGATACCGGGCCGTCCAGCCTGGCGTTCCAGGGCATCAACGCCAAGATGCACGAGGCGATGAACATCGCCTTCACGGGCAATGCCGACGTCGATTTCGTCAAGGGCATGGTCCCGCACCACCAGGGCGCGGTCGAAATGGCCAAGACCGTGCTCGCTTTCGGCAAGGATCCCGAGATCCGGAAGCTTGCCGAAGAGATCGTCAAGGCGCAGGAGACCGAGATCGCCTTGATGAACGAGTGGCTCAAGAAGAACGGCCGCTGACGGCACGGCGTGCGGCGGGGCGGCATTGCCGCCTCGCCGCTACGTACTTTCCCCAGGTGGGTTGACACTCGTCTGCGGCGCATCGAAGCTTTCGCATCTCAAGCCGCAAAGGTGCCTTGCTGGTTCGCGCTAGGCACGGTCGATGCCGATGACAGCCGATGCCCGCGATCTGCAGATACTCGCCCGCTGCATCGAGTTGTCGCGCTACGCGACCACGCAGGGCGAAAATCCGTTCGCCTGCATCATCTGCGAGGATTCCGAGACCGTTGCGGAGACGACCACGCGCGCCGCGCGCGACGGCGACGTCACCCGCCACGCCGAGCTTCTCGCGATCTCCGAGGCGCAATCGAAGCTGAAGACCAAGAATCTCTCGAACTGCACGCTCTATTCGAACGTCGAGCCGTGCGCGATGTGCGCGTACTGCATCCGGGAAACGAAGATTCGCCGTGTGGTCTACAGCATTCCATCGCCGGTCATGGGCGGGCTGTCCAAATGGAACATCCTCAAGGACGCGGGCATCTGCGATGCGCTGCCGGAGCTGTTCGAACGCCCGCCGGAAGTGGTGGGCGGCGTGATGGAAGCCGAGGCAGAACGGGTCTGGCGCGAATGGCATCCGCTCGACTGGGCGTTCCTGCGATACCGGCACGCGATCGGGAGCGATGCCCCGATTCGCCCGCGATGGTCCTGGCGGCGGCTCTTTCCCTGGTCCGGTTGAGCCGGGGCTGGCTCATGCCGCCGGCCGGCGCTGCAGCAGGTACCACGCTGCGGTAGCGCCGCGAGGCGTCCGGTACGGCAGGTCCGTCTCGAGCTTCGTCCACACGATGCGCCAGTCCGGCGCGAAGCTTGTCTCGATCTCGTCGCGCTCGGCGCCGCGCGGGCCGAGGAAGTGCGTGTTGTGGCTGAACGCGAACATGAGCAAGCGGGCGTCGGGCGCCGCAACCCGCGTGATGCTGCCGCAATAGAGACGCCGCGCCTCGTCCGGCAGGATGTGGAAGCAGCCCAGGTCGAGAAACAGGTCGAACGGTCCTTTGATGCCAGCCCGGTCGAGCTGGGTGACGTCAGCCTGCACGAAATCGACCGCAACGTTGGCGCGCGCGGCGCGCCGCCGCGCCACCCGCAGCGCGCGGGCGACCATGTCGACGCCGGTTGCCTTCCAGCCGAGCTGCGCAAGGTAGATGGTGCCGCGCCCCCTGCCGCATCCGAGATCGAGCACCCGGCCGGGCCGGAACGCTTGCGGACCCTCGAACAGGTCCCGCAATCGCGGCAGCGGCTTGCCGCCCCAGCGGTCCCACGGCGCGTAGCCGAACAAGTAGGCGAGCTGGAAACTCAGCGGCATGGCCGATTGACTCCCGACGACACAAGGCCTGATCCCGGCGGATTTTGTTTGACGCAGATCAACGGTCGAGAAACCTTGCGGCATTCTTGATCTGGATCATCGTCGAACCGAGCGATCCAGGTCAGTTGAATGTGGACTTTGCAGCGAGAGGACTGATCGATGAGCTACGCATCGATGATGGTGCACCTTGATGTGGAACGCGACTCCGAGCAGCGGGTTCAGCTCGCGCTCGAACTGGCCGCCCGGTTCGAGGCGGCGCTGATCGGGGTTGCCGGGCTGGCGTTGCGGCCGGCGTTCAAGGCCGGCGGTGTGGTCGTCTATTCCGAGCCCACCAAGGAGGATCTGCACAAATTGACGCTTCGGTTCGAGGCGATGAGCAAGAAGTTCCTGACGCAGGGTCAGGGTCTGAAGCACGTCGAATGGCGTGCGGCTGCCGAGGCCCCGCTCGAAGTCGTCGCCCGGGAGGCCCGGGCCGCCGATCTCGTGATTGTCGGAGCGCGGCATCCGGCCGGCATGGGTCACGACCTGTTCGATCCGGGCGTCATTCTGCTTCGCGCCGGACGGCCGATCCTGGTGGTGCCGGAGATCGCTCCGCCGCTGCCGCTGCGCCGGGCTGTGATCGCCTGGAAGGATACGCGCGAGTGCCGCCGTGCGGTGCGCGATGCGCTGCCGTTGCTGCAGCGGACGAAGGAGGTCCTGGTTGTCGGAATCGGCGAGGAGGGGAGCGAAGCCGAGGGAAAGAACGCGCTGGCCGACGTTACCGCCTATCTGGTCCGCCACAGGTCGTTGTGGCGGCGGATATCTGGCGGCGCGCCCGCGGGCCGGTCCCGGCCGAGTTGCTTCACCTGGTGCGGGAGGAGGGCGCCGACCTGATCGTCGCTGGCGGATACGGGCACAGCCGCCTGGGCGAGTGGATCTTCGGCGGCGTCACCCACGAGCTTCTCGGCGTCAGTCCGGTGTGTTGCCTGCTGTCGCACTGAACCGGTAGCGCTGGTCCCCGCTTTCGCGGGGACGAGCGCAAGATGTATGCGTCAGGACGCCTTCGCCTGCGTGTTCGCCGGCTTGGCATCCTCCTCGGGCTGGAAGACCACGCCCGACGCCGGATCGATCCACGCCAGGTGATCGCGCACTGACTTCACGCCCGGCAGGTTCTCGGCGGCCACCACCAGCGCCTGCCGCTCGCGGTCGTCGGTGACGGTGCCCCACAACTCGACGATACCGTCGCGCACGACTGGATTGATCAGAGCGATCGGCGCCCACGGCTGCTTTTCGAGCTCCGCCATCAGCTGCGCGCGAATGACCTCGTCGCTCTGCGTCGCGGGCTTGACGTCGCGGATAGTGCTGGCGAGCGCGTGCAGGAGATTGGCGCGGCTGATGATGCCCACCATCGCATCCCCGCGCACGACCGGCACGCGCTTGATCTGCCGCTTTTCCATCAGCCGGACGACCTCTTCGAGCGGCGTGTCCTCGGTCACCGTGACCGGGTCGGCGGTCATGATCTCGCTGATCTTGCGGCCGTGCGAGCGGGCATATTCGGAGGCGAGGCGGCCCGGTCCGACGATGAATTCCAGCCAGCGCGGCCGCTGCCGCTGCGTGCCGGTCTCGGCCCGGCGGAGAAAGTCGCCTTCGGTGACGACGCCGACGAGGCGGCCGTTCTTGTCGGCGACCGGCAGGCCGCTGATGCGGCGCGTCAGCATGATGCGGACGGCTTCCGTCACGGTGCTGTCGGGGTCGACCGACACCACGGGCGAGGTCATGACATCCTTGGCTTTCATCGCGGTTTCTCCGATCGATACACCAGCGATTTCTGGTACCCGAATCCCGCCCGCCGCTTCTTGACCTGCATCAAGCCGTATCCCCAGCCGGAGCCCGTGCAATTGTCGCAGCGGTTGCCGTAGGCAGCGTTGCGAAAATCGGCGATACTTTCCGCAAAAGATAAGAACGCCAAGGAGATACCTGAATGCGGGCATGGCTTGCGGCGCTCGCGGCCGGCGGTCTGGCGCTGTGCGCTTCCGCCGCCGCGGCGCAGACATTTCCGTCGAAGACCATCACCATCGTGGTGCCGGCGGCGCCGGGCGGCGTCACCGACGCGCTCGGCCGCATGCTGGCGCAGCGCTTCAGCGAGGCGTGGGGCCAGCAGACGATCGTCGAGAACCGGCCGGGCGCCAACAACCAGATCGCGGCCGAATCCGTCACCAAGGCGGCGCCCGACGGCTACACGCTGTTCATCGGGCCGGAGGTGACCTTCGTGGTCAATCCGAGCCTCTATCCGAAGCTCAACTACGACCCGGTCAACGGCTTCACCCCGATCACCGGCCTCGTCACCATCAACCACGCGCTGATCTTCAATCCGTCGGTGCCGGTCGCGAGCGTGAAGGACCTGATCGAGCTGGCGAAGCAGAAGCCCGGTCAATTGAACTACGGCACGTTCGGCGTCGGCTCGAGCGGCCATCTCAACATGGAGCTGTTCCAGGCGCTGTCGGGCGTGAAGTTCCAGGCCGTGCATTACAAGGGCGCGACGCCGGCGCTGACCGACGTGATCGCCGGTCACATCCAGATGATGTTCATCAGCGTCGGCAGCGCGGTGCCGCAGGCCAACACCGGCAAGGTGAAGTTCATCGCGGTCGGCGCGGGCAAGCGCATGACGCTGCTGCCGGACATGCCGACGGTGGCCGAGAGCGGGCTGCCGGGCTACGAAGCGGTGTCGTGGTTCGGGCTGTTCGGTCCGCCCGGCATGCCGGCCGACGTGGTGGCGAAGATCAACGCCGAGGTGCGCAAGATGTTCGCCGACCCGGAGATCAAGAAGAATTTCCTGGAGCGGCAGTATTTCGAATTGATCGCCGGCACGCCGGAGGCGCTCGCGAACTACATCAAGACCGACGAGCCGAAGTGGCGCAAGGTGATCCAGGACGCCAAGGTCAAGCCGGAGTGAATCAGGGTGACGCGCGCCGCACCGGCGGTGTGCTCCCTCTCTCCGGCGAGGCGAGCCTAGAAATAGATCATTTTGCCTAATGGAAGCGCTTTGCCTTGCGGCTTGCTCTCGGCCGCCTTCGTGACGCGTGACAGACTGCGGCGAATCAGATTCGCTTGCACCACTTCCGCTGCGCGCCAGCGGCATACAAGACGGCGCACCAATTTGGAGAGTAGTGCCGGGACGCCAATCAAGCGCGCGAGGCCGATGAAGCGGCCGGAAGCCTACCGAATCCTCTCAGGACGTTTCGACATGGCAACATGGAAGCAGGTGAAGGGCGCGCAGACCGGAGCGACGATTTACCTGAACTTGGACAACGTCACCGCGCTCGTCCGCATGCCCAATGAAGACCACACGCGCGTCGTCGTAGCGGGCGATGAAGAGGCGCTGAGCGTGGCCGAAGAGCCGAACGAGATCCTGACGAGCGAGACGCTTCGTACTGGCGGCTGAGTTGCTTCGGCGAGGTCTCAGCCACCCTCGTAGGCTATTCGGGGCCGGGCGAGTTCACGGCGCCGACTCGATCAAATCCCCAACAGCCGCTTGGCGTTGCCGCCGGCGATCGCCGCAATCGTCGAGGCGTCGAGCCCCTCGACCGACATCAGGTGTCCGATCGGGTCGTCGTCCTGCATGTCGAACGGATAGTCGGTGCCCATGATGATCTGATCGGCGCCGTAGAGCCGGATCAGCTCGGCGAGCTGGTGCGGCGTGAACACCACCGTGTCGAAATAGATCTTCTTCAGGTAGCTCGTCGGCGGCTGCGGCAGGCTGCCGTGGGTGTCCGAGCGCGCGCCCCAGGCGTGATCGATGCGGCCCGAATAGGCCGGCAGGAATCCGCCGCCGTGCACCGCGAGAATCTTCAGATTGGGATGGCGCTCGATCACGCCGTCGAAGATCAGGTAGTGCAGCGCGATCGTGGTTTCGAGCGGATTGCCGATCACGTTGTTGAAGTAGAAGCGCTTGAACCGCTCCGCGCTGGTGAAGCCGTTCGGATGGATCAGGATCAGCGCGCCGAGCTCCTCGGCCTTCTTCCAGAACGGCGCATAGGCAGGCTCGGACAGTTCGTGGCCGTCGACGTTGGTGAGGATTTCGGCGCCCTTCATGCCGAGCTTGCGTCACGCAGTATTCCAGCTCCTTCGCGGCCTCGTTGCCGTCCTGCAGCGGCACGGTGCCGAGCGCGACGAAGCGGTCGGCTTTCTTCGCGACGTATTCGGCGAGCCCGTCGTTGACCATGCGCGAGGCCTTGACGGCGATATCGAGCGGCACGGTGTAGAAGCATTGCGGCGGCGGCGGGCAGACGAGCTGGAGGTCGATGCCCATCTTGTCGAGGTCGGCGAGACGGTCGTCATGCGCGTTCATGCGCGCGCGGATGTCTTCTTCCTGCTTCTGGTTGAGCGCCCGGGTCTCGGCGTTGGCGTAATGGAACAGCGGGATGGTCTCCATGTCGAGGTGCGGCTTGGCGAACGCCATCGCGGCCGGGATGCCGACATGCGAGTGGATGTCGATGGTGGTGCTCTTCGGCCGGGTGTCGCGGCCGGGCTTGCCATGCTTGCGCGCCGCGGTCGGTCGAATACTTGTTCCATTGCGTAGTCATTGCGCCTAGGTACCCTCGTTGTCGTTGGATGGGCGTTAGAACACGCCGAGGTGCTGGGAGACAATGGCGTCGTCGAGCTTGATCTGGCCGGCGGTGCCCGCGAACACCACCGCGCCGGTGTTGATGATCACCACGTCGTCGGCGAGGTTGAGCACGAGCTTGATGTTCTGCTCGACCAGCACGATCGACTGCCCCTCGGCCTTGAGTTGCGCGATGGTGCGGCCGACCTCGGCGACCAGTTGCGGCGCCAGCCCCTCGGACGGCTCGTCCATGAGCAGAACGCGCGGATTGCCCATCAGCGCGCGGCCGATCGCCAGCATCTGCTGCTCGCCGCCCGAGAGCGAGCCCGAGACCTGGCTGTGGCGCTCCTTGAGCCGCGGGAAGATCTCGAACACCCGCTCGAGCGACCAGCCGGGCCCGCCGCCGTCCTTGCGCGGGCGCGCCGCGACCATCAGGTTCTCGCGCACCGTGAGGGTGCGGAACATGCGGCGGCCTTGCGGCACCAGGCAAATGCCCTTGCGGGCGATCACGTCGGGCGGCAGCCCGGCGACCGGCTCGCCGTAGAGATTGATGGCGCCGCGGCGCGGCTTGAGGAAGCCCATGATGGTCGCCATGCAGGTGGTCTTGCCGGCGCCGTTGCGGCCGAGCAGGCCGAGCAGCCGGCCGGGCTTGAGCGCGAACGACACGCCGTGCAGCACGTGGCTGTCGCCGTAGAAGGCGTCGATGCCGGCGATGTCGAGGGCGTCAGTCACCGAGATACACCTCCCTCGTGCGCGGATCGGCCACCACCTCGGCGCGGGTGCCTTCGAGGATGACCTCGCCGTAGTGCAGCAGCGTGATCCGCTCGGCAAAGCCGAGCGCGGTGTCCATGTCGTGCTCGATCATCACGATGGTGACGTCGCGCGGGATGGTGTCGAGCAGCGCGCGCACGGTCTGGCGTTCTCCTTGCGACAGCCCGGCGAGCGGCTCGTCGAGCAGCAGCACCTTCGGCTTCTGCGCCAGCGCCATGGCGAATTCCAGCCGCCGGCGCTCGCCGTAGGAGGTCTCGGCGACGATGCGCTCGGCGCTGTCGGCGAGCCCGACCTGCGCCAGTGCGGCCTCGGCCCGCTCGTAGAGGTCGCGGCTGCCGGTCAGCACCGACCACGGATCCCAGCGCCGCCGGTCGAGCCCGAGCAGCGCCAGCACCACGTTGTGAATGAGCGGCTCCTTCGGGAACAGCGTCAGGATCTGGTAGGTGCGCGCGAGCCCGAGATGCACGCGGTCCGGCGTGCGCAGGCCGAGCAGTTCCTGCCCGAACAGCTTGACCGAGCCCGCGTCGGCGGTGAGGTCGCCGGTGACGAGATTGAACAGCGTGGTCTTGCCGGCGCCGTTCGGCCCGATGATCAGGCGGCGCTCGCCCGGCATCACGCTGAGCGAGACGTTGCGGGTCGCCGGCAGGCCGCCGAAGCGCTTGCTGAGGCCGGAGACTTCGAGCGCGGGCGCGGTCATTCGGCCGGCTCCGGGGCCGGGCCCTTCGCGGCTGCCGCGCGTCGGCGGACGAAGCGCTGCCAGAGCTGCGTGCAGCCGGGGACGATGCCGTAGGGCATGAACACGATCACGATCACGAAGATCAGGCCGAGCAGCGTGTTCCAGCGCTCGACATAGGTCGAGACGACGTTCTTGACCAGCGTGATGATGGCGGCGCCGACGATCGGGCCGGTGAGCGAACTGGCGCCGCCGAGGATCGCCATCAGCAGGATTTCGGCGTCCTGCTGCAGGCCGAGCGCATGCGGGCTGAGGAACAGGTTGTAATAGACGAACAGAATGCCGGCGACCGAGCCCCAGAAGCCCGCGAGCACGAAGGTGAGCCACTGCACCATCCAGACATTGTGCCCGAGCATGCGCATGCGGCGCGGCTGGTCGCGGGTGCCGCGGCAGCGACGCGCAGAACGGCGAGCGCGAGAACCGCCAGATGCAGAACAGCGCGATCAGGAATACGACCAGCGTGAAGTAGTAGAAGCTTTGCGCATCGCGGATGTCGATGCCGAACGGCATCGGCCGCTCCGGAAGACGCAGGCCGTTGTCGCCGCCGGTCAGGCTGTTGGCCCGATAAGCGATGCCCCACACGATCTGGCCGAGCGCGAGCGTGATCATGATGAAGCCGAGGCCCGGCGCGCGCAGCGACAGCACGCCGAACAGTCCCGCGCAGGCGGTCGAGAACAGGACTGCGACCGACTGCGGCGGTCAGCTGACCGTAGCCCGCCGTGACCAGCAGGATGCAGGTGTAGCCGGCGACGCCGAGATAGGCGGCGTGGCCGAGCGAGACCATGCCGCCGTAGCCGAGCATCAGGTTGATGCGACAGCGCGAACAGCGCGTAGATCAGCACCTGGCTCGCCATGTTGATGTAGAACTCGTTGCGGATGATGAACGGCACCGCGATCAGCAGCGCCGCCGCGATCGCGAGCCACACGAGCTTTCCGGCCGTCACAGCGGCACCCGCCCGAACAGGCCCTGCGGCAGAAACACCAGCACCAGCACCATCGGCAGAAACAGCACGAAATAGGCGAGGTCGGGCACCAGCGCGATGCCGAAGTTATAAAGGAAGCCGACGATGAAGCTGCCGACGAACGCGCCGAGCAGCGAGCCGGCGCCGCCGAGGATGACGACGATCAGCGCCAGCGGCAGCATGTCGGTGTCGAGGCCCGGATAGGCGTTGAGCATCGGCCCGCCCAGCACGCCGCCGATGCCGGCGAGCGTCGCGCCGAGCAGGAACACGGTGGTGAACAGCCGCGACACCGGAATGCCGACGCCGCGCGCCATCTCCATGTCGTCGACGCCGGCGCGGATCATGGCGCCGAGCCGCGTGCGCTCCATCAGGAGATAGAGCGCGACCGCCGCGACCAGCGCGATGCCCAGCACGACCAGGCGATAGGTCGGGAACGCGAAGCCCGAAGAACCGCAACGGCGGCCGCAACGCCGGCGGCGCCGGCAGCGGCATCGGGTCGCCGGTCCAGACCAACAGGCAGATGTCGGCGATGATGAAGGAGACGCCGAGCGTCACCAGCACCTGGCCCTGCTCGTTGCCGGCGAGCTGGCGCAGGATGAACCGCTCCATGATGATGCCGAGCAGGCCCGACGCCGAGCCCGCCGAGCGATCGCCGCGAACCAGAAATTGCATGCCGCGGCGCAGCAGGCTGTAGCCGAAATAGGCGCCGAGCATGAAGAACGCGCCGTGCGCCAGATTCGGAATGCGCATCAGGCCGAAGATCAGCGAGAAGCCGGACGACAGCAGGAACAGCAGGCCGCCGAAGGCCACGCTGTTCAGTGTCTGGATGATCCAGAACTGCCACTGCATCGTTATTGACCTGCTCGTCCGCCCGTCATCCTGAGGTGCTCGGCCGAAGGCGAGCCTCGAGGATGACGCGCCCCCTCGAGGGAGCGGGTGAGGCCAACGATCACGACCCGATCTGCCGCAGGCATCGCTCGCCCGCCAACCCCTCCCCCAGGGTGAGGGGAGCGCAGCGTAGCTGGCGCACCTTCAGCTTACGTCTCCAAATTCTTCGCCGGCGGGATAGTCGCGCGAATAGACCGGATTCTTCAGGAACTCGTCCTGCTTGTAGGTCCAGAACTGGCTGACGTTCGGATAGGTCTTCACGACGGCGTTGACGTACTTGCCGCCCTTCTTCTCGACCTTGCGGATGTAGACGTTGCCGACCGACGTTGCCGAATTCGTCGAAGCTGCATCGGTCCGCGCAGCGATGTCCGCAGGCCTTGGCCTCGTGCAGCGCCTTGTTCATGCAGGTCGCTTGTCCTCGACCTTGCCGCCGATCGCCTTGACCGCGTGCTTCGAGCACCTCGCCGCAGACATAGGTTTCGGCCGCATAGACGCCCGGATCGACCTTGTAGTCGCGCTGGATCGCGGCGACGAATTTCTTGTTGATCGGGAAATCGAGCTGGGCCGAATACCAGTTGCCGGTGATGGCGCCGAGCGCGTCATCGCCCATCTGCTGCAGCAGCGATTCGTCGACCGGCGTGAAGCCGCCGAGGATCTGAACCTTGCTGCCGTATTCGCGCAGCTGCTTGATGAACTTCAACCCGTTCGAGCCGGCATGACCGGTGAAAATGCGCGTCGAGGTTCGGCTTGAACTGCGAGATGTAGGTGCCGTAGTCGGGCGCGTTCAGCGGCGTAAACAGCTTCTGCACCACCTTGCCGCCGTTGTCCTCGAACACGCGCTGGAAGCCCGCGACGCATTCGTGGCCGAATGCGAAGTCGTCGGCGATGCACCGCGACGCGCTTGAGCTTGAGTTCCTTGGCGGCGTAATCGCCGACCGGATGGCTCGGTCTGCGCCGACGTGCAGCTCGGCCGCACCAGCCACGGATTGGCCTTGCGCTGGGTCATGTCCTCGGCGCCCGCCACCGTCAGGATCGGCGTCTGCGAGGTGCGGATGTAGTCGTCGATCGCCAGCGCCTCGAAGGCGGCGAGCGGCCCGATCAGCACCGACACGTTCAGGCGCTCGACCAGCTCCTGCGTCTTGGTGCGCGCCTGCGCCGGATTGCCGGCGGTGTCCGCGGTGTGCAGCTCGATCGGGCGGCCGGCGAGCTTGTTGTCGCGCTCCTTGAAGAAGACCGTGAGGCCCTGCTCCATCTGGAGGCCGCCGGACGCGAGCGGGCCGGTCTTGATGGTCAGGAAGCCGACCTTGATCGGCCCGGCCTGCGCGACCGCGGCCGGAATTTTCAGCGCCTGCGACGCAACGCCCGCGGCGAGCGCTCCTTTGATGACGGTACGGCGGTTCAAGGCCATGTGGTGTCCTCCCTGTTGGTCTTCGGCTTGTTCAGAATGCCGGTGGCCGATTGTGCGGGGCGTCGCCCGGCTCGGCAAGTCACCTTGCGAGGCTTGCGACGAAAGGCGGCTGGTCCGTGGTCGCTCAGGATCGCATCGGAGGAGCCTGCGCGGTTCCGGGGAAGTGGAAAGGTCGTGGCCAGATGTCCGGTCAGATGCCGAGGTAATTCGACTTGATTTCCTGATTGGCCCACAATTCCTGCGGGCTGGAGGAATAGACGACCTGGCCCTTGCTGATCACGTGCACGTAATCGACCAGCCTGAGCGCGAGCGCGGCGTTCTGCTCGACCAGCAGGATCGACAGGCCCTGCTCCTTGAGCTTGCCGATCGCCTCCCAAACGCCCTGAATGATGATGGGCGCCAGCCCCTCGGACGGCTCGTCCATGATCAGGCAGTCGGGGTTGGTCATCAGGCCGCGGCCGATGGCGAGCATCTGCTGTTCGCCGCCCGACAGCGTCTTGGCGCGCTGGTTGCGCCGTTCCTTGAGGCGCGGAAACAGGTCGTAGACGCGCTCGAATTCCAGCCGTGGCGGTCGGGATTGCGCTCGGCCACCATCAGGTTTTCCTCGACGCTCAAGGTCGGGAACACGCGCCGGCCCTGCGGCACCAGCCCCAGTCCTTTACGGACCGCTTCGAACGACGGCAGGTGCGTGATCTCGGCGCCCTTGAACACGATCTTGCCGCGGCGCGGCGGCGTGAAGCCGACGATCGAATTCACCAGCGTGGTCTTGCCGACGCCGTTGCGGCCGAGCAGGCCGAGAATCTGTCCCTGCTCGAGCTGCAGCGACAGGCCCTGCAGCACGTAGGCGTCGCCGTAATAGGTGTGGATGTCGTGGACCTCGAGGATCGCCATGGTTCAGGCACCCAGCCCCGTGCCCAGGTAGATTTCCTGGACCTTCTGGCTTTGCTTGATCTGGTCGGGCGCGCCGGTTTCCAGCACCTCGCCGAAATGCAGGACCGAGATCTGGTGCGCGACGTCGAACACGACGTCCATGTCGTGCTCGATCAGCAGGATCGCGAGGCCCGGATCGAGCCGCATCAGGAACTCGGCCATCTCGGTCAATTCGCCCGACGACAGGCCGGCGGCGGGCTCGTCGAGCAGCAGGACTTTCGGATCGCTCGCGAGCCCCAGCACGATTTCGAGCTGCCGCTGCTCGCCATGCGACAGATAGCGCACCTCGGTGTCCTTGCGGTCCAGGAAGCCGGCGCGCTCCAGCAGGCCGTAGGCCTTGTCGTAGATGTCGCGGTAGGTGGAGAGGAACCGCCACATCACGTATTTCGACGGCCGCACGCCCTGGACGGCCAGCAGCACGTTGTCGAGGACGGTGAGCTTCGGGAACAGGCTGGTGATCTGAAACGTCCGCGCCATGCCGAGCGCGGTGCGCCTATGGCTCTGCCAGGCGGTCACATCCTGCCCGAACAGCAGCACCTGTCCGGAGGTTGCCGGGAAGATGCCGGTGATCAGGTTGAACAGCGTGGTCTTGCCGGCGCCGTTCGGGCCGATGATGGCCTTGCGGTCGCCGGGCATGATCGTCAGCGTCACCCCGCGCACGGCGTGCAGCCCCCCGAAGCTCTTGGACAGCCCCTTGAGCTCGAGGACTGGCACGCCGTTCGCGGGCTGGTGGCTGGTCACGGTGACGATCCGTGGGTCTGAGGGCGGCGGTGCCGAGGCTTGCGCCACGGCACCGTCGTGCCGGTCAGTTGCAGAACTTGCAGGGCGGATAATCGCGGCCGTAGACCGGCGTCGCCAGGAACTCGTCCTTCTTGAACTGTCCGAACTGATTGACGGCCGGATAGGTCTTGATGACGGTGTTCCAGAGCTCTTCCTTGTCGTAGCCGAACATCTTCACCTTCGCGACTTTCTTGATGTAGATGTTCTGCACCGGATTGCGCATCTCGTCGAAGCTGACGGGGCCGCGCGGCGCGTCGACCTTGACCTCGCCCAGCAGCTTGAGGAACTGTTCGGCGCCCGGATATTTGCCGCCCGCCTTGCCGATGACCTCGTCGAGGATCATCGCGGTGGTGTAGTTGGTCTCCGAGTAGTAGCCCGGCATCTTGCCGTACTTGGTGCGATAGGCTTTCACGAACGCCGCGTTCCTGGGCGTGTCGAGCCCTGCGCTGTACTGCTGGGTCGAGACGTGGCCGATCACCTCGTCGCCCATCGACGGCAGCACGAACTCGTCATAGCTCGGACCGCCGCCGATCACCGGCTTCTTGTTGCCGGCCGCCGCCAGTTGCTTGGGGAACTGCAACGACATCGGGCCCACCATCACGGTGAAGATCGCATCGGCATCCGCCCGCAGCGTCGGAATGTAGGGGCCGAAGTCCTTGGTGCCGAGCGGCGGCCAGATTTTCTGGACGATCTGCCCGCCGCAGGCCTCGAACGCCCGCTGAAAGCCGCCCGCGACCTCGTAACCGAACGCATAGTCGGCGCCGATGACGACGATTTTCTTGTAGCCCTGGTCGCAGGCCCATTGCCCGAACGGATGGCTCGGCTGCGAGCTCGACCAGCCGGTGCGGAAAAAATACGGGTATTTCGGCAGGTCGCGCTGCGTGAGGTCGTCCGCCGACGCGACCGGCGAGATATAGACCACCTTCTCGGCGCTGCTCACGGGCGCCAGCGCATAGCCGGTCGAGGCCAAGAGCCCGCCGACGAAGAAGTGCACCTTGTCCTGCAGGATGAGCTTCTTGGCCTTGGTGACCGCGGTGTCGGGCTTGCCCTGCTCATCCTCGACGATGAATTTCACGTCCGCGCCGCCGAGCTTGTTGCCCTTCTCGCTGAGATACAGGTTGAAGCCGTCGACCATGTCCTTGCCGACCTGCGCGAACCCGCCGGTGGTCGGCGCGAGATAGCCGATCCGAAGCTCCTCGGCGTTCGCCGGCGCCAGGGCGAAAGCAACGATGCCGCCGAGCAGCATCGGACCGATCCGTCGTACCAGAATGCCTGTCATGTCGTTCTCCTCGTTATCGTGATTGGCGGCGCTCCGTGCGGAGCGCCGCGGCGTGCGTTGCTATTGGCAGTATTTGCAGGGCGGGAAGTCGCGGTTGTAGACCGGCTGCTTGAGGAACGCTTCCTTGCCGTAGGTCCAGAACTGACTTACGTTCGGATAGGTCTTGATGACGGTGTTCCAGAGTTCGTCCTTGTCATAGCCGAACAGCTTCTTCTTCTCGACCTTCTTGATGTAGATATTGTGCACCGGGTTGCGCATGTCGTCGAAGGCGACCGGCCCGCGCACCGCTTCGATCTTCAGCGCGGACATGGCTTTGACGAACGGCTCGGCGCCGGGGAACTGCCCCTTCGTCTGCTTCATCACTTCGTCGACCAACTGCCCGGTGGTGTAGTTGGTCTCGGAGAAGTACGACGGCACCTTGCCGTATTTGGCGCGGTACTTCTTCACGAAGGCCTCGTTCTTCGGCGTTTCCAGCGCGGCGCTGTACTGCAGCGCGGAGACGTCGCCGATCGCTTCGTCGCCCATGAACGGCAAGGCGAATTCGTCGTAGCTGGTGCCGCCGCCGACGATTGGCTTCTTGTAGCCGGACGATCGCAACTGCTTCGGAAACTGCAGTACCATCGGTCCGACCATCAGCGTGAAGACAGCGTCGGCATCCGCCTTGATGGTCGGGATATAAGGCCCGAAATCCTTGGTGCCGAGCGGCGGCCAGATTTTCTGTACGATCTTGCCGCCGCAGTCCTCGAACGTCTTCTGAAATCCGCCGACGAATTCGTAGCCGAAGGCGTAGTCCGCCGCGACCGTGGCGATCGTCTTGTAGCCCTGATCGCAGGCCCATTGTCCGAGCGGATGATGCGGCTGCGAACTGGTCCAGCCGGTGCGGATGAAATGGGGAACCTTCGGCAGATCGCGCTGCGTGAGGTCGTCGGATGCCGGGACCGAGGCGATATAGACGGTCTTGTCGGCGGTGCTGACCGGCGCGATCGCGTAGCCTTCGGTCGCCAGAACGCCACCGACCAGCATGTGGACCTTGTCCTGGAGCGTGAGCTTCTTCGCCTTGGTGACCGCGGTATCGGGCTTCGCCTGACTGTCCTCGACGATCAGCTTGACCTTGGCGCCGGCAAAGTCGCCGCTGCGTTCCTCCAGGTACATGTTGAGGCCGTCGACCATGTCCTTGCCGACCTGGGCGAACGGACCGGTCATCGGCGCGATCAGCCCCATGCGCAGCTCCTCGGCTGCGCTGGAAGCCGGGGCGATGCCGAGTGCGACAAAGCCGCCTAACAACAACGATGCGAGGTGTCGTGACGAAATGGTTGTCATATTCTCCTCCCTTGTTGCGCTGTTCGGTTGATCTCTCAGGTGGATGCCGGCGCCAGTTTCTTGGTTTCCTTGCTGCTCATCGATGTCCGCCGCTGCCGGATATTCGCTCCGGGATGCCCATCAGGCCGGTCGGCAGGTAGAGGATCGTCGCCACGTAGACCACGCCCAGCACATACTGCCACCACGGCACGATCGTGCTGAGAAACTCGCGCAGTCCGAACACGATGAAGGTCCCGATCACGCCGCCCACCAGCGTGCCGGACCCGCCCAGCACCGCCATCAGCAGCGCGTCGACCGAGGTGGTCAGCTCGACGTTGACCGGGCTGACGATGCCGGCGGTGTGCGCCCACAGCACGCCGGACAGGCCGCCGAACGCGCCGGCGATGATGAAGGCGAGATATTTGTGCAGCCAGGTGTTGTATACCCAGGATCTTCATGCGCAGCTCGCTCTCGCGAATGCCCGTGAGGCTGCGGCCGAACGGGGAGTGAACGAGCGTGTACATCATCAGCAGCGAGACGCAGAACACGGCCAGCACCAGAAAGAAGAACGTGTATTCGTTCGCGAGGTCGATGCCGCCGAATTTCGGCCGCTCGCGCAGGTTGATGCCGTTGTCGCCGCCGGTGAGCGAATTCCACCGGTAGGCCAGGCCCCAGACGCACTGTCCGAGCGCGAGCGTGATCATCAGGAAGTAGACGCCGCTGGCGCGGATCGCGAACAGGCCGAAGACCGCCGCAAGCGCCGCGCTGAGCGCGATGCCGAACAGCATGACCAGCCAGAAATCCCATCCCAGCCCGAATTGATACTTGGTGGCGAGGATCGCGGTCGCGTAGGCGCCGACGCCGAATACGCAACCTGCCCAAGCGAGGCGAGGCCGGTGTAGCCGAGCAGGATGTCGAGGCTCATCACCAGGATGGCGAACGCCAGCGCGCGGGTGACCAGCAGGATGACGAACGAGTTGGTGTTGGGGACGACGATCGCGAGCGCGGCGAGCGCCACGACCACGATCAGTATTTTCGCGAATGAGCTGCGCATGGGTTCGCGCTACTCCCGCCCGAACAGGCCGGTCGGCTTGACCGCGAGGATCAGCGCCATCGGCGCATAGAGCGTGAAATAGGAAATCTCGGGAAACAGCGCCTTGCCGAAATTATCGGCGAGGCCGACCAGCAGCGCGCCGATCGCCGCGCCGCCGAGGCTGCCCATCCCGCCGATGATCACCACCGCGAAGGCGAGCGGCAGCATCTCGAAGTCGAGACCGGGATAGATGCCGAGGAACGCGCCGCCGATCACGCCGCCGAGCGCCGCCAGGAAGGCGCCGAGTGAGAAGATCAACATGGAGATGCGCGACGTGTCGATGCCGACGCCGCGCGCCATCTGGGCGTCGTCGACGGTGGCGCGCACGGCGGCGCCCATGCGGGTCTTCTCCATCGCCAGCCAAAGGAGGATCCCGATCGCGAGCGCGATGCCGATCATGAAGACCCGGTAGAGCGGCAGGTAGAGGCCGCCGATCACGATGCTCTTGGTCAGTGCCTCGGGCGGGTTGATGTCGAAATTGTTGCCGGTCCAGATGTCGAGCGCGGCCTGCTGGAACAGGAACGCGAAGCCGACGGTGAGCAGGACCTGCCGCAGCGGGTCGAAGCCCAGCGGACGCAGGAAGATGCGCTCCATCAGCAGGCCGAGGACGCCGACCGTCAGCGCCGCCACCGGGATCGCCAGCAGCCACGAACCCGTGGTCCAGATCACCGACAGCGCCACGTAGCCGCCCAGCATGAAGTATGAGCCGTGCGAGAGGTTGACGATGCGCATGACGCCGAAGATCAGCGACAAGCCGCTGCCGACCAGAAACAGCAGCGCGCCGTAGGAGATGCCGTTGAAGGCCTGGATCAGCCAGAATTGAGTATTCATTCCCCCCGAGCCCTTGTTTTGAACGATGGGCAATCTTGCTGGATCATATCGTGGGATGCGCCCAACTCACAATCTCCAGTTGGGCCCAAATGGCCGCAGGCGCCGCATGGAATTTGCCCGGCCGCAACCGGGTTTCGGGCAAACCGCATGATGTGATACCACCGGGCATAATCTCTGCCTTGCAAACAGGCAGATGACCACAGTTTGCCCGGTCAAAAGCCGCAGGGAGGTCGCGTTGAAGTTTTTTTCGTTCTGGCGGTCGCTGGCGTCGTTCCGCGTGCGCATTGCGCTCAACCTCAAGGGTATCGTGCCGGACGAGGTCATCGACGTGAACCTGATGCAGGGCAAGCAGCGGGAAGAGGCCTACCGCAAGGTCGATCCGCAGATGGTGCTGCCGGCGCTAGCCGACGGCGACGGCGAGGTGCTGTTCCAGTCGATGGCGATCATGGAATATCTCGACGAGACGCATCCGAATCCGCCGCTGCTGCCGAAGGATCCGCGCGCCCGCGCGCGGGTGAGGGGACTCGCGCAGATCGTCGCCTGCGATTCCCATCCGCTGCTGGTGCCGCGGGTACGCGAGTATCTCGAGCACGAGCTGCATCTCGACGAGCCGGCGCGGATCAAGTTCATCCACAACTGGATCGGGCTCGCTTTGCAGGCGATCGAGACAAATCTCGCCGCGAGCAAGCAGACCGGGCGCTACTGTCAGGGCGACCAGATCACGATCGCGGACATCTGCCTGGTCACGCAGGCGACCGGCGCGGGCTTCTTCAAATATGACACCGCCGCGTTCCCGACCGTGCGGCGCATCGTCGATACCTGCATGCAGAACGACGCCTTCGCCCGCGCCCATCCGCTCAAGCAGCCGGGCGCGCCGGCAAGCGTGTAATTCTCCGCGCCGTCATGGCCGGGCTTGTCCCGGCCATCCCGCTTAGAGACGCAACTTGCCCTCCTAACGGGATGCCCGGCACGAGGCCGGGCATGACGGTTGAAAGAGCAAAGCTAGAGGAAAGAAGTAGGTCATGCGCCTCGCATCATTCAACGTGAACGGCCGCGCCAGCTACGGCGCGGTGATCGGCGACACCGGCATCATCGATCTCAGCCGCAAGCTCGCGAAATATGGAACGCTGCTCGATCTGTTTCGCGCCGGCGCCATCAATGAGGCGCGCGCCGCGGCGCACGGCGCCGCCGACTACCAGGTGAAGGACGTCGAGATGCTGCCGCCGATCCCGACGCCCGACAAGAACATCTGCGTCGGCATCGACTATCCGGACCGCGCGGCGGAGTACAAGGGCAGCGTCGAGGCGCCGAAATACTCCAACCTGTTCTGCCGCTTTCCGACCTCGCTGGTCGGCGCCGACCGGCCGATCGTGCGGCCGAAGGTGTCGGACAAGTTCGACTACGAGGGCGAGATCGTGATTGTGATCGGCAAGGAGGGCCGCCACGTCCCGAAGGAAACCGCGCTGTCGATGATCGGCGGCTTCACGCTCGGCAACGAAGGCAGCGTGCGCGACTGGCTGCGCCACGGCTCGCTCAATGTCACGCAGGGCAAGAATTTCGACAAGTCCGGCAGCCTCGGCCCGTGGATCGAGACCGATCTCGATACCGGCAAGCCCTTGCGCGTCACCACCAAGGTGAACGGCGAGGTGCGCCAGGACGACACCACCGACCGGCTGACCTGGGGCTTCGCCTGGCTGATCAGCTACATCTCGACCTTCGCGACCTTGAAGCCTGGCGACTACATCTGGACCGGCACACCGACCGGCGCCGGCGTGCACCGCAATCCGCCGGTCTGGCTCAAGCCGGGCGACGTGGTCGAAGTGTCATCGCCGCAGATCGGCGTGCTGCGGAACACGGTGGTGGATGAGGGGTGAGCGCCGTCGTTCATCGTCATGCGATCGATCAGCCGGGTGAATGATTTAGTGCCGTGCACACGCCCTCATGCTGAGGAGCGAGCCCGAAGGGCGAGCGTCTCGAAGCATGATTTAAGAAAAGGATTGGGGCCTTGTACTTCGAGACGGCCGCTTCGCGGCCTCCTCAGCATGAGGGTCGAAATGCAATGCTCCATATGAAATGAAAACGGCCGGAGCGAAAGCTCCGGCCGCAATATCTTTCGAACCGATGATCGCGCTGCTCAATGCAGCTCGGTCACCTTGCCGTGCTTGTCGCGGCCCTGGGCGTAGTACTGGCCGATATTCTTCATCAGCGCGGCATCCGACACCGAATAGATGATGGCGTCGGTCTTGCCGGTGTTGATGTGCTTGCGCCAGGTGAAGTTCGGCACCACGAACAGGTCGTTGTGGCCCCAGTCGAAGCGCTTGCCGCCGACCTCGGTCGCGCCGGTGCCTTCGATCACCACGTAGTAGGTGCCGGCGGTCTCGCGCTTGAGCTCGGTCTCCTCGCCCGGGCGCAGCAGCTGCGCCGAATAGTTCAGCGTCTTGAACACCGGCTCGCCGGTCACCGGGTTGACGAAGTCGACCTTGATGCCTTCGTGGGCGTCGCCCTTCTCCTTGCGCAGCGCGTGCAGCGTCTCCTTCACCTCGGCGCCGCGATAGTGGAACAGCGGCGCGGGCGCGTGGCCGACGCCGCGCTGGTGATTGACGAAGGCCGGCTTGAGGCCGCCGTGGCCATAGAGCGCGCGCGAATAGCCTTCGCTGAACGTGACCGGCTGCACGTTGGCGTTGCCGCCCTTGAGGCCCGGCGGTCTGCGTCGACCCAGGCGGCGTCGAGAATCCATCAGCGGCCAGTCGAGCGTGTCGATCCAGATCACAGGCTCGCTGAAATCGTTGCCGTGGTCGTGCCAGGTGCCGTTCAGCGTCAGGATAAGATCGCCGCGGTCGGCGATTGACGCGCTCGCCCTCGACCACGGTATAGCCACCCTTGTTCGACAGGATCGGCGCGGCTGGCGTTCGGCGAATGCAGGTGAACCGGCGCCACGTCGCCCGGATTGTAGATCGAGATCGCGCAGCGGATGGTGTTGGTGACCTGCAGGCGTCCGTTCAGGCCCGGGTTGAGCAGCAGGATGCTTTGGCGGTCGGCGAACTCGATCGGGGAGACATCGGCCTTGCGGGCGATTTCGGAGATCTGGTTCAGGTAGGGGCTGTACTCCTTCCACTTCCAGACGTGCGGCGCGGTCTTGAGCTGCGCGACCGCGACGCGGCCGGAGGCGACCTGGCCGGAGCCCGGGCCGTCGGTCTGGCTGAACCAGGGACGCTGCGCCGGCGCGTTCGCCTGGGTGCGGACCCAGACATTGTGCTTGCCGGCGTCGGAGTTGATGGCTTCCATCAGCTCGCGCGCCTTGCTGGAGAGCCCGCCCGGGGCGGGAGCCTTCATTGTCACGGTCGCCATGACGTTTCTCCTGCGAAATCGAGGTTCTTGCCCTTGCCGGCAGTATGCCGTTGGCTTTGATTTTCATTGTCGCGTTGTCCTTGCTCTTGCTTCGCAATTTGCTCGGTTGTCGTGCCCGCGAAAGCGGGCATCCAGTTTCTAGTTGCCGCGGCTCACTGGGTCCCCGCTTTCGCGGGGACGACAGTGAGTGCCGTGATCGTTACTCCGCATGCCGGCCCAGGAAATCCTGCAGCAGCGCGAGCAGCGGACTGGCGCGCCGGCATCATGTGGACGGCGTCGATCAGCTCGAAGCGCGCGTCGGGGATGGTCTTGGCGAAGGTCTCGCTGACCGCCGGCGGACGCACTTCGTCGACGGGGAGCGATCACCCGGCGGCTTCGCGACTTCCTTCGCCAGATGCGTGACGTCGGGCTGCGCGATCGAGCGGTTGAGCGCGGCGAAGCACACCGGATCGGCGACTGTAGCGCCCGCGGTAGGTGGCGTAGGCGGCGCGGTCGCCGATGTCGGACGGCCAGGAATTGTCGAGCGTGGTCGGGTATCGCCGGCAGGCCGTCGCGTTCGGCGAGCCCCGCGGTGTCCCCGGAACGCGGCTACCCGGCTCGGGTCGGCGCCGGTGAATGGGTTGCAGAACGTGAAACTGGCGATGCGATCGGGATACTTCGTCATGTAGATAGCGCCTGCATGGTGGCCGCGGCGACAGTGACGACGTGATAGGGCGGCGGCAGATCCGCGGCTTCGACCAGCAAGGCTTCGAAGATCCTCGGCCAACAGGATCTCAGTGGTGATCGCGCGCACCTTCTCGGTCAGGCGGGCGTCGCGCTGGTCGTAGCGTAGCACCCGGTAGTTCTGCGCCAGCGCCGGCGCAATGCCGTCCCAACTCGCGAGCGTGCCGCCCATTTCATGCAGCAGCACCACCGAGGCGCCCTGTCCGGCGAGCTCGTAGTGGATGCTGATGCCGTTCGCGTCTGTCCAGGGCAAGGTTTAGCCTCCCGCGATTTTCCGCATAGAGGCACGGGCGCTTGCAAAATTCAACACAACCACTCGCCCGGGATGACGCTAGAATGTGGCACGCGTCCAAAGAGAGAGAGGCCAGGAATGCCTTCACCACGCCGGATCGACGTTCATTTCCATCTCATCCCGCCGTTCTACAGCGAAGCCGTGTACGCGGCGGGGCGCGGTCCGGCGATCGGCAGGTATCCGGACTGGACGCCGGAACTGGCGCTCGAATTGATGGACGCGCACGGCATCGAGGTGGCGCTGACCTCGCTGGCGCAGCCCGGCACCGGATTCGGCACCCCGGACGAGGGCGCCGCAATGGCGCGCCGCGTCAACGACTACGCGTCCGAGTTGAGCGCGCGCTGGCCGAAGCGCTTCGGCGCGTTTGGCACGGTCCCGATGGGCGGCATCGCGGCGGCCGTCGATGAGGCCGCCCGCTGTCTCGATACGCTCAAGCACGACGGCGTCTCGCTGTTCGCGAGCTATGGCGAAAAATTTCTCGGCGACTCGTTTTTCGACCCACTGATGGAATTGCTCGACGAGCGCGGCACCGTGGTGTTCGTGCATCCCGGCCTGCATCCGTCGAGCCGGAACCTCGCGCTGGCATGGCCGGCCTTCATGATGGAGTATCTGTTCGACACCACTCGCGCGGCCGTGAACCTCGTATTCTCCGGAACGCTCGACCGGTTTCCGCGGATCAGATTCATCCTGCCGCATGCCGGCGGCGCGATGCCGTATTTCGCCTGGCGGCTCGCGGTGTCGCCGATGATCGACAAGCGCCTGCCGCAGCTTTCGCAGGATCAGGTGTTCGCGGGCCTGCGGCGGTTCTGGTACGACAACGCGCTCGCGCCCGGCGACGTCACGTTCGGCGCGCTCGACCATGTCGCTGCGCCGGAGCGCATCCTGTTCGGCACCGACTACCCGTTCGCCAATCCGCGCGTGATCGCCGAGGCGGTGAAGACCCACGAGGCGCGCGAATTGCCCGATGCGCAACGCGCCGCCATCGACCGCGGGAACGCGGTGACGCTGTTTTCGAAATACGCGTAACGGCCGACCGGCGTCGCGAATGGGCAGGCGCCTACTTCGCGCGAATCTTCTCCAGCACCGGCAGAAGATAAGAGACGAACAGCGGCGGATCCTCGCTCATCGGGAAATGGCCGAGGCCTTTCATGATGGTCGCCTCGGCGCCGGTGCGCTTGGCGATTTCGAGCGTGGCCTCGGTCGTGCAGGAATAGTCGTACTCGCCGGTGAGCAGATAGAGAGGCCGCGGCCGTCGATCTGATCGACCTTGTCGCGGATGTCGCCGTCGACCTTGTAGAAATGAAGATCGCCCTTGAACACGCCGGGGCCGCCCTGCATGTAGTGCCACAGCGTCTCCCAGCGGCGCTCATCGGGTGCGGTCGGGGCAACAAGCTCCGAGACGACGCCGGCGCAGACCTCGCCGCCATGCACGTCGGGCCGATGGAGCCAGCTCACGTCGTAGTAAGGCGCGACCTGGGGCGAGGACTTTCCAGCCCGATGATGGCGCGGAAGCGCTCCGGGTACTGGTGCGCGAGATAGCAGCGCGATGCGCCCGCCGATCGAGCAGCCCATCACGACGGGCTTGTCGAGCTCGAGCGCGTCGGCGACTTCGCAGATCATCCGCACATAGTCGCGCGAGGTGAGGCGGTACTCCTCGTTCTGCCAGCCGGCGGGCGGCGAGGATTTGCCGTGCCACGGCATGTCGAAGGCGATGACGCGAAAGTTTTCCGTGACGCGCGCGTCGTTCAGCAGGCCGCGATACTGGCGGCCGTCCGAGCCGGCGGTGTGCAGGCAAAGCAGCGGGATGCCCTGGCCGGCTTCCTCGACGTAGAGCCGGTGCGGGCGGCCGAGCAGGTCGAGATGCAGATAGCGGCCGGTGACCGGTTCGAAGCGCGGGCTGCGCCGCTCCCGCTCGGCTTCTTGGCGAGGCTCCACGTCGGCGGCTCTTTCGCCCGGCGCGGCGATTCGAGCACGCCCTTGAAATAGAGCAGGTTCGCCATGAACGGATGCAGATCGCCCTCGATCCGCAGCAGCCCCCGCTTGAACAGCGCGAAGATGTCGTTGCAGCCGGGCTTCGGCATTGGGCTGCCAGAAGCTCTCCCACGCCTCGCGCGAGCGCGCGCAGCGCGAAGCTGTAGTTCGGCGTGATGAACGGACCGGGCGTCACGCTGACGATGCGCCCGTCCTGAATGCGCACGAGGTAGCCCGCGTCGCTCACCTCGATCAGGAAGGTCGTGTTCACGTACTGGCCGCGCCGGACCAGATTGGCGTCGGCGTTCACGAACTCGGCAAGTCTTTCGATCATGACCACGTCCCTCCCGCTTTGACGGAAAGAGTGCACGCCAGCTTCACCAGCGCATCGACCGCGACGACGCCCGTCTGCATCACGATCAGCGGATTGATCTCCGCCTCTGCGATGGCCGGGTCCTCCGCCAGCCGCGACAGCGACACGATCGCCTGCGCCAGCGCGTCGAGGTCGCCCTTGGGCTTGCCGCGATAGCCGGTGAGCGGAACGAGCCCGCGCACCTCGGCGACCATCTCCTGCGCGGTCGCCAGATCGACCGGCGCGAGGCGCAGCGCCCGGTCGTGCGCGATCTCGGTCAGCACGCCGCCCGCCGCCACCAGCACGATCGGGCCGACGTCGCGGTCGACGCGATAGCCGATCAGCGCTTCGCCGAGACCGGACACCATCTGCTGCACCAGCACGCGCTCGATGCGTTTCCCGGGCGCCCGCTCGGCGACCGCGCTGCGAATGCTTCGGATCGCCGCGATCAGCGCCGCGCCGTCCGCGACTTTGAGCACGACGCCGCCGACGTCGGTCTTGTGGGCGATCTCGGCCGACAGCACCTTGACGGCGACCGGGTAGGGGAAGGGCAGGGTGGGGGCTCTGCGCGATGCTGGCGTCGAGCGCGACGGATGCTGCGCTCGCGATGCCGACGCGCTTCAGCAGTTCGTACGCGTCATGCTCGTCCAACACCGGTGTCAGCCCTTCGCCCGTAGCGCTTGCGAACGGTGAGAGGTCGGCGCGAAGCGCCGGTGGGGTGCGGTCGAGTGCGGAGCGCCCCCCACCCCCGACCCCTCCCCACCGCTGCGCGGGGGGAGGGGAGGGGTGCTGCTGAGAATCGCCCGTGCGGCGCGGCCGATGCCACTAAATCCCGCGGTATCCGCCGCGACAGCGCCGCCGCGATCGCGTCCGCGCAGGCCTCCGGCGTGCGGAAGCTCGGCACGCCGGCCGCGCTCAGCATCGCCAGCGCCTTCGGCGCGTCCGGCACGATGAACGCCGCCAGCGGCTTCCCAGCGCCGGCGCTCTCGATGATCGGCCTCACCGTTCGCTCGGGATTGGAGCGGCCGGATCGCGCCGACGACCGCGAGCACGAAATCGAATTCGGGCGCCGCCAGCATCGCGTCGAGCGTGCCCTTCATGGCGTCGTAGTTGGCGCCCGCGATGGTGAGATCGACCATGCGCGCGGGCTTCACCGCGATCCCGGCGGCCTTGCTGATGCGCGCCAGCGTCTGCGCGCTCGGCGGCGCGACGTTGAGCCCGCGCATCGCCAGCGGATCGACCACCATGGTGGCGCCGCCTGCAGTGGTGGTCAGCACGCCGACGGTCTTGCGCGCCGCCGTGCGTCCCGCGAGCGGCACCCGCGTCAGCAGCGGCATGCCCTCGATCAGTCCGTCGAGGGTCAGCACCCGCGCGATGCCGCACTCGGCGAGGACCATGTCGGCGATGTCGTCCTCGCCGGCCAGCGCGCCGGTATGCGAGACCGCAAGCTCCTGCGCGGCCGCCGAGCGGCCGAGCTTGTAGGCGAGGATCGGTTTGCCCCGCGCCGCCGCGGCAAGCGCGAAGCGGCGCAGTGCTCCGGCATGCCGCATGGTTTCGAGAAACAGCATGTAGCCGTCGATGCCGGGATCGTCGAGCGTCGCCTCGCAGATCTCGCCGAGCGACAGGTCGACCTCGTTGCCGACCGCCACGAAGCCGGCGAACGCGATCCCGCGTGCGCTGCCGCGCGAAAACAGCGAGCCGATCATGCCGCCCGAGTGCGAGGCGACGAAGATGCGGCCGGCGCGGATGTCCGGCTCGTCGAAGGTCGGATTGCCGGTCAGCATCGCGCGGCTGCGCAGATCGATGACGCCCCAGCTCGACGGTCCGACCAGCCGCATGCCGGTCTCGGCCACGATTGCGCGCAGCCGCGCCTCGCGCGCGAGCCCTTCGGGGCCCGCCTCCGCGAAGCCGTCGGCCAGCACGGTCGCGATCTTCACGCCGCGCTTGCCGCACTCGGCGACCGCCGCGACGGCGTGTTCCGTGCCGGTCACGATATAGGCGTGCTCCGGCGCTTCCGGCAGCGCGGCGATCGACGGCCAGGCGCGCTCGCCCAGCACGGTCTCGCGCCGCGGATTGACCGGATAGATTGTTCCCGCATAGCCCGCCTGCCGCAACAGCTTCAGCGGGCGGCCGGCGGTCTTGGTCGCATCGTCCGACTGCCCGACGATGGCGACCGAGCGTGGCGACAGCAGGGGCTGGAGAAGACTAGCTCCGGCCGCGCTCCCTCTCCCCGGAGGGGAGAGGGCTGGGGTGAGGGGGACTAGATTTATCGAGAGACATGTAACCCCCTCACCCCAGCCCTCTCCCCAAATGGGGAGAGGGAGCCCACCGAGTTCGTGGTGATCTCTATCTCGCCAGCGCCGCCTTGAAGCGGTCGCGGGTGAACGAGGCGTCGAAGTTGCGCTTGAACTCGGCGGGCTCGGTCGGCTTGACGCGCAGCAGCACGAACGAGGTGCCGTTGCCTTCGCGGATCATGCGCGCGCCGTTGGCGATCTCGGCCTCGGTCGCGACCGTGCAGGTGCGCTTGATGCCGGCGCCGGTCGCCATCTTCTCGAGGTCGACGCCGAGGCTGGTATGGCTCTGCTGCCAGCCGGTCTCGCCGTAATGGCCGTTGTCGACGCAGACGATGGCGAGGTTCGGCGGATTGATCACCGCGATGGCGGCGAGCGAGCCGACGCTCATCAGCAGGTCGCCGTCGCCGGTCACGACCATGACCTTCTTGTCGGGGCGCGCCAGCGCCAGCCCCAGGCCCACCATGCAGGGCGCGCCCATGGCGCCGCCCATCGAATAGACATGCGCGCTGTCGCCGGTCACGGCGCCGACGTCGCAGGCGGTGCCGCCGAGGCCGGAGATGAACAGGAAATCGTCGTGCCTGCCGATCAGCTTCGGCACCGCCTCGCTGCGCTCAAGCACGAAGCCTGCGGCGGCGGCGTCGGCCAAGGCCTTGCCTGTCGGAACTGCCATGTGCGTCGTCCCTAAAACGGCTTCGCGCCGATCAGATTTTGGGTGAGCAGCACGGCGACCGCCTGGCCGCTCTTGAACACCATGGTGAGTGCCGCGTTCATGGTCTTGGTCAGGTCTTCCGGCCGCTCGATGCGCAGGCAGATCACGCCCATGGCTTCGAGCACCGGCTGCACCGCCTGGCCCATCGGGTACTGCCACGGATTTCCTTCGCCGAAATCGCCGCGCATGCTGACCAGCGTCAGGAACGGAAACCGCCCGCCCTTGATCAGCGACAGCATGTTGATGCAGTTGCCGACCCCGCTCGACTGCATCAGCAGCACGGCGCGCGCGCCGCCGAGATCGGCGCCGGCGATCAGCGCCACGCCTTCCTCCTCGGTGGTGAGCCGGACCGAATGCACGTCCGGATCGGCCAGCGACCGGTCGATCAGGATCGAGTGACCCGCGTCCGGCACATAGCCGAACTGCGTGATGCCGGCGCGGCGCAGAAGCTCATACAACTCGTGCTGCCAGGTGGCGGTGCTCTTGCCGTAGCTGTCGACGATGGCGTCCATGGCTTGTCCGCTTGCTCAACTCGTCATGCCCGGGCTTGGCCCGGGCATCCATCAAAGCCAGTCGATTCGATGAAGAGGATGGATCGCCGGGTCAAGCCCGGCGATGACACGCAAGCTTGTCACTCCACCTTCGCGCCCGACTTCTTCACCACCGCTGACCACTTGGTCTCTTCGCGGTCAATGTCGGCGGCGTATTCCTCGGGGCTCGACGGCGTGGGCTCGGTGCCGTCCCTGGCCATGCGCTCGATGGTGTCGGGTGCGGCCAGCGCCTCACGCAGAGCTGCGTTGAGCTTGGCGACGATCGGCGCAGGCGTCCCGGCCGGCGCCACGATCCCGTATTTCAGCACCACCTCGAAGCCGGGCAGGGTTTCCGCGACGGTCGGAACCTCGGGAAAGATCGGCGAGCGCTTCAGGCCGGTGACCGCAAGCGCGCGCACCTTGCCCTCGCGCACGATCCCGATCGCGGACGGCATCGACGACATGTACATTTTCACATGTCCGCCGAGCAGGTCGGTCAGCGCCGGTCCGGTGCCGCGGTAGGGCACATGGGTGAGCTGCACGCCGGCCGTCAGCTCGAACAGGATCCAGCCGAGATGGATGCCGCTGCCGACGCCGGCGGAGGCGTAGTTGAGCTGGCCCGGCTCCTTCTTGGCGAGTTCGATCAGGTCGCGGATCGACTGCGCCGGCACCGAGGGATGCACCACCACGATCAGCGCGCTCGAGCCGATCAGCCCGATCGGCGCGAAATCCTTGCGCGGATCGTAGCCGGCATTGGCGTAGAGCGTCGGGTTGACCGCCAGCGTGCCGGTGCCGCCGATCACGAGCGTATAGCCGTCGGGCGCCGCCTTGGCGGCCGCGCGGGTGGCGATGTTGCCGCCGGCGCCGGGCTTGTTCTCGACCACGACCTGCTGGCCGAGCGTGCGGCTCATCTTGTCGGCGACGGTGCGCGCCATGGCGTCGTTGCCGCCGCCCGCCGCATAGGGCACGACCAGCGTGATCGGGCGGGTCGGGTAGTCCTGGGCTAGGCGTATAGGGAGCGACGGTGACGGCGATGATTGTCGAGATCGCTTTTCTTGTCGTGCCGCGCATCGGCTTGCCCTTCATTGTCCGCAACCGATTTCACCGTCATGGCCGGGCTTGTCCCGGCCATCCCGCTTAGGAGGCACGCGCTCTTCTGCGGATGCCCGGCACGAGGCCGGGCATGACGCGGTAGATTTCCTCGCCTTTGGACATCACTCCGCCTTCAAGCCCGCCGATCGGATCAACGCCGACCACTTCGTCTCCTCGCGGTCGATCACCGCGGCGTGCTCCTCGGGCGTGGTCGGCATCGGCTCGGCGCCCTCCTGGTGCAGCCGCCGTTGCACGTCTTCGGTCGCGAGCGCCGCCCGCAGCTCCTTGTTGAGCCGCTCGACGATGGCGCGCGGCGTGCCCGCGGGCGCCACCAGTCCGTAGGTCAGTACCGCGTCGAAACCCGGCAGGCCCGACTCCGAGACGGTCGGCAGGTCGGGGAACATGGTCGATCGCTGCAACGACGTTGCGGCGAGCGGGACGATCAGCTTGCCCTCGATCGCCGCGCGCGACACCGGGATCGGATTGAATCCGACCTTCACGTGCCCGCCGGCGAGATCGACGATCAGCGAGTTGGAGCCCTTGTAGGGAATATTCTGCGCCATGACTCCGGCCTGCCGGGCAAACAGCACGGCGGCGAGATGGTTCACCGTACCGACCGCCGGGATACCGACCTGGAAGGGCGGATTCGCGCCTTTCATCATCGCGATCAATTCCGCGACGTTGTTCGCCGGCAAACTCGGATGCTTCATCAGCAGGCTCGGCGCCCACGCGATCAGGCCGATCGGCGCAAAATCCTTGCGCGGATCGTAGCCGGCATTGCTGTACATGCTCGGTCCGGTCGCCAAGGTCGAGGTATAGCCGAGCAGGATGGTGTAGCCGTCGGGCGTGGCCTTCGCGACTTGCCGGGTGCCGACCGTGCCGGCGCCGCCGGCCGCGCGGCTCTCGACCACCACCTGCTGGCCGAGCGAGGCGCTCATCTTGTCGGCGACGGCGCGCGCCATGATGTCGTTGGTGCCGCCGGGCGGCAGCGGAATGACCAGCGTGATCGGCTTGGCCGGATAGCTCTGGGCTGACGCCGGTTGCGCGAGCGCGATCAGCGCCGCCGGCAATAGCGCTCGCGCCAGAGTGCTCGGGGTCGGCATGCGGGCATTTCCTCGATCCGGAACATTGCCGTTTCTTCTTCTATGGCTTCACTCGGCCTTGATGCCGGCCGTCTTCACCAGTTCGGTCCACATCGTCACCTCGCGGTCGATGATGGCGGCATATTCGGCGGGCGTCGATGGTGTCGGCTCGGCGCCTTCGACGGCGAGGCGCTTCTTGACGTCCTCGCTCGCCAGCGCGGCGTTGAGCGCCTGGTTGAGCTTGTCGATGATCGGCCGCGGCGTGCCGGCGGGCGCCGCGATGCCCCAGCGCAGCGGAATCTCGAACGCCGGCAGGCCCGCTTCCGCGAAGGTCGGCACGTCCGGCAACAGCGGCGAGCGCTTCGCGCCGGTGACCGCGAGCGCCCGCATGGTGCCGGCAAGCACGTGGGCGTGCGCGTTCGGCACCGCGCTGATCAGCACCTTGATGTGGCCGCCGAGCAGATCGTTGAGCGCCGGACCGGCGCCACGATAGACCACGTGCGTGAGCTTCATGTTCAGGCGGTGCGCGATCAGCTCGACGGTGAGATGATTGAGCGTGCCGGTGCCGGGCGAGCCGTACGGGATCGGCTCCTTGGCCTGCTGCCCGACTTTGACCCATTCGGCGAGCGTCTGCGCCGGAAAACTCGGATGCACGGCGATCAGGTTCGGCGTTGCGGCGATCAGGCCGATCGGCTCGAAATCCTTGCGCGGATCGTATCCAAGATTGGCGAACAGCGCCGGCGAGGTGCCGACGGTGGCGCTGGTCACCACCAGCAGCGTATAGCCGTCGGGCGCGGCCTTGGCGACCGCGCGGGTCGCGATCGTGCCGCCGGCGCCGCCGCGGTTGTCGATGACGATCTGCTGGCCGAGCAGTTCGCCCATCTTGTCGGCGACGCTGCGGGCCGCGACGCTGGCGCTGCCGCCGGCCACGAACGGCACCACCAGGGTGATCGGCCGGTTCGGGTAGCTCTGCGCATGCACGTGACCGGCGCAGCAGGCGAGGATCGCGGCGGCGAGGATAGCCCTGAGCATCGAACGGCCTTCGGCGGTTACAGCGGTCGCAATTTTATCCTACTCCACATGACCATGCCCGCCTGTTTCGGCGTCACATGACCGCAGCGCGGGGCTGGGAGTGTGCGCGCGCATGGGCTGGTCCGAAACCTGATCTTCGACGCTGAAGGCGAATGCGGCGCGCTCGAGGGATAGCGATCACTTGCCCTTCGGCGTCGCGTCGGTCGCGAGATTTCCGGTTCGCGGAAACCCGCCGATCCGGCGCAGCAGGACCTTCAGCGGATCTTTGACCCAGGCGTCGGTCATGAAATCGCTGTGCTTGACGTCGTCGTGTGCGGCGATGAACGTGACGGTGCCGCGCGCAAGGCTCGACGGCAGCTCTTTCTGAAAGCCGATGCCGCGTTCGGTCAGCATCGTCTGGAAGGTCGCGGTGTCCTCGCGCGCCGCCTTGCCGTAGGCGCTGACGAAGAAGGCCGGCGGCCGCCGCGTCAGCCAGTCGGCGAACCTCTCCAGATCGCCGAACAATGCATCGAGCAGGATGACGCCGCGCAGGCGCTCGTCGATCTTGCCGTGAAGCAGCGTGAACGAGGTCGGATGGTAGCCGCCGCTATAGGCCGCGATGACGACCGGGGCGTTGGCAAACGTGCCGCGCACGCGCTCGTTGCCGTAGAGCGCGGTGAGGTGCTGGGCGGCTTCGTCGAGGTAGCGGGCGAACACGCCGGGCTCCCAGAACCGGCCGGCGCTCGAATCGAGCGCATTGACGGCAAACTGCGGCGCCACCAGCACCGCGTTGAGCCCGGACTCGGCAAGCTGGCGCGGCACCTGCTGGCGGTAGCGCACGTCGCGGGTGAGCGTCGCCTCGTTGCCGTGGAAGAACACGACGATCAGCGCCGGACGGTTCGGGTCGAAACCGCGCGGAATGAAAAGCAGCGAACGCCGGTCGCTGTAGGTCTTGTCTTCCCAATAGATGCCGCCGCGCGGCGAAGTGTGGCCGGCGCGGTCGCCCTCCATCACGTCCATGAACGGGATGTTCTTGTCCGGGATCTGGCCGCGATAGGGGAACGGCGATTCCTCGAACGGCACCAGTGCGATCTTGGCGGACGCGAGCGGCGCGAGCGCGCCCTTGGGCGCCGGAGCGGACATGGCAGGCCCTGCGCTCTGCGTCAGCAGCACGAGACCGATGATCGCGCTAAGTCGTTGCCGCAACCGCCGCGCCCTCGCGTTGATGGGAGATGGACGATTTCGTCATCGGCAGCAGCACCGCGAAGAACACCGGCAGCGCCAGCAGATACGCGCAGCCCGCGACGATGATCACCGCCGTCAGCCCGAACGACGTCGCGATGATCGGCACCGCGGCGGCGCCGATGACCGAGAAGCAGCCGTTGATGCCCCACGCCCACAGGAACATGTGGTCCTTGCCGAGCCGTGCCAGCGAGGTCATCGCGGTCGGCATCGGGAAGCCCATCAGGAACGCGGGCGGGAAGATCAGCGCGAAGCAGAAGACCAGGCGCCACCCGTATGGCAGCGTGCCGATCAGGTCGAGCACGCGGTCGAGGAACAACCCGTAGCCGATCAGGATTGCGCCGATGGCGACGAAGATCTTCGGCATCACGGTGCGCGCGCGGTCGAGATAGCGCTCCGACACGTAGGCGCCCAGGCCGGAAAACACCAGCATGCCGGTGATCAGCACCGAGGCCGACACCGTCGCGTTGCTCAGCGCCAGCATGAACTCGGAGATCATGCCGACCTCGACCATGATGTAGCCGGCGCCGAGACAGGCGAAATACACGATGGTGCGGAACTTGCCGGGGTTGTGGCTGAAGATCGTGCGCCAGCCGAACACCAGCGGAATGAGCACGAGCGACATCGCGGCGAGGCACGCGATCGCCAGCGTCGCCCACAGCAGCAGGTAGCCCCACTCGTCCTGGAACAGCTCGAGCCGGTCGGTGATGCGCGGCAGATCGCCGGGCTTCACGTAAGCCGCGAAATACGGGCGGTTGTTGGTGAGCGGGCGGGAGTCGAACACATAGCGCGCGGCGATATCGTCGAACCCGCCGTTCACCAGATGGTGCCAGACCAGCCGGCCCATGGTCGTGGCCGGGACGACGGTCGCGCCGGGCTTGTCGGCCGGCGTCGGGGCCGCTTCCGTGCCGGGCGTCGCGTCGTGGTCGTTGGTGGGATCGCCTTCAGCGAGCACCGAATCGCGATAGGCCTTCAGCACCTCGTCGGTCTGCGCGCCGTCGTATGTGAAACCCGGATAGTAGATCTCGTCGAACGACATCGCGCGGGTGTGCTCGCGCAGCTTGGCGGTCTCCGCGGGCGTGAAGCCGCCGCGCTTGTAGAGCACGGTCGCGGCCGACAGATAGGTCGAGGACACGAAGAAGCGGTTCGCGATCTCGCCGCCGTCGACCTCGCGAGCGGCAGCCGCCATGGTGGCGTAGAGCTTGAGCACCGACTTCGGCGGCTCCTCCTTGTTCCAGAGCGTGACCGAAAGCACGCCGCCGTCCTTGAGCGCGCGCATGTAGCTCGTCATGGCTTCGCGCGCGTAGGAGAATTTTTCCACGATCGGGAAGCCGCCGGGCGAGGACAGGCCGGCCGAATTGGCGAGGCTCAGGTCGACGATGTCGTAACGGTCCTTGGTGTAGGCGAGGAAGAGCCGGCCGTCGTAGTCGATCACCTTGAGCCTGGGATTGTTGAGGATGTCGCCGGTGAAGGCGCGCAGGTCCTTGTCGGTACGGAACGCCTGCAGCACCGCCGGATTGCCCTCGGCGACGGTGACGCTCTTCGAGTTGCTGGCGAGCGCCACCGACGTGGAGATGCCGCCGCCGAACTGCACCACGAACGTGTCGGGGGCCTGCTTGATCAGGTACGGGTAGATCATCGGCAGGAAGCGGTAATAGGCGGTCTGGTCGGCCGGCAGGTCGCGGATGATGCCGCTCGGCCCTTCGCCGTCGATGTACATGCCGAGATACGCGTTGTCCGGCATCTTCGGCAGGTTGAACGCGGCGTTGTCGGAGAGGCCGGGCGCGAAATGCAGGTACGAGCTCGAATAGATCTCCATGTAGCCGAACGGCGAGGAGTTCTCGTAGACGCGCTGGTTGTCGGGGAATTTGCGGACGTAGGAGACGCCCTTGTAGTCCGACACCGACAGCGTCGGGATGTTGAACAGCGGCGGCAGCGTGAAATGCGCCGCGATCGTCAGCACCGCGACCGCCGTGAGCCAGACGATACCGCGCCGGTCGGCAACCGCGAGGAACCAGAACACGCTGCCGGCGAGCCAGAGCAGCAGCGGCACGACGATCAGATTTTCCGGCGCCACGTAGTACATCGCCACCAGCAGCGCGAGCCCGCACAGGCCGGCGCCCGAGAGATCGGCGAAGTAGACGCGGCTGAAAATCTTGTTGGCCTTGAGGAACACGGTGCCGAGATAGAACGCGCCGGCCAGGAACGGCAGCATGTAGAGCATGAAGTTGCCGAACAGCCGCCACTTCTGCATCGGATCGGAGATGAGGAAGATGGCGTTGAACGGAATTTGCTGCGCCAGCAGATTGGCGGCGACCGTCAGCGGGCCCGAACAGCATCAGCGACACCGCCGCGACGCCCTGCCAGTTGCGCTCGAACCAGTCCTTGCGGATGCACATGATCGCGCTGGTGAGGCCGAAGCCCAGCATCGCGAGGCTCACCACCAGCGAGCCGAAATGCGCCCAGCTTCCGACCTGGAAGATGCGCATGATGCAGATCTGCAGCGCGATCACAGCGCCGGCTTCGAGGCCGACAGCGAGGTAGAGCGGAAGCGATGGCCGGATATCGAGGTCGAACCGGGGCGACACGGCCGCAGTCATCGAGTGCCCTCGGCGGGGGCAGGCGGTCGGTCGGTCAAAGAGGTTCTCCGTCTCGGCAGGCCGTGGATTGCACCGGTTTGTAGCAAAACCAAGGAGATTGCGGCTGTTCAATCATCGGTGAGGCTTAATCGGGGCGCGAATGGTGCGCGGATGGTGCTCCTCCGCCCTCATCCTGAGGGCCCGAGCGAGGAGCTCTGATCGGCTGTGCTTCGAACGCCCGCGTGAGCGTGTCGCAGAAATAGAGCCATGGGAAGCGGCGCTCTCTCCGACTACTTCGGATTGTTGTGCGTGCCCTTGATCACGCCGTCCTCGAGCTTGGTGAACGGCACGAACGGCACGATGCGGCCGTTGTAGATGTCCGAACGGGCGATCTGGAAACTGCCGTCGGGCGCCTGTTCCTTCATCACCTTGAGAATCCGCTGCGCGCCGGGCGGACCGACCGGGATCACCATGATGCCGGGCGCCTTGAGCTGCTGCAGCAGCGGCGGCGGGATGTGGTCGATGCCGCAGGTGACGATGATCTTGTCGAACGGCCCGGCTTCTTCCCAGCCGTAGTAGCCGTCGGCGCTCTTGGCGTTGATGGCCTTGTATTCGCCGTAGCCCTTGTCGATCAGCGCGTCGTAGACGCCGCGCGTGCGCTCGGCCAGCGGCTTGATGATCTCGACCGTCCAGACCTTGTCGGTGAGGTTGGCGAGATAGGCCGACTGGTAGCCGGAGCCGGTGCCGATCTCCAGAACCTTCTCGCCGAGCTTGACGTCGATGTTCGTGGTCATGCGGCTGACCACGTGCGGACCCGAGATGGTCACGCCATAGCCGATGTCGAGAAAGGCGTGCTCGTAAGTGCGGCCCTGATTCTGCTTGAGCACGAACTCTTCGCGCGGGACCAGCAGAAACGCGCGCTTGTTGCGGTCGTCGAGCACGTCCCTGTTTGCGACCAGTGCCTGGTAGCGCGACCAATGCTGGCCGAGGAAGCGCGGCTCTTCGCCGCGGTTCTCGACCATCCATTGGATGTAGCCGTCCCGGTCGTCGAGCGGCGGCGATGCGTCCCAGCGATACGGCTTCGGAACGTTGGCCGCCGCAGTATCGGGGAAGCCACGCGCCGGCGACGACGCCGGCCGCGCCCGTCAGAAATGCCCGTCGCCGCAAGCTGCCTCCGGTCAATGTCGGTGCCCCTCACCCACATTTGGCGCGCGCAAGCTATTGCCCGGAGGTGCTTTCCTCAAGCACTATCTGGACTGGCCGTTACCCGAAGCGGTGCGGCGTAGAGGAGAAAGACATGGTAGAGCATTCGCGTCGCGCGCTCGCAATGCTGGCAACGGCTTGTGCGCTTGTTGCCTTCGGGGCTGTCCCCGCGTCCGCTCAGCAGAAGCCGAAGATCACCGCATCGAGCCTGACGCTGCCGGTGTTCAATCCGCTGGTCTGGAACATCATGAAGGCGCGCGGCTTCGACGCCAAGCATGGCTTCGAGCTCGACGCCAAGCCGTATCCGTCGATCTCCGCCTTCTATGCGGGCTTCGCCACCGGCGAGACCGACGTGCTGATCGGCGGCCCGACCATCCTGCAGAAGTTCTACCAGGAGGGCGTGCCGCTGCGCATCTTCGCCACCGCGTTCACGCTCTCGGACCTGATGATTTTCGTCAAGGACGACAAGATCAAGTCGCTCGCCGATCTCAAGGGCAAGCAGCTTGCCGCCGACATGGGCGGTTCGCAGTTCCAGGTCCTCAAGATGTACACCGCCGCCAAGGGCATCGACCTCGGCAAGGACATCACCGTCGTCAACGCCAATTTCGCGGTTGCGCGCGCGCAGCTCGAGGCCGACCGCGTCGAGGCCGCGCTGGTGATCGAGCCGCTCGCCAGCATCATCTCGCGCCAGAACCCGACCTGGAAGGTCATCTTCAACGGCGCGCAAGGCTGGAGGGAGATCACCGGTCAGGACGGCTGGGAGCTGGTGCCGGCGATCCGCGCCGACGCCATCCAGCGCGTGCCGAACGCGCCCAAGATGCTGCTCGCGGCCTTGCAGGACGTCGCCAACGTCATGCACAAGGAAACCGACGCGGCCGACAAGATCACCTCCGACACGCTCAAGCTGCCGCCCGGCATCTTCAAGGCCGCGGTCGAGGGCGGGCGCCTCACCATGATCGTCGAGCCGGCCTGGGAGCCGGCGACGCGGAAGTCGATCCTCGACATGATGGAGCGCGCCGTGAAGGCCGGCTTCTATCCGAAGATGCCGGACGACAAGATCATCTATGCACCTTAACGAATATCGCGAAGCGGGCCTCGGCGGGTTCTCCCGCCAGACCCTCGTTTCGCTCCTGGTCTTCGTCGCCGTCTGGGAAGTGCTGTCGTACTTCGCGCCGGCGCTCGGCATTCCGCCATTCGCGATCCCGAGCTGGGTGCGCATCGGGCAGAGCCTGATGAGCATCACGTTCATCGACGTCGTCGTCACGGTGGCGCGCGTGATCGGCGCGCTCGTGCTGTCGTTCGTGCTCGGCGTCGTGCTGGCGATGGCGATGTACCGCTCGGAGACGCTCGAGAACTATCTGCATCCGCTGATCCGGCTGTTCATGGCGGTGCCGGTGGTGTCGTGGATCCTGTTCGCGGTGCTGTGGTTCCGCGGCGTCGAGTTCCGCATCGCGTTCGTGCTGATCGCGGTCTGCGGGCCGGTCTTCCTGGTCGATTCGCTCGACGCCATGCGCGGCGTGTCGCGCGACCTGCGCGGCATGATGCGCTCGTTCCGGCCGACCACGCTGCAGTATTTCGCCAAGCTGATGTTCCCGGCGATCCTGCCGAACCTGATCACCAGCTGGAAGATCAACCTCAGCCTCGCCATCCGCGTCGTCACCATCGCCGAGCTGGTCGGTGCGGTGACCGGCATCGGCCACCAGCTCGCGGTGGCGCAGGAGCTGTTCTCGGTCGCCGACGTCTTCGCCTGGACGCTGGTTCTGGTCGCGCTCCTGTTTCTTGCTCGAAGGGATTGTCGCTCGTGTCGAACAGAGGCTGTTGCGATGGCGGCCATGAACGATCCGCCGCCGATCGCAGTGCGGGCGCTGCGCAAGGTGTTCCGCCAGGCCACCTCCGGCCAGTCGGTGGTCGCGATCGATACGCTCGACCTCGACATCGCGCCGCGCGAGGTGGTGGCGATCGTCGGCCAGACCGGCTGCGGCAAGTCGACGTTCTTCGACCTGATGATCGGGCTCGAAGCGCCGACCGCCGGGCTCGATCGACATCGGCGGCAAGACGCCGTATGGCGACTTCGATCATTTCCGCGGCCAGATCGCGACCGTGTTCCAGCAGGACCGGCTGCTGCCGTGGCGCTCGGCCATCGACAACGTCAAGCTGCCGCTCGAGCTGATCGGCCTGCCCGAGGCCGAGCAGCACGAGCGCTCGATCACCTGGCTGCAGCGCCTCGGTCTCGGCAACTTCACCGGCGCCTATCCGCACGAACTGTCCGGCGGCATGCGCCAGCGCGTCGCGATCGCGCGCGCCTTCGTGGTGCAGCCCGGCATCCTGCTCGCCGACGAGGCGTTCGGCCATCTCGACGAGGTGACCGCCCGCGAACTGCGCGAGACCTTCCTGACGCTGGCGCGCGAATGCGGCAGCACCGCCATCCTGATCACGCACCAGCTCGAAGAGGCGATCGGGGTCGGCGACCGCATCGTCGTGCTCGGCAAGTCGGCGAAGCTGCTCGCCGACATTCACGTCGAGCGCTGGCAGGAGAGCGAGTACGCCACCCTGCGCGAGGCGATCCAGGCGACGTTGCAGAGCAACGAGCGCGACGCGCGGCTGGTCCGCCACGGATGATACCGCGTGGTTGCGGGGCACTGACACTCACGGGGAAGCTCATTGAGGCGGCTTCGGAAAGCTGATTAGCTGCCGCATCCTGAATCGGGCTCAAATCCTCATGAAAAACATCAATCCGAATCCCTTCACCACGCGCCCCGAGATCGACGGCACCTTCGGCGTCGTCACCTCCACGCACTGGATCGCCACCGCGGTCGGCATGGGCGTGCTGGAGAAGGGCGGCAACGCCTTCGACGCCGCGGTCGCCACCGCGTTCACGCTGCAGGTGGTCGAGCCGCATCTCAACGGTCCGGGCGGCGACGTGCCTGTCATCGTCTACGACACCCGCAAGAAGAAGGTCGAGGTGATCTGCGGCCAGGGCCCGGCGCCGGCCGCGGCCACCATCGCGCACTATCGCAAGGAAGGCCTCGACATGGTGCCCGGCACCGGCCTGCTCGCCGCCTGTGTGCCCGGCATGTTCGACACCTGGATGATGCTGCTGCGCGACTACGGCACGATGTATCTCTCCGAGGTGCTCGCGCCCGCGATCTACTACGCGACGCACGGCCATCCGCTGGTCGAACGTGCCAGCGCCACCATTGCGACCGTCGAAAATCTGTTCAAGCAGCACTGGCCGACCTCGGCCGCGGTCTATCTGCCGGACGGGCATGTGCCCGCACCCGGCACGATGTTCACCAACAAGACGCTGGCCGACACCTATACGCGCGTGCTGCGCGAGGCCGAGAGCGTGGGCGGCGACCGCATCAAGCAGATCGAAAAGGCGCGGCTCGTCTGGTGCGAAGGCTTCGTCGCCCAGGCGATCGACCGCTTCTGCCGCACCCAGGAGATCATGGACGTGAGCGGCGAGCGCCACCGCGGCGTGCTCACCGGCGACGACATGGCGGGCTGGGAGGCGCATATCGAGGCGCCGCTGACCTACGACTACGGCCGCTACACCGCCTGCAAGGCCGGTGTCTGGTCGCAGGGCCCGGTGATGCTGCAGCAGCTTGCGCTGCTCAAGGGATTCAATCTCGACGGTGCCGATCCGACCAGCGCCGAGTTCATCCACACCGTGGTCGAATGCTCCAAGCTCGCCTTCGCCGACCGCGAGAAGTTCTACGGCGATCCCGACTTCGTCGAGGTGCCGATCCAGACGCTGCTGTCCGACGCCTACAACGACGAGCGCCGCAAGCTCGTGCATCACACCGCGTCGCTGGAGCTGCGCCCCGGCTCGGTCGAAGGCTTCGGCTCGGTGGTGAAGCTCAAGTCCGGCGCCAAGATCATCGAGGGCATGGGCGCGGGCGAGCCGACCGTCGGCCGCATGGGCGAGGTCGTGGGCGACACCGTGCATTTCGACATCATCGACCAGGCCGGCAACATGATTTCGTCGACGCCGTCCGGCGGCTGGCTGCAATCCTCGCCGGTGATCCCGGAGCTCGGCTTCTGTCTCGGCACCCGCGGCCAGATGTTCTGGCTGGAGGAGGGGCATCCGGCTTCGCTCGCGCCCGGCAAGCGCCCGCGCACCACGCTTGTCGCCGACGATGGCGCTGCGCGACGGCGAGCCGTACCTCGCCTGGGGCTCGCCCGGCGGCGACCAGCAGGACCAGTGGACCGCGCAGCTGTTCCTGCGTCACGTCAACTGCGGCTTGAATCTCCAGGAGTCGATCGACGCGCCGGCCTGGCACTCCGAGCATTTCCCGATCTCGTTCTGGCCGCGCACGTCGCGCCCCGGCGTGCTGATCGTCGAAGGCCGGCTGCCGAAGGAGACGGTGAAGGAGCTGGAGAGCCGCGGCCACAAGGTCGAGGTCGATGCCGACTGGTGCGAGGGCCGCCTCACGGCTGCGTCGCGCGACGGCCGCCGCCGCCGCGCCGCCGCCAATCCGCGCGGTATGCAGGGCTACGCCGCGGGGCGGTGAGACTTTTTCGAACGTACGCAGTGAGCGGCGGGCGCGCCGCTCGCTCGGTGCGCTCACTCTCCCCGCTTCGCGGGGAGAGGAAGAAGGCCGCGGCGATGCACTACTCCGCCGCCGCCGTCATCTCGCTCAGCGCCGGCATCACCTCGCGCGCAAACAGCGCGAGCGAATGCAGCGACTCGGCGAGCGTGAGATCGCCGTACGCGAACCGCACGATCATGTAGTTGTTGCCGGCCTCGGCGATCTGCTCCGACAGCACGCGGCGCACCGTCTCGGGCGTGCCCGCGATCGCGTAGCCGCGCTCCTGCGCCTCCTTGAAGGTCGGCGGATAGATCGCGTGGATATAGGCCGGCAGCCCGCCGCGCTTGTTCCAGAGATAGAAGAAGCACTGCTTCCAGACCTGATAGGCGCGCTCGGCGATCTCATAGGCCTCGCGGTCGGTGTCGGCCAGCATCACGTAGCGGTTCATGCCCATCAGCGGGATGCCGGCCGGATCGTTGCCGGCGGCGCGCCATTCCTGGCGGTAGCGCGCGATGACCGCGCGCACCACCGGCGTCGGCGCATTGCAGACGATGTTGATCTTGTTCTTCGCCGCCCAGGCCGCGCCTTCCTCGTTGGCGGCGCCGTACCAGAACGGCGGGTGCGGCTGCTGCAGCGGCGCGATCTCCATCGGCACGTCGGTGAATTCGAAATACTTGCCCTTGTGGTTGAGCACCGGACTGGTCAGCGCCTTCGCGACCACCGCGTAGGCTTCCATGTAGCGCGCCTGCGCCTCCTTCGGGTCGACGCCGTAATATTCGAGCTCGTAGGGCACGGCGCCGCGGCCCATGCCGACGTCGAGCCGGCCGCGGCTGAGATGATCGAGCATGCAGATCTCCTCCACGACCCGCAGCGGATGATGCAGCGGCAGCGGATAGATCAGCGGGCCGAAGCGCAGCCTGTTGGTGCGCTGCGCGATCGCCGCCAGGAACACGCTGGGCGAGGGGGCCATGCCGAGCGGCGTCGCGTGGTGCTCGGCGACGTGATACGCGTGGATGCCGGCCTGGTCGTAGGCCTCGATCAGCTTCAGCCGGTTCTCGTAGTGCTCGGCGAGCGGCAGCGTGCCGCGATCCATGTGATCGAAAATTCCGAATTTCATCGCGCGCTCACTTTGTCTTCATCGCCCGGATGGTCGGCGCCCATTTCGCCACCTCGGCGGCCATGAAGGCCGAGAATTCCGCCGGCGTCATCGGCCGCGTCTCGACCGTCTCCTGTTCGAGCAGTGCCTTGGTCCGTGGATCGTCCATCGCCTTGTTCACCTCGGCATTGAGCCGGTCGACGATGTCCTTCGGCAGCCCCTTCGGGCCCGACAGCGAATACCAGGTCGTCACCACCAGGTCGGGATAGCCGAGCTCGGTCAGCGTCGGCGTGTCGGGCAGGTCGCGCACGCGTCTGGCCGACGAGATCGCCAGCGGCCGCAGCGTGCCGGCGCGGATGTGCTGCAGGGTCGTCGACAGCGTCATGCTGGCGACCTTCACGTGGCCGGCGACCACGTCGAGGATCGCCGCGCCGCCGCCGCGATAGACCACGTGGTTGAGCTTCAGCTTTTCCTTGGCGGCGATGTACTCCGCCACCATGTTGCCGACCGAGCCGACGTTCGGGCGAGGCATATTCGACGCCCTCCGGCTTGCTGCGCATCATCGCCAGCAGATCCTTGAAGCTCGCGATCGGCAGCGATTCATGCACCACGAACACGTTCGGCGGCCCGCCCAGATAGGCGATGTGGGTGAAGTCGCGCACCGGGTCGAAACGCGCCTGGTTCATCGCCGGCGCGATCACGTGCGAGGGCATGCCGGAGGCCATCAGCGTGTAACCGTCCGGGTCGGCGCGCGCCACCGCCTCGCCGCCGATCAGCCCGCCGCCGCCGGTGCGGTTCTCGATCACGAACTGCTGGCCGAGCGCCTCGCTCAGGCGCTCGCCGAAGGTGCGCGCCAGGAGGTCGTTGGCGCCGCCGGCCGAATACGCGACGACGATCTTCACCGGCTTCGCCGGCCAGTCGGCGGCGGCCGCGAGCCACGGGGAGGCGGCAATGGCGGCAAAGGCGCAAAAGAGGACGAGCGGCCGTCTCATTTATCTCTCCTCACTCCGCCTTCCACGGGATCGCCTTGCGCTCGATCTCCTGGAACACCACCGAGGTGATCAGACCGAGCACGCCGATGGTCACGATGCCGACGAACATGGTGTCGACCTGCAGCAGCTCCCAGGAATTCCAGATCAGGTAGCCGATGCCGGCCTTGGTGGCGACGAATTCGGACGCCACCAGCACGATGAACGACACCGCGAGCGCGATGCGCAAGCCCAGCGAAGATCGTCGGCAGCGCGCCGAAGAACACGATCCGCGAGAACATCACCAGCTGGCTCGCGCCGTAGTTCTTCGCCACGTCCCAGTAGATCTTGTCGATATTGGCGGCGCCCACATAGGTGTTGACGATCACCGGGAAGAACACCGCGATCGCCACCAGCGCGATCTTGGAGGCGTCGCCGAATCCGAACGCCAGCAGCAGAAGCGGCATCAGCGCGATCTTCGGGATCGGGAACAGCGCGGCGATCAACGGGTCGAAGAAGATGCGCACCGGCTTGAACATCGCCATCAGGAGGCCCATGGCGACCGCCGGCACCGTACCGAGCACGAAGCCGACCGCGACCCGGTAGAGCGTGACGCCGACATGCAGCGCGAGCTCTCCGCTCACGGCGAGCTTCCAGAACCGGATCGCGATATCGGTCGGCGCCGGGATGAAGCGGCGGTCGCCGATCCCGGCCATCAGCAGAAGCTGCCAGAGGATCAGCAGCCCGATCGGCGAGATCAGGTAGAGCAGGCGCTCCCGCGTCTTGGCCGACAGGCCGCTCATTGCTCGATCTCCGCCCGCGCGCGCATGACCTCGTCCTCCAGCACCCGCCAGATGTCGAGCTTGAGCGCGCCGAACTCGGCCGACGCCGACAGCGTCATCAGGTTGCGCGGATGCGGGAACGGCACGTCGATGATCCGCTTGATCCGGCCGGGTTGCGCGGTCATCACCACGGTCCGGTCGCCGAGCAGCAGCGCCTCTTCGATCGAGTGGGTGATATAGACCACGGTCTTGCGGGTCTGCTCCCAGATGCGCACCAGCTCGGCTTGCAGGATCACCCGGTTCTGCGCATCGAGCGCGGCGAACGGCTCGTCCATCAGCAACACGCCCGGATCGGTCACGAAGGCGCGCGCGATGGCGCTGCGCTGGCGCATGCCGCCGGAGAGCTGGTGCGGATAGTGGCGGCGGAATTTGGTCAGCCCGACCAGCTTGAGCGCGGCCTCGACCCGGCGCGCCGCTTCCTCGCCCGGCACGCCGCGGGTCATCAGGCCGAAGCCGACATTGGTCTCGACGTTCATCCAGGGAAACAGGCCGCTCTCCTGGAACACCATGGCGTTCTGCACCGGCCAGCCTGGCGCGTCGACCCTCAGCGTGCCCGACGACTGCCGGTCGAGACCCGCGAGGATGCGGAGCAGCGTCGATTTTCCGCAGCCCGACGGGCCGACGATGCAGACGAATTCTCCCGGCGAAATGGCGAGGTCGATCCCGTCGAGCGCGAGCACGCTGGCCCGCCGCGCCCGCATACTCCTTGCGCAGGCCGGCGATCTCGATCGCGGCGCCGCGCCGCTCGACGGTCATCGGCTTGGTCTCGGCAGATGCGCTCACCGGCAGCCCGGCAGCTTGCTCTCTTTGTTTTCGAGCACCCACGGCCCGAGCTTGCTCAGGGCGTAATCGACGTAGCTTTTGTCGACGATGCGCTCGGGCGGAAACTGCATGTTGCTCATCTTGTTCTTCACGAACCACGCCTGCATGTCGAGCATGCTGTCGATATTGATCTGGCCGTTCGGGCTGCGCGCGGGCCAGGGATATTTGTGCAGCAGCTCGGGACGCGTCTCGGTCTTGGTGCTGATCGCGACGTCGATCATCGCCTGACGCACCGTGCCGCCGTGATAGGCTTGGCAGTAGTCGCGGATGCCGCGCAGATAGGCGACGTAGTAGTTCTTCAGCACCTGCTGGTTCGCCTTGGCCCAGTCGGTATTGACCATGCTGACCGCGATCGTGAGCGGATGCGGTTTGACGATGTCGTCCGGGTCCTTGAAGTTGACCGCGTAGCCGCCGTCGAGCAGTTGCGCGGTGAACGGCGGGATCGTGATGGCGGCGTCGATCGCCTTGTTCTGGAACGCGATGGCGTACTGCGTGAACGGCAGCACCTTGATGTCGACGTCGTTGATGGTGAGCCCGTCCGACTCGAGAATCTTGCCGACCTCGTAGGTCGAGACCGCGCCCTGGCCATTGGTCGCGATGGTCTTGCCTTTGAGTTGCTTGATCTCGGTGATCTGTCCCTTGAGGTCGGGGCGCAGCATCAGGTTGTGGCCGAGCGGGCTCGATACGCGGTCGAGCACCATGGTGACCGGCAGGTTCTTCTCCAGCGCGTTGAAGTAGCCCGCCGAAATGCCGCCCTCCACGAGTTGAAGCTGGTTCTGCGCCAGCAGCGCGATCGAGTTGGCGGCGGTGTCGAGGTTCTCGTTCACCACCTTGATGCCGAACTCCCGGAAATAGCCCTTCTCGACCGCCCACAGAATCGAAACCGTCGAAATCGAGCGCACCGTGCCGACCTTGACGACGACCTCCTGGGCCTGACCCGCGGCGGTGCTGGCGATGATGACCAAGCTCGCAGCCAAAAACTTCATCGGCAGGGCCATGCGCAATTCCTCCTCACGGACTTTCTCTGGTCCATTCAATCCAATCATGCGCCGCATTGCGTGTCGTGCCGCGCGCCGTTCGTCATGACTTGGGGCCTTTGAGCGAATAGCGGCCGTCGGCATGACGATCGAGCGCCCCCGAAGCCCGCAGCGGCTCAAGCGCGCGCACGACCTCGCGGCCGTCACGGCTGCCGACTGCCGCCATCAGGTCCTCGAAATATTTCGGGCCATCGGCGAGCGCGGCCTCGATCGTGGCGAACCGCTTGCCGGCAAATCGCGGCGCTTCCGGTACGCGCGTGTCGAGCCGGTCGCCGGTTCCGAATGGCCAGGTCAGGTCGAAGCCGGCTTTGGCGCCGGTCCGGACGTCCGGCGAAAGCGAAGGATCGAGCGGCAAGGTGCGCAGGCCCGATGCCACCATCAGGTCGCGGTCGGCCTGGAATCGGGTCGCCAGCGCCCAGTCCATCTGCTCGTCGGAGAATATGTCGATGTCGGGATCGACCACGAATACGTTCTTGACGTTGGCGAGCGCGCCGAAGCACGCGGTGATGGCGTTGCGCGCCTCGCCCGGCACGCGCTGGCGCAGCGCAACCCGGAGGTTGAACATGCCGCCGCTCGAAGTCGTGGCGTAGACCGCAACCGGCTCGCGGACCGCGGTTTCGAGCGCGCGCCAGATCATCACCTCGGTGCGCAGGCCGGAGAGTTGCGCGGTGTCGGTGCGGCCGAGTGCGCGTCCGCCGATGGTCGAGGTCTGAAACAGGGCGTCGCGCCGTCGCGTGATGGCGGTGAGGTGAAAGACCGGATTGCGCTTGAGCGCGCCGTAATAGCCGAGGAATTCGCCATAGGGGCCCTCGAACTCGACATGCCCGCGCTCGTCGAGGTAGCCCTCCAGCACCCATTCGGCGTCGGCCGGCACCCGGATATCGTTGCTCACGCACTTGACCACCGGCAGCGGCGCCTCGCGAAGCGATGCGATCAGGCCAAGCTCGTCGACCGGCAGGCGCATCATGGCGGCGACCTGGTCGATCGGATGGGCACCGACCACGAAGCTCACCGGCAGCCGCTTGCCGGCTGCCGCGCTGGCCTCGTAGATCGCGCGCAGGTCGCTCGGCGATACCAGATCGATGCCGGTCTCCTGCCGGCCGCGCAGCATCAGGCGGCGCATGCCCACATTGGTCAGCCCGCTCCTCGGGTCCAAGGCGAAGTCGATGGACGCCGAAATGTAGGGGCCGCCGTCGGCGCCGTGCCCGAGATGGACCGGCAGCGTGGTGAGATCGGCGTCCGCGCCGGTCAGCACGATCTGCTGCACCGGCGCTTCGCCGTGCGGGACCTCGACCAGTTCCGGCTTGTTGCGCAACCGGCGTTGGATTTCCGCCACCAGGAGGCGCGGCTCGACTCCGAAGGCGTGGGCGAGACGCGAGCGGCTGCCGACCACGTTGGCGGCAAGCTCGTGGCGTTCAGGCCCCACGGCGCGGAACATCACGGCGTTCGGATTGCCGTCCAGGATCGGGGCGATGTCGGCGAGGTCGAGCGGCTCATCGTGTGTTTCGATCTCGCCCAGATCCAACAGGCTCTCGAGAAATCGGCGCAGCCGGAAGCGGTCAAAGTCCGCGGCCGCAGTTGCCGTTTGTGTCCGCTCGACGATGCCCATGGCCCCTCGCTGAGGCCGGATGATAGCCGAAACGATGTCGGCGATCACCCACCGCAGTGCGGCCGATTGGCAAGGGCGCATCGGCTTGGATAGGGTGCGGCCCACGATCTGCTGGCGGGCATCCGGGGACTGGGATGAAGGGCAAGAACAAGGCATCGGACGCAGCGGCGCAAGGTCCGTTCATCGGCCGGCCGCTGCCGCGCTTCGAGGACCTGCGCCTCGTCCGCGGGGCCGGCCGCTACACCGACGACATCTCGCTGCCGGACCAGACCTATGCGGTGTTCGTGCGCGCGCCGCACGCGCATGCGCGCATCGTGCGCGTCGATGCGTCGGCCGCGCGCACGCGGCCGGGCGTGCTGGCGGTGCTCACCGGCGCCGACTACGTCGCCGACGGCTTTCTCGGCATGTCGCACATGCCCAATCCGGCCGATGCCAACGACGTCCGGCTGATGACGTTCGAGCCTTCGCCGGAGCGCAAGATCCTGGACGAGCTGCAACTGCCGTTTGCCACCGACCGCGTGCGTTATGTCGGCGAGGCGGTCGCCATGGTGGTGGCGGAGAGTGTGACCGCGGCGCGCGACGCCGCCGAGGCGGTGGCGGTCGAGTACGACGTCCTGCCGGCGGTGAGCGACGTCGCCGAGGCGACCGCCAACGGCGCGCCGGTGCTGTGGGACGGTGCGCCGGACAATGTGGGCGTTGACCAGGCATTCGGCGACCGCGCCGCGGTCGAGGCCGCCATTGCGGGCGCGCACGTGGTCGTCGAGCGCACGATCCACAACCAGCGCACCACCTGCGCCTTCATGGAGCCGCGCGGCGCGATCGGCGACTACGATCCAGCCGCCGCGCAATACAAGCTGATCTCGGGTTGTCAGGGCGCGCACCGGTTGCGGCACGCGCTGGCGCACTGCCTCAAGACGCCGCAGGAGAAGATCCACGTCATCTGTCCCGATGTCGGCGGCGCGTTCGGCTCGCGCTTCAACATCTATCCCGAGCAGGTCGCGGTGGTGTGGGCGGCGCGCCGGCTCGGCCGGCCGGTGAAATGGACCGGTGACCGCAGCGAGGCGTTCCTGACCGACTACAACGCGCGCGACGTCATCACCAAGGCGCGGCTCGCGCTCGACAGGAAGGGCCGCATCGTCGCGCTCTCTCTCGAACTCACCGCCAATATCGGCGCCCACACCGTCTCCTACGTGCCGTTGAGCAACGGCTACCGCGTCGCGCCAACTGTCTACGACGTGCCGATGGCGTGGGTGCGGCTCGTCGGCGTGATGACCAACACGGTGCCGACCGCGCCGTTTCGCGGCGCCGGGCGGCCGGAGGCGACCGCCGTGATGGAGCGGCTGCTCGATCTCGCCGCCGCGCGCCTCGGCATCGACCGGGTCGAACTGCGCCGGCGCAACCTGATCGCGCACGATAAGTTTCCGCATCGCACCGCCACCGGGCTCACCTATGACAGCGGCGCCTTCGCCGAAAATCTTGCTCGCGTGCTCGAAGCCGCCGACTGGAAGGGATTTGCCAAGCGCCGCGCCGAAGCGAAGAAGCGCGGCCGCCTGCGCGGCATCGGGCTCGCCAATTACGTCGAGACGCCGGTCGGCATGCCGCACGAGCGCGTCAAAGTGAACGTGTCGCCGGACGCCGTCGATCTGTTCGTCGGCACGCAGTCGAGCGGGCAGGGCCACGAGACCAGCTTCCGGCAGGTGATGGCCGACCAGCTCGGCATCACGCCGGACGATGTCAATTTCATCCAGGGCGATACCGCGACGCTCGCCTCCGGCGGCGGCACGCATTCGGACCGCTCGATGCGTCTCGCCGGCTCGCTGATGGTCGAGACCTCGCGCACCATCGTCGGCAAGGCGCGGCGCGTCGCTGCGCACGTGCTCGATGTCGCCGAAGCGGACGTGGCGTTCGACGACGGACTGTTCGTGACGCCCAAAAGTAACCGCCGGCTCAGCCTGTTCGACGTCGCGCGCGCCGCGGCCGAGCAGCCGAACCTGCCCGACGATCTGCGCGCGCCGCTCGGCGCCGAGGCGACCTTCACCGGCCGCATCCCGGCCTATCCGACCGGCGCCGCGGTGTGCGAGGCCGAGGTCGATCCCGACACCGGCACGGTCGAGATCTGCCGCTACACCTCGATCGACGACGGCGGCCAGGCCATCAACCCGCTGATCCTGCACGGCCAGGTGCACGGCGGCGTGGCGCAAGGCGTCGGTCAGGCGCTGATGGAAGCGCTGATCTGGGAGCCCGGTTCGGGCCAGATGCTGTCGGCGAGCTTCATGGATTACCCCATGCCGCGCGCCGACCATTTTCCGGAGTTCGAGATCGAGCTCGCCGAAGATCCGACCAAGGGCAACGCGCTGCGCGTCAAGGGCGGCGGCGAGGCCGGCATCACGCCGAGCTCGGCGGCCCTGATCAACGCGGTGGTCGATGCGCTGTCGCCGCTCGGCGTCGAGCATGTCGAGATGCCGGCGACGCCCGAGCGGCTGTGGCGGGCGATCCAGAACGCCCGAAGCGCGCGCCTCCGCTGACTTTATTTATGCGCCTGTTACAAGCCAATCGTACGCTGAAACCTCATCCGGCATTGTTGCAACGAGCGAGCGGCGCGCGCTATGAAATTGGCGATGCCGAAGGTCTCCCCGCGTATCCTGCCGTTGTTGACCGCCGCGCTGGCGGCGTTCGGCGTGTGCTGCGCGCTGGCGCAGACCGGCGCGCCGCGGCTCTCCGATGTCACGAGCTGGGCGTTCCAGCTGCAGAACGTCGACCCGTTCGAGGTGATGCTGAGCCCCTACGACGTCATCGTGATCGACTACGGCTTCGACAAGCGCAACGCCACCGCGTTCCCGCGCGAGGTCGTCGACATGATGCGCAAGCGGCCGAACGGCAAGCGCCGCTACATGTTCGCCTATATGAGCATCGGCGAGGCCGAGACCTACCGGTACTACTGGCAGGACAGTTGGCTTGCCAACCGGCCGGAATGGCTCGAGCCGGAAAACCCGAACTGGCCCGGCAACTATCTGGTCCAGTTCTGGCACCCAGAGTGGCAGAGCATCATCTACGGCGGCCCGAACGCCTATCTCGACCGCATCATCGATGCCGGTTTCGACGGCGTCTATCTCGACGGCATCGACAAATACGAGCAGTGGCGCCGCAAGCGGCCGGACGCGGGCGACGCCATGGTGAGCTTCGTCGCCGGGATCGCGACCTATGCGCGTGCGCTGCGCAAGGATTTCCTGATCGTGCCGCAGAACGGCGACCGCCTGCTGGGCAATCTGCAATTCCGCGGCGTCATCGACGGAGCTGCCCGCGAGGACCTGCTCTACAGCGAGCATGATGCGGAAACCCGCAACGAGGCGCTGAGCATCGAAGATTCGGTCAAGCGGCTGCGCTGGGTGAGCGAGACGGGTAAGCCGGTGTTCGTGATCGAATACACCGCGAACGCGGGGCTTGCGGCCGATATGCTGCAGGAAATCCGCAGCCTCGGCTTCGTCGGCTACGTCGCCGAGCGCAGCCTCAGGAGGCTGTCGCCTCCTGTTTTCGGATGCGGACAGCCGGATTGTTCGCGATGAAGGTCAGATAGTCGAGCCGGTGCAGCGTGCGCGCCAGCGCCAGATAGGCGATCAGCGCCGAGATCGCCGAAGCCGCCAGGAAGCCCAGTCCGAGATAGCTTTGGCCGAGCGGGATCAGCGCCCAGGTCAGCGTCAGGTTGAGCACCATGAAGCATGTCTGCAGGGCGAGGAACATCAGCCGCCGGTCGAAATAAAGCGTCAGCGACGAGCAGGTCACGAACAGGAACTGAAACACCGCACCGATCACGCCCATCCGCAGCGTTCCGACCTGCCGGTACTGCAGGTCCAGCGCCTCGACCACCGCCGGCGCCGACAGCGCCACCAGGGCGCAGATCAAGAGTTGCGGCACCGTGATGCCCGACAGTGTCGCGATCGTCTCGTCGCGCAGCCGCCGGCCGTGCGTGCGAATCTGCGCGAGCGTCGCGTGGCCGAGGATGCTCGTGTAGAACAGCCGGTAGTTCTTGAAGAACTTCACCTCGAGATGCACCACGAAGGCCGCATAGGCCGGCACCACCACCAGGTACGATACGAACATGGCGCTGTCGTAGAGCGGCGCATGCAGCAGACCGTTCTGGATCGTGGTGCCGAACGGCGAGAGCCACACCACCCATTTGTCGATCCAGGCCCCGATCGCGCCGAACAGGCCGCCGAGCGCGATCGGCCAGTAATGCAGGAAGGCGCGCGCCAGCGCGTGCCCGGGCCCCTCGATGTCGCGCACCGCGAACGGGAAGGTGGCGATGATCCGGCTCAGTAATCCAAACAGCGTGATGCCGAGACCGAGGCTGAAGCCCCACAGCATGGTGGCGAGGTCGGGCCGTGCATTGTAGCCGAGCGTCACCGCCACCACCGCGACCAGCATCCCGAGCGCGAAGAAGCCGGTCACGGCGTTGTAGTCGCGCGTCACGCTGCTGAACAGGCAGGCGACCCAGACCAGCGCGATCAGCGCGCAGTTCGAGATCGCGGCGACGACGGCGGCGGTCTCGAGATCGAGCGCCACTCCGAACAGGAGTGTCGCGACGACGATCGTGGCGATCGTGGTCAGGCCGAAGGCCGCCAGCATGATCGCCGGCACCGAGACGACGTCCTGGTCGTGCAGCTTGTCGGAGATCAGCCGGGCGCTCACCAGCGCGATCGGGGCGGTGACGACGAATGAAAGCGCGAAGCTGTAGATGATGACGGCGCGGAACGCCGCGATCGTGGTCTTGCCCTCGAGCTCGCTGATGGTGGCGCTGATGAACCAGATGCCGAGCACGGCGGCGAGGCACGGGCCGGCGGCGATCACCGAGGCATGCGCGAACGACGCCATCCGGTCGGCGATCGAGTTGCTGCGGTAGAGCCGTTCGAGCGCGAAGCCGATCCCCGCCATGGCTCACCCGTGTACCAGCGGTTGCGAGGGGGCGTCCTTGTGCCGGCCGTAGATGGCCGCATAGGCCGCGTCGACGAGGTCGTGGTCGTAGTGCTGCTTGACGCGTTCCCGCATGACGTGGCCGTAGCGCTCGCGCCGCGCGGGGTCGCGCAGCAGCATCGCAATGGCGCTGGCGGTCTGCTCCGGCGACGCCACGTCGGTCAGGATGCCGCCGTCGCCGAGCGCCGGCAGCTCGTCGCGGCGCCCGGTCAGGATTTCCCGGCAGGCGCCGACATTGGTCGCCACCGTCGCCACCGCGGCCGCGCCGGCTTCCAGCACGCTGAGCGGCTGCGATTCGCTGAGACTGGTCAGGACGCTGACGTGGATGCGCGGCAGATACTCGGTGACGTCGACCTGGCCGGTGAAGCGCACCGTGTCGCCGAGGCCGAGCTCCGCCACCATCGCCTTGCACTCTTCGTAATATTCGGGCTGCTCGTCGGTCGGGCCGAGCACCAGCGCGCTGAGGCCGGGAAACTGATCGCGCAGGATCTGGGCCGCCGAAATATAGGTCTTGATGTCCTTGATCGGAACGACGCGTCCGATCAGCGCGATGGTCAGAGGATCGTCGGGCTTTGCGACCGGCAGATGGATGAATCGTTCGAGATCGATGCCGTTCGGGATGATCTTCATGCGCGCGGGTGCGGCGCCGAGACCGGCCTGTGCGGGCTGGTTTGCGCCATGCAGCGTGATGATCTCGGTGCAGGCGCCGTAGCAGGCGCGGGCGTAGCTCTCGAACGCCGCCGACCAGAAATCGCGCAGGTCGCGGCGCGGATCGTGGATGGCGAAGCCCTTGTCGAGCGTATCGACGATCCAGTCGGCCTGCAGGATCTCGATCCGCCGCTCGTTGGTGTAGATGCCGTGCTCGGTGATCAGCGCCGGCCGGCCGGTCTCGATGGCGGCGCGGGCGGCGAACAGGCCGGCATAGCCGGTCGACACCGTGTGATAGACCCGCGCCGGCGGCAGCGGGAACGACAGCGTCGCGACCAGCCCGCCGAACAGCGCCCGCCATGCCCAGAAGAAATGCAGGAACGATTCGTGCGGCATGGCCCGGTCGTAGAGATCGCAGACGAGGTTCCAGGCGAGCGACGAATCCAGGAGATCGCCGGTGCGCCGCGCCTTCACCAGCGGCGCCAGCAGCTCGATGATGTTCGCCAGTTCCGGCAATCCGCCGGCATGCAGGAACACGCCGACCGCCTCGTCGAACCGGGCCTGGTCGAACGCGTGCGGCCGCCGCCACCCGCCGGTGCCGTAGGGCTGGCTGAGATAAAGGTGATGGAACGCCGTGAGGTTGGGGAGCGGGGGATATTTCGATACCGGCGGCGGCGGCTCGGGCAGGATCGCGACCACCTCGAAGCGCAGCGTGGGCTGCCGGCGGATCAGGCCATGCACCCACGACGACACGCCGCCTGAGACGTAAGGGTAGGCGCCCTCGACGATCAGGCAGACGTCGGCAATGGCCTGATCGCTTGGCTCAGACACGTTCCGGCCCGGATGTGAATACGTTTCAACGCGCATTCATGGTCCTACGGGCGCGGCGGCTCGACATCAAGGGCGGCCTCGGACGCCGTCTGGGTCTGCTCGGCCGTCAGCCAGAGCCGGGCCTTCTCGTCGGGGCTCAGCCGGCTCGCGATTGCCGCCGCCTGCGCGCGGATGAAGCCGTTCTTGTGCCGCATCGCCTTGCGCAGGGTCGGGCGGAAATCGGGGTGATAGCGCCGTCCGATCACGCCGAGCACCCGCTGCTGATCCTCGAGCGAGGTGTCCTGCAGGATCGGGTTGAAGCGCGGCACCACCGTCGCCTGGTCGGGCGGCAGCCGGCCGGAAATCAGTTCGTCGTAGAGGTCCGTCACCCGCCCGCGCTCGACCACGCCGGAGATGTAGTCGTACCAGTCCTGCAGCCGCGACGGCTTGGGCTGCCGGAACCACAGCAGCATCGCCATCAATGCGCAGCCGACCGCGCCGATCGGTCCGGTCGCGGCGGTCGCGATCACCAGCAGCAGCGGAATGGTCAGGTCGCCGCCCCGCAGGGCCTGCTGCCGCAGCAGCCAGGCCGGGATGGACAGCGACATGCAGATGCAGCAGCAGAAACAGCGGAAAGCTCGCCTGCGCGCTCATGCCGTAGGCGAGCACGCCGAAGCTCGCCGCGGCCGTGACCAGCGCCACCAGTATGTCGAGCGCACGAATCTCGAGGGTCGGGGTCCTGGAATAATCGACGCCTGCCGAACCGGCTTGCGGCGCAGCGGCTGGCGCGAGGTCGCTCATTGCAGCGTCATCTCGCGGTCCGGTCCGGCGCCGCCGTTCGTCGCCACCGGGACCGGGCCGGGAGGCGGCGCGTCGTCATGGGGCGGTTGCGCGCCATGGCCGTTGCCCTGGCCCGGCGCCGCCGCGGCGTGCCAGTTCTCGATCATCAGAATGCGGCCCGACAGCCGCGACAGTTCGGACGCGGCGAGCGCCACCCGGCGGTCGAAGTCGTCGGGATGGTCCTCGATCGACGCGCCGCCGATCACGAACATGCCGGTCACCCGCGTCGGGGCATTGCTGTCCAGGAGCGGCGTCGCCAGCGTGCCGCGATTGCCGAGAAGCTCGCGATCGGCCGGATGCGACGACGAAAGCGTGCGGCGTTCATTGACGACGGCCTCGAACAGCGGATCGTCGGCCGCGATGGCGAGTTCGGCGGTGTGCTGATCGTCCGGCTGGAACGCGGTCTTGAGCGCGCCGTCGCGCAGCAGGAAGACCGAGAACTCCGCCGCGCCCGTCATCAGCGCGACGAACCGTGTCAGGCGCTCGGCGAAATTGTCCCAGCTCGCATCGTGCAGGTCGCGGATCGCCTCGGCGAGGTCGACGTTGGAGGCGTGCGCATTGGCGGCGATGTGACGCTCGAGCAGCTCGTTGCGGGCGCGCAGATCGACGCACAGATCGGCGACCACCGTGCATTGCTCGCTGCGCTCGGCGAGCTCGGTTTGCAGCTCCGCGAAGTTCGCGATCTGCCGGCTGCGGAAATGCCCGACCAGCAGGGCGACGCAGGCCCAGCTCACCGGCTCGGTCGCGATCCGGCCGATATACGAATACATGTCGTCGGTCAGATAGGCCGGCGGCAATCCGCCGGAATACTGGATCGCCACCGCGATGATCGTCGCCGTCAGGCCGGCCGCCAGCCCGTGCTCCAGGCTGAGCACGACCACGGGCAGCCAGAGCGGGTTGGGATAGCCGGCGCCGGCGACGACGAACTGTTGCAGCGCCACCGCGATGCCGAACAGCAGAAGAAACTCGATGACGAGCCGGACCCACGACGTCCGCTGCGGCCGCTGATCGCGGCCGGCGCCGGGCGCATGAGCGGTCGTCTCCCTCACCGGCGTCTCCTGCGGCCCGCATTGGCGGGCGCCTCTTCCGGAATGGCGCCGGTGCTGGCGGTGTCGGGCTCGACCAGCGCACAGGCGCCGCCTTGCGTGTCGGGGCCGTCCTCCTGCTCCTCGCGCTGCGCATCGCAGATCAGCCGTCGCGCCAGCGCCTCGTCGACCGTGATCATCATGCGGACGAGCCGGCCGGCCGGCAGGTCGTCGCCGCGGTTGCGGTGCGCGCTCGATTTGCGCCAGTAGCCGAGCCAGGACGCGCCCCTGGTGAGCGCCTCGGTCTTGTCGCCGACTTGCACCAGCACGTCAAACAGCGCGAGGCGTCCAAGGATCCGTTCCGGATTGGCGAGTTCGTCGAAGCGGACCAGCGCATCGCGCGCGCCGAACAGGTCGCCGGTCGAGGCGAGCACCATACCGAGCCGCTCGGCGTCGTTGGCGGTGATCATCTGGTTGGCGAGCAGGACCCGCAGCAACTGCTCCTCGCGGTCGAACTGGCCTTCGAGGCGGTAGTGCGACAGCAGCGTCTGCGCGGTCGGCAGCGAAGGCGCGATCGTGAACAGATGTTCGAGCGTCCGAATCTCGTCGGCCTTGTTCTGGATGTCGCCGTAGTGCTTGGCCAGCAGCGCCACCGCGGCCGGATCGCCGGGGCGCGTGGCCACGAATTCCTGCATCACCCGCGTCGCCCGGTCGATGTCGGAGAACGACATGTAGAGCTTGTGGAGGTGCAGCGCCGCGTCGGCCTCGCGCTGGCCGGCGTTGTAGCGTCCTTCCAGCACGCGCATGGCCTGCTCGTTCTGGCCGTCGCGCCACAGCATGGTCCATTGCTCGCGCTCGCCCGGAACCATGGCGACGCCGGCCGCCAGGGCGGCGAAGGTCAGCGCGACGATCAGGACGATGTGCTTGATCATCAGCGCGCACCCGACGGTTCGGAGCAGGCGACGTCGACGGTGACCGGGCCGTTCAGCGCATCGGCGTCGGCGGTGACCGTGAGCCGGCCGTCGTCGCCGGCTTGCGCGGTCTCTTCCCAGATGTCGTCCTTGGCGTCGATCACCGTCACCTGATAGCTGCCGGGCTTGAGCCCGCCCCAGGTCATCTGGCCCTGACCGTAGCCCTTGGCCATGACCGTGAAGCCGCAACCATGCCGCCGCAGGTCGCGGAACGTCCAGCGCCCGTCGACCAGGTGGGGCGCCGGCGCGGTCGCCGCATCGGGCGCGAGCGCGACGATCACCTCGTCGCGCGCCTCGTCGAGCGCCACGTACAGCGTGCTGCCTTTGCGGTTTTGTCCGATGACGCCGACGCTGCGGGAGAAATCGACCGACAGCTCCGCCGCATCGTCGAAGCGCACGGTCTGCAGCGCGCCGCGGTCCTGGATCAGCCAGCTCATGTCGCCGAGCGCCGACATCCGGGTGCTGAAGAAGCCGTCGGCGATCGCCGCGTAGTGCGAGGCGGCGACCGGCGTGACCGAAGCCTGCCGGGCCATGTCGAGATGGTGGCGCACGCCCTGGAGCTGCGACGCCTTCTCGCCGGCGAACATGTGATAGTAGATGTTGATCGGCTTGATCCGGCGCGGATTTTCGGTCGCGTTCACGGTGGCTTCGAGATGCAAGAAGCCGTGGTCGCGGCCGCTGCCGTCCGTGGTCAAGATGTAGTCGTTGGCCATGCCGGCGTAGATCTGCCGCTCGGCGCCGGCGACCCTGGAAATCGCCGCCAGATAGCTGACCGACGGATAGTCCGGATCGAACCGCGAATCGCCGCCATTGAGGTTGCGCAGTCCGAGCCGCCGCGTGCGCGCGATCGCGGCTTCGAACGGCTCGGCGCCGCCGCTCCAGAGGAACAGCGTCCCGCGCTTGCCCTCGGGCGCATATTCCTCCGCCGCCGTGATGGCGCCGCGGATCTCCTGGTCGAGATCGAACGGATAGTCGCTGTAGGCGCGCGGCGGATCCTCGTCGACGAACTTGCCTTCGGGGATGTCCGAGCTTTTGCGCACCAGGCCCGGGAACAGCTTCCGGGCGATCTTGCGCATGCGATCGTTCCATACCGATTTCGGGTCGCTCTCGTCCGGGCCGATCAGGCGCTCCTCGAGCCGGCGGTCGTAGTTCTCGAAGAAGCTCCATTGATAGGGGTGCGTGTACGAATGCGTCGCCACCTCGACCTGCGGCAGCGCATAAAGCTCGCGCGCCGCCTGCCGCGCGGCCTCGGGCGTGCCGTAGCGCTCGTCGACGTCGGCCCCGATCACGCCCACCGCCACCGGCAGGTCGGGGTAGGGCGCGATCAGCTCGCGCAGGACGACGGTTGCGGCGATGGTCGGCTTGTCGCGATAGGCCTCGACCCGGGTCACGTTGTTCCAGCCGTCGCCGTCGATGTGGCTGAACCAGATGCGCCGCCCCGACAGGGTGGTGACGTCCGGGATCGGCATCGTGTCGGCGCCGAACGCCTTCTGGAAGAACGCGAACGGATTGACGATCCACTTGGTCCGCTGGGTCCCGGGCACGTTCGGAATTCCCGGCTCCTCGTAGATGAAATAGCCGTTGGCGGCGTAGCCGCCGCGATTGCTGGTCAGCACCACGCTGCTCGCCAGCACCAGCGAGCCTTCGCGATGCTCCAGGATCAGGTGGGACGACACGTCGTGCCCGAAGGTGCCGACGATCGGATAGGCGGGCAGCACCGGATCGAGCGGGCGCTCGAAGCCGATCAGGTCGTCGCGGTGCAGGATGCGGGTGCCGTAGGTGAGGTCGACGGCGGCGCCGGTCAGGCCGAAGCCGATCTCGGCGAACAGCTTGTTGGCGTCGGCGAGCGAGGTGTTGCCCGACGGCAGGCCGCTGTCGCCGATCACCGCCATGCGCACGCCGCTCGTGACCTGCTGCTGCGCCCAGGCGTAGAACGTGCCCTGCTGCGCGCGGCGCAGCCAGGTGAGCATGCCGCGCACGCTCGCCATCCGCTCGGCGCTCGGCAGCCCGCTGTTGAGGTCCCAATAGCTGACGGTAAAGCCGAAATAGTTGAGCGGCATTTCGGCGAAGCGATGGATGCGGGTCTGGTCGGGGCGCGGCTCTTCGCGGCTGTCGTAGAACGCGATGATCTCGCGCCGCACCGGCTCGGCGCGCGGTTCATCGGCCGGCTGCTGCGCGCACGCGGCGAAGGCCCAGAGCAGCGCGGCGCTGGCGGCGACGAGGCGGAGAAATCCAAGCATGAGGCTCTCTATTCGCCCCGCGTAGTTGGTCACATTGCGGCAAACCAGCCGCCCCGCCCGCATCCTCAGTAAACGCGCAAGTTTGGCCGGACGGTGTTCTGCCGACAGGAAAAGCCGCCTGTCTCCGCGAACGACGCTGCTCCCGACCTGCATGTCCAGTTTCCGGACCGGCAATCGGCGACGGCTTTTGGCCCGCCCTCCGCTGCCTTTTTCGGTTCCGACCCTATGAGTAAGTTATTGTTAATTCAACAGGTTCTGTCCGGCGCCGTGCCTGCTTAGTTAATGCCCGGCGCCCCGCCCGCCGCCGCCCGCATTGGCTCGCAGGTGGCGGCAAATCTCTATCAACTGCCGCTGCTGGCGTCGAGCGAACGCGCGCGACGGAGCGCGGGTGCTGCGTCGGCCGGTCGCGCCTGCTAGGCTCGCTTCCGGGTCCGAAACGGAGAATCGCCCGTGCGCCTCGGAATGTTCATGATGCCGCTGCATCCGGCCGGGCGGCCGATGCACGAGTACCTCGCCGAGGACACCGAGAAGGCGATCCTGCTCGACAAGCTCGGCTTCGACGAATTGTTCATCGGCGAGCATTTCACCGCCGCCACCGAGCCCTATCCGTCGCCGCTGATGTTCGCGGCCTCGCTGTTGCCGAAGACCGAGCGGCTCATATTCGGCACCGGCGTGTACAACGCGCCGCTGCACCATCCGGCGATGATCGCCGCCGAGGCCGCGCAGTTCGATCACATGAGCAAGGGCCGCTTCATCCTCGGTATCGGCTCCGGCTCGACCCCGACCGACGTCGAGACTGATGGGCGTGCCGGCCGATCCGCGCGAGCGCGGCAAAATGCTCGCCGAGTCGATCGAGATGATCCAGCAGATCTGGGCGAGCGATCCGCCCTACGACATCGTCGGCAAATACTGGACCACCCGCATCAAGGATTCGCTCAATCCGGCGCTCAGTTTCGGCTGGCTGCCGAAGCCCTACCAGAAGCCGCATCCGCCGATCGCGATCCCGTCGTCGACGCCGGACTCGCCGTCGGTCAAGGTCGCCGGCCGCAAGGGCTGGAGCGTGATCTCGGCGCCGCTCATGTCGGCGAGCGATCTCGCCAATCACTGGCGGCTCTACCGCGAGGGCTGCGAGGAGGCCGGCCGCGCCCGCCGACGGCAATCAATGGCGCATCTGCCGCTCGGTCCTCGTCGCCGGCACCGACGAGGAGGCGCGCGCCCGCGTGTTCGCGCCGGAATCCGGCTACCGCCATTTCAACAATCACATGCACACGGTCTATCGCCAGCTCGGACGGCTGGCGATGTTCAAGGCGCGGCCCGACATGCGCGACGACGAGGTCACGGTCGATACCTTGATCGAGCAGCGCACGATCTTCGGCTCGCCCAAGACCGTGCTGGCGGAGCTGATCGCGCTGCGCGACACCGCCGGACCGTTCGGCACGCTGTTGCTGAGCGCGATCGACTGGGCCGGTCCGAACGCCGCGTGGGAGCGCGAGTCGTTCAGCCGGCTGGCGCAGGAGGTGATGCCGGCGTTGCGCGCGCAGACCAAGGCGGCGTAGCCGCAGTGGAGCGAACTCACTCCGTCCCGGCCAGTCCCGCCTGCTCGATGATCTTGCCCCAGCGCAGAGATCTCGCCCGCGACGAACACCTTCATCTCCGCGGGCGTTGGGCTGAGCTGCGGCAGCGCGCCGTCGCGCTCCAAGATCTCGACCACCGCGCGCTCGCCCATGATCTCGCGAATATTGCCGGCGAGCTTGTCGACGATCGGCTGCGGCACGTTCGCGGTCGTCGTCACCGTGTGCCAGGACGCGGTGTTGAAGCCCGGCACGCCGACCTCGGCGAGCGGCGGGATTTCGGGCGCGGCCGGCACGCGCTGCGCCGTGGTGACGCCGAGCGCGCGCAGCTTGCCGCTGCGGATCAGCTCGAGCGCCGGCGGCAGGTCGCAGAACATCATCTGGATGTGTCCGCCGATCACGTCGTTGAGGCCTGGCGCCGAGCCCTTGTAGGGCACGTGCACCAGCTGCAAGCCGAAGATGCTCTTGAACATCTCGGCGTTGAGATGATGGAACGTGCCCGGTCCCGGCGTGCCGTACGAAATGCCGCCGGGCTTCTCGCGCGCGAGCTTGACCAGGTCGGCGACCGAGTGGATCGGCAGCTTGGGATCGACCACCAGCACGAACGGCACGCGCGCCAGCAGCGCAACCGGCGTGAGGTCCTTGCGCGGATCGTACGGCAGGTTCTTGCGCATGGTGACGTTGATCGCCAGCACCGTGCTCGACGCCATCATGATGGTGTGGCCGTCGGGCGGCGCATGCGCGACCGCGACCGCCGCGGTCACGCCGCCGCCGCCCGGCCGGTTGTCGACCACGAACGGCTTGCCGAGCCGCTGCTCGAGCTTCTGCCCGAGGATGCGGGCGAACAGGCTGGTCACGCCGCCCGGCGCGAACGGCACCACGAAGGTGACGGGCTTGCTCGGATAGTCGAGCGGCTGCGCCGCCGCTGCTCCGCACGGGAGGATGGCGAGCGCGAACGACAGCAGCAGCGTGCGCAAGGTCATGGTCGCTTCCGGCAAAGCTGCCACCACCTTAGCGCCGTGGCGCGGCGCCGTTAAGTTGGTTAGTGTCGCAGCGGGCGAGGAAATCGATGCAAGAAAAGTCGATCGAGGTTGCCGGCACGGCGTTGCGCTACCAGGAGGCCGGCAGCGGGCCGCCCGTGCTGTTCCTGCACGGCGCCGCCGGACCGGAGTGGACGCCGCTGCACGAGGCGCTGAGCGCGCACCATCGCGTCATCGCGCCCGAGCATCCGGGCTTCGGCCGCAGCACCATCCCCGACTGGATGATGGGCATGGGCGATCTGGCGTATTTCTATCTCGACGTGCTGCGCGCCTTCGATCTGCGCGGCGTGCATCTCGCCGGGCATTGCGTCGGCGGCTGGATCGCGGCCGAGCTGGCGATCCGCAGCACCGGCCGGCTCGCGTCGCTCGCGCTGCTGGCGCCGGCCGGCGTCGAGGCGCCGGAGGCGCCGTTCGACGACATCTTCGTCTGGAGCGCGGAGGAATTCGCGCGCCGGCATTTCCATGATCCCAAGCTCGCCGAAGCCTGGCAGCAGCAGCAGGCCAAGCTCGAGATCGACATCGTGCTGCAGAACCGCACCGGGCTCGCGCGCATCGCCTGGAATCCGCGGCTCAGCAATCCGCAACTGCCGTACTGGCTGCACCGCATCAACGTGCCGACCTTGCTCGTATGGGGCGACGACGACCGGGTCGTCCCGCTCGCCTGCCACAAGGCGTTCCTGCGCGAGATCAAGGGCGCCAAGCTCGCGACCTTGCCGGACACCGGCCACGCGCTCACCATCGAGCACGCCGGCGACGCCGCGGCGCGGCTGAACTCGTTCTTTCAGGGAGTAAAGGGATGAAAACCTTCTTCTTCCACCTGATGCCCTATGCGGATCTGGACCTGTCCTACACCGACAAGTACGACTCGGCCTGGGTGACGCTGCCGAATTCGTATTTCGACACCAAGATCGGGCAGGGGCTCTACAACCGCTACATCGGCGAGCTCGAACTGGCCGACCAGCTCGGCTTCGACGGCATCTGCGTCAACGAGCACCACCAGACCGCCTACGGCCTGATGCCGGCGCCGAACCTGATCGCGGCCGCGCTCGCGCGCACCACCAAGCAGGCCAAGATCGCGATCCTCGGCCGCGCGCTGCCGCTGGTGAACAACCCGGTGTTCGTGGCGGAAGAGTTCGCCATGCTCGACCATCTGAGCGGCGGGCGCATCATCACCGGCTTCGTGCGCGGCATCGGCACCGAGTATTACGCCGGCGGCATCAATCCGACCCACTCGCACGGCCGCTACTACGAGGCGCACGAATTGATCCTGCGCGCCTGGACCGAGACCGGGCCGTTCCGCTTTCACGGCCGCCACTACCAGTTCGATTATGTGAACCTCTGGCCGCGGCCGGTGCAGCAGCCGCATCCGCCGGTCTGGATTCCCTCGCAGGGCAGTTCCGAGACCGTGGTGTGGTGCGCCAATCCGAAGCGCAAGTACACCTATCTGCAGACCTTCAGCCCGGTGAAATCCGCCAAGAAGGCGTTCGACCTCTATCGCGAGGTGGCGAAACGCGAAGGCTACGAGTTCGACGCCCTCGCAACTCGGCTGGGCGGTGCCGATCTATGTCGCCGAGACCGACGAGATCGCGCGGCGCGAGATCAAGCCGCACATCGAGGCGTTCTTCAACAAGTTCCTGCACTACCCGATGCCGATGCGCATGCCGCCCGGCTATTCGTCGATCGCCTCGACCAAATCGCTGATGGAGATCAAGTTCTCGCAGCGCACCGGCCAGCAGACCGCCGAGAACCTGATCGACCTCGGCATGGTGGTGATCGGCAGCGCCGCGACCGTGCGCGAGCGTCTGCTGCAGCTCTCGGAAGAGCTCGGCGTCGGCAACATCATCGCCATGCTGCAGGTCGCGAGCCTGCCGGCCGAACTGACCGAGAAGAACCTGCGGCTGTTCGCCGCCGAGGTGATGCCTTATCTGCGCCAGGACACGCCGCGCACGGCCAAGCGTGAGGCGGCAATGGCGAAGTGAGGTGAGGTAGCGCATTTGAGTATCCACGATGAGCGCACCGACTAAAAAAATCGGCGACATCGAAATCACCGCGCTCAGCGATGGCGTGCTCGGCACCTCGTACGATGTCGTGCTCGGCGTCGACAAGGCCGAAATCGAGAGCCTGTCGGGCAAGAAATCGACCGACCCGGTGACCATCGCGGTCAACGCCTTTCTGCTCAAGCTCAAGGACAAATGGGCGCTGATCGATACCGGCTCCGGCAACACCATGGGCCCGACGCTCGGCAAGCTCCCTGACAATCTGCGCACGCTCGGCATCGCGCCGGAGCAGATCGGCACCATCTTCCTGACCCACCTGCATCCGGACCATTCCAACGGGCTGGTCGACGACGACGGCCGCGCCGTCTATCCGAACGCCGAGGTCATCCTGCACGAGACCGAGGCGGCGTTCTGGCTCGACCGCGACGAGGCGAGCGCGCCGACCGAACGCATCCGCCGCAACATCGCCAAGGCGCGCGTCACCACCGGGCCGTATCGCGCGCGCATGCGCACCGTGAAGGACGGCGAGGCGGTGCCCGGCATTTCGGCGGTGCACATGCCGGGCCACACGCCGGGCCACACCGGCTGGCTCGTTCATTCGGGCAGCGACGGTCTGCTGATCTGGGGCGATCTCGTCCACCTCGCCTCGATCCAGTTGCCGCGGCCCAACACCGGCCTGATCTACGACGTCGATCCGCAACTGGCCTGCGCGACCCGCGCCCGCATGTTCGACCGCATCGCCGCCGACCGCCTGCAGGTGGCGGGCGCGCATCTCGACTTTCCGGGCTTCGGCACCATCACCCGCAGCGGCACGGACTTCCGCTTCGAAGCGGCGGCCTGAACGCCGCGCGTCAAAACTCGCGCAGCAGCCGGCCGTAGCCGGCGATGCGGTCGTTCACGCCGGTGAGCCGGAGCGCGTCCCAGACGCACGCCTGCGAGGCGGCCATCACGCTCACGCCGAACTCGCGCTCCAGCGGCTCGATCGCCTCGATCACCGGCCAGTGCGGGGAGGGCAGGAAAATCCCGTCCGCGTCCGGGTGCGCGCGCATCAGCGCACGGCCCATGTCGAGCGCGGCCGTCCTCGGCATGCGGCCCATCTGGTTGATGACGGCGCCGAAACCCAAGGCGCCCAGCACCTCGCAGCCGTAGCGGCGCGCGTCCGCGACGAGCCGGGCGTCCTCGTGCGCGGCGTAAGGGTGCGCCACCACCACCTTGCGGCAGCCGAGTGCTTTCGCCGCCTTTTCCTGCGCGGCGACGCTCGACGATACCTTCACGCCCAGTTCGGCCGCGAGACTCGCCAGCATCTCCTGCGCGTTGGCATGGCCGCGCGACAGGTTCACCGGCACGCCGCCGAGAAACACCAGGTCGACGCCCGCGGCCGCAAACGTACGCGCCGCCGCCATGCTCATCTCGTAGGAGCGGTCGATCTGCTCCTTGGTCCGCTCGACCACCGTGAACGTGCTGACCGCCAGCGTGACGCCGGCCGGCACGATCTTGTAGAATTCGTACGGGAAGACCTCCGCGAAGCTCGGCGGGCAGGTGTAGCCGATCCGGGCGCGGTGGCCGTAGCTGTTGACGCGGTCTGCGGCGGTTGGTTGCCAAGTCATCGGGGTGTTATACTGTGACATTCTTTCCGTCGTCATGCCCGGCCATGACGATGATGTGGCCGGTTGGAGGACGACAAAAGATGATGCGACCGCGGGTCGCTTTCTCCTCTTGTTTCTTGCTGATGGCGCTCGCCGCGCCCGCCGCCGCCCAGTCGACGCAAGTTCGCATCGGCATTTCCCGCACCATCAGCGACGCCGGCTATTACATCGCCGACGCCAAGGGTTTCTTCCGTGAGGAAGGCATCGCGGTCTCGATCGTCGGGTTCAATTCGGCGGCGCAGATGATCGCGCCGCTCGGCACCGGCGAGCTGGAGGTCGGCGGCGGCACGGTCTCGGCCGGCCTCTACAATGCCGTCGGCCGCGGCATTCTCATGAAGGTGGTCGCCGACCAGGCCTCGATGAAGCCGGGCTACGGCTATTCCTCGCTGATGGTGCGCAAGGATCATCGTCGATTCCGGCCGCTACAAGAGCTTCGCCGACCTCAAGGGCATGAAAGTCGCGATCGCAGCGCCCGGGACCGGCAACCATTCCGCGCTCAACGAGGTGCTCAAGCGGGGCGGCCTCAAATTGAGCGACGTCGACGTGGTCTATATCGGCTTTCCCGAGCACCTGCCGACCTATCGCAACAAGGGCATCGACGCCAGCATCACCAACGAGCCGACGATGACGCGCGCGATCGAGGAGGGCGTTGCGGTGCGGGTTGCCGGCAACGACGTCACCTATCCGGGCCAGCAGGTCGCCGCCACGGTGTTCGCCGACAGCTTCATCAAGAACCGGCGCGAGGTGGCGCAGAAGTTCATGCGCGCCTACCTCCGCGGCGTGCGCGTCTACAACGACGCGCTCAAGGACGGCAAGCTCGCCGGGCCCGCGGCCGACGAGGTGATCCCGATCCTCACCAAGTACACCACGCTCAAGGACGAGAGCATGTTCCGGCGCATGATCCCGAGCTGGGCCAGCCCGGACGGTGAGGTGAACCTGGAGAACCTGAGGAAGGACCTCGCCTTCTTCCGCGAGCTCGGGTTGATCGAGAAGAAGGACATCACCGCGGACAGCATCGTCGATCCGTCGTTCGCGAAGGCGGCGGTCGCGGAGCTCGGGCCGTATCGGCCGGCGGGGCGATAGGCGGAGGGTAACGATGGCATTTGCTGTTGTTTCCGCTCGTCCCCTGCGAAAGCGGGCGACCCAGCACTTGTCACGAACTGGGTGCTCGCTTCCGCGCGCACGAACCGGAGAAACTCGCACGCTTCACCCTCAACGCTCAGTACGCATAACATCAGGCTGTGAGAGAGCTCCAATGACCACGCGCGAGCAGAACGACTTCCTGATCCAGACCGGGCGGGGCACGCCGATGGGCGACCTGTTCCGCCGCTACTGGATTCCGGCGCTGATGTCGGAGGAAATCGCCGAGCCCGACTGCCCGCCGGTCCGCGTCAAGCTTCTGTCCGAGCGGCTCGTCGCGTTCCGCGATACGCAGGGCCGCGTCGGGCTGGTCGACGAATTCTGCGCGCACCGCGGCGTGTCGCTGTGGTTCGGACGCAACGAGCAGAACGGCCTGCGCTGTCCGTATCACGGCTGGAAATACGACCACACCGGCCAATGCATCGAGGTGCCGTCGGAGCCGGTCGAGAGTGGCTTCTGCCAGAAGATCAAGCTCGCGTCGTATCCGTGCGTCGAAATGGGCGACGTCATCTGGGCCTATATGGGTCCGCCGGAGTTGAAGCCGCCGCTGCCGAATTTCGAGTGGGTGCGGGTGCCGCATTCGCACCGCTTCGTGACCAAGCGCACGCAGGAGTGCAACTATCTGCAGGCGATGGAGGGCGGCATCGATTCCGCGCACGTTTCGTTCCTCCATCGCCATGACCTGCGCAGCGACGACCTGCACGCCGGCAAGGGCGCCGAGCTCACGCGCGGGACCGACGCGCGCTTCGAGGTGGTCGAGACCAAGGGCGGCATGATCATCGGCGTGCGCCGGCCGGCCGAGCAGGGCCATCTCTACTGGCGCATCACGCAGTGGATCATGCCGTTCCACTCGATGATCCCGCCCTACGGCGCGAACGCGCTCAACGGCCATGCCTGGGTGCCGATCGACGACGAGAACTGCATGTCGTGGTGCTTCACGCACCATCCGACGCGCGCGCTGACCGACCATGAGCTCAACGTGATGCGCAACGGCGGCGGCATTCACGTCAAGCTGATCCCCGGCAGCTACCGCCCGGTGGTCAACAAGGACAACGACTACATGATCGATCGCGTCGCGCAGCGGGCCAACAAGACCTATTGCGGCGTCGCCGGCATCGCCATGCAGGACGCCGCCATCCAGGAGAGCATGGGGCCGATCCAGGATCGCTCGAAGGAAAACCTGGTCTCGACCGACAACGGCGTGATCATGGCGCGCGTGCGCCTGCGCAAGGCGGTGCAGGCGATGCGCGAGGGCCGCGAGCCCGACGGCATCGATCCGCAGACGCACGCGGTGCGCTCGGCCTCGATCGTGCTGCCGGATGGCGCGAATTTCTACGAGGCCGCGGCCGAGGCGCTCACGGTCAAGACAGGGGTGGCGCACACGTCGGTGTGAGGCGGTCTCTCGGCGTCGCATTTTGGAGAGCTGAAATGAACGCAACGTCACTTGCGGCCGGGCTTATTTGCGTCTGCTGGGCAATGTCTGCAGCCAACGCCCAGACCATCCGCGTTTCCCGGCGTCGATCCCGTCCTGATCGAGGACCTCGTCGCCGCCAACCGCATTCTGGCGAACGAGAAGGTGCTCGACGGCTTCGGCCATGTCAGCGTGCGCGATCCGCGCAACGCCAATCGCTACCTGATGTCGCGCTCGATCGCGCCGGCGCTGGTCACCGCCGGCGACATCCTGGAGCTCGACCTCGACAGCAACGTGATCGACGGCAAGGGGCGCACCTCCTACAAGGAGCGCTTCATCCACGGCGAGATCTACAAGGTCCGCCCCGACGTCCACGCCATCATCCACAGCCACTCGCCGAACATCGTGCCGTTCTCGGTGACGAAATATCCGCTCAAGCCGATTCTGCACAACGCGGCATTCCTCGGCGCCGGCCCGCCGGTGTTCGAGATCCGCGACGCCGGCGGCGCGACCAATCTGCTGGTGGAGACGCCCAAGCTCGGCGCGGCGATCGCCAAGACGCTCGGCCAGTCGCCGATCGTGCTGATGCGCGGGCACGGCGACACCGTGGTCGGGCCGAACGTGCGGCTTGCGACGTTCTGGGCGATCTATGCGGAGATCAACGCGCGCCAGCTTGCGCAGGCGATTGCGATCGGCGGGCCGATCACGTTCATCGAAGGCGAAGAGCAGAAGCTGACCGACGCCAACATGCGCAACGCCTACGAGCGGCCCTGGCAGATGTGGAAGCGCGACGCGCTGCAACGAAGTGAGCAGTTCCTGCCGCGATTCTCGGTCGGCTCCCTCCCCCGCATGCGGGCGGGGGTGGTGAGGGCCCGGCTATCCGATCCTCTTCAATCCCGCTACCCGACCTCTCTTCGATGGACGACCCCGTCCCCGACGGCGAGGCGAAAGCGGACGCCGTCCCGCTACGGACATGCCCATCCTGCACAGCGACGAACAAGAGCACCATGCCGCGAATGAAAGGCGCCGACCTGATCACCGAGTATCTGGTCGAAAACAAGATTCCCTACGTGTTCGGCATCTGCGGGCACGGCAATGTCGGCCTGCTCGATTCGCTCTATCACGCGCGCGACCGCATCGCGATGGTGTCGCCGCGCCACGAGCAGGTCGCAGCCCACATGGCGGACGCCTATTTCCGCGTCCGGCACGAGCCGGTGGCGACGCTGACCTCGTGCGGGCCGGGCTCCTGCAACATCGTGATGCCGCTCGCCTGCGCGCTCGCCGATTCGTCGGCGGTGCTGGCGATCACCGCCAACGTGCCGACCTCGCAGTTCAACCGCTCGCCGTTCCAGGAGATCAACAAGCACTACCAGGCCGACTTCCCGAACATCATCCGCCCGGTGGTGAAGCGGAGCTTCCAGCCGACCCGCGTCGACATGCTGCCGCTCGCCTTGCGCCAGGCCATGACCACGATGCTGTCGGGAAGGCCCGGACCGGTGAACGTCGACATCCCGTTCAACGTGTTCCAGGAGGAGGACGACGTCGAGATGCCGCCGGCCGCGCCGCCGCTCAACGCGCAGCGCAGCGGCGCCTCGCCGGAGGAGATCGCGACCGCTGTCGACATGATCCTGAAAGCCGCACGCCCGGCGATCTTCATCGGCCATGGCGTGACGCTGTCGGAGGCCTCGCGCGAACTCACCGCGTTCGCGCACAAGCTGCGCATCCCGGTGATCTCGTCGCCGAACGGCATGGGCTGCTTCGACATGACCGATCCGCTCTCGCTCGGCTTCATCGGGCGCAACGGCGCCTATCCGGCGAACGAGGCCGGCCGCCACGCCGACCTCGTCATCGCCATCGGCGCGCGCTTCGACGATCGCTCGGCGTCGTCGTGGATCGCCGGCTATTCGTGGAATTTCCCGGCCTGCAAGCTGATCCACGTCGATCTCGATCCGGCGGAGCTCGGCCGCAACTATCCGCCCGATCTCGCGATCCTCGCCGACGCGCGCACCGTCCTGCGCCAGCTCCTCGCCGAATTGGAGCGCCGCGCGCCGCGCGCCGGGCGCGCTCGATCCGTGGAATGCGCAGATCAAGACCTGGCAGGCCGAGTGGGAAAAGTTCATCCGGCCGAACTTCGACATTCACGCCTCGCCGATGCGGCCCGAGCGCGTGGTCGCCGACTGCCAGGCGGTGCTGCCCGACAACGCGATCCTGACCTGCGACGTCGGCGTCAGCCACAACTGGTACATGCAGTTCTGGAACGCGCGCCGGCCGCAGACCATGCTCAACTCGTGGGGCTTCTCCGGCATGGGCTTCGGCGCCAGCGGCGTGCTCGGCGCCAAGCTCGCGGCGCCCGACCGGCCGTGCGTGTCGGTGACCGGCGACGGCTGCTTCACCATGGTGCCGCACGTGCTTTGCACCGCGGTCGAGTACAACATCCCGGTGGTGTGGGTGATCTGGAACAATTTCGGCTGGATGTCGATCCGCGACATCCAGATGGGCATGTTCGGCGGCCGCGAGCTCGGCACCGCGTTCTATCAGGGCGCCAACAAGACGCCGTACAATCCGGACTTCGCCGCCTGGGCGCGCGCCGCCGGCGTCGAGGCGATCACGGTGACGAAGTCGGAGGACTTCAAAGGCGCGCTCGAGCACGCCGTGAAGGCGAACAAGCCGTTCCTGCTCGACGTGCATGTCGACGCGGAGGTGAAGCCGCCCTCGACCGGCACCTGGCAGTTGCCGCCGACGCCCTACCGCGAGCCGGCGTTCGGCAAGCGATGGCTGCCGGAGGAGACTCCGGCGAAATAGATTGCGCTGAAGATGGCGGGGCCGAGCGTGTCGGAGAAGCGAATGTCGTCAGGGCACGGGATCGTGATTGTCGGCGGCGGGCTCGCGGGGCTCGCGGCCGCGCAGGCGCTGGCGACGTTCGGTGTGAAAGCGGATGTGTTCGAGGCCGCCCCGGCCCTGGGCGAGATCGGCGCTGCCGTCAACGTCAGTCCGCAAGCCGCCAAGTCGCTGCAGGCGATCGGTCTGAGCGACAAGCTCGCCGCGATCGGCAACACATCGCCCGGAATCTACACCCGCAACATGCAGACCGGCGAATACCTCGAATTCAACGACCGGCACAAGACTTCGGCGCGCTATGGCGCGCCCTATTACTCTTTTCACCGCGCCGACCTACTGAACGCCCTGGCAAGCGGGCTCGATCGCAGCACCATTCATCTCGGGCATCGCTTGACCGGACTGGAGGAACGAGGCGACCGGGTCGTGCTTGCTTTCGCCAATGGCGCCCGCGTCGAGGCCGGGCATGTGATCGGCGCCGACGGCGTGCGCTCGGTGATCCGCCAAGCGCTCTACGGCGATGACAACCCGACCTATACCGGTCAGATGGTGTGGCGCGCGCTCCTCAACGGCAGCGATGTGCCCGACGATGTGCTGGAGCCGACCGGCCATGTTCAATGGGTCGGGCCGGGCTGCCACCTGCTCGCGTATTTCATTCGCGGCAACAAGCTCGTGAACATCGTCACCCAGGAGGACACCGACCAATGGGTGGAGGAGGGCTGGTCGACTCGCGGCGACCCCGACCAGATGCGGGCGAGCTTCCCCAATCCCGAGCCGCGCCTGAAGAAGCTTCTCAGCCTGGTGACCGAATGCTCGAAGTGGGGCCTGTTCACGCGACCGCTGACGCGCAATTGGGGCCGCGGCCGCATCCAGATCATCGGCGACGCGGCGCACGCCATGCTGCCCAATGCCGGGCAGGGCGCCTGCCAGGCGTTCGAGGACGCCTACATCCTTGCCCGCTGGCTCGAGGCCTGCGCCGATCCAGCCGAGGCCTTCGCCAATTTCCGGCGCATCCGCATCCCGCGCGTGCACGGGGTGCAGCGGCTCTCCATCTCCAATGCCCGCTTCAAGCACATGCGTGACGCCGCCGCGCAGAAGGAGGCGATCGCCGCCGGCAAGGGCAGCGTCCACGGCAATTCCGACTGGGTCTGGGGCTACGATCCGGTCACCGAGTGGGACAAGGAGCCGTCCGTTCCGGCCGCCTATGCGGCGTGAAGTGTTGACGGCCCGCGTGCCGATCGCCGGCAGAGATCAGTTCGCCGATATCCGCGTTGCTTCGATGATGCGCGCCCAGCGCTGCTGTTCCGCGAGCAGAAAGGAGCCAAGCTCCTCCGGCGTGGCGATCCGGGCGTCGGCGCCGATCTTCGCAAATGCTGCCTGCACTTCGGGCGAGGTGAGCGCCACGGCAACCGCATCGTTGACCTGCCGGCGGATCGCAATCGGCGTGCCCGCAGGCGCGACTATGAACGTGACCGAGGTCGTGGCGAACTGATCGAAGCCGCTCTCCACCATGGTGGGAATCTCCGGCGCCAGCGCGGCACGGGCTGCGCTGGTCACCGCCAACCCCCGCAGCCGGCCTTCGCGCACAAAAGGAAGCATTTGGGTCAGGACCGAGAACAGGACCTGAATTTCCCCGCCCAGCAGGCCGGTCAGGGCCTGGCCGCCGCCGCGATACGGCACATGGTTCATGTCGATCTGCGCGCGCGATTTCAGCAGTTCGCCTTCGACGTGCGGCAGCGTCCCGATCCCGGCCGAGCCGAAGTTCAGCGCGCCCGGCCGCGACTTCGCGAACGCGATCAATTCCGACACTGAGTTGACGGCGACCGACGGATGAACCGCCAGCACTTCGGTGCTGTCCGATATTCCGGCGACCGGCGCGAACGTCCCCGCGTCGTAGCCGGCATTCTTGTAGATCAACGGCGCGATGAGGAGGTTGCTGGTGCTTCCCACCAGCAGCGTATGCCCGTCCGGCTCCATCGTGGTCACCGACTTGGTCCCGATCGTGCCGCCCGCGCCCGGCCGGTTCTCCACGATGACCGGCTGTCCGAGCGCGGCCGCTATCTTGTCGGTGAGGAGGCGCGCCATCATGTCGGGAGGGCTGCCGGCCGGCGAGGCCACGATCAGCTTGATCGGCCGGTCCGGATAGGCCTGCGCGCCCTGAAACAGCGCCAGGTACGAAGCAAGCACGGCCAGGGCCGTGATGATTTTCTGCGTCATGGCCGCTCCCGGGCGACGTTCGAATGAATAGACGCTACCCCGCCTTGTGCGCCCGCACCGGCACGCTCATCTCGCCGATCGGATCGATCACCGCGCGCATGGTGTCGCCGGGCTTGACCGGGCTCACGCCCTCGGGCGTGCCGGTGAACAGCACGTCGCCCGGATGCCAGGTGTAGAAGGTCGAGCCCCACTCGATCAGCTTCTTGCAGTCGAAGATCAGCATGCTGGTGTTGCTCTCCTGCTTCTTCTCGCCGTTGACGAAGATGCGGAGCGGCACGTTGTCGGGATCGGGAATCTCGTCGGCGGTGACGAACCACGGCCCCAGCACCGAATAGCTGTCGATCGACTTGCGGTAGCTGCGGTCCTCGGCGCCGCGCGCCGTCATGTCGAGGCCGATGCAATAGCCGGCCACGTGATCGAGCGCCTGGTCGCGCGGGATGTCGCTGCCGTGCCTGCCCATCACGATGCAGAGCTCGACCTCGTGCTCGTTGCGGCGGTCCGGGAAGCGGATCTCCACGCCCTCGGACGGGCCGACCATCGACGAGTTGGCCTTGAGAAACAGTCCGGCCTTCTCGATGAACGGCGAGAACGGCGTCTGCACCGCGCCCGGCTGCGCCTGGCGCTGCTGCATCTCGTCGATATGCGCCTTGTAGTTGGTCGGCGCCGCCACGAGTTTGGAAGGGCGCGCAATAGGCGACAAGCAGCTTCACCGACGCCACCGGCTTGCCCGGCATCCGCGACGCCATGTCCTCGATGCGCGCGCGCCAGGCCGGCAGCGCCGCGATCACGGCATCGCCCATCATCGCGTAGGGCGCGGCGGCGCGGATCTGGGTCTGCACCTCGGTCACGTCGTGCACCATGTCGCCGCGCACCACACCCAGGCGATCGTCGTCATACCGGCACAGCTTCATTTTTCTTCTCCCGATGAAAATCCGATCGTTGTTCTGCTCGGTCGGCGGCATCCGCGCAAGCGGTCAATCCTCGCTCAGGTCCATGGCGGTGGCGAGCGTCTTGTAGCGGCCGATCTCGCGCGCGATGAACGCGGCGAAATCGCCGGGCGTGCCGCCGCGGATGTCGTAGTCGATCGCCGCAATCTGCTCCCGCACCCTGGCATCGCGCAGCGCCCCGTTCACCAGCGTGTTCCAGCGCGCCACGATGCGCGTCGGGCGTCCCGGCCGGCGCCGCCAGTCCGCACCACGGCATCACCTCGAAGTCCGGATAGCCGAGCTCGGCCATGGTCCTGACCTCGGGCAGCCGCGGCGGCCGCGTCAGGCTCGAATTGGCGAGCGCGCGCAGCTTGCCGCTCGCGATGTGCTGCATGGCGAGCCCGGTGCTGACGAACATGAATTGCGCGTTGCCGGAGATCAGCGCCGTCAGCGCGGGCGCCAGCCCGCCGAACGGCAGGTGCACCGCGGCGTCGCGCGCCAGCCCGGCGCGCTGGAACATGGTGACGGTCGCGAGATGCTGCGGCGAGCCGAAGCCGCCGGACGCATAGGTGAGCCCGCCGGGCTTGCTGCGCAACAGCGCGATCAATTCGGCGACGCTGCGCGCGGGCAGTTCGTCGCGCACCAGCAGCACCAGCGTCGCGTCGGCGAGCAGCGCAACCGGCGCGAAATCCTTGACCGGATCGAACGGGAGGTTGCGCTTGAGCGCCGGCATCGAGCCGTGCGTGCTGCTGCTCGCCACCATCAGCGTATAGCCGTCGGGCACGGCCTGCCGCGCCGCCATCGTGCCGATCAGGCCGGAGGCGCCGGTGCGGTTGTCGACCACGATCGGCCAGCCGTTCTGCACGCCGATCCACTGCGCGACGATGCGCGGCAGCACGTCATACGGACCGCCGGGCGGGTAGGGCACGATGATGCGGATCGGCTTCTGCGGATAGTCCTGCGCCGGCGCGCGCACCGACAGCGCCGGCAGCAGGACCGGGGCGGCCAGGAGGCGCAGCGCAGAACGGCGGTCGAGGTGCATGATGCCAACCAGTATCGCGGCGCTCCAGTCTAAGGCAATCGATCCAGATCGTCATTCCGGGTTCGCCGCCGTCACGACCGTGTCACAAGCAGCGCGGTCGATTATCACCTTGTTGCCTTGACCCGCATTGCGAATGGGAGAATACGGAACGTCCTGCTTTTGGAGTGGTCATGACGTCACCTCGCCGCCTGTTCTCCCGCCGCTCACTGATCCTCGCGATGCTGATCGCCACCGGCGCCGTCGCGGGCGTCACGCTGCGCCCATGCGCTGCCGATGAGTCCGGCGACCTCGGCTTTGTCAGTCACGGATTGGTGGGCGTCGGCCGCATCCCGGCCGACTTGCGCGACAAGTTCGGCGAGACGCTGGGCTCGGGCTCCGGGCTCGCGTTCGATCCGAACTCCTGGAAGCGCACGGCCGACGGCTACGAGGGCGTGTTCTACCTGCTGCCCGACCGCGGCTACAACGTCGAAGGCACCATCGACTACCGCGCCCGGCTCAACCGGTTTGCGCTCACGTTCAAGCCGGTCGCCGCCGGCGCCGCGCTGGCGCCCGCCGTGGCGCAGCAGAGCGTCACCGCCACGCTCGCCGACACCATCCTGCTCACCGACGCGGCCGGCGTGCCGGCGACCGGGCTCGATCCGTCCGAGGGCGGTATCCGCCCCGCCGCCAACGGCTTTCCCGATCTGCCGCAGGCCTCGAACGGGCGGGTCAGCCTCGACTCCGAGGCGCTGGCGCGCCTGCCCGATGGCAGCTTCCTGATCGGCGACGAATACGGCCCGTACATCTACCGGTTCTCGCCCGATGGCCGCATGCTCTCGGCGATCCGTCCGCCCGAAGCGTTCATCCCGAAGCGCAAGGGCAAAGACCATTTCTCCTCCAACAATCCGGCGCCCGGCACGCCGGCGCCCGAGCCGCGCAATCCCGAAACCGGCCGCGTCAACAACCAGGGCTTCGAAGGGCTCTCGCTCACGCCCGGCGGCCGGTATCTGGTGGTCGCGCTGCAGAGCGCGACGCGGCAGGACGGCGGCACGTCGTTCGAGCAGCGCGAACACACCCGCGTGCTCTACTACGACCTCGCCGATCCCGGCCGGCCGAAGCTGGTGCGCGAATACGTGGTGCCGCTGCCGGTGTTCCAGACGCCCGACGGCAAGCGGCGCGTCGCGGCGCAGAGCGAACTCCTGGCGCTCGACGACACCCGCTTCCTGCTGCTCGCGCGCGACAGTGGCGGCGGCTACGGCGCGAGCGGCGCGACCTCGTTCTATCGCAAGGTCGTGATCGTCGACACCGCGGGCGCGACCGACATCGCGGGCTCCAAGTACGACGGCCTGGTGCCGGTGGCGCCGGACGGCAAGCTCGCGGCCGGCGTCGTGCCGGCGACGGTGAAGCCGTTCATCGATCTCAACGACAACGCCCAATTGCGCAGGTTCGGGCTGCACAATGGCGAGCCGAACGACCGCAATAACCTGTCGGAAAAATGGGAGGGCATGGCGCTGGTGCCGGCGCTCGACCCGGCGCGCCCGCACGACTATTTCTTGTTCATCAGCAACGATAATGACTTCATCACCCAGCGCGGCCATCAGGCCGGCGCCGACTACAAGGACGCGAGCGGCGCCGAAGTCGACACCATGCTGCTGGTCTACCGCGTGACGCTGCCGGAGCGCGCAAAGTAGCCGGTTCGAGACCAACGGTAATGTGTCTGCGGGCTGTGGCGTGATCGCTACATTCGAGTATTTGATGTTGAGAAGCATTTTCATAACTCATTGCCGCTACTAAGAACCAAGTTGACTACGACGGAGAACTCCTCAAGAAACGGCGCGAAACCGCGGCGCGAAGGCGCTCGCAAATGATGGCGCATTCAACGGAGGGACAGTCGTCGTCGCGTGCTGACACAGGACATGGGACTCCTCGCCAGCGCGCCAGGCAGGCGCGCGTGCGATGCAGCAGTCGACAGGCGATTTGATGTTGCAGTGCCGCAAGAACTCCGGCGTTTACCAATCTGCGGCGAGATGACGCGCGTGCCACAACTCACGCGTTACTTGCGCAACGTTTCGTTTAAGATGTTGGGCGCTGCCCACCGGGGACGATCGTGAGCAGCCGATGGGCGCGTCAAGACGCCGGGGACCAACACCGACCATAACAGCATGGCGTCTCAAGACGCCGGGAACAGCAAGTAGGAAACGCAAAGGAAATCGACGATGACGATCGCTTCCCCCTCCGCCTCTCCGGCTTCGGATCGGGCCTTGGCATCCGATGCGACGCGTTGGGGCCAATTGATTTTCGGCATCATCTGCATGGTGATGATCGCCAACCTGCAATACGGCTGGACATTGTTCGTCAAGCCGATCGACGACAAGCACCAGTGGGGTCGCGCAGCCATCCAGGTGGCGTTCACGATCTTCGTGTTGACCGAAACCTGGCTGGTGCCGTTCGAAGGCTATCTGATCGACAAGTTCGGTCCGCGCATCATGGTGTGCTGCAGCGGCGTGCTGGTCGCGATCGCCTGGGTCATCAACTCGGTCGCGGATTCGCTGGCGCTGCTCTACCTCGGCGCCGCGATCGGCGGCATCGGCGCCGGCGTCATCTACGGGGCGTCGGTCGGCAACGCGCTGAAGTGGTTTCCCGATCGGCGCGGCCTGGCGGCCGGCTTGACTGCGGCGGGCTTCGGCGCCGGCTCGGCGCTCACCGTCATCCCGATCGCGAACATGATTGCGACGAGCGGCTACGAGGCGGCCTTCCTGTGGTTCGGCCTCGGGCAGGGCATCGTCGTGTGCCTCGTTGCCCTTCTGTTGAAGGCGCCGCAGCCCGGCGAAGTCCCGATCCCGGCGACCCCGGCGGTGCAGCAGACCCGGCGCGACTACGGCCCGACCGAGGTGCTGAAGACGCCGGTGTTCTGGGTCATGTACGCCATGTTCGTGATGGTCGGCGCCGGCGGCCTGATGGCCATCGCGCAGCTCGCGCCCATCGCCAACGACTACAAGATCGCGGGCGTGCCGGTTTCCATTCTCGGGCTGACGCTGCCGGCGCTCACCTTCGCCTTGACCATCGACCGCGTGCTCAACGGGGTGTGCCGGCCGTTCTTCGGCTGGGTGTCCGACAATATCGGCCGCGAGAACACGATGTTCATCGCCTTCTTCCTCGAAGGCGTCGGCATCTACGCGCTGCTCTACTTCGCGAACAATCCGTTCCTGTTCGTGATCCTGTCGGGCCTGGTGTTCTTCGCCTGGGGTGAGATCTATTCGCTCTTCCCCGCGACCTGCACCGACATCTACGGCCGGAAGTTCGCGACCACGAACTACGGCATGCTGTACACGGCGAAGGGCACCGCGTCGCTTGCTGGTTCCGTTGGCCAATGTGCTGACCAACGCAACAGGCAGCTGGCACGCGGTATTTTATGTGGCGGCGGTCCTCAACATCATCGCCGCGGTCATGGCCCTGTTCGTGCTCAAGCCGATGCGCATCAAGGTCATGGCCAAGGGTTGAGCGCGCGTTTGACCAAGCGACCGTCCGTGCCGGGAAGCGCGGACGGTCGATTTCATTTTATTCGAGATGTGTCATGACCCAGGTGACGTCATCGGGCGAATAATGCGGCAGCACTGCTGCGCTGATTGCCAGGCCCAGGAGGCAGAATAAATACGCGACCTTTACGGTCCTCGGAAGTGACAAGCCAAGGCGCCCTTCGGAGTCGATGGAGACATCGTACATGGCTCATTCCTTCGCGATTGCCCGGCTTGTCCAGTATCTCCGTTGCGGTTGCGGGCGTGTGACGCCGCTCACGCAAGGAGAGGAGCGGATTTCCATGCATGGTTCGTGCCGTGCGACCGCATTCGCGCGCATTGCGCCATTCCGGATCTGGAGTGCCGTGAAGCGGGCGTGCCGTGCCGAAAAATTCGGCCGTTGGTGCACGACGCTGATCGTTCCTCTGGCACGGCCGCGTCCGCGGCCGGCGCGCTGAGGCGAACGTGCCCGCGGGGGTCTTGGCCAAAGCCGGCGCTGCCCACAATCCGCGGAAGGTGGCGCAATCGGCGAAATGCAGGGTTGCAGCCGGACTATACCCTGGAATATTGTATACCAGAATGAGCCAGAGCCCCCGTTCCCCGCGTTCTGACCGCGATCGTGCCGCGCCGCTGCCGCAGCCCGTCGGCGCGGCGGCATCGCCGCGGGTCGAGCCGCTGGCGACGCCCGAAAATCTCAAGCACCGGGCCTACGCCGCGCTCAAGGACGTCATCGTGTCGCATGGACGTCTACCGCAGCCGCGACGACATCCGCCTCGACGAGCGCCAGCTTGCGCTGCGAGTTCGGCATCAGCCGCACGCCGGTGCGCGAGGCGATGGCGCAGCTCGAGCGCGAGGGCTTCGTGCGCGCGGTGCCGCGCCGCGGCGTCTACGTGGTGCGCAAGACCCGCGCGAGGTGATCGAGATGATCACCGCCTGGGCGGCGCTCGAGAGCATGGCGGCGCGGCTGATCACGCAGAGCGCCGGCGACGACGAGATCGCGACGCTGCGCAAGATGTTCGCGACCTTCGAGGACGGCCAGCTGCCGCGCATCTCGACGAGTATTCCGAGGTCAACATCGAGTTCCACCAGACCATCATCCGCATGAGCGGCAACGGCGTGCTGATCGATCTGGCCGAGAACCTGTTCACCCACATGCGCATGATCCGCCGCAAGACGATCGGCGAGCGCGACCGCGTCGACCGCTCGATCCGCGATCACATGAACATCATCGAGGCGCTCGAAGCGCGCGACACCGAGCGCGCCGAGGACCTCGTCCGCAGCCACGCGCTCGGGCTTGCCGAGCACGTGGCGAAATACGCCGACTATCTGGATTGAAGCGCGGCTCGACAGAGCCTCGCGTGAAGAATCAGGAGGACACCATGGCTGAAGCAGCAGTCGCCAAGAAGCCCGCAGCCGACGAGCAGCAGGAGCTGACCGACGGCTTTCACCTCATCATCGATGCGCTCAAGCTCAACGGCCTCAACACCATCTACGGCGTGCCGGGCATCCCGATCACCGACTTCGGCCGCATGGCGCAGGCCGCGGGCATCCGCGTGCTCTCGTTCCGCCACGAGCAGAACGCCGGCTATGCGGCGTCGATCGCCGGCTTTCTGACCAAGAAGCCCGGCGTCTGCCTCACGGTGTCGGCGCCCGGCTTCCTCAACGGCCTGACCGCGCTCGCCCACGCCACCACCAACTGCTTCCCGATGATCCTGATCTCGGGCTCGTCCGAGCGCGAGATCGTCGACCTGCAGCAGGGCGACTACGAGGAGATGGACCAGCTCGCGATCGCCAAGCCGCTGTGCAAGGCGGCGTTCCGCGTGCTGCACGCGGCCGACATCGGCATCGGCGTGGCGCGCGCGATCCGCGCGGCGGTCTCGGGCCGTCCGGGCGGCGTCTACCTCGATCTGCCGGCCAAGCTGTTCGGCCAGGTGATGGACGCGGAGGCCGGACAGAAGTCGCTGGTCAAGGTGATCGACGCCGGCGCCGGCGCAGATCCCGGCGCCGGAAGCGGTCAAGCGCGCGCTCGATGTGCTCAAGAGCGCCAAGCGTCCGCTGATCATTCTCGGCAAGGGCGCCGCCTACGCGCAGGCCGACGACGCGATCCGCGCCTTGGTCGAGAAGAGCGGCGTTCCGTTCCTGCCGATGAGCATGGGCAAGGGCCTGCTGCCCGACACGCATCCGCAATGCGCGGGCGCGGCGCGCTCGACCGTGCTGGCGCAGTCCGACGTCGTCATGCTGATCGGCGCGCGGCTCAACTGGCTGCTGTCGCACGGCAAGGGCAAGACCTGGGGCGACCGAGCCGAAGAAGTTCATCCAGATCGACATCGAGCCGAAGGAGATGGATTCGAACGTCGAGATCGTCGCGCCGGTGGTCGGCGACATCGGCTCCTGCGTCTCGGCGCTGCTCGCCGCCATGGGCGGCAACTGGCCCGCGCCGCCGGCGGACTGGACTCACGCCGTCAGCCAAGAAGCGCGAGGAGAACGTCGCCAAGATGGCGCCGCGGCTGATGAACAACAACGTCGCCGATGGACTACCACGGCGCGCTCGGCGTGCTGCGCACCGTCATCAAGGAGCGGCCGGACGCCATCCTGGTCAACGAAGGCGCCAACACGCTCGATCTCGCGCGCGGCATCATCGACATGTACCAGCCGCGCAAGCGGCTCGACGTCGGCACCTGGGGCATCATGGGCATCGGCATGGGCTACGCGATCGCCGCCGCGATCGAGACCGGCAAGCCGGTGCTGGCGGTCGAAGGCGACAGCGCGTTCGGCTTCTCCGGCATGGAGGTCGAGACCATCTGCCGGTACAAGCTGCCGGTCTGCATCGTCATCTTCAACAACGACGGCATCTATCGCGGCACCGACGTCAACAAGGTGAGCTCGGATCCGGCGCCGACCGTGTTCGTGAAGGGCTCGCGCTACGACAAGATGATCGAGGCCTTCGGCGGCGTCGGCGTCAATGCGACGTCGCCCGGACGAGCTGAAGCGCGCCGTGAACGAGGCGATGAACTCCGGCAAGCCGACCCTGATCAACGCGGTGCTCGATCCGGCGGCCGGCAGCGAGAGCGGCCGCATCGGCAATCTCAATCCGCAAAGCGCGCTGAGCAAGAAGAAGTGATGCACCTGACGCGTGGTCAAGGTGCGCGCCGCGAACGCGGGGACCCGACGCCGAGCACTGGATGACCGCGTGTAATACGCGGGCATGACAGCTGCGCAAAGATCGCGCACAACGGCAGAGAGATACGTGAGAGGAACGACGATGGCGAAGAAAGCCAAGAAGGCGAAATCCAAGGTCAGGGCGGCGGCGAAGAAGTCCGCCAAGAAGGTCGTCGAAGCTGGTGCCGAACAAGGCGGCCAAGAAGCCCGCCGCCAAGGCCGCGGCGTCTGAACGGCCTGCCGAAGCCGAGCACCAAGCCGTTCGGCCAGGCCGGCAAGGCGCTCGACGGCGTCAAGATCCTCGACTTCACCCACGTGCAGTCGGGCCCGACCTGCACGCAGCTGCTCGGCTACATGGGCGCCGACTGCATCAAGGTCGAGCGGCCGGGCGTCGGCGACATCACGCGCGGCCAGTTGCGCGACGTGAAGGGGCAGGACAGCCTCTACTTCACGATGCTCAACGGCAACAAGCGCTCGATCACGATCGACAGCAAGCATCCCAAGGGCAAGGAAATCCTCGAGCGCCTGATCAAGCACTGCGACGTGCTGGTGGAGAACTTCGCGCCCGGCGCGCTCGACCGCATGGGGCTGACCTGGGAGTACATCCACAAGACCAACCCGCGCATGATCGTCGCGTCGGTCAAGGGCTTCGGCCCCGGCCCGTACGAGGACTGCAAGGTCTACGAGAACGTCGCGCAATGCGCCGGCGGCGCGGCCTCGACCACCGGCTTCCGCGAGGGTCCGCCGCTCGTCACCGGCGCGCAGATCGGCGACTCGGGCACCGGCCTGCATCTCGCCTTCGGCATCGTCTGCGCGCTCTATCAGCGCATGCGCACCGGCCGCGGCCAGAAGGTGCTGTGCGCCATGCAGGACGGCGTGCTCAACCTCGCGCGCGTCAAGCTGCGCGACCAGCAGCGGCTCGCGCACGGCCCGCTCACCGAATACAGCCAGTACGGCGAGGGCGTTCCGTTCGGCAAGGCGGTGCCGCGCGCCGGCAACGACTCCGGCGGCGGCCAGCCGGGCTGGATCCTCAAGTGCAAGGGCTGGGAGACCGATCCCGACGCCTACATCTATTTCATCACCCAGGCGCCGGTCTGGGGCCCGATCTGCGACCTGATCGGCAAGCCGGAGTGGAAGACCGATCCCGACTACGCCACGCCGCCGGCGCGGCTGCCGCGGCTGCAGGCACATCTTCGCCACCATCGAAGCGTGGACCAAGACCAAGACCAAGTTCGAGGTCATGAACATCTGCAACGAGCACGACATTCCGGTCGGGCCGATCCTGTCGATGAAGGAGATCGCCGAGGAGAAGTCGCTGCGCGACACCGGCACGGTGGTCGAGGTCGATCATCCCGGCCGCGGCAAGTATCTCACCGTCGGCAATCCGGTGAAGATGTCGGACTCGATCACCGAGGTGAAGCGCTCGCCGCTGCTTGGGCGAGCACACCGAGGAGATCCTGACCAAGGTGCTCGGCTATTCGGCGAAGGAGGTCGCCGAGATCAAGACGTCCGGCGCGATCACGCCGCCGGAGAAGCCCGCAAGGCCGAAGCGGCGTAGACATCGCATGCGCGGCGCTCGTCCCCGCGAAGAGGGTCGCGAGCGAGCAGCGGAGCGGGGCCTTGCTGTCCACTAGCAATGCGCTCACCGCTACCGCTCTTCGCGGGCGATGAACGAGCCGAGTTCGGGGAGGGAGTTTCACATGCGTATCGTGGTTCACGGCCAGCAGGCGTTCGGCAAGGCCGTGCTGGAAGCGCTGCATCAAGCGCGGCGAGAACGTCGTCGCCGTCTATGTCGCGCCGGAGAAGCCGGGCGCAGAAGGCCGATCCGCTGAAGGAAGCGGCGCTCGCCGCCAAGCTTCCGGTCTATCAGCCGGCCTCCTACCGCAAGCCGGAGGTGTGGGAGGAGTTCAAGGCGCTCAAGCCCGACCTGCAGGTGATGGCCTTCGTCACGCTGTTCGTGCCGGAGGAATTCCTCAACATCCCGACCCACGGCTCGATCCAGTATCACCCGTCGCTGCTGCCGGCCTATCGCGGCGCCGTCCGCGATCAACTGGCCGATCATCAAGGGCGAGAAGGAAACCGGCCTGTCGATCTTCTGGCCCGACAACGGCCTCGATACCGGCGACGTGCTGCTGCAGAAGAAGACGCCGATCGGTCCCAACGACACGCTCGGCACCGTCTATTTCGACCGCCTGTTCCCGATGGGCGTCGAGGCGATGATGGAATCGGTCGACCTGGTGAAGGCCGGCAAGGCGCCGCGCATCAAGCAGGACGAGAAGCTCGCCACCTACGAGGGCCGCTGCGGCCCGGACAACGCCCACATCGACTGGGGCAAGCCGTGGGAGCAGATCGACCGGCTGATCCGCGGCTGCAATCCCGCGCCCGGCGCCTGGACGACGCTCGACGGCAAGACGCTGCAGATCTTCGACGCCAAGCCGATGCCCGCGAAGGATCCCAAAGGCATCGCCGGCAAGATGGGCGAGATCGTCGCGGTCGAGGCCGACGGCTTCACGGTCGTCTGCGCCGACGGCCGCTTCAAGGTCACGCGCGTGCAGCCGCCGACGGCAAGAAGGTCGAGGCCGGCGAGTGGGCTGAAGACCGCCAACCTCGCCACCGGCACGAGGCTGACGTGATGACTCTTCGCCGCGCGCCGTCCCACGTCCGCGCTCGTCGTCCCACGAAGCGGGGACGCAGTACCGGATGCCCGCTCGCGGCATGCCACCGACATCTGTATCGTCTCATCTCAATTGGAACCGTCCCCCATGCCCGCCTCCCAGCATCAGAAGCCGCTCTCCGACATCGAAATCGCCCAGGCCGCCAAGAAGCGGCCGATCATGGACATCGCCAAGGAGAAGCTCGGCATCGCGCCGGAGAACCTCGAGCCCTACGGCCACTACAAGGCCAAGGTGTCGATGGACTACATCAAGTCGCTCAAGGGCAAGCCGAACGGCAAGCTGATCCTGGTCACCGCGATCACGCCGACGCCGGCGGGCGAAGGCAAGACCACCACCACGGTCGGCCTCACCGACGCGCTCAACCACATCGGCAAGAAGGCGATGCTGTGCCTGCGCGAGCCCTCGCTCGGGCCGTCGTTCGGCATGAAGGGCGGCGCGGCCGGCGGCGGCTATGCGCAGGTCGTGCCGATGGAGGACATCAACCTCCACTTCACCGGCGACTTCCACGCCATCGGCATCGGCGCACAATCTGCTCGTCGGCGCTGATCGACAACCACATCTACTGGGGCAACGCGCTCGGCATCGACGGCCGCCGCGTCGCCTGGCGGCGCGTGCTCGACATGAACGACCGCGCGCTGCGCTCAGATCGTCTCGCTCGCTCGGCGGCGTCGCCAACGGCTTTCCGCGCGAGGACGGCTTCGACATCACGGTGGCGTCCGAGGTGATGGCGATCTTCTGCCTCGCCAGCGACCTCGACGACCTCAAGAAGCGGCTCGGCAACATCATCGTCGCCTATACGCGCGACCGCAAGCCGGTGCGCGCCGGCGACCTCAAGGCGCACGGCGCCGATGACGGCGCTGCTCAAGGAGGCGCTGTCGCCCAACCTGGTGCAGACGCTCGAAGGCACGCCCGCCTTCATCCACGGCGGCCCGTTCGCCAACATCGCGCACGGCTGCAACTCGGTGCTCGCGACCACCACGGCGCTCAAGCTCGCCGACTACGTGGTGACCGAAGCGGGCTTCGGCGCCGATCTCGGCGGCGAGAAATTCCTCGACATCAAGTGCCGCAAGACCGGGCTCGAGCCCGCCTGCGCGGTGCTGGTCGCCACCATCCGCGCGCTCAAGATGCACGGCGGCGTCAAGAAGGAAGACCTCAAGACCGAGAACCTGAAGGCGCTCGAAGCCGGCATGGCCAACCTCGCCCGCCACGTCGAGAACGTGCAGAAGTTCGGCATCGTGCCGGTGGTCTCGATCAACCGCTTCTCGCGCCGACACCGACGCCGAGATCGCGCTGGTCAAGGACAAGTGCAAGGCGCTCGGCGTCGAGGCGCTGATGGCCGACCACTGGGCGATGGGCGGGGAGGGCGCCGCCGACGTCGCGCGCGCGGTGGTCAAGATCTGCGACAGCGGCAAGAGCAAGCTCAAGCTGCTCTATCCCGACGAGATGCCGCTCCTGGAAAAGATCCGCACCATCGCCAAGGAAATCTACCGCGCCAAGGACATCTCCGCCGACAAGTCGGTGCGCGACCAGCTCGCCAATCTTCGAGAGCATGGGCTACGGCAAGCTGCCGGTCTGCATCGCCAAGACGCAGTACAGCTTCTCGACCAACGGCGACCTCAAGGGCGCGCCGACCGATCACATCATCAACGTGCGCGAGGTGCGGCTCTCCGCCGGCGCCGAGTTCGTGGTGGCGATCTGCGGTGAGATCATGACCATGCCGGGCCTGCCGCGCGTGCCGGCCGCCGACTCGATCGACGTCGGCCCGGACGGCACGATCGTCGGGCTGTTCTGATCGCGCGCTCGAGCGCGAGCGATCTTGCGTCCTCATCCTGAGCGCGCCCGCGAAGCGGGCGTCTCGAAGGATGAGGCGGCCCCATGCTTCGGGACGCGCACTCCGTGCGCTCCGCAGCGGGAGGGCGATTGGCGCCGCCGCGTTTCAATTGCAGCGTTCACTGCGGAGCAAGGTCACCGCGCCTTCGCGTTCATCGCCACCGGCGTCATCACCCTGACCTCGCGCTTGGCGACCATGTTGGCGGTCGCGGCGGCGTACTTCTTGAAATGGTCGGTCTGGCGGTGCGCCTGCGCGGCGGCCTCGTTGTCGTAGACCTCGTAGATGAAGATGTGGTTCGGATTGTTTGCCAGCACGTGAATGTTGAATTCGCGGCAGCCCGGCTCCTTGACCGAGGCGGCGCCGTTTTCCGTCAGGGCGGCTTTGAACTTCTCGATTTCCGCCGGCACGATATCGAGATCGATCGCGGCGATGTGGAGCGGGGCTTGGGCGTCGGCGCGCTGGCCGGGCGCCGGAAGCAGCATCCATGCGAAGACGGCCAGCGCCAGGACGGCGGCAGACGTTCGAATCGATTTCAGCATTTCAACCTCCCTTGACGATTGTTTTAAGTCCGATTGCCGGATTTTTCAGGAAGGATGACGGCTTTGGTCTCGGCCGGCAAGGCCGGTTGCTGCTGCCGCTCAGAACCCCCGCATCTTCTCCTCGATCCGCGCCATGTGCCGCTCGAGCTTTTCCGGCGTCGCGACGTTCATGTGGTAGTAGGCCCAATAGTCGATGCGCGCCTTGCCGCCGGTCAGCGCGCGCAGATAGCGCTTGATCACCTTGCGCGGCGGATTGCCCATCACGAACGCCATCCAGCGCGGCCGGCCGTAGCTGGTCACCGCGGCGATGCGCTTGAGATGCGTCAGCGCGGGCTTCACATGCGCCGGGTCGCTGATGTCGAACGACACGCCCGGCATCAGCACGCGGTCGAACCAGCCCTTCAGGATCGCCGGCAGCCCGAAGCACCAGACCGGAAAGCAGAAGATCAGCGCCTCGGCGCGCTGCAGCCGCTCGACGTAGGTCTTCACCGGCGCCTGGTTCACCGCGGTGTCGTGATAGTTCAGCCGTTCCTCGCGGCTGAGCACCGGGTTGAACTTCTCCGCATAGAGATCGCAGTCGTCGACCTCGTGGCCGGCGCCGCGCAGCGCCGCCACCACCCGCGCATGCAGCGCGGCGTGGAAACTCGTCTCGACCGGATGGGCATAGATCACCAGGATGCGCATGGGAATTGCCACATTTGTCGGCGGCGGCTGGCTTGAGAGTTGCACGAATCGTGCCTAATGATTGCAACCAGGACGACATGCAATCCGGGGGCAAACCGGCTTTTCCGATATTGAAGGGCCGAAACCAGGATAGGGGACGCGAGCGATGCTCCGAAGCGTCATTATTGCTCTGCTCATGAGCCTGCTCATGGGTGCGGGCTTGCGGGTCATGCGCAGGCCCAGACCTGGCCGACCCGCCCGGTCACCATGGTGGTGCCGTTCGCAGCCGGCGGCCCGATGGACACCGTCGGGCGCATCCTCATGCCGCGCCTGACCGAGCTGCTCCAGCAGCAGGTGATCATCGAGAACATCGGCGGCGCCGGCGGCATGAAGGGCTCCGCACGGGTCGCGCGCGCCGCGCCCGATGGCTATCAGTTCGTGCTCGGCAATGTCGGCACGCACGCGGTCAGCCAGACGCTCTACAAGAATCCGCTCTACCGCACCGCCGTCGATTTCGAGCCGGTCGGATTGATCGCGGACCTGTCGCTGGTGCTGGTCGCCCGCAAGGATCTGCCGGCCGACGATCTCAAGGGCTTCATCGCCTACGCCAAGGCCAACGAGAGCAAGATGCAGTTCGCGTCCGCCGGCGCGGGCTCGGCAACGCATCTCGGCTGCGCGCTGCTCAACGCCGCGGCCGGCCTCAACGTGACGCACGTGCCCTATCGCGGCGGCGCCCCCGCGATGCAGGACCTGCTGGCGAGCCAGATCGACTATCTCTGCATCGACACGCCGGTCGCCATCCCGCAGATCAGGAACGAGGCCGTGAAGGGGATCGCGATCCTGTCGCGCGACCGCTCGGCGAGCCTGCCGTCGCTCGCGACCGCGCGCGAGCAGGGGCTGGCCGATTTCGAGGCGTCGAACTGGAGCGCGTTCTTCCTGCCGAAGGGCACGCCCGCGACCATCGTCAAATGGCTGAACGAGGCGACGGTCGCCACCATGAATACGGCCGTCGTGCAGGCCCGGCTGAAGGAGGTCGGCGTCGACGTGGTGGCGCCGGACCGCCGCTCGTCGCAATATCTCGCGGCCTTCGTCGAGAGCGAAACCGCCAAATGGGGCGCCGCCATCAAGGCGACCGGCGTCTCGGCGGATTAACGAGTACTCTTCGCTCCGCCCTCACCCTCAGGGTGAGGCCGGTCGAGCGCGCCTCACCCATCCAGCGTCTTCGCCACCCGCTTCGCCTCCGCCACCAGCGCCGCGGTGAGCGGCGTCATCGGCTCGCGCGACGGCACCACCAGGCCGATGGTCTGCACCGCCTCGGGCTCGACGATCGGGATCGCGCGCAGCGTGTCGGTGAGGCCGAGCGTCTCGGCGAGCTTCGCCGGCATCACGCTCGCCCAGCGGCCGGTGCGCACATGCGAGAACAGCAGGATCATCGAATCCGATTCCAGCGTCGGCCGCGGCTCGCCGCCGGCGCTGCGCAACAGCCGGTCGATGATGCGGCGGTTCTGCATGTCGGGCGTCAGCAGGCAGAGCGGCACCTGCGCGACCTCCGCCCAGGTGACGGTGTCGCGATTGCCGAGCGGCGCGTCGGCCGAGGTCAGCAGCCGGTAGCGCTCGTGATAGAGCGGCACCGTGTTGACGCGCCCGAGCGGCTCGTTGCTCGAGATAGGTGATGCCGGCGTCGATCTCGAGATTTTCCAGCAGGTCGAGGATCTCGATCGAGGTGCGCGAGTAGATCGTGAAGCGCACGTTCGGGATGCCGCTCGCGATAGGGCGTGGTCAGCGCCGCGACCATCGCCAGCGCGGTCGGGATCGCGGCGATGCGCAGTTGCCCGGTCAGGCCGTGGCGGAGCGCGTTGATCTCCTCGCGCATGGCGCGGGTGTCGCCGACGATGCGGCGCGCCCAGTCGAGCACGCGCTCGCCCTCGGGCGTGAAGCCCTGGAAGCGCGAGCCGCGGTTGACCAGCAGCACGCCCATCTGCTCCTCGAGCTGCTTCACGCCGGCCGACAGCGTCGGCTGGGTCACGCCGCAGGCCTCGGCGGCGCGGCCGAAATGCTTCTCGCGCGCCAGCGCCAGAATGAAGTCGAGCTTGTCGATCATCAGGAAAATCTTGTTATTTCAATGGCTTTGAGCCAAATGGCCCGCCGCCGACACTGAAAGATTACTGCGTCAAATATAGCTCAGTTTGATAGAGAATTCCTATCACGCCATGCCGGGCACGGGATTGTCTCGCAGTCTGGATGCGTTCAAGTCTGCGCGCCGGAGATTGCGATGAATATTCAGATTCCGCCGCGTCGACGGCAAACGGCGCAGAGCCGCGCGGCGAGCCGCGCCGCACGCCCAAAGGCCGCCAGGTCGATCCGCAGGCGCTCGACGAGGTGCAGGCGCTGCTCGGCGACCGCTCGCGCCGGCGCGATCTGCTGATCGAGCATCTGCATCTCATCCAGGACAAGTACGGCTACATCTCCGGCGCGCATCTCGCGGCGCTCGCGGCCGAGATGAAGCTCGCGCAGACCGAAGTCTACGAGGTCGCGACCTTCTACGCGCATTTCGACGTGGTGAAGGAAGGCGAGACGCCGCCGCCGCCGGTCACCGTGCGGGTGTGCGACTCGCTGTCCTGCGCGATGGCGGGCGCGGAGCATCTGCTGACGCGACTTGCCGGACAAGCTCGGCGCGGATGTGCGCGTCGTGCGCGCGCCCTGCATGGGCGCGTGCGACCGCGCGCCGGTCTGCGCGGTCGGCCACGTGCAGGTGTTCGACGCGACGCCGGACAAGGTCGCGGCGGCGGTGCAAGACAGGCGCGCATGCGCATGCGCATCACGGCGCGCGCGAACTTCGACGCCTATCAGGCGGACGGCGGCTACGCGCTGCTCGAAGGATTGTCTCGCCGGCAAGCGCACGCGCGACGACCTGATCAAGATCGTCAGCGACGCCGGCCTGCGCGGCCTCGGCGGCGCGGGCTTTCCCGACCGGCCGCAAGTGGACGCTGGTGCGCGCCGAGCCCGGCCCGCGCCTGATGGCGGTCAACGGCGACGAGGGCGAGCCCGGCACGTTCAAGGACCGCTACTATCTCGAGCACGATCCGCACCGCTTCATCGAGGGCATGCTGATCGCCGCCTGGGTGGTCGAGGCGCCCGACATCTACATCTATATCCGCGACGAATATCCCGAGGTGCGGCTGATGCTGGCCGAGGAGATTCGCGAAGGTCGAAGCGGCGGGCCTCGCCGCGCACACCAAGCTGCATCTGCGCCGCGGCGCCGGCGCCTACATCTGCGGCGAAGAATCCGCGATGATCGAATCGATCGAGGGCAAGCGCGGGCTGCCGCGCCATCGCCCGCCCTATGTGGCGCAGGTCGGCCTGTTCGGCCGCCCGACGCTCGAGCAGAACGTCGAGACGCTGTTCTGGATCCGCGACATCGTCGAGAAGGGCGCCGACTGGTTCACCTCGCACGGCCGCCGCGAGCGCAAGGGCTTCCGCAGCTTCTCGGTCTCGGGCCGCGTCAAGAAGCCGGGCGTCGTGCTGGCGCCGGCGGGCGTCACCGCGCGCGAACTGATCGAGGAATTCTGCGGCGGCATGGCCGACGGCCACACCTTCAAGGGCTATCTGCCGGGCGGCGCGTCCGGCGGCATCCTGCCGGCGTCGATGGCCGACGTGCCGCTCGATTTCGGCACGCTCGAAAAATACGGCTGCTTCGTCGGCTCGCACGCGGTCGTCATCCTGTCCGAGAAGGACGACATGAAGGCGGTGGCGCTCAACCTGTGAAGTTCTTCGAGGACGAAAGCTGCGGCCAGTGCACGCCGTGCCGCGTCGGCACCGAGAAGGCCGTCAAGCTGATGGCGACAGGGTCCGTGGGATGCGGCGCTGCTGGACGGAGCTCTCCGACGCTGATGCGCGACGCCTCGATCTGCGGCCTCGGCCAGGCGGCGCCCAATCCGCTGCTGTGCGTGCTGAAATATTTCCCCGACGAACTGACGAAGCCGCTGGGAAGCTGGTGATGTCGGAATTGCGAGCAGCTGCCATGCACTCGGCTGTCGTCCCCGCGCAAGCGGGGACCCAGTCTTCGCAACGATAGCTGGCTGCGCCACTGGATCCCGCTTCGCGCGGATGACAACCGGATTTGGGAGTGCGGCCATGAGCACCAACGACGAAGCCCAACACCTTCTTCATCGACGACCACGAGGTCGACATCCGCGACGGCGAGACGATCTTCCGCGCCGCGCGCCGCGTCGACATCAAGCTGCCGCATCTGTGCTACACGCCGAAGCCCGGCTACCGGCCGGACGGCAATTGCCGCGTCTGCATGGTCGAGGTCGAGGGCGAGCGCGTGCTGGCCGCGAGCTGCATCCGCACGCCGACGCCCGGCATGAAGGTGAAGACCCAGACCGACCGCGCCAAGACCGCGCGCCGGATGGTGGCCGAGCTGCTGCTCACCGATCAGCCGAGCAGGCGATCGCGCACGATCCGGATTCCGAGCTCTGGAAGATCGTCAACCGCAGAAGATCGAGGCCGGCCGCTTCCCGCGCGCGCGACACGCCCGGCGCCGGACCGCAGCCATCCGGCGATGGCGGTCAATCTCGACGCCTGCATCCAGTGCAATCTCTGCGTCCGCGCCTGCCGCGAAGTGCAGGTCAACGACGTGATCGGCATGGCCGGCCGCGGCCACCACGACAAGATCGTGTTCGACTTCGACGATCCGATGGGCGCCTCGACCTGCGTCGCCTGCGGCGAATGCGTGCAGGCCTGCCCGACCGGCGCGCTGATGCCGGCGACGCATGGTCGACGAGAACAACGTCTATCGCCGGCAAGCCCGACCGCACGGTCGACAGCGTGTGCCCCTATTGCGGCGTCGGCTGCCAGCTCACCTACCAGATCAAGGACGACAAGATCGTCGCGGTCACCGGCAAGAACGGCCCGGCGAACCAGAACCGGCTGTGCGTGAAGGGCCGCTTCGGCTTCGACTACGTGCACAATCCGCAGCGCCTGCTGAAGCCGATGATCCGCAAGGACGGCGTGCCGAAGGTGCCGCACGAGTTCATCGACCCGTCGAATCCGTGGACGCATTTCCGCGAGGCGACCTGGGAGGAGGCGCTCGACCGCGCCGCCGGCGGCCTGAAGAAAATCCGCGACCGCGACGGCTCGCGACGCGCTCGCCGGCTTCGGCTCGGCCAAGGGCTCGAACGAAGAGGCCTATCTGTTCCAGAAGCTGGTGCGCACCGGCTTCGGCACCAACAACGTCGACCACTGCACGCGGCTCTGCCACGCCTCGTCGGTGTCGGCGCTGCTCGAAGGCGTCGGCTCGGCCGCCGTCACCGCGACCTTCAACGAGTGCAAGAACTCCGAACGTCATCATCGTCATCGGCGCCAACCCGACCGAGAACCATCCGGTCGCCGCGACCTTCTTCAAGCAGGCCGCCAAGCGCGGCGCCAAGCTCGTCATCATGGACCCGCGCGGCACGGCGATGAAGCGCCACGCCTGGAAGATGATGCAGTTCAAGAACGGCACCGACGTGGCGATGCTCAACGCCATGCTCAACGTCATCGTCACCGAGAAGCTCTACGACCAGCAGTACATCCAGACCTACGTCGAAGGCTTCGACGCCTGGAAGGAGAACATCAAGGACTTCACGCCGGAGGAGATGGCGCCGATCTGCGGCATCGACGCCGACACGCTGCGCGAGGTCGCGCGCGCCTATGCGCGCGCCGAAAGCTCGATCATCTTCTGGGGCATGGGCGTGTCGCAGCACACCCACGGCACCGACAACGCGCGCTGCCTGATCGCGCTCGCGCTGATCACCGGCCAGATCGGCCGGCCCGGCACCGGGCTGCATCCGCTGCGCGGCCAGAACAACGTGCAGGGCGCGTCCGACGCCGGCCTGATCCCGATGTTCTTCCCCGACTACAAGTCGGTCGAGAACCCGGAGATCCGCGCGCAGTACGAAGCCAAGCTGGGGCGTGAAGCTCGATCCCAAGCGCGGCAAGACCGTGGTCGAGATCATGGACGCGGTCCACGCCGACGAGATCAAGGGCATGTACATCGAGGGCGAGAACCCGGCGATGTCCGACCCCGACCTCAACCACGCGCGCGAGGCGCTGGCGCATCTCGAGCATCTCGTGGTGCAGGACCTGTTCCTCACCGAGACCGCGGTCTATGCCGACGTCATCCTGCCGGCGTCCGGCTGGCCGGAGAAGGACGGCACCGTCACCAACACCAACCGTCAGGTGCAGATGGGCCGCCAGGCGCTGCCGCTGCCGGGCGACACGCGCCAGGACCTCTGGATCATCCAGGAGATCGCCAACCGCATGGGCTGCGGCTGGAACTACAAGCACGTCGGCGAGGTGTTCACCGAGATGGCGTCGATGATGCCGGCGCTCGCCAACATCACCTGGGACCGCGTCGAGCGCGAGATGCGCCGTCACCTATCCGACCGACGGGCCGGACATGCCGGGCCGCGACGTGGTGTTCGACGACGGCTTCCCGCGTCCGGGCGGCTTCGCCAAGCTGGTCGCGACCAAGCTGCAGCCGCCGGACGAAGTGCCGGACGCGGAGTATCCGTTCATCCTCTCCACCGGCCGCCAGCTCGAGCATTGGCACACCGGCTCGATGACGCGCCGCGCCGCGGTGCTCGACGCGCATCGAGCCGACGCGCGATCGCGCAGCTCTCGCGCGGCACGATCGAGAAGCTCGGCATCCAGCCGGGCGACATGGTGCGCGTCACCACGCGGCGCGGCACGGTCGAGCTCGCGGCGCGCCAGGACGATGCGGTGCCGGACGGCGTGGTGTTCATCCCGTTCGCCTATGTCGAGGCGGCGGCGAACCTGCTGACCAATCCGAAGCTCGATCCGTTCGGCAAAATTCCCGAGTTCAAGTTCTGCGCCGCCAAGGTCGAGGCGGTCGATCCCGACGACGCGCATCGCGGCGGAGTAGGGCGCTTCCTTACCTACGGCATCCCCTCCCGCGCGCGCAGCTCGGCGAGCAGCGCGTCGTCCTCGAGATCGTTGTAGGCCGGATAGAGCCTGCGGAACACGTCGATGGCGTAGAAGCATGTTCCGTCGGCAAAGCACCGGTAGTCGCGCCCCTCGTCGCCGCGCATGTGCTGGTGCGCCCGCACCGGCACGATGCGCCGGCCCTCCGCGACCAGTTGTTTGAGCGATTGTCCGGCGGTGTAGTCGGCATAGAGCCGCCGGCCCGGCCCCAGCCCTACAACCAGCGCGGCCGCGAGCAGCGCGGCCAGCCAGCAGTCCGATGCGGAACTTGTTCTGCATCTGCGTCTCGCATGACCTGCGACGAATCGTCTGACGGAATAGTGATGCAAGCCGGCGCCGCATCCAACCGGCTCGTCCCTGCGTAGCTCCCGCCAAACGGCCCGCGCCTCGCGCGAGCCTTCATCGACAGGGAAAGGCAGGACCCCATGCGCCGGCATTTCGTTTGGCTTGCGGCCTTCGCCGCGCTTTCGCTCTCGCCCGCGGCTGCCCAGCGGCTCGCCGTGGCGGACTGGCAGATTTTCGTCGAGCCGCAGTTCGGCACCCAGATCGACTATCCGGCCGACGTGTTCTCGCTCTCGGGCGGGCAGTCCGAGCGCGGCATCGGCGAGCGCTTCCGCAGCGCCGACGGCCAGGCGGTGCTGGAGGTCTATTCGCTCCCGAACGCGCCGGGCTTCACGCCCGAGAGCTTCCTGCGCGCCAACCTGCAGATGCCGCGCAGCGCGCTCGGCTACGAGCGGGTCACCGCGTCGTTCTTCGCGATCTCGAGCGTGCGCGACGGTACGGTCTACTACAGCCGCTGCAACTTCAGCCGCGGCCCGCGCCCGCTGATCTCGTGCTTCGACATCACCTATCCGGAAGCGCAGGCGCGCGCCTGGGACGAGGTCGTCACCCGCATGAGCCTCTCGCTGCGGCCGTTGGAACGGGGGTGAGCGCGGGATCCGTATGCGAACGCTCGCCGCACGGGCAGCCTAACCCTCTCCCCTTGTGGGAGAGGGTGGCGAGCGAAGCGAGCCGGGTGAGGGGTTGGAGTTCTGAGGTATGCGCTGACCCCTCACCCGGCGCCTCACTTCGTTCGGCGCCACCCTCTCCCACAAGGGGAGAGGGTTGCAGCCGAGTGGGACGCGCCCACACCGCCTTCGCGCCGGACGCAGGTGAAACTGCCCCCGATCCTCCGTCCTCGCCGGACAGCCGCCGGCCCGTCAGCCGGGCGGCTTGTCGCGGAAATAAGGCTCCACCGGCCCCTTGATCTTGATCGTGAGCGGATTGCCGTGGCGGTCGCGCGAGTTGCCCGCGGCCACGCGGATCCAGCCTTCGCTCACGCAATATTCCTCGACATTGGTGCGCTCCTTGCCGTTGAAGCGCACGCCCACGTCGCGCGCCAGCACGGCCTCGTCGTAGTGGGGGCTCGAAGGATCGGTGGAGAGGCGGTCGGGCGGCTGGTCCGTCATCGTCGCAATTTTCCGGCGTAAGTGGTGGATTCGGAGGGGCAATCGCACTCCGGCGCTGCCCGAGTCAACCCGGCAGCGCCAGATGAAGACGCGTTCATGTTGATTTTATTGAACCTTTTTCCTTCCGGCGGAAACCAATGGTCGGCTGGCCAAGAGGCCGAGCCCAACGAACAGAGAAAAGGGAACGTGCCATGACTGCCACGAAACTCACCTTCGCCATCGCCGCCAGCGCGTTCGCGCTGTCGTTCGCCCAGCCTGCCAAAGCCGATCCGCTCGCAGCCTGCATCGCCGACAAGGCGACGCTCTCCGCCAAGGTCGGCCAGCTCACCGGCCAGGTCGGCCAGCTGACCTCGCAGCTCGCGCAGAAGAACGCGCAGATCATCCAGCTCAATACGCAGATCGTGCAGAAGGGCAACCAGATCAACCAGCTGAACACCCAGATCGCGCAGAAGAATACCCAGATCGCCCAGCTCACCAACCAGGTCAATCAGTTCAACGGCCAGATCGCTCAGCTCAACACGGCGCTCAATGCCGAGAAGGCCGCGAACGTCCAGCTGAAGTCGGAGAAGGCCAGCCTCATGATCAAGGTCGGCCAGGCCAACGTGCTGATCGATCAGCTCAAGACCGAGATCAAGTACGAGCACGGCGTGATCGCGCAGCTCAAGTCCGACAACAACAGCCTCGCCGGCCAGGTGTCGCAGCTCAACGCTCAGATCGCGCAGATGTCCGCGCAGTTCGCGAACGGCAGCTCGGACTCCCAGGTGTCGATGCTCAACGGCCAGATCGCGACGCTCACCGCGCAGCTGACCAAGACCTCGACCGACTTCGCCCGCGTCAACGACGACAACGCGGTGCTGGTCGAGGAGGTCGCCAAGGCGAACGAGCAGATCGCCACGCAGAGCGCCGCGATCGAGGACCTCAAGGCCCAGATCGCGACCCTGACCAAGGTCGGCACGCACTAACCGGCGATCGCCGCCAGCTTCCAACAACGCGAAGCCCGGGCCGCCGCCCGGGCTTCTTCGCTTTCTTTGTTTGCAACACGGGCAGCGCAACCCTCTCCCCTCGTGGGAGAGGGTGGCGAGCGCCGTTTGGCGCGAGCCGGGTGAGGGGTCTGCGAGTATCGGACGCCACCCCTCACCCGGTTCCTCGCTTCGCTCGGAACCACCCTCTCCCCGAGGGGAGAGGGTTGCACCGGGTCTGCCGCGCGATGTGTTCGCGGCGCGGCTGCTTCCTGCTACATCTGCCGAATCGACCGGGGAACCAACCAGCATGAGCGGCAAGCCGCGCAACATCGTCGTCGTCGGGCAGGGCGCGGCCGGGCTCGCGGCGGCGCTCGCCGCCGTGCAGGAGGCGCGCGCGCGGCACCTCGTCGCGTCCGTGACGCTGCTCGACAAGGCGCCGGAGGCCGACGCCGGCGGCAACACCCGCTGGTCGCCGTCCTACATGCGCATGGCGGCGCCCGACCGGGTCGAGACCAGCTTCGTCCACGACATGCTGGCGGCGACGCAGCTGCAGGGCGACGAGACCTATTTCGCCACGCTCGCCGCGCAGGCGCCCGCGACCGTGAAGTGGATCGCCGCGCACGGCGTCGAGTTCATCCAGCCGATCTACTACCTCGCCAAGGGTCCGCCGCGCATCCAGCCGCAGGGCGGCGGTCCGGCGATCGTCGCCACGCTGGCGCGCTCCGCCACCATCACCGGCGTGCACATGCGCTACGGCTGCGCCGCGCGGTCGCTGGTCAGCGAGAACGGCCGCCTCGCCGGCATCGCGGTCGAGCAGGGCGGCCGCGCGCGAGACGCTGCCCGCCGACGCCGTCGATCCTCGCCTGCGGCGGCTTCCAAGGCAACGGCGCGATGATGCGCGAGCAGTTCGGCGCCGGCGGCGAGACCATGCGGCTGATCTCGCCCGGCACCCGCTTCAATACCGGCGACGGCATCGCGATGGCGCTCGCGCTCGGCGCCGACCGCGCCGGCGACTGGAACGGCATGCATGCCGAGCCGGTCGATGCGCGCAGCCTCGGCTCGGCGCCGGTGGTGCTGGTCTATCCCTACGGCATCGTGGTCGACAAGGACGGCCGCCGTTTCTTCGACGAAGGCGCGGGCCTGGTGCACGAGACCTGGGAGTGGTTCGCGCGCGACCTGCACTTCAAGGTGCCGGGCGGGGTGGCGTACGCGATCCTCGACAGCCGTCTGTTGGCGATCGACGGCTACGAGCGCGCGATCCGCTCCGAGGTGCCGCCGGTCGCGCGCCGACACGCTCGCCGGCCTGGCGCGCCTGATCGGCGTCGATGCCACCGGCCTGGTGCGAACGGTCGCGGCCTACAACGCCGCCTGCGTCGGCGACGCGAAGAAATTCGATGCCACCCGCTGCGACGGGCTCGCCGCTGCGCGCAATCTGTCGCCGCCGAAGTCGAACTGGGCGCGCGCCATCATCGAGCCGCCGTTCCTGGCCTGGCCGCTCGCCGGTGCGATCGCCTACACGTTCGGCGGGCTTTCGACCGACAGCCGCGCCCGCGTGCTGCGCGATGGCGCGCCGATCGCCGGCCTCTACGCCGCCGGCGAGATCACCGGGCATTTCTTCGCCACCGCGCCGAACGCGGTGTCGGTGCTGCGCGCGTTCGTGTTCGGCCGCATCGCCGGGCAGGAGGCGGTGGCATTTCTGTCGGAACGAGTAGGGTGGGCAAAGGCGCGCAGCGCCGTGCCCACGCGTCAGAGCTCGTAACGAAAGCCGCGTCCGCTCGTCGTGGGCACGCTCCGCTTTGCCCACCCTACGGCAGTGCCTACCGCAATATCTCCAGCGTCAGCGGCTTGAGCTTGTAGTTGTTGCAGGCGTTGAACAGCACCGGGCAGTTCGAGATCGCGACGATCTGCGGCATCAGCGCGCGCATCAGGATGTAGTCGCCGGGCTTGCCCTTGGCCTCGCGGATCTCCCACACGCCGTCGGGGTCGTACGCCACCGTCATGAACACGTTGAAGCAGGCGTCGACGTTGAAGCTGCCGCGGTCCATGCCGTAGCCTTTGACCGCCGCTTCGAGGTTCGCCTGGCAGTTCGGCGCGCCTTTGCCGCGCTCGCCGTAGCGCGCGACGTTGAGGTGCTCGCTGCAATAGCCGCCGCCGCAATAGTTCTCGGCCGTCAGGTCCTCCTCGATCTCCCACATCCTGTTCGAGCGGTTGCTGTAGAGCAGCGTGCGGCCTGGTCAGCCGCCAGTTCAGGTTGATGGCGCGGCTCGAATGCATCGACAGCAGCTCGCGCGGGTCGTCGCGGTTGAAGGTGATCATGTCGGCGACCTGCTCGCCTTCGGGCTGGCTGAGCTTGAAGCGCTGCCCGGCCTCGATCTCGAAGCTGATATTGCCGGCGGGCGCGAGCGTCACCGGCTCGCCCGGTTTGAGCACATGGGTTGCGCGGGACATGGGCGGCCTTTCTTGATTTCGGATAGCGCCCAATCTGTAACGCCTGCGCGTCACATCTTCCAGCGCGCGTCCGGGTCTTCCTCCGGCACCACGACCGCCGCCACCTCGACGAACGCGTCGGCGCCGATCTCGACCGGCCGCGGCGGCGCGTCGTAGCCGGCCTTCCAGACGTGCAGCTCGTAGCGGCCCTTGGGCAGCGCGATCTCGGCGAGGCCGCCCGCGCCGGTCGTGCCGCGATAGGCGCCAAGCCTTGGCTCGATGAGACGCAGCGCCACCTCGGCGAGCGGCGCGGCGGTCGCCTGCTCGATCACCTTGACGGTCAGCCGGTGCTCGGGCGGCGGCACCACCGCGGTGCTGAATGCGGCCGTGGCGCCCTCGTGCGGCAGGTCGAGCCCGTCGGCCGCGAACCGCACCGTCCAGGTCGCGACGCCTTCTTTCGCCGGCGCCGTCAGCTCAAGCGCCGCCCAGTAGAGCGCGCCGGTGCCGGGGAGCGGCGCGTCGCCCAGCGTGCCGCGCGCCACCACCGCGCCGCCCGCGTCGCAGACCTCGATCGCGCGGCCGGCGAGCGCGCAGTCGGCCGCCGACTTTGCGCCGGCCTTGATGGTGAACCGCGTACCGGCGACGACCGGCGACGGCACGTCCCAGACCGCGAGGCTCGTGCTCTGCGGGTGGACCTGCACCGGCAGATCGAGCGCGGCTTCGGAATAGTGCGTGCCGGCAATCTCGTGCGCCGCCAGCACGAACCGGAAGACATGCTCGCCGACGCGCGGCGGCGCGGTCAGCACGATGTCGGCGGTTTCGCTGACGCCGTCCGCGTGACTGACCAAAGGAAACGCCCGCGCGGCCGTGCCGTCGGGCGCAATCATGCGCACCGCAAGCCCGGTGCGGTCGCGGCCGTCCGCGCTCCACGCCCGCATCCGCACAGTGATGCTGCCGCCGGCCGCAGCCGCGAGCGGCGCCGGCTCGCTCACCGCAAGGCGAACGAGCCCGGCGCCGGTATCCGCGCTCATCCGTGCGCCGTCACTGGCCCGAGCCGGACGTTTCGGCGCGCGCCATCTTGGCGGCGTGCCGGCCGGCGATCCGCCCGAACACCAGGCAGCGCGTCAGGCCGTGCTGGGCGAAGCCGCCCTGCGTCTCGCCCGCGCAATAGAGCCCGGCGATGATCTCGCCGCGGGTGTCGATCACCTGGCCGTCGGTGTTGGTGCGGATGCCGGTGAGCGTGTCGTGCAGGATCGGCGTCGACCAGGCGGCGTAGAACGGCGGCTTCTCGATCTTGTGGAGCGGCGTCGGCTTCTTGAAGTCGGCGTCGGCGCCGGCCGCGACGAAGCCGTTGTAGCGGTTCACCGTCTCCTGCAGCACCGCGCCCGAGATCGCCTTCTTCTGGTACGGATTTCTGATCTTGGCGGCGAGCTCGGCGATCGTGTCGGCGCTGTAGAACCAGCCGTCCGGATCGACGTGCGGCGGCTCCGGCTTCCACTTCTCGCGCTCGACCGCGGCGGAATCGAAGATCGCCCAGATCGGCCCGCCGCCGTTGAGCTTCGAGGTGTCGCCGTTGTACGCCATGGCGGCGTCGAAGAACTTGTGCGAGCCGTCGACCTCGTTCCAGAAGCGCTTGCCGCCCTGGTTCACCAGGATCATGTTCTGCCAGTCCTTCACCGTCAGGCCGGTGGCGCGCGCCACCGAGAACATCGGGCTGTCCGGCTCGTACACCAGCGTCGAGTAGCCCCAGCGGGTGCCGATGTGGCGCGTCTTGGTGATCTGCGCGCTCGAATCGTTGGTCTGGTTGGCGGTCGCCCACAGCGAGGCGCCGATATCCATGGCGGCGAGCTCGCCGTCGGCGCCCTGGTGCGCGTAGGGCGCGCACGCCTGCTGGTATTCTTCCGTCAGCCGCGGATCGAACATGCGGCGGAAGTTGACGTTGCCGGTGTGGCCGCCGGTGGCGATGATCACGCCCTTCCTGGCCGCAATGTTCACCGCATTGCTGCCGTTCATGGTGGTGATGCCGAGCACGCGGCCGGCATTGTGCTTCTCGCGCACGATGCCGGTCATCTTGTGCTTGAGGAAGATCTGCGCGCCCTTCTTGCGCGCGCTTTCCTCGAGCCGCCGCACCAGGCCCGAGCCGTTGCGGCCGCGCCGCGGCGCGATCACCTGGCTCGGGATGTGCCATTCCTTGGTGACGAAGATGCGGTCGACGGTCGAGGCGTCCGGCGCGCGGATCGGCTTCTCGATGAACTCGACGCCGTTCGCGACCAGGAAATCGAAGGTCGCGACGTTCTCGTCGGCGAACACGCGGATCATGTCGCGGTCGCTGAAGCGGCTTTCCTCGTGGTCGTAGCGCACCCAGTCGGCGAAGATCTGGTCGGGCGAATCCTTGATGCCGAGCTTCTGCTGCAGCGCGTGGCCGCCGCCGATCTGCACCCGGCCGCCGCTGAGGATGCCGCGCCCGCCGATGTCGTAGTTCTCGTCGACCAGGATCACCGAGGCGCCGCCGTCGCGCGCCGCGATCGCGGCCGGCAGCCCGGCGACGCCGGCGCCGACGACCACCACGTCGGCGGTGAAGTCCCACTTGATGCTGCCGTTCTGCGCCTGCGCCTCGCGCGTGCCGGCGAGCGCGACCGCGCCGACGCCTGCGGCCGCGCCGCGGGTGAGGAAATTGCGCCGGCTGACGTCCGCCGTGCCCGTGCTGGATGTGCGCTTGTCGTTGCCCATGCCCCAAACTCCCGATGCCGTTTTTTCATTGCAGGCTTGATTGCAATGCCGGCAGTCTTGACCTTCCGTTCTGTGCGGTCAAGGTATCCGCCTCCTGCCGCATGGCAGTCGCGAGTTTCGGATGGGCAAGGTTCTCACGAAGCTGTTGATCGCCGGCGCGGCGCTGCTCGCTGCGGCCGCCGCGCGCGCCGAGCACGCCTGCGACGATCTCGGTGACGCCGGCTGGCGGACGCTCGCCACCCTCGAGACCGTGAACGTCGCCGACAGCGCGCCGTTCGCGGCCGGCGGCGACTGGTTCGTCAACCGCACCACCACCCTGCTGCCGCTCTGCAACTACATCAACGCCGCCGGCAACTACAGCCTGCGGTCGTATTCGCTCGACCCGGAGGACAAGACCGAGCGCGTGATGATCTGCAAGGGCGGCGCCGCGGTGGCGCCGTATGCGGGGAGTTGCCCGCCGAAATGAAAATTCGTAGCCCGGATTGAGCGAAGCGAAATCCGGGAGCGGTGCGTTGCAGCACGATGCCCCGGATGTCGCTTGGCTCCATCCGGGCTACGGTCCCCCAAAAAGGGGAAGCCCCGGCAAAATACGCGCCGGGGCTTCTTGTTGTATCGCGCCAATGTCGGGGGGCTGGGGGATCAGCGCGACACTGATAGCGATATACGGTGCGCCCGCGCGCATTGCCAATTAAGCTTTGGTAAGCTCGATCACGCCGAATTGACGCCTTCGTGCCACGAAAAAAACGGAAACCGGAAATGACCCACACTGAACTCAAACAAAAACTGATCGACGCCGGCAAGGTGCTGGTGGCCGAAGGCCAGGACGACTTCACGCGCGGCCATATCTCGGCGCGGCTGCCCGACAATCCCTCGCTGTTCTTCATGAAGCCGCACAGCCGCGGCCTCGACGAGATCACGATGGACAACATCCTCACCATCGATCTCGAAGGCGAGGTCGTCGCCGGCACCTCGCGCCGCCACAGCGAGGTCTACATCCACTCCGAGATCTTCCGCGCGCGCCCGGACGTGCAGTGCGTGCTGCACACCCATCCGGCCTATTCGATCGCGCTGTCGTCGAGCGACCGGCCGCTCAAGTGCTACAGCCAGGGCGGCGCGCTGTTCTACGGCTCGCTCGGCCGCTATCGCGACACCATCAACCTGATCCGCACCAAGGACATGGGCAAAGGCGTCGCGCGCGACCTCGGCAAGAACCGCGCGGTGCTGCTCAAGAACCACGGCCTCGTCGTCACCGCGACCGCGATCGAGGAACTGATCGTCAGCACGCTGATGCTGGAGGAGGCGGCGCGCATCCAGATGATCGCCGAGGCGGCCGGCGACTGCGCCGAGGAATTCCCCGAGGCCGACATCAGGAAGCTGCAGCAGGACATCAGCCGGCCCGACCAGTTCGTGGTCAATTTCGATTATCTGGTGCGGCGGCTGAAGTAGGGGCGGCGCCGGCCGGAAGCACGCGACGTCCGAGCGGGCGGGGTGGGGGCAAGAGGCCCGGAGCGCACCGTGCCTAAGAATTCGGTGGTCACGCTTCGCTTTGCCCACCCTATGTTGCTGTGGGTGTGAATTGTGGCTCGTACAACACGCGCGATTATCGCGACTCATGACAGCGTGGTGGTCGTGCGAGGGGGCCCGGCATGAGAAAGCGTATTCTGGCGAGCGCCATATCAGCGCTCACGGCGAGTTTGGCTACGGCCGCCGAGATGCCGGCAAAAGTCGCGAAGGCGCCGTCGCCCTCCTATTATAGTTGGAGCGGTTTCTACGCTGGCGCCCAAGTCGGATATGGAATTGGGGCGGTAGATCAAAGAGCAATCGTGCTCGCAACCGGGTTGCCGACTGTGGCGACTGATTCAACCGTGAAAGGCATGATTGGGGGGATTCGCGCTGGTTACAATCTCCAACCTTTTCCGGCCCTCTTGTTGGGTTTGGATGCTGATTATTCCGCGGCAAAGCTTTATGGCGATGTGACAACGTCAACTGGTGTGTTCAGCACGACCAAGATTGATTGGTTCGCGACGATGCGAGGCCGCATTGGACTTACCTCGGAAAGCTACTTGGTCTATGCGACTGCTGGGGCGGTGCGTGCGCATTTCAATTCCACACGAGCGCCCCTTCCAGAATCTGCTACTGGATTTGCGACGAGTTGGATTGCCGGTGCAGGAGTTGAGCTTCGGGTATCTTCCCACTGGAGCGTTTCGACGGAATATCTCTACACTCCTTTGAAGAGCGAAATCCTATTTCCGATGGTTGGTAATCTTCGAACCACCAACGTGAAGCTACAACTCGGCCGGGTTGGTGTGAATTTCAAACTCTAACGTGGACGAGGTTACGTTGACGCCCACTTCAGCGGCGTAGGCACTTGAGGCCGCGGCTCGTCATAATATGACGATCATCTCTAGGATCATATTCCTGCCCCATTCCTCCTCCATATATCCCCCACCTCGCTCATTCGAGGGGCGTCTTCCGGAGACGTTCTGAAGGCGGAGCGAGGGGCGGCGCCCGCGGGCAGGTCTCGTAAACCTGCGCTCGGGCGGCTCCGGGGCCCCGCCCGGCCGGCACTAGGACCGGCCTGCAGGGAGCCTGCTGGACTGGGACAGGCGAAAGCCGCGTCCCAGGAAGCGCGGCCCGGAGCCGAGCCATGCAGGCCCAAGCGGCCGGTGGCGAATCCGCGGTGGAGCGCCGAGAGGCGAGCGTCCTTCGCCAAGGACGCGCGCGCCTCAGCGCAGCGGGCGGCGACGCCTGTTGCGCGGCGCGATGGCTGGATGCGCCTCTCGGCGCTCCGCTCCCCCTCATTTCGGGGAGCTACGGAATACGGCGTACCCGGCGCCGCAAAAAATACGGAGGATGGCGCACGCCCGCATGACAATTGTTATAAGCTTGCGCGCATGGAGACACGAAATTCGATGAAGCATTTTGAATCGCCGACGGCGCCGCAGCGACCCTCTCCCCTTGTGGGAGAGGGTGGCGCCGAACGAAGCGAGGGCCGGGTGAGGGGTCAGCGGTTCTTCGGCCGACCCCTCACCCGGCTCGCTGCGCTCGCCACCCTCTCCCACAAGGGGAGAGGGCAACGGAGCAAGTGGCGCCGCTTCGAACGACACCACCACCCGCCACGACTGGACGCGCGAGGAAATCCGCGCGCTGTTCGCGCTGCCGTTCCCCGAACTGATGTTCCGCGCGCAGTCGGTCCACCGCGCCAATTTCGATCCGGCCGAGGTGCAGATCTCGACGCTGCTGTCGATCAAGACCGGCGGCTGTCCGGAGGACTGCGCCTATTGTCCGCAGAGCGCGCAAATACGACACCGGCGTCAAGGCCGAGAAGCTGATGGAGCTCGACGCCGTGCTCGCCGAGGCGCGCGCCGCCAAGGCTGCGGGCGCCTGCCGCTTCTGCATGGGCGCGGCCTGGCGCGAGCCGAAGGACCGCGACCTCGACAAGGTCTGCGCCATGGTCGAAGGCGTGCGCGCGCTCGGGCTCGAAACCTGCGCGACGCTCGGCATGCTGACGCCGCCGCAGGCGCAGCGGCTCAAGCACTCGGGCCTCGACTACTACAACCACAACCTCGACACCTCGCCGGAATATCTACGGCGACATCATCACGACCCGCACCTATCAGGAGCGCCTCGACACGCTCGGCGCATGTGCGCGACGCCGGCATCAACGTCTGCTGCGGCGGCATCGTCGGCATGGGCGAGGGCGCGGAGGATCGCGTCGGCATGATCCTGGCGCTCGCCAGCCTGCCGGTGCATCCGGAAAGCGTGCCGATCAATCTGCTGGTGCAGGTCGAAGGCACGCCGCTCGCGAGCGAGCAGGCGGCTGCCGCGCTCGACCCGCTCGACTTCGTGCGCACCATTGCGGTCGCGCGCATCGCGATGCCGGCGTCGGTGGTGCGGCTCTCGGCCGGGCGCGAGGACATGAGCGAGGAGACGCAGGCGCTCTGCTTCCTCGCCGGCGCCAACTCGATCTTCTACGGGCCGAAGCTCCTCACCACGCCCAATCCCGGCCGCGACCGCGACATGGCGCTGCTCGACAAGCTCGGCCTGCAGCCGATGGAACGCTGAACGGACCCGTTCACGCGAAATGCCGCACCACCGCGAGCCCCGCGAACAGCCCGCCGATCGACAGCGCGACCGACAGCACCACATAGAGCGCCGCGAGGCCAAGCTCGCCGCGCTCGTACAGCAGCGCGGTGTCGAGCGAGAACGCCGAGAACGTGGTGTAGCCGCCGAGGATGCCGGTGGTCAGAAACAGCCGCCAGTGCTGCGAGGCCTCGCCGCCGAACGCGAAATAGCCGGCGAGCAGCCCCATCACCAGCGAGCCGGTGACGTTCTCGGTCAAGGTCGCATACGGGAACGCGGTGCCCAGAAGCCGCGCCAGCGTGAGGTTGACGCCGTGGCGGAGCGCGGCGCCGATGCCGCCGCCGAGAAAAACGATCAGGAAGCCCATGCTCGCTCCTTGCGTGTTCAGGGCAATGAAAAACCGCCCTGCGGCGGCGCGGACGGAATCCTGCCGCCAGATTGCGCGACAGGAGTCATCAGCCGTTGCGGGCGGTTGTCGGGGGACTCCATCCCCATCGCCCGAAAAAGTAGCGGCGCCGCCGCAGCCGGTCAACGGCGGCCGGCCGGGCCCGGATGGCCTCGAATTTGCAAGGAATTGCGGCGAAGCATACGATTTCGTCGTCATCGAGAGGGTGTCATCATGAGCGTAAGACGCATCGAGGCGGAACCATCCACGGTCCTGGTCGAGCTCGATCATGCGGCTCTCATTATCATCGATATGCAGCGCGACTTTCTGGAGCCCGGCGGCTTCGGCGAGACGCTGGGCAACGACGTGTCGCTGCTTGAAGGCGGCGGTCGGACCCTGCAAGTCCGTGCTGGCGGCGGCGCGCTCTGCCGGAATTTTGATCATCCACACCCGCGAGGGCCACCGGCCCGATCTCTCGGACGCGCCGCGCCACAAGGTCGAGCGCGGCGAGCCGGCGCTGCGCATCGGCGCGCCGGGGCCGATGGGCCGCATCCTGGTGCGCGGCGAGCCCGGCCACGACATCGTTCCCGAGCTCTATCCGAAGGACGGCGAGCCGGTGATCGACAAGCCCGGCAAGGGCGCGTTCTACCAGACCGACCTCGAGCTGATGCTCAAGAATCGCGGCATCGACACGCTGCTGGTCTGCGGCGTGACGACGGAAGTCTGCGTCAACACCACGGTGCGGGAGGCCAACGACCGCGGCTTCCGCTGCATCGTGATCTCGGATTGCTGCGCATCCTACTTCCCCGAATTCCACGAGTTCGGATTGAAGATGATCAAGGCGCAGGGCGGGATTTTCGGCTGGGTGGCGCCGTCGGCGTCGGTGCTGGGCGCACTCAACGCCGCTGCCGTTGCGGCGTGAAGCGGCGGCAAGGCCGAGATTTGGGCAGCCGTTCAATTTAACGGCAGACTGCCGCGACAGCCTAAGCGCTGGGCAGCGCGCTCGATTTTTGATCGTTCGCTAACTCAATGGAGTCGTTGGCGCTTTGGCCAGCGCGCGAATTCCGCTGCGGCAGATGCAAGATCGCGGTGTTTGGCACGTGGCTTGCGTGACAGTTCCACGACGCAATTCTTTAGCCCAGTTGCGTCAACGCACCGGCGGTGCCGGTGCGCGCGTGCGTACAGTGAAGGCGGGCACCCTCACTTTCGGCCGTTTCTAAACCTCCGCGACCGTGGCGAGCGTTGTCCGCCTTCACGCACGACCCTGCCGGGACGGCTTTGCGGATCGATTCGAGAGATTTCAGAAACGACAGGAGCGCAGCATGGCGGCAGAGCAAGCGGTAGCGGCAGGCAAATTTCGTCCGGTCGATTTGGACGCCCGGCGACTGGAACGCATTGTTCGGATTCGGCACCAATATCCTGGTCAACATGCTGGTGCTGACCGGCTTGCTGCGCTTCGTGCTGAAGATGCCGGACTCGATCGTGTTCGGCCGCATCCTGCCGGCGCTCGGCCTGATGATGTGCCTCTCCACCATGTACTACGCCTGGCTCGCCTACCGGCTGGCGGTGAAGACCGGCCGCACCGACGTCTGTGCGCTGCCGTCGGGCGTGAGCGTGCCGCACATGTTCATCGTCACCTTCGTGATCATGCTGCCGATCACGCTCAAGACCAACGACCCGATCAAGGGCTGGGAAGCCGGCCTGGTGTGGGTGTTCTTCCAGAGCTTCATCCTGATGATCGGCGGCTTCGTCGCGCCCTACATCCGCAGGATCACGCCGCGCGCGGCGCTGCTCGGCACGCTCGCCGGCGTTTCGGTCACCTTCATCTCGATGCGTCCGGCGCTCGAGATGTTCATGACCCCGGTCATCGGCCTCACCTGCTTTGCCATCATCATGGTCAGCTGGTTCGGCGGTTACAAATATCCCAAAGGCATTCCGGCCGGCCTCGTCGCCATCGCGGTCGGCATGCTGATCGCCTGGGGCTCGACCTTGTTCGGTATCGAAGTCGGCGGCGTCAGCGTCGAAGGCGTGAAATCGGCATTCTCCAACTTCGGCTTCTCGGTGCCGCTGCCGGCGGTCGACCACGTGTTCTCGGGCTTCGAGTTCCTCGGCATCATCCTGGTCACCGCCATTCCGTTCGGCATCTACGACCTGGTCGAAGCCATGGACAACGTCGAGAGCGCGGAAGCGGCGGGCGACGAGTATCCGACCACCCGCGTGCTGACCGCCGACGGCGTCGTCAGCCTGATCGGCTGCCTGATGGGCAACCCGTTCATCAACGCGGTCTATATCGGCCATCCCGGCTGGAAGGCGATGGGCGGGCGCATCGGCTACTCGGCGGCGACCGGCCTGATGGTGATCGTGCTGTCCTGGTTCGGCGTCATCTCGCTGATGCTCGCGGTCATTCCGGTGGTCGCGATCTCGCCGATCCTGCTCTACATCGGCATGCTGATCTGCGCGCAGGCGTTCCAGACCACGCCGAAGGAGCACGCGCCGGCGATCGCCTTGGCGATCACGCCGCACCTCGCGGCCTGGGCTACGGTGCTGCTCGGCGGCGCGCTCGGCGCCGCGGGCATGAATTTCGGCGCCACGCATGCGCCGGAGTTCGTCGCCAAGATGGCGCAGAACGGCGTGCTGTTCCACGGCCTCGAAGTGATGGGTGGCGGCTCGATCCTGACCGGCCTGGTGCTCGGCGCAATCGCGGTGTTCGTGATCGAGCGCAAGTTCGCCAACGCGGCGGGCTTCTCGCTCACCGGCGCGGTGCTGACCTATTTCGGCTTCATGCACGGCGAAGCGGTGGGCATCGGCGCCAACGGGCTCGGCGTCACGCCGCCGGTGGCGCTGGCCTACCTCATCGTCGCCGGCGTTCCTGTTCGCCTTGAGCCGCGTGCCGGAGACCGCGAGGGCGGCGGCGCCCAAGCCGATGCCGCCGCACGCGGTGCCGGCGGAGTAGCGGGTAGCGTTAGTGCACGGCCGCTGCGGCGCGCGGCATCAGCGCGCCGCGGTGGCGGATCACCTGGCCGGCGAGGCGGTGGGCTTCGGCCGCCGCCTCCTTCGGTCCCTTGCCGCCGACGCGCGCCGCCAGATAGGCGGCATTGAAGCTGTCGCCCGCCGCCGTGGTGTCGACCGGCACGACGACTTCCGGCACCGGCACGAATTCGCTCGCGCCGCCGGCCGCGACCAGCGCGCTGTTCGGGCCGTTCTTCACCACGATCTCGCCGATGCCGAACGCCTGCAGCCGCTCGACGGTCGCCTCCGGGCTCGGGTCGCCCCATAGCACCGCCTCGTCGTCGTAGGCCGGCAGCGCGATGTCGACGCGCTTGAGCGCCTCCAGAAACACCTTGCGCGTGCGCGAAAGATCGCCGCCCCAGCCGCGCGGGCGGAAGTTGCCGTCGAACGCGACCTTGACCCCTGTTGGCGCGCCATCTCGAGCACGGCCAGGAAGCGGCCGAGCCCGTTGTTGGAATAGAGCGACAGCGTGATGCCGGTGAAATAGATCGATCTTGGCCTTGAGCAGCCCGTCGGCCACGCGGCTCCAGTCCGGCAGTTCGAACAGGTCGCGGGCCGGCGCGCCCTCGCGCCAGGAATACGCCCGGCGATGGCCGGCCGGGTCGGTGTCGACCATCGCGAGCGCCGGGCAGCCGGCCGCGCAGCCGCAGCATCAGGTCGGTGTTGACGCCCTCCGCGGTCGCGAGCGCGACGATCGCGTCCGAGTAGGGATCGTCGCCGAGCGCGGTGGCGAGCGCCGCGTCGGCGCCGGCGCGCGCCAGATAGACCGCGACGTTGAAGGTGTCGCCCGCCGCACGCGATGCCGAAGCGGCCGTCGCCGCCGCGCACGAGCTCGATCATCACTTCCCCGACGCAGACGACGCGGGGCTTTGCTTCGGTCATGGCGTCGGTCCTTCAGGGGCGGGCAGGCCGGGAGGATGGCCGGGCCGGCCGGGCTTGGCAATCGCGGGCTCCCGACAGCGTGAATGCGGGGCGGAAGGGCTGGTGCGGCCCGGGAGGTAATGTTATATTGTTACAAAATCTAGCCGCATTGGTCCGATAGCCAAGGCCTCATGTCCGCGCCTCACCCGCATCATCATCACCATCCCGGCGAGGGCCATCCGCCGGCGACGATCTCGCCCTCGATCCTGCGCATGTCGGCGCTCGAGCGGCTGGCGCTGGCGGCGGTGCTGATCGCGGCGCTGTGGGGCGTGGTGTTCTGGGCCGTGAAAGGCGTGACGTGACCGCAGCGCTCAAGTTCCGCGACCTCACGCTCGGCTATGACCGCCACCCGGCGGTGCATCATCTCGACGGCGCGATCGAGGCCGGCGCCCTCATGGCCGTGGTCGGTCCGAACGGGGCCGGCAAGTCGACGCTGTTCAAGGGCATCGTCGGCGTGCTCAAGCCGCTCGCCGGCGCGATCGAGCGCGGCGCGCTCAGCGCGCGGGACATCGCCTACCTGCCGCAGGCGGCCGAGATCGATCGCACGTTCCCGATCAACGTCTACGACATGGTGGCGATGGGGCTGTGGCATCGCACCGGCCTGTTCGGCGGCATCGACCGCAAGGCGCGCGCGACCGATCGAGCACGCCATCGCCGCGGTCGGCCTGACCGGCTTCGAGGATCGCGCCATCGCGACGCTGTCGGGCGGCCAGATGCAGCGCATGCTGTTTGCGCGCCTGCTGCTGCAGGATGCGCGCGTGATCGTGCTCGACGAGCCGTTCAACGCGGTCGACGCCAAGACCTCGGCCGACCTGTTCGATCTGGTCAAGCGCTGGCACGGCGAGGCGCGCACCGTGCATCACCGCCATGCACGACCTCGATTTCGTGCGCACGAACTTTCCCGAGACGCTGCTGCTGGCGCGCGAGCCGGTGGCCTGGGGCCGCACCGGGACGGTGCTGACGCCGGAGAACCTGCTCGCCGCGCGCCGCATGTGCGAGGCGTTCGACGAGCGCGCCGCACTGTGCGTTGAGGACCCTCCGCTGTCGTTGCCGGGCGGCGAAGGCGCGAAAGCCGGAATCCAGTCGCACGATCACCACGGGCACTAGAACTGCATTCCCGCTTGCGCGGGAATGACAGAGAGCAAGCGGACAGATGTACGATCTCCTGATCGCTCCCTTCACCGAGTTCGAGTTCATGCGCCGGGCGCTGGCCGGCACGCTGGCGCTCGCGCTCGGCGCGGGACCGATCGGCGTGTTCCTGATGCTGCGCCGCATGAGCCTGGTCGGCGACGCGATGGCGCATGCGATCCTGCCGGGTGCGGCGGTGGGCTTCCTGCTTTCCGGCCTGAACCTGTTCGCCATGACGGCGGGCGGGCTGATCGCCGGCTTCGTGGTCGCGCTGCTGACCGGGCTGGTCGCCCGCAAGACCGAGCTCAAGGAAGACGCCGCGCTCGCGACCTTCTATCTGCTCTCGCTCGCGCTCGGCGTCACCATCGTGTCGGTGAAGGGCACCAACATCGATCTGCTGCACGTGCTGTTCGGCAACGTGCTGGCGCTCGACGACCAGACGCTGCTGCTGATCGCCGCCAATGCGACCATCACGCTGATCGTGCTGGCGCTGATCTACCGGCCGCTGGTGATCGAGTGCGTCGATCCGGGCTTCATGCGCTCGCTGAGCCGGGCCGGCGGCGCCGCGCACCTCGCGTTCCTCACGCTGGTCGTGATCAATCTGGTGAGCGGCTTCCATGCGCTCGGCACGCTGCTGGCGGTCGGCATCATGATGCTGCCGGCGGCGATCGGGCGGTTCTGGGCGCGCGACATCACGCTGATGATCGCGATTGCGACCGCGAGCGGCGTGGTGTCCGGCTATGCCGGGCTGCTGATCTCGTTCCACACCGGCGTGGCGTCGGGCCCGGCGATCATCCTGGTCGCGGGCGCGCTCTACGTGGTGTCGCTGCTGTTCGGCCGCGTCGGCGGCCTGGTGCGGCAGGCGTTCCCGGGCCGCCATCTCGAGGCGTGAGGGCAGACATGAAGCAGACCATGCTGACCAGACGGCTTGCGATCGCGGTGGCCGCCGCGCTGCTCGCGGCTGGTCTCGTACCGGGCCGCGCGCAGGCGCAGGATCAGAGATCAACGTCATCGCGACGTTTTCGATCCTGGGCGACCTGGTGAAGAACGTCGGCGGCGACCGCGTCGAGGTCGGCACGCTGGTCGGCCCCAACGGCAATGCCCACGTCTATTCGCCGTCGCCCGCCGACGCGCGCCGGGTCGCCGACGCCAAGCTGGTGTTCGTGAACGGGCTCGGCTTCGAGGGCTGGCTGGAGCGGCTGGTCAAGGCGTCCGGCACCAAGGCGCCGATCGTCGTCGCCAGCAAGGGCGTCAAGCCGCGCGAGCGGCAGGGCGACGATCACGACCACGACCATGGCCGCGCCGACCCGCATGCCTGGCAGTCGGTCGCGAACGTGAAGATCTACGTCGCCAACATCCGCGATGCGCTCGCCGCCGCCGATCCGGCCGGCAAGGCCGCCTACGAGGCGAACGCCACCGCGTATCTTGCCAAGCTCGACGCGCTCGAACAGGAGGTGAAGGCGACGATCGCGAAGATCCCCGCCGAGCGCCGCCGCGTCATCACCAGCCACAATGCGTTCGGCTATTTCCAGGCCGCCTACGGCATCGAGTTCACCGCGCCGCAGGGCGTCTCGACCGAGGCCGAGGCGTCCGCCAAGGACGTGGCTGCGATCATCAGGCTGGTCCGGGCGAAGAAGATCGCCGGCGTGTTCCTCGAAAACGTCACCGATCCCCGGCTGGTCAAGCAGATCGCCGCCGAGACCGGCGCCAAGGTCGGCGGCACGCTCTATTCCGACGCGCTCACCGGCGAGAAGGGCGACGCCACCAGCTATATCGACCTGATCCGGCACAACCTGCAGCAACTTGCCGGCGCGCTGTTGAGCTGAGCCGTCCGCGCCGGCTCACCGCTGGCCGAGGTTGAGCATCGGCACCGCGCCACCGGGGAGCATCGTCACCGGCAGCTTCCCGTCCCATCGTTCCGCCTGGATGAGCGTGACGAGCTGCGGATTCTGTCCGAGCGCGTCGGCCTTGGCGCGGATCGCCGTGGCCTCGGCGGCGCCCTTGACCTGGATCGCCGCCGCATCGGCCTCGCCGCGAAAGCGGATGGCGTCGGCTTGCGCCTGGGCCTCGGCGCGGACCGCATCGGCCTTGGCTTTGGCCTGCGTGACCACGATCTCGGCCTGCACCTTCTCGCGCGCCAGGTTCTGTTGCAGCCTTTGCACCTCGACCTCGGCCTGCATGCGCTGTTCGACCGATTTGATGTAGTCGGCCGAAAACGCGATGTCCTCGATCTGCACGCTTTCGATCACGTAGACCGGGTCGTAGGCGATCGCTTCGGTCAGGGCCTTGGCCGCATCGGAATTGAGCTGTCCGCGGGCGCTGATCGCGCGCGCGGCGGTGTATTGCCCGAACACCACCTTGATCTTCTCGTTGAGGTGCGGGGCGATGATGCGGTCGACCGCCGCCTGCTGGTCGCCGCGGAAGCGCGAATACATCTCCGGCACCTTGTCGCCGGCCACATGCAAGGTGACCGAGACCTTGAGGTTGGCCGGCTGCTGGTCGGCCGAATAGGATTCCATCTTGGACCAGGTGAAGGTGTGGGTCTGCATGTCGATCTTGGAGACGCTGTCGATCCACGGCCATTTGAAATGCAGGCCCGGCTGCACGACCTCGACGAAGGCGCCGTTGCGCAGCAGCACGCCGCGCTGGGTCTGGTCGATCGTGTACCAGCTTCCCAGGATGACCGTGAGGATCAGGAGCCCGAACAGGCCGCTGATGATCGCATAACCCAGGTTGCGCGCGCTCATGATTCTGTTCCTGTTGGTTCAAAGCCGGATACCCGTGCCCATTGTGGCAACGGAATTGTGGCAAACCATGTTCAGCCGCGCTCACTTCATGATTCCGAGCGCTGACAGCAGACGCCGCTTCTCGGCGACGTCCTTCTCGATGTTGTCGGCGAGCGTCGCGCTGTCGCCGTAGTAATCGGCGGGTTGGAACGAGCGCCTGGCGAGCGTCACGTAGGCCTCGCTGCGGGCGGCGATTTCGCAGCCTTCGGCGAGCTTGCGCTTGACATCGGCGGGCAATCCGGCGGGCCCGACGAACGCGCCGAAGCTCAACGGCGCCACGTCGAAGCCCTGCTCGCGCATGGTCGGCACGTCGGGGATCGCCGGATTCCGCTCCGGCGCGAACAGGGCGAGCATCTTCAGCCCGCTCGACGCCGCCGGCGGCAGCGGCACGGCGGCAAAGTCGATCTGGCCGCCGTGCGTCATCTGCACGGCGTCCGCCGGACCCTTGAATGGAATCTGGTTGAACTCGACATTCGCCAGCCGGCCGAATTCGATCATCGCGAGATGCGGAATGGTGGCGAGCCCCGGATGCCCATAGTTGAGGCCGCCGGGCCTGGCCTTGGTGGCATCGATGAGGTCGCGGGCGGAGTTGAGCGGAGAGTCGGGCTTCGCCACGATCACCTGGTCGTTCTTGAACGTCTGACAGATCGGATCGAACGACTTGTGGGTGTAGGTCGTCTGCTTGTCGGTGAGCGGCTGCACCGTCATCGAAAAGGCCGCGCCGTGAAACAACGTGTAGCCGTCAGGCTTGGCGCGCGCGACCTCGGCGGTGCCGATCACGCCGGACGCACCGCCCTTGTTGATCACGATGAAGCGCTGGCCGAGCCTCTGCGACAGGCCGTCGGCGAGGACGCGGCCGAACAGGTCGGCGGTGGCGCCCGGCGTGAACGGGACCACGATCTCGACGGTGCGCTCGGGGTAGCCCTGCGCCAGCGCGGGCGGCACGGCGGCGCCCACGGCGAGCGCGCTCAGCACGGCGATCATTCGGCCCATCGCAATCTCCCGGCAGGTCTTGCGTCGGCCTCGGAGGATAGCATCTCGTTCCGGATGCATATATACGGGGGCCAAACGGAGTGAAGGAATGTCCGACAAAGTCCCCGTCACCGTGCTGACCGGCTATCTCGGCGCCGGCAAGACCACGCTGCTCAACCGCATCCTGTCCGAACCGCACGGCCAGAAGTTCGCCGTCATCGTCAACGAGTTCGGCGAGATCGGCATCGACAACGACCTCGTGGTGGGCGCCGACGAGGAAGTGTTCGAGATGAACAACGGCTGCATCTGCTGCACGGTGCGCGGCGACCTGGTGCGGATCATCGACGGGCTGATGCGCCGCAAGGGCAAGTTCGACGCCATCATCGTCGAGACCACGGGGCTCGCCGATCCGGCGCCGGTGGCGCAGACCTTCTTCATGGACGAGAATGTCGGCCGCAAGACCAAGCTCGACGCGGTGGTGACGGTCGCGGACGCCAAATGGCTGCTGGACCGCCTCAAGGACGCGCCGGAGGCCAAGAACCAGATCGCGTTCGCCGACGTCATCCTGCTCAACAAGACCGATCTGGTGAGTTCGGACGAGCTCGATGAGGTCGAGGCGCGCATCCGCGGCATCAATCCGTATGCCAAGGTGCACAAGACCGTGCGCTCGCAGATTGCGCATCAAGGAGGTCCTGGGGCGCAACGCCTTCGACCTCGACCGGATTCTGGAGATCGAGCCGGAATTCCTGGACGGCGATCACCATGATCATGACCATGGTCACGACCACGATCATCACCATGGTCACGGCCATGACCATCACCACGACCACGGTCACGCCCACAATCACGGCAAGCTCAAGCACTACCACGACGAGGAGATGCAATCGGTTGCGCTGCGGACCGACAAGCCGCTCAATCCCGACAAGTTCTTCCCGTGGGTGCAGGGGCTGGTGCAGACCGAGGGCCCGAGCATCCTGCGCTGCAAGGGCATCCTGTCGTTCAAGGACGATGCCGAGCGGTTCGTGTTCCAGGGCGTGCACATGATCCTCGACGGCGACCACCAGCGCCCGTGGCAGGACGGCGAGAAGCGCGAGAGCCGCATCGTGTTCATCGGCCGCAACCTGCCGCAGGACAAGATCAGGCAGGGCTTCGAGAGCTGCGTGGCCTGACGCGAGCAGCGTTGCGCTCATGACCGACACCCGCGACACCATCCCGTCCGTCGTCGAACGCACGCGCGCCGTTGCCGCCGGCGCGCCGGTCGTCGCCGCGCATTTCCTCGGCGAGACGGCGGTGTTCGTGCTGGGCGAAGAGACCCTGCTGCTCGCCGGCAAGGACGGCGCCGAGCGGCGGGTCACGGTGCATGGCGGCGCGATCCTGGCGGCCGCCAGCGACGGCGAGCGCGTCATCACCGGCGGCGACGACGGCAAGGTCGCCGCGACCGATGCAGAGGGCGATACCGTCGTGCTCGCCACCGACCCGAAGCGCCGCTGGATCGACCACGTGGCGGTCGGGCCCGTCGGGCGCGGTCGCCTGGTCGGCCGGCAAGCAGGCCTTCGTGCGCACCGACAAGGGCATCGAGCGCACGCTCGATCTGCCCTCGACGCCGGGCGGGCTGGCGTTCGCGCCGAAGGGACTGCGGCTCGCGATCGCGCACTACAACGGTGCGACGCTCTGGTTTCCGAATGTCGAGACCGCGCCCGAGTCGCTCGACTGGAAGGGCTCGCATCTCGGCGTCACCGTCAGCCCGGACGGCAAGTTCCTGGTCACCACCATGCAGGAGGCGATGCTGCACGGCTGGCGGCTCGCCGATAAGAAGGACATGCGCATGTCGGGCTATTCGGCGCGCGTACGCTCGCTCGTCTGGACCGCCGGCGGCAAGTGGCTCGCGACCTCGGGCTCGAACCAGCTCATCCTGTGGCCGTTCGCCTCCAAGGACGGCCCGATGGGCAAGACGCCGCGCATCCTGGCGCCGCTCGAGGCGCAGGCCGAGGTCGTCGCCTGCCATCCCAAGGAGGAGATCGTCGCGGTCGGCTACGGCGACGGTTCGGTTCTGATCGTGCGCGTCGACGACGGCGCCGAGGTGCTGGGCAAGAAGCCCGGCGCGGCGCCGGTCACGGCGCTGGCCTGGAGCGCGAGCGGCAACGCGCTCGCGTTCGGCACGGAGGAGGGCGAAGCCGGGATACTGCCGCTCGGCTGAGCGCCGCGGCTACTTCTTGCTGGACTTCGGCGCGGGACGGGACGCGGCCGACGGGTTGAGCGCATTGTCGGGCAGGCGGTTCCAGGTCTGGGTGCGGCCGAGCAGCACGAAGCCGAGATAGCCGCGCACCTTGAGCTGCTTGCCGTCGGGGCTGACCTGCATGACGGCCTTGTAAACGCTGCCGTCGCGCGGATCCATGATCGTGCCGTTCTCGTAGTCGAGCCCGTTCCGGCGCATGCCCTTGATCAGCGACATGCCGAGCACCGGCTGGTTGCGCTCCTCGCCCTCGCACTTGGCGCACAGCCATTTGTCCGCCGGCTCCTCGCCGGGCTTCGGGAACGTCTTGACGATCTGTCCGATGTAGACACCGTCCTTCTCGCTGATGCGGAACCAGCTCTCGGCCTTGCCGGTATTCTCGTCGACCTGCTCCCATATTCCGGTCGCCGACGGCTCGCCGCCGGCCGTCGCCGCCCACGCGGCGGCGCTGAGCGAAACGGCGGCTGCAAGGGTCGCCAGCTTGAAAAACGACAGTTTCATCACATCCTCGCAATCGATCGGTCTGCGTGAGGCCCCTGATTTCTGCAGGGTTCATGGCGGCGAACTGTGGTGATTTCTGGGAATTATCAACCAGCTGCCGCATAAACTGAGGTCCCCGGAAGCGCCCCCAGGAGGCCCAAAACGGGACGATCGCGGCGGATCGGATCGCGGATCGCCTCGATCGGCACGCTGTGCCCGCCAAAGAAAATGGCGGGCGCTGTCGCGCCCGCCATCAAGTCTTGCATCTTGTGCAGTCGTTAGCCGACCAGCACGTTCTTGAACTGCCAGGGATCGCTGGTCGTCGACGTCGTCCGGGAACAGCCCGCCGGCGCGGCCGGTGAGCGGCGTCCAGTCGGTGTAGGCGCCGAACAGGTTGCCGAGATACGGCCGCTGGATGTCCAGGCAGCGGCGGAAGTCCATCTCGTCGGCCTCGATCACGCCGCGGTCGGGGTTCTCCAGCATCCAGACGATGCCGGCCAGCACCGCGGACGTCACCTGCAGCCCGGTCGCGTTCTGGTACGGCGCCAGCCGCCGCGTCTCCTCGATCGAGAGCTGCGAGCCGTACCAGTAGGCGTTCTTGGCGTGGCCGTAGAGCAGCACGCCGAGTTCGTCGACGCCGTCGACGATCTCGTTCTCGTCCAGGATCTTCCATTCGGGCTGGCGCTGCCAGGCCGCGCCGCTCATCTCGTGCAGCGACAGCACCGCGTCGTCGCACGGATGGTAGGCGTAGTGGCAGGTCGGCCGGTAGACGACCTTCGTTGCCGTCACGCACCGTGAAGTAGTCGGCGATCGAGATCGCTTCGTTGTGCGTCACCAGGAAGCCGTGCTGAGCCTGCGCGGTCGGCGTCCACGAGCGCACGCGCGTGCCGGCGCCCGGCTGGGTCAGGTAGATCGCGGCGTCGCAGCCGAAATCGTGCCGGCGCCCGTTGGCCGGCATGTGCTTCTCGTGCGTGCCCCAGCCGAGTTCGGAGGGCTGCACGCCCTCCGAGCAGAAGCCCTCGACCGACCAGGTGTTGACGAAGACGCCGCGCGGCTTCGGGTTGCGGGCGCGCTGGGTGTCGCGCTCGGCGATGTGGATGCCCTTGACGCCGAGGCGCTGCATCAGCCGGCCCCAGCCCTCGCGGTCTGCGGGTTCCTGCACGGCGACGCCGGTGTCGCGCGCGACGTCGAGCAGCGCCTGCTTGACCATCCAGGACACCATGCCGGGATTGGCCCCGCAGCAGCTCACGGCGGTGGCGCCGCCGGGACGGCGGCGGCGCACGTCGAGCACGCCTTCGCGCAAGGCATAGTTCGAGCGCTGCGAGATCGAGGCCTTGGCGTTGGTGTAGAAGCCGGGCCACGGCTCGCAGACGGTGTCGATGTAGTGGGCGTCGATGTCCTTGCAGAGGTCCATCAGGTCGGCCGACGAGGTGTCGACCGACAGGTTGATGATCATGCCGCGGCCGGGCCCCGTCGTGAGCAGCGGGGTCAGCACCTGCCGGTAGTTGTCGCGGGTGAGGGCGATCTTCTCGAAGCGCAGGCCGCGCTCGTCGAGCAGCGCGCGGTCGGTGTCGACCGGGTCGATGACCACGAACTTCGAGCGGTCGAAGCCGAGGTGGCGCTCGAGCAGCGGCAGCACGCCGCGGCCGATCGAGCCGAAGCCGATCAGGACGATCGGGCCGGCGAAGCTGGCGTGCAGGAGGTGGCTCTCGGTCATGCGGGTGAGTGCGTTCATATCGGTTACTCCGAGCGAGGCAAGAGGGGTCAGGCCGCGTGCGCGGCGACGGCGGCGGTGCGGCCGAAGCGGGCGACCAGCGCGGCGAGGTCCGGCTTGGGCGCGAGCCGTCCGGTCGGGCTGACGAGCCCGCGAGCGCCGGCAAGCGCGGCGGGCTGCAGTTCGAGCGCCAGGAACCGGTTCGCGTCATAGCGGCCGGGCAGCCACAGGCTGCTGGTCAATTCGGCCGAGAAGCCGAAGCGTCCGTAGTAGGGCGCGTCGCCGACCAGCAGCGCGGCGCGGTGGCCGAGCCGCTTGGCGTCGTCGAGGCAACGCTCCATCAGCGCGCCGCCGAGCCCGCGGCGGCGGTAGTCCGGGTGCACGGCGAGCGGGCCGAGCAGCAGCGCCGGGCGCGAGCGGCCTGCGGACACGTTCCACAGCCGCGCGGTGCCGACGACGCGGCCGCGGTCGGACGCCACGAAGGCCAGGCCGGTCGCCGGCAGCCGGCCTTCGCGCAGCCGCTCGGACGCCTTCTGGAAGCGCGCGTCGCCAAACGACAGGTCGAGCAGCGCCTCGCGGGCGTCGGCGTCGCGGATGGTCTCTTTTCGGATCGTGATCATGGCCAAGTCCTCGCGCAAACGTCCTCCCGCTGGGGCGCGACCGCGCCCATACGGAGCTTCGGGGGGAAATGGGGGCCGGCTTTGGCCGGCCCCCGGCGATGTCAGATGTGGAAGGTCTTGAGCGGCGCGAAGCCGTTGAAGCAGACCGACGAGTAGGTCGCCGTATAGGCGCCGGTGCCCTCGATCAGCACCTTGTCGCCGATCTCCAGGCTCACCGGCAGCGCATACGGCTGCTTCTCGTACAGCACGTCCGCCGAGTCGCAGGTCGGACCGGCCAGCACGCAGGGCGCCAGCGCGTCGCCGTCCCGCGGCGTGCGGATCGGGTAGCGGATCGACTCGTCCATCGTCTCGGCGAGGCCGCCGAACTTGCCGATGTCGAGATAGACCCAGCGCACGTCGTCCTCCGTCGCTCTTCTTCGAGATCAGCACGACCTCGGCCTCGATCACGCCGGCATTGCCGACCATGCCGCGGCCCGGCTCGATGATGGTCTCCGGGATGCGGTTGCCGAAATGCTTGCGCAGCGAACGGAAGATCGCCGCGCCGTAGCTCTTCACCGTCGGCACGTTCTTCAGGTACTTGGTCGGGAAGCCGCCGCCGAGGTTGACCATGGCGAGGTTGATGCCGCGCTCGCCGCACTCGCGGAACACGGCCGCCGCCGAAGCCAGCGCCCGGTCCCAGGCATGCGGGTTGCGCTGCTGCGAGCCGACATGGAACGACACGCCGTACGGCTCGAGGCCGAGCCGCTTGGCGTGCTCCAGCACGTCCGCCGCCATGGCGGGCTCGCAGCCGAACTTGCGCGACAGCGGCCATTCGGCGCCGACGCAGTCGGACAGGATGCGGCAGAACACCCGGCTGCCGGGGGCGGCGCGGCCGATCTTGTCGACCTCGGCCTCGCAATCGACCGCGAACAGGCGCACGCCGAGCGCATAGGCGCGGGCGACGTCACGCTCCTTCTTGATCGTGTTGCCGTAGGAGATGCGGTCCGCCGGGCAGCCGGCCGCCAGCACCATCTCGATCTCGGGGACCGAGGCGGTGTCGAAGCAGGAGCCGAGCTTGGCCAGCAGCGCAAGCACCTCCGGCGCCGGGTTCGCCTTGACCGCGTAGAACACGCGGGTGTCGGGCAACGCCTTCGCGAAGGTCAGGTAGTTGTCGCGCACGACGTCGAGATCGACCACCAGGCACGGTGCGTCGTCTTGGCCGGCGTCGCGGCGGTTACGCAGGAAGTCGCGGATGCGCGAGGTCATTGGCGCTCTCCTCATCCAGGCTCGACGGGCGGCAAGCCGCCCGAGGTTGAAGTTCAGGCGCGTGCTAAGCGCCCGGCGTCAGCGGGTGAGGTTGCTTCGCGTTGCTGCGCGATGGAGACGCGACAAACGCAAAGGGTTCTTCACCCGACGATGCTGCCTTGGATTGGAGCGGGAGGGCCCGTTCCGCACGGCCGGCAAGATGGACAAGCCTCTTAGGTGCCGACCTTTGGAGGGCCGGCGAGACCACAGAAGCCCGCTCCGTCGTTGCTTTAAGCCGCGTCCCCCGTTGAGCGCGGGGTGCGCCGGTTTCGCCTCCGGCTGTTGGTCACGGTGCTAAGGAAGGAGAGCTTCTCTTTCCTCAGGCAGCGGTCCGGCCTCTTGTCCGGATGCTCACCGACCAACACACGGCCACAGGCACGTGCGAATTTGGGCAACGATCAAATAATGTATCTTGCCTTGACACGCAAGCAATTTTGCTGTCCGCGCGAATTTTTTTCCCCGCTTCATTTCGTGCGCCGCTAACGATCGGTTAAATGCGCGCACGGAGCGCGCCGCGATGACGGCGCCGCGCCGGCCACGGAGGCCGCTTCAGCCCTTGACGAAGAACGGCTCGACGCGCTGCGCGGTGCGCAGGAACGCCGCCATCACCATGACGCCGAGGATGAAGAAAAACGCCTGCAGGACGAACACGCCGGCGTACGCCGTCGCGGTGAATTCGACGCCGAAGATCGACACGATCGAGTGCGCGGTGCGGACGATGAAGCTGCCGAAGCCGGTGAGGTTCTCGACCGCCCAGCCGCCCGCGAAGGCGGCGCCGAACACCTCGGCGCCGATCAGGATCGCCGCGCTGACCACGGTCAGCACGTTCAGCCAGGCGATCCGGCGGTCGCCGGAGAGGGTGGGGCGGTCGGTCATTGGCTCGGTCCTCTCGACGGCCGGCAATCAAGCCGAAAGGTGAGGCAGGATCAAGGCTGGGATTTGGCCTCTACGCCGCGTCGCGCTTGGCCTTGGCGTCGATCAGCCCGGCCTCGACCAGCGCCAGCCGGATGCGCTCGACCTCGGCGCGGCCGAGCTTGACCAGCGGCGGGCGGACCACGGCCCGCGGCAGCCGGCCCATCAGCACCAGCGCCTCCTTCATGCGGTTGTGCATGTCGGCCCAGGGCTCGGCGTAGAACACCCGCGCGGTCGCGCCGATGCGCTCGTTGAGGCGCTTGGCCTCGGCGAGGTCGTTGCCCTGCACCGCGCGGAACAGCTGCGCCTGCAGGTCGGCGATCACGCTGCCGGAGCCGGACAGGAGCCCGTTGCAGCCCAGCACCAGCGAGGAGAACAGCCAGGCCGAGTGGGTGCTGAGCACGTTGACCGGCCGCTTCAGGCTCTGCAGCGTGCGCACGTGCCATTCGTGGTGCGGGACGTTGCCGATCCAGTCCTTGATGGCGCGGATCGAGGGGATCTCCTCGCACATCCGCAGCAGGGTCGCTTGCGGGTAGCCCTGGCCGGTCGCCAGCGGATACTGGAACACGATGATCGGCAGGTCGGTGGCGTCGGCGATGCGCTTGAAATGGGCGAGCGCCATCTCGGGCGACTGCTGCAGCGTGAACGGCGCCGGCGGGAACACCAGCAGCGCCGAGGCGCCGCCTTCGGCCGCCATGCGGGCGATGCGCGCGGCCTCCAGGCTGCCGTCGGCCCAGATGCCGTTGACGATCGGCAGTTTCCCGCCGATCTCGTCCTGGGCGATGTCGAGCACGCGCCGCTGCTCCTCGAAGGTGCAGGAGGCGACCTCGGTCGAATGGGCGTTGATGGTGATGGCGGACAGGCCCTTCACCGCCGCCACGTCGCGCAGATGGCTGCGGAAGCTCTTCTCGTCGATCGAGAGGTCGTCGTGGAACGGCAGCAGCACGGCCGGGATGACGCCGTGCGGGACGTAGGTGGCGTGGCGGGGCATTCGGGGCTCCAGCAATCGTCAGCGGATCGCGCCTTATACCATGCCGGAACGGCCGAAGTCCCCAGGCGCATCCGGGAACCTGCCTTGATGTTTACCGATGGTTGCGCGTACCCTCGCGGCAGGGTCAACCCTCCAGGAGCGGCTCCCATGCGCGCCCTCATTTTCATCACCTCCATCTGGCTTGCGTCGCTGGTCCTTCCCGCCTCGGCGGAAACCGTCCGCGTCTATGTCACCAACAGCGCCGGCGACAACATCCACGTCATCGATCCGGCCACCAACAAGGTGGTGCAGGAGATCAAGGGCATCGAGGCGGCGCACGGCATCGCGTTCGCGCCCGACGGCTCGCGCGTCTATGTCAGCAACGAGGCCGACACCACGCTCGACGTGTTCGACCGCGAGAGCGGGGCGCTGATCAAGAAGGTGCCGCTGTCCAACCACCCGAACAACATCTCCGTCACCAAGAACGGCGACCGCATCCTGGTCGGCATCGCGCGGGCGCCCGGCGCGGTCGACGTCATCGACGCCAAGACGCTGACCCGCACCAAGAGCATCCTGGTGAAGGGGCGGCTCCACAACATCTATGTGACGCCGGACGGCAAGCACCTGATCACCGGCTCGATCCCGGGCAAGCTTCTGACCGTCATCGACCTCGAGCAGGAAGTGCCGGTCTGGGAATTGTCCTTCGATCTGGGCGTGCGCCCGATGACCATCGAGGCCAATCCCGACGGCTCGACCAAGCGCATCTTCATCCAGATGTCCGACCTCAACGGGTTTGCGGTCGTGGACTTCGCCGCCCGCAAGGAGGTCGCGAGGATTACGCTGCCGCTCACCAAGACCACGTTCGAGACCGACGCGGGGCGTCAGACCTCGCCCTCGCACGGCATCGGGGTCTCGCCCGACAACAAGACGCTGTGGGTCACCAGCATCCCGAACAACGCGGTGTTCGTCTATTCGCTCGCCGACCTGAAGCTGATCGGCGAAGTGCCGCTGCCGAGCCTGAAGCTGCCGGGGCGGGCGCCGGCGGCGTCGGTGCCGAACTGGGTGACGTTCACGCCCGACGGCAAGACCGTCTACGTCTCGAATGCGGCGATCAAGTCGGTGACCGCGATCGACACCGCCAGCATGACGGTCAAGGCGGTGGTCGCGGTCGGCGAGGTGCCCAAGCGCATCAACACGCTGGTGGCGAACTAGCGCCGCCTGCCGCAGCCGTTCGTCCCCGCGAAAGCGGGGACCCAGCGCTTTCGCTATCGGAGTCCGGTCTGAACAGACTGGAGTTCCCGCTTGCGCGGGAACGAGCGGAGAGAGCGTGCCCGCTCAGTGCGCTACTTCGCCCCGTTGACCCAGGCGGCGATTGTCTTCCAGCCCGGGTCGTCCTTGGTATCGAACTGCCGGCCGCCCGAGTGGTAGATGTTGCCGCCGCCTTCGGGGGCGAGCGGCTGCATCAGCAGCCGGCTGTTGTCCGGCTCGCCGGGCACCACGAGCCGCGACGCCATCTCGAAATTCTTGCGCGACTGCTCGTCGTTCCATGCGCTCGCGCCGGCCGGGAGCTTCTCCAGGCGGAACGCATTGTTGCTCTCCGCATGGCAGACGTAGCAGCGCGTGTGGGTCGGGCGCTTCTCCAGGAACACCGGCTGCACCCGGGACTTGAAGAACTCGAAGTCGAGCGCGGCCGCGGGCGCGGCCAGCGTCGTCATCCGCATCGCGCCGGCTGCGCCGAGCAGCGCGGCCGCAATGGCAATCGTCGTGGTCAGGCGAGCCGCCATGGCATCCTCCCGAAGCTCTTCGTGAACGGCTTTTGAAGGATGCTATTCCGCCGGTAGGGTTCTGCCAATGGCGGTTATGTGTTGGTGAGCCGCACGCTGCTGCGGCGGCCGCTCCCTGCGAAATCATCATCGGTCTTGAGGCCGACGGCGCGAATGCCGTAGAGCGCAAGCACGTCGTCCATTTCCTCGGTGTCGCCGGTCACGCCGACCGCTCCGATGATCTCGCCCTGCTCGTTCCGGATCAATTGGCCGCCGCCCTCGTCGAAAATCTGGTGGTCGCTGGCATTGTCGAGATACTCCATGAACGCCGGCTTCTCCGCCCGGCGCACCTTGATGAGCTTGGACGAGCGCCCGAGCGCCAGCGCGGCGTAGCATTTGCCGAAGGTCATCTCGAACCGGATCATCGAGGCGCCGTCTTCCTTCTTGAACGCCTTCACCTTGCAGCCGGGCTCGACCACGATCACGGCGAGCGGCCGCAGCTGCTGCTCGGCGCCGCGCTTGAGGATGGCGTCGATCAGCCGGTCGGCCTGGTCGAGCGTGATGGCGGTCATTGTTCTTTCTCCATTGAGGGACTGCGGATCGCGGTTGCCGGACGAAAATTGTATCGGCCGGTCTAACGCTCCCTCAAGCCTTTATCCACTCCGCACTTGTGCCGGGCAGCGGATGATCCATGGTCGGCTCGCGCTGGTGCGGAGTGATTCGCCCGCAACCCTGCGTAATGGAGAGCCCCATGTCTGACTTTTCGCGCCGACACCTCCTGGGTGGCGTGGCCGCCGGCAGTGCGCTTGCCGCCGCGATTGCGTCCGATGCCGCGGCGCAGGGCCAGCCGAAATCGTTGCCGGGTCAAGGGTCGCTGACCGGCAGCGAATTGCCGTCCTTCCGCTTCGCGCTCGGCGCGCAGGCGCGCAAGAACTACAACGGCGGCTGGGCGAAGGAGGCGACCGTCGCCGAGTTCCCGGTTTCGGAGAAAATCGCCGGCGTCCTGATGCAACTCGAGCCGGGTGCGCTGCGCGAGCTGCACTGGCATTCGAACGCGGCCGAGTGGGCCTATGTCATCAAGGGCCAATGCCGCGTCACCACCATCGACCCGCAAGGGCGCACCGAGATGGTCGATTTCGGTCCCGGCGACGTCTGGTATTTCCCGCGCGGCTTCGGTCATTCGATCCAGGGCATCAGCCGCGAGGACTGCCTGTTCGTGCTGGTGTTCGACAACGGGCATTTTTCGGAGTTCGCGACCTTCAGCATCAGCGATTGGGTCGGTCACACCCCGCCCGAAGTTCTGGCGAAAACCTTCGGCGTGCCGGCGCAGCGCTTCGCCGATTTCCCCAAGAAGGAAGTCTACATGGCGAAAGGGCCGGTGCCGCCGCCGCTGCCGGCCGATCCCGCGCCGGGAGCGCTCAACTCGGGGCCGCTGACCCATCGCTACCGGCTGCTGGCGCAGCGGCCGACAGTCTATTCGGGCGGCACCGAACGCCTGGTGTCGCAACGCCAGTTCCCGATCTCGGCGACCATGACGGGCGCGCTGCTGCGCATCAAGCCGGGCGGCCTGCGCGAGCTGCACTGGCATCCGAACGCGGACGAGTGGCAGTACTACATCGCCGGGCGCGCCCGCATGAATGTGTTCGGATCGAAGGGCCGCGTCCGCCTCGACGACTTCGCGGCCGGCGATGTCGGCTACGTGCCGCAGGGCTACGGGCATTACATCGAGAACGCCGGCACCGATGATCTCGAGGTGCTGGTCGTCCTCAACAGCGGCGACTACCAGTCGATCTCGTTGACGGCCTGGATGGCGGCCAACCCGCCGCTCCTGCTGGCGACCAACTTCGGCGTGCCGGAGAGCACGTTCGCGGGCTTCCCGACCAGTGCGCGCTTTATGCCGTGACGGGCCGCAATCGCTGATGTGCGATCCGATTCCCCGGACTATATATCGAGGATGCAGGATCAGACCCCCGGCCGCGACCGCGGCAGCAACCCGTTTTCCGAAACCTGGACCACCCCGTTCGGCGTGCCGCCGTTCGGGGCGATCGTGCCGGAGCATTTCCGGCCCGCCTTTGCGCAAGCCTTTGCCGAGCACGACGCCGAGATCGCGCGCGATCGCCGCCAATGCGCAAGCGCCGACCTTCGCCAACACCATCGAGGCGCTCGAACGGTCAGGCGAGGCGCTGACCGGGGTCGACAGCGTCTTTCACGTGCTCGCCGGCGCCAACACCAGCGACGCGATCCAGGAGATCGAGCTTGCGATCGCGCCGCAGAGCGCCAAGCACTGGAACGCGATCTACCTGAACGGCGCGCTGTTCCAGCGGATCGACGCGCTGCATCGCCGTCGCGGCGAGCTTGGCCTCACCGCCGAACAGCAGCGCGTGCTCGATCGCTACCATGTGACGTTCAAGCGCGCCGGCGCGGCGCTCGACGCCGCGGCAAAAACGCGGCTCGCCGAGATCGGCGAACGCCTCGCGACGCTCGGCACGACGTTCGGCCAGAACGTGCTCGCCGACGAGCAGAGCTGGCAGCTCGTGCTGGAGGGCGAGGACGACCTCGCGGGCCTGCCCGACTTCGTGCGCGCGGCGTTGCGCGCCAACGCCGAGGAGCGCGGGCTTCCCGGCAAGCATCTGGTCACGCTCGGGCGGTCGAGCGTCGAGCCGTTCCTGCAATTTTCCGCGCGCCGCGACCTGCGCGAGAAGGCGTTCCGCGCCTGGATCGCGCGCGGCGACGGCGGCGGCGAAACCGACAACAAGGCGATCATCGCCGAGATGGTGGCGCTGCGCGCCGAGCGCGCGCGGCTGCTGGGCTACGAGACCTTCGCGCAATACCGGCTCGACGACGCGATGGCGAAGACGCCGCAGGCCGTGCGCGGCCTGCTCGACCGGGTCTGGACCGCGGCGCGCCGGCGCGCGCTCGCCGACCGCGACGCCATGCAGGAGCTGGTGCAGCAGGAAGGCAAGAACTTCGCGCTCGCGCCCTGGGACTGGCGCACCTACGCGGAGAAGCTGCGCAAGGCGCGCTACGACGTCGACGAGGCCGCGATCAAGCCCTACCTGCAGCTCGACCGCATCATCGAGGCCGCCTTCCACACCGCGAACCGGCTGTTCGGCCTGACCTTCGCGCCGCTCACCGGCATTCCGGTCTGGCACGACGACGTGCGGGTCTGGGAGGTGCGCGGCAAGGACGGCCGCCACATGGGGCTGTTCTTCGGCGATTATTTCGCGCGCGCCTCCAAGCACAGCGGCGCCTGGATGACGACGATCCGCGACCAGGAGAAGCTCAAGGGCGACATCCGGCCGCTGGTCGTCAACGTGATGAACTTCAACAAGCCGGCCGCCGGCGAGCCGACGCTGCTCTCCTTCGACGACGCCCAGACGCTGTTCCACGAGTTCGGCCACGCGCTGCACGGGCTGCTCTCCGACGTCACCTATCCGATGATCTCAGGCACCAACGTGCTGACCGACTGGGTCGAGCTGCCCTCGCAGCTCTACGAGCACTGGCTGGAGCGGCCGGAAATCCTGCGGCGAGTTCGCCGTGCACTACCGCACCGGCGAGCCGATGCCGGAAGACCTGCTGCGGCGTGTGCTGGTGGCGCGCACCTTCAACCAGGGTTTTGCGACCGTCGAATATGTCGCGTCCGCGCTGGTCGATCTCGACATCCACTCGCAGCCTGCGGCCGCGGGCCTCGATGTCGGCGCGTTCGAGCAGGCTTCGCTCGCGCGCATCGGCATGCCGGCCGAGATCGTGATGCGGCACCGGCCGACCCATTTCCAGCACATCTTCTCCGGCGACGGCTACGCCTCGGCCTATTACAGCTACATGTGGTCGGAGGTGATGGACGCCGACGCGTTCGCGGCCTTCGAGGAGACCGGCGACATCTTCGACGCCAAGACCGCGAAGAGCCTGCACGACCACGTCTATGCGTGCGGCGGGTCGTGCGATCCGGCCGAGCTCTACACCGCCTTCCGCGGCCGGCTGCCGACGCCGGACGCGCTGCTCAAGCGGCGCGGCCTGACCGAGACGGCCGCGTAGCGCCTCATGGACCTCCACACCGCCGGACATCGCCGCGGCGTCATCTGCGCGCCGCACGCCGCCGCCGCCGAGGCCGGGCGCGCGATCATCGCCGAGGGCGGCAACGCGCTCGAAGCCATGGTGGCGATGGCGGCGACGATCGCGGCCGTCTATCCGCACATGAACCACATCGGCGGCGACGGCTTCTGGCTGGTGCGCGAGCCGTCGGGCCGGGTGCGCGCGCTGATGGCGGGCGGCCGGGCCGGCGCCAACGCGCGGCCGGAGCTTTACCGCGAGCACGAGACCATCCCGCCGCGCGGGCCGCTCGCCGCGCTGACGGTGCCGGGCGCCATCGCCGGCTGGATGCTGGCGCTGGAAGCCGCCAAGGCCCACGGCGGCCGGCTGCCGCTGCGCGATCTGCTCGCGGCCGCGATCCGCCATTGCGCGGAAGGCTACGTCGTCACCCGCAGCCAGGCGCGGCTCACCGCCGAGAAGCTTGCCGAGCTGAAGGACGTGCCGGGCTTCGCGCAGGCGTTCCTGGTCGACGGCAAGCCGCCGGAAGCCGGCAAGACGCTCAAGCAGAGCGCGCTCGCCGCCACGCTCGATCATCTCGCCGGCGCCGGGCTCGACGATTTCTACCGCGGCGACGTCGGCCGCGAGATCGCCGCCGATCTCGAACGCGTCGGCAGCCCGGTGACGCGCGCCGACCTGCAGGCCTGCCGGGCGGCGCTGGCCGAGCCGCTGTCGGTCACGCTCGAAGCCGGCACCGTCTACAACGCGCCGCCGCCGACCCAGGGCCTTGCGTCGCTGATCATCCTGGCGCTGTTCGACCGCCTGCGCGCCGCCGAGGCCGAAGGCTTCGACCACGTCCACGGCCTCGTCGAGGCGACCAAGCGTGCGTTCCGCGTGCGCGACCGCGTCGTCACCGATCCCGACCGCCTGCCGCATCCGCTCGGCCGCTATCTCGAGCCGGCCTTCCTCGATGCCGAGGCCGCCAAGATCGACCGCCGCAAGGCCGCGCCGTGGCCGCCGCGCGCGGGCGACGGCGACACCATCTGGATGGGCGCGGCCGATGCGTCGGGCCTCGTCGTGTCCTACATCCAGTCGCTCTACTGGGAGTTCGGCTCCGGCGTGGTGCTGCCGGCGACCGGCGTGCTGATGCAGAATCGCGGCTCGAGCTTCTCGCTCGACCCGCGCGCGCTCAACGCGCTCGCGCCCGGGCGGCTGCCGTTCCACACGCTCAATCCGGCGCTGGCCGTGCTGCGCGACGGCCGGATCATGGCCTACGGCACCATGGGCGGCGACGGCCAGCCGCAGAGCCAGGCGGCGCTGTTCACGCGCTACGTCAAATATCGCGCGCCGCTCGACCGCGCGATCGACGCGCCGCGCTGGCTGCTCGGCCGCACCTGGGGCTCGTCGCACACCAATCTGCGGATGGAAGCGCGCTTCGACGGCAATCTGGTCGAGCGGCTCGCGTCCGCCGGTCACGACGTCGAGGTGCTGTCCGAACCCTATTCGGACGTCATGGGCCACGCCGGCGCGGTCGTGCTGCATCCCGACGGCACGCTCGAAGGCGCGCACGATCCGCGCGCCGACGGCGGCGCGGCCGGGATGTGAGGATTACGAGCCGAAGCCGTAAAGCGCCTGCGGGTTGTCGACCAGAATCTTCCGCCGCGTCGCCTCGTCCGGCGCCCATGCGGACAACAGATCGAACAGCGCCGCGTCGTCCGGTTTCTCCTGCTCGGTCGGGTGCGGCCAGTCGCTGCCCCACACCAGCCGCTCGCGGCGCGGCCTTGACCCAGGCCTGCGCCACCTTGGTGGCATCGGCATAGCTGGGCGGCCCGACCCTGGTATTGAGATAGGCGCCGGAAAGCTTCACCCAGGTGTGGCCCTTGTCGATCAGCGCCCGGATGACGCCGAAGGCCGGATCGTCGAGGCCCTCGGCCGGAGCGAGGCGGCCCATATGGTCGAACACCATCGGGCAGGGGATGCGCTGCCACAGATCGGTCGCTGCCGCGATCTGATCGCCGCGCATGTGGACCTGGATGTGCCAGCCCAGATCGACGATGCGCCGGGCCAGGGGCTCGATCATGTCGATGGTCGTCGTCGCGGTTCGCGGATCGAACTGCGTGAAGCGGATGCCGCGAATGCCGGCGTTCGCGTAGGTCCTGAGTTCGGCATCGGTGACCGTTGGATGCACGACCGCGATGCCGCGCGCGCTCGAGCCCATCTGCGCGATCGCATCGATCGTCACCCGGTTGTCGGTGGCATAGACCGCCGGCGTCACCATCACCACGCGGCTCGTCCCGATCCGGTTCTGCAGCAGCCGATAGCCGGCGACGGTGGCGTTGGTCTGCATCCGCGATTCCGGCCGCGACGGCGGGAAGCGCGCGCCGTCGTAGATGTGCATGTGGCAGTCGGCGGCGCCGGCCGGCGCCTTGAGCTTCGGCGGCGCGGTGCCGGTCGAGTTCGGAACGGGATACTGGGCGTGGCTTTCCCGCATGACGACGGTTCCTGTTGCGGCGAGCGCCGCGGCGCCCGTCACGAACGCCCGGCGCGGGATCGACGGATTTTCCACGGCGGCAGCCTCCCCGGGAATTGCTATATTCCGTCCAATGATAAGGGGCTTACAAGCGTCCGATAAAATCGCAAATTGCCGCAGCGGCATGGAACAAATCCGGTTCCCGGGACGCCTCCATTTGGCCGCAGTCCATGATATCGTCTCGCCCAAACCCGCCGGGTTGCCACTGGTAGGACCCATGACCCTCCGCAACATCTGCCTCGTCCTGGCCGCGCTCGCGAGCCTGGTCCTCGCCGTCGCGCCGGCGTCCGCGCATCCGCATGTCTGGGTGACGGTGAAGAGCGAAATCCTCTACGCGCCCGACGGCACGATCACGGGCGTGCGCCACGCCTGGACCTTCGACGACATGTTCTCGATCTTCGCGACCCAAGGGCTCGAGGCGAAGAAGAAGGGCGAGTTCACCCGCGAGGAGCTGGCGCCGCTCGCCAAGGTCAACGTCGAGTCGCTCAAGGAGTACGACTTCTTCACCAATGCGCGCCTCGACGGCAAGAAGATCGAGTTCAACGAGCCGTCGTCCGGCTACTACCTGGTGTTCGACCCGAAGGAGACCGTGCTGACCTTGCACTTCGAGCTGCCGCTCAAGGCCCCGGCGAAGGGCAAGGATCTGAGCATCGAGGTGTTCGACCGCGAATTCTTCGTCGACTTCAGCCTGGCGGAGAAAGATCCGGCCAAGCTCGTCGGAGCGCCCGCGCAGTGCAAGCTCACCATCGGCAAGCCGGCCGAGATGGGCGCGGCCCTGTCGCAGCAGCTCAGCCAGCTCGGCCCCGACCAGCGCAATTCCGGGATCGCCATCGGCGACGAATTCGCCAACAAGATCGCGGTGAAGTGCCCATGAAGACAGTCGTCGGGGGGCGACTGATCCGACATCTCGCGATTCTGGCAACCGCCGTTGCCGCCGTGCTGCTGGTTGCCGGCGTCGTCGATGCCGTATGGGCGCAGGCCGGTCCGTTCGGCGCGCCGCGCGCGCCGGCGCCGGGCCCGCAGGCCGGCGGCGTGATCGGCTGGATCCTGCTCAAGCAGGCCGAGTTCTACAAGCAGTTCTCCGGGCTGATCCGCGCCGCCAAATCCGACGGCAGCGCCGCCTGGAGCCTGTTCGGGCTGGCGTTCCTCTACGGCGTCTTTCACGCCGCCGGACCGGGCCACGGCAAGGCGGTGATCTCGTCCTACATGATCGCCAACGAGGAGACCTGGAAGCGCGGCGTCGTGCTGTCGTTCGCGTCGGCGCTGCTGCAGGCGCTGGTCGCGGTCGTGTTCGTCGGCATCGCGGCGGCGTTCCTGAACGCGACCGCGAGCACGATGAAGAGCGCGGTCGATTGGATCGAGATCGTCAGCTATGCGCTGATCGTGCTGATCGGCCTGCGGCTGTTATGGGTGAAGGGCCGCGCTTTGATCGCGGAGGCGCGGCGGCTGCACAGTCCGAAGACGGTCGGCGCGGCCGCGACCCCGGCGCATGCGCTGCACGCGCATCATGATCATGACGGTCATGATCAGCACCACGATCATCGGCGATCACGCACCATGACCACGCCCATCACGATCATTCGCATGGTCACGCGCATCGACGACCACGGCCACGCTCACCATGCACGGGCACGATCATCACGGCCATTCGCACGATCATGACGGCGAGGCGTCGGCCTGGGGCCATGCGCACGCGCCGGAGCCGGAAGAGCTCGCCGGTCCCGGCGGCTGGAAGCGCGGCCTGTCGGCGGTCGTGGCGGTCGGCGTGCGGCCGTGCTCGGGCGCGATCCTGGTGCTGGTGTTCGCGCTGGCGCAGGGACTGTTCTGGGCCGGCGTGGTCGCGACCTTCGTGATGGGGCTCGGCACCGCGATCACGGTCGCGGCCATCGCCACGATCGCGGTCGGCGCCAAGGCCTGGGCCGGGCGGTTCGCCAGAACGCGCTCGGGCTACGGCCTCCTGGCGATGCGTGCCATCGAAGTCGGCGCCGCGGTGGTGATCGTGGCGTTCGGCGCGCTCCTGCTCACGGGCTACATCGTGAGCGAGCGGATGGTCGGGCTTTAGCCCGAAAAATCTTCCGCCTTCAGCTCGATCGGCTGGCCGTGCGGGGTGCGGTCGGCGGCGTGGTCCCAGGCGTCGTGATAGCGCGCCAGCGTCTGCGCATTGGTCACGCCCTTCTCGGCGACCAGCCGCTCCAGCGTGTTCAGCCAGTGGTGGTAATAGGTCTCGCCGGTGTCCGGATCGCCGGCCGCCTGCGCGCGCTTGATCTCGTCGCCCAGCGTGGCCGCCCATTCGGGCCAGGTGAACAGGCCGCGCTCGTGCAGCGCCAGCGCCATCGCGAAGGCCTGCGCCTCCCACGGCTCGCGGAACACCGGCCCTTCGGCGTCGCACGGGATGCTCGGCACCGCGTCGGCGGCGCGCCGTGCGGCGATCGGGTCGATGGTGGTCATGCCGGCTCCAGATACGGCTCGAATGCCTCGATCGACACCGTCAGCGTCGGGTCGGAATTCTCGCCCCACAGCTCGCGGCCTTCGAACAGCACGGTGTAGAGCCACTGCGGGTTCTCGCCTTCGCCGTTCGCGACCGTGTCGGGATAGACGTGGCAGCCGCGGATCGCCTCGATCACGCCGACCTTGCCGCGGGCATAGCGCGGCAGCCGCGTGTGCGTCGCCGGATGGATGTTCCTGGCGCGCACCCGGTCGCCGATCTTGAAGCTCGCCGGGTCGTTGGTCGGCCGGCCGTACTTGTTGCGGTTGAGCGCGGCCTCGATCTTGTCGAGCGTCAGCTTGCGCTTGAGCACCGGCCCCGGCCGCAGCGAATGGCCCGCCGCCATCTCGTCGGCGCCGATGATGCCGTAGTCGATCAGCATGTATTCGAGCCGCACCGCCCACTTCTTGTAGTAGGAGGCGGTGAGATAGAACTCCGGCGGGAACTGCTCGATCGCGTACCGGGTCTGGTCGATCGTCCACAGGCCCGTGTAGCCCATGGCGCGATTGAGCGCGAGCGCGCGGCCTTCCCAGGGCGCGTGGAACACCGGCTCGTTCGGCTCCGGCTCGACCTTGCCGAAGCCGTGCATGCCGCCCATGTCGTGGATGCCGTCCATCAGCTCGATCTCCGCTCTCGAAGGTTCGTGCGCGGCCATCCAGGCCGCGAGCGACGGCGTCACGCGCTGCCGTCGCCTTGAGCTGGCGCAGCGCCACACGCACGTTGGTGCGCGCGAAGCGATTGTTGGTGACGCTGACGACGGACGGGCTCTCGCCGGCGGCGACAGCCGCCAACACGCGCTGCTTGAGCGCGAGCTGATCCGGGTCGCCGAACGTACGCAGCATGGTCTGGAACGCATCGTGGCGGGCCGGATCGAACGGCCGCGCTTCGCCGAGCGCGTCCTTGGCGGGATGCGCGGGATAGACGTGCGCGCAGGGAACGAGGCCGTCCGGGATCGGCTCGGTGGCGGCGTGGGTGCGCCGGTGCTTCAGCAGATCGGGCAGCACGTGCGTGTGCGGGCCCTGCGGGCTCTTGCCGTCGTGCGGCGGGATCGGCTGGCAAACCTCGATGCGTCCCAGCCGGCTGATGAAGACCCGGTGCGGACTGTTCGCCAGGATCACGCCCATCGCGGGATTGCCGGCGCGAGGACCGGCGCGCCGCAATGCGCGCGCAGCTGCGCGGCCACCTCCGGGTCGGAGACGCGTACGCACACGTCGACCTGCAGCGCGCCGATGCCGAGATCGAACAGCACTGCGTCACGGTCGGCGGCGCGCAATGCGCCGGTGTCCGGTCCGAGCTCGGTCAGCACGGCGCGCCGGTTCATGGCGCAATGATCTTCCGGCAGGCAGAGCGCGATGCGGTGGTTCCAGCTTTCCTTGGTGGTGGTCTCGAACGCGATCAGCCGCATGTCCGGCTGGAGTTCGATCCGCACGCCGCCGCGCGCGGTGGCGGCCGAGATCGCGGCATTGCCGCGCACGAGATCGACCGGCTCATCCGGATCGCGCGCGAACTCGGCGATGGCGCCGAAGGTGCCGAGGCTCCATTGCGTCTCGCCGTCCATGATCTGGCCGGTGAGGAATTCGGAGATCGTCGCGGCTTCGCTCATGGAACGTCAGCGCGCGATCTCGCCGGGGCGCCTTCGCCAGCCCGGTGCCGATCATCGAATCGCGCGTCACCAGATCGGCGAGCTTCTCCTCGCTCCAGCCCTCGGTGCCGGGGGGCCGCATCGGCAGCACGATGAAGCGGGTCTCGGCGGTCGAGTCCCAGACCCGGATCTTGGTGTCCTTGGGCAGCGTCACGCCGAAATCGGCGAGCACGCCGCGCGGGTCGTTGACGGCGCGCGAGCGGTAGGGCGCGGCCTTGTACCAGACCGGCGGCAGGCCGAGCATCTCCCACGGATAGCAGGAGCACAGCGTGCACACGATCATGTTGTGGGTCTGCGGCGTGTTCTCGACCGCGATCAGGTGATCGCCGACGCGGCTGACGTGGCCGTATTTGGCGATCGCCGTGCTGGCGTCGGCGAGCAGCGCCTGCTTGAACGAAGGATCGGCCCAGGCCTTGGCGACGATGAGCGCGCCGTTGTGCGGGCCGATCTTGGTCTCGTAGGCCTCGATGATGGCGTCGATGGCGGCCGGATCGATGTAGCCCTTCTCGGTCAGCACCGTCTCCAGCGCCCGCACGCGCAACTGCATCTCGGACAGTTCCGAACCGTGCTGGTGGTCGTGATCGTGGTGATGGTGGTCGTCGTCGTGATCGTGGCCGGCCATGGGAACCTTCGGCGCGTTGTACTATCGTTCGCGTTCGCCCCGCGAAGCGGGGTGAACGAGCAGTATCCCCCGCGTCGGGGGACGTGACAAGAAGGTGCGAAATCATGGCTGGCCGGCTGGCCGCAACCGCTGACTGCGTCGACCGGCTGATCGCCGCGATCGGCCGCGCGGTGGCGTGGCTGGCGCTGGCGATCGTGCTGCTGCAGTTCGCCGTGGTGGTGCTGCGCTATGCGTTCGGGATCGGCTCGATCTGGCTGTCCGAATCGGTGATCTACGGCCATGCCGCGCTGTTCCTGCTGGCGGCGGCCTGGACGCTGCAGGTCGGCGGCCATGTCCGGGTCGACATCTTCTACGCCGACGCCGCGCCGCGCACCAAGGCGCTGGTCGATCTGCTGGGTTCGCTGCTTCTGCTGCTGCCGTTCATGCTGGTGATTCTGTGGTTCGCCGTGCCCTATGTCGCCCGCTCCTGGGCGATCCTGGAAAGCTCGCGCGAAACCAGCGGCTTGCCGTTCGTCTACCTGCTCAAGGCGCTGATCCCGCTGTTCGCGCTGCTGATGCTGCTGCAAGGCATTTCGCAGGCGATGCGCGCCGCGCTGCGTGCTCCGGTCAACACCCGTGCCGCGATGATGCTCGCCGAGACCCTCGCCGTCCTGATGGTGGTCGCGGTCTGTGTCGCGCTGCTCGCCGGCTATCCGGTCGCGCTGACGCTCGGCGGCGTGTCGCTGGCGTTCGCGATCGTCGGCCATCTGACCGGCGCGATGAACTTCTCGCTGATCGGCGCGCTGCCGCAGCGCATGTTCGGCGTGATGACCAACGAGGTGCTGCTGGCGATCCCGTTGTTCGTGTTCATGGGGGTGATGCTGGAGCGCTCGCAGATCGCCGAGGATCTGCTGGAAACGATGGGCCGGCTGTTCGGCTCGCTCACCGGCGGGCTCGCGATCGCGGTGCTGATCGTCGGCGTGCTGCTCGCGGCCGCCAAGGGCATCGTCGGCGCCACCACCGTCACGATGGGGCTGATCGTGCTGCCGACCATGCTGCGCCACGGCTACGATCCGCGGCTCGCCGCCGGCACGGTCGCCGCCACCGCGACGCTGGCGCAGATTTTTCCGCCCGCGACCGTGCTGGTGCTGCTCGGCGACCAGATGAGCAACGCCTATCAGTCGGCGCAGCTCTCGCAGGGCATCTTCGCGCCGCAGTCGGTCACGGTCGCCGACCTGTTCGCCGGCGCCATCATTCCGGCCTTTGCGCTGGTCTTGCTCTATTTCCTGTTCCTGGTCGGCATCGCGATCTTCTTTCCCAAGACCTCGCCGGCGATCCCGCCCGATCCAGGCGCGCCGCACGGGCTCGCGCTCGTCGGCCGCCTGGCGCAGGTGCTGATCGCGCCGATCCTGCTCATCCTCGCGGTGCTGGGCTCGATCCTCGGCGGCATCGCGACGCCGACCGAAGCGGCTTCCGTCGGCGCGGTCGGCGCGATCCTGCTCGCCGCGCTCAAGCTCGGGCCCGCGGGTCTCGCCGGCGTGCTCGCGCCGGTGGTGACGCGCACCGCGCAGGTCACCGCGATGATCTTCGTGATCCTGATCGGCGCGACGCTGTTCAGCCTGGTGTTCCGCGGCCTCGGCGGCGACGATCTCGTTCACCGTGCGCTCGGCGACCTGCCGGGCGGCGCGGCCGGCGCGATCCTGGCGGTGATGGTCGGGATGTTCCTCCTGGGCTTCGTGATGGACGCCTTCGAGATCATCTTCGTGGTGGTGCCGATCGTGGCGCCGGCGCTGCTTGAAGATGCCGGGCGTCGATCCGGTCTGGCTCGCCGTCATGATGGCGCTCAACCTGCAGACCTCCTACATGCATCCGCCGCTCGGGCCGACGCTGTTCTTCCTGCGCGGCGTCGCCCCGCCCGAGATCACCACGAAGCACATCTACATCGGCATCATCCCGTTCGTGCTGATCCAGCTGCTGGCGCTGGTCGTGCTCTGGTTCGCCCCGGGACTTGCGACCTGGCTGCCGCACAGGCTTTATGGGGGATCATGACCGCTGCCCAAATCTTCGATCTCAAAGGCCGGGTCGCGCTCGTCACCGGCGCGTCGAGCGGGCTCGGCGTGCGCTTCGCCGAAGTGCTGGCCGAGAACGGCGCCGCGGTCGCGCTGGTCGCCCGCCGCGCCGACCGGCTCGCCGCTGTGAAAGAGCGCATCGAGAAAGCCGGCGGCCGCGCCATCGCGATCGGCGCCGACGTGCTGGACCAGAACGCCATGGCGCGCGCCTTCGACGAAGCCGAGAAGGCGTTCGGCACCGTCACCATCCTGGTCAACAATGCCGGCGTGGCGCATTCCGACCGCGCGGTCGAGTTGTCGGAAGACGGCTGGCGCCGCATCCTCTCGACCAATCTCGACGCGGTGTTCTTCTGGGCGCAGGAGGCCGCGCGCCGCATGCTGGCCGCCAAGAAGACCGGCGCGATCGTCAACATCGCCTCGGTGCTCGGCATCGGCGTGTCGAAGGGCACGGTGGCCTATTCGGCCGCCAAGGCCGCGGTCATCCAGCTTACGAAGACGCTGGGCCTCGAGCTCGCCTTCAAGGGCGTGCGGGTCAACGCCATCGCGCCGGGCTGGATCGTCACCGAGCTCAACCGCGACTACCTGATGAGCGAGGCGGGCGCCGCCATCAAGCGCGAGATCCCGGTCGGCCGGTTCGGCGAGGAGCGCGATCTCGACGGCGCGCTTCTTCTTTTGGTGTCCGACGCCGGCCGCTTCATCGCCGGCACGACCATCGTAGTCGACGGCGGGCAAGTCGTCGCGATTAGAGGCTGATCATGGACTTCACGCTTCCGCCCGAGATCGAGGACATCCGCCTGCGCACGCGCGAGTTCGTCGAGCAGCACGTTCTTCCGCTCGAAGCCGATCCGGCCAACTACGACGACCACGAGAACATCCGCCTCGACGTGCTGCGCGACCTTCAGGCCAAGGCGCGCGCCGTTGGGCTGTGGTCGCCGCAGGCGCCGAAGGAATATGGCGGGCTCGCCTTGCCGATTGTCGGCTGGGCGGCGATGTACGAGGAGGCCAACCGCTCGATCTTCGGCCCGGTCGCGTTCAACTGCCAGGCGCCCGACGACGGCAACATGAACCTGCTCGCGCTCACCGGCACCAAGGCGCAGAAGGACCGGTGGCTCAAGCCGATCGTCGACGGCGCCGTGCGCTCGGCCTTCGTGATGACCGAGCCGTCGCCCGGGAGCGGCTCCGATCCGGCCATGATGCGCACCCGCGCCGAACGGCGGGGCGACAAGTGGGTGGTCTACGGCCACAAGTGGTTCATCACCGGCGCCGGCGTCGCCGATCATTTCATCCTGATCGCGCGCACCTCCGACGACGCGCGGCGCGGGCTGACCGCGTTCCTGTTTCATCGCGACCAGCCGGGCTGGGAGATTCTCCGCCGCATCCCGATCATGGGGCCGGAGGAGCACGGCGGCCATTGCGAGCTGCTGTTCGACGGCCTCGAGATCGCCGACGAGAACGTGCTGATGAATGTCGGCGACGGGCTGCGCGCCACCCAGATCAGGCTCGGCCCCGCGCGGCTGACGCATTGCATGCGCTGGCTCGGGCTGGCCAAGCGCTGCATGGAGATCGCGCAGGCCTACGTCGCCGAGCGCGAGGGCTTCGGCATCAAGCTCGCCGACCGCGAGAGCGTGCAGATCAAGCTCGGACGTGTTGCGCACGAAATTCAGATTGGGCGGCTGCTCACCATGCACGCGGCCTGGAAGCTCGATCACGGCGATCGTGCGCGCAAGGAGGTGTCGATGGCCAAGGTCCATGTCGCCGACACGCTGCACAACGCCTGCGACGTGGCGATCCAGCTCAACGGTGCGCGCGGCTATTCCAAGGACACGATCCTGGAATGGATCTACCGCTATGCGCGGCAGGCGCGGCTCGTCGACGGCGCGTCCGAGGTGCACAACATGGTGCTGGCCCGGTTCATGAGGGACGAGGGCCGCGACTTCTGGCACTGGAGTGCGGGGAACAAGATTTGACCGATTTCGGCGAAAAAATCAGTAAATAAAAGATGAATCGCGCCAATTTTGCGCGATTTGCCCGCACAAAAAATAGTCGCCCAAAGTATTTGCAGCTTCTACGCTCGAACATACTGGTCAGCATTCCCATCTTGCTGTATCGGAGCGGCCCTTGTGCCGGGAAGGCTGTTGCGCATCGGCATTTGTAGCCTGCGCGTCGAACGAACATTCGAGATTGATCCAATGAAAATCCGAGTTGGCTTCGAGCTCGTCTACGAGTTCGCGCAACCCACGCCCATGGTGCTGATGCTCAACGTGCATCCCTCGCGCACCTGCGACCTGCTCAAGCCGGACCAGCTGCAGGTCTCGCCGCTGGTGCCGGTCACCCGCTATCTCGATGCATTCGGCAACGTCTGCCGCCGTCTGGTGGCGCCCGCCGGCCAGATCGAGATCATCACCGATGCGCTCGTGGCCGATTCCGGGGAGCCCGATGAGATCAACCTCGCGGCGCGCCAGCACGACGTCGGCGAACTGCCGCACGAGGCTCTGCAGTTCCTGCTCGCCAGCCGCTACTGCGAGACCGAGCGGCTGATGAACCTCGCCTGGTCGAACTTCGGCAAGACGCCGCTCGGCTGGGCGCGGGTGCAGGCGATCTGCGACTTCGTGCATTCGCACATGCGCTTCGGCTACTCGCACGCGCGCGCGACCCGCACCGCGATGGACGCATTCGTCGAGCGCCGCGGCGTGTGCCGCGACTTCGCCCATCTCGCGGTCGCGCTGTGCCGCTGCATGAACATTCCGGCGCGCTATTGCACCGGCTATCTCGGCGACATCGGCGTGCCGCCGGAGCCCGAGCCGATGGATTTCAGCGCCTGGTTCGAAGTCTATCTCGGCGGCCGCTGGTACACGTTCGATGCCCGCCACAACGTCCCGCGCATCGGCCGCATCGTGATGGCGCGCGGCCGCGACGCGGCCGACGTCGCCTTCAGCACCACGTTCGGACCCAACACGCTCAAGCGCTTCAAGGTGGTCACCGACGAGGTCGTCGCACAGCCGCTGCGCATGGAGCCGCCGCGCAAGGTGGCGTAGGGCTGCTCAGCCCGCGTCCATCTCGGCGTTGGTCAGCAGCGGCTTTTCCTCGATCAGCACGATCGCGATCAGCGCGAGCGACAGGCTTGCGGCCGCCACGGCGAACACGTAGCGGAACGCGGCGCCGGTCAGGGTGGAGCCCGCGCCGATGGTGTCGCCCGCCGACGCGCCCAGGATGATGGCGCCGAACACCGCGATCAGGATCGTGCAATAGAGATTGCGGGTGAAGTTCATGGTGCCGATCGAGATGCCGAGCTGATGCCGCGGCACGACGTTCTGCATCGCCACGTTGGTCAGCGATGGCAGGGCGCCGAAGCCGATGCCGACCAGGATCACCAGCGCCTCGAACCATCGAAGCGTCATGCGGTCGGCCCACCACGCCATCGCTCGCAACCGAGCCGATCGATAGAAGAAGCAGGCCCATCGGCAGCCGCTTGTAGTGCCGCACGCGGCCGAGCACCTGCCCGCACAGTCCGGCGCTCGTATTCATCGCCACCAGAAACGCCACCAGGCTCAGGCCCGCATGGGTCGGCGAGAGCCCGAGCGCGCCCTGCAGGTAGATCGGCAGCACGATGTTGAGCCCGATGATCGCGCCCCAGCCGAAGCTGTTGGCCGCGATCGCGAAGCGGACGATCGGATTGGCCAGGATGGCGACCGGGATCAGCGGCTCGGGCGCGGTCATGAGGCGCACCACGAAGAATACCGCCATCGCCATCGCGACCGCGAGCAGCGCCAGCACCGGCCACGACGTCCACGGCAGCCGCACGCCGCCCATGTTCAGCGCCAGCATGAACGACACGCTCGCGAGCACGATCAGGATCGCGCCGACAAAATCGAGCCGGTGCGGGCGCTCATAGCGCGGCAGGCGCCGCAGCAGCACGGTGGTGATCGCCAGCGCCGCGAGCCCCATCGGGATATTGATCCAGAAGATGACCGACCAGTGCAGATGTTCGGCGAGGAAGCCGCCGAGCAGCGGCCCGAGGCCGCCCGCGGTCGTATAGGTGACGGTGAAGTAGGCGTAGTACTTGCCGCGCTCCTTCGGTGCGACCAGGTCGCCGAGCACCACCATGCCCATCGAGGACAGGCCGCCGCCGCCGAGTCCGTGCAGCGCACGCCCGAAGATCAGCACGCCCATGTTCGGCGCCAGCGCGCAGACCAGCGAGCCCGACATGTAGATCAGGAGCGCGATGCGCAGCGTGAACCGGCGGCCATGGATGTCGGCGACCTTGCCGTAGAGCGGGATGCTGGCGGTCGAGGCGAGCAGGTAGGCGGTGATCAGCCACGGCAGGCTGTGGACGTCGCCGAAGTCGCGCCCGATGGTCGGTAGCGCGCCCGCCAGGATGGTCTGGTCGAGCGAGCCCATGAAGGTCGGAAGCAGGACGCCGAGGACGACCCACAACGTTTCGCGATGGGTGAGGCGCGCGGCCTCACCCCGGTCTGTCTGGGCATCCATCGGCGATCGGTCCCGGAACCGCTGGCGGACGTTCTAGATGAAGCGGCCGGGTTCGGCCAGCAGCCGCAACGCATGCGCCGTGCGCGCCCGCGTCAGGCGCGCATGCCCCAGGTCATGCGCCGCAGGATGTCGTTGCGCTTGACGAAATGGTGCCGCAGCGCGCCGATGACGTGGACGGCCACGACGGCGGCGAGCAGGTAGGCGAGGATCATGTGCGATCCTTCGATCCACTGGCGCACCGAGCGGTCGACCCCGGTGATCAGCGGCGGCCAGTTGATTCCGAACAGGTCCTTGGTGATCGGGACGCGGAAGGTCGAAGCCACCATCCAGCCGGTCACCGACACGACGAGCATGAGGACATAAAGCGAAATGTGCCCGATATGCGCGGCCGCCCGCTCCCACGGCTTGAGATCGGCGGGGAGGGCTGGGACGGGATTGAGCCAGCGCCACAGCAGCCGCAGCAGCAGCAGAACCAGAAAATCGTAGCCGAGCGCCGAATGCCCGGCATAGTGGGCGAGCCGGTCGGGCCGCGGCGCCAGGTGCGTCATCCACCAGCCGTGCCCGAGCAGCAGCAGGATGATCAGCGCGCCGATCCAATGCAGGGCCTTGGCCAGCCAGCCCCATTTCGCCGTCGAATTGAACGTCACGCCGCATCCTCCCATTCTTTAGAACTGGAATAATTCTAACTTGGTGTGGCGGCAACGCAACCACGCCACGGCCGCTTAAGGGCAGAGTGCGGCCATGGCCTGCCTGATGCCACGGCCTGCCGTGCCTTGCGTGGTGAACCTGCCTGATGCCACGCCTTCCGTGATGAGATGCCATGACCTGCGTGATGAAAGGCCTCACAACGATCGCGCGCCTCGCGCGCGCAAGCTTCTTGCCGCGGGGCTCCTGGTTGCGAGCGCCGTCTCGGCGCAGGCCGTCGACGAAATCCAGGTCTATAACGCCGAGATCGCCAAGGTCGGGCAGTGGACGGCGCAACTGCACCTCAACTACGCGCTTTCCGGCCGCAAGGAGCCGGACTTTCCCGGCGGGCTCATCCCCAACCACGCGCTCAACGGCACGCCGGAATTTGCTTACGGCGTGACCGAATGGTGGGAGATCGGCTTCTACGCGCCGTTCGCCATCGACCAGCACGGCCAGGCCTATTCGAACGCCGGCAAGATCCGGTCGCTGTTCGTGTCGCCGAACGCGGAAAAGCGCGAGGTGTTCTACGGCGTCAATTTCGAGTTCGGCTACGCGATGCCGCAGTTCTCGGAAACCAAATGGAACATCGAGATCAGGCCGATCCTCGGCTTCCGCAAGGGGACTCGACTACGAGTTCATCGTCAATCCGATCGTGGACATCGGCCTGGGCGCGCGACGGCAACAACACGTTCGCGCCCGCCGCCAAGGTCGCGCGCAAGATCAATGAGAATTTGTCGTTCGGCTTCGAATACTACACCGATCTCGGACCGATCCAGGCTTTGCTGCCGTTCAACGAGCAGCAGCACAACCTCTACGCCGTGGTCGACTTCAAGGTCGGCCGCTTCGACGTCAACGCCGGCGTCGGCTATGGCCTGACGCCCGGCTCCGACCGGCTGATGGCGAAGATGATCATCGGCACCGATCTCAACGAGCCCGAGCCGAGCAAACCAGGCCAGACGCTCAAGTCGGTCCGCATGATGAATGGACCGCGCCCCTGATCCGCGCTGCGGCAGCGAGCGGCCCGGCCGAAAGGCTATGCCCATCGCGCCATTCTCCGAATAAAGTCTGCTGACGCGCATAGCGAGCGATCACCGGGAGATTGCGATGCCTGTATCTGCGTCGGTTGGACGAATGGCACGCGCTGCCCGGGCAAGCGCGCTCGCGGCGGCGATTGCGGTTCTCGCCGCGGCGCTGGCCGCGCCCGCGTCGTCGCAGGCGCCGAAGACGGTCAAGATCGTCGTGCCCTATCCGCCGGCCGGCACCGCCGACATCGTCGCCCGTCTGCTCGGCGAGCAGATCGGCCGGACGCAAGGCGTCACGATGGTGGTCGAGAACCGCCCGGGCGCCGGCACCATGGTGGCGACCGAGGCGGTGTCGCGGGCCGCGCCCGATGGCGGCACGCTGCTGATCAATTCGCCCGAATTCGTCATCAGCCCGCATCTGCGCAAGCCGAACTTCGACGTGCTGGCGAGCTTCGAGCCGATCTGCAACCTGGTCAGCTCGCCGACCGTCATCGTGGTCAATGCGTCCTCGCCCTACCGGACGCTCAAGGATCTGCTGGACGCCGCGCGCGCCAAGCCGGGCGACGTGACGATGGCGAGCACCGGCATCTTTCAGATCGCCATCGAGATGCTCAAGCGCACCGCGAACGTCAATCTCACGTACGTGCCCGTACCAGGGCAACGCCGCCGGCGGCAACGCGCTGCTCGGCGACCATGTGACGTCGGTGTTCTCGGTCTATCCGACGGTCGGCCGAGTTGGTAAGATCGGGCAAGCTGCGCGCGCTCGCGATCGCCTCGCGCGCCCGGATCGAGACGCTGCCCGACGTGCCGACCGTGATCGAATCCGGCTTCAAGGACTACGAGGTCGAGGTCTGGCTGGGGCTGATGGCGCCGGCCAAGACGCCGCGCGACACGCTCGCCCAACTCACCGGCTGGTTCACCGCGGCGCTGCAGACGCCCGAGATCAAGGCCAAGCTGGTCGGCCAGGAATCCTATCCGGTCGCGGTCTGCGGTGCGGAGTTCGGCGCCTATATCCGCAAGCAATACGAAGACACCGGCCGCGTCGTGCGCGACGCGAATATCAAATCGGAGTGAGATGGGCGCCGCTACTGCGCCTGCTTCGCCGGCGGCAAGCCGCGAAACCACGCCCCCATCGCGACCGACGCCGCATTGACCAGCCCGAACACCGCGAGCGCCACGCCGAGCGCGACGAACACACCCGCGATCGAGCCGCCGAGCCGCAGCGCCAGCCATCCGCCCGCGATCGCCACCACGAGCCGCAACAGTCCGGCGAGCAGCGGCCAGCCCAGGCGGGCGGCGCCCTGCGAGGCGAAGTAGAGCGCCATGCCGCCGCCGAACAGGCCGTAGAACGGCCCGACGATGCGCAGATACTGCGCGCCGACCGCCAGCATGGTCGGGTCGTCGCCGAACAGCGTGAGCCACGCGTACGGAAACAGCGCCGCCCACAGCCCGATCGCGCCGGTGATCGCGCCGACCACCGCGGCGCCGGTCCAGGCCACCCGCAACGCGCGATCGCGCCGGCCGGCGCCGATATTGGTTCCGACCATCGCGACCAGCGGCGCGCCGAGCCCGAACGCCAGCGGGATCAGCAGATATTCGAGCCGCACGCCGGTGCCGTAGCCCGCCACGGCGGCCGGGCCGTAGGCGCCGACAAATCCGGTCGCCACCGCGATCGTCACATTGGTGGTGATGCTGATGAGCGAGGCGATCGTGCCGATACGCAGGATCTCGTAGGCCGGCGGCCATGTCAGCTTGGGCGGAAGCATCGTGGGCCGCAGCACGCCGCGATACGACCAGATGTAATAGGCGAAGATCGCGCTGCCGACCGCGTAGTAGACGATCACCGCCACCGCGCCGCCGATGATGCCGAGCCGCGGCAGCGCGCCGAAGCCGAAGATCAGCACCGGCGACACCGGAATGAGGATCGCGGCGCCGATGCAGGCCACCGCCGCCGGCAGGAACATGTTGCCGGTGCCGCGGATCACGTTGGCGAGCGAGTTGAACAGCCAGATCAGCACCGCGGCGCCGAACAGCGTGTTGGAATAGGCCAACGCGGCATCGAGCGAACCGTCGACGCCGCCCATCGCGGAATAGAGCGCGCGCCCGCCAAGCAGCGCGGCCAGCGTCGTCAGCAGGCCGAGGCCGGCCGCGATCGCCACCGCATGCCAGGCCAGCGCGTCGGCGTCCTCGCGCTTGCCGCGGCCGAGCGTTCGCGCGACCGCCGACGAGATGCCGCCGCCCATCGCGCCGGTCGACATCATCTGGATCAGCATCACCACCGGAAACACCAGCGCCATGCCGGCCAGCGCGTCGGTGCCGAGCTTGGCGACGAAATAGGTCTCGATCAGCCCGATCGCGGCCTGCACCAGCGTGAGAATGACGTTCGGCAAAGCGAGGCGCAGCAGCGTCGGACCGATCGGGTCTTCCAGCAGCCGCCGCGTGCGCGGGTCCATCCTGTCATCCCTGTGCCGTCATGAAATCATAGCACGGGCGTCCTACCCCTTTGACGTGCAAGGCCCATTCGGGCTTATCTAGTGGGGAAATGCAGCCATGCGGGCGCGCTGGCTGCCATGTTCTTGACTGATCGATTTTTGACCGAGCATCGAATGCGTAAAATCTTCATATCCGTGCTTGCCGTTGTGCCAGTCCTCGCCGCGCTGAGCGGCATCGGTTTGCGCGCGCAGACCCCCGCCACGCCCGCAGCCCTGCTCGCCGAGGCCAAGAGCTGGGGCTACCAGTTGCAGAAGATCAAGCCAGACGTGATTGCGACGGCGCCCTACGACGTGTTCGTGATCGATTATTCGGCGGACGGCACCGATCCCCATGCCTTTACGGCGGCGGAGATCGCCAGGCTGAAGGTCAAGCCCGACGGCAGCCGGCGGATCGTGCTCGCCTATTTCTCGATCGGGGAGGCCGAGCAGTATCGCTACTACTGGCAGAAGGATTGGGACGTCCCCGCCACCGCGCCCGCCTGGCTCGGCGCCGCCAACGAGCGCTACCGCACCAACATCCTGGTGCGCTTCTGGGATCCGGCCTGGCAGTCGATCGTGTTCCGCGGCGAGAACAACTACCTCGACCGCATCTTCGCCGCCGGTTTCGACGGCATCTATCTCGACCGGGTCGACGTCTACCAGGAGTTCGAAAAGGAGAATCCGTCAGCGCGCGCCGACATGGAGGCTTTCGTCAAGGCGATTGCCGCGCACGCGCGATCGCGCCGTCCCGAGTTCTTGATCGTACCGCAGAATGCCGAGGAACTCCTGGACAAGGCGGACTATCGCGCGGTCATCGACGGCATCGCCAAGGAGGACCTGCTGTACGGCGACGGTCAGTCCAAGCGGGCGAACTCGCCCAAGCGCATCGAAGCCGGCGTGAACCATCTCGATCAGATGCTGGACGACGACAAGCCGGTGTTCGTGGTCGAATATCTCGACAAGCCCGAGGAGATAACGGACGCCCGCAAGCGCCTCGAGGCCTACGGCTTCATCCCGCATTTCGCCAAGCGCGGGCTCGACGTCATGCGCGTCGGCGACCTGGCGCCGCCGCGCCCGCCGCGTCCGGCGCCGAAGGGCGGCAAGAGCGGGAAGAAGTAGTCCTGCGCGTCCCGGGCGAGCGCAGCGAGACCCGGGACCCAGACCGGGACCTCCTGGGTCCCGGATCTCGCCGCTCCGCGCTCGCTCGTCCCGGACACGATGCAGCGCCCGTGTGCTGCATTGCGCCAAAATGCGCGCCGGCGCGCCCTGCGGACATTTCGTTGCGGCCACGCCCGCCGCGGTGAAATGGTCAGCCTGCTCAACTTCTTGGCATTGCTGGCGCACCGCTCCGGCCTATATGTTTTGAACGACTCGAAATGACCCTGGCGGCGTCACAGCCGTGCAGGCACACTGCGCGCGGAGGCCAAGCGGCAATGGCGCTCAATCACGTCACGCTCGACGACAAATACGATCTCGCCAAGAGCCGGATCTTCGTCACCGGCTTCCAGGCGATCGTGCGGCTCTGCCTCATGCAGAAGGAGCGCGACCGCCGCGCCGGCATCAACACCGCAGGCTACGTCACCGGCTATCGCGGCTCGCCGCTCGGCACCCTCGACCAGCAGTTCATCCGCGCGCAGCGTTCGCTCGACAAGTACGACATCAAGTTCCAGGCCGGCATCAACGAGGACATCGCCGCGACCGCGCTGTGGGGCTCGCAGCAGGCCGAACTGCGCGGCGAGGGCAAGTTCGACGGCGTGTTCGGGCTCTGGTACGGCAAGGGCCCGGGCGTCGACCGCACCGGCGACGTGTTTCGCCACGCCAATTTCGCCGGCACGTCGAAGCACGGCGGCGTGCTGGCGCTGATGGGCGACGACCACACCGCGGAATCCTCCACCACCGCGCACCAGTCCGAATATCACTTCATCGACGTGATGATCCCGATCCTGCATCCGGCGGGCGTGCAGGAGATTCTCGACTACGGGCTCTACGGCTGGGCGATGTCGCGCTTTTGCGGCTCCTGGGTGGCGATGAAGTCGATGCACGAGACGGTCGAGTCGACCGCGGTGATCGACGGCAGCCTGGACCGCGTCAACATCGTCATCCCGACCGATTTCCAGATGCCCGAGGGCGGGCTCAACATCCGCCTGCGCGACACCATCCTCGGCCAGGAAGCGCGGCTGCACGACTACAAGCGCGACGCCATGCTGGCCTTCGTGCGCGCCAACAAGCTCAACCGCTACATCACCTCGGGCGGCCGCACGCCGAAGATCGGCGTCATCACGGTCGGCAAGAGCTATCTCGACGTGCGCCAGGCGCTCGACGAGCTCGGCATCGACGAGGTGAAGTGCAACGATCTCGGCATTCGGCTCTACAAGATCGGCTGTCCCGTGGCCGATCAGCAAGCAGGACCTCAAGCAGTTCGCCGACGGCCTCGAGCTCATCATCGTGGTCGAGGAGAAGCGCTCGCTGATCGAGGTGCAAGTGCGCGAAGAGCTCTACGGCAACGCCAACCAGCCGGTCTGCATCGGCAAGCGCGACGAGCAGGGCAACTGGCTGTTCCCGGTCAAGGGCGCGCTCGATCCCAACGAGATCGCGATCTGCATCGGCGAGCGCATCCTCAAGCACATCGGTCCGAACGAGGAAATCGCCGGCCGCGTCGGCAAGCTGAAGGAGGCGCAGCGCATTCTTGCGGAGACGCAGGACGTGGCGGTGCGCATTCCCTATTTCTGCTCGGGCTGCCCGCACAACACCTCGACGGTGGTGCCGGAAGGCATGCGCGCCTATGCGGGCATCGGCTGCCACTACATGGCGCAGTGGATGGACCGCTCGACGCTGGGCTACACCCAGATGGGCGGCGAGGGCGCCAACTGGATCGGCGAAGCGCCGTTCTCCAAGCGCAACCACGTGTTCCAGAATCTCGGCGACGGCACCTACAATCATTCCGGCTACATGGCGATCCGCGGCGCGATCGCGTCCGGCATCAACATCACCTACAAGATCCTGTTCAACGACGCGGTCGCGATGACCGGCGGCCAGTCGAACGACGGCGGCCTCGACGGTGCCGCAGATCGCCCGCCAGGTGGCGGCCGAAGGCGCCAAGGCCGTCAAGGTCGTCACCGACGAGCCGTGGAAATATCCGAGCGACATCGAGTGGCCGGCGGGCCTCACCATCCATCACCGCGACGATCTCGACGCGCGTGCAGCGCGAGCTTGCCGAAATCCCCGGCACCACCGTGCTGATCTACGACCAGACCTGCGCGGCCGAGAAGCGCCGCCGCCGCAAGCGCGGCAAGTTCCCCGATCCCGAGAAGCGCATCATCATCAACGAGCTCGTGTGCGAGGGCTGCGGCGATTGCGGCGTGAAGTCGAACTGCGTCTCGGTGCAGCCGCTGGAGACCGAGTGGGGCCGCAAGCGCACCATCGAGCAGACCAGCTGCAACAAGGACTATTCCTGCGTGAAGGGCTTCTGCCCGTCGTTCGTCACCGTGCACGGCGCGAAGCTCCAGCGCGGGCAGGGCGTCGCCAAGGATCACGACGTGATCGCGCTGCCCGAACCGAAGCTGCCGGCGATCGGCCAGACCTACGACATCATCGTCACCGGCGTCGGCGGCACCGGCGTCGTCACCGTCGGCGGCATTCTCGGCATGGCGGCGCATCTCGAGGGCAAGGGCGTCGGCATCATCGACATGGCGGGACTGGCGCAGAAGGGCGGCGCGGTGTTCAGCCACATGCGCATCGCCCGCCGGCCGGAGGACATCCACGCCATCCGCATCGCGGCCGGCGGCGCCGAGCTGGTGCTCGGCGGCGACATGGTCGTCACCGGCAACAAGAAGGTGCTGGCCGCGGTCCAGCTCGGCAAGACCGACATGGTGGTCAACACCGCCGAATTCCTGCCGGGCGATTTCACCCGCAACGCCAACTTCTCGCTGCCGACCGAGCGGCTCAAGCGCGCGATCCTCGCCGACGCCGGCAAGGACAAGACCCATTTCGTCGATGCCAACCGCATCGCCAATGCGCTGTTCGGCAACACGGTCGCCGCCAACCTGTTCCTGGTCGGCTACGCCTATCAGCTCGGCACCATTCCCTTGAGCGCCGGCTCGATCGAGCAGGCGATCGAGCTCAACGGCGAAGCGGTGGCGATGAACAAGGCGGCGTTCCACTGGGGCCGCCGCGCCGCGCACGATCCGGCCGCGGTCGAGGCGCTGGTGCAGCCCAAGCCCGAGGCCGGCAGCGATGCGCGCCGGCTGTCGCAGTCGTTCGACGAGACGGTGGCGCGGCGGGTCGCGTTCCTCACCGCCTACCAGGATGCCGCCTACGCGGCGCGCTACAGCGCCTGGGTCGAGAAGGCGAAGCAGGCCGAGGCGTCACGCGCGCCCGGCAAGTGCGGGCTGGCGGACGCGGTCGCGCGCTATCTGTTCAAGCTGATGGCCTACAAGGACGAATACGAGGTCGCGCGGCTCTACACCGACGGCGCGTTCAAGAAGCAGGTCGCGGCCGAGTTCGGCAGCGAGGGCCTGCGCTTCGAGTTCCACCTGGCGCCGCCGCTCCTCGCCCGCACCAACCCGGCGACCGGCGAGCCGAACAAGATCAGCTTCGGCCCGTGGATGATGACGGCGTTCTCCGTGCTGGCGAAGCTCAAGTTCCTGCGCGGCTCGGCGCTCGATCCGTTCGGCTACTCGGCCGAGCGCAAGACCGAGCGCGCGCTGATCGCCGACTACGAGGCGATGCTCGGCGAGGTGCTCGGCAAGCTCACGCCCGAGAACCACCATCTGGCGGTCGGGCTGGCGGCGATCCCGGAGAAAATCCGCGGCTTCGGGCCGGTCAAGCTGCGCCACCTGAAGACCGCGAAGGCCGACGAGGCGGCGCTGTTCGAGCAGTTCCGCTCGGGCGGCGCGCCGCTGCTCAAGGCGGCGGAGTAGGGCGGCGCCGATCGCGAGCCCTGTGAGGAATGGCGGCCGCGCCCTTGCGGCCCTTTCCCGCGCTACCCAAGACACGCTACCGTCCCGTCGCTCTGTTCAAAGCGTGGAGGCGACGATGCGGCAAACCAATCTCTTCGCACTTGCGGCAAGTGCGGCTCTTTCTGTCATCTTCGGATCATCAATCCCGGCATCCGCCCAGGTCACCGCCTACGAAGGCGCGCGGCTGATCGTGGGCGACGGCCGCGCCCCGATCGAGAACGCGACGCTCATCGTCGACGGCGCGAAGATCGTGCAGGCCGGGGCCAACGTTCCGGCGCCCGCCGGCGCGACGCGCGTCAGTCTCGCCGGCAAGACCGTGATGCCGATGATCATCGACACGCATGTCCACCTCAGTCCGACGCGGGAACGGCTCACGCGCGACCTGAAGCATGCGCGTGTATTTCGGCGTCAGCGCGGTGCTCAGCATGGGCCTCGACAACTACGACCTGCTGCCGATGCGCAACGAAGCCATTCCGGGCGCCGCGCGGTTCCTGAGCGCCGGACGCGGCATCACGATGCCGGAGCCGGGGCGCATCACGACGCCGTACTGGATCACCACCGAGGCGGAAGCCCGCAAGGCGGTGCAGGAGCTCGCCGCCCGCAAGGTGGATATCGTAAAAATCTGGGTCGATACCCGCGACGACAAGTACAAGAAGCTGCCGCCGGAGTTCTATGGCGCCGATCGTGGACGAGGCGCACAAGCACAACCTTCGGGTCAGCGCCCACATCTTCAACATGGAGGACGCCAAGGGCCTGATGCGGGCCGGACTCGATGCGTTCGCGCACGGCGTGCGCGACAAGGACATCGACGATGAGACCGTGGCGATGTTCAAGGCGCGTCCGAACCTGATCCTGACGCCGAACCTGCCGGAGCGCGGCGTGAAGGTGGACATGAGCTGGCTCAAGCCCGGCCTGCCGGCCGCCGAGTTCGAGAAGCTCGAAGCCGCCAACACCGACAAGCCGCGCGAGCAGGCCTTCTACGGCATCCAGGCGCGCAATCTCGCCAAGCTGAACGCGGCGGGCGTGCGCATCACGATGGGAACCGACGGCAACCGGTCCTGGGGTCCGCACGACGAGATGGAGGACATGGTGGTCGCCGGGATGACGCCGATGCAGGTGCTGGTGGCGTCGACGCGCAACGGCGCCGAGTTCCTGCGGCTCGCCGACGCCGGCACGCTGGAGGCGGGCAAGAGCGCCGACTTCATCGTGCTCGATGCCAACCCGCTCGACGACATCAAGAACACGCGCAAGATTTCGTCGGTGGTGTTTCGCGGCGCGGCCGTCGACCGCGCGCAGCCGGTGCAGTGACGCGAACAATCTCACCGTTCGTGCCCGCGAAGTCGTACGGGTAGGCCGCGAAGCGTGCCGTCTCGTGGATCGCACACGTGCTTCGAGACGCCGCACTTTCGTGCGGCTCCTCAGCATGAGGGTCGACGATTCACTCCGGCTTGATGCCCGCGGCCGCGACCACCTTGCCCCACTTGGCGTAGTCGTCGGCGATGATCTTCGCATAGGCGGCAGGGGTGGTGCCGACGACGTCGACGCCGATCGCCGCCATGCGCTGGTGGAAACCGGGATCGGCGATGATGCCGGCGATCTCGCGGTTGAGCGTGCCGACGATGTCGGGCGGCGTTCCGGCCGCGGCCACCAGCCCGACCGCCGAGCCGACCTCGAATCCCGGAAATGCGCTCTCCGACAATGTCGGCACATCGGGCAGCGCGGCGGCGCGCTTGAGCCCGGCAGCCGCCAGCGGCCGCAGCTTGCCGTCGTTGATCAGCGGCAGCAGCGAGTTGATGGCGCCGATGAACATGTCGATGCGCCCGGCCAGCAGGTCCGGGATGGCGGCGGTGGCGCCGCGGAACGGCACGTGGATCAGATCGACCCCGGCATTGAGCTTGAACAGCTCGCCGCCGAGATGCTGCGGCGTGCCGACGCCGACCGAGCCGAACGACAGTCGCTTCGGCGAGTTCTTTGCGAGCGCGACGAACTCCTGCACCGTTCGCGCCGGCAGCGCCGCCGGCACCACCATGATGAAGGGAACGTCGACGACCAGATTGATCGGCGCGAAATCCGTCACCGGATTGTAGACCGGGTTGCGCGACAGATGCGGGCTCATCGTGAACGAGGCCGGCGTAATCAGCAGGAGATGGCCGTCCGGCGGCGACTTCGCGACAAAGGAATACGCGAGCGTGCCGCCGGCGCCGGGCTTGTTCTCGACCACGGCCGTCTGGTTGAAGCGCGCCTGCAGGCCGGCCGCGATCTCGCGCGCCACCACGTCGTTCGAGCCGCCCGGCGTGAACGGCACCACGATGCGGATCAGCTTGTTGGGAAAGCCTTGCGCGCCGGCCGGCGTCGCCAGGAGGAGGAGCGCGATCGCCGACGATACGATCCGGTTGAGCACGGCCGCGCTCCTACGCGATCCGCAGCGCCGCGCGGCCGATCACCTCGCCGCGCTCGACCCGCGCGTGCACCGCTTCGGCTTCTTCCAGCGGGCGGATGTCGGTGACCAGCGGCCAGACCTCGCCGCGCGCGACGATGTCGAGCGTCGCAAGAATTTCGGCGCGGGTCACGTAGCGGCTGCCGAGCAGCTCCAGCTCCTTCTGCAGCATGTCCATCGACGAGGCCGTGAACGAATGGCCGGCGCCGCCGAGCGTCACCAGCCGGCCGCGGCGGCGGAGCGCCTTGGCGCCGGCCTCCAGCGTCGAGGTCGCCGACACGTAGTCCACCACCACGTCGACGCCTTCGCCGCCGGTGAGGTCGCGCAGCGCCTCCACCACGTTGCCGTCGCGCGGATTGACCACTTCGTCGGCGCCGGCCTTGCGGCAGGCGTCGGCCTTGTCGGAGGCGGTGTCGACCGCGATCACGCGCGCACGCGCCCATTTCGCCATCATGATCTGATGAATGCCGAGCCCGCCGCCGGCGCCGAACACCGCCACGGTCTCGCCCGCCTTGATGCGCGCGCGCGACAGCACCTTGAACGGCGTCGCCAATGCGTCGGTGATCACGCCGATCTCGGCGGGATGCGCCTTGTAGTCGAGCGCCTCCGGCAGCTTGATGAAGATGTGCGCCGGCAGCTTGATGTACTCGGCGTAGCCGCCGTCGCAGTCGTGCCCGACATTGCCGCCGGTATTGGCGCAGAGCGGCTCGAGATTGGACAAGCACCAGCGGCAGTGCCCGCAGTTGAGATAGTAGTAGGCGGTCACCGCATCGCCGGCGGCGAGCCCGGTGACGCCGGGCCCGACGTCGACGATCTCGCCGGTGATCTCGTGCCCGATGATGCGCGGGAATTTCACGCCCGAGCGGCGCCCGGCCTTGATGTGCTGGATGGTCAGTCCCGACCCGCAGGTGATGACACGTGCCACTGCTTCGCCGGGACCGGCCACCGGATCGGGCACCTTGACCAGTTCGAACGGCCGGTTCGGACCCGTCAGGATCATGGCTTTCATTGCATTGTCCCTTGTGTAGACTGGCGGGCGGTATGGCCGTCTTTCAGGCGAGGCCGGCCGTGGCTTTCATAGCAGCGAACGGACATTGTAGCGCGCGGGGAGCACTACCATGGCTGAGCCGGCGATCAAGGCGGAGCACAAGGTCAAGGTCTTTGTCTCCTACTCCCGCCGGGACCGCGTTTTTGCCGAGCGCATCGTGGCGGCGCTGGAAGCGCGCGGGCTCGAGCCCAAGCTCGATACCCGCGACCTGCCGAAACTGGAGGATTGGCGGCGCGAACTGACCGGGTTCATCCGCGAGGCCGATGCGGTCGTCTTCATCATCAGCCCGCACTCGGTGCAATCCGCGGTCTGCAGCTGGGAGGTGGAGCAGGTCGCCACGCTCAGCAAGCGGCTGGCGCCGATCGTGCTGGAGCCGGTGCCCGACGATCGCCTGCCGGAGGCGATTTCCAAGATCAACTACCTGTTCTTCGATCCGCCCAACGATTTCGACAAGCAGGCCGGCGCGCTGGCGGACGCATTGCAGACCGATCTGCACTGGATCAAGGACCACACGCGGCTGGGCGAGCTTGCCCATCGCTGGGACGAGCGCCGCCGTCCAGCCAACCTGACGCTGCGCGGCCAGGAACTGGAGGAGGCCGAGCGCTGGATCGCATCGCGCCCGCGCGGCGCGCCCGAGCCTACCGCCGTGCAGAAGAGCTTCGTCGCCGAAAGCCGGCGCGCGGCGACGCGGCGGCTGCGTTACGGCGTGGTCGGCTCGCTCGCGGTCGGTGTCATGGCGATCGCCTTGGCGTTGTTCGCGTTCATCCAGCAGCGGGCGGCCGAAGCGAGCCGGGCGAACGCGGTCAAGGTGCTCGCCACCTCGGATTTCCAGCGCGGCACCGGGCTGGTGCAGAACGACGACACCGCCGCCGAGGGGATGGCGGCGCTCGCGCGCGCGGTGCGGCGGGGCCAGGACAAGCGCGCGCTGACCAGGTTGTGGACGATGCTGCAGCAGCGGGATTTCTGGTTTCCGACCCAATATCAGGATCGCCCGCCCGATTTCTCGTCGCTGCAGTCGGAGCCGCCGCCGATCCCTGAGGACGTCAAGAACCGGTTCAGCAAGTTCACCATCGACGGCGCGGTCGTCGACACCAAGTTCATGGCGATGAGCGGCGACGGCAGCAAGGTCTTCACCACCGTCGGCGACATCGTCAGCGCCGTCGACGTCCGCTACCGCGTTTGGCAGGTCGACGGCAAACCGGTGACCGACTGGATCCTGCCGGCCTACAAGGGCGCCACCTACGTCTACGAGACGAAGGGCTCGTTCTCGTTCGACGGCCGCTATCTCGCCCTGGAGGTCGTCGGCTGGCGCGAGACCGCCTACCTCGAGGTGCACGACCTGCAGTCCGGCAAGCAACTGGGAGAGCGCATCGTCGCCTCGGGCTTGCAGCCGGCTTATCAGAACGTCGCCTTTTCCCGCATTCAGTTCCTGCATCGCGCGCCGCCGAAGCCGGGCGACAAAGCCGAGGTCCTGCTGCTGGCGGCATCGCCGAAGGGCGATGCAATGGTATTCCAAGTCGAGGACGACAGCGTCGAGCCGCTGACGACGAACCGGCACCCCGAACCGGTCGTATTCGCCGGCCTCGACAGCAAGGCCGAATGGCTGATGAGCTCGGGCTCCGACGGCACGCTGCGGGTGTCTTCGGTTCTCACCGGGCAGCCGGTCGGCAACGTCCTGCATCTTCCGAACGCCGCCGTGTCGATTGCGCGCGATGGCGACGGCGGTCTCGCCGTCACCTACGGCAACGGCGAGCGGCGGAGCTTCGCGCTGAGCGCCGCCGCCAGGCTTCCGCTGCCGGCCGATCTGAAGATCAATGAGAAGCGCAACGCGTGCAAAAAGTGGGGCGATGAAACTCCGACCCGCACGCCCAACGCCGAAAGCCTGATGACGCAAAAGGGCCAATTGACCACGCTCGGCACGCGCCAGCTCGCGGTCGGCGTTCCCGGCGGGCCGCAAATAACGTCCGCGGCTTTTTCCGCCGACATCGTCCTCACGTGCCTGGGCGAGAGCGGCGACCGGGTCGCGGTCACGACCAGCGATTTCGTCACCGAGGTCTGGACGCTCGACTTCTCCCGGCGGTTGGGACTGCCGCTGGTCGAGCGCCGCTTGTTCGACCCCAAGAACACGCCGGTCACGACCGAACTGACGATCCCGTCGCCCGACGGCAGGAGTGCGATGGTCGAGAGCTTCCTGTTCATTCCACCGAATCTGGGCCGCGCCTGGTACAGCTTGTGGGATCTCGACACCGCATTGCCGCTCATGGATCGCATGCACTTCAGCGACGACAGCCTCACCGACGGCGTGGTCCACTCCGCCAGGCTGGATGCGGACGGGCGCTATCTGGTTTTCGTCAATGAGGGCGATAACAAGCAGGAGAAGACGACCCCGGTCGTCTGGCTGCAGATTGCGGCGCCGGACCCGGTCGTGTCCTGGATCGCGGATTTCGCCGAGGCGATCGGCGGCGTGGCGCTCGACGACGAGGGCGCGCTGGTGCCGGTGCCCGACCGGCTCGCCAAGCTCCAACAAGGCGCCGAAAAGCTCGCCGGCATGGCCCGGACCGGCGCGCCGAAATAGCCGGATGCGGCGCTCGCCCGCGATCCAGAGGCAACCCGGCACGCCGTCCACCCTACACCAACTGCTGACTTGACCTTCCCCCACGCCCAATTTCTTATGGTGTCACAACAGACTGCCGGCCAACGGCGGCGAGGGGGCGGAATTCGCCTCGATTACGGTCATCTGGGAGGATTGCCGTGGCGACCGACGCGACCGCTCCGGCGGACACGTTCCCCAAGCTGCTTGTCCGCAACGCCCGCCTCTATGGCGGCCGCCCGGCCTACCGGCACAAGGACCTCGGCATCTGGCAAGTCTGGACCTGGGGGCAGGTGCTCGGCGAGGTGCGCGCCTATGCGGCGGGTCTGTCCCGGCTCGGCCTCAAGCGCGGCGACACCATCGCGATCGTCGGTTCCAACCGGCCGAAGCTCTACTGGTCGCTGACGGCGGCGCAGATGCTCGGCGCCGTGCCGGTGCCGGTCTATGCCGACGCGGTCGCCGACGAACTCGCCTATGTGCTCGCCCACGCCGAAGTGCGGTTCGCCGCGGTCGAGGACCAGGAGCAGGTCGACAAGATCCAGTCGGTCATGGAGCGCCTGCCGAAGCTCGAGCAGATCGTCTACGACGAGACGCGCGGGCTGCGCGACTACGACCACGCCCGGCTGCATGCGATCGCCGACGTCATCAAGGACGGCCATGCGGCGCTCGCGCAGGACGCGGCGCTCGGGCAATGGCTCGACCGCGAAATCGAGGCGGGCAGGGGCTCCGACCGTTCGATCATTCTGTACACGTCGGGCACCACCGGCCAGTCGAAGGGCGTCGTGCTCTCGGCCAGCGGCTGCATCAACGCCGCCACCGACACGGTCCACTTCGACAAGCTCACCGAGCGCGACGAGGCGCTCGCCTATCTGCCGCTCGCCTGGGTCGGCGACCATTACCTGAACTATGCGCAGGGCCTGGTCTCGGGCTTCTGCATGGCCTGCCCGGAAAGCGCCGACACGGTGACGACCGACCTCAAGGAGATCGGCCCGACCTTCTATTTTGCGCCGCCGCGGGTGTTCGAGCAGATGCTCACCCGGGTGATGATCCGCATGGAGGACGCCGGCGCGGTCAAGCGCCATCTGTTCCACTATTTTCTCGGCGTGGCGCGGCGCTACGGCGAGACGATTCTCAACGGCGAGTCCGTGCCGTTGTTCGGCCGCGGGCTTTATGCGCTGGGCGAGTTCTTCATCTATGGGCCGCTCAAGAACGTGCTCGGCCTGTCGAACGTGCGCATCGCCTACACGGCCGGCGAGGCGATCGGGCCCGACCTGTTCTCGTTCTATCGCTCGATCGGCCTGAACCTGAAGCAGCTCTACGGCCAGACCGAAGCCTTCCTCTATCTCACCGCGCAGCCGGACGGAAAAATCTACTCCGACACCGTCGGGGCGGTGATGACGAACGTGAAGCTGAAGATCGCCGAGAACGGCGAGGTGCTGTTCAAGTCGCCCGGCATGTTCGTCGAATATTTCAAGGACGAGGCCAAGACCCGCGAGGTCATGACCGAGGACGGATTCGTCCGCACCGGCGACGCCGGCTTCTTCGACGACAAGACCGGCCAACTGAAGATCATCGACCGGGCGAAGGACGTCGGGCGTCTCAACGACGGCACGCTGCTCGCGCCGAAATACATCGAGAACAAGCTCAAGTTCTTTCCGAACATCCGCGAAGCGGTGGTGTACGGCAGCGATCGCGACTTCGTCACCGCCATGCTCAACATCGACCTGACCGCGGTCGGCAACTGGGCCGAGCGCAACAACATCGTCTATGGCTCCTATCAGGAGCTGGCCGGGCATCCGCTGGTCTACGACATGTTGGCGCAGAACGTCGCCGAGGTGAATCGCGCGCTCGCCGCCGAGAAGGCGATGGCGGGCGCGCAGATCCGCCGCTTTCTCATTCTGCACAAGGAGCTCGACGCCGACGACGGCGAGGTCACGCGCACGCAGAAGGTCCGCCGCGGTTTCGTCGCCGAGCGCTACGCACCGCTGATCGAGGCGCTCTACGACGGCTCGAAGGAAGCCGACATCTCGACCGAGGTCACGTTCGAGGACGGCCGCAAGGGCACGCTCGCCGCGCGCGTCAAGATCCGCGACATGGACACGACTCCGGCTTCCGCGTCGCTGGGGAAGGCCGCATGAGGGCGCCGTCCGGCACCGAGATCGCCGCCGGCGACGTGCTGCTCTCGGTCGAAGGCGTGTCGCTGGCGTTCGGCGGCGTCAAAGCCGTCACCGGCATCTCGTTCGACATCCGCAAGGGCGAGATCCGCGCCATCATCGGCCCGAACGGCGCCGGCAAGACGTCGATGCTCAACGTCATCAACGGCTTCTACCATCCGCAGCAGGGCCGCATCACCTTCAAGGGCAAGACGCGGGCGAAGATGCGCCCCTACGAGGCGGCGAGCGGCGGCATCGCGCGCACCTTCCAGAACGTCGCGCTGTTCAAGGGCATGACCGCGCTCGACAACATCATGGCGGGCCGCACCCTCAAGATGCATCGCGGCTTCTTCTGGCAGCTCATCCGGGTCGGGCCGGCGCTGCGCGAGGAGGTCGAGCATCGCCACTACGTCGAGGGGATCATCGACTTCCTCAAGATCCAGGCGATCCGCAAGACCCCGGTCGGCATGCTGCCCTACGGCCTGCAGAAGCGCGTCGAGCTCGGCCGCGCGCTCGCGATGGAGCCCGATCTCCTGCTGCTCGACGAGCCGATGGCCGGCATGAACCTCGAGGAGAAGGAGGACATGTCCCGCTTCATCCTCGACGTCAACGATCACTACGGCACCACCATCGCGCTGATCGAGCACGACATGGGCGTGGTGATGGACCTGTCCGATCGCGTGATCGTGCTCGACCACGGCGTCAAGATCGCCGACGGCACGCCGGCCGAAGTGCAGGCCAACCAGGCGGTGATCGACGCCTATCTCGGCGTGAGCCATTGAGGCGGATGATGATGCACGAAACCTTTCGGCCTCATGCTGAGGAGCGCCCGAAGGGCGCGTCTCGAAGCATGGGTTTGCCGCCATCCTTCGAGACGGCGGCTTTGCCGCCTCCTCAGGATGAGGGCGGAGAAGTTTGAGGGCACTATGTGGGGTCCCATCCTCGAAACGCTGATCGGCGGCCTCCTGACCGGCGTGCTCTATTCGCTGGTCGCGCTCGGCTTCGTGCTGATCTTCAAGGCGTCGGGCGTGTTCAACTTCGCGCAGGGCGCGATGGTGCTGTTCGCGGCGCTGTCGTTCGCGCGGCTCTCCGAGTTCATGCCGGTGGTGGTGGCGTTCGCGCTCGCCGTTCTGGTCATGATCGCGCTCGCCTATGCGATCGAGTTCCTGGTGCTGCGCCATCTGGTCAACCAGGAAGGCATCATCCTGTTCATGGCGACGCTCGGGATCGCGTATTTCCTCGAGGGCTTCGGGCAGACGGTCTGGGGCAGCGACATCTACAAGATCAATCTCGGGCTGCCGAAGGATCCGATCTTCATTCTTGAATCGGTGTTTCCGGGCGGCCTGCTGATCGATCCGTCCGAGCTGATCGCCGCCGTCATCTGCGCCGTCATGGTCACGGTGCTGGCGATCCTGTTCCAGGTGACGCGGCTCGGGCGCGCGCTGCGCGCGGTCGCCGACGACCATCAGGCCGCGCAATCGGTCGGCATCCCGCTCAATCAGATCTGGCTGATGGTCTGGGCGGTGGCCGGCATCGTGGCGCTGGTCGCCGGCATGATGTGGGGCGCCAAGCTCGGCGTGCAGTTCTCGATCTCGCTGGTGGCGCTCAAGGCGCTGCCGGTGCTCATCCTCGGCGGCCTCACCTCGATCCCGGGCGCGATCGTCGGCGGCCTGATCATCGGCGCCGGCGAGAAGCTCGCCGAGGTCGTGCTCGGGCCGATCCTGGTGCGCACCTTCGACCTCGCCGGCGGCGGCATCGAGAACTGGTTCGCCTACGTGCTGGCGCTCGTGTTCCTGCTGTTCCGCCCGCAGGGCCTGTTCGGCGAACGCATCATCGAGCGGGTGTGACCAGTGCTCTATCGCGAAGCCGGCCAGTTCAAGACCTCCTACGGCGCCGACCAGGCGATCTTCCCGATCGCGCAGGACCGCTGGTTCGTCATTCTGCTCGTCGCCTTCGGATTTCTCGGCGTGCCGCTTGTTCGCCGGCAACTACCTCTACACCGAGGTGCTGATCCCGGTGCTGATCCTGTCGATCGCCGCGATCGGGCTCAACATCCTGACCGGCTATTGCGGCCAGGTGTCGCTCGGCACCGGCGGCTTCATGGCCGTTGGCGCCTACGCGGCCTACAATCTGGCGCTGCGTCTGCCGGAGACCAACATCATCCTCGTCTTTCTGTTCGCCGGCGTGATGGCGATGCTGGTCGGCCTGCTGTTCGGGCTGCCGTCGCTGCGCATCAAGGGCTTCTATCTCGCGATCGCGACGCTCGCCGCGCAGTTCTTCCTCGAATGGGCGTTCGCGCGCGTCAAATGGTTCACCAACTACACGCCGTCGGGCTCGGTTGCGGTCGGCAAGATCGACCTGTTCGGCTACACGATCGACACGCCGGTCCGGACCTACATCTTCGTGCTGGCGCTCGTGGTCGTGCTGGCGCTCGCCGCCAAGAACCTGGTGCGCGGCCGGATCGGGCGCATGTGGATGGCGATGCGCGACATGGACATCGCCGCCGAGATCATCGGCATCCGGCCGCTGCACGCCAAGCTCTCCGCGTTTGCGGTGTCGTCGTTCTACATCGGGATATCGGGCGCGCTGTGGGGCTTCCTGCGGCTCGGCTCCTGGGAGCCGCTGGCCTTCGACGTCAACCGGTCGTTCCAGGTCCTGTTCATGGTCATCATCGGCGGGCTCGGCACCATTCTCGGCTCGTTCCTGGGCGCGGCCTTCATCGTGCTGTTGCCGATCGTTCTCAACCAGCTGCCGTCCTGGCTCGGTATCCCGATATCGACTGCGATGATTTCGCACATTGAGTTCATGCTGTTCGGGGTCCTAATCGTGTTCTTCCTGATCGTCGAACCGCATGGCCTGGCGCGGCTATGGGCGATCGCCAAGGAAAAGCTGAGGCTTTGGCCATTCCCGTATTGAGGCGAGCGCGTTTCGCGGGCACAATTGGAGCAGAAGCGGGGGTACCCGCAATAACCGGCCGCCCCGAAGCAGGACGCCGGACACATCAACGGAGGAACTCAATGAACGGAAAACTTGTCGGCGCGTCGCTCGCGATTGTTTTCGCCGGGATGGCGTTTGCGCCGCCCGCGCTGGCGCAGAACGAGCAGTTCATCCCGCATCTCGTCTACCGCACCGGCGCCTACGCGCCGAACGGCATCCCGTTCGCGAACGGCGTGGCCGACTACTACCGGCTGGTCAACGAGCGCGACGGCGGCATCAACGGCGTCAAGATCGTCTACGAGGAATGCGACACCGGCTACGCCACCGACCGCGGCGTCGAGTGCTACGAGCGCCTGAAGGGCAAGGGCCCGACCGGCGCCGCCTACGTCATCCCGCTCTCGACCGGCATCACCTTCGCGCTGACCGAGAAGACCCAGACCGACAAGATCCCGATCATCTCGATGGGCTACGGCCGCTCGGAGTCGCGCGACGGTTCGGTGTTCCAGTGGAACTTCCCGCTGCTCGGCACCTATTGGACGGCCGCCGACATCATCGTCCAGCACATCGCCAAGCGCGAAGGCGGCTTCGACAAGCTCAAGGGCAAGAAGATCGCGCTGGTCTATCACGACTCGCCCTACGGCAAGGAGCCGATCGCGCTCCTGCAGAAGCGCGCGCAGATGCACGGCTTCGAGCCGATGCTGCTCCCGGTCACCCATCCGGGCGTCGAGCAGAAGGCGACCTGGCTGCAGATCCGCCAGAACCGCCCCGACTACGTGATGCTGTGGGGCTGGGGCGTGATGAACTCGACCGCGATCAAGGAAGCGGTCGCGGTCGGCTATCCGCGCGACAAGATGTACGGCGTGTGGTGGTCGGGCGCCGAGCCTGACGTGCGGCCGGCCGAGGATGGCGCCAAGGGCTATCACTCGGTGACGCTGCAGCACACCTCGGGCCAGTTCAAGCTGCACGAGGATCTCAAGAAGTACCTGTTCGACAAGGGCCAGGCCAACGCCAAGTGGGAGGAGTCCGGCGAGATCCTCTACGTCCGCGGCCTGATCGACGGCATGCTCGGCATCGAGGCGATCCGCACGGCGCAGGAAAAGTTCGGCAAGAAGCCGCTGACCGGCGAACAGGTCCGCTGGGGCCTGGAGAATCTCGACCTCACCGCCGAACGGCTCAAGGAGCTCGGCTTCGAAGGCGTGCTCAAGCCGATCAAGGTCTCGTGCGCCGACCACGAGGGCGCGCGCACCGGCCGCATCCAGACCTGGGACGGCAAGAACTGGAAGATCACCTCGGACTGGTACACGTCCGACGACAGCGTGATCCTGCCGATGGTGAAGGACGCCGCCGCCAAGTATGCGGCCGAGAAGAAGATCACGCCCGGCTGCCTGACCAACTGATGTCGGTCCCGGCCGGTCCCGATCGCAACATCCGGGAGGCGGCAGCGCCGCCTCCCGCCAGCGTGACGGCGGCCGTACCCATTCTCGCCGTCAACAATATCGAAGTCGTCTACAACCACGTCATTCTCGTGCTCAAGGGCGTGTCGCTGTCGGTGCCGCAGGGCGCGATCGTCGCGCTGCTGGGCGCCAACGGCGCCGGCAAGTCGACCACGCTCAAGGCGATCTCCAATCTGCTGTCCGCCGAGCGCGGCGAGGTGACCAAGGGCTCGATCATCTTCGACGGCGAAGAGGTGCATGCGCGGTCGCCGAACGAACTGGTGCGGCGCGGCTGCATCCAGGTGATGGAGGGCCGGCACTGCTTCGCCCATCTCTCGGTCGAGGAAAACCTGCTCACCGGCGCGTTCACGCGCCGCGACGGCAACGCCGCGATCCGCGCCGACCTCGATCTGGTCTATTCGTATTTCCCGCGGCTGAAGGAGCGGCGCACCTCGATCGCCGGCTATATCTCCGGCGGCGAGCAGCAGATGTGCGCGATCGGGCGCGCGCTGATGTCGCGGCCGAAGATGATCCTGCTCGACGAGCCGTCGATGGGGCTCGCGCCGCAACTGGTCGAGGAGATTTTCGAGATCGTCGGCAATCTCAACGCCAAGGAGAAGGTGTCGTTCCTGCTCGCCGAGCAGAACACCAACCTGGCGCTGAAATACGCGCGCTACGGCTACGTGCTGGAGAACGGCCGCGTGGTCCTCGACGGCGAGGCCAAGGCGCTGTCCGAGAACGAGGACGTCAAGGAATTCTACCTCGGCGTCGCCGACGGCCGGCGCAAGTCGTTCCGCGATGGCAAGCACTACCGGCGGCGCAAGCGGTGGCTGGCGTAAGTGCCATGCCGTCCGAATTCTACGACGATCTCGAAACCCGCGACCCGCGACCAGCGCGAGCGCGATGCCTTTGCGCGCCTCCCGGCATTGATCGCGCTTGCGATGAGCGCGCCCGGCTGGGCCGCGCAGCTTGCCGGCGTCGATGCCAAGGCCGTGACCTCGCGCGCGGCGCTCGCCAAGCTGCCGGTGCTGCGCAAGTCCGACCTCGCCGCGCGCCAGAAGGAGCGTCCGCCGTTCGGCGGCTTCAACGTCACGGCGCCCGGCAAGGCGAAGCGCCTGCTGATGTCGCCCGGCCCGATCTTCGAGCCCGAGGGCGGCGGCAAGGACTGGTGGGGCGCGGCGCGCGCGCTGTTCGCCGCCGGCTTCCGCCCCGGCGAGATCGTGCACAACAGCTTCTCCTATCATCTCACGCCCGGCGGCTTCATCATGGAGTCGGGCGCGCATGCGCTCGGCTGCGCGGTCATTCCGGCCGGCATCGGCAACACCGAGCAGCAGCTCGAGGCGATCGCGCATCTCAAGCCCGCGGGCTACGTGGGCACGCCGGATTTCCTGAAGATCCTGCTCGATGCCGCCGCCAAGGCCGGCAAGGACGCTTCGTCGATCAAGCGCGGCTTCGTCTCGGGCGCGGCGCTGCCGGCTCGCTGCGGCAGGAACTGGCGGCGCGCGGCGTCGCGGTGCAGCAGTGCTACGCCACCGCCGACGTCGGCGTCATCGCCTACGAGAGCGAGGCGCTGCGAGGCATGATCGTGAACGAGACGCTGCTCGTCGAGATCGTGCGGCCCGGCACCGGCGATCCGGTGGCCGACGGCGAGGTCGGCGAGGTCGTGGTCACCTCGTTCAATCCCGACTATCCGATGATCCGGCTGGCGACCGGCGACCTGTCGGCGGTGCTGGCGGGCGCTCGCCGTGCGGGCGCACCAACATGCGGATCGACGGCTGGATGGGCCGCGCCGACCAGACCACCAAAGTCAAGGGCATGTTCGTGCATCCCGCGCAGGTGGCCGAGATCGCCAGGCGGCATCCCGAGCTCGGCCGGCTGCGGCTCGCGGTTTCGCGCGACGGCGAGCAGGACGCGATGACGCTGATGGCCGAATGCGCCGCGCCCGCCGCGGGCTTAGGCGAGGCGGTCGTCGGCCACGCTGCAATCGGTGACGAAGCTGCGCGGCGCGGTGGAACTCGTCGCCGCCCGGCAGCCTGCCGAACGACGGCAAGGTGATCGCCGACGAGCGGCCGATCGGGTAGCGCTTCGCGCGCTACTTCAACACGAGCCGGCCGGCGACGCTGGTGCGCACCGTGCCGAGCTGCGGATGTAGTCCATGACCTCGCTGGCGAGCAGCGGCGAGTCGCTCGTCGGGCAGCGATGCGCTTGGCGTCGGCGAAACATGCGTGTAGCCGTCGCCGCCGCGCGCCATGAAGTCGTTGGTCGCGACCCGGTAGGTCTTCGCGTCGTCGAGCGGTGCGTCGCCGACCTTGATCGACAGCACGCGGCTGCCGGCCGGCCGGCTCGTATCGGCTTCGACGGTGATGCCCGACACCTGCGGAAAGCGGCCGCCGCGAGTTCGGCAGTTGCGACAGCCCGTTCTCGATGGCGCGGCGCAGCTCGGCGCCGCTGAGCTCGATCGTCACCAGCCGATTGTTGAACGGCAGCTCCGCCAGGATGTCGCGCCGTGTGATGGTCGTGCCGGGCGCGTAGAGCTTGCCGCCGCGGATGCCGCCGCCGTTCATCACCGCGATCTCGGCGTGGGTCTCGGCGCGCATGGCGTCGGCGATCAGGTTGCCGATCGCCGCCTCGCGCGTGCGCACGGTCGCGGTCGCGGCTGTCGAGCTCGACCGCGGTGATGCCGAGCGCAACGTCGAGCTCGCGCGGCCCTCCTCCTGCTGGTAGCGCGCGACCACGGCGGCGACGTCCGGGTCGGGCGTGACCGTCGCGGTGTCGATCACGCGGAACTCGCGGCCACCAGGTGGTGATCGCGGCGGCCGTCCTGCTGCTTCACCTCGATCGCGACATCGATCGCCGTCACGTAATGCGCGTCGTAGCTCGACTCGACCATCGCGGTGCGGCCGTCGTAGTTGATGAACAGGTCGTGGGTGTGCCCGGTCAGCATGAGATCGACGGTGCGGGTCGCGACGATGCGATAGTCCTCGCTGCGATTGGCATGCGCCACGCCGACCACGAAATCGGCGCCGTCCCGGCGCAGCGTCTCCGCCTGCTCCTTGATCGTGTCGACGGTCGGCAGGAATTTCAGATCGCCTGGGTCGAGATGCGCGTGCGGTGTCCTCGTAGGTCGCGCCGGTCAGCCCGATCCGCACGCCGTCGAGCGTGACGATCGCCCGATCCTTGAACTTCGGCAGCGGCTGCCCGTCGGGTCCGCGCAGATTGGCGGCGAACAGCGGAAATTTTGCTTCCGCCATGCGTTCGAGGAACATCGCCTTGCCGAAATCGAACTCGTGATTGCCGGGCGCGAAGATGTCCGGCGGGATCATGTTGGTCAGCGTCGATGATATGCGCGCCGCGGTCGATGCCCGACATCAGCGAGGGCGAGAGCGTGTCGCCGCCGTGGGCGAAGATGACGTGCCCGCCCTTGGCGCGCTCGGCCTTGACGACGGCCGCGAGCCGCGCGAAGCCGCCGCGCCGCTGGCCGTCCGGCACCGCCTGGTCGCGCCATCAGGTAGATGTCGTTGACCAGCACGAAGGTCACGCGCGTTGCCTCGGCGAGGGCCGGGCTGGCGAGCAGAACTGCGGTCAGGCCGGCTATGGCGGCCAGGAGATGGCGAATTGCGGACATGGGGGCCTGTTCGCTAAGGTGGCGAGCGCGTGCTTAGCATGCAGGCATTATCGGCCGCCATGGCGCGGGCGGCCCGTGAGGGTGTCAGCCGGGATGAACGAAGCGTCGCCATACCCACCGAGACCGCCGTGCCGGCCGAACGGCGGCGCGCCCGTAGCTGCTCCGGCGCCGCCGCCGAAGCAGCGCCGGCTATCCCGCGCCCAAGGCCGCGCCCGCCGGCAAGATCGGCGTGCTGCTGGTCAATCTCGGCACGCCGGACGCGGCCGATGCCGCCGTCGGTGCGCCGCTATCTGAAGGAGTTTCTGACCGATCGGCGGGTGATCGAGGACCAGGGCCCGCTGTGGAAGTTCATCCTCAACGGCATCATCCTGCGCGTGCGCCCGCGCCGCAAGGCGCGCGACTACCGCAAGATCTGGAACAGCGAACAAGAACGAGTCGCCGCTCAAGACCATCACCCGCGCGCAGACCGAGAAGCTCGCCGCCACGCTCGGCCCGCTTGGGGGCGCACATCGTGGTCGACTGGGCGATGCGGTATGGCAATCCGTCGATCGCATCGCGGCTCGAAGCGCATGACCGCGCAAGGCTGCGAGCGCATCCTGGTGGTGCCGCTCTATCCGCAATACTGCGCCGCCACCACCGCGACCGTCGGCGACGAGGTATTCCGCGTGCTGGCGCGCATGCGCCGTCAGCCGGCGCTGCGGATCGCGCGCGCCCTATTACAACGACCCGGTCTATATCGAGGCGCTCGCGTCGTCGACGCGGGTCGAGATCGCGCGGCTGCCGTTCAAGCCCGACGTGATCCTGGCGTCGTTCCACGGCATGCCGCAGGACTACGTCGACAAGGGCGATCCCTATTACAGCCATTGCGTCGAGACGATGCGGCTGCTGCGCGAGCAGCTTCGGCTACGGCGACGACAAGCTGATGCTGACGTTCCAGTCGCGCTTCGGCCGTGCCGAGTGGCTCGAGCCCGCACCGACAAGACCGTCAAGGCGCTCGCCAAGAAGGGCGTCAAGAACCTCGTCGTCATCACGCCGGGCTTCTCGGCCGATTGTCTCGAGACGCTGGAGGAGATCGCGGTCGAGAACGCGCACATCTTCAAGCGCAACGGCGGCGAGAATTTCGCCGCCATTCCCTGCCTCAACGACAGCGCGCCCGGCATGCGGGTGATACGAGAGATGGTGTTGCGCGAGCTGAAAGGTTGGATTTGAAACCAATCGCGGTAATGAGCGGGCGGTCTGAATTCAAGTCCGCCTGTGCGGTGCAGCATCCGAAAGCTTAACGCCACTTGCGGCAAACTTCCGCGCTCGCCACATCTTCGGCGGCACAGCAGAGGGCATTCCCATGTTCTTCGGCTTCGACGTCTTCGCGATCGTCTTCCTCGCGCTTGCGGTCCTGGTGCTGTTCAGCACCGTCAAGACCGTCTCGCAGGGCTATAACTGGACCGTCGAGCGGTTCGGAAAATACACCAAGACCCTGCATCCCGGCCTCAATTTCATCGTGCCGTTCTTCGACCGCATCGGCCGCAAGATGAACGTGATGGAGCAGGTGGTCGACATCCCGCAGCAGGACGTCATCTCCAAGGACAACGCCACCGTCACGGTCGACGGCCTCGCGTTCTTTCAGGTGTTCGACGCCGCCAAGGCGAGCTACGAGGTCGCCCAGCTCGACCAGGCGATCGTCAAGCTCACCATGACCAACATCCGCTCGGTCATGGGCGGCATGGACCTCGACCAGATGCTCTCGCACCGCGACGAGATCAACGAGCGCCTGCTGCGCGTGGTCGATGCGGCGGTGTCGCCGTGGGGCGTCAAGGTCAACCGCATCGAGATCAAGGACATCGTGCCGCCGGCCGACCTGGTGCAGGCGATGGGCCGCCAGATGAAGGCCGAGCGCGAGAAGCGCGCCGTCATTCTCGAGGCCGAAGGTCAGCGCCAGTCGGCCATCCTGAAGGCCGAGGGCCAGAAGCAGTCGCAGATCCTCGAAGCCGAAGGCCGCCGCGAGGCCGCCTTCCGCGACGCCGAGGCGCGCGAGCGCTCGGCGCAGGCGGAAGCGAAAGCCACCGAGGTGGTCAGCGAGGCGATCGGCCGCGGCGACATCGCGGCGCTCAACTACTTCATCGCCGACAAGTATCTCAAGGCGTTCGGCCAGCTCGCCGAAGTCGCCGAACCAGAAGGTGCTGATCCTGCCGATCGAGGCGACCAGCGTGCTCGGCTCGCTCGCCGGCATCGGCGAGATCGTCAAGGCGACGTTCGGCGGCGAAGGCAAGGGCGGCGCGCCGGCAACGCCGCCGGCCCGCCGGCCGACCGTTCCGGCGGCGGGTCCGTCGTAAGGAGATCGCGCCATGTGGACGTGGATTGTTTCGCTCGGATCGTGGAACTGGTTCATCCTGGCGGCGCTGCTGCTGCTCGCCGAGGTGCTGGCGCCCGGCAGCTTCATGCTGTGGCTCGGGCTGTCGGCGATCCTGGTCGGCATCATCTCCACCGCCGTCGACTGGTCGTGGCAGTCCCAGATCATCGCGTTCGCGATCTTCGCGATCGCGGCGCTGCCGGCCTGGCGGCGCTTCGCCCGCAAGGTCGAGAAGCCGAACGAGAGCCCGTTCCTCAACCGCCGCGCCGAGGGCTATGTCGGTCGCGTGTTCACGCTCGACAAGCCGATCGTCGGCGGCGTCGGCAGCATCCGCATCGACGACACGGTGTGGCGGGTGAGCGGGCCCGATTGTCCGGCCGGCAGCCGCGTCAGGATCGCGCGCGCCGATGGCGCCGATCTCTCGGTCGAAGGCGCGTAAGCAGGCTGTTCTCCTCGCCCCGCGAAGCCGAAGGCGGCTAGTCCCGCGGCGATGCGCTCAGCCCGCAAAGCCGCCCGCATCCAGGAACGCCTGCTCCTCGGGTGAGGTCGTCCGGCCGAGCATGGCGTTGCGATGCGGGAAGCGCCCGAAGCGGCGGACGATGTCGGCGTGCTGTTCGGCATACCGGAGAAACTCGGCGTCGCCATAGACCCGCGCAAGCTCGACGCAGCGTTCCTGGTCGCCCAGCGCTTCGGAGTGCATGAACGGCAGGTAGCAGAACCGGCGGTCGGCCGCCGGAATCTGCCGGTCGAACCCGCGCGCGATCATGCGGCCGGCGACCGCGCGTGCGAGCGGGTCGGCCGCATAGGTGCGGGCATCGCCGCGGAACATGTTGCGCGGAAACTGGTCGAGCACGAGGATCAGCGCGAGCGCGCCCTCGGGCGACGCCTCCCAATCGGCGAGGCGGCCGGCGACCGCGGCCTCATAGGTCGCGAGGAACCGCGACCGGATGTCGGCGTCGAAGGCCGTATCCTTCTTGAACCATTTTTGCGGGCCGGCGGCGCGCCAGAAGGCGAGCACCTCGGCCGGCCCGGTGGGCTCGCCGTTCATCGATGTTGCTCGCTATAGACGGATTTGCCCCGAATTGATCTGGTCGTACAGCGCCGGGTCGACGCGCACGAACGCCTTGCGCTGCGGATCGGAGAAGAAGATCGGATCGGCGACGCTGCGCGGGTCGAAGCCCTGCTTCACCAGGTCGATCTTCTTCTGCTTGAAGGTCGTGGTCACGTCGATCTCGCCGCGGATGCGCAGGAACACCGGCCGCGCATAGTCGGGCAGGCGGTTCGCGAGATAGTCGTGCAGCGCCGGGAGATCGAGATTGTCCTTGGCGACCACGGCGGCCATGCCGGCGCGCCCGTCGCGCCCGGAAATTTCGACGCCGTAGATGTTCGCTTCCAGCACGCCGTCGAATCCGCCCAGCGCCTCCTCGACCTCGGTGGTCGAGACGTTCTCGCCCTTCCAGCGGAAGGTGTCGCCGATCCGGTCGATGAAGAAGAAGTAGCCGTTCTCGTCCTTGCGCATCAGGTCGCCGGTGCGGAACCAGACGTCGCCCTGCTCGAACACGTCGTGCAGGATCTTCTTGTCGGTTTCCGCTTGCGTCGCATAGCCCTCGAAGCGCGCGCCGGGCTTGGAGGCGTCCTTCAGGATCCTGCCGATCACCTCGCCGCCCTCGTTGGGCGCGCATTCGATGCAGAAGCCTTCGGCGTTGCGCACCGGCTGCTGGCGCTCGACGTCGAAGCGCACGATCTTGGTCGGGAAGCGGTGCGCGACGAACCAGGGAATGCGGCCGACCGCACCCTCCTTGCCTTCGAAATTGAACAGCGTGACGTTGCCTTCGGTCGCCGCGTAGAACTCGATGATCTGCGGGATGTTGAACCGTTCCTTGAACACCGGCCAGACCTCCGGGCGCAGCCCGTTGCCGCAGGCGAGCCGCAGGTGGTGCGCGCGCTCCTTCGGATGCGGCGGCGAGTTGATCAGGTAGCGGCAGAGCTCGCCGATATACTGGAAGATCGTGCAGTCCCAGCGCACGATGTCGTCCCAGAACTCGCGCGCGGAGAATTTCTCCCGCAGCACCACCGAGCCGCCCTTGACGAGCAGCGCGCCGGTCGCGAGCAGGCCGCCGGCGGTGTGATACATCGGCAGGCAGTCGTACATGCGGTCGCCGGCTCGCGTATCCATGACGCCGGCAAACGCGTGCGTGGCAAGCATCACCCGGTAGTGGTTCATGTTGGCGGCCTTGGGCAGGCCGGTCGTGCCCGAGGTGTAGATGTAGAGCGCGCGGTCCTCGATCGTGAGCGGGCGGCGCTCGGACGGCGCCAGCTCGTCGCCCGGAATGGTCTCGATCGCGCGATCGATGCGCGGGAAGTTGGCGGCGGCCTCGCCGTGCAGCCAGAATTGGGCGTGGCCGGTAATGTGCGGCCGGGCCGTTTCCATGGCGGCGAACAGCTCCGCCGCGACCACGACATGCTTCGGCTTGACCGCGTTGACGCAATAGCCGAGCGCCGCGCCGGTCAGGTTGGTGTTGAGCAGCGCCACCACGCCGCCGACGCGCGTCACGCCGAGCCAGAGCGCCAGGAATTCCGGCCGGTTCGGCATCAGCAGGCAGACGGTGTCGCCCTTGGCGACGCCCTGCGCGAGCGCCCAGCGCGCGTAGCGGTTGGCGCGCTCGGCGAGTTCGCGATAGCTGAAGCGCTCGCGCTCGGACAGCAGCGCCGGCGCGTCGCCGTACTTGTCGGCGAGCTCGGCGATCAATTGCGGGAAAACGCGGGTCGGGTGCCTGGCGATCGGCGTGGTCATCTTGAGGGTGCGCAGCGCCCCCTTCAGACAAACCGCGTCCGCGGTCAGCCGCTCGATCAGTCCCATGCTCAGGTCCCGGCGGGGCCATCGACGCGACTCATCGCCCGCATGTGCCGAATCATCGGGCAGGCGGCCGGATGTGGCAAGGGGTGGCAAAGACCCGCGCATTGATCAGGATCAATCCCGCGGCGCAATCCGGGGTTTGCGGCAAATCAATTTTGCGCGGGCGCTGGTCCCTATTGTGAGCAACCGGCAGGTGAAGCGCAGGGCAGAGACATGACGACGGGATCGAGGCTTGAAATTGCGATAGTGGGCGGCGGAATCGGCGGACTGTTCGCGGCGAACGCATTGATCGCGCAGGGCCTGCGGGTCTCGGTCTACGAGCAGGCGCCCGCCCTGGGCGAGGTCGGGGCGGGCGTATACCTCACCCCGAACAGCGTGCGCCACCTGCAGCGTGCCGGCCTCGGGCCGGGGGTGGAGAAGTGGGGCGCCCGGGTCGGCCTGCGTCCCGGTATTTCCGGCACGACGGGACCGTCATCTCCCCGGTCCAGGTCACGGATTCGTCGGGTTGGAACGCGACCTTCGGGATGCACCGCGCCGATCTCATCGAGATCCTGGCGGACGCACTGCCGGCCGAGGTCATTCACACCGATCACCGGTGTACCGGCTTCGAGCGGCGTGGCGACGTGGCGCGGGTGTCGTTCGCGAATGGCGCCACCGTCGAAGCCGATGTCGTGATCGCGGCGGACGGCATTCATTCCGTGCTTCGGCCGTACGTCGTTTCGCCGTCGCAACCGGTGTTCTCCGGGACGGTCGCCTATCGGGGCGTGGTTGCGAGCGAACTTGTCCCGAACTGGCCGGCGGAGTGCTGGCTGATGTGGCTCGGCGAGGCCAAGCACTTTCTCACCTATCCGCTGCGCGCCGGAAAGCTCATCAACTACGTCGGGTTCGTGCCCGCAGATGCCGAGATGAAGGAATCGTGGTCGGCGCCCGGCGATCCCGATGCGCTTCGCCGTGAATTTGCCGGCTGGGACCCGCTGATCGGCGACCTGTTGGAGCAGGTGAAAACGACGTTCCGGTCCGCGCTGTACGATCGCGATCCGCTGCCAGTTTGGACGCGCGGAAGACTGACCCTGCTCGGCGACGCCGCGCACGCGATGCTTCCGCATCTGGGGCAGGGCGCCAACCAGTCGATCGAGGACGGCATGGCGCTCGCGACGATCCTGGCGCTCGCGAGCCGCGAGAACATTCCGGCGGCGCTGCTGGTTTACGAACGCCTGCGGCGCGAGCGGGCGGCGCAGGTTCAACTGAGCGCACGCCGGAATGGCCTGCGCTATGATTCGGCTTCTTCGTATGCCGACCTTGGGATACGGGACGCCGAGATTGCCGCCCACGCCGCGTTCCGGAAGCAGCTCTACGACCATGACGTCGTCGCGGAAGCCCGGTCTGCGGCCACGGCCCTGCCGTGACGGCCCGGCTCAGCGGTCGAGGCCGCCGAAGGGAACCAGCGGGTTGTCGATGAGCGCCGCCCGGTCCGGCTGGTCGGGCGCCGGCACGCCGAGGAAGGCGTCGAACAGTGCGCGCACGCTGCGTTCTTCCAGGTCGCGGGTGATCAGCACGATGCGGGTGCGCCGGTCGGGGTCCGGCCAGGACGGCAGCCGCACCGGCGGATGGAAGACGTGCTGCACGCCGTGGATCACCAGCGGGCTGTCCGGCGTCTCGGCGAGCTTCACGATGCCCTTGAGGCGCAACAGGTTCGGCCCGTGCAGCGAGCGCAGCAGGTCGATGAACATGTCGAAGGCCGAGGCCGATATCGCCTCGTCGGTGACGAGCGTGAACGCGCGGATGCGCTCGTCGTGGCGGTTGACGTCGTGGTGGTGGTGATGACCGTGCCCGCCATGCGCCTCGTAGGCTTCGGCCGCGAGCCAGCGCTTCACGTCGGGGATCTTTCGGTCCGGATCGTAGAGCCCGCAGTTGAGGAGCCGTGCCGGCGGTCGCTTCGCCTGACGCGGCATCGAGGATCGCAGCGGCCGGATTGAGCGCGTGCAGCCGCTCGACCAGCGCTTCCTTGGCGCTGCGCCGCTCCGGCGTGTCCAGGAGGTCGGTCTTGGTCAGCACGATGCGGTCGGCGACCGCGGCCTGCTTCACGGCTTCTTCGTGCGCGTCGAGCGTCGCCGCGCCGTTGACCGCGTCGACCACGGTGATGACGCCGTCGAGCCGGTAGCGCATCACCAGATACGGGTGCGCCATCGCGGTCTGCAGCACCGGCGCGGGATCGGCGAGCCCGGTCGTCTCCAGGATGACGCGGCGGAACGTGGCGCGGCCGTTGTCGAGGTCGCGCAGCAACTGCTCGAGCGCATCGACCAGGTCGCCGCGCAAGGTGCAGCACAGGCAGCCGCTCTGCAGCAGCACCACGCCGTCGCGGATTTCCCGGACCAGCAGGTGATCGAGCCCGATCTCGCCGAACTCGTTGATGATGACGGCGGTCTCGGCGAGCGCCGGGTCGGCGATCAGGCGGTTGAGGAGCGAGGTCTTGCCGGCGCCGAGAAAGCCGGTCAGCACGGTGAGCGGGATCGGCTCGGCGGGACCCAGCGCGCGCGGCGCCGGACGCGTCGCGTCGTCGGCGGTCATTGCGTCTGGGTCGTCGTCTGCTTGGCGGCGTCGTTGTTGGTCTGAGGCTGCTTCGGCGCCGGCTTCGCGGTGGTGGTGGTCTTCGCCTTCGGCTTGGGTTTGGCGGCGGTATCCGAATCCGCCGCCGCCGCGTTGCCGGTGGCGGCCTTGCCGCCGGCCTTCGGCTTGGCGGCGACTTTGGGCTTTGCCGATGGCGGTTCGGTCATCGGGATCGGTTCGCCCGGCTTGCGCCAAGGACCGATGTAAACCACGACCGGCTCGCCGGCGCTGCCCTCTTGCAGCAGCCCTGCGCCCTTGGTCTTGGGCGCGCGCAGGTTGGAGAGGAATACGGCATAAGGCGAATCCGAAGGGACATTCGCGCCCAGCGCTTCGTCTTCGTCCTCGGTCGCCTGGCGCTTGCGGTGGGCGCCGCACATGTCCTCGCGCAGGTTGGGCGGCGGCGCGCTGACCGGTTGCGATGTTGTCGACCGTGCCCAGCGACGGGACCAGCCAGCCGAGCCCGTTGTTGCTGTTGAAGCCGCGCTCCAGGAGCTGCGCGGCCTTGAGCGCGCGTCCCTGCGATGACGACGCGCCGAGCACCACCGCGATCAGCCGCTTGTCGTTGCGGGTCGCGGTGGCGACGAGATTGAAGCCCGATGCGCAGATGAAGCCGGTCTTCATGCCGTCCGCGCCGGGATAGCGGCCGATCAGCGAGTTGTAGTTTCGCATGACCGTCTTGCCCATCTTGATCGCCGGGATGTGCCAGTAGTAGTCGTGCTCGGGGAATTCGCTTGATCAAAGCGCGCGCCAGGATCGCCATGTCGCGCGCCGACGTGATCTGGTCGTCGGCCGGCAGCCCGTTCGGATTGACGAAGCTCGACTGCGTCATGCCGAGGCGCCGCGCGTTGCGGTTCATCTCGTCGGCGAAGCCTTCGATCGAACCGGACACCGCTTCCGCCAGCACCACCGCCATGTCGTTCGACGAGCGCACCATCATCATCTTGAGGGCGTTGTCGACGGTGACCAGCGTGCCGACCGGGAAGCCCATCTTCACCGGCTGCTGCGCGGCGGCCGCGGCCGAAACCTTCACGGCCTTCTCGAGCGTCAGCCGTCCTTCCTTGACGGCGCGCAGCACCGAATAGGTCGTCATGATCTTTGTAATCGAGGCCGGGTACCACTGCTGGCCGGCATTCTCGGCGTGCAGCACCTTGCCGGTTTCGGCCTCGATCACCAGCAGCGCCTCGGCGTCCACGCGCGTCGCCGTCACGGCTGTTGCGGTCAGCACGGCGGCTGCCCAAATCAGCGAACGGTATGATCGGCGCAAATGCGGCAAGGGATCGGTCCGTTCGTTTGGCCGGGCCTCGGGCAGGGCGGGCGCTTAAGGATTGGTCTAGGCCGAAGCAGGACCCAAGGCAAAAGCACGCAGTCCCATCCGGATACAGCCATCCCGGCAGTAAGGTGTTAATGTTGAAAGAAAACGCCCAAATTTCGGCAACTTAGGACCGCTGCCCAATTGTGTTGCGATTCGACCACAATAGCCGCAAATCGCCATGGAACCGGGAATAAATAGGAGGATCGCCGTGACCGCTTGCATCGTCGGATGGGCCCACACCAAGTTCGGCCGGCTCGAAGGCGAGACCGTCGAGAGCCTGATCGTGCGGGTCGCGGGCGAGGCGCTGGCGGATGCCGGGATCGGCGCCCGCCGACGTCGACGAGATCGTGCTCGGCCACTTCAATGCGGGCTTCTCGGCGCAGGATTTCACCGCCTCGCTGGTGCTGCAGGCCTCGCCGGAACTGCGCTTCAAGCGCGCGACTCCGGGTCGAGAACGCCTGCGCCACCGGCTCGGCGGCGGTGCATCAGGGGCTCAAGGCGATCGAGGCGAAGGCCGCGCGCATCGTGCTGGTGGTCGGCGTCGAGCAGATGACCACGACGCCGCCCGCCGAGATCGGCAAGAACCTGCTGAAGGCCTCCTACGTGCGCGAAGAGGCCGACATCGACGGCGGCTTTGCCGGCATCTTCGGCCAGATCGCCTCGCTCTACTTCCAGAAATACGGCGACCAGTCCGACGCGCTCGCGCGCATCGCCGCCAAGAACCACAAGAACGGCGTCGCCAATCCCTATGCGCAGATGCGCAAGGACCTGGGCTACGAGTTCTGCCGCGCCGAGAGCGAGAAGAATCCGCGCGTCGCCGGTCCGCTCAAGCGCACCGACTGCTCGCTGGTCTCGGACGGCGCCGCCGCGGTGGTGCTGGCCGATGTCGAGACCGCGCTGCAGCTCAAGAAGGCGGTGGCGTTCCGCGCCGCCGAGCACGTGCAGGACTTCCTGCCGATGTCGAAGCGCGACATTCTGAAATTCGAAGGCTGCGCGCTGGCCTGGCAGCGCGCGCTGGCGCAGGCCGGCATCTCGCTCGGTGATCTGTCGTTCGTCGAGATGCACGACTGCTTCACCATCGCCGAGCTCCTCGGTCTACGAGGCCATGGGCATGGCGCCGAAGGGGCAGGGCGCGCGCGTCGATCGCCGAGGGCTACCCGGCGATGTCGGGCAAGCTGCCGATCAACCCGTCCGGCGGCCTGAAGTCGAAGGGCCACCCGATCGGCGCCACCGGCGTCTCGATGCACGCGCTCACCGCGATGCAGCTCACCGGCACGGCCGGCGACATGCAGGTGAAGGACGCCCGCCTCGGCGGCATCTTCAACATGGGCGGTGCGGCGGTGGCGAACTACGTGAGCATCCTGGAGCGGATCAAGTAGGCGGCGAAGATCGCGTCACGCCTCGGCGATGCGAGCGGCCTCGATTGCTTCGATCTCGGCGCCGCCACTTTCTTCTCGGCCAGGAACTGCGTGCGGGCGAGCTCGGCAAATTGCCCGTCGAGCCGCACCAGCTCGTCGAAAGTCCCGCTCTCGACGATGCGGCCGCCCTGGAACACCAGGATGCGGTCGGCGTTGCGCACGGTGGCGAGCCGGTGGGCGATCACGAAGGTCGTGCGGTTCTTCATCACTTCGGCGAGTGCCGCCTGGACTTTCGCTTCCGTGACCGCGTCGAGCGCGCTGGTCGCCTCGTCGAGAATCAGGATCGGCGGATCCTTGAGCAGGGCGCGCGCGATCGACAAGCGCTGGCGCTCGCCGCCCGAGAACAGGCGTCCGCGCTCGCCGGCGTTCAACGCGAAGCCCTTCCGGGTTCTGCTCGATCACCTCCAGCACCTGCGCGCGCTTGCAGGCCTCGCGCAACTCGTCATCGGTCGCGTCAGGCTTGCCGACCCGAAGGTTCTCGGCGATCGAGCGGTTGAGCAGCAGCACCTCCTGGAACACCACGCCGATATTGCGGCGCAGCCCGGTGAGCGTGAGCGCCTTGATGTCCATGCCGTCGATCTTGATCGAGCCGGACTGCGGGTCGAACACGCGGTGCAGGAGCGCGAGCGCCGTCGACTTGCCGGCGCCGGTCGGCCCGACCAGCGCGACGGTCTGGCCCGGCAGCGCCGTGAAGTTGAGATCGGCGACCGCCGGCCGCTTGCCGTCATAGGAGAACGACACGTCGTTGAAGTCGACCAGGCCGCGCACGCGGCCCGGGTCGACCGCGTCCGGCCGGTCGCGCACGCTCGGCTCGGTGTCGAGCACCTCGAAGAATTCGCGCAGCCGCGGCGCGTCCATCACCATGCGGTTGGCGAAGCCGACCGCCTGCTCGAGCTTGCCGACCAGCAGCGTCGCGTAGCTCATGAACATCACGATCTCGCCGACCGTGGTGTCGCCGTTGATGTAGAACAGCACGCCGAACATCAGGATGGTCAGGATCGTCAGCGTGGTCGAGGTGCGGGTGATCACGGTCGCGATCGCCCACCAGGTCAGCACCGGAAGCTGGGCGCCGAGCACGTCCTCGCCCATCTTCTTCATGCCGAGGACTTCGCTTTCGACGCGCGCGAAGCTCTGCACCAGCGCGATGTTGCCGAGCGTGTCGGTCGTGCGTTCCGCCACGTCGCTGTAGAAGCCCTCGACGCTGCTCTGCAACTGCTCGCTCTTGCGCACCACCAGCGCGATCAGCGCCGCAAACACCGCGCACAGCGCGATCAGAACCGCGCCGTAGCGCCAGTTCAGCAGCAGCGTCAGCGGCAGCAGCACGATCACCGAAACCAGGCTCGCGAAGTGGTCGCGGAAGAACGACAGCCATAGCGCCCACAACGTGTTGGTGCCGGTCATCATCACCTTGACCAGCCGCCCGGAGTGGGCGCCGGTGTGATAGCTGAGCGGAAGCTGCAGCACGTGCTCGAAGAACAGGGTGCGCACCACCTGGTACTGGCGATGGGCGAGGCGGTCGGCGTGGAGCGCGACCAGCGTGCCGCTGACGATGGTGAACAGCGCGAACCCGACCCAGGCGCCCACCAGAATCAGCAATTGCCGGAGATCGAGTTCGGCGACGCGGGCCTGCGAGGCCGCCAGCAGGTCGACGATGCGGCCGAACAGGATCGGCTCCATGAACATCGCCGAGGCGATCGCCACATTGGCGATGGCCAGCACCCAGCCGAGCCGGGCCTCGCGCCCGAGCATCTCGAGCACGCGGGTATAGAGACGGATGAATTTCATGAGGCCGGCTTCGGCACGCGCAAGACACTATCCCCCAGACGGTCAGTCTAGCCGATCGTTCCGCGCCCGCAACGACACCGGAGGGTGGCGGCGAGGCCCCCGTCTTCCCGCATGGCTCACCCGCCGGAAAGCCTTCGGGAGCCTCGTGAGGTCATCAAAAAGCGGATACTTCCCGTGCTTGGCGCGCATTATTTGCCGATTTCGGGCCGAATCGACAACGATTGTTGCTGCCCCTCCCTAAGTCGCAGTTGACCAATGGCAATAACCTGGGTGTACGATGGCACCACTAGGGTTCTCATCCGTTTGGGCGAGGCGGCAGGGAATGAGGCGCTCGACCGTTACCTGCCAGCTTGCCCGATTTCGAGGGCTAGAGGCGGCATGGTGAACATTCCGACCGATCTGTTGCGAACCCTGGTGGCTGTCGTCGATATGCGCAGCTTCACCAAGGCGGCCAATTCCCTCGGCGTCACCCAGCCCGCCGTCAGCGCGCAGATCAAGCGCCTGCAGTTCCTGCTCGGCTACGAACTGCTCGACAAGAGCGCGCCGGGCGTGGCGCTGACGCCGCAGGGCCAGGAGGTGGTCACGGCGGCGCGCCGCATCCTGACGATCAACGACGAACTCCTGCGTTCCAGCGGGAATGCGCGGACCCATACGTTGCGGATCGGCATCCCGGGCGATTTCGCCGGGGCGCGGATTGCGCCGGTGCTGGCGAATTTCCTCAAGCGCTGGCCCAACATCGGCTTCAACGTGGCTCCCACGAGCTTTGAGCGCACGGTGCGCGAGCTCAGCAGTGGCGAGCTCGATCTGGCGGTTGGAACCACGAATTCGCCGCCGCCGATCAAGCCGCGCCACTCGTGGCTGGATCATCCGGTCTGGGTCCGCAGCGAGGCAACCAGGGTCGATCCGCTCGGGCCGGTGCCGCTGATTTCCTTCGGCGAGGACTGCATGTGCTACCGGGCCGCCGTGCAGGCGCTCAGCCAGGTCGGTCGCGAGTGCGAGCTGGTGTTTTCAACCCGCGGGATCGTCAGCCTCGAAGCGGCCGCGGTCGCCGGGCTCGGCGTCCTGGTGCTGCCGCTCATTCTGGCGGATCAGACGTCGTTGTCGGTGTGGACCGACGCGCCGCTCCCGAGGCTGCCGCAGATTCACTGCGGCGTGTTCGTGGCCGAGGGCGAAAGCCGTCCGGAGCTGCTCGCGCTTGCCGACGATATCGCGGCCGCGCTGCGCCCGAAGCCGGTCCTCGCCGAGGGCGTGGCCTAGCCGCGCGTCCGCCATTCGCCTCAGTGAACCTTGCGCTCGCTCAGCGGTGGCAGGAACGCGGCGTCGAAGATGTCCTCGGGCTTGGGCTTCGCCTTGAACGTGTGGGTGAGCGCGATCTGATCGATCGCCTCGGCGAAACGCGCCGGCAAGATGCCACCGTAGCCGTCGGTCCGCACCTCGGGTGTCACGATATTGTCGCGGATCGCCATGCGCAGCCGTTCGAACTCGACCTCCCGCTTGGCGAGATCGTCGCGTTTGACGATGCTCTCGACTGCGTCGCCCGGGCGCCGCACTGTCTCCTTCAGCCCCTTGAGGAAGGCCGACAGGAAGGCTTTGACCGCCTCGGGCTTCTCGGCGGCAAATTTGGGGTTCACGATCACGGCGTTGCCGTAGAGCTTGAGGCCGTAATTGGCCATCGGCATCAGCACCAGGTCGTTGACGTCGACGCCGCGGTCCTTCACGTCGATATAGAGCCGGAATGAGAAGCCGAGCGCAGCGTCGAGCTGACCGGCCGCGAGCATCGGCGCGCGCACCGGGATGGCGACGTTCTCGACCGTGACCTTGGCCGCGTCGATGCCGTTGATCTTGGCGAACAATGCCCATTCGCCGACGGTCGTCCCGGTCGGCGGCGCGCCCAGCCGCTTGCCTTCGAGCTGCTTGGGCTCGGTGATGCCTTTGCTCTTGCGCGCGACGATGGCGTAGGGCGGCAGGTTGTAGACCACGAACACCGCCTTGATCGGCGCGGCGCCGTTGGTGTCGCGATAGCGGATCAGGGCGTTGATGTCGGCGAAGGCCATGTCGTAGTTGCCGGAGGCGACACGGGCGATCGGCTCCTGCGCGGTGGCGGCCTCGTCGATGGTGACGTCGAGGCCGGCGGCCTTGAAGTAGCCCTTGTCGAGCGGAACCAGGAAGATCGCGCCGGGCCCCTCGAATTTGCTGTCGAGCGAGAATTTGACGGCGGTCTGCGCGCTGGCGGAACCCGCGGCCGCGCACGCGAGCGCCGCCGCGATGATGAGGGCTGGCCGACCGAGCCGGATGTCGTCAAACAGGCCCATGGGGCGCCGTACTCCCGTTACACTTTCGTCGGCTCCAGCCCGGCAAGACCGCGATCGAAACGTCACCGTCAGATAAAGAACAGGATTTTGCAAAGTGCAAGGCGGGATCGCATTTCGCGCGCGCACTCCACATCATTGCAAACACCGGCGAGGCGGATCTCTTCCCTGTGAAATGCGCATTCCCGGATGGGACCTCGCCCTTGTGCTGTTAAGGTAGAACACAAAGATTGAACGCAGCATGACCGCGCTGGACCGGTTATGGCCATAGATACGGCAGCCACCCCCAAACCGGATGCAACGATGCCGGATGCAAGCGTGGTTCGTCCGTTTACGGCGGACTATGCGCCCCCCGACGAGGCGATCGCGGCCCGGCTGCTGGCCGAGGCCGGCCGTCCCGGTGCGGCGGAAGCGCGCATCGACGCGATCGCGACCGCGCTGATCGAGGGAATCCGCGCCAAGGCCGGTGGCCTCGGCGGGATCGAGGATTTTCTGCACGCCTATTCATTATCCACCAAGGAGGGCCTCGCCCTCATGGTGCTGGCCGAGGCCCTGCTGCGGGTTCCGGACGCCGCCACCGCCGACCGCCTGATCGAGGACAAGCTTGCGACCGGCGATTGGTCCTCCCACGATGTGCGCTCCAACGCGCTGCTGGTGACGGCCTCGGCCTGGACGCTCGGCATGACCGCCCGCATCATCCAGCCGGGCGAAACGCCGGACACCATCCTGGAGAGCCTGATCAAGCGGCTCGGCCTGCCCGCCGTGCGCACGGCCACCCGCCAGGCCATGCGGCTCCTGGGTTCCCACTTCGTCCTGGGGCAGACCATCGCGGAGGCGCTCGGCCGGGCCGACCCCGGGCTGCGCTATTCCTTCGACATGCTGGGCGAGGGCGCGCGCACCGCCGCCGATGCGGCGCGCTATTTCGCCGCCTACGCGGACGCCATCGCGGCGATCGGCGCCAGCGCCGGCGACGGGGCGCTGCCGGACCGCCCCGGCATCTCGGTCAAGCTGTCGGCGCTGCATCCGCGCTTCGAGGCGATCTCGCGCGAGCGCGTGCTCAGGGAACTTGTGCCGCAAGACGATCGATCTCGCCCGCCGGGCCCGCGACCACGACCTCAACTTCACCGTCGATGCCGAGGAGGCCGACCGGCTCGAACTCACGCTCGACGTGATCGCGGCCGTGCTGGCCGATCCTTCGCTGCGCGGCTGGGAAGGTTTCGGGCTCGCGGTCCAGGCCTATCAGAAGCGCGCGCCGGCGGTGATCGATTGGCTGACCGAGACCGCGCGGTCGCTGCACCGCCGGCTGATGGTGCGTCTGGTCAAGGGCGCCTACTGGGACACCGAGGTCAAGCGCGCGCAGGAGCGCGGCCTCGCCGGCTATCCGGTGTTCACCCGCAAGGCGATGACCGATCTCTGCTACGACCAATGCGCGCGCCAGCTGATCGCCGCGCGCAACCATCTCTATCCGCAGATCGCCACCCACAATGCGCTGACGGTCGCGAGCGTGATCGAGGACGCGGGCGGGGTCGACGGCTACGAGTTCCAGCGCCTGCACGGCATGGGCGAGGTGCTGTACGGCGCTCTTGCGCGAAGAGCATCCCGAAGCTGCGGTGCGCGTCTACGCGCCGGTCGGCGGTCACCGCGATCTGCTGGCCTATCTGGTGCGGCGGCTCCTGGAGAACGGCGCGAACTCGTCGTTCGTGTCGGTCGCGGCCGATCCGTCGGTGCCGGTGGCGTCGATCCTGCGGCGTCCGCAAAGCTGGATCGGCGATGCCGAGCACGCGCGCCATCCCAGGATCCCGCTGCCGCGCGATCTCTACATGCCGTGCGCGGCGCAATTCGGCGGGTGTCGAGTTCGGCGATCGCGCGGGTCTCGATGCGCTGCTGGCCGAAGTGCGTGACGCCCGGATGCCGCAAGGAGGCCGCACCGATCATCGACGGCGTTGCCGCTTGGCGGCGTTGTCGCGAACGACAAGCTCGCCGATCGACGGCAAGCCGATCGGGCAGGTCGAAGAGGCCGATGATGCCATCGTCCGGACGGCGCTGACCGCGGCCGATGCGGCGTTTGCGTCCTGGAATGCGACGCCGGTCGAGGTGCGCGCCGCAGCGCTCGAACGCGCGGGCGATCTGCTCGAGGCGCGCCGCGGCCGGCTGATCGCGCTGCTGCAGGCCGAGGGCGGCAAGACGCTCGACGATGCGCTGTCGGAGGTGCGCGAAGCGGTGGACTACTGCCGCTACTACGCCGCCGAGGCGCGCCGCGCGCTCGCCCCGCAGCTCATGCCGGGTCCGACCGGCGAGACCAACGAACTGCGCTACCGCGGCCGCGGCGTCTTCGTCTGCATCAGCCCGTGGAATTTTCCGCTGGCGATCTTCCTGGGCCAGATCGCGGCCGCGCTCGCCGCCGGCAACACGGTGGTGGCGAAGCCTGCCGAGCAGACGCCGCTGATTGCCGCCGAGGCCGTGCGCCTCCTGCACGAGGCCGGCGTGCCGACGCACCGCGCTGCATCTTCTTCCTGGCGACGGCAAGGTCGGCGCCGCGCTGGTGGCCGATCCGCGCGTCGCCGGCGTCGCCTTCACCGGCTCGACCGAGGTGGCGCGGCTGATCAACCGGGCGCTCGCCGCCAAGGACACCCCGATCGTGCCGCTCATCGCCGAGACCGGCGGCATCAACGCGATGATCGTCGACGCCACCGCGCTGCCCGAGCAGGTGACCGACGACGTGGTTACGTCGGCGTTCCGCTCGGCCGGTCAGCGCTGCTCGGCGCTGCGGCTTCTCTGCGTGCAGGAGGACGTGGCCGATCACATCGTCGAGATGATCGCGGGCGCGGCGCAGGAACTGGCGCTCGGCGATCCGCGCGCGATTGCGACGCATGTCGGGCCGGTCATCGACGCCGAGGCGAAGGACAAGCTCGACCGCTGGATCGCCGCGAGAGCCGCGGAAGGGCGGGTGCGCTTCCGCTGGGACGCGGCCAAGCCGCTGCCGGCGGCGGGAACCTATGTGCCGCCCGCGATCGTCGCGCTCGATCGCGCCAGCGACCTCAAGGAAGAGGTGTTCGGGCCGGTCCTGCATGTCGTGCGCTGGCGCGCCAACGAGCTCGACCGCCTGCTCGATGACATCGCCGGCAACGGCTACGGCCTCACGCTCGGCATCCACTCGCGCATCGACACGACCGTCGATCACGTCGTCGCGCGGCTCGCCAACGGCAACGTCTACGTCAACCGCAGCATGATCGGCGCGGTGGTCGGCACGCAGCCGTTCGGCGGCACCGCGCTCTCCGGCACCGGCCCGAAGGCCGGCGGCCCGAACTATCTGCGGCGCTTCGCCGAGGAGCAGGTGGTGACGGTCAACACCGCGGCGGCGGGCGGCAATGCGAGCCTGCTCGCATCCGAGGAATGATCTTGCGGCGTTCGCAGCGATGACGACGCAGAGAGTCGCACGCAACTCGTTAACGCCGGACATTTCTGAACATCCGTTACTCTACATTACAAAAATATAAGCCGCGCACGACATCGTCGCGAAGCAGTCGGCGCCTAGATTGAATCGCGTACCCGCCAAACGGGGCGGACAACCAATCGAGGGCGAACATGCGTACGTTGACGAGCCGCGCGATCACCACTGCAGCCGCGGCCGCGATCGTGCTGACCACCGCAACCTTCCAGCCGGCCGCTGCCGGTTACCGCAACGACGGCGATGCGGCCGCCGCCGCGTTCATCTTCGCCGGCGTGCTCGGCACCATCGCGGCGATCGTTGCGTCACAGAATTATGACAACCACTCCCACGGCACATACGGATCGGTGCGCGGTCCCGGGTTCGGCGGTTACGGTCCGCATCGCGGCCCTCATGGCTGGCAGCACCACCGCTAAAGCGGCGCGTTCGAGTGGCGTAGGCCGCTTCGGTCGTATCGTTGAGTTGCGTAGGCCGGCGTCGCCTTCGGGCGGCGCCGGTTTTGCTTTTTACGCGCCGCAGGCGGACATATTCGTTAACACACTTCTGCGCGGATGGGTTTATGGTAGATGGCCATGACTGATTCGCTCGATCGCCTCTATCAGGCCGTGCTCGCGGCGCGCACCGCGGATCCGGCGACCTCGCGCACCGCTCGGCTGCTGCGCTCCGGCCGCGGCAAGATGGCCAAGAAGCTCGCCGAGGAAGCCGTCGAGGTGGTGATCGACGCCATGCACGGCGAGACCGACGCGGTGATCAAGGAGAGCGCCGACCTCGTCTACAATCTCGTCGTGCTCTGGGTCTCGGCCGGCATCAATCCCAAGGAAGTCTGGGCGGAGATGGACCGCCGCGAGCGGCTGTTCGGCATCGCCGAGAAGGTTCCGAAAAAGCTCGGCGAGCCGTCGCCCCGCCGCAAGGTGGTGGCGCTTGAGCGCGTCCGCGAGGGCAAGCACCGCGCCCGCTGACCGTGCGCCGCATGGACAACCGGCGTCCGCGCCGCTAACAACCCCCGCATGCTTCGCAGCCTTTACGACTGGTGCATCGCCGCCGCCCACAAGCCGTATGCGCTTTGGGTGATGGGCTTCGTCTCGTTCATCGAGAGCTCGTTCTTCCCGATTCCGCCGGACGCGATGCTGATCCCGATGTCGATCGCGCGTCCGGAGAAGGCGTATTTCTACGCCGGCTTGTGCACGGTCACATCGGTGATGGGCGGTGTGCTCGGCTACTTCATCGGCGCCGTGCTCTACGACTCGGTCGGGTCGTGGCTGATCAATCTCTACGGCTACGGCAACAAGGTCGAGGCGTTCCGGGAAGCCTACGCGACCTGGGGTACCTGGATCATTCTGCTCAAGGGCGTCACGCCGATTCCGTACAAGATCGTCACCATCGCGTCCGGGTTCGCGGGCTATCCCTTGCTCATGTTCATCCTGCTGTCATTCGTGGCGCGCGGGATGCGGTTCTATCTGGCGGCCTTCCTGCTCAATCGTTATGGCGAGGTGGCGCGCGAGCACCTCGAGAAGCGCCTGGGCTTCTGGGTGACGGTGAGCATCGCGGTGCTGGTCCTCGGTATCGTCGCGGCCCTCTACCTGTTCTGATTGTTCCCGAAGTCCTCATTTTCGCCACCTGCCGGACATAAGCCGCCCGTGGCTTTGCATGGATGCTGAACCGGCCCAGCCATCAGGGAGACCGGCCATGATCAGCCATCGCGGCAGATCTCGGAGTCTTGGCTTGGCGATGCTCGCGCTCGTTTGCGCGGGCGCGTTCTGGCTCGGCGCGCCCGTGCGGGCGCAGGATTCCCAGACCCAGGCTCAGCCCGACGCGCCGCCCGCCATGCCGGCGCCCGATCCGGCCAACAAGCCGGGCTTCATCGACGCGGTCGGCCGCTGGTTCGAGGAGGGCCGCGCCAAGCTCGACTCGCAGCTCAAGGACGCGAACGAGAAGATGCTGGAGTTCCGCAACAGGGCGCAGGACGGCGCCAAGGATGCCGCCAGCGCCATCGTCCGCTGGCCGAACACGCGGGTGACGAGCGGACGCGAGCGCTGCGAGCCGGCGCCGAACGGCGCGCCCGACTGCCGCGCCGCCGCCTCCGCCTTGTGCCGCGGCAAGGGCTTCCAGGACGGCCGGCCGTTCGACACCCAGTCGGAAGACGTCTGCTCTTCGCGTAACGTCCTGTCCGGCCGCGCGCCGTCGCCCGGCGATTGCAGGACCGAGACCTTCATCATCCGCGCCGTCTGCCAGTGACGAATGCCCGCTGATCCGCGTCAGAGGCCGTCGGCGATGTCGACGATCGCTGCGGCATCTCACGCTTTCGGCCGCCGGAACACTGCGCCGTAATGATAGGGCAGGATCTCAACCAGCTTGGTGAGCTTCAGTCCGCCGGCTTCGACCGCCTCGACGGTCTGCTCGGGCGACAACCTCAACTCGGTTCTTGGTCCGCGCGGCTCTCCCAGCACCGTCGTGTCTTCGCGGGCTCGTCGATGCCAATTGACGATTGCGAGAGCGCCGCCGGGCTTCAAGGCCTCGCGCACGGCGTGCGCCAGGCGCGGCCGGTCGGGGACACCGTGAAAGGCGTTTGCGATGAGGACAAAGTCGGCAGGCCGTGGCGCGAGGCTGGCGACCTGGTATGCATCGCCTGCGACGAATGTGCAGTTCGACAGGCGGCTTTCCGCGAGACGGAGGCGGGCCACGTCCAGCAGGGCCGGATCGATATCGATGGCGACGACGTGACGTGCGATCCTGGCGATCTGCAACGTGAACCAGCCGTCGCCCGAACACAGGTCGATCACTTCCATGTCCGGTTCGACGCCGACCGCGGCAAGCACGCCCGCAGGGTCCGGCCACAGCGCCTCCCACCATCCGGCAGTCGGCATCTCGGTGCCTTGAAAAAATCCGGGGAAATCGGGGCTCATGCGCGCAAGGCCTTGTTGGCGCTGAATTGTCGGCTGGTCCGCTGATCTTACGTCAAATCAGCCTGATCGCGGCGAGGATCGGGAATCGGAATGCCTCGGCCCGCATGTTATGAAGTTCGCCCACGCCAGCCAGCGACACCGAGGACTCTCGTGAATCTCCACAGCAAGCTGCTCGAACGCGAGGCCGCCGGCCGCCCGGTCACCGTCGGGCTGATCGGCGCCGGCAAGTTCGGCACCATGTTCCTGTCGCAGGCGCGGCTGACGCGCGGCCTGCACGTCGTCGGCGTCGCCGACCTCGACGTCGAGCGCGCGAGGCGCCAGCTCGCCAGCGCCGGCTGGCCGGCGGAAGCGTTCGCCGCACCCTCGCTCGGCGATGCGCTCAAGCAGCGGAGCCTGCACGTCGACCGCCGACGCCGCGGCGCTGATCGCGTGTCCGGAGATCGAGGTGATCGTCGAGGCGACCGGCATCCCGGAGGCCGGCATCGCGCACGCCCTCAAGGCGATCCAGCACGGCAAGCACATCGTGATGGTCAACGTCGAGGCCGACGCGGTCGCAGGCCCCTTGCTGGCGCGCAAGGCGAAGGCCGCCGGCGTGGTCTACAGCCTCGCCTGGGGCGACCAGCCGGCGCTGATCTGCGAGCACGTCGACTGGGCGCGCGCCTGCGGCTTCAAGGTGATCGCCGCCGGCAAGGGCACGCGCTACGAGCCGCACTATCACCGCTCCAACCCCGACAATGTCTGGGACATCCTCGACAAGTATCTGAAGATCGCGGACCGCAAATCGATCAACCCGAAGATGTTCAATTCGTTCGTCGACGGCACCAAGTCCGGCATCGAGATGACCGCGGTGTGCAACGCCACCGGCCTCGTGCCGCAAGGCGAGGGCCTCGGCTTCCCGCCGGCCACGCGCTTCGAGCTCGCCGAGGTGTGCAAGCCGAAGGCCGCCGGCGGCACGCTGGAGAAAGAGGGCGTCACCGAGGTGGTGTCGTCGGTCTATCGCGACGGCCGCGACGTGCCGCATCATCTCGCGCTCGGCACCTACGTGGTGTTCGAGGGCGAGAGCGACTACGCGCGCCGCTGCTTCGGCGAATACGCCATGCTGCCGGACACCAGCGGACGTTACGCGGCGCTGTACCGGCCGATCCACATGATCGGGCTCGAGCTCGGTATCTCGGTTGCGAGCGCGGCGCTGCGCGGCGAACCGACCGGCGCGCCGACGGGCTTCCGCTCCGACGTCGCCGCCACCGCCAAGCGCGCGCTCAAGAAGGGCGAGGTGCTCGACGGCGAGGGCGGCTTCTGCGTCTGGGGCAAGCAGGTGCCGGCCGAGCGCTCGCTCGAAGCGGGCTTCCTGCCGCTCGGTCTCGCCAGCGGCGTCGCGCTCAAGCGCGATATCGCGGAGGGCGAATGCCTGCGCTGGAGCGACGTCGCCTATGACGCGAATGATTTCGCCGTGAAGGTCCGCCGCGAGATGGAGGCCGCGTTCGCGAGGCCGAACCTGTGACACGTTGTTCTATCCCGGCTTCATGCTGAGGAGCCGTCTCGAGCATGGCCCCTCGCTTCGGAGCTGCTTGCCCGCCCTCAGGATGAGGGCGGAGGATGGCCGGTGACTATTTTGCCTCCGGCAGTCCCGTAATCCGGATGCCCGCGCCGCCCGCGACCTTGTACCGCCGGTTGATCGCGATCAGCACCGAGGTCAGCGCCTCGGCCGCCGCCGAATTCGCGATCGTGCCCGCATAAATCCCGCGCATGCCGATGTCCGCGCACAGCCCGATCACGGTGTCGCAGGCGGCACGGTCGTCGCCGCAAACCAGCACGTCGCAGTCGACATCGTGGCCGAGCGCGGACAGATGCTGCGCCGAGACGTTCTGGAACGCCGAGACCACCTTCACCTGCGGCCCGAGCATCTGCTGGATCGCCGCCACGGCGGACTGGCCTTGCGGGAGCTGGACCACGCTCACCTTGGGCGGGACGAGCGGCACCGTGGCGTCGACCAGGAGCTTGCCGGCGAGCCGGTCCCGCACCTCCTCGACGGTCGCGCGCTCGACCGCGTAGGGCACGGTCAGAAACACGATCTCGGCGCCCTCCGCGGCCTGGCGATTGTCGGCGCCTGCGACGGTCTGGCCGGCGAGCCGCTGGCTCAGCTCGGCCGCCGCCGCGCGCGCCTTGTCGGCGCTGCGCGAGCCGACCGTCACCGCATGGCCGGCGGCGGCAAGCCGGAGCGCGAGACCGGAGCCTTGCGCGCCGGTGCCGCCGAGCACCGCGATCCTGTAATGTTGCCGTTCCACCTTTCACTCCATGTCGCCGCCGGCGCGACTGACGGACTTGCCGTCGCGGGGATCTCAGATCGCGGGCTGCATGCGCCGCGCCGGCGCGTCGATCTGCGTCAGCGGCGGCGCATCGAAGGACGCGGCCACCCGTTCGCGCGGCGCGGCCTGGTAGAGCGTGGTGCGCTGCCACGGCTCGCGCCCGAGCGAGCGGATCAGCGCCTCCATTGCCTCCGGCGGCATCTCCTGGCCGTGCACCGCGCCGGCCGCGCGGGTGATGCTCTCGTTCATCAGCGTGCCGCCGAGGTCGTTGGCGCCGGCCTGCAGGCAGGCCGCGGCACCTTGCGGCCCCATCTTCACCCACGAGGTCTGGATGTTCGGAATGAGCGGATGCAGCGCCAGCCGCGCGACCGCGTGCATGAGCACGGCTTCGCGATAGGTCGGGCCGAAGCGGCTTTGGCCGCGCAACTGCATCGGCGCTTCCATCGGCACGAACGGCAGCGGTACGAATTCGGTAAAGCCGCCGGTCTCCGCTTGCAGGCGCCGGATGCGCAGCAGATGCCGCGCCCAGTGCCTGGGGGCATCGACGTGGCCGTACATGATGGTCGCGGTCGTGCGCAGCCCAACGCGGTGCGCCGCCGCGATGGTGTCGAGCCATTGCTGCGTCGTCAGCTTGTCGGGGCAGATGACCGCGCGCACCTCGTCGTCGAGGATTTCGGCCGCGGTGCCGGGCAGCGAGCCGAGGCCTTCCGCCTTCAGCCGCGTCAGAAACTCGGTGACCGGGATGCCGAGCGTCGCCGCGCCCTGGAAGATTTCGAGCGGCGAGAACGCATGGATGTGCAGCCCGGGCACGGCCTGCTTGATGGCGCGGCAGATCGACAGATAGGTCTCGCCGGTGTAGCGCGGATGGATGCCGCCCTGCAGGCAGACCTCGACCGCGCCGCGCTGCCACGCCTCGCGCGCGCGCCGCGCGATCTCGTCGAGCGAAAGATCGTAGGCGCGGCCGCGCAGGTGCTCGTGCGTCTTGCCCTTGGAGAAGGCGCAGAAGCTGCAGCGGTAGGAGCAGATGTTGGTGTAGTTGATGTTGCGGGTGACGACGTAGCTCACCCGGTTGCCGCAGGTTTCCGCGCGCAAGGCGTCGGCGGCGGCGCAGACCTCGCGGAAGCTCTCGCCGCGTGCCGCAAACAGCGCGACCAGATCGCCCTCGCCGAGCTCGCGGCCCGCCATTGCGCGGTCGATGATCGGGGTGAGCGCTCCCGCGCGCGGGCCGATTGCCGGGAGCCGCGGCGGTGCGATACCGGCACCGGGCGTCCAGGCATCGGCGCGGGCATAGCCTTCCGCAGTCGCTGAGACGCAGCACGCGCGCGCGCAGCGGCGGCGCGATCCAGCGGTCCGCCTGCTGGACGTAGCGCGGATAGACGGCAAGCCGCTCGACCAGGATCTTTCCGGCCGCCGCAGTCGCGCGTGCAAGCGCGTCGAGCGCGGGCCACGGCCGCTCCGGATTGACGTGGTCGGGCGTCACCGGCGAGACGCCGCCCCAGTCGTCGATGCCGGCCGCGATCAGCTTGCCGAGCGAGCCGGCGGCGAGATTGGGCGGCGCCTGGATGGTCATCGCCGCGCCGAACAGGATGCGCGCGACCGCGATGGTCCAGAGGTGCTCGTCGAGCGCGGGCTCGGCGTGTTCTGCCATGCGGGTCCCGGGCTTGGCGCGGAAATTCTGGATGATGATTTCCTGCAGATGGCCGTGGCGCTCATGAAGATCGCGCAGCGCCAGCAGCGCCTCGATGCGCTCGCGCCGGGTCTCGCCGATCCCGATCAGGATGCCGGACGTGAACGGCACCGCCATCTCGCCGGCGGCCGCGATGGTGGCGAGCCGCACCGCCGGCCACTTGTCGGGCGAGCCGAAATGCGGGCCGCCGCGGCGCGACAGCCGCTCGGAGGCGGTCTCCAGCATCAGGCCCTGCGACACCGAAACATCGCGCAGCCGCAGCGATCTCGTCCGCCGTCATCGTGCCGGGATTGAGATGCGGCAGCAGCCCGGTCTCGCGCAGCACCAGCCCGGCCATGGCGGCGAGATACGACAGCGTGTTGTCGTGGCCCAATCGCGCAAGCTCGTCGCGCGCCGCGCGGTAGCGCAGCTCCGGCTTGTCGCCGAGCGTGAACAGCGCCTCCTTGCAGCCGGCCTCCGCGCCGGCGCGCGCGATCGCCAGCACCTCGTCGGGCGTGAGATAGGCGCGTGCGTTGCGGCGCGGCGGCTGAGCGAAGGTGCAGTAGTGGCACGAGTCGCGGCAGAGCTGCGTCAGCGGGATGAACACCTTGCGCGAATAGGAGACGATGCTGCCGTGGCCCCGGTCGCGCAGCGCGGCGGCGATGTCCATCAGCGCGGCGAGATCGCCGCAATCGGCGAGCGCGAGAGCGTCATCGCCGGCGAGAATGCCGCCCGCCGCGGCCTTGTCGAGCAATGCGCGATGATCGCTCATGCGCCGGCCTTTTCGGCTTCCGCCATCACGCCGTCCGCGCGTACGCCCCACCGGTCGAGCAGTGCGCGCGCATGCGTGCGCGACGGTATGGCGAGAAACCGCGCCAGGTCGTCCGGCGTGTCGATGTCGAGCGCGATGCGCGGAAGCTGCAGCACGGCCGGCTCGATGCCGCTGCGCCCTTGCGGCGGCGAGATGCGGGAAGAAGCTGTTGTCGCCGAACCGCAACGCCACCGCGTCGGCGGGCGTGCACAGCACCGCGTTCGAGCCGAGCTCGTCATGCGCGGGCGCGATGGTGAACGCGGGAGCAGGGGCGGTGCGCGGCAAGCAATTGCCGGATATCGCCGGCTTCGACCAGCGGGATATCGCCCGGCAGCGCCAGCATGCCGATGCCGTCGGCCGCGAGGCGCCGTGCCGCACCGGTCACCGCGGCGGTGTGGCCTGCGCGCGTGTGCTCGTCCGACACCCGCGCGCCGAAGTGTCCCGCAAGTTCCGCTGCCGCCGGATCGGTCGTCACCACCAGAACGCCGGCAAGCTCACGCACCTGCGCGAGCGTCCCGAGCACGTCCTCCGCCATCGCGAGCGCGAGCGCGCGCCGCCGCTCCGCCGGCAGCAAACCGGCGAGGCGCTGCTTCGATTGGGCCGTATCCTTGATCGGCACGACGGCCCAGATAATCCGGCTCATTCGGCGGCCCCGGCGATGGCGTCGGCGGCCGCGAGCACCTCGCGCGCCAGCCGTTCGCGATCCTCGATCGTCACCATCAGCGTATGCGCTACCGTGACCGGAATGCCAAGGTCTAACGGGGTTGCACGGTCCGCATGGTCGACGATGTAGCCGTCGAGCAGGTCCGCGTAACGCCGCGCGACCGCCGCGGCGGTCACCGGAACACCCAGCTCCGCCATCATCTTGGCGGTCGGGCCTTTCACGGCGCGGCCGCCGATGATCGGGGAGACCGCCACCACCGGCGCGCCGCAGCGCGCAATCGCTTCGCGCAGGCCGCGAACCGCCAGGATCGGCTCGATGCTGACGAACGGATTGGACGGGCAGATCACCACCGCGCGCAGTGACATGTCAGCGAGCGCATCGAGCACCGCGGGATGCGGCCGTGCCGCCGCCGCGCCGTCATACGCGAGTTCGCGCACCGCCGGCTCGCAGCGCCGCCGCACGAAATAATCCTGGAAGTCGAGCCAGCCCTCCGCCGTGCGCAGGCGCGTGCGGACGCGGTCGTCGCTCATGGGGAAAATCTGCGCCGCGATCCCGAGCCGCCGGCAGAGATCGGCCGTGACGGCGGACAGCGTCTCGCCCGCCGCGAGCCGCCGCGTGCGCTCGATGTGGGTGGCGAGGTCGCCGTCGCCGAGCTGAAACCAGGTCTCGCCGCCGAGCGCCTCGAGCGCCGCCATGAAGGTCCAGGTCTCGTCGCGCCGGCCCCAGCCGCGCTGCGGGTCGTCGAGGCCGGCGAGCGTGTACATCAGCGTGTCGAGATCGGGCGAGATCGCAAGGCCCAGGTGCTCGAAGTCGTCGCCGGTGTTGGCCACCACCATGAGGTCGCCGCCCGGCACGACGCGGCTCAGGCCGAGCGCGAGCTTGGCGCCGCCGATGCCGCCGGAGAGCGCGAGCACGCGGGTGCGTTTGGTCGTCATCAGCGGAACAGGTCTTCGTCGGCCGGCCGGATCATGCCGGCCGCGGGCGAGGGCGCGCCGGACCATGCGAGCCCGCGCACCAGCACCGCCGGCTGCGCCTCCGCGGCCTCGCCCATCACCAGCGTGGCGGCAGCGGCGATCTCGTCGGCAAAGCCGGTCTGCGTCACGCGCAGCGCGCGGCCGTAGAGATCGGGCTGTCCGCGCATATCGTTCAGGGCCGGCAATCCGGCGCAGCCGAGCGCGACGCCGACCGTGCCGCGGCGCCAGGCGCGGCCGAAGCTGTCGCTGACGATGACGCCGATGTCTTTGTGGAAGTGTGCGGCGAAGCGCTCGCGCAGCGCCGCGGCCGACGCGTCCGGGTTCTCCGGCAGCAGCAGCACCGGCTCCTGTCCGTACGCCGGATCGACGTTGGAGCGGTCGACGCCTGCGTTCGCCATCACGAAGCCGAGCCTGTGCTCGACGATCAGCACGCCCGGGCGGTGGCGGACCACGCGCCGGGATTCGCTCAGGATGACTTCGACCAGGCGCGGATCTCTGTCCACCTCGGCCGCCAGCGCCGTCGCGCGCGGCGACGGCGTAACCGCCGCAAGGTCGACATAGCGGCCTTCCGCCTTGGAGACGATTTTCTGCGCCACCACCAGCACGTCGCTGCCGGCCGGTGTCAGCGCGCCCGCCTCGCAGGCCGCGATCAGCACGCCCGCGAGATCGTCGCCCGGCTCGAGCCTCGGAATGTTCGGGATCGGTGTCAGGGTCACCGGCATGACGGCCTGCCGACTTTACCCTTTGCGCGAAACGTCGGTGCCGAGGAACTCGTCGAGATAGACGTTGCCCTGATATTGCAGTTCGTCGTGGATGCCGATCTTGGTCGTGTAATAGGCCTCGCACACCCACCACTTGATGGTGCCGAACGCCCATTCGCCGGGCGACTGCGGATTCTTCTCGTTCTTGGAGATGAAGTCCATCAGCTTCTGACGTTGCGCCGGCAGGGCGTTGACAAGCGATCGCCCGGACATCTGCTGCGACAGCGCATCGATCTCGGCGAGATCGTCCTTCCAGCTCTGCCGCCAGGCCGGATCGCGGCTTTCCGCAAGCCCCGCGTCGATGAAGATCGCGCACTTGGCGGCGCGGGCGCCGCCCGACTGCTCGTCGGCCGGGATGATCAGCTCGGCCAACTCGTCCAGGACCGCGAGTTCGGACGCGGTGAGAAATTTGCCCGGCGGCAAGGCCGGCGGCTTCGGTGCCTGCGCCAGCGCGTCCTGCGGCAGCGCGGCGGCGACCGCCGCCAGTCCGGCCGCGATCATTGCCTGCCGCCGCGTCACGTCCTCGCCAGGATGCAAACGGGGTCGCGGCTTCATCACACGTTCCCGCGCTTGAGCTCTTCGACCAGATAGTCGCAGCTGCGCCAGGCCAGCGCCATGATGGTCCAGGTCGGATTCTGGCAGGCGGCCGAGACGAACGATGCGCCGTCGACCACGAACAGGTTCTTCACGTCGTGGGCTTGCTGGAACGGGTTGACCACCGAGGTCTTGGGATCGATCCCCATCCGCGCGGTGCCGACCTCGTGCACCGAGGAGCCCTCGGTCAGCGGTTCGCTGTCGACGCGGGTGATCTCGAAGCCGCAGGCCTGAAACGCCTCCTGCATGCTCGCCGTCATGTCGGCGCACATCTTCTTCTCGTTGTCGCCGTACTTGTACGAGAAGCGCAGCACCGGAATGCCAAAAGTGTCCTTCACCTGCGGATCGAGCTCGACCTTGTTCTCGAAGCGCGGCAGCACCTCGCCGAGCCCGTACATGTAGAGGAAGGCGCCGGCGTGATCGCGCACCTTCTTCTTGAATGTCGTCCCGTAGCCCGGCAGCTTGAGCGCGTCCTCCGGAAACATCTCCTGGCCGCTCGAGCCCTCGAGCCCGTAGCCGCGGATGAAATCCTTGGCCTTCGACTTGGCGTCGAGGTTGCGGAAGCGCGGGATATAGAAGCCGCCCGGCCGCCCGTCCTCGTTGCTGCGCTTGCCGCCGATGCGGTCCTTGAAGATGCCGTGCACGCGCGGCCCGAGCACGTGTTCGCACAGATTGCGCCCGAGATGGCCGGACGAGTTGGCGAGCCCGTTGGGGTGATCCTTCGACTTCGACAGCAGCATGATGCGCGTCGACTCGAGCGTGGAAGCGGCGAGCAGCACGACCTTGGCCTTGGCGTCGTAGCTCTTCTTGGTCGCGCTGTCGTAGAAGGCGACGCCGGTGGCCTTGCCGGTATTGGGATCGAGCGTGACCCGGTGCACGGTCGAGTTGGTGCGCACCGCGAGCTTGCCGGTGTCCCAGGCCGGATAGATCAGGCCGGTCGGCGAGTCGAATGCCGCGTGAATGTCGCAGCCGCCGACGCGCCGGAAGCAGGCGCCGCGGCCGAAGCAGCGCGAGCGATACTTGTTATGCGACAGCCCGTCGGTGGTGACGCCGAGGCGGAACGGGGTCAGCAGCCAGTCCTTCTTCTCGCCGAGCATGCCGCGCATGTGCACCTCGGCCGGATTGAGGCGCATCGGACGCTGGTAGATCGAGTCCGGCAGCCACGGCAGGTTCTCGGTCACGCCCGAGATGCCGAGATAGCGGTCGACCCGGTCGTAGTAGGGCGCGATGTCGGCGTAGGAGATCGGCCAGTCGACGCCGTAGCCGTCGCGGCTCGCCGCCTTGAAATCGTAATCGGACAGGCGCAGGGCCAAACGTCCCCACACATTGGTCTTGCCGCCGAGCGCGCGCGAGCGCACCCAGGAGAAGTTCGTCCCGGTGTAGGGATGCTCCTTCTCGTTGACGAAGAACTGCTTGGTGTAGTCCGGACCCTCGCCGAGTTGCTGCCAGTTCATGACATTGGTGTAACGGCCGAGCGACTGCGCGTAGGGCGGCTTGAGCTTGCGGTAGTCGTTCTCGTTCAGCACGTAGGTGTCGGGCGCGAGCTTGCCGCGGCGCGGATGGTCGTAGGGCCACTCCATCGAGCGGACCTCTTCCTCGAAGTCGACCTGCCGGCCGGCTTCCAGCATCAGCACGTCGAGTCCCGCCGCGGTCAGCGCATGCGCCGCCATGCCGCCGGCGGCGCCGGAGCCGACCACCAGCACGTCGTAGACCTTGGTGAGGTCCACGGTTGCGGGATCGGGCAGCGTTACAGTCGGCAGGCCAATGGGCGACGGCATTCGGCGGATCGCAGTTTGAATGGAGAGGCAGAGAGCACGATTGACGGCGCCGTGCCAAGTGCGGCCCGGTCGCAGTTGGGGACAGAATTAACGGCAGGGGTGCGGCGGCAGCGTCCCGGCTGCGGTCGGGACCGCGGGCGGATTGAGGCAGTTGAGCGAGCGGGGAGCGAAATAGGGCAGGAAGTTCTCCGCCCTGATGACCTTCGCGGCCGATTCCATCTTGGCCGGATCTCCCAGATACTCGACCACCAGCACTTTCCGCCCGGCGCTCCGCGCCAACCTGAGCTGCTCGATGGAGTATCGCACGTCCTGCGGCTTGTTCGGCGCTCCCCCGCCGCCGACGCCGTAAAGCAGGTCTTCCTTGGCAATGCCGTCGATCGCGCTGAGGACGCCATCCTCGTCGAGCAATTCCTCGGCGTTCTGCATGACGACGAGGAAGTTGGGATTTTTCTTGCGGGCGTAGTCGGCAATCCGGCGCACGAACGACGCCATGTCGCCGCGTGCCGAGGGCCGGACCTTCTCCCACTCGAAGAAGGCATCGGCGCGGTCGAGGTAAACGCCGTCGAAGCCCTGTCCCATGACGATGTCGAGCAAGCTTTCGGGCGTCCCGAAGATCAGTTGCTCCCAATCGGGCCGCCAGAATTGCACGGCGTAATTGCCGTCCCAGATCGGATTGGCGCCGCCGAGCCAGGCCGGCCGCTTGGCTATGTCGTACCAGTCGAGCCGCCAATAGGCGCGATAGCGCTCGGCCTCGCCGATCGACAGATAGGACAGCAGGACGCGCTGCTTGCCGTCGGGGCGTATCTTCATGCGCGCGACCTCGTCGCTGGTGCGCTCACGGATGAAGCGGCGGTTGGCGGAGACTCCGTTGTCCACCACCATCAGGTCGTGCGGCGCAGCTTCGACGCCCTCGACCTCGAATGCGCTCAGCCAGTAGCCCCAGTTGGTGGCGGCGCCGAGCCGCTGCATGCGGCTCGCCGGCACCTCGCCCGGCGCGGTCGCCGGGCTGACGGCGGCGGCGATCGCCGCGGCTCCCGCGAGGCAGGTCAGCAGACGGATGAAGGGGCAACGGAGGCGGATGGCGTTCATTGGTGCTTCCGGCCGCAGCCGCGGCCCTCGACGATCAACGCACCCGGTTCGACCGCCGGACTGGAGGGGACAAGCTGGCTTTTTTTGTGGCTTGGGGCGGTGCGGGCTCTCACTTGTCGCGGAGCGTCGTGTCGTGGCGGCGCGCGGCCCGTTCGACCAGCGCGACCTCCCGCATCCATTCCCGCACCGGCTTGGCATTGACCAGGCCGCCCCAGCGGGCGCCGGCCGGGACGTCGCGCATGACGCTCGATCGCGCCGCGAGCTGGGCGCCGGCGCCGACGGTCATGTGGTCGACCACGCCGACGCGCGCGCCGAGCACGACGAAATCGCCCAGCGTGGCGCTGCCGCTGATCCCGGTCTGCGCGACGATGATGCAGTGGCGTCCGATCTGCACGTTGTGGCCGATCTGCACGAGGTTGTCGATTTTCGTGCCCTCGCCGATCACGGTGTCGCGGGTGCCGCCGCGATCGATCATCGTCGAGGCGCCGATCTCGACGTCGTCCTGGATGATGACGCGGCCGACCTGCGGCACCTTGACGTGGCCTTTCGGTCCCATGATGAAGCCGAAGCCGTCCTGTCCGATATGACAACCGGGATGGATGATGACGCGGTCGCCGATCAGCGCGTGGCTGATCGTCGAGCCCGCACCGACCGCGCAATGGCGGCCGATGTGCACGCCGGGCCCGACCACCGCGGTGGCGCCGATCACGGTGCCGGTGCCGATCTCCGCGCCCGGACCGATGACCGCGCCCGGATCGACCGTGACGCCGCCTTCGAGCCGGGCACTGGCGTGTACGCTGGCGCCCGCCGCGATGCCTTTGGCGTCGAACGACGATGACGGCCGCAGCGCCTGCGGAAACAGCTTTCCGGCCACCGCAACGAACGCGCGATACGGCTCCTTCGCGCGCAAGAGCACGAGGCCGGCGGGTGCCTCATGCTCGAAGCGCTCGGCGATCAGGCACACGCCCGCCTTGGTCGCGCGCAGATCGTCCTTGTATTTGGCGTTGTCGAAGAAGGTGAGATCGTCCGGACCCGCGAGATCGAGCGGCGCGATGTCGGTGATGACCCGGTCGAGCTTCGTGCCGTCGCGCGGCGTGGCGCCGGTGAGGGCGGCGATCTCGCCCACCGTCAGTCCGGCCGGCTGCTCGAAGAAGTGCCGCTTGGCCATGGCGCTCGTCTCGCGATTTCGGCTGATGTGGTGCCCCTGGCCGGGGTCGAACCAGCACGGTGTTGCCACCACCAGATTTTGAGTCTGGCGCGTCTACCAATTCCGCCACAGGGGCAAGGCGGGCCGGATCATAGCGTCGCAAGGCCGAGGGTCAACGCCCATACCAATGCCGCTTTCGGCCCGCTATATGGGGGGCAGCCAACCGCAACGGCCCGGAAGCCCATGACCGCGACGATGACCGCAACGACCATCGACACCCTCCGCGCCCGGCCCGTCGCCACGGCGGCGGCCGCCATCGCGGCGGTGGGCGCGGCGGCGATCCTGGGCGCGTGGTTCTTCCAGTATGGGCTCGGCCTCAAGCCGTGCCCGCTCTGCCTGGAGCAGCGCTACGCCTATTACTTCTGCATCCCGCTCGCCGTCATGGTGATGCTCGGCGACCGGGCCGGCGCCAAACGCAAGGTGCTGATCGCCGCGCTCCTCGCCATCGCCGGCTTCATGCTCTGGAACGCCGGGCTCGGCGTCTATCATTCGGGCATCGAGTGGAAGTGGTGGCCGGGGCCGCAGGAATGCTCCGGCGAACTCGGCGACATTCGCGCCGGCGGCCCGCTGATCAAGCAGCTCGAGACCATGAGCGTCGTGCGCTGCGACGAAGCCGCCTGGCGCTTTCTCGGGTTGTCGCTTGCGGGCTACAACGCGCTGATCTCGCTCGCGCTCGCGCTGACCGCGCTGTGGGGCGCCGCGAGGGAGTGGCGGTCTATTCCGCGTTGATCCGGCCGCGGCATTTCGCAGGTTCGGGGGCTGCACGCATCCGGCGTCCGCGCTATTCTGGCGGCGATGGCCGATCGGCCACGCCGCGCGCGACGGAGGAAGCGATGAGAATCGTGCAGACCGACGAAATCCCGCTCAAGCGCGGTCTCGAGCACCGCGGCGGCGTCTTCCACGGCCGCGTCGTGGTCGAAGGCATGCCCGGCACGATCGACAATTTCCAGCTCTCCTACGGCCAGATGGGCGGCGACTTCAACTCGCCGCGTCACCGGCACAATTTCGAGCAGGTCCGCTACCAGCTCGAAGGCGTGCTCGACTACGGCCGCGACGGCAAGCTCGTCGAGGGCATGGTCGGCTATTTCCCCGAGGGCGTCTATTACGGTCCGCAGAGCCAGGACCCGAACATCAGCTGCAAGACCATCGTGCTGCAGTTCGGCGGCGCCAGCGGTCATGGCTATCTCTCGGAGGACGAGGTCAGGGCCGGCCGGGAAGCGCTCGAGGCCGAGGGCGATTTCAAGGACGGTGTCTTCCGCCGTCGCGCCGACGTCGAGGGCAAGCGCAACCTCGACGGCTATCAGGCGATCTGGGAGCACGTGAACGGCCGGCCGCTGGTCTATCCCAAGCCGCGCTACCCGCAGCCGATCTTCATGGATCCCGCGACCTACGACTGGGTGCCGGCCGAAGGCCAGCCCGGCGTATCGGAGAAGCTGCTCGGCGTGTTCACCGAGCGGCGCAGCGAGGTCGGCCTGATCCGGATCGACGCCGGGGCGCGCTTCACGGCGCGCGGCAAGGGCGTCTACATGGCGGTGCGCGGCGAGGGCACGATCGGCGGCGAGCCGCTGCGGGCGCTGACGACGGTCTATCTCGATGCGGGTGAGACCGTTGCGTTGGTGGCGCGCGAGGCGACCGAGCTATTGCATTTCGGATTGCCGAATCTCGCGGGCGTGCGGCCGGCTGCGCATCATCCCGTGCCGGCCGAGGCAGCAGAGTAGGCGGCTCGCAACGACAGCGCGCGCTCAATACCGCGCGTTTCCCGGCGTGCGCGGAAACGGGATCGCGTCGCGTACGTTCGACAAGCCGGTGACATAGGCAAGCGTCCGCTCGAAGCCCAAGCCGAAGCCCGCGTGCGGCACCGTGCCGTAGCGGCGCAGATCCCGGTACCAGCCGTAGTGCTCCTTGTCGATCGAGCGCTCCGTCATGCGCGCGTCGAGCACGTCGAGCCGCTCCTCGCGCTGGCTGCCGCCGATGATCTCGCCGATGCCGGGCGCCAGCACGTCCATGGCGGCGACGGTTCTGCCGTCGTCGTTGACGCGCATGTAGAACGCCTTGATGTCCTTCGGGTAGTTCATCACGATCACGGGCTTCTTGGCGTGCTTCTCGGTCAGGTAGCGCTCGTGCTCGGACTGCAGGTCGATGCCCCACTTGACCGGGAACTCGAACTTCTCCTTCGCCTTCTCCAGGATCGAAATCGCCTCGCCGTAGTCCATGCGCACGAACTCGGACGCGACGATCCCGGAAAGCTTCGCCACCAGCCCTTTCTCCACACGCTCGTCGAAGAAGGCGAGGTCTTCCTCGCGCTCCTTCAGCAAGCGTCTCGAAGGCGAACTTCAGAAGGCCTTCCGCCAGCGTCGCATCGTCCGAAAGGTCGGCAAACGCGATTTCCGGCTCGATCATCCAGAATTCCGCGAGATGCCGGCTGGTGTTGGAGTTCTCCGCCCGGAACGTCGGCCCGAACGTGTAGACCTTGCTGAGCGCGAGGCAGTAGGCCTCGACATTGAGCTGCCCGGACACGGTCAGGAATGCCTCGCGGCCGAAGAAGTCCTGCGAGAAGTCGATCTTGCCCTCGCTCGTGCGCCGCAGGTTGGCGAGATCGAGCGTCGACACCCGGAACAGCGCGCCCGCGCCCTCGGCGTCGGACGACGTGATGATCGGCGTGTTGACCCAGAAGAACCCGTTCTGGTCGAAAAACTGGTGGATCGCCTTGGCGAGCGTATGCCGCACCCGCGTCGCCGCGCCGATCACGTTGGTGCGCGGGCGAAGATGCGCGACGTCGCGCAGGAACTCCATGGTGTGCGGCTTCGGCTGGATTGGATAGGTGTCCGGATCGTCCACCCAGCCGATCACCTTGATCGTGTCGGCCTGCATCTCGAACGATTGGCCCTTGCCTTGCGACGGCACGATCTTGCCGGTCGCCTCGACCGCGCAGCCGGTGGTGATCTTCAGCACCTCGTCGGCGTAATTCGGCAGCGTGCTGGGCGCGACCACCTGGAGCGGGTGAAACGACGACCCGTCGGACAGGTGCAGAAACGAGATGCCGGCCTTCGAGTCGCGCCGCGTGCGGACCCAGCCCTTGACCGTTACGGCGGAGTCCTTCGGCGCCTGCCCGCCCAGGACGGCGCGCGCGCTGAACTCTTGCTTGCTCATGCGGCGAGAGTGACAGAGGCCCGGCGACCTTGTCCAGCGCTCACGGCTCGAGTTCGGTATCCCAATAGAGATAATCGAGCCAGCTGTCGTGCAGGTAGTTCGGCGGGAAGCGCCGGCCGTTGCGGTGCAGATGGTTCACGCTCGGCTGGAACGGCATCTGCGACGGATACATGTGCGCTTCCGCCATCGTCATGTTGCCCTTGCGCAGATTGCACGGCGAGCAGGCGGCCACCACGTTGATCCAGGTGGTGTGGCCGCCGCGCGAGCGCGGCAGCAGATGGTCGAAGGTCAGATCGTCATGCGAGCCGCAATACTGGCAGACGAAGCGGTCGCGCAGGAACACGTTGAATCGGGTGAAGGCGGGCTGCGTCGCGGGCTTCACGTAGGTCTTGAGCGACACCACGCTCGGCAGCTTGATCTCGAGGCTCGGGCTGTGCACCGCCTGGTCGTAGTTGGCGACAATGTTCACACGCTCGAGGAAGACGGCCTTGATGGCGTCCTGCCACGACCACAGCGACAGCGGATAATAACTGAGCGGCCGGAAGTCCGCGTTGAGCACAAGCGCGGGAAAGCCCGACGGCGACACATGCGCGTTCACGGCAGTTCCTCGACCTCCTTGGCAACGAACCGGGCCGGCAACCCCATTCTATAGGGCAGCATGACCGAATTGTGAAGCACCTGCCGAGGGTTATTGGCAGGGCGCAAAGCCGCCTGGGTCTGGCCGTTTCGATGGATGCCGGCCCGGTCCCGGCTTCGGGTCAGCCTGGGACCAAGCGCAGCGCGCGATTTGCCCGATTCGGGCTACAGCTGCTTCACCGGCTTCGGATCGAGATTGAAGATTCGCGCGGCGTTGAGGCCGAGGATGTTGCGCTTGGCCTGCTCCGACAGGAACGGCAGGTCGGTGATCTCGCTCGGCAGGTCGAAGTCGAAATGCGGCCAGTCCGACGCGTAGAGCAACTGGGTCTCCGCCTTGATCATCTCGAACGTGCATTCGAGCGCCTTGAGGTTGTTCGCCTCCATCGGCTGCGTCGTGTACCAGCAGTGGTCGCGCATGTATTCGGACGGCAGCCGCTTGAGGTGCGGCGCTTCCGACGGGCGCATCAGGAACTGGTCGTCGAGCCGCTGCATCACGAACGGCACCCAGGCCAGGCCCGATTCGATCCAGATCACCTTGAGCTTGGGGAAGCGGACCGGCATGCCGTTCAGCACCCAGTTCGTGCAGTGCACGATGTTGGGCCAGGCGAAGCCGAGCGCGTGCATGCCGAGGAAGCGGTTGACGGTCTTGAGCGAAGGATCGTCCCAGTGATAGCCGGCGTGGAACGAGACCGGCAGGCCGGTCTCCTCGATCATGCGGTAGAGCCGCATGTACTTGTTGTGGTGCACCGGCGCGTGCCGGGTCGAGGGAATGGCGTAGCCGATGATGCCCTTCTTGCCGGCGGTCTCCTTGACGACGCGCTCGCACTCCTCCGGCGTGTTGAACGGCAGCACCGCCAAGAACTTGATGCGGCTTTCCGCCGACAGGAGCTTCTCCTGCATCCACTTGTTGTAGGCGCGCGACAGCCAGACCTCCATCTCGGGCTGCGGATGCAGCCCCAGGAACAGCATCGGTGTCGGGAACACCACCATGTTGTCGACGCCGAGCGAGTCCATGGCGCGGCGGGTGAGCGTCACGTCGCGGTGGACGCTGACGTCCTCGACCTTCTCGCGCAGGCCGTCCTGATGCGGGATGCGGCCGCCGACGCTCTGGTAGCGCAGGCCGAGATCGCCGTTCATTCCGTAGGGCGGGGCGCCGACCCGGTCCTTGTGGAAGTAGATCGCCTGGTCGCGGATCACCGGGTCTTCGATGTACTGGACGATCTCGCTCCACGACACGGTCTCGACATGGTGCGCGTCGACGTCGACGACGAACCAGTCCTGCAGCTTGCGCCGGCGCGCGGCGATGCGGGCGTGCCTGAGAATCTCGCGGCTGTCGGTCGAGGTGTCGATGACCTGGGCCGGCAGCATCTGCGGCACGCCGACGACTGGCTGGTTCATGGCTTGCTCCTCGCAACGTGTCCTGTGTGGTCGCTTTCGTCCGCGTCGGGATAATTCTCGCCCGGCCGGCGCCGGAACCACAACCCGAGCTCCATCGGTCCGAGCCGCACGTCCCGCAGCATCTCGGAGACCGCCACCAGCATCTCGGTCGCGGTCAGCGTCTCCGCGCCTTCCTGCACGACCGCCGGCACCGGGCGATCCTCGAGCTCGGACTTGGCGTAATAGAGCCGCACCGCCGCGGTGATGATCTGCGCCACGGCTTCGTCGGAGACGCGCGCGGCCTCGCCGTTGGCGACCAGCTCCTTGGCCGAGCGATGCAGGTCGGCCGCATAGCGGTCGATCCAGCCGTATTCGTCGTTGGCGCGCGGGCCGTCAGCCTGGCCTGCCGGATGCTTCTCGTCAGACGACGACATAAATATTGCCGTCCTTCTCCTCGAGCTTCGCCTTGCGCAATTTGAGCTTGTCGGTGCCCTGGTTGACGCCGGTCTTGAGGTCGAACTCGTAGCCGTGCCACGAGCATACGATATTGGTGACGTTCGGGTCGTAGGCCAGCGCCCTGACGTTGCCGTCGCCGTCGATCGGTTCCAGCACGCGCTTGTAGATGCGGCCCTGGCAGACCGGGCCGGAACGGTGCGGGCACTCGTTGTGCCAGGCCACCAGTTCGCCGTCGATCTTGAACACGCCCACCTCGGTGCCGTCGCACGACATGACCCGGCGGTCGCCGTCCTTCAGTTCGTCCGCGCGGCACACCAGATAGGATTGCGGCATATCCTCGCTCCGTCAGCCGGCGATCATTGTTCGAACTTGATGTTAGCGGCTTTGACGACCGCGGACCACCGCGCCACTTCGTCTTTCATCCGCGCCGTGAGTTCGTCCGCGCTGCTGCCGATGGGCGTGGCCGCCAGCTGCTTCATGCGCGCCTTGAAATCGTCGGTTGTCGCGATCTGCCGGCACGCCGTCTCGAGCTTCTTGACGATCGGCATCGGGGTGCCGGCCGGCGCCATCATGGCCAGATAGGTCCCCCCGACCACCTCCGCGACGCCCGCCTGCGCCAGCGTCGGCACGTCGGGAAGCTCGGGGATGCGGGCCGTTGAGGTGACCGCCAGCGGCCGCAGGTTGCCGGAGCCGAGCTGCGGCACTGCAACCGGCGTCTCGACGAAGCCGAATGCGGTCTGATTGCCCAGCAGGCTGGTGATCGATTCGTTGCTGCTGCGATAGGAGATCGCGGTCGCCGGCGCCCCGGTCTTGATCTTGAAGTGCTCGATCGGCAGCGTGAACACCGGCGAGGGTGTCGGATAGTTGGCCTTGTCCGGATTGGCCTTGAGCCACGTCACCAGCTCGGCGATGTTTTGCGCTGGATGCGACTTGTTCACGAGCACGACCAGCGGGTAGTCGGCCATCAGCGAAATCGGCTCGAAGTCCTTGAAGATGTCGTATGGAATCTTGGGCCAGATCGCGGTGCCGACGGCCATGGCGCCGGGCGCGGCGCCGAGCAGCGTGTAGCCGTCGGGCGTGGACTTCGCGACGGTGTCCGGCGCCAGCCGGCCGCTCGCGCCGGGCTTGTTCTCGACCAGGAACGTGCCGCCGAGCGTCTCGGTGCAGCTTCTGGGCGACGATGCGCGCGACCGTGTCGGTGCCGCCGCCTGCGCCAAATCCGATGACGATCCTGACCGTGCGATTCGGATAGTCGTTCTGCTGCCCGCGGGCCGCAACCGGCCACGCCGCCGCGCCGCCAACCAAGGCCAGGAACTCACGCCGCTTCATGCCAACTCCCTTTCCTCCGGCGGGCGGATCGTACTGGCCCACCGGACGCTCTGGAAAGGGGATTATGGGACCGCAGGCATGCGCCAGTGTCGCGTCAGCGCGCCGTGGTAAATCGCCGTGCGAGAAACTCGCCGCCGTGGCGCAGCCCCTCCTGGTCGATGCCGTGACCGACCCCGTGCGACAGGTGCCATTCGACCGGGACGCCGAGCGAGCCGAGCCCATTGGTCGCCATGAACAGCGCCTGCGGCGGGATGAGATCGTCCTGGTCGCCATGGATCAGCAGCACCGGCGGGCGCGCCTTGATCTCGGCCGCGAACTTCTCCTCGTTCGCGTCCGGCGGCGTCACCAGCAGCCCCGAATAGCCGACGATCGCGGCCGGCGGCGCCGCGCGCCGCAATCCGACATGCAGCGCCATCATGGTGCCCTGGCTGAAGCCGACCAGCGCGAGCGCGGTCGGCGGCAGGTTGCGGCGCTTGAGCTCGGCGTCGAGGAACGCTTCGAGCACCGGCGCCGCCTTGTTGACGCCGGTCCAGCGCTCGCTCGGCTCGCGCATGGTGAGCGGAAACCACTGCCGTCCGGTCGGCGCCTGGCCGCACGGCTCCGGCGCGTGCGGCGAGACGAACGCCGCCTGCGGCAGCAGGCCCTGCCAGGCGCGGCCGATCTCGATCAGGTCGTTGCCGTCGGCGCCGTAGCCATGCAGGAACACCACCAGCTGGCGTGCGGCGCCCGAGCCCGGCTCGAGCCGCGGACCGTTGAGTTCAGCGGCCATCAGGCCCTCCGCTTTTTGCGTGATGCTTGTCTCGGCGCGGTCTTCGGCGGCTTCTTCTTCGGCTTCTTCGGCGCTGGCGTGGACTTCGGCGACGTTGCCCCAACCAGCAGGCCCTCGCGCTGCTTCCTGGCGCGATAGTAGGTCCATAGCAAGCGCGCCGCGACCGCGCGCCAGGGCCGCCACGGCTCGGCGAGCGGACCCATGTCCTTGGTCGAGGGCCGCGCCTTGAGCGCGAGCAGGAGCTTGGCGGCCTCCTGCAGCGCCAGATCGCCGGCCGGCCAGGCGTCGGCGTGGCCGAGGCAGGCCAGCAGATAGATGTCGGCGGTCCACGGGCCGATGCCGTGCACGGCGGTGAGCGTCGTATGCGCGTCGTCGGCGCTCATCTGACAGAGCGCCGGCAGATCGAGATCGCCCTTGTCGATCGCCTTGGCGATCGCCTTGAGGGTGCGGATCTTCGGTCCGGACAGCCCGGCGCGCCTGAGCTTGTCGGCGCGGGCGCGCAGCATCGTCGTATGATCGAGCGGGTCGAGCGCCGCGGTCAGGCGGCCAAGGATCGCCGCGGCGCTCGCGGTCGACAGCTGCTGCGAGACCACGATCGAAACCAGTCCGGCAAAACCGCCGTCGCGGCGGCGCAGCGGCGGCTTGCCGGCGAGCGTCAGCACCTCGCCGAAGCGCGGATCGGCGCCGACGAGCCGCGCGATTGCGGTGTCGAGATCGGTTTCGGTGTGGATGAAGAAGGACATGCCGGGCGCGAAGCATCTACAATTGCGGTGCCGACGCAACCGTTTTCTCAATCATGACCGCACCCGTCTTCCGCTTCGCACCGAGCCCGAATGGCCATCTGCATCTTGGACATGCGCTGTCCGCGCTGATCAATGTCGATATGGCGCGCACCGCCGGCGGGCGGCTGCTGCTTCGGATCGAGGACATCGACGCGTCGCGTTGCCGGCCCGAATACGAGCAGGCGATCTACGAGGATCTGGCGTGGCTCGGCATCGCGTGGGAGCAGCCGGTGCGGCGCCAGAGCGAGCACTTCGACGACTATCGTGCGGCGCTGGCGGAACTCGAACGGCAGGGGCTCGTCTATCCAAGCTTCGAGAGCCGTGCCGAGATCGCGCGTCTGGTTGTCGAGCGTGAGCAGCACGGACCATGGCCGCGCGATCCCGACGGCGCGCCGCTCTATCCGGGGACGGCGAAGGCCATGCCTGCCGCCGAGCGCGCGCGCCGCATCGCGGCCGGCGAGCCCTATGCGCTGCGCCTCGACATGGCGGCGGCGGTGACGCGCGCCGGGGCGTTGTCGTGGACCGAAACCGGCGCGGGCCCGCGGGCGAGACCGGCTCCGTCATCGCCGAGCCGCAGGAATGGGGCGACGTGGTGCTGGCGCGCAAGGAGACGCCCACCAGCTATCATCTCTCGGTCGTGGTCGACGATGCGCGCCAGGGCGTCAGCCACGTGGTGCGCGGGCAGGACCTGTTCCGCGCGACCGCCGTGCACCGGCTGCTGCAGGTCCTGCTCGGACTGCCGGCGCCGGTCTATCATCATCACCGCTTGATCCTGGACGCGGACGGCCGGAAGCTGTCGAAATCGACCAATGCGACGGCGCTGCGGGCGCTGCGGACGGCCGGCGTGACCCCGGCCGAGGTACGAAGGCGCATCGGGCTCGGTTGAGTGGGCCACGTGCGGTGTTTATCTCAATGACGGCCCGCGCAGGGTCGGGGCAGGCATGGCGAAGAAGCGAACGAGCAAGCCTGCCCGCAAGCGGGCGGGTCGGAAGAAGCCCGCGCGGCGTCGCAGCCCGCCGGCGCCGAGTTCGCGCGTGATCGAGGCGACGCTCGCCGACATCGCCCATGAGATCCGCACGCCGCTGACCGGCATCCTGGCGCTGGGCGAACTGCTCGCCACGTCCGGACTGGCGGAGCGCGAGCGCGGCTGGGCGACGGCGATCAAGAGCACCGCCGAGCATCTCGCCATGCTCGCGTCGCTGATCGTCGATGCGGCGCGCGCCGACGCGAGGGGGCTGGTGCTGCGGCGCGAGCTGATCCAGCCGCGCCGGCTGGCCGAGGCGGTCGCGGCGACGCTGACGGCGCGCGCCGACGCCAAGGGCCTCGCGGCCGAGATCGCGATGGCGGACGATCTGCCCGAGGCGGTGATCGGCGATCCGATCCGGCTGCGGGCGGCGCTCGAGAATCTCACCGACAATGCCGTCAAGTTCACCGAACGCGGCCGCATTCGGTTCGAGGCCGGCTGCGTGCCGATGGCGCGCTCGCGCGCCAAGCTCGTGTTCACCGTGACCGACAGCGGCATCGGCCTGACGCCCGCCGAGATCAAACGGCTGTTCAAGCCGTTCGCGCAGGCCAACGAGGCCATCGCGCGCCGCTACGGCGGGGCAGGGCTGGGTCTCGCGTTCGTCAAGCGCATCGCCAAGGCGATGGGCGGCGATCTCAGCGTCACCGCCGCGCCGGGCGGCGGCAGCCGCTTCCGTCTCACCGTCGTGTGCGACGTCGTCAGCGGCGCGAACGCCATGCGTGGCATCCCGGGCCAGGCAAGCGTGCGCGCCGCTCCGGTGCGTCCGCTCCACATCCTGTGCGCCGAGGACAATCCGTATGGCCGGGTCGTGCTCAACACCATCCTCACCGAGCTCGGCCATCGCGCCGACTTCGTCGGCACCGGCGAGGCCGCCGTCGAGGCGGTGGCGCACGGACGCTATGATGCGGTGCTGATGGACGTGACGCTGCCGGAGATCAGCGGCATCGAGGCGACGCGGCGCATCCGCGCGCTCGACGGCGAGCAGAAAAGCGTGCCGGTGATCGGGATTTCCGGCCGCGGCAATGCCAGCGACGAGGCCGCCGGCCGCAGCGCCGGCATGGACGGCTATCTCACCAAGCCGCTCAGCCCGAGCGCGCTGATGGATGTGCTGACGCCGCTGACGCGCTCCTGAGAACATCCCACAGCCGGCGACTTGCCGCTCATGCGCTCGGCACAGTGCCGTCCACGATGCGCACGATGTCCGCCATGATGCGGTTCAGCTCGAAATCCTTCGGCGTGTAGACCGCGGCGACGCCGGCCTGCTGCAGCGCCTGCGCGTCTTCCGGCGGAATGATGCCGCCGACAATGACCGGAATTTCGTCGAGGCCTGCGTCCTTCATGCGGGTGACCACGTCCTTCACCAGCGGCACGTGCGAGCCGGAGAGAATCGAGAGCCCCACCACGTGCGCGCGCTGCTCGCGCGCCGCTTCGACGATTTCGGCCGGCGTCAGGCGGATGCCCTCGTAGACCACGTCCATGCCGGCGTCGCGCGCCCGCACCGCGATCTGCTCGGCGCCGTTGGAATGGCCGTCGAGGCCGGGCTTGCCGACCAGGAACTTCAGCCGGCGTCCGAGTTTCTTCGACACCCGGTCGATGTCGGCGCGCAGGTCGTCGGGCGCCGGACTGTCGTTGCGCGCGGCGCGGCCGACGCCGGTCGGCGCGCGGTACTGGCCGAAATCCTGCCGCAGCACCTCGCCCCACTCGCCGGTGGTGACGCCGGCCTTCGCGCACACGATCGACACCGGCATGATGTTGCGGCCGTCGCGTGCGGCCTGCCGCAGCTCGGCGAGCGCCGCCTTGACCGCGCTGTTGTCGCGCGTGGCGCGCCAGACGTTGAGCCGCGCGATCTGCTCGGCCTCGACTTCGTGCGGCACCGAGAGGATCGCATCTTCGCCGGCGGAGAGCGGCGAGGGCTCGGTTTCCTTGAACTTGTTGACGCCGACCACGGTCAGGTCGCCGCGCTCGATCGCCTCGACGCGCTGCGAGTTCGACTCGACCAGCTGAGCCTTCATGTAGCCCATCTCGACCGCCGCGATCGCGCCGCCGAGCCGGTCGATGTGATCGAGTTCGTCGAGCGCTTCGCGCTTGAGCTCTGCGACCTTCCGGGCGATTTCCTCGGAGCCGTCGAAGATGTCGCCGTATTCGAGCAGGTCGGTCTCGTAGGCGAGGATCTGCTGCATGCGCAGCGACCATTGCTGGTCCCACGGCCGCGGCAGGCCGAGCGCCTCGTTCCAGGCCGGCAGCTGCACGGCGCGCGCCCGCGCCTTCTTCGACAGCGTGACCGCCAGCATCTCGATCAGAATGCGGTAGACGTTGTTCTCCGGCTGCGGCTCGGTCAGGCCGAGCGAATTGACCTGCACGCCGTAGCGGAACAGCCGCTGCTTGGGATCGCTGACGCCGTAGCGCTTGGCCGTGATCTCGTCCCACAGCTCGGCGAAGGCGCGCATCTTGCACATCTCGGTGATGAAGCGCATGCCGGCATTGACGAAGAACGAGATGCGGCCGACGACCTCGCCGAACGCGCCGTCCGCGACCTCACCGGACGCCTTCACGGTGTCGAGCACCGCGACCGCGGTGGCGAGCGCGAACGCGAGCTCCTGCACCGGCGTCGCTCCTGCCTCCTGCAGATGATAGGAGCACACGTTCATCGGGTTCCACTTCGGCATTTCCCGGGTGGTGAACAGGATCGTGTCCTTGATCAGCCGCATCGAAGGCGCCGGCGGAAACACGTGCGTGCCGCGCGAGAGATATTCCTTGACGATGTCGTTCTGGGTCGTGCCGGTGAGCTTGTCGCGCGGCACGTTCTGCTCGTCGGCAACGGCAATATAGAGGGCAAGGAGCCACGCCGCCGTCGCGTTGATCGTCATCGACGTATTCATCGCGTCGAGCGGGATCGCATCGAACAGCGTGCGCATGTCGCCGAGATGCGAGATCGGCACGCCGACCTTGCCGACCTCGCCGCGCGCCAGCACGTGATCCGAGTCGTAGCCGGTCTGGGTCGGCAGATCGAACGCGACCGAGAGGCCGGTCTGACCCTTCGAGAGATTCTTGCGGTACAGCGTATTCGAGTTCGCGCGCGTTCGAATGGCCCGCATAGGTGCGGAACATCCACGGCTTGTCGCGCGTGCGCTTGGCGCTGTCCGCTCGCTCGCTCATGCTGCTGCCCTGCGATTGTGCAATGCAGCATAACGGCGCGTCCCCCGCAAGCGCGATTATTCAGCCCGTCGCCTGGACGCGGTTGTTCCTCTGCCGCTCAATTCGCCTTGGCCGAATAGGCCGCGCGCACCTTCTCCAGCAGGTCAGGCGGCAGGCGTGCTGACCTCGCCGACCAGCTTCTGCAATTCCTCGCCGGCGACCGGATTGACCGACAGCCTGGTGCGCTCGACGTCGGCAAGAAATTCCGGGTCCTTCATGGTGGCGTCGAAGGCGCGGCGCAGCGCGGTCAGGCGGTCGGCCGGCACGCCGGGCGTGGTGAAGAACGCGGAGCCGACCTCGGCCGCGTTCATCACCGGGGCCAGGATCGCGCGCTGCTCGTCGGTACGGGCCACCTCGATCGCGGTCGGAACGTCGGCCATTTCCGGATGCCGCTTGAGCGCGAACTGCACGATGATGTTCACGCTCTTCTCGGCAATCCACGACGGGTGCGCGACCTTCAGCGCCACCCACGATGTCGAGTGGCCCTCGACCTCGCCGCGCTCGACCGCGAGCATCGCTTCGCTCGAGCCCTTGTAGCCCAGCACCAGCTTGAACTTGGTGCCGAGCAGGTGATTGATCACGTTGGGATAGACGTAGACGGTCGAGCCGACGCCGGTCGCCGACAGCGTGGATTGGGTCGTGAGCGCGTCGGCGAAGGTCTTCACCGGCGAGGTCTTCCACAGGAACGCCATGTTGACGAGCGAGTCGACGCGCCCGATCCAGCCGAACTCGGCGCTCTTGAAGCGCACGCCCTGCGTGCCGAGGCGCTCGTCGAGCGGCGCGGTCGGTGCGGCGATCGCGATCACGCTGCCGTCCTTGGGCGAGACGGTGAACACCGTATTGGCGGCGAGGAAGCTGCCGGCACCCGGCATGTTCTTCGGCACCACGTTGGGCTTGCCCGGAATGTGCTTGCCGATGTGCCGGCCGAGGAGGCGGCCCCAGGTGTCGTTGCTGCCGCCCGGCGGGTAGCCGATGACGAAGTCGATGGTCCTGCCCTTGTAGAAGTCCTCGGGCGTCTGCGCCGCCGCCTGGTTTGCACCCGCGAGTGCCGCGAGCGCGACGATCGCGAGGCGCACGCGCCGAAAGCCGTGCATGCGGATGTTCCTTCCGTCGAAACGTCTCATGACGGAATTACGCAGTCCGTGCGGCACGGCGCAATGCGACACGACGGCAACAAGACAAAATAACCCAGGGCCACGCGGACGTGCCGCGTGGCCTGCCCAGTTCCGCGGGTGCGGGTGGTGCTTGCTAGCGTTTGATCAGGCGCAGAATGAACAGCAGGATGCAGGCGCCGACGGTCGCGACAATGATGTCGGTCAGCCACCACGGGCCGATCGCGGGCAGTTTGAGCACGCCCCAGAGCCAGCCGCCGATCACCGCGCCGATCACGCCGACGATGATGTCGCCGATCAGTCCGAAGCCGCCGCCCTTCATGATCTGTCCGGCGAGCCAGCCGGCGACGAGGCCGACGAGAATAAAGATGATAAAGCCTTCCATGGTACTTGCCTCCCCAGCGAGTTTTCTGCAGCGATAAGGCCTGCAGTCCGCAAAGACTAGCCTGCGGTTCCGCTGGAGTCAGCGGCACCAGCCCCAAAGCCGGACGCATTCCCTGTAATTCTTTTGCGGCCGGCGAGGCGCCAAACATCGCTTCGCTCTCTGTTGCACCGCAGCATCAATTCCGGCAGACTGCCGGTTGCGGGAAGATCCGCGACGGTGGGCAGCGCGGGAGAACGACCATGACGGCGGTTGTGCGCACGGCGGCTGCAAGGCCGCTCGCCGGTCCCAAGGACCTCTACGAAATCGGCGAGATTCCTCCGCTCGGCCATGTGCCGGCGAACATGTACGCCTGGGCGATCCGCAAGGAGCGCCATGGCCCGCCCGAAAAAGCCATGCAGATCGAGGTGCTGCCGACCTGGCCGATCGGCGAGGACGAGGTGCTGGTGTTCGTGTTCGCGGGCGGCGTCAACTACAACGGCGTGTGGGCCGGGCTCGGCATCCCGATCTCGCCGCTCGACGGCCACAAGAATCCCGTACCACGTCGCCGGCTCCGACGCCGCCGGCGTGGTCTGGGCGGTCGGCGCCAAGGTGAAGCGCTGGAAGGTCGGCGACGAAGTGATCGTCCACTGCAATCAGGACGACGGCGACGACGAAGACTGCAACGGCGGCGATCCGCTGCTGTCGCCGTCGCAGCGCATCTGGGGTTACGAGACGCCGGACGGCTCGTTCGCGCAGTTCTGCCGGGTGCAGTCGCGCCAGCTGATGAAAAAGCCCGCGCATCTGACCTGGGAGGAGTCGGCCTGCTACACGCTGACCCTGGCCACCGCCTACCGCATGCTCTACGGCCACCCGCCGCACACGCTCAAGCCCGGCGACTACGTGCTGGTGTGGGGCGCCTCCGGCGGGCTCGGCGTGTTCGGCGTGCAGCTCGTGGCGGCGTCCGGCGCCAACGCCATCGGCATCGTGTCGGACGATTCAAAGCGCGACTACGTGATGCAGCTCGGCGCCAAGGGCGTCATCAACCGCAAGGACTTCAACTGCTGGGGCCAGATGCCCACCGTCAACACGCCCGAATACAACAACTGGGTGAAGGAGGCGCGCAAGTTCGGCAAGGCGATCTGGGACATCACCGGCAAGCGCGACGTCGACATCGTGTTCGAGCATCCGGGCGAGGCGACGTTCCCGGTCTCCTGCCTGGTGGTGAAGCGCGGCGGCATGGTGGTGTTCTGCGCCGGCACCTCCGGCTACAACCTCACCTTCGACGCGCGCTATGTCTGGATGCGGCAGAAGCGCGTCCAGGGCTCGCACTTCGCTCACCTGAAGCAGGCCTCGGCCGCCAACCAGTTCGTGCTCGACCGCCGCATCGACCCTTGCATGAGCGAGGTGTTTCCGTGGGCCAAGATTCCGTACGCCCACGAGCTGATGCGCACCAACAAGCATCCGCCCGGCAACATGTCGGTGCTGGTCAACGCGCCGCGCACCGGCCTGCGCACGCTCGACGACGTGCTGGAGGCGGTCGGCGGGGCGTGAGCGCGCGGTTGCGGCCTAGCGAACGGCCCCGGCGAGCGCCGGCTGCTTCGCTGCTCCGGCGCCTTGGAAGCGCCTGATCAACTCCTCGGTCGAGGCGACGTCGCCGAAGTTGAGATAGAAGTTGATCAGCGAGCCGTTGTGCTCGGCGTCATTCACCGCCGCGGTTCCATCGCTGATCATCGTGGTGCGGAAATTCAGCATCATGGCGTCGCGCGCCGTGCTCTCGCAGCAGGTCTCGGTGGTGGTGCCGGCGATCAGCACGGCCGCGATGCCGCGCTGGCGCAGCAGCGCTTCGAGGTCGGACGCGCCCTGGATGAACGCGCTGTAGCGCGTCTTCTTGACGATCAGGTCTTCGGCGCGAACGTCGAGCTCGCCGTACAGTTCCGCGCCGAACGCGCCCTCCACCAACGCTGCCGCCCGGCGCGCCTGCCGCTCCGGGGTCATCAGCACCTGATGAAAATGCGAGATGCTGGTGAGCGTCTCCTCGGTGAACATCGTCCTGATCCAGACCACAGTGCCGCCGCGCTCCCGCAGCACGCCGGCAAGCCGGTTCACATTCGGGACGATCTCGCGCGACAGCGGGATTTCGGCCTGCTGCCCCGGCACCATGAAATAATTCTGCATGTCGACGACGACCAGCGCGGTCTTGGACGCCGGCACGTCGTCGTGCGCGTGCAGCTTGCCCTGCCGCCGCACCACGCGATCGATCACATGCTGCGGAATTGCGATCTTGTGCATCACCGTCTCCCTGCACCCGGCTGGCGCATCGGCCGGCCGATCTTGCCACGCCATCCGGTCCGTTGCCCAGAGACGTCGCGCGCTACTCCGCCGTGATGCCGAGCTTCTTGATCTCCGGTCCCCAATAGGCGAACTCGCGCTCGAGCCGCGCCCGGAACGCCTTGGCGTCGAGCGTGCCGCGGATGCCGCCGGCGTTCAGCCGCTCGGCGACCGAAGGCACCTTCACGACCTCGAGCATGGCCTTCTCCAGCGTGGCCTGCATCTCCGGCGACAAGCCGGTCGGCGCGAACAGCCCGTACCAGTTCTCCATCTGCACATCCGGATAGCCTTGCTCGACGGTGGTCTTGAGCTCGGGCAACAGCGGCGTGCGCTCGCTCGCGGCCAGCGCCAGCGCGCGCGCCTTGCCGGACGTCACCTGCGGCAGCAGCACCGGCAGGTCCGCGTTCATGACGTCGATATGGCCGCCGAGCAGATCGTTGATGGCGGGCGCCGCGCCGCGATAGGGCACGTGCGCGAGCTTGATGCCCGCCGCGGCGTTGAGCTGCTCGCCGGCGATGTGCATGGTGGTTCCGGCGCCGGCCGAGCCGTAGCTCATCTTGGTGCCCTGCTTGGCGCGGGCGATGAACTCGGCGAGATCCTTCGCCGGATAGTCCGCGCGCACGATGTAGAGCGACGGCGCGGCGCCCACCAGCGAGATCGGCGCGAACGCCTTGAGCGGATCGTAACCGGCCGGCGGGCGCAGCACCGCGTTGATCACGAACGAACCCTGGCTCGCGAGGAACAGCGTCTTGCCGTCGGGCGGCGCGCGCACCACCACTTCCGCGCCGAGCGCACCGCCGGCGCCGCCGCGATTCTCGATCACGACGTCGGCATTGATCCGAGGCGCCAGTTCCTGTCCGACCAGGCGTGCGACCATGTCGACCGGTCCGCCGGCCACGAACGGCACCACGATCTTGACGGTGTCGGCATGCGCCGTGGCGGCGACAAGAGTTGCGGCCGCGAATGCGGCCCAGGCAACGCGATGCATGGTTTTTCTCCCTAGGCTTTGAGCCCACTATACACGCTTGCGGCTCAGCCTGCGCGATGCGACGCGTTGTCCGGAGGCGCGCTCGGCGCGTCCTTGGCGCGGGGGAAGATCGCGGAATTGAGTTCGGCGCCGTAGATGAAGATCGACGCCGTCCAATAGAGATACATCAGCGCGATCATGGCGGAGGCGAGCCCCGCATAGGTGCTCACATAGGTCCAGGCGAACTCCGCCAGATAGCGGCCGAAGGCGATGCTGGCGGTGAGCCAGAGCACGAGCGTCGCCACGATCCCGGGCGCAATTTCAATGAACCGCCGGCGGCCGGCCGGCAGCCATTTGTGGATCACCACCAGCGCGACGATGAGCACGATGGTGGCGACGCCGATGCGCGCGACGGTGAATTTGCCCTCGAGCGGTTCGAGCCAGGGCATCTGCGCCAGCGCGGCGCGGAACAGCACCGGGCCGAGCACGACCAGGAAGCCCAGCGCCAGCAGCGCGACTGCCGCCAGCAATACGTAGAAGATCGATTCGAGCCGCAGCACGATCCAGTGCCGGGTCTCGGTCACGTCGTAGGCGCGGTTCAGTCCGATGCGCAGGCTTTCGACCCCGCTCGACGCGAAGAACGCCGCGAACACGGCGCCGAACGTGACGACGCCGGTATGCGTGGTGGTGAGCACATTGTGGATTTCCCGGATGATCGGGTCGGCGACCTCGATCGGCCAGGTGGTGAGCAGCAGTTCCGCGACTTCGTCGGCGAGCTTGGCCGAGCCGAAAAACCCGGCGAGCGAGGTCAGCACGATAAAGAACGGGAACATCGCCATCAGGATCGACAGCGCGATGTGGCTTGCAATCGCCCAGCCGTCGTCCGAATTGAAGTGCCAGAACGCGGTGCTTGCGATTCTGAATATTCGCCGCATCGAGATTTCGAATCCTTCCGCCGGTCTCGATTGAGCCCTGTTCGCCGGGCCGGTGCAAGCGCGATCACGTTGGCGCAGAATTGCGCGCCGGACGCAAGCCTGAAAGCCTCCGCAAACGCGGGAACCACGCTTGTCGCGTGCGCTCTGGCTTCGCGGCAGCGATTTCGACATGGTGGCGGCGAGGGAACCCCATGCCGTCCGGGCCAATGAGTCAGTTCTTCATCCGCGCCACCCCGCTCACCTTCGCCTGGCTGTGGTCGCTCGGCTTTGTCGTCGGCAAATACGCCCTCGCGGACGCCGAGCCGTTCACGTTCCTGAGCGCGCGGTTCGGGATTGCGGCGCTTGTTCTCGCGCTGGTCGCGTGGGTGAGCGGCGCGCGCTGGCCGGCGCGCGGCAAGGACACGGCGCACAGCATGGTGGCCGGCATGCTGCTGCACGGCGGCTATGTCGGCGGCGTCTGGTGGGCGATCGCTGCCGGGCTGCCGATCGGCATCTCGGCCTTGATCACGGCCGGCCAGCCGCTCTTGACCGCGCTGCTCGCGGCGCCGCTGCTCGGCGAGCGGCTCAGCGTCCGGCAATGGATCGGGATCGTCACCGGCTTCGTCGGGATCGTGCTGGTGCTGGCGCCGCGGCTCGCCGGCGTCGAACTAGCATCGCTCGGGCGCGTGCTGTTGCCGATCGCCGTCTGCTTCGGCGCCATGGTGTCGGTGACGCTCGGCACCTTCTACCAGAAGCACTTCGTGCCGGCGTCCGATCTGCGCACCGGCACCTGCCTGCAATATGTCGGCGCGGTCGCGGTGGTGGTGCCGATGGCCTTGATGACCGAGATCGTTGCGCTTCGACCCGACCCCGAGCCTGCTCGCCTCGCTCGCGTTCGCGGTGCTGGTGCTGTCGATTGCGGCGGTCGGGCTGCTGCTGTTGATGATCCGGCGCGGCGAGGTATCGCGGGTGGCGGCGCTGATCTATCTGGTGCCGCCGTTGACGGCGGTCGAAGCCTATCTCTTGTTCGGCGAAAGCCTCAACGCGGTGCAGATCGCCGGCATGGTGGTGACCGCGGTCGGGGTGTGGCTGGCGACGCGGCGCGCGTAATCGCGGCGTCGCGACGATCAGGCGGCCTGCACGTCGGCGAGGAAGCGCCGCACTTCGCCATCGAGGCTCTCGGCCTCGGCCGCGAGCGTGTCGGCGAGCAGCTTGACGTCGCCTGCGGTCGCGCGTGCGTCGCTGCTGGCGCCGGCGACCCGGCCCATGGCGTCGGCGCCTCGGCGCGCGTCGCCCGAGGCGCGGTGCACGCCCTCGGCGATGGTGGCGACCGCCTGGTTCTGCTCTTCGACCGTGACCGCGACCGTCGAGGCGATCCCCGACATATCCTCGATGATGCCGTTGACCTGCTCGATCGCCTGCGCGGCGTCCGCCACCGCGGACTGGATCGCGCCGACCTGGCCGGCGATTTCCTCGGTCGCCTTCGAGGTCTGCGCGGCGAGCGATTTCACCTCCGAGGCGACGACCGCGAAGCCCCGTCCGGCGGCGCCGGCGCGCGCGGCCTCGATCGTCGCATTGAGCGCCAGCAGGTTGGTCTGCCCGGCGATCGCCTGAATGAGCCCCACCACCTCGCCGATGCGGGTCGCGGCTTCGCCCAGTTCCGCCATGGTGCGCGCGGTGCGGTGGGCCTCGTTGACGGCGCGCCCGGCGACCTCGGTCGAGCGGGTCGCCTGTTCGGCGATGCCGGCGATCGAGGCGGCCAGTTCCTCGACCGAACTTGCCGCGCTGGTGACGTTCTCGGAGGCATCGGCGACCCGGTCGCCGGCAGTGCGGGCTTCGGTCGAAACCAGATCGGCGGCGGCGTTGAGGTTGCCGGAGGCCGCCTCCAGCCGGCCAGCGGCGTCGCGCACCTTCGCGAGCGCCTGGTCGACCGACATCTCGAAGCGCGTGATGGTCACTGCGATCGCCTCGCTGCGCTCCTCGCGCGCGCGGGTGGTCTCTGCTTCCGTCGCCGACAGCCGGGCGCGTTCGACCATGGTGTCGCGGAATACGATGACCGACCGCGCCATTTCGCCGATTTCGTCCTTGGCGCGGGTCGCCGGAATCCTCGCCGAGGTGTCGCCGCTGGCGAGCTGCTTCATGACGCCGGCCAGCCCGTTCAGCGGCCGGGTGATGCTGCGGCCGATCCACAGCCCGAAGCCGAGGCCCAGGATCACCGCCGCGAGCCCCACCGCGATGATGACGTTGCGCGTGTGCGACTGCGACCCCTTGAGCGCCAGCGTGGCCTGGTTGCGCAACTCGTTCGAGCGGATGACGTTGGCGTCGGCGCTGCGGATCAGGAACTGCGCGTCCGAGTCGATGCCGGCGACGCGGCTGGCGATATCGCCGTCGGCGGCGAGCCAGGTCTCGAATGCATCGGCATAGGCGCGGACGGTCTGGCGGACCTGGGCTTTCAGCATCTCGGCGGCGACGACACCGTCCAGCACCTTGTTGAATTTTCCGAATTCGGCGTTGAACGCCGCGCGGTCGTTGAAATTGCGGTCGAGCATGTAGGCCGCTTCGTAGCGGCGCATCGAGAGCAGGCCCACGGTCAGCTGGTGCGCCGCATCGCTTGCAAGCCAGGACATATCCAGGCCGATGACGCGCTCCACCTCCTGGGCGGCGCTGCTCAGTTTGGTCCGGATGCCGGCGTCGCTCTCGGCGCCGATCCGGACGAATTCCTTGTTCAGTTCGTCAACGTTGCCGCGCAGGCGGCCTAGCGTGCGTTCGATGGCGCCGAGGTAAGTGTGATCGTCGTCGACGCTGAGCTCCCGGATCATGCCGAAGCCTGCGGCCGCGGCCTGCTGGGATTCGGACAGGATCTGCAGGTAGCTCGACCGCGGATGCTCGGCGAACGAGCGGGCGGCGGTCTGGATCGTCGAAACCGCGCTCTTGAAGTCGCGGCTGGCGTCGGCCAGCGCGCCGGCCTGCCGCACGCTGTCGAACGCCGCATCGACCTTCCGCTCGCCGCCCAGGAAAGACACGCCGTTGGCGAGAAAGCCCGCCACCGGGATCAGGATGATCGCCACCACCCGGGCCCGGACCGAGAGCCTGGACATCAGCCGTCGCGGCGAAATCGCGCGCATCATTGACAACAGCATGTTCGGGTATCGCTGGGACACGGAATGGCCACCGCCTCGGCGCGGTTCAGTATCGGAAGCAGCAAAGCGCGAAATGGTTAATATTGTAGCAACCGCGGCGTAAACGTCCGGCAGAACGGGGAAATGTCGGCGGCCGGCGTTGCAATTGTGCACTGCACGCGTAGCATGAGCGGCGCCGCTTCAAGGCTAGCGACCCCGGCCCACGGAGTTTACCGATGCTGCACCAGACCGTCCGGCGCGAGGCGGGCGTCAAGCTGATCGCGCTGGCGCGCGAGGCGACCCGAGCCGTCGATGCGCTGCTCGACGAGGCCAAGGCCGCGGTGCGAGCGCGGGTCTCGGTCGAGAACCACACCGTCGACCGCTTGTTCGATCGCGAGCAGCGCGCCACCCATGGGCTCGCCTGGCTCGCCACCTATGTGGAAGCGGTGCGGCAGCTCGCCGCCTATACCGAGCGCATGCACGACGCCGGCACGCTGGGCGAGCTCGAGGAGCTCATCGTCCAGATCGGGCTCGGCGAATATCTCGCGCAGATTCTGGGCGGCATTCCGATGAGCCAGGGCGAGATCGTGCGCCCGGCCGACATCGGGCTGTCGGCGGCCTCGGTCGCCAAGCGCCTCGAAGGGCCGCTCGAAGGGCTCTACGCCACCGGCAACGCCGAGCGCCGCGCCCGCCTGGTCGAATTGATGCGCGAGCGCCACGACGCCACGGTCGGCGAATGCGGGCTCGACGAGACGCTCTCGACCATCCGCGACGAGATGCGCAAGTTCGCCGACAGCGAGGTCAAGCCGAACGCCAACGAGTGGCACCTGCTCAACAGCTACATCCCGATGGAGATCGTCGGGCAGATGTCCGAGCTCGGTGTGTTCGGGCTGACGATTCCCGAGGACTACGGCGGCATGGGGCTCGGCAAGGAGTCGATGTGCGTCGTCTCCGAGGAACTGTCGCGCGGCTATATCGGCGTAGGCTCGCTCGGCACCCGCTCGGAGATCGCCGCCGAACTGATCCTGGGCGGCGGCACCGAGGAGCAGAAGCGCCACTGGCTCCCGAAGCTTGCGTCCGGCGAGATCCTGCCGACCGCGGTGTTCACCGAGCCCAATACCGGCTCCGACCTCGCCTCGCTCAAGACCCGCGCGGTGAAGCAGGGCGACAAATACGTGGTGCATGGCAACAAGACCTGGATCACTCATCCGGTGCGCGCCGACCTGATGACGCTCCTGGTGCGCACCAATCCGAAGGAGCCCGGCCACCGCGGCCTGTCCATGCTGCTGGCCGAGAAGCCGCGCGGCACCGACGAGGACCCGTTCCCGGTCGCCGGCATGTCCGGCACCGAGATCTGGGTGCTCGGCTATCGCGGCATGAAGGAATACGAGATCGCCTTCGACGGCTTCGAGGTGAAGGCCGACAATCTGCTCGGCGGCGTCGAGGGGCTGGGCTTCAAGCAGCTGATGGCGACGTTCGAGTCGGCGCGCATCCAGACCGCGGCGCGCGCCATCGGCGTGGCGCAGGCGGCGATGGAGTTCGCGCTCGAATATGCCGAGCAGCGCCAGCAGTTCGGCGAGCCGATCATCAACTTCCCGCGCGTGTCCGACAAGATCGCCATGATGGCGGTCGAGATCATGATCGCGCGCCAGCTCACCTATTATGCGGCGCGGCAGAAGGATTCCGGCCGCCGCTGCGACCTCGAGGCCGGCATGGCGAAGCTTCTGGCCGCGCGCGTCGCCTGGGCGGCCGCCGACAATGCCGTGCAGGTGCACGGCGGCAACGGCTTTGCGGTCGAGTTCCCGATCTCGCGCATCCTGTGCGACGCCCGCATCCTCAACATCTTCGAGGGCGCGGCCGAGATCCAGGCGCAGGTGATCGCGCGCCGGCTCCTCAGCGACCGCAACTGAAGCCGCCCTCTCGGCGTTTGATCTCGATCAAGACACGCGGCCCGGTTTGGCCTAGCAACGACAAACCCGAGGAGGAGTGTCCATGTCCGAGGTGATGATCCGCCAAGGCGACTGGGTTGTCGTCTGCGACGGCAAGAAGGCCCTGGTGCTGGAAAATACCGGCGACGCGAAATTTCCCAATCTCAAGACCCGGGAGGTGCTGAGCCACCCGGACCTCAAGACCCACGAATTGGGCTCGAGCGCGCCCGGCCGGTCATTCAGCTCGGTCGGTCACGGCCGCAGCGCCGTCGAGCAGACCGATCTGCACGACCAGGAAGAACAGCGGTTTCTGCACCGGCTTGTCCAGCATCTGGATGCCGAGCTGAAGGCCGGCAAGGCGACCGCGCTGATCGTGGTCGCTCCGCCGCGGGCGCTCGGTGTGCTGCGGCACGAATACACTGCCGCAGTCCGCAGCGCGCTGCGCGCCGAGGTCGACAAGGACCTCGTCAAGCTGCCGGTCCACGAGATCGAGAAGCATCTCGCGGGGTGAACTCGTAGCTCGTAGCCCGGGTTGAGCGTACCGGGACGGCTCGCCGAGGATGCCCGGATTTCGCTTCGCTCAATCCAGGCTACAGGCCGAGCGAGTTACGCCGCCCGCGCCGGCTCCTTGATCAGCTTGCCGACATTGCCTTCGAGAATCGCCTGGCCGTCCGGCCCGAGCGCGCGCAATTGCTTGACGAAATCCGCCACCGCGCCGCGCTCGCGGATCTCCTGCGGGTAGTCGGTCGCGAACACGATGCGCGATGCCGGGATCTCGATCAGTGCGGCCTTGACCGCGTTCATCACGCCGCAGAAGCCCGCGGTGTCGAACACGAAATTGTTGCGGATGTAGTAGTCGAAGTCCTGCTTGCCCTTGGCGCCGTGGCGCGCGTTGTCGGCGGTGCCCCAGAAATCCTTGTCCTGATAGGAGCGGATGCGGCCGAGCAGCGCCGCGAGCCCGCCGCCCAGATGCGACATGTGGATCATCAGCCGCGGATGGCGGTCGAACACGCCGGAATTGATCAGCCGGATCATCGCCATCACCAGCGAGAATTCGCGCCCGACCGAGCGCGCCATGTCGAAGCCGTCGAACTGCTTGGTCTGGTTGAGCTTGAGCGCCGGATGGACGAACACGAACATGCCGAGCTTCTCGCACTCGGCCCAGAACGGCTCGAATTCCGGCGCGTCGAGATAAAGCCCGTCGGTCTCCGAGGTGATGGTCACGCCCGGAAAGCCCAGCTCATGCTTGCAGCGCGCGAGTTCCCGGAACGCGTCGGCGCCGCCGAGCGGATTGGCGTGCGCGGCGCCGATGAAGCGGCCGGGATAGTCGCGCTCGGCCTTCTTGGCGGCGTCGTTGCACAGCTTCGACTTGTCGAGCGGCGCGCACATGCCGGCCGCGCTGGTGAGGAACGCCGCGTCGATCCCGGACTCGTCCATCATCGCGATGTGCTCGTCGAGGTCGAACAGCATCCAGTGCATGATGAAGCTCGGCGCGCCGTTCTCGTCGTAGGTGAGAACCTTGCGCTTGCCGAGGTCCTTCGGCATCAGCGCGTGCGGGGTGAAGTGGTGCTGGAAATCGACGATCATGGACGCTTCCCTTTGTTGCTTCTTCGTCGTGCCCGGCTTCCACCGTCGTCATGCCCGGCCCCGTGCCGGGCATCCCGATTAGGCGGGCACAGTGCCTCCCTAAGCGGGATGGCCGGGACTAGCCCGGCCATGACGCGGAGAGGCTTGTGGTCAAATATCGATCGCGAAGTCCTGTATGGCGCGCGCCGCCGCGAGGTCAAGCGGGGTGTGCGGAATCTCGCCGATCGCGGCCTTGAGCTTGCTGCCGTCGATGCGGTGCGGCTCCTTCCAGAGATAGTGCAGTTCCGACAATTCCTTCGGCAACGGCACGAACGGGCTGAGCGCGTGGATCAGCCACCAGCTCATGCGTTTCACCCGCAGCCGGTTGCGCACCGCCCTGGCGAGCGCGCGGGTGAACTCCTCGCCGGTCACCGCATGGCCGGGAAACCCGAAGGTCTCGAACGGCTTGAACGTTTCGCGCACCGCCGCGAGCTTGACCATGGTGGCGGCCAGATCCGGCACATAGGCCCATGAATGCACGACGTCGAGCGGCCCCGGATAAGTGAGCCGCAGCCGCGTGATGTCCTTGGCGATCACCAGGTCGAGCCAGGAGCCATGCCCGGCGCCGAAAAAATCGCCGGCGCGCAGCACGATGGTGCGCACGCCGCGCTCCTCGGCCGCTTCCTGCAGGCGATCCTCGATCGCGATCCGCAGCCGGCCCTTGTAGGAGGTCGCGCGCATCGGCGTGGTCTCGTCGATCACCGCCGGCATCGGCGAGCCGTAGTTGTAGACGTTGCCGGGAAAGATCAGCGTCGCGCCGGCGGCCTCGGCCGCGGTGACCGCCGAATAGGCGAGCGGCATCGCCTGCGTGCTCCAGGCGGTGATCGCCGGATTGAGCGCGTGCAGGACGACGTCGGCGCCCTCCGCGGCCCTGGCGACCGCCTCGTGGTCGAGTGCCTGCGCTTCGATGATCTCGGTGCCGTGCGGCGCGCGCTTGCCGGTGCCCGGCCGCACCAGGCTCGACACCATCCAGCCGGCGTCGCGGAAGGCTCCCGCGGCCACGAAGCCGAACCGGCCGGCCGCGCCGAGAACGAGAATGCGTGAGGTCATGATCGAAGATTGAAGAGTGTCATGGCGCGAAAAGCAATCGTCTGTCCTTCGGACTGCCCGGTCGTTACGCCGGTACCGGGCTCGTGCGGCGGGGAATTTTCGCCGGGCACGTTGAAAATCGGGGCATGGCCGCACCATTTGATGGTAAGAAGTCGTGATGTCCGAGTTTCTGGTCTACCTCCTGGTTCCGCTCGCGGTCGGCGTGGTCGCCGTCGTGCTGCTGCTGGGGCTCGCCAACTTTGCGAGGGGTGGTTCGCCGCAGACCTCGCAGAAGCTGATGCGGCTGCGCGTGCTGATGCAGTTCGTGGCGATCGTCATCATCATGATCACGATCTGGGCGCTGGGACGTTAGCGCATGATCCCGAAAAGCGGGAACCGGTTTTCGGACAAGATCATGCGCCAGGGAGAATCATAAGAAGGTCCGCGATGGTCGTCCTCAACCGAATCTACACGCGCACCGGCGACGACGGCACGACCGCGCTCGGCACCGGCGAGCGGCGCAAGAAATACGATCTGCGCATCGACGCCTACGGCACGCTCGACGAGGTCAACGCCGTGATCGGGGTCGTGCGGCTGCACACCGCTCGACGATGCCGTGCTCGACGGCATGCTGGTGCGCATCCAGAACGACCTGTTCGACGTCGAGGCCGATCTCTGCATGCCGTCCGACAAGGGCAAGGGGCCGGGCGGCGCGCGGCTCAATGTCACCGACGCGCAGGTCGAGTGGCTGGAGCAGCAGATCGACCGCCTCAACGCCGATCTTGCCCCGCTCAAATCCTTCATCCTGCCGGGCGGCAGCGCGGCCGCGGCATATCTGCACCTCGCGCGCACGGTCTGCCGCCGCGCCGAGCGCATCATGGTCGAGCTCAACGACCGGCCCGGCGAGAGCGTGACGCCGGCCGCGCTCAAATACGTCAACCGGCTGTCCGATTTCCTGTTCGTCGCCGGCCGTCATGCCAACGACAAGGGCGCATCCGACGTGCTGTGGGTGCCGGGCCAGAACCGGTAGGAACAATCCCCGATGGTGATGCCGATCTACGACGACAATCCGTTCACGGATCCGGTCAAGCCGTACGTGAACTGGAGCCTGATCGCGCTCAATATCGCGGTGTTCATCTATGAGACCGGTGCGTCGGAGGCCGGCCTCGAGCGCCTGATCGAGATCTACAGCCTCATTCCGGCGGTCTTGTTCGGCGACATCCAGGCGCCGAGCCTGCTGCCGTCGTTCGTCACTGTCGTCACCTACCAGTTCTTCCACGCCGACATCATGCATCTGCTCGGCAACATGGTGTTCCTCTGGGTGTTCGGCGACGACATCGAGCGCGCGCTCGGCCGCATGCGTTACCTGGCGTTCTATCTGCTGTGCGGCGCGGTCGGCGGCCTGGTGTTCGCGTTCAGCGCGCCGCATTCGAAGATCGAGCTGATCGGCGCCTCGGGCGCGATCTCCGGCGTCGTGGTCGCCTACGCGATGCTGCGGCCCTGCGCGCGCGTCACGGTGCTGGTCTGGATCATCCCGCTGCGCATCGCCGCCTATTGGGTGATCGGCTTGTTCATCGCCACGCAGCTGTGGAACCTCGGCGCGTCCTCGAAGAGCGAGGTGGCGTATTGGTGCCATTTCGGCGGCATGCTGGCCGGCGCCATCCTGTTTCCGTTCATGAAGCCCGCGGGGGTGCGGTTGTTCGAGTGCCACCCGCACGTGCCGGACACGGTGGTCCGGATCGGCCCCATCAGGTCGCAGCCCTGGGGGCCGGGACCCCCCGATCGCCTCCGTTGACTCGGCAAGGCAGCGGCCATTAGGTTGCCGCCGCATTGACCGGGCCGCCGGGACCGCCCGTCGCTACGAGACTGGAATCCCATGAAAATCCTCGTGCCCGTGAAGCGGGTCGTCGACTACAACGTCAAGATCCGCGTCAAGAGCGACGGCTCCGGCGTCGAACTCGCCAACGTCAAGATGTCGATGAACCCCTTCGACGAGATCGCCGTCGAGGAGGCGCTGCGCCTCAAGGAGAAGGGGCAGGCGACCGAGATCGTGGTGGTGTCGATCGGTCCGCAGCAGGCGGCCGAGACGATCCGCACCGCGCTCGCGATGGGCGCCGACCGCGGCATCCTGGTGAAGACCGACAGCCGACCGAGCCGCTCGCGGTCGCCAAGATCCTCAAGGCGATCGTCGAGCAGGAGAAGCCGGGCCTCGTCATCCTCGGCAAGCAGGCGATCGACGACGACTGCAACCAGACCGGCCAGATGCTGGCCGCGCTCCCCGGCTGGCCGCAGGGCACGTTCGCCTCCAAGCTCACGATCGAGGGCGACATCTGCTGGTGACGCGCGAGGTCGACGGCGGGCTGCAGACCGTCAAGCTCAAGTCGCCCGGCGATCGTCACCACCGATCTGCGCCTGAACGAGCCGCGCTACGCCAGCCTGCCCAACATCATGAAGGCGAAGAAGAAGCCGATCGACGAGAAGACGCCCGAGGCCTACGGCGTCGACGTCGCGCCGCGGCTCGAAGTGCTCAAGACCACCGAGCCGGCCGGCCGCAAGGCCGGCGTGAAGGTGAAGACCGTCGCCGAACTGGTCGACAAGCTCAAGAACGAGGCGGGGCTGCTCTGATGACAACGCTGCTCATCGCCGAACACGACAACAAGGTCCTCAAGGACGCCACCAACAAGGCGCTGACCGCCGCCAAGGCCCTGGGCGCCGACGTGCATGTGCTGGTCGCGGGCCAAGGCGCGCGCGCGGTGGCGGACGCAGGCCGCCAAGCTCGACGGCGTCAAGAAGGTGCTGCTCGCCGACAGCGCCGCCTACGAGCACATGCTGGCCGAGCCGCTCGCCGCGCTGATCGTCTCGCTCGCGGGCGGCTACGATGCGATCGTCGCGCCGGCGACCACCACCGGCAAGAACGTCATGCCGCGCGTCGCCGCGTTGCTCGACGTCATGCAGATCTCCGACATCGTCAAGGTGGTCTCGCCCGACACGTTCGAGCGGCTGATCTATGCCGGCAACGCGGTGCAGACCGTGCGCTCGAAGGACAGCAAGAAGGTCATCACGGTGCGCACCTCGACCTTCCAGGCGACCGGGGAGGGCGGTTCCGCCGCGATCGAGGACGCGGCCGCCGCCGCCGATCCGGGCATCTCGACCTTCGTCGGCGAGGAACTGTCGAAGTCGGAGCGTCCCGAACTGACCTCGGCCAAGATCATCATCTCGGGCGGGCGGGCGATGCAAAGCCGCGAGAACTTCACCAAATACATCGAGCCGGTCGCCGACAAGCTCGGCGCCGCGGTCGGCGCCTCGCGCGCCGCGGTCGATGCCGGCTATGCGCCGAACGACTGGCAGGTCGGCCAGACCGGCAAGGTGGTGGCGCCCGAACTCTACATCGCGGTCGGCATTTCGGGCGCGATCCAGCATCTCGCCGGCATGAAGGACTTCGAAGGTGATCGTGGCGATCAACAAGGACGAGGAGGCGCCGATCTTCCAGGTCGCCGACTACGGCCTGGTCGCCGATCTCTACCAGGCGTTGCCGGAACTTGCCGAAGAGCTCGGCAAGCGCGGCCGTTGACCATCGTTGCAAGTGCGGCGGCGGGCCTGTGGTGTCCGCCGACGGATCGGCCTAAAATGGCCTGACGGACAAGAAGCACGAAGAACAAGGCGAACATGATCGAAGTCAGAGAGCGACCGAAGGCGCGCTCGGATCAAATGGCGCTCAACATTCGCAAGATCGGCGTCGATCGGCGCGGGCCAGATGGGCAAGCGGCATCGCGCATGTCTGCGCGCTCGCCGGCTATGACGTTCTGCTCAACGATCTCAACGCCGACCGCATCAAGGCCGGGCTCGCGACCATCAACGGCAACATGGCGCGCCAGGTGAGCCGCAAGCGCATCACCGAGGAAGAGCGCCAGGCCGCGCTCGCGCGCATCACGCCGGCCGACAAGTTCGACGATTTCGGCGACTGCGACCTCGTGATCGAGGCGGCGACCGAGAAGGAAGACGTCAAGCGCAAGATCTTCTCGGCGCTCTGCCCGCTCGCTCAAGCCCGACGGCATCGTCGGCACCAACACCTCGTCGATCTCGATCACGCGGCTCGCGGCCTCGACCGACCGGCCGGAGCGCTTCATCGGCATCCATTTCATGAATCCGGTGCCGCTGATGGAGCTGGTCGAGCTGATCCGCGGCATCGCCACCGACGACCCGACCTTCGAGGCCACCAAGCAGTTCGTCGCCAAGCTCGACAAGACGATCGCGGTGTCGGAGGATTTCCCCGCCTTCATCGTCAACCGCATCCTGCTGCCGATGATCAACGAGGCGATCTACACGCTGTACGAAGGCGTCGGCAACGTCGAGGCGATCGACACCGCGATGCGGCTCGGCGCGCATCATCCGATGGGGCCGCTCGAGCTCGCCGATTTCATCGGCCTCGATACCTGCCTGTCGGTGATGCAGGTGCTGCACGAGGGCTTGGCGGATTCGAAATACCGCCCGTGCCCGCTGCTGGTGAAATACGTCGAGGCCGGCTGGCTCGGCCGCAAGACCCAGCGCGGCTTCTACGACTATCGCGGCGAGAAGCCGATGCCGACGCGCTAAGCCTCGCTATTGCGTCTCGACCGGCTCCACGCCCGGCAGCGCGCCGAGCCAATGATGCCGGTGCGTGCTCCAGTAGAGGCGTTCGGGCTTTCCGAAGTCCGGGTCGGCGAACGCTCCCACGGCGATGCAGATCAATCCGGGCAAGGCCTCCAAGCGGCCGAACACCGCGCAGCCGCACGACGGGCAGAAATTGGATTCCTGCCAGCGGCCGGAGTCGCTCGAGTGCCGGTAGCTCCGGGATTGGCCTGCGATCGCCGCATCGCCTTCCGCAAAGAACGCCGAGTAGGAAAACGCGCTGCCGGACCGGCGCTGGCACGCGAAGCACGAGCAGGCGTGGACGCCGCCCTGAGGCGGCGCGCTTACCGACACCGTCAGGGCGCCGCAGACGCAGGCCGCGGTCTTCGGAAAAATTTCTGATCTTGTCGGATCGTCCAAGCTTGCCTCCTACACTCGTCATCGGGCGAGTGTAGGAGGCATCGCGGGGCGGCGAAAAGACTTAAGCTGCTGCGGCGAACGGCGGCGTGGGGTCTGATCCGGTTCGTCACATCGTCGGCGTCATCCAGCCGACGCCGGCGCCGCCGGGCTCGGTCAAGATCGCGATCCGGCCCACGTTCGGCACGTCGAAGATCGGCCGCATCAGCTTGGCGCCCGCCGCCGTGGCCTTGGCGACGCGCGCATCGACATCGTCGACCGCCAGATACGACATCCAGGCCTCCGGAACCTTCTCGAAGCCGGGCCCGTTGGTCGGGAAGATGCCGCCCACTGGCTTGCCGCCCATGATCGCGACCCAATAGGTCGCGCCGTCCGGCATCGGCATGGCCTGGTAGCTCCAGCCAATGGTCGTTTCATAGAATTTCTTCGCGCCTTCGACGTTCTTGGTGAGCAACTCGTTCCAATAGAAACTGCCGTGCGACCACATCGCTGCTTCTCCTCGTTATAGAGCAACCTGAATCTTGAACCCGCCGTAGATCATGCGCTTGCCGTCGAACGGGATGGTCTTGCTGTTCATCATCTCGGCGAGCCGCGGGTCCTTCATCACCTTGGCGAGCACGCGGTCGCGCTGCGCGCGCGACTTGTAGACGATCCAGGAGAACACCACGGTCTCGCCCCGCTTGATCTTCACGCTGCGCGGGAACGAGGTCCATTTCCCCATCTTCACGTCGTCTGCGACACTTTCGTGAAATTCGAGTGCGCCGTGTTCCTTCCAGACCTTGCCGGCCTTTTTCGCCATGGCGAAGTAGGCCTTCAGCTTCGTTTTCGGCACCGGAACGACGAATCCATCGACATAGGACATCCTGGTTTCTCCTCGTGGCTGTGGGTCCTCCAGCTTAAGCGAACAGCCGTTCGAGCTTGTCGAGCGAGCCGGTCCAGCCGAACCGGTGCCGGTCGCGCGCGGCCTCGTCGAAGAACTGCTCGTGGATCAGCGTCAGGATCGCGCCGTCGCCATCCGGCTTGATCAGGATGGTGACCAGCGACTCGCGCTCCGGGGTCGATCGCCACGCCCAGGTGAACTGCAGCTTGGCGTTCGGCTCGACCGCACGGTAGACGCCGCTGACGTGATGCTCCTCGCCGTCCTCGGTGTGGAACACCATGGTGTAGCGCCCGCCGACGCGCACGTCGGTTTCGGCCTTCGTCACCTTGCCGGCGTCAGGCCCGAACCACTTGGCTATTTGCTCGGGTTTCGTCCACGCGGCGTAGACCTTTTCGGCCGGCGCATTGAGACGACGTTTGAGGGTGAGACTTGGCTTTTGGACGACGTCGGGGCGGGCGCTGGCGGGCATTGGTCTTTCTCCACAAAGGCTGCAAGGCGGTCGAGTTGGTCGTTCCAGAAACGCAGGTAGCGGTTGAGCCAGTTCATGGCGTCTTCCATCGGCGCGGCCGCGAGCTGGCAGCTCACGGTGCGTCCGTATTTGTTTCGCGTGACCAGGCCGGCGTCCGACAGCACGTCGAGATGCTTCATCACCGCCGGCAGCGACATCGAAAACGGCTGCGCCAGCTCGCTGATCGACAGGCTCTTGCCGCCGCTCAGGCGCGCGACCAGCGCCCGCCTGGTGGGATCGGACAGCGCCGCGAAAGTGCGGTCGAGCCGCTCGGGCTGATGCTTAACCATATAGTTAACTATAGGAGCGCGCCCCCGGCTGTCAATTGCCGCGCGAACCGCCGCCTTCACGAAGCCGTGTGGCCGCGCCGGGCGCGTGACGCCTCGCCGGATCGGCCGACCAGACGGCCTTTTAACCTCGCGTTAGCGTTGCGGTCCGTTAACCCATGCCGACTATGCTGGGTGGCATGACGAGCATTTCGGGCCGCAGCTTCAATTGGGTCAGCACGCCCTCGGCGTGGGGCCAAATTCAGTCCTGGCGCGCCAAGCAACAGGAAGGACGCGATAATTTTGAGAGCGCCAGCTCGACGGCCGCCTCGAATTTCTATGGCGCGAGCGCCAGTCTGGCGTCCGGCATGGCGGCGGTAGCGGCGAGGATCGCGAGCAACCGGGTGCAGGCCAAGGCGATCCAGGCCGCGCTCAACAAACTGGCGTGACCGACGAGTTGAGGTCCTGAGATCGGCCCATGGGTGACGTCGGTTTGGTATCCGCCTTGATCGGCGCCCGCATGGGGCAGGTGCAGATGGCGGTTGCGGCCAAGATGCTGAAGATGAACGCCGACGCGGCGCAGTCCGCCGGTCAGATCATCGATGCCGCGCAACAGAACATGGACCGCCTCGCCAACGTGGCGGCCGGCGTCGGCCAGAACCTCGATATTTCGGTGTAGAGCTGCCGCGATCGCCGGCCTGCGATCGGCGCTTGCAATTCATTCACCAGTTTCAGGTAACGTGACTTCGACATCTCGGGGGCGACTCGAGGTGCGACGATGACGTCCATCGGCTACACGCTGCCATCCCAATCCTCCAGTTGGGCCGACCTGCAGAATTGGCAGGCCAAGATGAAGGCAGCCAACGATCAGTTCGAAAGCGACGGCTCGGGATTTGGCGACACGCTGTTCGGCACCGCGGTCACGCAGTCGCAGGGATTGGGGAATCTGATCGCCCAGGAGGTCGTGACGCGGGTGCAGAACGCGCAGTCCGCGCTGAACCAGTCCGCCATGGTGACAAATCCCGCGGATGTTTATACCGGCCGGAACATCGACGACACTGCTGCGAACGTCCTCGACGCGGCGGCATACAACGCTCCGGCCACCGGCGATGTTTATTGGGGCCCGGACCAGAATTCCGCCGCCGGCATGAACTCACTGCAAGCGGGTCCGGCCGGGGGTTCGAATTCGGACGTCTATTGGGGAACGCCGAACGTCGATTTCACGGTGTGAGCCAGCCGGCTATTTCGCCAGAGCCGCCGTGATCACCCGCACCGCATCGTCGCTCGCCCATTCGGCCGGACCGAAGATCGTGCCGATCTCGCAGCCCGCGGGATCGACCAGCAGCGTGGTCGGCATGCCGATGGCGCGGCCGACGACCTTGAGTTCCTGAAACGCCTTGGCGCTCTGGTCGGCGTAGTAGGCGAGCCGCGAGATGCCGACCTCCTTGAGCCAGTTCTTCGGCTTGTCCGGATCGCGGGTGTCGATATTGACCGCCACCACCTCGAACGCCGGGCCGCCGAGCTTGGCCTGCAGCGCGTCGAGCGCCGGCATCTCCTGGCGGCAGGGCACGCACCAGGTCGCCCACAGGTTCAGGAGGACGGTCCGGCCGCGCCAGTCGGAGAGCTGGCGCTCGCCGCCGCCGGCGTCGCGCACCGTCAGGTTTGGTAAACGCAGCGGCTTTTCGGCCACCACCAGGCCCGCGACCTCGCCGCGGACCAGCGGCGCGATCTTGCGGGCCAGTTCGACCGCGGGCTTGCAGGCCGGGTCGCCGGCGTCAGCCGCATTGCGCTTGAAGGCGGCAATCCCGTATACCGCCCCGGCCAAGCCCAGGCCGACCACGAGCCCAAGGCCCCCGGCCGCGATCAGACGGCGGCTGCGGGCCTTTTCAGGAGGCTCGAAGGATTGGGGCTCGGCGGATTGCGGGTCGGCTGGTCGGTCGGTCATCGCGGATAGCGTGTCGCACTAAAGGCCTGTCATGAGCAACGGCGTGTCATGAGCAACAAGATGTGGGGCGGGCGGTTCGCCGCAAGCCCCGATGCCATCATGGAGGAGATCAATGCGTCGATCGACTTCGACCGGCATCTTTTCCGCCAGGACATCGCCGCCAGCAAGGCGCACGCCGCGATGCTTGCCAAGCAAGGCATCATCAAGGCGCAGGATGCGCGCAAGATCGCTCACGGTCTAGACACGATCCTGTCAGAGATCGAGGGCGGCAAGTTCAAGTTCAAGCGCGCGCTCGAAGACATCCACATGAACGTGGAGAGCCGGCTCGCCGAGCTGATCGGGCCGGCGGCCGGGCGGCTGCACACCGCGCGCTCGCGCAACGACCAGGTCGCGACCGATTTCCGGCTGTGGGTGCGCGCCGCCATCGACGGCATCGACGCGGCGCTCGCCGGCTATCAGCGCGCGCTCGCCGAGAAGGCGCTCGCGCACGCCGCGACCGTGATGCCGGGCTTCACCCATTTGCAGACCGCGCAGCCGGTGACGTTCGGCCATCATCTGCTCGCCTATGTCGAGATGGCGGCGCGCGACCGCGGCCGCTTCCAGGACGCGCGCAAGCGGCTGAACGAATCTCCGCTCGGCGCCGCCGCGCTTGCCGGCACCGCGTTCCCGCTCGATCGCGCCATGACCGCGAAGGCGCTCGGCTTCGACCGGGCGATGGCGAACTCGCTCGACGCCGTCTCCGACCGCGACTTCGTGCTGGAGACGCTGGCGGCTGCGGCCATCACGGCGGTGCATCTGTCGCGCTTCGCCGAGGAGATCGTGATCTGGACCTCGCCGCTGGTCGGCCTGGTCTCGCTGTCCGACAAGTTCACCACCGGCTCCTCGATCATGCCGCAGAAGCGCAACCCGGACGCGGCCGAACTCGTGCGCGCCAAGACCGGGCGCATCGTCGGCGCGCTCGAGGCGATGCTGATCGTGATGAAGGGACTGCCGCTCGCCTACCAGAAGGACATGCAGGAGGACAAGGAAGGCGCGATGGATGCGCTCTCCGCGCTGACGCTGTCGATCGCCGCCATGACCGGCATGGTCCACGACATGACGCCCGACATCGCGCGCATGAAGGCGGCGGCGGGGCAGGGCTATTCGACCGCGACCGATCTCGCCGACTGGCTGGTGCGCACGCTGAAGATGCCGTTCCGGCGAGGCCCATCACGTGACCGGGCGGATCGTCGCCCTGGCCGAGGCCGGGAAAGTTCCGCTCGACAAGCTGCCGCTCAAGGCCATGCAGTCGGTCGAGAAGGGCATCACCAAGGACGTGTTCGCGGTGCTCTCGGTCGACAATTCGGTGAGGAGCCGCGTCAGCCTCGGCGGCACCGCGCCCAAGAACGTGCGGCGGGAGGCGATCCGCTGGCTCAAGACGCTGCGGAAGAAGCGGCGCTGAGCCGGGCCATAATTGCGCCGTTCGAGGGTGGTGACGGAGCGTTAGGGTCCGGCCGCCACAATGTCCGTCGAATTTAACGGGCAATCTGCTAAGGTGCCGCGGACCCCTGGGGACCTGTTTTCGTGAGCCGTTCAACGCCGCTTCGCATCGCCACCGGCGCCGCCCTGATCGCGGCGCTCGCCCTTGCCGGCTGCGGCCGCAAGGGCGGGCTCGATCCGCCGCCGGCGGCGAGCTACGCCGACCCGGCCGTTGCGCCCAATGGCGCGCCGGAACCCCAGGAGATCGGGCCCGACGGCAGGCCAATTCAACCTCGGCCGGCACAAGCGCAGGGACAGGGGCCGAAACGGTGGACGCCGCTCGATTGGCTGATCGACTGAGCGCACACCAGAGTCCGCCATGAACCATTTCGATTATCGCAACGGCGTGCTGCACGCCGAGGCGGTCAATCTCGTCGAACTGGCGCAGGCGGTCGGCACGCCGTTCTATTGCTATTCGACCGCCACGCTCGAACGCCATTACCGCGTGTTCGCCGGCGCCTTCGCCGACATGCGTGCGCTGGTCTGCTACGCGCTCAAGGCCAATTCCAACCAGGCGGTGATCAAGACCTTTGCCAGGCTCGGCGCCGGCGCCGACGTGGTGTCCGAGGGCGAGCTCAGGCGTGCGCGCGCCGCCGGCGTCCCGCCGGAAAAGATCGTGTTCTCCGGCGTCGGCAAGACCGCGCGCGAACTCGCGCTCGCGGTCGACGAGGGCGTGCTCTGCATCAACGTCGAGTCCGAGCCGGAGCTCGAACTGCTGTCCTCGATCGCGGCCGGGAAAGGCCGCACCGTGAACATCTCGATCCGCGTCAATCCGGACATCGACGCCCGGACCCACGCCAAGATTTCGACCGGCCGCGCCGAGGACAAGTTCGGCATCCCGATCAGCGGCGCGCGCGAAGTTTATGCGCGTGCGGCGAAGCTTCCCGGCGTCAAGGTCGCCGGCGTCGACATGCACATCGGCAGCCAGATCGTCGAGCCGCAGCCGTTCGCCGACGCATTCGCGCTGCTGTCGGAGTTCGTGCGCACGCTGCGCGCCGACGGCCACACCATCGCGCATGTCGATCTCGGCGGCGGCTTGGGCATTCCGTATCGCGAGGACAACGACCCGCCGCCGCATCCCGACGCCTATGCGGAGGTGGTGAAGCGCGCGACGCGCGATCTCGATTGCATGCTGATCTTCGAGCCGGGCCGGGTGCTGGTCGGCAATGCCGGCATCCTGGTGACGCGGGTCATCTACCTGAAGCGGAGCGAGGGCAAGTCGTTCGTCATCGTCGACGCCGGCATGAACGATCTGATCCGCCCGACGCTCTACGAGGCCCATCACGACATCCGTCCGGTGCGGGAAGGCCGCACGGGCGCGGCCCGCATCGTGGCGGACGTGGTCGGGCCGGTCTGCGAATCCGGCGACTTCCTGGCGCGCGACCGCGAACTGGCGGAGCCGCATCCCGGCGATCTGCTCGCGGTCATGACCGCGGGCGCCTATGGCGCGGTCCAGGCCGGCACCTACAACACCCGCGCGCTGATCCCGGAAGTGCTTGTTCGGGAAGGCGAATGGGCCATCGTGCGGCCCCGCCTGGAGGTCGAGGCGCTGATCGCGCTCGACCGGCTGCCGCCCTGGCTGTAACCGGAACCGCCGTTCGGCGGTTTTGCCAATGCCGCCGTTTTGAACAGGGGGTGCCTTCCTTTTGCCCCGTGCCGTGCCTTTACTCACATGGTAGGATGCATAATTAGAGATTCTCGTTTCTGGAGATAGACTTGACCGATCAGCCCCTGGGCAGCGCCACCCCCCAAGAGCAAAACGGCGAGGCCATGCTGGCGCGGGCGTTGAGCCGGGCGCGCTGGTCGATCTTCTGGGAACGGCTGTGGCCGGTGGTCGCCGGGCTTGCGACGGTCGCGGGGCTGTTCCTGGCGGTGTCCTGGCTCGGGCTGTGGCTGTGGCTGCCGCCGATCGGCCGCGCCATCGGGCTCGGCGTGTTCTTCCTTCTGGCGGCCGCGGCGTTCGCGCCCCTGTTCATGGTGCGCATCCCGTCCGCCAACGACGGCTTGCGCCGGCTCGACCGCAACAGCGGCCGTCCGCACCGGCCGGCCACCGCCATCGCCGACGATATCGCCGCGCCGACCGAGGACGCCTTCTCGCTCGCGCTCTGGCGCACCCACATGCGACGCGCGCTGCTGTCGGCCAAGACGCTCAAAGCCGGCGCGCCGGCGCCTCGCGTCGCTCGCCGCGATCCGTTTGCGCTGCGCGCGCTGGTCGCCGTGCTGGTGGTTGCGACCTTTGTCGCCGCCGGCGGCGACCGCATGAAGCGCATCGCCGCCGCCTTCGACTGGCAGGGCGTCATGGCGCCGGCCAATTTCCGCGTCGACGCCTGGGTGTCGCCGCCGCCCTATACCGGCCGCGCGCCGGTGATCCTGCCGGGGCTGCGTCCGGGCGAGCCGGTGCCCGCCACCGTCACCATGGCGGTTCCCGCCGGCAGCACGCTGGTGGTCCGCTCGACCGGCCAGGTCCAGCTCAACGTCGTCACCAATGGCGGCCTCGCCGAGCCCCCGCAGGGCGCGCACACCGCGTCCGCGAACGGCACCGAGGAGCGCCGCTTCGTCATCAACGATGCCGGCTCCGCTTCGATTCGCGGCGTGATGTCGAGCGACGTGACCTGGCAGTTCACCGCGATCCCGGACAAGCCGCCGACCATCGCGTTCGCCAAGGATCCGGAAAGCCAGCAGCGCAGCAATCTGCAGATGACCTACAAGCTCGAGGACGACTACGGCGTCGTCGGCGCGCAGGCCACTTTCAAGATGCAGAACGCGACCGGCACCGCCGGCCAGCCGCCGCGCCCGCTGTTCGAGGCGCCCGACTTCGCGCTCACGCTGCCGCAGGCGCGCACCAAGAACGGTGTCGGCCAGACCATCAAGGATTTGACCGAACACGCGTGGGCCGGCGTCGACGTCGAGATCACGCTCACCGCCCGCGACGAGGCCGGCAACGAAGGCCGCAGCGCGCCGATCGAATTCCGCCTGCCGGAGCGGCCGTTCAGCAAGCCGCTGGCGCGCGCGCTGATCGAGCAGCGGCGCAATCTCGCGCTCGATGCCGACGCGCAGGCGCTCGTCCTGACCGCGCTCGACGCGCTCACCTTCGCGCCGGAAAAATTCCAGATGGAGCAGAACGCCTATCTGGGCGTGCGCTCGATCTTCTGGCAGCTCACCCGCGCCAAGTCCGACGATCAGTTGCGCGATGTCGTGACCCGCATGTGGGACATGGCGGTCAATCTCGAAGACGGCAACGTGTCGGACGCCGAGGCGGCATTGCGCGCGGCGCAGAAGGCGATGGAGGAGGCGCTCAAGCGCGTTCCGCCGGAAGAGCTGCGCGACCTGCTGCGCAAGCAGGAGGAGCTGCGCGACCGCACCGCCAAGCAGGATCAGGACACGAAGCAGCGGCCGCAGGCGCAGCCGCTCGATCCGCTCGGGCCGGAAGAGAAGAAGCTGCAGGAGCAGGCCGAGAATCTCCTGAAGGACAACGGCGTGCTCGACGAGCTCACCAAGAACCAGCAGGCGCTGCGCGATCAGCTCAAGAAGCTGTTGCAGGATGAGATCAAGCGAAACGACGACGAGCGCAGCGCCCTCAATCGCGGCGACGATTCGATGCGCGAGGCGCACGAGGACTTGCGCGACCGCAAGACCGATCCCGCCCTCGACGCCCAGCAGCGGGCGATCGATGCGCTGAAGGAGGCGATGGCGAAAGGCCCGACCGACGCCGAGCTCAAACAACTGATGGATCAGTTGCGCGAGGCGATGAGCAAGTATTTGCAGGCGCTGGCCGAGCAGATGCGCAAGAATCCGCAGCAGCTCGCCCGGCCGCTCGATCCCAATGCGCGGCAGATGCGGCCGCAGGATCTGCGCAGCATGCTCGACCGCATGGAGCAGATGGCCCGCAACGGCCAGAAGGACGCCGCGCGCCGCATGCTGCAGGAGCTGCAGCAGATGCTCGAAAATCTGCAGATGGCGCGTCCCGGCCAGCAGATGGACGGCGACGGCGACGACGACATGATGCAGGCGCTCGACGAACTGGGCGACGTGATCCGCAAGCAGCAGCAGTTGCGCGACCGCACCTTCCAGCAGGGCCAGGACCAGCGCCGCGGCCAGCGTGGGCAGCGCGGCCAACAGGGCCAGCAAGGCGAGGGCGAGCAGCAGATGGGCGATCTGCAGCAGGAGCAGCAGCAACTGAAGGATCAGCTCAAGAAGCTGATGGAGGAATTGCGCAAGCGCGGCTTCGGCCAGGGTCAGCAGGGGCAGGGCAAGGACCCGCTCGGCCAGGCCGGCGAGTCGATGGGCGAGGCCGAGGGCCGTCTCGGTCAGGGCAACGCCGACGGCGCCGTGGATTCCCAAGGCAAGGCGCTCGACGCGCTGCGCCGCGGCGCGCAGAGCCTGGCGCAGCAGATGCAGCAGCAGGGCATGGGCATGGGGCCGGGTCCCGGCCAGCCCGGCGGCCGGATGGGACAGCCGCGCGCGCAGCAGGAGACCGATCCGCTCGGCCGGCCGCTGCGCGGGCGCGACTACGGCGACGACTCGACCGTGAAGGTGCCGGGCGAGATCGACGTGCAGCGCGCGCGCCGCATCCTCGAAGAGCTGCGCCGCCGCTTCGGCGAGAACTTCCGCCCGCAGCTCGAGCTCGACTATATCGAGCGGCTGCTGAAGGATTACTGAGGCGGACGCGCTTCCGGTTCCGGGATCATGCCCATGACGTCCAGTCTGGCCGCGCTTGCCGGGGTGTTGGTGCTCGCCGCCGCGTCGATCCCGTGCGCCGCGCAGGACTGTCCCACCGCCGAGACGGTCGGGCGCGGATTTATTGCCGAGCGCGGAACCGCCGCGAAGGTCGAGGTGCAGCACCTCGATGCGACGCTGGTGCAGACCACCTGGCGGTCGGGCAATGCGGTCATTCTGCAAACCTTGCAGTTCCAGGGGCTGTTCGATCTGGATCGGCAGGAGGGCGGCCGCCGCACAACCTCACGGCCGAAGACCGATCTCGCCAAGCTGTTTCCGCTGCAGGCCGGCAAGGAAATCGCCGCCGAATTTGAAACCGGCCCGGCCGGTCAGGTGCAGGTGACGACGGTGCGGCTCATCGTCAAAGATCCGGCCACGCTCGACGTCGGGCCGTGCAAGTTCGACGTGTTCGCGCTCGATCGCTTCAGTCGCGCAGGGCGCCGCGCCGCCGGAATTCGTCAGCGGCGAGCTTTATGCGCCGTTGCTCAAGCTCGTGGTCGCCAAGGATTTCAAGAATCCTGACGGCGCCACGACGCGCACGCAGTACGACAAGATTTATGCGCGGTGATCCTGCCCCGTCACCGTGAGGCGGAGTTTGCCATCCTATGAGCGGCCGTCCTGCAGCCGCACGCGATGGCGGCGGCCGAACGGCATTCTCAGCTCCGGTGCCGAAATCACCAGCGCCGCGAATATCGCAATCAGGCTCCAGTAGAGGTATCGAGACTCGGCCCCGATGCCGACGATGAGGTAGGCGAACGAATAGGGCAGACTGGACAGGACCAGCGCCAACGCGGCGTCGGTCGACGCTGAACGCCGGAGCGAGCGCGCCGAGGCGAGTTGGACCAGCAAGCCCGCACCGATCGCGAGCCACAATGCCGGCGCAGTGACCACGTCGTAAAGCACGCGAAAGGGCGCCGCCATCGTCTGCACGTTGACATTGAGAAACGGCGGCGCCGTCACCTCCTCGCTGAAATTGGCGAGCCTGTGCTTTGCGTAGGCCAGTGGATGGCGGACGATCGCCGCAACCCAAAGGTCGAGCAAATTCGGATTGGGCTTTGCCCCCATCGCAGACCTTGCATCGAGATCGTCGATGACCCCTTGCAAATCCCGGGATACGGCCAGCCGATTCCAGAAAAACCGGCATTCGCCCCATGGCGAGAGCGTGTCCCAACCGCCCGGCTGATAACAGCCGCTCACCTCCGCCGGCGTGAAGGAATTGTCCGGCCCGAACACCGCGAGATCGCCGGAATAGAACGCAATCCCGGCGAGATCGAAGGTTTGCAGGGCCCGGATGGTTCCAAGCGGCTCCGCGTGGAGAACGCGGTGATTGAACAGATTGGCTGCGGGAACGAGCGCCAATGCGACCGGGATTGAAGCCGCCAGCAGCCGCCAGGGGTGGCCCAACCATTGCGGACGGATCAAGTAAGCGAACAGCGGCACCACCGCGAACACCGCGTTGGCGCGCACCAGCGTGCCATAGAACAGCAGGACCAGCGACATTGCGGCGACCGGCAGGGGAACCTCGCGATCCTGCGATCGGTACCAGAACAACGCGGCGAATGCCGACAGGAATGTCACGGCCATCCCGACGTCCTTGATGAGGTGGACGTTCAGCCTCAGGAATGGCGGAAGCAGCGCCACGCCCAGCATGGCCCAGGCCGCGAGCGTCCGGCCGGCTCGGGCGAGCGCGATCGCGATCAACCCGAAGCCCAGCCAGTAGAACACGACCTGAAAGCAAAACATCGGCGCGTCGCCGTCGGCAACCAGCCGAAAGATCGACCACAGCCAGGCCATGATCGGCGGATGCCAGTCGTCGAACTGCCCGGCAACGGCCTGGGCAAATTGGGACTGGCTGTCCGCGCCCGGCTCGCCGGGAAACCCGATGGCCAGATTGGCGCCGGCCAAGAGAGCGGCGGTTACGGCGATCGAAATCGACTTTGTCGTGGTAGAGCCCACTCGCGGGACGGCTCGGACGACGGGGTCCATGGGCGGTGCTCGAACCTGCTGGCGCAGTGTAGCGGTCGGCATTCTACACCAAGCGTACCGGTGCCGAAATCGCGACACGGCTTCGCAACGATGCTTTGCCAGCAGTCTATTTCGCGAGTTTGGGCGCATCCAGCCGCCGTCGTTTCGCAGCAATCCAATTATTCGTCGGCTTCGGCGGCTGAACGGACGTGTCGCAAGCCAGCCGCGCGGGCGGGCTATGAGTTCACGCCCTAATTCGGCCGCTGCCCGCGCGCGGTCAGCGCGTTCGTTCACCGCGGCCCGCATCGTCACCAGCGAGAACGGCTTGGTGATGACGTCATGGATCATGGCTTCGAGGCCGCTCGCGCGCTCGCGCTGGTCGGCATAGCCGGTCATCAGCAGGATGGTCAGCGCCGGATGATCGCGCGCGGCCGCGAGCGCCAGCGCGATCCCGTCCATCACCGGCATGCGGATGTCGGTGAGCAGCAGCTCGAACGCGCCGCGTTCGCGGGTGAGCACGTCGAGCGCCTCGGCGCCGTCGCTCGCGGTCATCACCTGGTGGCCGTCCTGGGTGAGCGCGCGCGCGACGAAGCCGCGGATCGCTTCCTCGTCTTCGGCAATCAGAATGCGGGCCATTGTCGTCCTCACTGGATACCCGCCACGCGGTCGTGGCGGCTGAAGAAGCGGACCGTCACGTCGCTGCCGTCAGGCGGCGGCGAAGCGAGCCGGGAGCGGAAGGCGAGCGTCTCGCCCGGCGCCAGTACGCTGCGCGTCGGCAGCGCGGTCCAGGTGTAGATCTCCTGACCTTTTGCATTGCGCATCGCGAAGCGCAGCCGCGGCACCGGCACCACGTTCTTGCTCGTGCTGGCGATCGTGCCTTCGACCACCAGCACCGAAACGCCCTCGTGCGCTTCGGCCACGGTCGTGACGTCCGCGAAGTCGAGGCCGCGCAGATTGACCGGCATGCGCAGCGCCGCATAGAGCGACGCGGTCTGCGGCAGCACCTTCACCACGTCGGCGCGCCAGCCGATCAGGATGGCGTTGATGGCGATCAACGCCATGATGGTCGCGGGCAGGCCCGGCGACGGCAGACGCCGGCGCGCGCGCTGCCTGGCACGCCGCGCCGCCACCGTCTCGACGTCGCCGCCGATGGTGGCGTCGGCGAGCGGCACCGTTGCGTCGTGTTCGATGGTCGAGAAACGCGGGCGGGTCCGCAAGCCCGATCGGTTCGTGCGAGCGCAGCATCCCGTGCTCGGGCAGCATCGGCGCGAGCGGCGCCTGCTCGCCGTCCAAGTGGACCTCGGCCGCAGGCATTTCTTCCAGCGGCGCTGATTCTGGAGCGGGCTCGTCCATCCCGGCGGCCGCCTGCGGCGCTTCGGACGGGAACTCGGATTGTTCGGCGGCTTCGCTCGCGCCAGCAGTCGCCAGATCGTCGCGGAAGCCGTCGGCCACGGCCGTCAGCGCCGACGAATCATGGGCGAACCAGACCGACCGGCAGCGCACGCAACGCACCGACCGGCCAGCCGCGCCCAGCGAGGCAGGCTCGACCCGGTAGGAGGTCGCGCAGTTCGGACAGACGATCAGCATTGCGAATCGAGGCAGTTGAGGTCCCGCGCCAGCGTAGCGAACCGCCGGTTAACGAATCGGAAACCATCGGCCGGAGCCCCCTAATTGGGCCTGAAATCGAGGCTTTCTCTCCCGGGGAGCCGGGCTTCTGACTAGGGGCGAGGGAAGGGGAGGCCCCTCGCAGTCGCCCGCTGCTATAACTCCCTCGGAGTTGATGGCGGATCGACGGAGAGCTGCGTGGTGAGGTTCGAGAATGTGGGGCTGCGCTACGGGCCGGGGCCCGAGGTCCTGCGCGACCTCTCGTTCCGCATCGACCCGAGCTCGTTCCAGTTCCTCACCGGCCCCTCGGGCGCGGGCAAGTCGTCGCTGCTGCGGCTCCTCTACCTCGCGCGCCGGCCGACCCGCGGCCTGATCACCCTGTTCGGCCACGACGTCGCCACGCTGAGCGCCGACTGCCTTGGCGACGCTGCGGCGCCGCATCGGCGTCGTGTTCCAGGATTTCCGGCTGCTCGACCACATGACCACCTACGAGAACGTCGCCCTGCCGCTGCGCGTCATCGGGCGCGAGGAGGCGAGCTACCGCAACGAGGTGACCGAGCTGCTCGACTGGGTCGGGCTCGGCGACAAGCTCGGCGCGCTGCCGCCGGTGCTGTCGGGCGGCGAGAAGCAGCGCGCCGCGATCGCGCGCGCCGTGATCGCGCGGCCGCAGCTCCTGCTCGCCGACGAGCCGACCGGCAACGTCGATCCCGCGCTGGCGCAGCGGCTGCTGCGCCTGTTCGTCGAGCTCAACAAGTCGGGCACCTCGGTGGTGATCGCCACCCACGACATCGCGCTGATGGACCAGTACGATACGGCGCGCCGCCTGGTGCTGCACGAGGGCCGGCTCCATGTCTACGATGTGAGACATGCCGACGACTGACGCCGCCGCGCCGGAGACCGAGCGGCAAGCGCCGCCGCCCGCAGCCGGGCCGCGGCGCTCCGAAACGCCGATCGTGCCGCCGTCGACCGTCGCCGGCCGCGCGCTGGTGGCGGTGGTCGCCATCATGACCTTCCTCGCCTCGCTCACCACCGGCGGCGCCATGCTGATCCGCGCCGCGGCGAGCGAATGGCAGCGCGACGTCTCGCGCGAAGTCACCATCCAGGTGCGCCCGGTCAGCGGGCGCGACATCGAGGCCGACGTCGCCAGGGCCGCCGCGATCGCGCGCGCGATGCCCGGTGTCGCCGAGGTGCGGGCCTATTCCAAGGAGGAGACCGCGCGGCTGCTCGAGCCGTGGCTCGGAACCGGCCTGCAGCTCGACGACCTGCCGGTGCCGCGCATCATCGTGGTGCGCGTCGCCTCGCGCGCCGAGTTCGACGCCAAGGCGCTGCGGGGGCTGCTGGTCGAGGTGCCGACCGCGGCGCTCGACGATCATCGCGGCTTCGTCCAGCGCATGCGCACGATGGCGGGCGCCGCCATGTTCGGCGGCATCGCGGTGCTGGCGCTGGTGCTGGCCGCCACCATCCTGTCGGTGACGTTCGCGACCCGCGCGGCGATGGCGAGCAACCGTCCGGTGATCGAGGTGCTGCACCTGATCGGCGCCAAGAACGGCTTCATCGCCGACAACTTCCAGCGCCATTTCCTCGAGCTCGGCCTGAAGGGCGGCGCGGTCGGCGGCGGGATCGCGATCGTGCTGTTCGTGCTGGCCGAGTTCCTGAGCACCCGGGCGGCGAGCGGGCCCGACGGCGGCGAGGTGGCGGCGCTGTTCGGCGTCTTCTCGCTCGGCGCCTGGGGCTATGTGGCGGTGGTCGCCCAGGTGGTGCTGATCGCCGTGGTGACGGCCACAACCTCACGTTACATCGTCAATCGGACCATCGAGACCGCCGGCTGATGCCGGCCGGGCCGCCCCGCCTGCGGACCCGGCGGGGGCCGCCCGCCGCCACCGCGCCGCCGAAATTTGCGCTATGCTCCCGCCAGGGTGAAACGGGATGGCGACTGTCCGTTCGAACACCGGAGCCGGCGAGAACGCCCGTCCGACTGAGCCGGACGCTCTGCGCTCGCGCCGTCTGTTCCGGCGCGTCTTCTGGTCGCTCACTGCCGTCGTGGCGGCGGCGGCGGCGGTCATGGGGCTTGGCTTCCTGTGGTTCCTCGACAAGGTGCCGGCCGAAGAGGTCAAGCTCGATCGCAGCGCCGACGGTATCGTGGTGCTGACCGGCGGCGCCTCGCGCATCAACGATGCGATCGAATTGCTGCAGCATGGCCACGGCAAGCGGCTGCTGATCAGCGGGCTCAACCGCTCGACCACGCTCGCCGAGATCGCCAAGCTCAATCCCGAATTCGCCGCCACGGTGCGCTGCTGCGTCGACATCGACCGTTCGCTGAACACGCTCGGCAATGCGATCGAGACCCGGCGCTGGACCGAGCGTCAGCACTTCCGCTCGCTGATCGTGGTGACGTCGAACTATCACATGCCGCGCGCGCTCGCCGAACTGGCGCACCAGATGCCGCAGGTCGCGCTGGTCGCCTATCCGGTGGTGGCGGAGCGGCAGAAGACCGAACCGTGGTGGACGCGCGCCGCGCCGCCGCGGCTGGTGGTCCTGGAATATTTCAAGCTCGTCTATGCCAAGCTGCGCATGCAGTTCAATTCCGGCGATGGCGACGCCACGGCCGCGCCCGTGTGAAGGTCCGCGGTCCGTGTCCCTGATCGTCCGCTCCGTCCTGTTCAACGTGCTGTTCTATCTGAACCTCGCGGTGCAGATCGTGTTCGCGCTGCCGTCGATGCTGATGCCGCGCTGGGCGATTCTTGCGATCGCCCGGTTCTGGGCGCGCAGCAATCTGTGGCTGCTGCGCGTGGTGTGCGGCACCAAGGTCGAGTTTCGCGGGCTCGAGAAGATCCCGCCCGGCGCGTTCCTGATCGCGTCCAAGCACCAGTCGCTGTGGGAGACCTTCGCGCTGCTGACGATCTTCCGCGATCCGGCCTACATCATGAAGCGCGAGCTGCTCTTCATTCCGTTCTTCGGCTGGTACGCCTGGAAGGCCGGCATGATCGCGGTCAATCGCGGCAAGGGCGCGCAGGCGCTCGCCGAGATGAACGCCAGCGCCCGCGCCGAACTGGCGCGCGGCCGCCAGATCATCATCTTCCCGGAGGGCACGCGCCGCGCGCCGGGCGCCGAGCCGCGCTACAAATACGGCGTGGCGCATCTCTACGGCGAGACCGGCGTGGCGTGCCTGCCGGTCGCGCTCAATTCCGGGCTGTTCTGGCCGCGCCGCTCGGTCCGGCGCTATCCCGGCACCGTCGTGGTCGAAGTGCTCGACCCGATTCCGCCGGGCCTCGGCCGGGATGCGTTCCTCGAACGCATGCAGGACGCGGTCGAAACCGCGACCGCGCGGCTGGTGGCGGAAGGCGAACGCGAACTGGCGGCGAACGGAGTCTGCAGGAGCTCTTCCGCTTCGCCCCGCTAGCCTGACTTTCGCGACCGTCCGAGAGGCGGAGCGGCGCAAGAGCGGACATGTCGGCTGGTCCGAGATGGGCGCCAAAAAGCGACATCCGCCCGGTTGATCGGGACGAACGCAATGCAATAACGTGCATGGTCACTGACGCGCCCGTTGGGCGCCAGGGAGGTAGCCATGGCCGACGTTGTGAATAATGGCGTGAACGTTGAAGCACTGATCGGAGCCCGCGATGCGCTGACCAAGGCGCCGGAGGCCGCCAAGTTCAAATGGCGGGCTGCCTGCGAATGGAAGAACGGCACCCACAGCCACTCGACGGTCGAGGGTTTCTTCGGCCTGGGCGAGGAGCAGCACCGCAAGAAGACCTTCACGTTCGATGCCGACCATCCCGAGGTCTTCGCCTCGGCGGACGTGGGCGCGACGCCCGTCGAATATGTCCTGGTCGGCCTGGCGAGCTGCCTGACGGCCGGCATCGCGGCGGTGGCCCAGCACCGGCAGATCCAGCTGCGGTCGGTCACGGCGACGATCGAAGGCGACATGGATCTCCAGGGCATCCTCGGCATCGACGGCGACGTCCGCAACGGCTTCAACGGCATCAAGGTCAAGTACAAGATCGATGCCGACGCGAAGCGCGAGGACATCGAGGCGCTGGTGGCCCAGTCGCAGAAGCGCTCGGCGGTCTATGACATCGTCACCAACCCGACGAACGTGACCGTCGAAGTGACCTGAGCCGGCCTCGCGAAGGGCCGCGAGATCAAGGAACGATTTAGATTCGCAACGTCACCACAGTCATCATCGGCGCCGGGCACGCCGGTTTGGCGATGAGCCGCTGCCTCAGCGACCGCTCGATCGATCATGTGGTTCTGGAGCGCGGCGAGATCGCCCACTCGTGGCGCACCGAGCGCTGGGATTCGCTGCGGCTGCTGACGCCGAACTGGCAGAGCCGGCTGCCGGGCTACAGCTACAGCGGCAACGATCCCGACGGCTACCGGACGGTTGCCGAAGTCGTCGAGTTCATCGGCGGTTACGCCAGGGCGATCGCGGCCCCGGTCCAGACCCACACCACCGTCGTGTCGGTGCGCCGCACCGAGGCGGGCTATCTCGTGCGCACCGACCAGGGCGACTGGCAATGCCGGACGCTCGTCGTCGCGTCGGGGGCCTGCAACATCGCCGACACGCCGGGCTGCGCCGACCGGGTGCCGCGCTCGATCGCGACGCTGACGGCGCAGCAGTATCGCAACCCCGGCCAACTCGCCGACGGCGGCGTCCTGGTGGTGGGCGCGTCGGCGAGCGGCACCCAGATCGCCAACGAAATCCACCGTTCGGGCCGTCCGGTGACGCTGGCGGTCGGCGAGCACATTCGCGCGCCCCGCATGTACCGCGGCAAGGACCTGCAGTGGTGGATGGACGCCGCCGGCGTGCAGGACGAGCGCTACGACGCGGTCGACGACATCGCCCGGGCGCGCCGGGTGCCGTCGTTGCAGCTCGCCGGCACGCCCGATCGGTCGACGCTCGACCTCAATGCCCTGACCGACATCGGCGTCAGGCTCGTCGGGCGCCTCGCCGGCATCACCGAGGACGGCAAGGCGCAATTCGCGGGCTCGCTGCGCAACGTGTGCGCGCTGTCCGATTTGAAGATGGGCCGGTTGCTGGACCTCATCGACGCCTGGGCGCGCGACAACGGGCTCGACGGCTCGGTCGCGCCGCCGCATCGCCTGCCGCCCACGCGGGTCGAGGCGTCGCCGCCCCTCGGCATCAATCTGACGGGCGAAATCAAGACCATCATCTGGGCCACCGGCTACCATCCGGACTATTCGTGGCTCGACGTGCCGGTGCTGGACCGCAAGGGCCTGATCCGGCACGACGGCGGCGTGACGGATTCCCCGGGCCTGTATCTGATGGGAATGCAATTCCTGCGGCGCCGAAAGTCCGCGCTGATCGACGGCGCCGGCGACGACGCCCGCGACCTCAGCGCGCATCTCGCCTCCTTTCTTGCCGGCGAGCCGTGTCACGCGGGCGCAGAGCGCTGACCGCTACTGCGGGATCCTCCAGCCCGCAAGAGTCAGCGCTTCTCGTGCGCCTCGTGCGGCCCCTTGAGCCGCTCCGCCAACAGGTGCAGGTCGCTCTCGCGCAGCCCCAGTTGCTCCAGCGCCGCCACCGTGGCGATCACGTAGTCGCGGTTGGGTCCGGACCTGCCGTGGCCCTGGCGCACGTGGTGGAGCTGCTCCTCGAGCGAGAGCCTTCCGGCATATTGCGCGTGCCCGCGGTCGACCGTGTAGGTCAGCGCGCTCACGCGACGATCGGGCTCGCCCTTGAGCCAGATCGACCGCACGCTCTCGCGATAGACCATCGTCACCTGCTCGCGCGCGCGCAGATAGGCGATGGTCTCGGCGCGCTTGCCGGCCGCCACCCGGTAGGCCATGCCGCGGCAGGCGCCGCCCTGGTCGAGGCCGAGCACCAGGCCCGGCCGTTCCGGCGTGCCGCGGTGGACGAAGGAATAGACGCACAGCGCCCGGTGCGCGCCGACCAGCCGTGCCTCGACCCGTTCGAGGAACTCGAAGCCCGGCCGCCAGATCAGCGAGCCGTAGCCGAAAATCCAGAGCTCTTCGGGGAGGTGTTCGAACGGCGGGTTCATGACGTGACGATCATTTGCTGGCGCCAATGATGTCCGCAAGAGGGCGGCATCCTGGCGTCATGCCGGGTTCGCGGCGGCGCCACTCCGGCGGATGCGACGCCGACCCGGACGGACTTTTAAACGCCTTAATCCGCAGCTTTTGGAAGGGGATCGGGGAGGCGTTGACTCCAGCGCCACGGCTGAGGTGGCATAGGAGCGTTGCGTTTATGTCTGTTAGTATTCAAGCCATGCCGATCCCCCGCCGCCAATCCCGCTGGCCGCTGTTCCTGCCGTTCTTCCTGGTGGTGATTCTCGCCATCCTGTGGAGTGGCGCGTGGTTCTACGCGTCCGCCAAGGCCGAGACCGCGCTCAACGGCTGGCGCGAGCGCGAGGCCAAGGCCGGCCGCATCTACACCTGCCAGCAGGAGAGCATCGGCGGCTATCCGTTCCGCATCGAGGTGCGCTGCCTGGTGCCGGCCGTCGAATGGCGCAGTTCCGTGCCGCCGCTCGCGATCAAGGCCAAGGACCTGCTGTCGGCGGTCCAGGTCTACGATCCGAACCTGGTCATCAGCGAGCTGCATGGTCCGCTGAGCATCGGCGAGCCCGGCAAGGCGCCGAATTTCGTCGCCAACTGGCGGCTCGGCCAGTCGAGCGTGCGCGGCACGCCGGCGGCGCCGGAGCGGGTGTCGTTCGTGTTCGAGGCGCCGAGCGTCGAGCGCGCCGCCGAGGGCGGCAACGTCAACGTGTTCAAGGCCGATCGCGCCGAGGTGCACGGCCGCATCGCGGCCGGTTCGGTGGCCGACCATCCGGTGATCGACCTCGCGCTGCTGCTGCAGGCCGCGGTCGCGCCGGAACTGCACCCGGCCGCGAACGAGCCGGTCGACGCCGACGTGGTGGCGGTGCTGAAGGGGCTGAAGGATTTCGCGCCGAAGCCGTGGCCGGACCGGTTCCGCGAACTGCAGGCC
>CAVVON010000039.1:0-96161 GCA_963749815.1 uncultured Alphaproteobacteria bacterium | reverse complement strand
GTTCAGAACGGGTTCCAGGTCGCCTGCGGCGTGAACTTCACATAGCCGATATTGGCGCCCAGCCGCATCCCGACGCCCGACCGGATCGGAACCACGACAATATTGTTGATCGTCAATGCGGTCATTCCCAATCCGCCGACGAAATAGGCCGAACCGTCGATCCCGGCGAAGCGCTGGTAGATCGCGTCGGTGGCCGGCAGGTTGTAGATCAGCATCATGGTGCGGGCGCCCTCGCCGCCGAAGTCGAAGCCGATCGAGGGACCTTGCCAGAACACCCGCAGGTCGCCGGCGTTCTTGGTGTAGAGCACGCCTTCGCCGTAGCGCAGCCCGACCGTGATGGCGCCGCCGGCCTCCTGGCCGAGCACGTAGCCGTTCGGCAGGCCCCATTGGCTCACCGCCTTCTCGACGATCTGCGCCAGTCCGCGCGCCACCGTGCCGAAGAAGCGGTGGCCGGTGTCGAGCACTTCGTTCGAGGTGAATTGGCCCGGCTCGGGTTGCTGCTGCTGCGTTGCTGCTGCTGCTGGGCGACCGCCGGCCCGGCAAGAAATAGAGTGAGGGCCAACGTCCGCAGGACGGTGCGCATCGCATGCTCCATGCAAGTCGAGGGAACCCGGCTTAACCCGTTGCTCACGCAGGTACCTTAGCTTTACGGCCAAAGCGCAACCGAATCGCCGCAAGATCGGCAACACTATGACCGCACCGGGGCATCGACGGAAGCTTTGGCCGCTGGGGCTCGGCATGGGCCTCGCGCTGGCCGCGGCGGGCCTGTTCATGACCGTGGCTCCGACTTTGGCGGGCACGACCGATGAGATCGTGACCGACCGCCTGACCGGACTGGCGATCAACGGCTATGACCCGGTCGCCTACTTTACCGACGGCAAGGCGACGCCCGGCCGGGGCGAGTTCGAATATGCATTTGCCGGCGGGGTCTGGCGCTTCCGCAACGAGGGCAACCGGGCGGCCTTTATCGCCGCGCCCGAGGTCTACATGCCCCGGTTTGGCGGCTATGACCCGATCGGAGTGGCGCGCGGCGTGGCGCTGCCGGGCGACCCGCGGCTGTGGCACCTGGCGGGTCAGCGGCTTTACCTGTTTCGCTCGGCCGACGATCAGGCGCGCTTTGTGCTCGATGAGGAGCGGATGGCAGCGACCGCAGATCGAAAATGGCCGTTATTACAGCAGAAATTTGTGCATTAACGCGACCCTTGAGAATCCTCGCCGGTCCTAGAGAATAATGGCGGCCGAGGGGTCGCCCACCGCGATGAAGCCCGGAATCCGAAAGCGCTCCGCGATCCGGCCGTAAGGTAACGGTGTCCCGTCGGGCTTGGTGACTGCTCCCCCGGCCGCCGCGAGTACCGCATGGCCGGCGGCCACGTCCCATTCGCAGGTCGGCGACAATCGCGGATAGAGGTCTGCGCCGCCTTCGGCCAAGCGGCAGAATTTGATCGCGGAGCCGCAGGTCAACCGATCCGTCACCGGCAGCCGTGCCAGGAGTGCCTCGGTCGCGGCATCGAGATGGGACCGGCTGACCGCGGCAATCAGGCCGCTCGCCGGGCGGCGTCGCGTCCGGATGGCGACGCGTTCGCTGGCCGCGTTGGCTGGCGCCCCGGGCGAAAGTCGCAATCGCTCGGCGCCGGTGCCGGCGCTGCCGCGCCAAAGCAGGCCATAGGCCGGCGCCGAAACGATGCCGAGCGCCGGGCGGCCGGCATGCATGACCGCGACATTGACGGTGAATTCGTCGCGTCCGGCGACCAATTCCCGTGTGCCGTCGAGCGGGTCGACCAGAATGAAGCTGCCATCGAGCGGCGCGGGTGGATCGGTGTCGGCAAACTCCTCGGAGACCACCGCGACGCCAGGCAGAAGCCTGGCGAGCCCGTTCAGGATCACCGATTCGGCCGCCATGTCGGCCGCGGTTACCGGCGACTGGTCGGCCTTGCTGCGCGGGTCCAGGCCGGTGGCGCGCGCCGTCAGGATCGCCGCCGCTGCCTGTGAAACCAGGGTCGTGAGGTCATCGAGAAGCGCCTCGATCCCGCCTCCGAGTGGCCCGTCCCCCATATTTCCCCGCCTCCTTGCCGCGCGTCGCCCGCTCAGTGTCTGTGACGACGGCGGTATAAGCCTTGGCAGGCCGCGCGCGCGTCGTGTATCACACCCGCGCCGCGACGCCAGGGACTGAGTCGGCCTCGGTCGCGCCCCAGCGCCACAGTTCCGCGTACCTGCAGCCCGCCCACCGGAGGCACCTGATGTCCGCAGCCGTTGCCCTTGATGCGCTCGATCTCGCCGCGTTGCTATGCTCGCGGGTCTGTCACGACCTGATCAGCCCGACCGGCGCCATCGTGAACGGGCTCGAAGTGCTGGAAGAAAAGCAGAGCGACGAAGAGACCAAGACCTTCGCGCTCGACCTCATCAAGAAGAGCGCCAAGACCGCGTCCGCCCGGCTGCAGTTCTGCCGCCTCGCTTTCGGCGCGGCCGGGTCCTCGACCGCGCAGATCGATCTCGGCGATGCGCAGAACATGGCGCGCGCCTTCATCGAGGACGAGAAGACCAAGCTCGCCTGGAACCTGCCGCGGGTGCTGTTGCCGAAGAACCGGGTCAAGCTGCTGCTCAACATGCTGATCATCGCCGGGCAGGCCATTCCGCGCGGCGGCACGATGACGGTCGACCCGGTCGGGGAAGGCGAGACCATGGGCTTCCGGATCGCCGCAACCGGCCTCAATGCCCGCATCCCGCATGCGGTGCCGGCACTGCTCGACGGAACCTCGGAGAGCGGGACCGTCGATGCGCACGCGATTCAGCCGTTCTATACTGGGCTTCTGGCGCGCGCCTGCGGGCTGAAGGTCGGCCTCGCCGCCGAGGGCGATGCGATCGTGGTGAGCGCGCGCAAAAAAAAGATAGCGGTTAATTAGCAATATATTATAACATAAATTTTTTCAATTAAAATCATATTCATTACTTAACCATACATTAAAACACACACATAACATTAAATCAATAACTGAAAGCGGCCGAGTAGACTTTGCGGCATCGCCAGGCGGTCGGCTGCTGCCTCGATCGCATTTTCGAATGCGCGGTCAAGCCGCGCATGGCGGTTGAGCCGCGGGCCCGGCAATTCCTAACGCGGTATTAACGCGTGTGGCTGGTTGCGCGTACCGCAACCAAAATTAAACCGTTTACCAACACACTGCCGATGTTGTGACAGGCGCCGACTTGGCCCTCGCGCGGGGGCCAACGCGGCTCCACGCTTGTGGCGTCGGAAGTCGAAGTTCCATGGACGATCTGCTGCGTGAATTCCTCACGGAGACGGGCGAAAGCCTCGACACCGTCGATATGGAGCTCGTGCGCTTCGAGCAGGATCCGAACAACGCCAAGATCCTGGGCAACATCTTTCGTCTGGTCCACACCATCAAGGGCACCTGTGGCTTCCTCGGGCTGCCGCGGCTCGAAGCGCTGACGCACGCCGCCGAAGCGCTGATGGGCAACTTCCGCGATGGCCTGCCGGTCACCGGCGAGGCCGTCAGCCTGATCCTCACGACCATCGATCGCGTGAAGACGCTGCTCGACGCGCTCGAGCGCGATCACACGGAGCGGGAGGGCAACGACCAGGACCTGATCGGCCAGCTCGAAGCGATGTGTGCGGATGCCGCCGCGCGCATGGCGGAGGTGAGAGGCCACACCGTCGGCACGCTGGTGCCGCAGGTGCTGGAGCGCCCTCTGCGCCCGGGCGAAGTCCCGCTCGACGAACTCGAGCGCGCGTTCCGGACCGCTCCCGGACCAGATCGCGGTCCGGACGCGACCCGGCCGCCTGCCGCCGCGGATAGCAAGCCCGCCGAAAGCAAGACCGCACCGGCCGCAGAGGCTGAGCGCGCCGAAAGCCGCGACGACGAGCGTCAGGATGCCAAGGTCGCCAGCCAGTCGATCCGTGTCCAGGTCGACACGCTCGAACACCTGATGACCATGGTTTCCGAACTGGTGCTCACGCGCAACCAGCTCATCGACATCGTGCGCCGGCACGAGGACTCCGAATTCAAAGGCCCGCTGCAGCGGCTCTCGAACGTCACGGCCGAGCTGCAGGAAGGCGTGCTGAAGACGCGCATGCAGCCGATCGGCAATGCCTGGCAGAAGCTGCCGCGCATCGTGCGCGATCTTTCCGCCGAGCTTGGCAAGCCGATCGAGCTCGAAATGCACGGCGCCGAGACCGAGCTCGACCGTCAGGTGCTCGACCTGATCAAGGATCCGCTCACCCACATGGTCCGCAATTCCGCCGATCATGGCCTCGAGCAGCCGGCCGAGCGGCGCGCCGCCGGCAAGCCCGAGCGCGGGACGATCCGGCTGTCTGCCTGTCACGAGGGCGGCCACATCATCATCGATATCTCCGACGATGGGCGCGGCCTCAATACCGCGCGTATCAGGTCGAAGGCGGTTGCCAGCGGTCTCGTCTCGGAAGCCGAAATCGAAAAGCTGTCGGATGCGCAGGTTCAGAAATTCATCTTCGCGCCGGGCTTCTCGACCGCCGAACAGATTACCAGCGTCTCCGGCCGCGGCGTCGGCATGGATGTCGTGCGCGCCAATATCGACCAGATCGGCGGCACCATCGACGTGAAGTCGGCGAACGGCCGCGGCACCACCTTCCTCATCAAGATCCCGCTGACGCTCGCGATCGTGTCGGCGCTGATCGTCGAAGCCGGCGGCGATCGCTTCGCGATCCCGCAGCTCGCGGTGGTCGAGCTGGTGCGTGCACGCAGCAATACGGAGCATCGCATCGAGCGCATCAAGGACGCGGCGGTGCTGCGCCTGCGCAACAAGCTGTTGCCGTTGGTATATCTCAAGACGCTGCTCAAGCTCGACCAGGCGAGCCCGGTCGTCGCCGACAGCGGCTTCATCGTGGTCATGCAGGTCGGCAGCCAGACCTTCGGCCTGGTGGTCGACAGCGTGTTCCACACCGAAGAGATCGTCGTGAAGCCGATGTCGAGCAAGCTTCGCCACATCCACATGTTTTCCGGCAATACGATCCTCGGCGACGGCTCGGTGATCTTGATCATCGATCCCAATGGCATCGTGCAGACCACCGGCATGACGGCGACCAGCCGGCACGTGCTCGAAGCGCAGCAGGACAGCGCAGCGGCGAGTGAGGCGACGCAGACCGAGTCGATGCTGTTGTTTCGCGCTGGCTCGCCGCACCCCAAGGCGGTGCCGTTGTCGCTGGTGACGCGGCTTGAAGAGATCGACGCTCGCAAGATCGAAATGTCGAACGGCCGGCCGCTGGTGCAATACCGCGGCCAGCTCATGCCGTTGGTTCCGGTGAACGATTCCGTGCGGATCAAGTCGAGCGGCAGCCAGCCGCTGCTGGTGTTCTCGGACGACAATCGCTCGATGGCGCTGATGGTCGACGAGATCGTCGACATCGTCGAAGAGCGTCTCGAGATCGAGCTCAAGAGCGAGCAGCCAGGCCTGATCGGCTCGGCGGTGATCAAGGGGCAGGCAACCGATGTGATCGACGTCGCCCACTTCCTGCCGCTTGCATTCGAAGATTGGAGCAACTGGAAGGAACGGCGCGCGGCCAAGCGATCGCACACCGTTTTGCTGATCGACGATGCTCCGTTCTTCCGCAACATGCTGACCCCCATCCTCAAGGCCGCCGGCTACGCGGTCACCGCAATGGGGTCGGCGTCGGAGGCGCTGACGATGTTGCACGGCGGCCGCCGGTTCGACGTGGTGATCACCGATCTCGACATGCCGGGCATGGACGGGTTCGAGTTCGCATCGGCCGTGCATGGCCATCCCAGCACCACCGAGCTGCCGATCATCGGCTTGTCCTCGCTGGTCTCGGCCGAAGCGATCGAACGCGGCCGGCAGGTGGGGCTCTACGACTATGTCGCCAAGTTTGACCGCCAGGGCCTGATCGCGGCGCTGCAAGAGCAGACCGCCGATCTCGGGCGGGCGGCGTGAGAGGCACCCGATGAGCGCATCCAGCGGACACGTCGAGTATGTCACCGCCAGGATCGGCGACCAGTTCTTCGGTCTGCCGATCTCGCAGGTGCAGGACGTGTTCGCGCCGCAGCGGCTCACGGCCGTGCCGCTTGCCGGGCCGGAGATCGCGGGCCTCCTCAATCTGCGCGGCCGCATCGTCACCATGGTCGACATGCGCCGCCGGCTCGACATCGAGGTCAAGGACGAAGGCCGCCGGCGGATGGCGATCGGCGTCGAGTACAAGGGTGAATCCTACGGGCTGTTGATCGACGAGATCGGCGAGGTGGTGAACCTCCCGCTGGCCGGCCGCGAGGACAATCCGGTCAATCTGGACGCGCGGCTCGCGCGCGTTTCGTCCGGCGTGCATCGGCTCGACGGGCGGCTGATGGTTGTGCTCGATGTCGAGCGCGTCCTCGACATCGGCGCAAGCGCCGCCGCGCGGGCCGCGTGAGGCGGATGCATCGATGGGAAGCGAAGTGAAGCTGTGGTGCGGATTGAAGCCGCTGAAAGACGAGTGAGGTTGCGATGAAAACTTGTTTGGTCGTTGATGACTCGAGTGTCATCCGCAAGGTTGCGCGGCGGATTCTCGAAGGGCTCGAATTCGAGATCGCCGAAGCCGAGGACGGCGAGCAGGCGCTCGATTTCTGCCGCGGCAAGATGCCGGACGCCATCCTGCTCGACTGGAACATGCCGAAAATGGACGGCTACGAGTTCCTGCGCCTGCTGCGCCGGCTCCCGGACGGCGACCGGCCGAAGGTGGTGTTCTGCACCACCGAGAACGACGTTGCCCACATCGCGCGCGCGCTGCACGCCGGCGCCAACGAGTACATCATGAAGCCGTTCGACAAGGAGATCGTCGAGGCGAAATTCCAGGAGGTCGGGCTGATCTGATCGCGGCCGTTGCGGCCGCATCACGATCCAGCATCCTCGCGATGATGACCATCCCTGTCCCGACCACCCCGCGCGCGGCGCCGCGGCACGATCCCATCCGGGTGATGGTGGTCGACGACGCCGTGGTGGTACGCGGCATGGTCGCGCGCTGGATCGAGGCCGAGCCGGACCTGCACATCGTCGCGTCGCTGCGCAGCGGTCGCGAGGCGATCGAGCAGGTCGAACGGGTCGCGCCCGATGTGGTGGTGCTCGATGTCGACATGCCCGACATCGACGGCATCACGGCGCTGCCGAAGCTCCTGGAAAAGAAACGCGACCTGGTCGTGCTGATGGCTTCGACGCTGACCCTGCGCAATGCCGAGATCAGCCTGCGCGCGTTGTCGCTCGGCGCTACCGACTATATCCCGAAGCCCCAGACCAACCGCGAGTTCACCACCTCCTCGTCGTTCCGCCGCGAGTTGGTCGACAAGATCCGCGCGCTCGGCTCACCCCGGCGCCGCCCACCCAGTGCGCGCGTCAGCGCGCCGATCGTTCCGCTCGGGCCCGCTGCCGCCACGGCCCGGATCTACGCCCATGAGCCGGCGCCCAGCCTCATCCCTGACGACGAGGCAGCCAAGCTGCCGCTGCGGCCGTTTCCGCCGGCGATGGCGCCGCGCGTGCTGCTGATCGGCTCGTCGACCGGCGGTCCGCAGGCGGTCAACAAGGTCATCGCCGGCCTCGGCGCCGTCGTCGACCACGCGCCGGTCCTGATCACCCAGCACATGCCGCCGACCTTCACGACCATCTTCGCCGAGCATCTGGCGCGTGCCAGCGGCCGGCCGGTGCATGAGGCCGTGCATGGCGAACCCGTTCGCGCGGGCCAGATTTATGTTGCGCCGGGCGGGCGTCACATGCGGGTCGTCCGGCAGGGCGGCGAGCCGCACATCGCGCTCGACGACGGACCCTTGGTCAATTTCTGCAAGCCGGCGGTCGATCCGTTGTTTTCGTCGGCGGCCGCGGTGTGGGGAAGTTGGAATCTCGCGCTCGTCCTGACTGGGATGGGCTCGGATGGCACCAAGGGTGCGGCCGAGATCGTCGCCGCCGGCGGCGCTGTCGTCGCGCAGGACGAAGCGACCAGCGTGGTGTGGGGCATGCCGGGTTCGGTCGCGCATGCCGGTCTGTGCTCGGCGGTGCTGCCGCTCGATCAGATCGCGCCCAGAATCGTCCGGTTGTTCGGGGGGATGAAGTCGTGACGCCGCTCGATTACGATTTCGTCCGCAAGCTGTTGCGCGAACGCTCGGGCCTCGTGCTGTCGGCCGACAAGCAATACCTGGTCGAGAGCCGGCTGCTGCCGGTCGCGCGCCGGGCCGGCATGGCCGGGCTGACCGAACTGGTGCAGGAACTGCGCAAGGGTTCGAAGGTCGAGCGGCTGGTGATCGAAGTGGTCGAGGCGATGACCACGAACGAGTCGTTCTTCTTCCGCGACAAGGTTCCGTTCGAGCAGTTCCGCGGCGCCGTCATGCCGGAATTGCTCGCCACGCGCGCGCCGTCCAAGCGCATCCGTATCTGGTGCGCGGCGGCCTCGACCGGCCAGGAGCCGTATTCGCTCGCCATGAGCCTGAAGGAAATGGGCAACGCCATCTCGGGCTGGCGGATCGAGATCGTCGCCACCGATCTGTCGAACGACGTGCTGGAGAAGGCGCGCGCCGGCATCTACAGCCAGTTCGAGGTGCAGCGCGGGCTGCCGATCCAGTTGCTGGTCAAGTATTTCAGCCAGATCGGCGACACCTGGCAGATCGCGCCCGATATCCGCGCCATGGTGCAGTTCCGGCCGCTCAATCTGCTCGCCGATTTCTCTCATCTCGGCACGTTCGACGTGGTGTTCTGCCGCAACGTGCTGATCTATTTCGATCAGGAAACCAAAATCAGCGTGCTCGACCGCATCGCGCGCATCATCGACCGCAACGGCTATCTCTCGCTCGGCGCGGCCGAGACCGTGGTGGGTCTGACCGACGCCTTCAAGCCGGTGCCCGACAAGCGCGGGCTCTACGCGCCGAATCCGGCGAAGGGCATGCCGTCGCTGCGCGTCGTCTCGGCGCGCTGATGCTCTCAATCCCACGCCGGGGCGCGCCCGGCCGGATCGGCGATGCGGCCGCCCGGCCGCTTGAGCGCCGCGATCCGCGCCATCTCGTCGTCGCTGAGAGAGAAATCGAACACGGCGAGGTTTTCCGCCATGCGCGCCGGATTGGACGAGCGCGGGATCGGCGCGATGTTGCCTTGCTGCACGAGCCAGCGCAGCGCCACCTGCGCGGCGGTGCGGTCCTTGTGCCGCGCGATCTCGCCGAGCACCGGATCGCCGATCAGCCGCCCGCGGCCGAGCGGGCAATAGGCGGTGAACACGAGACCGCGCTTGCGGCAGGCGTCCAGGATCCGGCTCTGGTCGATATAGGGATGGCACTCGGCCTGCAGATTGACCAAGGGCTCGGGACAGAGCGCGATCGCCTGATCGAGCATCGCGATGTTGAAGTTCGCCACTCCGATGTGGCGCGTCAGGCGCTCGCGCTTGGCCTTGGCGAGCGCGCCCATCGTTTCCTTGAGCGGGATCTCCGCGTTCGGCCAATGCACCAGCAGGAGGTCGACGTAGTCGACGCCGAGATTGGCGAGGCTCTCGTCGACCGAGCGGGCGAAATCGTCGGCGCGCAGATATTCGTGCGATACCTTGGTGCACAGAAAGATGTCCGCGCGCGGAATGCCCGAGGCGCGCATGCCTTCGCCGACGCCGCGCTCGCTGCCGTATTTCCAGGCGGTGTCGATATGCCGGTAGCCGAGCTTGAGCGCGTTGGCGACGATCTCGCCGCACTGGCTGAGGGACGAAGTGCCGAAGCCGATCGCCGGGATCGCGGCGTCGCGCGCCGTGAGGACGGGAACCGCAGGGGAGGGCGGCATCACGCGGCGGGAAGCTGCGCGCTCGGTGTCGATTTGGAGATCTGCAGCTCCTCCGGCGTCATGTCGGCCGGCACATTGGCGAACAGCGGCGTGCTGAGGTAGCGCTCGCCGGTGTCGGGCAGCATGCACAGGATGTTCGCGCCTGACGGCGCCTCCTTGCACACCTGCAAAGCGCCCGCGAACGTCGCGCCGGCGGTGATGCCGACGAAGATGCCTTCCTTGCTCGCGAGCTCGGCCGAGCAGCGGATCGCGTCCGGCCCCGGGATCGGAATGAGGCGGTCGATCACCTTCATCGCCACTGCATCGCCGGTCAGCTTCGGAATGAAATCCGGCGTCCAGCCCTGCATCGGATGCGGCTTGAACGCCGGGTGGGCGGAGGCCGCGGTGCCGTCGGGATTGCGCGCCTGCTCGATCCCGCTGCCGAGGAGTTGCGCATCCTAGCGGCTCGCAGACGATGATCTTGGTGTCGGGCATCTCCTTCTTGAGCACGCGCGCCACGCCCTTGAGCGTGCCGCCGGTGCCGTATCCGGTCACCCAGTAGTCGAGCTTCTCGCCCTTGAAGTCGGCGATGATCTCGCGCGCCGTCGTGCGGGAGTGGTAGTCGGGATTGGCTTCGTTCTCGAACTGCCGGGTCAGGAACCAGCCGTGGGTCTTGGCGAGTTCGATCGCCTTGGTCACCATCGCGAAGGCGCGTCCCGCCGCCGGCGTGAGCACCACCTTGGCGCCGAGGAAGCGCATCAGCTTGCGCCGCTCGACGCTGAACTGCTCCGCCATCGTCACCACCAGCGGGTAGCCCTTCTGGGCGCACACCATCGCGAGCCCGATGCCGGTATTGCCGCTGGTCGCCTCGATCACGGTCTGTCCGGGCTTGAGCTCGCCGGCCTGCTCGGCCGCCTCGATGACGCCGAGCGCCAGGCGATCCTTGACCGAGCCGAGCGGATTGAAGGCCTCGATCTTGACGTAGAGGTTCACATCCTTGCGCGGCGCGAGGTTGTTGATCCTCACGACCGGCGTGTTGCCGATGGTTCCCAGGATGCTGCTGAATTTTGCCATGTGAAGCCCTCGCTGCGGTGCGCCAGTTTCGCGCACCGGGAGGGAGGAGGCAATGGCGGCCGGGCCGCGCTTTTGTGAGGCCGGCCGCCAGCGTCGCTCAGCGCCGCGTGATGACGATCTCGAGATACTCGCTCGGCACGACCATCGTGCCGTCGCCCGAGCGGTTGAATTGCCCGACGAGCGCGATGAGATCGGCGTGCAGCGCCGTCTGCGTGTACGGGTCCAGCGCGGCGAAGGTCTTGAGCACCGGGCCGTAGTAGGTCTTGAAGACGTCCAGCCAGTGCTCCGGCGAGCGATAGCGGAACACGAAGTTGCGCGGCGTCGCACTGGATCGACGCAGACGTGCGGCTCGAACAGCTCGGCGATCCGCGCGCGCGTGCCCCACAGCGCCGGCGACTTGGCGCCGGGCGGCGGCGGAACGTGCTTGCCGATCGTCTTGAACAGCTGGCCGATGAAGCCGTCCGGCGTCCAGTTGGCCAGGCCGATCTTGCCGCCGCGCTTGCAGACGCGCACCAGCTCGGCGGCGGCGCGTTCCTGGTCGGGCGTGAACATCACGCCGAAGGTCGAGACGACCACGTCGAAGCTGCGCGTCCGGGAACGGCAGCGCCTCGGCGTCGGCCTCGCGGAACTCGATGTCGAGCCGCTCGGCGTCGGCGCGCTCGCGGGCGCGCTCGAGCAGCGCCGGCACGTAGTCGGTGGCGATCACCTCGCACCAGCGGCGCGCGGCGGCGAGCGACGACGTTGCCGTTGCCGGCGGCGACGTCGAGCACCTTCTGCCCGGCGCGGATGTCGAGGGCCTCGCACAGCTCCTCGCCGACGATCTGCAGGGTGGTGCCGACGACGGCATAATCGCCGGACGACCAGGCGCCCTGCTGGCGGGTCTTGAGGGCGCTCGAGGTCGACTGGTGGGTGCGGGGCTCTGACTTGATTGCGGCGGCGGATGTAGCCATGATCGTCTCTCCATTCGGGCGGTTGATCTGCTATGCCGTGCCTGCCCGTGGCCAGGTGGCGGCCGGATCGGCGCCATCGGCGCGCAGGACCGTCGATTTCGACGCTAGCGGCCGCGCGTGGAGGCGAGCGTGGGAGCCGGCGTGGAAATGCCCGTGGAATCGGACCGTCCGGCCGGCGACCGGTGCCGCCCTGCGATGCGAAGTGCGCCTGCTCGGGCCGCTGACGATCAGCCGGGACGGCGTCGCCGCTGGCGCTGCCGGCGTCGCGCAAGGTGCGCGCGCTGCTCGCCTATCTGGCGCTCGCGCCGCACGCCGGTCGCGCGCAGCCAGCTCTGCGAGCTGCTGTGGGACGTCCCCAACGATCCGCGCGGCGAGCTGCGCTGGTGCCTCAGCAAGATCAGGAGCATCGTCGACGAGCCCGGCCGGCGCCGGGTCGACGCGCGCGCCGACACCGTCGCGGCTCGATCTCGCGGACTGCTTCGTCGATGCGATCGAGATCGCCGCGCGCCGCCGAGGAGGGCATCGAGACGCTTGGTCGCCGAGCGGCTGCGCGACGCTGTCGGCGCTTGTTCGCCGGCGACTTTCTCGAAGGCCTGGAGATCGACCGCAGCCCGGTCTTCGACGGCTGGCTCACCGCGCAGCGGCGCCGCTTCCGCGGCTGCCACGCCGCGCTGCTGGAGCATCTCGTCAGGAGCGTTCCGGACGACGAGGCGTTCGGCTATCTGGAGAAGTGGCTGCAGCTTGCGCCGTTCGATCGGCGCGTGCACGAGACGCTGCTGAACGCGCTTGCCCGGCGCGGCCGCGTTCGCGAAGGCGAGGAGCATCTGGCGGCGGCCGCGCAGACTGTTCGAGGCCGAAGGCCTCGATCCGGCGCCGATTCGCGATGCATGGCGTGCGGCCAGGGCGCAGGCCGGCGCCTCTGCTGCTCCCGTCGTCGCCAACAGACGGCACCCGCTCGGCGAAGACACCGTCACGACTGCGCCGCGCCGCGCGTCCATCGCGGTGATGCCGTTTGTCGACCGCTCCGCCGCGGCCGACGTCCGCGGCGGCGCCGGCCGACGCGCTCGCCCACGACGTGATCACCCGGCTCGCCAAGCTGCGCAGCCTGTTCGTCATCGCGCAGGGCACCGTGTTCGCGCTGCACGAGCGCAGCGTCGGCCCGGAAGAGGCCGGCCGGATGCTGAACGTCGACTACGTCGTCAGCGGATCGCGTGCGGCGCGCACGGCAAGCGCCTCACCGTGACGGTCGAACTGGCCGAGACGCGCACCGCCCGCATCGTCTGGGCGGAGGTCTTCAACCACAAGCCGGACGACGCGCTTCCTCGTCCTCGACGAGATCGGCAACCGCATCGTCGCCTCGATCGCGCAGCGAGATCGAGACGATCGAGCGCAACCGCGCGATCCTGAGGCCGCCGAACTCGCTCGACGCCTGGGAGGCGCATCACCGCGGCCTGTGGCACATGTACCGGTTCAACAGCGCGGACAACGAGCAGGCGCAGCATTTCTTCGAGACGGCGGTGCGCCTCGATCCGACCTTCGCGCGCGCCTATGCCGGCCTGTCGTTCACGCATTTCCAGAACGCCTTTCAGGGCTGGGCGGACGCGCGACGCCGGAGATCGACCGCGCGTTCGAGGCGGCCGGGCAGAGCCTGATGGTCGACGATCGCGACCCGGCCGCGCACTGGGCGATGGGCCGCGCGCTCTGGCTGCGCGGCCGCGCAGGACCAGTCGCTGATCGAACTGGAGCAGCGCGATCGACCTCAGCCCGAACTTCGCGCTCGGTCACTACACGCTCGCGTTCGTGCACTCGCAGGCGCGGCGATCCGCGCGCCGCCATCGCGTCCTCCGATCACTCGCGCCACCTGAGCCCGTTCGATCCGCTGCTGTTCGGCATGCTCGGCGCGCGCGCCATGGCGCTGGTGCGGCTCGGGCAGTTCGACGAAGCCGCCGACTGGGGCGTCAAGGCCGCGGCCCGTCCGAACGCGCATGCGCATATCCTGGCGATCGCCGCCTACAGTCTCTGGCGCTGGCCGGCCGGCGCGACGAGGCGCGCGCCTATCTGGCCGCGATCCACAAGACGCTGCCGCGCTTACGGCGTCGACGATTTCCTCAGCGCGATGCGGTTCGCGCCCGAGGGTGCTGCGCTGTTCCGTAAAGGTGCGAAGCGGCTGGATTGATCGGGCGATCTGGCAGACCCGCTCAAACAAAAACCCCGCCTCGCGGCGGGGTTTTGTATCTCGCTTCGGCCTCTCGGCTTACGCCGGGATCCTCGCCTCGTCCTCGGCCGGTTCGCGCAGCACGTAGCCGCGGCCCCACACCGTCTCGATGTAGTTCTTGCCGTTCGAGGCGTTCGCAAGCTTCTTGCGCAGCTTGCAGATGAACACGTCGATGATCTTCAGTTCCGGCTCGTCCATGCCGCCGTAGAGATGGTTGAGGAACATCTCCTTGGTGAGCGTGGTGCCCTTGCGGAGCGAGAGCAGCTCCAGCATCTGGTATTCCTTGCCGGTCAGATGCACCCGCGCGCCCGCGACCTCGACCGTCTTGGTGTCGAGATTGACGCACAGATCGCCGGTGTTGATGACCGACTGCGCATGACCCTTGGAGCGGCGCACGATCGCGTGGATGCGCGCCACCAGCTCGTCCTTGTGGAACGGCTTGGTCATGTAGTCGTCGGCGCCGAAGCCCAGGCCGCGGACCTTGTCCTCGATGCCGGCAAGGCCGGTGAGAATCAGGATCGGCGTCTTGACCTTCGACACCCGCAAGCTGCGCAGAACCTCGAAGCCCGACATGTCGGGAAGGTTCAGATCGAGCAGGATGATGTCGTAGTCGTAGAGTTTGCCGAGATCGACACCCTCTTCGCCCAGATCGGTGGTGTAGACGTTGAAGCTCTCGGATTTCAGCATCAGCTCAATGGATTGAGCGGTGGCGCTGTCGTCCTCAATCAGCAAAACGCGCATGCCAGTCCCCTTCCTCGCCCTGAAGGCTTAGGTCGGCACGCCGCAGTGGCGGCCCTCGATAACGCTTTGGGACAAACCGAGTCGGAACCTTAACGACGCGTGGTTAACAAATCCTGATTCACGCTCGCACAAGCCCTCTGGGCAAACTCCGACGAATCGCCCTAAGATATTGCACGGAACAGGTTTTTTCACCAACTTCGCGTTCATGTTCGAGTTTAAGACTCAAGCCTAAGCGATTCAGAAGACTCAAAGCCCCCGATTTGGTCAGGCGTTTAATTCCCCTGAAGTCCCACAACGGTGACGCAATGATTAACGACGCGGGTAAACACGAGGTTAAGAATTGCCGCCCGCGGCACGATCGGCGGAGGCTTTTCGCATGAAAGCGCTGGCCGAGCAGATCGCCGAACTCGACGGCGTCGAGGTCTATGGCCGGGTGGTCGGGGTGCGGGGGCTGATGGTCGAGGTGGCGGGGCCAATTCATGAAATGTCGGTCGGCGCCCGGGTCGTGATCGAGACCGGCGAGGACCGGCTAATCCCTTGCGAAGTCGTGGGTTTCTCGGGCGCCAACGCGCTGCTCATGCCGTTCGCCGCGGTCGAGGGGGTGCGCCGCGGCTGCAAGGCGGTGGTGGTCTCGGCGCCGGCCGCGGTCCGGCCGTCGGCCGGCTGGCTCGGCCGGGTCGTTAACGCCATGGGCGAGCCGATCGACGGCAAGGGGCCATTGCTATCCGGCCCGGAGCCCTATCGTTTTCGCAATGCGCCGCCGCCGGCGCACGCCAGAAAGCGAGTCGGCGCCCCGCTCGACCTCGGGGTCCGGGCGCTCAACACCTTCCTGACCTGCTGCCGCGGCCAGCGCATGGGCATCTTCGCCGGTTCCGGCGTCGGGAAGTCGGTTTTGCTGTCGATGTTGGCTCGAAACGTCGCCGCGGACGTGTCGATTATAGGTCTCATCGGCGAGCGCGGACGTGAAGTTCAGGAGTTCCTCCAGGACGATCTCGGTGCCGCCGGCCTCGCCCGCTCGGTGGTCGTGGTCGCGACCTCGGACGAGCCCGCGCTGATGCGCCGGCAGGCCGCCTACCTCACGCTCGCCATCGCCGAATGCTTCCGCGACCTCGGCAAGGACGTGCTGGTGCTGATGGATTCGGTGACGCGCTTTGCGGTCGCGCAGCGCGAGATCGGCCTCTCGGCCGGCGAGCCGCCGACCGCCAAGGGCTTCACCCCGACCGTGTTCACCGAGCTGCCGCGGCTTCTGGAGCGCGCCGGCCCCGGAACCGGGCAGGGCACCATCACCGGCCTGTTCACCGTGCTGGTCGAGGGCGGCGACCATGACGAACCGGTCTCGGACGCGGTCCGCGCCATCCTGGACGGCCACGTGGTGATGGAGCGGGCAGATCGCCGAACGGGGCCGCTATCCGGCCATCAACGTGCTCAAATCGGTCTCCCGCACCATGCCGCGGGCCGCCGAGCCGAAATATTTACCGGTCATCAACCGTGCCCGGCAGGTGATGGCGACCTATGCGGACATGGAGGAGCTGATTCGGCTCGGCGCCTACCGGACCGGCTCCAGCGCCGAGGTCGACGAGGCCATCCGGCTGCACAAGCCGCTCGAAGAATTCCTCTCCCAGAGTAAGGAAGAAGCAACCACGATCGGCCAAGCCTATGAGCAGCTTGAGAAAATTGTCGGACGGACGGAAACAGAAAAATAACGTTGTGCCGCCACACTCGCCCTCCGGCACGCCTCACCGCGTGACCGGCGGCACCGCCGTAGCCCGATGGCTGGCGGACCGTAAAGGGCCCAAGGGACCTGGGCTTCGGGGGAGTAACAGTCGATGAAGTCACGCGAAACGCTCATTCGCCTGAAGAAATTTCAGGTCGACGAAAAGCGCCGGCGGGTGGCGCAGATCGAGGGCATGATCGCCGAGTTCGACCGCATGGCGGCCGACCTCGAGCGCGAGATCAAGTCCGAGCAGGATCGCGCCGGCATCCACGATCCGGCGCATTTCGCCTATCCGACCTACGCCAAGGCGGCGATGGCGCGGCGCGAGAACCTCAAGCGCTCGGCCGACGAGCTCAAAGCCCAGCTCGACGACGCCCAGGCGCAACTGGGCGAGGCGTTCGAGGAATTGAAGAAGGTCGAGCTGCTCGACGAACGCGACCAGGCGCGCGAGCGCGCCGAGATCAGCGCGCGCGAGCAGGCCGAGCTCGACGCGATCGGCGTGATGCGCAGTCAGGCGCGGGCGTAAGCGGCGTCTCGCTGAATTCCGTCCGCGCCGCTATTTTCCGATCATCACGTCGGACGCCTTGATGACTGCCCAGGCCTCGTCGCCCTTCTTGAGGCCAAGGTCCGCCACCGCCTCGTTGGTGATGGACGACGCAATGATGACGCCCTGGCCAATGTCGATCCGCACATGCGAGGTCATCGCCCCTTTCGTCACGCTGACGATCATGCCTTGGAGCTGATTGCGCGCGCTGAGCTTCACCTGGTTCCCCTGTCTGTTTGTCCTTACGGGACGGTTCCGCGCACGGCCCAGGCCGTCGCGGTCAACGAACGTTCGCCGTCGGGCGCGCCGGAGCAGTAGGCCAATCGCAGCGCGGCTTCGATGCGCCGGCGCATCGTGGTGGAAAGTGCGGCCGCGTAGGTCCCGACCGGCCCCTGGCCGCCCAGCATCGGCTGCCAGTAGTCGTCGAAATTGGCATAGTCCATGCGGATGGTGATCGAGTCGCGCTGGACGTCCGCAAGGCCGGTCTCGCGAAACAGGTTCAGCAGGCCGCCGGGAAGCGCGAGTGCGCCGGAGAACAGCCGGTCGCGCAGCGCGCCGGCCAGCGGGTCGATCCCGGCGGCGGTGTCCCAGAACATGCGCTGATAGACGAGGCCGCCGCGAAAATCCCAGGCGGTGGCGGCGACCGTTCCGCCGCGCCGCGTCACGCGGCGCATTTCTCCGGCGGCCACTCTCGCGTCCGGCACGAAATTGAGAACAAGCTGTGCGGCGGTGCCTGCAAACGTCCCGTCATCGTACGGCAAGGCGCTCGCATCGCCGACCTCGAATGCGAGTTGCGAGCCCTCGGGCTGCGAGCGCGCGTAGGCAATGTACGGTTCTGCGATATCGAGCCCGACCACCCGCCGCGAAGGCCAGCGCGCCGCCATGGCGCGCGCGAGGCTTCCGGTTCCGGTCCCGACATCGAGCAACGCACCGTCCGGCGCGAACTCCGCAAAGTCGAGAACGCGCGGCGCCAGCACCTTCGTCCAGCGCCCGAGAAACCGCTCGTAGGCTGCTCCGTCGCTCGCATGATAGGCAGCTGCCGCCGGCACGCTGCCAGCCTCTTTACTTTGCGTCATATCCATACGAATATAGCGAATGAAGCGGCGTGGAAAGCCCCGGCGAGCCGCCGGCCATCCCACGCCGCCGGAATTGAACGTGACCATTCCCAGCGAGACGGTTGAGTTTCCGGCGGTGGCCTTCGTCGAAGGCGGCGTCACCGTGGACGGTCAGCAGGTGCTCTTGCAGCTCTCCACCGTCGGGCGCGAGCCGATCCGGTTCAGCTTGCGGGTCGCCGACCTGGAAAGCGTCGTGACCTTTCTGCTGCGCATGGCCGGGGGCATCCGCGCGGTCGAGCCCGCCGATGAGCGCCAGCAATACGAGCCGATACCGATTTCGGGCGTGAGCGCGGGAGAACTCGCCGACGGCATGGGGTGCCTCGGCGTCACGGTCGGAGCCACGGAGTTGATGTTCCAGATACCGGTCGCGGCCATTTCCGACGTGGCGCGGACGCTGCTGCTGGTTGGCGCGCCGGAGCCGTCCCGGCGCCTGAGCTAGGCTCCCGGGCGGGGTATCAGCGCCGCGCCGTCGCAGCGCGTATCGATGTCTTCATCGGCCGTTGCGGGCTGCGCACGCGGTTGCGGAGCGAGAGCTTGAGATCGTGCAACTGCGGCTTGGTCGCCGCCATCGCCTGCTTTTCGATCGAACGGTATTTTTCGATCACCTCGCGGCCGAATGCCGTCAGCGAAGCGCCGCCGCCTTGCGCGCCGCCGGGCTGGGTCGTGACGACCGGCTGGCGGAAGCAGCGATTCATATCGTCGACCAGCAGCCAGGCGCGGCGATAGGACATGTCGAGCGAGCGGCCGGCCTGCGAGATCGAGCCGGTCTCGCCGATCGCCTCGAGCAGGCGGATCTTGCCGGGGCCGAGCGCCCGCTCCGAGCCGAAATCGACCCGCACCGTCAACCGAATATCGCCCATCCGCCACCTCGCGCCGACCTGCGTCGCGCAGGTTACCACCGACCAGGCAGATTTTCGAACGGGGCCGCCGAGGAATTTCAGCCCGGGGCAGGGCTCGGCACTGCACCAACTCCGTTGTGCGCGGTCGCGAGGCCGGAGAGGAGGCCCGCCAGGCTCGATGTTCGAAGCGGGACGTAGCGCTTTCCGAACTGACGGCAGGCCTTCTTGAGCGAATTGGCCGCATCGTGGCTGACACAATCGACCGGGAACACCACAAGGTCGGCGCGGCTGACCAGCCCCGGCAGCAGCGCCGCGTTGTGCTCGAGGCCGCCGTCATGGTGGAGAAAGCCACCGTTGGTCCGTTCGACCAGGCCCTTCAAGCGCGGCACCTGGTTGGCCCGGCCCCCGACATAGAGGACACACGCACCGCGCAGATCGAGCGCATCGTCAGCGCTGCGGTCCTCGCTCGGCAAAAGCATTCCGATCTGGTGCTCCAACGCGGCGAGTTCCGTGCGAAGCGTTTCAAGCTCTTCCTCTGTGTGCTCGCGGGCGCGAACGGCTTCGTCACGCTCGGTGACGATCTTGTCGACCCGCCGCTCGATCCGCTCGCGCCGGGCCAGTTCATCGGCCAAGCGTCGTTCGCGGTCGGCGAGGGCTTCCGCGAGCGCTCGGGTGTCCTCGGTCACCGCGACGGCCGCGGCATCGTTCCCTGCCTTGCGGGCGAGCGCGTCGGTCAGACGCCGGATGGTCGCGTCCCGGGCGGTGAAGCCGTCCCGAAGCTGGCGCTGCTGGCGTTCGATCGTTGCCGTAAGCGCGGCTGTCTCCTCCTCCAGTTGCCGCAGGCGGCGGATGTCCGCACGATTGGCGGCCCCGACGAGGTGCGACAGCATGTGCACCTCGCCGAACACGCGCTTGGCGATATCGTCGGTCATCGCCGGATGGGTGAGCACGGCCCAATAGGCGCCGGGGATGTCGCCGCGCTTCACGGCATCGCCCCATTGGTCCGTCAGGGCGGCCCCGTCCTTCGCCTTGGCGAATGACGCCAACGCGAGCCGATGCTTGCGGTCGAGCGCCTTCTGAAGGTGCTTGGCTCCCGCTTTGGGGTTGCCCGCGAGAATGACCCCCAATTGATGCACGCTGTGGTCATCGGCGGACGCCACGCCGCGGACCTCGAGGCGGAGCAGGAGCTGTTTGAGTTCCGCCGTCGTCAGGCACGTGCCGATGATCGAGCAGTGCAGGCTGTGATGGAGCTCCCAAATCCGGTTGCGCTGCTTCGACGGCGTCTCGGGATTGGGGACGATCGGTTGCGAGGCATTCGACTTTGGCAGGATCGAGCTGATATCGGCGGCCCACGGCCGGACCGCCGGCTGCGCCGCCGGCGAATTGAACATGACTGGACAGCGTATCGACACGAGGCAGCATGAACGTACGTTATATCCGATGTGAATATAGCGAGTGTCGCATGGGCGGCGTCCGATGAAAAGAGGGGTGCGCGACGAAAATCCAGGTCGACGCGACGCGGAGGAAATGATCGCCCGCATGCCTGATACGGCGGCGCTGGGGGAGGGTCGCGAAGGTCAAGGCCGACCGTCCCCATGCGGGTGGTCGCGACAATCCTGCCCATGGCACGCCCCTGGTGAAGCTGGCAGACTGCCGCCAACGATAATGGCGCCGTCAGGTGCCAGCTTGGGGAGGAGGCATCGCATGAAAAACCTGGTCGCCGCGCTCGCGCTCGCCGCCTTGGCCGGCATCCCGGCCGCACACGCGCAAAGCTATCCGACGCGGGCCGGGACCGTGATCGTACCGTTCGCGGCCGGCGGGCCGGCCGACGTCACCGGCCGCATCGTGGCGGACATCTTCTCGCGCGCGCTCGGCCAGCAGTTCATCGTCGAGAACGTCGCCGGCGCCGGCGGCACCACCGGCACGACGCGCGGCGCGCGCGCCGCTCCCGACGGCTATACGATCTCGCTCGGCCACATGGGCACGCACGCGGCCGCGGTCGCGCTCTATCCCAATCTCGCCTACAAGCCGGACACGGATTTCGAGCCGATCGGGCTGATTTCCGAGCAGCCGGAGCTGCTGGCGGTGCGCAAGGATCTGCCGCCCAACACGCTCAAGGAATTCGCCGCCTACGCCAAGGCGAACGAAAGCAAGCTCAACATGGCGCATGCCGGCGTGGGCTCGGTGTCGCATGTCGGCTGCCTGCTGCTCAACAATGCGATCGGCATCAAGCCGACCATGGTGCCGTTCACCGGCACCGGCCCGGCAATGAACGCGCTGATCGCCGGCCAGGTGGACTACGTGTGCGATCCGATCCTCGGCCCGCTGCCGCACGTGCGCGCCGGCACCGTGAAGGCGCTGGCGATCGCGACCGGCAAACGCACGCCGCTCCTGCCGGAGGTGCCGACCTCGGCCGAGGGCGGGCTGCCGCAGTTCGATGCCGCGCCGTTCTACGCGGTGTTCGCCCCCAAGGGCACGCCGCAGCCGATCATCGACAAGCTCGCCGAGGCCTTGAACAAGGGGCTCGACGAGGACAACACGCGCAAGCGCATGTCCGACCTCGGCGCCGACGTGCCCGAACCGGGGCGGCGCGGCCCGAAGGCGCTCGGCGACCTGGTCAAGAGCGAGATCGCGCGACTGACCCCGATCATCCAGGCGGCGACCACGAAATAGCGGCGCTTCAGGGCGTCAGGTTTCGTCGTATAAAGAAGAGTGGCTCCATCCCCACCATTGACGCCGCCGGAGCGCGGCCCGGCCGAAGTCGACGTGCTCGTCGTTGGCGCCGGCGCGGGCGGCATGACCGCCGCGCTGGTCGCGGCGCTGCAAGGCCTGGATGTTCTGCTGGTCGAAAAGTCGCCGCAGGTCGGCGGCACCACCTCGACGTCGATGGGCACGATCTGGACGCCGGGCACGCGGCAGGCCCGCGAGGCGGGCTTTGCCGACGACATCGAGGCGGTGCGGCGCTATCTCGACGCCGCGATCGGACCCGCGCCCGACGGCCGGCGCGAGGCCTTTCTGCAGACCGCGCCGCGCGCCGTCGACTATCTCGACCGCAACAGCGAGGTGAAGTACCGCGCCTACGCCAAGCATCCGGACTATCTCGCCAACCTGCCGGGCGCGACGCTCGGCGGCCGGCCGCTGCTTCCGGTGCCGTTCGATGGCCGGCTGCTCGGCGCGGACTTCGACCTGGTGCGGCCGCCGGTCGGCGAGCACATGGCGCTCGGCGGCATGATGATCGGCCGCGACGATTTCGAGCCGCTGACCCAGCCGTTTGCCTCGCTCGCGCAATTTCCGCACGGCGGTCAGCGCTCGTGCTGCGGCATGCGGCCGACCGCCTGCGCCATGCGCGCGGGACCAGGCTGCTGATGGGCAACGCGCTGGTGGCGCGGCTGCTCTACAGTCTGCGCAAGGCGGGCGCCGCGCTGTGGGTCAACGCGCCGCTGCAGGAACTGATCGTCGAGGGCGGGCGCGTCCGCGGTGCGGTGGTGATCGTCGACGGGCATGCGCGGCGCGTCACTGCGCGGCGCGGCGTGGTGCTGGCGACCGGCGGATTTGGCGGCAGCGTCGAGCGCCTCAACGACTACGTGAAGCCCGCCGCTCGCGCATGCGGTGGCGTTTGCGGGCGCCTGCGGCGACGGCGCGCGCATCGCGCGCGCGATCGGTGCGGCGTTCGAGGACGACCATGCGCAGCCCGCGTTCTGGGCGCCGGTGTCGGATACGCGCTGGTTTGCCGGCGGGCGCGGCGCGTTCGCGCACATCGCGCTCGACCGCGCCAGGCCCGGGCTGATCGCCGTGAACGCGGCGGGCCGGCGCTTCGTCGACGAGGCGCTCTCGTACCACGAATTCGTCAAGGGCATGCATCGCTCGCACGCCGACGTGCCGACCATTCCGGCGTGGCTCGTATGCGACCGCGATTTCATGCGCAAATACGGGCTCGGCCGGATCGCGCCGGCACGCCCGAGCCTGCGCCGCTTCATCGCCGATGGCTATCTCGTGCGGGCGGATTCGCTCGATGCGCTTGCGGAGCAGATCAAGGTCGATGCGGCGGGGCTGCGCGATACCGTCGCGCGGCACAACCGGTTTGCCGCGGCCGGCGACGATCCGGACTTCGGCAAAGGCTCGACCGAGTTCGACCGCAACAACGGCGATCCGCGCCACGCGCCCAATCCCTGCCTCGGGCCGATCGCGACGCCGCCGTTCTACGCGATGGCGGTCTATCCGAGCACGCTCGGCACCAGTCTCGGCCTCAAGACCGACGCCGACGGAAGGGTGCTTGCCGAGAGCGGCGAGCCGATCGCCGGGCTCTACGCCTGCGGTGCCGACGCGGCCTCGATCATGCGCGGCAACTATCCGGGGCCGGGCATCAATATCGGGCCGGCGCTGGTGTTCGGCTATCGCGTGGCGATGGCGCTGGCCGGGCGCACACCTTAGGCGCTACGCGCGGCCGACGGCTTTCGCGAGCACCGCCTGCTGCATCGCTGGGTGCCGTGTCCGCGACCCAGGCGGCGTAGCGGTCCGGGCGCACCAGGATGAGCCGCGCCTCATAGGCCTTGCGTCCGCCATCGCAGGAATCGCGGACGATCTTCAGCGGCACGCCGAGCGACTTTGCGGCCTGCTCGAACGCCGCCACCGCGCGGTCGTCGCCGTCGAACGCCAGCAGCGTGAAGCCCGGCCCGAACTCCTCGAACACGTTGCGGCCTGACGACAAAAGCTGCGGCGGCAGGTGGTGACCGGCGCGGGCCTTGAACGTGTGCTCGCCGCGGGCGCTCGAACGCCCGCCCGGCGGACCGAAGACGACCGGCGAGCCTTCGTAGTGCGGCTCGTAGGTCGCGATGCGCGAACCGGAGGCGCCCTGGTGCTCGTCCTTCCAGGCGCGTTCGAATTCGGCGCGGTCGCGCTCCGGGCTGTAGCGCTCGAAGAACGCCTTGTCGCGCAGGATGCCGGCGGCGATGTAGTTCTCCGCCGTCTCCTTGAACACCGGCCGGCGCTCCTCGGTGTAGGACTGCAGCAGCGCGTCGCTGCCCCAGCCGTTGAGCCTGGCGGCGAGCTTCCAGCCGAGATTGGCGACGTCGTCGAGGCCGTTGTTGAGGCCATAGGCGCCGTAGGGCGGATGGCTGTGGGCGGCGTCGCCGGCGATGAAGACGCGGCCGACCTGATACCGTTCCGCGACCGCGATGCGCAGGTCCCAGAACCCGACGTAGTCGAAATCGCAGGCGAACTTGAATCCGGCGACCTTCTCCAGCAGCGCGTGAACGTCGTAGTTCTCGCGCGTGGTGTCGGCGGGCACCGGCGCGTGAAAGAAGAAGCCCTCGCCGACGTCGATGCGGCCGAAGAACTGCCAATAGCCCTTCAGGTCGGGGTGCAGCACGCGATAGGTCGAGCGCGGCGGAAAGCGGCCGAGCTTGTCGTGCAGCTCCTTCGAGCGGAACACCGCCAGCACCATGAGCTGGTCGAAATCGGTGCCGCCGCGCTCGATGCCGATGGCGCTGCGCACGGTGGAGTGGCCGCCGTCGCAGCCGACCGCATAGTCCGCTTCGAGCACCTCCTGCCGGCCGCCGTCGCCGGCGATCGTGACGCGCACGCCGGTTTCGCTCTGCTCGATCTTTTCCGCCGACCAGCCCATCCGGGTTTCGACGTTGCGCAGCTCCGCCATCCGGGCGCGCAGCACCTGCTCGGTCCGGTACTGCGGCAGCCGTTCGTTGTCCTGGAAGTAGTAGGCGTTGAGCGACTCGCGGTGCGGCGGCGCATACCAGTATTCGCTGGTCAGGCTGCCATAGGCGATGATGCCGTTCATCGGGTATTCGGGCGGCAGCACGCGCGCCGCGCGCAGCTTGTCGGCGATGCCCCAGAAATGGAAGTGCTCGACGGTGCGCTGCGTGAGGTTCTGGCCCTTGGGGATGCGCTGCAAGTCCGTTGCGGCGCTCGACCACCACGCAGGATATGCCGCGCAGCCCGAGGTCGATCGCGAGCGCAACCCCGACGGGCCCGCCGCCGACGATGATGACCTGATGGCGTTTGTTCATGCGCTTCTATTTTCATTTTCGAGCGGCCGTGTCGAGTGTCTCTCGCGTCCGGACCGGTCGTGCTAGTCTCGCATCATGTCCGTCACGCAGAACCGTCCGCTGCTCATCTTCCTCGGCCTGATGGCGGCCTCGCTGGCCGCGCTCTGGCTGCTGCCGCCGATCCCGCAGGATCAGGCCTATCACCAGTTCGCCGACCAGCGCACGCTGTTGGGCATTCCGAATTTCTGGAACGTGGTCTCCAACCTGCCGTTCGCGTTTGTCGGTGCGGTCGGGCTGTGGCAATTCCACCGCGACCCGGCAACGGTGGTGTTCTTCGCCGGCGTCTTCCTCACCGCGTTCGGCTCGGCCTATTACCACTGGTCGCCGAGCGACGGCACGCTGTTCTGGGACCGGCTGCCCATGACGATCGCGTTCTCGGGCGTGCTCGCCGCCGCGGTCGAGGAACGCATCGACGAGCGGACCGGGCGCCTGCTGCTGTGGCCGATGGTGGTGCTCGGCGTCATCAGCATGCTGGTGTGGCGGTGGACGGGCGACCTGCGGCTCTACGGCTGGGTGCAGTTCTTCCCGATTCTCTCGCTGCCGGTGATGTTCGCGTTGCTCAAGCCGAAATACACCGGCACGATGTATTGGATCGTCGCCGCCGGCTGGTACGTGCTCGCGAAAATACTCGAATACACCGATAGCGCGATCTATTCGGCCGGGCATCTCGTCAGCGGCCACACGCTGAAGCATCTGGCGGCGGCCGCCGCCACCTACGCGATCCTGCGCTACTACCAGACGCGCCGGCCGATCGGCTGAGCGTGCAATTGCCGCAGGTGCGGCTTTCGCCGGTCATTCCCTCGCTGATTGCATGCCAAGCATCTCGCGGTTGGGCTAGGATCGCGGCCTCGAAATCGATCGGGGACGTCATGGCGCTGCCGGCGAAAAGTCTCATTGCGATCGTCGCGCTGCTTGCTGCGGCACCTGCTACCTTCGCCGAGGATTTCCCGGCGCGGCCGGTGCGCATCATCGTGCCGTATACGGCCGGCGGCACCAGCGATACCGCGGCGCGGCTGATCTCCGAGCCGCTCGGCCGTCATCTCGGGCAGTCGGTCGTGGTCGAGAACCGCGGCGGCGCCGGCGGCCTCACCGGCACCGAGGCGTTCTTCGCGACGCCGCCGGACGGCTACACGCTGCTGCGTCGGCGGCGCCGGACCGTTCGCGATCATCCCGCCGACCAGGAAGGTCAGCTATTCGGTCGAGCGCGACATCGTGGCGCTCGGCACGATCTGGCGCTCGCCGCAACTGTTCGCGGTCAATCCCAAGCTCGGCTTCCGCACCATGGCGGACTTTCTCGCCTATGCGCGCGCCAATCCTGGCAAGGCGCTGCTCGGCTCCGCCGGCATCGGCGCGCTGACGCATCTGTCGATCGAACTGCTCAAGCACGAAGCCAAGATCGACGTCATCCATGTGCCTTATCGCAGCACGGGCGGCACGCTGCCGGCGCTGATCGGCGGCCACATCGACGCGACCTTCGGCGACGTGTCGGTGCTGGCCTCCTCGATCCAGGGCGGCGTGATCTCCGCGCTGGCGATCGCAGCCCCGCAGCGCTCGGCGCTGATGCCGGATCTGATGACGATGGGCGAAGCGGGCCTGCCCGGCGTGCAGGCCGAGAACTGGTTCGGCCTCACGGCGCACACGCAGACGCCGGCGCCGGTGCTGGCGCGTCTACGCGCCGCGGTGCTGGCGGCGCAGAACGATCCGGCCTACCGCGAGAGCCTGGCGAAGCAGGGGACCAGCGCCGGCGAGCCGGGCGTCGAAAGCTTCGAGAAGCTGATTCAGGCAGAAATCATTCGCTGGAAGCCGATCGTGACCGCGCCCGGCTTCAAGATCGAATAGCACCCACGGACATCACCCATGGACGAGCAACCGAGTTCGACGGCCGCGCCGCGCCTCACCGCCGTGCCGGCAGGCCCGCGCTGGAGCGACCTGCGGGAATGGCTCGCGCTGGCGGAGCAGCATGACTCGCTGCATCGCGTCGCCGCCGAGGTCGATCCGAACGAAGAGTTGTCGGCGATCACCTTCATGGGCTCGCGCGAACGGATCTCGCCGGCCTTCCTGTTCGAGACGTTCAAGCGCAATCCGCATGGCGCGCGTGTGCTGTCGAACATGCTGGGCGCCAGCAAGGCGCGCTACGCGCTGGCGATGGGACTCGATCCAGGTTTGTCGATCGCCGCCCTGGTGCAGGCGACGCGGGCGATCACCAAGCGGCGCATTGCGCCCGTGACGGTCGCGCGCGAGGCGGCGCCGGTGAATGAGATCGTGCTGCGCGGCGATGACGTCGATCTGACCGCACTGCCGGCGCCGACCTTCTGGCCGGCCGACGGCGGGCCGTTCATCGGCACCGGCGGCATCACCATCACCGCCAATCCGGCTACCGGGCGGCTCAATGTCGGCTGCTACCGCCAGCAGCTTCATTCGGCGCGGCGGATCGGGCTCAACTTCGTGCCCGGCCGTCATGGGCAACTCGATTGCGAGGCCGCCTGGGCGCAGGGCAAGCCGTGCGAGATCGTCGCCGCCTTCGGCATCGATCCGGTGCTGTTCATGGTCGGCGGCATGCGCTTCGGCGCCGAGGATTCCGAGCTCGACGCGGCGGGCGGCATCATGGGACGGCCGGTCGAACTCACCAAGGCCGAATATGTCAGCCTGCCGATCCCGGCGCGCGCCGAGATCGTGATCGAGGGACTGGCGCATGCCGGCGACCTCGAGACCGAAGGGCCGCTCGGCGAATTCCACGGCTATTACAGCGGCGCGCCGTCGCGCAAGCCGGTGATCGAGGTGAAGGCGCTGCACATGCGCAAATCGCCGATCATCAATGCGGCGCTGATGGCGACCTATCCGTCCTGCGAGATCGGCGAATACCAGTCGATCATGCGCGCCGCGCGCATCCTCGACGATCTCGACCGCATGGGCATTCCCGGCATCAAGGGCGCGTACTGTCATCCGGCTGCGGCGTCGGGCAACTGCATGGTGGTCGTCTCGCTGCGGCAGATGTATCCGGGCCATGTCTCGCAGGCGCTGGCGCTGACCGCGCAGTGCCCGACCGCGTCGTACTACACCAAGTGGATCATCGCGGTGGACGACGACGTCGACCCGACCGATTTCGACGAGGTGGTGTGGGCGTTGAGCACGCGCTGCAATCCGAGCGACGATCTCGACATCCTGCGCAAGACCATGTCGTTCCGCGCCGACCCCAGTCTCGCGCCCGAGGTCAAGCCGTTCGGATCGAAGGTGCTGGTCGATGCCTGCCGGCCGTACCGGATGCTGAACGATCCGCCGCGCCGGACATTCCTGCGGCGCAGCACCTACGACCGGGTGGCGCAACGCTGGGCCGAGCTCAAGCTTCCCGGCGCGCCGCCGGCGTTGACGCGGTTTTCCGATGAAGGGCCGGTCCGATAGGCGGCGGCGCGAACCGGTTGAACCGGCCCCGATGCCTCGATCCTGACGGCGAACGGCCCGGCCGGTGGCTTTTCGTCCCGGTTTGACACGGGAAAGCAGCCCCGGCCTGGCGGCGGCCTCCGATTCAGGGCATTTCCCGTCTCGACAGAACGGGTTGAGCAGGGATAATCAAGTTGTGGCGGAAGTCCGGGACCCGGGGCCATCAAGTTCTGTTGAGTAAGTAATGTCGTCAACGCCGGTTGAAATCACCTGGCTGCTCGCGGCCGTCTCCAAGGGCGACGCGGCGGCTTTCGAGCGCCTCTACGCGGCGACCAGCGCCAAGGTCTACGGCGTGGTGTTGCGCATTCTGCGCCGGCCCGAGCTTGCCGCCGACGTCATGGAAGACGCCTATCTGCAGATCTGGAGCCAGGCCGGCGAGTACGATCCCACCCAGCAGACTCCGATCGCCTGGATGGTGGCGGTCGCGCGCAGCAAGGCGATCGATCTCGCCCGTCAGCCGCCCGAGGGCGCGGGCGGCGGCGAGCCGGAAATCATCGACGAGGACGACGGCCCGGGTGCGGTGCCGCGCCATGCCATGACCAACGAGCTGCGCAAGCTGCTCACCTGCATCGGCCGGCTCGAGCCCGACCGCCAGCGCATGCTGCTGCTCGCCTATTACGGCGCGTTCACCTGCCAGCAGCTGGCGGCCAAGCTCGACATGCCGATCAATCTGCTGCGCGCATCGTTGCGGCGCAGCCTGTTCGAGGTCGAGCAGTGTCTGGGCCCATGAACGAAACCGGCGACATGGATGCATTGGCCGCCGAGTACGTCCTCGGCACGCTCGAATCCGGCGAGCGTGCGCAGGCGCTCGCGCTCACGACCATCGACCCGGGCTTCGCCGAGAAGATCCGGCTGTGGGAGCGCCGCCTGAGCGAACTGCACCTGATGGTCGAGCCGATCGAGCCGGACGCCAAGATCTGGGAGCGCATCAAGCCGAAACTGCCAGGCGCCACGCCGGCGGTGGAGCCGGACGCGGAAGCGCCCACGGTGCCTGAGGTGCCGGACGTGGCGGACGAACCGTTGCCGAGCGGTGTTTTCGACGAACTGCCGGAGCCTGTTCCGGAAACGCCAACCCCCAGTCCAGTGGCGCCGGCGCCCATGCCGGCTGCGCCGCAGTTGCCATCGTTCCTGGCCCCGTCGGCTCCGGCCGACGTGAGCAAGCCCGCGCCTGCCGCGGCAGTGCCACCGCCGGCGCCGGTCGTCGCACCGCCGGTGATCCCGCCGCGCGTCACGATCGCCGAGGCACGGACACCGGTCGCACGGCCGCGCGGCCGCGCCGGTCTGTGGAAGGCTCTGACCGCGATCCTGTTCCTGATCGTCCTGGCGATTGCCGGCTTGATCGCGGCGTGGCGTTTCGAGCCGGACCGCGTGCCGCCGGCGTTGCGGCCGGCCGAGGTGATGCGCCTGCTGGGCGTGACGCTTGCCGCGGTCCGCCGCCGCGGCCGCCGGCGCCGCCCGAATCCCGCTACGACGAATAGGCCCGCTCAAGCCCGCCCAAGAAAAAAGCGCCCCGGGGAGGGCGCTTTTGAAGTTTGGGGTTGAGAAGAAGAACGATCAGCGGACGGTGGTCGTGCCACTGTTCGAAGCGGTCATCGGCTTGGCGGCCTTCACCACGGTCGCTTCATAGCGCCCATTGGCGGCATCCCAAGCGGTGTCGGTGATGTGCGAAGCGACGCTCACGCCCGCAACCAGGGTCGCAAGCACCAGGCCGACCACCACCACTTTCAAGTGGGTGACGCGGTCGGCGGTTATCATCGAGGAATTGTTCATCGTGCGCTCCCCAGGTTCGTAACCATTAGTCGTGCCCTCCGGGCAAAAGGTTCATGGGCCGCTATGGGAAACCTGGGGCTGGCGGGCCGGTTCCCCAAGAGGGCCTCACAAGGGCTTGATTGGCGCGTGAATCCAAATGGTTAACGGCAGGCGAGGGGCGCGGGTGTCGGACGGCCGAACTCGGCGATCGGGGCATCCGGCCAGCCCGATCCCCCGTTTCGTGGCCTCAGATGCTGCCGACGGTCTTCAGGCGGGCGCGGGGGTGGATTTCGGCCTGGGACATGACGGCGGTCTGCCCCCGGAAACGCTCGACGATGCTGCGCACGAACGGCCGGGCGGCGGCCGAGGTCACCAGCACCGGGTTCTCGCCCTCGCGGGCGGCCTCCTCGAAGCGCTGCCGGATGAGCGTTATGAATTCGGTCAGCTTCGAGGGCTGCATCGCCAGGCTCTTGTCGTCGCCCTGGCCGACGATCGATTCGGCGAACGCCTGCTCCCATTTCGCCGACAGCGCGATCAGCGGCAGGTAGCCGGCCGGCGTGGTGAACTGCGCGCAAACCTGCCGGGCGAGCCGCGCGCGCACGTGCTCGACGATGTTCGAGGGATTGCGCGTCGCCGGGATCGCGTCCGCGATGCCTTCGAGGATGGTCGGCAGGTCGCGGATCGACACGCGCTCGGCGAGCAGGAGTTGCAGCACGCGCTGGATGCCCGAGAGGGTGATCTGCGCCGGCACGATGTCCTTGACCAGTTCGCTCTGTTCCTTCGGCAGTTCCTTGATGAGCTTTGCCACCTCCGCATAGGAGAGCAGCTCGGAGACGTTGCCCTTGATCAGCTCGGTCAGGTGCGTCGACAGCACGGTGGCGGCGTCGACCACGGTGTAGCCCTTGAGCGCCGCATCCTCCTTCAGCGCCGCGTCCACCCAGGTGGCGGGCAGGCCGAAGGTCGGCTCCTGGGTGTGAATGCCGGGCAGCGTCACCTGTGCGCCGGCGGGGTCCATGACCATGTAGTGGTTCGGCCAGATGCGGCCGGTGCCGGCATCGACCTCCTTGATCTTGATCACGTAGGTGTTGGCCTCGAGCTGCACGTTGTCGAGGATGCGCACCGACGGCATCACGAAGCCCATATCCGTCGCCAGCGAGCGGCGCAGCGCCTTGATCTGCTCGGTGAGCCGGTCGGTGCCGTTGCTCGCATTGACGAGCGGCAGCAGCGCGTAGCCGAGCTCGATCTTGAGATCGTCGATCTTGAGCGCGGTGGAGATCGGTTCCTCGGCGGGCGGCGGCTTGGCGGCTTCGACCTTCTTGGTTTCAGTGACGATCTGCTGCTTCTGCTTCTTGTCGATCAGGAATGCGAGCGATCCGGCGCCGCCGCCGAGCAGCAGGAACGGCAGCATCGGAATGCCCGGCAGGAACGCCATCACGATCATCACGGCGCCCGACATGCCGAGCGCCTTCGGGTAGCCGGAGAGCTGGCGCATCAGCGCCACGTCCGCCGAGCCCGTGATGCCGGCCTTGGAGACCAGCAGGCCGGCGGCGGTCGAAACGATCAGCGCCGGGACCTGGGTGACCAGTCCGTCGCCGACGGTGAGCAGCGTATAGGTGCGGGCGGCCTCGGCGAACGACAGTCCCTGCTGCGCGATGCCGATGATCATGCCGCCGATGATGTTGATGAACACCACCAGCAGGCCGGCGATGGCGTCGCCGCGCACGAACTTGGAGGCGCCGTCCATGGCGCCGAAGAAGCCGGATTCGTCCTCGAGCTGGCGGCGCCGGCGGCGGGCCTCGCCTTCGTCGATCATGCCGGCCGAGAGATCGGCGTCGATCGCCATCTGCTTGCCGGGCATGGCGTCCAGGTGGAAGCGTGCCGCGACCTCGGCGATGCGGCCCGAGCCCTTGGTGATGACGACGAAGTTCACGATCACCAGGATCGTGAACACGATGATGCCGATCACGAAGTTGCCGCTCATCACGAAGTTGCCGAACGCCTCGATGACGTGGCCGGCGGCGGCGGTGCCCTCGTGCCCGCGCGCCAGGATCAGGCGCGTCGAGGCGAGGTTGAGCGAGAGCCGCAGCATGGTCGCGATCAGCAGAATCGTCGGGAAGGCGGAGAACTCGAGCGGGGCCTGGATGAACAGCGACGTCATCAGGATCAGCACCGAGAGGATGATCGAGATCGCGAGCGCCAGGTCGAGCAGGGTCGCCGGCAGCGGCAGGATCAGGACGACCAGGATCGCCATCACCCCGACCGCGAGCGCGATGTCGCCGCGTTTCAGGAAGGCGCCGACGTCGCCGATTCCGGGCAGCACGAACCGTCCGACGGCCGCGGCTCCTCCCGCCGCGTTGCCTCCGCCTGCTGTTGTGTCCGACATGGGTTCGGCGGATGCTCGTCTGGCCCGGTCATGGGCGTGAAAGGATTGCGCAGCGGCCGGGAGGCCGCTGACGCGCGCGAGAGGAACCGTGCTTGCGTCCAAGGCCTGACCCCCGCCGCCGCCCGTGAAAGTCGTAACGCTTCCCCGGCAAAATTTGCCTGGTTTATGGTTAGCGAATGGTTAATGACGGGGTGACAGTTTTAGGAAATCGACCGAATGCGAGCGGCAGAATGACGAAATCGGCGTTTTGGAGCGGGTGTGTGGTCGCGGCGGCGCTGTTGGCCGCCACCGGGGCGGCCGCCGACGGGCTGCAGCCCGGTCTCTATCGCATCGTCCAGGCGCCCATCATCAACGGGATGCCCGGGGCGCTCCAGAAGAGTACCCGCTGCCTGAGCGCGGACGCGGTCGCCGATCTCGACAAGACCTTCAGCCCGGTCAGCCGCACCACCAATTCGGAGTGCGAGCGCACCGAACACGAATCGACCCCGCAGCGGCTGAAATGGCGGCTGCAGTGCAAAGGGCAACTCGACATGGACGTGGCGGGCGAATTCCTGTTCGAGACGCCGGAGCGCTACACCGCGACGCTCATCACCGAGGCGTGGATGCAGGGCCAGAGGATTCAGCGCTCGCACGTGACGATCGAGGCCGAGCGGGTGGGTGACTGCCCGTAGATTTCGGTTCTAAGCTGGCGCATGACCGAGCCTGAGACGATCAAGACCACCTGCGCGATCGCCGGCGGCGGACCGGCCGGCATGATGCTCGGCTATCTGCTCGCCCGCGCCGGTATCGACGTGGTGGTGCTGGAGAAGCATCGCGATTTCCTGCGCGATTTCCGCGGCGACACCATCCACCCTTCGACGCTCGAGGTGATGCACGAGCTCGGGCTGCTCGACGAATTTCTCAAGCTGCCGCACCAGGAGGCGCGTCACCTCTCCGGCGTCTTCGGCGATACCGGCGTGCAGCTTGCCGACTTCACCCATCTGCCGACGCGCTGCGGTTTCATCGCGCTGATGCCGCAATGGGACTTTCTGAATTTCCTCGCCCGCCATGGCGCGGGCTATCCGAATTTCCATCTGCGGATGGAAGCGGAAGCGACCGGGCTCATCGAAGCCGACGGCCGCGTCACCGGCCTGCGTGTGAAGACGCCGGCGGGAGCGCTTGCGGTCGACTGCCGATCTCGTGGTCGGCGCCGACGGCCGTCACTCGACCGTGCGCGAGCGCGCCGGGCTGATCGTCGACGACATCGGCGCGCCGATCGACGTCTTGTGGATGCGGCTGACGCGGCGGCCGAGCGACGGCGCCGAGCCGCTTGGCCGCATGGCCCCCGGCAAGGTGTTCGTCATGATCGACCGTGGCGACTATTGGCAGTGCGCCTATGTGATCCCGAAGGGCGGACACGACGAGGTGCGCGCCCGCGGTCTCGACGCGTTCCGTGCGGCCGTTGTCGACGTTGCGCCGATGCTGCGCGACCGCGTCGAGGAGCTCAAGAGCTGGGACGACATCAAGCTGCTCACCGTCACGGTCGACCGCCTGCGGCAATGGTACAAGCCCGGCCTTCTGTGCATCGGCGATGCGGCCCATGCCATGTCGCCGATCGGCGGCGTCGGCATCAATCTCGCCGTCCAGGACGCGGTCGCGGCGGCCAACATCCTGGCCGGTCCGCTGCGCGCCGGCACGCTGCGCACGGAGGACCTGGCCGCCGTGCAGGAGCGGCGCAACTTTCCGACCAAGGCGACGCAATGGCTGCAGGTCCAGGTGCAGAACCGCGTCCTCACCCGCGTGCTGGCGACGCGCACGTCGCTGCTGCCGCCGCCATGGCCGCTGTGGCTGATCAATCACTGCCCGCGCCTGCGGCGCATTCCGGCGCGCGTCATCGGCATGGGCTTCCGGCCCGAGCACGTGCGCATCTGATCTGCGCCGCCGAGTTATCCCGTCACACCCGCTTTATCCCGTCGCGCCGCCGGGCCGGAAGCGTATACTCGACCGTACCGGGCGTCGTTCGAATCGGAGCCGCCATGCGCCTCGCACTCATTCGTCGTACCCTCGCCCTTGCCCTTCCGGCGCTGCTCGCGTCGAGCGCGGATGCGCCTGCGCAGACGCCGTCGCTCGACGACATCGTCAATGCCGTGGTGCGGATCAAGACCGCGATCCATCCCGAAGGCCGCACCGTGGGCAATCTCGGCCGCGAACGCGAAGGCTCCGGCATCGTCATCGACGGCAACGGTCTGGTGCTGACCATCGGCTATCTGATGGTCGAGGCCTACACGGCCGAGATCACCACCAGCGACGGCCGCACCTGGCCCGCGACCGTGCTCGGCTACGACAACGAGACCGGCTTCGGCCTGTTGCAGTCGGTCGGCCCGCTCAAGGTCAAGCCGCTGCCGCTCGGCAAGTCGGCGGACGTCAAGGACCACGATCCCGTGGTGATCGCGAGCTTCGGCGGGCCCGCGCGCGCCATGGTCGTCGGCAAACGCGAGTTCGCCGGCGGCTGGGAATATCTGCTCGACGAGGCGATCTTCACCACGCCGCCGCATCCGCAATGGAGCGGCGCGGCGCTGGTCAGCCGCGAGGGCAAGCTCGTCGGCGTCGGCTCCCTGATCGTCGGCGATGCCACCGGCAAGCAGGACAACGTGCCCGGCAACATGTTCGTGCCGATCGACCGCCTGTCGCCCATCCTGGGCGAGCTGATCGCGGACGGGCGCGTGGCGGGCCCGGGCAAGCCGTGGCTCGGGCTCAACACCGAGGAAGTGCGCGGCCGGATCTTCGTCGCGCGCGTGACGCCGGACAGCCCGGCGTCGAAGGCGGGGATCGAGCGCGGCGACATCATCCTCGGCGTCAATGGCGAGGCGCCGAAATCGCTCGCCGATTTCTACCGCAAGGTCTGGGCGGTGGGAGCGGCCGGCTCGACCATCCCGCTCGATGTCCTGCATGACAGCGAGAAGCGGCGCTTCGACGTGAAGTCGATGAACCGGCTCGATCATCTGAAGCTGAAATCGACGTTCTGACCGCGCCTGGGCGCCGCGTGCGACGACAGCATTGCGGCGGTGGACGGAGCGCGGCAAACCGCCTAGCGTGTCGATGACCTTCAAAAGCCGCACCGCCCCGGTGCGGGTCCGTCGCCGCTATTTCGCTTTGCCGCCATGTCCGAATCGAAACTCATTCACCTCGCGGCCGATCTCTCGCACTACCATACCGACTACCTCTGGAAGCTGCCCGGCTCCTGGGAAGGCTATCCCTACTACAGCAGCCCGGAATTCTACGAGGACATCGCGCGTATGGCGGCGCGCGGCATCATGGACATGCTTTTCTTCGGGGATTCCGGCGGCACGCCGGAGGACTACGGCGGCAATCATCACGCCGCGGTGCGCTACGGCACCAAGTGGCCGCGCCACGACATGATGCCGATGATCCCGTGCATGTCGCGCGTCGCGGCGGGTGTGGGCTTCGGCATCACCATGTCGACCACCTACCATCATCCATTTCATATCGCGCGCGTGTTCAACGGGCTCGACCACGTCACCAAGGGGCGCATCGCCTGGAACGCTGTGACCTCGCGCTCGAAGAACGAGGCCGCAAACTACGGCTACAAGAAGATGGTCGAGCACGACGAGCGCTACGATCGTGCACAAGAACATCTCGGCATCTGCCTTGCGCTCTGGGAGAGCGTCGAGCCGGACGCCATCATGCTCGATCGTGAGCGAGGAATTTTCGGAGATCCGGCCAAGGTGCATCTGCTCAACCACGAGGGTGAGCATTACAGCGTGCGCGGACCGCTTCCGGCGCTGCCGTCGCCGCAGCGGCGGCCGGTGATCATCCAGGCCGGACAATCCGGTCCCGGCATGGATCTCGCGGCGCATTACGCCGACATGCAGTTCAGCACGCGGCGCACGATGGCGAGCATGAAAGAGCACCGCGCCCGGCTCGACCGGAAGCTGTCGTCGTTCGGGCGCAAGCCGAAGGACTGCGGCATCTTGTGGTCGGTGCGCGTCCAGGTCGCCGAATTCGGAAGCCCAGGCGAGCGCCATGGAAGAGCGCTATCTCGACGCGATCCCGCCGGAGGCTGGCTTGATCGAGCTGTCATCGATGTACGGCCTCGACTTCTCGAAGTTCCGGCGCGACATGAAGCTCTCCGACGTTGCCGCCGAGGTGAAGGCGCAGAACGTGCACTGGGGCAGCTTCGAGGAAATCCTGAAGACCACCGATCCATCGCTGACGGTCGAGCAGTTCGGGCGCCGGTTCATGACCGAGCGGGTTCTGGTCGCCGGCGGCACGCCGAAGCAGATCGTCGACAAGCTCGAGGAATGGCATTTCGAAACCGGCGCCAACGGCGGCTTCATGCTGGCGCGCGGCTTTTCGGCGCCGGGCAACCTGCAGGAATTCGTCGATCACGTTGTGCCCGAGCTGCAACGCCGCGGCTTGTCCAAAGCCAAATATGCCGGCGCGACGTTGCGCGAAAATCTGAACTAGACCCGCTGATGGCGCGGCCTATTGCCGGCGCAAGCCTGCCGCCTCCACCGCCGCGCGATAGATCGGCAAATCCTGTTGGATGGCGGCCTCCAACTGTTCCGGCGTTCCGCCGACCGGATCGACACTCAAGTTCCCCATCAGCCGAACCACTTCGGGATCGCGGCAGATCGCGGCGAGCGCCTGCGACAGACGGTCGACGATCGGACGCGGCGTTCCGCTCGGCGCGAAATAGCCATTCCACGCGGTCATGACGAAGCCCGGCACCAGTTCCGATACGGTCGGGACGTCCGGAAACGCGGCGATCCGCTTCTCAGTGGAGAACGCCAGCAGGCGTACCTTGCCACCGCGCACCAACTCCAAGATGTCGGAGACATTGCCGAAGAACACCTGGATGGTTCCTGAGATCAGCGCGACGATCGACGGCGGTGTGGCCTGATACGGCACCACCACCATGTCGAGACCGGCGCGGGCCGCGAAGGCGGCGGGCACGAGATGGCTGCTGGCGCCGAGCCCGGTTGCGCCGTAATTGACCTTTCCCGGGTTGGCCTTCACGTAGTCGAGAAACTCGCGCAACGAGCGAACCGGCAGCTCGGGATTGACCGCCAGCGCCATGCCGTTGAGCGTCACCATGCTGATGGGGGCGAGGTCCCTGACCGGGTCGTAGGACAGCTTCTGCATCAGCGGAACGACCGAGAACTGTCCACCGCCCGCGAAATACAACGTGTAGCCGTCGGCGGGGGAGCGCACGACATATTCGGTGCCGATCGCGCCCGCCGCCCCGCCGCGGCTCTCGACGATGAACGACTGATTGAAGATCTTCGCAAGGCGGTCGGCGGTGATCCGGCCGAACACATCGGCGATGCCACCGGGTCCGTACGGGACGACCACGCGCACCGAACGCGCCGGCCAGTCCTGCGCGCCGGCCGGCTTGATCGCTTCACATGGGGCCAACAGCAGAGCAAGCAGCACGATGACGGTGCACCTGACGGATATCATGCCGATTCTCCGAATACGTCGTTGCATGTGAGGAGGCAAAATCCGGGCCACGGAACGGTCGGATGGGCAGCCGCTTCGGGCGTCGCGTCCGCAAGCCTAGTCGAGAGACTTGAGGCCGGCTATGTCCGGTTGCGATACGATCTTGCACGCCCACGAACGGTCCGCAGACCGGTGTTGAATGAATGAGGAAATCGGCATGGCCTTCACGCTCTACAATGCGCCGCAGTCGACCTGCAGTCAGCGGGTGCGCTTCGTGCTCAACGCCAAGGCGCTGCCGTTCGACGAGGTGAAGCTCGATCTGCTGGCCGGCGATCAGCTCAAGCCCGACTACCTCAAGCTCAATCCGAACGGCGTGGTGCCCACGCTCGACCACGACGGCAATGTCGTGATCGATTCCTCCGTCATCGTCGAATATCTCGACGAGGTCTCGCCCGAGCAAAGCTTCACGCCGCGCACGCCGGTCGAGCGCGCGCACATGCGTGCGCTGATGCGCTTCATCGACGAGATGCCGGCGGCTGCGGTGCGCGTGCCGACGTTCAATCTCGCGTTCCTGCCGCGGTTTGCGGCGATGAGCGAGGAGGAATTCGTGGCGTTCGCGGAGAGCAAGCCGCTGCGCAAGGAGTTCATGCTGGCGATGGGGCGCAAGGGCTTTCCGCAGAAGGATATGGACGCCGCGCTCGAGCGCCTCGCGCGCACCTATGCGCGCATGGACGACGCGATCGCGGCGAGCGGCGGGCCGTGGCTGCTCGGCAAGGACATCACGCTTGCGGACATCGCGGTGATGCCGGCGCTGGTGCGGATGGCCGATCTCCGTCTCGATACGATGTGGAAGGACCGGCCGCGCGTCGCGCGCTGGTACGAGGCGATCCGTGCGCATCCGGCGTTCAAGCCGACGTATTACTTCGGCTCGCTGCTGAGCGAGCGGTTTCCGCATCTCAGGGGCGGCGAAAACCGTTAAGGTTAAGGAAAGTATACTTAGTGATTAACCTTAATGAATTCAAAGACACCCTAAATACAAATCCTCATATAATTCAATAACTTGACTCATTTTTACTGCCTATTAACAGTATTCGATCCGTTCGCCGCAGTATAGTGTGGCCAAAACATCACCATCGCCCGCGCGGATCGGCGTAAACACGACGCTGTCACCACGTTCTCCAAGGAGGGGATCACATGAGGAAGTTGCTTCTTACTGGCGCAGCGCTCGCGGCTTTCGCGGGCTCGGCCATCGCGGCGGATCTGCCGGCTCGTCCGGTCTACAAGGCGCCCCCGCCGCCTCCGGTCTACGGTTGGACCGGGTTCTACGCGGGCGTGAACCTCGGCTACAGCTGGGGCAAGCTCAGCAACGATTTCACCGTCAACGGCATCCCGTCTACCTTCTCCGAAGGCCAGCAGATGAACGGCGTCATCGGTGGCTTCCAGTGGGGCTACAACTGGCAGTTCGGCAACTGGGTGATCGGCACCGAGTTCGGACTTCATGATGACCGGTCGAGCGCGGCAGCACCAACTACTGCCTCGAATGCCGGCTGCACCATCTATGCGACCGGCAGCCATCGTCTGCCGTGGGTCGGCACGGGCCGCACGCGCCTCGGCCTGCTGGCGACCCCGAACATCCTGCTCTATGCAACGGGCGGCGTCGCCTACGGCCAGATCAGCTCGGACTACACGTCACCAGCACGGTCGTCGCGCCGGCCGGCACGAGCACGCTCAGCTTCCGCGACACGCGCGTGGGTTGGACCGTCGGCGCCGGCATCGAGGGCATGATTGCGCCGAACTGGCTGATGCGGGCCGAGTATCTCTATGTCGACCTCGGCAACGACCGGATCACGTGACGCGGACACTACCGGCAACACCTTCACTCAGAACCGGCGCTTCAACGACAGCATCGGCCGCCTCGCGCTCAGCTACAAGTTCGGCGGCATCTGATCGTCATCGCTGGCGGCGAACTGATCCTCTTCGCTGCCAGCCAACAAGGCCCCGGGCTTGCCCAAGCCCGGGGCATTCTTCCTGTCCGTTGCGATTTCGCTTGCGGCCGATCGGCCGTGAGCGGTGCCGGCTGCGGAAACGCCTAAGACCGCCTGCGGCCGGCGGCGAACACCCGCTTGCAGCCTGGGCTGAGGGAGCGGTACTTGCGCGACATGCAGGCCGTGATTTTCTCCACGTCCGGCACGAACTCACCGCACAGCCGCATGGCGTCGTCCTGGCAATAGGCGCGCTGCTCGGGGGTCCCTTGCGCGGCGGCCGGTGTGGGCGCCAGCGCCAGCATGGCTAGGCCGGCAAGGCCGCCGACACTCATGAGAGACCGCCGGAACAGGCGGCTAGGGACGCATTTCATTTCGGCTTGCTCCTTGGGGAAGGTCGGAACGCTTGGGGGATCATTGCGGCGAATCGACGTCATCGGTCCGCGTCCCGCGTCACGCTCCTGCGCACGGGCAGCGACGGTCGATCCGGATGCTCAGTACCGGTTGGCGATCGGCAGCTCCTCGGCCGGGAACAGCGTGATGACGCGGCAGCCCTTGTCGGTCACCACGACCTCCTCCTCGATGCGCGCGGCCGAGAAGCCGTCGGTCGCCGGGCAGTAGGTCTCGATCGCGAACACCATGCCCTCCTTGATCTCGGTCGGATGCTCCATCGAGACCACGCGCGAGATGATCGGCCGCTCATGCAGCGCGAGACCGAGGCCGTGGGCGAACTGCAGGCCGAACGCCGACATCTCGTCGGGGAAGCCGAATTCGCCGGCCTTCGGAAACGCGCTGCAGATATGGGCCGTGGAGGCGCCGGGCTTGATGCGCTCCATCGCGTTGTCGAGCCACTCGCGGGCCTTCTTGTAGGCGTCGTGCTGCACCGGCGTCGCGCGCCCGACGTTGAAGGTGCGGTAGTAGCAGGTGCGGTAGCCCATGAACGACTGCAGGATGTCGAAGAACGCCTGGTCGCCCGGCCGCAGCATGCGGTCGGTGAAATTGTGCGGATGCGGGTTGCACCGCTCGCCGGAGATGGCGTTGACCGCCTCGACGTCGTCGGAGCCGTGCGTGTAGAGGAACTGGTTGACGTTGGCGACGATGTCGTTCTCGCGCACGCCCGGCTTGAGCTGCTCGTGGACCAGGTGATAGGCGCCGTCGACCATGGCGGCGGCGCGGTTGAGCAGCGCGATCTCGTCGGCCGACTTGATCTCGCGCGCCTCCAGCATGATCTGCTGGCCGTCGACGATCTTGAGGCCGGCTTTCTCCAGCTCGAACATCATCGGCGGCTCGATGATGTCGACGCCGACCGGCATGTTGGCGACGCCGGCCTCGCGCAGCAGCGCGGCGATCTCCTCGGCGTGGCGCTTCATCAGGCCGAAGGCCGGGTCGACCGTGCCGCGCAGCCCCACGAGCCCGGCCCTGCAGTTCTCCGGCTTGAGCCATGGCGTGTAGAGCTTGTGGTGCACGGCGGCGGAGCCGAAGTCCCACAGGATCGGCTCGCCGTTGCGCGCAAGCAGCGCCCAGCGCGAGAGCTTGTCGCGCTCCCACTCGCCGATCTTGGTCGAGGTGATGTAGCGGATGTTGTTGACGTCGAAGGTGAGCAGTGCGCCGACGTCGGTGTTCTCCAGCGCCTGGCGCACCCGCGCGATCCGGTAGCGGTGCAGCCGGCGGTAATCGACGCGCTCCTCGAAATCGACCCCCATGATGCCGAGCGCCGGCAGCGCGCGGCCCCAGTTGAAGCGCGGGTTGATGTCCTCGGCGTGGATCTGCTTGGGCTCGCGCGTGATCTCGTCCATGGGGGCTCCTTGATTATTGGCGGCCGACCGAATCCAGCCACAGCTTTGGCCTGTACTATAGCACGGCCGCTCTGCAGGTCGTAACGTCCGGCCTCAAGTGAGGGCCTACGCGCGACGAGGCCTCACGCCACCTTCTTCCCCCAAATCCTGCCCGAGGCGATGTCGGCGCCTTCGCGCAACGACTTGAGCTTGAGCCAGACCGCCGGCTCGATCACCCATTCGCGCTTGGTGAACGTTCCAAAGCCGCAGTCGGTCGAGGCGATCACGCGTTCGCGGTCGCCGACCGCCGCCACCGCCTCCTCGATCCGGCGCGCCACCACCTCCGGGTGCTCGACGAAATTGCTGGTGGTCTCGATCACGCCCGGAATGAGGATCATGTCCTTGGGGAAGGGCTGGCGCTTGAACGCCGCATATTCGTGCGCGTGGCGCGGGTTGGAGAACTCGATCGACAGCGCGCCGACCTTGGCCTGGTAGAGCGCGGGAAGAATCTTCTCCAGCGGGATGTCGTGGATGTGGGGCCCTTCCCAGTTTCCGTAGCAGACATGCAGCCGCACCTTGTCGCGCGGGATGCCCTCGATGCCCTTGTTGATCGCCGCGATATGCCGCTCGCAGCGCTTTGCGAACTCCGCATCCGAGAGGTCGCGATACATCATGGTGCGGTCCATGGCGAGGTCCGGGGCGTCGATCTGTAAGGTCAGCCCGGCCTTGTGGATCGCCCGATATTCATTTCCCATCTCGCGCGCGAGCGCATCGAGATAGGCGTCGTGCGAATCGTAGAAGGCGTTGAGCATCGTGGTCGAGATGATGCCGGGCGAGGCCGCGGTCATGAACCGTTCGGAGAACGCATTGAGCTCGCCGGCGATCCGGTTGAAGCGTGCGGTCTCGTCGCTGACCTGCGTCAGATCGCGATACTTGAGCTCGGCCTGCGCTTCCGGCGCCGCATGCTGGCCTTTGGTCTGATGCGGGAACCGGCGCATGAGGTAGGCCAGGAGATCCGGAAACTCCTCGAACTCGCGGCCGCGGCGGCGCTTCGACACCCCGGCGAAGCCCGACATGCGCTGCGGCACGTAGGTCTGGAAGCCGACCCGCTGCTGCTCGCCGTCGTTGCCGACGTCGATCCCGGCGGCCATCTGCCGGCCGACCACGTGGCGGACCGCCTTGTCCTTCTCGTCCGCGAGCGCCTTCGGGTCGAAGCTCTTTTCCTCCTCCTGCAACATCAGGAGATCGGACAGCGTCTCGTTGCGCGGCAGACTGCCGACATGGGTGGTCAAAATACGATCGCGGCTGACGATCATTCCCGGCGCTCCTTGCAAATTGGCGCGGCAACTTGGCATGAAGCGCGCAAATCAGAAAGGGGACAAAACGTTGCGATGCCGGCGGGGCGCCTGCATAATGATCGGAACATGTGGGCGGCAGCCCGCCAATAATCCTGGGAGGAGTCCGATGGCGCTCGCCGGAGCCGCAGCTTCAGCCGTCGATCCGCGCGCGGCCAGCGACGCCATTCCGCGCGCGTACAATTTCGCGGCCGATGTGCTCGAACGCAACCTCAAGGCCGGGCGCGCCGGCAAGCCGGTCTATATCGATCCGCGCGGCAGCTGGACCTATGCGCAGCTCGCCGACCGCGTCGATCGCTTCGGCGCCGCGCTGCGCGCGCTCGGTGTCCGCCGCGAAGAGCGCATCCTGATTGCGCTGCTCGACACCATCGACTGGCCGACCGCCTTCCTCGGCGCGATCAAGGCCGGCGTGGTGCCGATTCCGGTCAATACGCTGATGACCGAGGACGACTACCGCTTCTTGCTCGCCGACAGCCGGTCCCGCGTGCTGGTGGTGTCGGAGGCGCTCTATCCGAAATTCGCCAACCTCACCAAGTCGAGCCCCGATCTCGCCGAGGTGATCGTGTCGGGCGAGAACGCGCACGGCCATCGCCGCTTCGAGGATTTGATCGCCGGCGCCAAGCCCGACGGCTACACCGCGCCGACCACGCGCGACGACATGTGCTTCTGGCTCTACACGTCGGGTTCCACCGGCAAGCCCAAGGGCGCGATCCACACCCACGCCAACCTGCCGCTGACCTCCGATCTCTACGCCGTCGGCGTGCTCGGCCTCAAGGAGAGCGACGTCTGCTATTCGGTGGCGAAGCTGTTCTTCGCCTATGGGCTCGGCAACGCCATGACCTTCCCGATGATGGTCGGCGCCACCACGGTCTTGCTGCCGGATCGGCCGACGCCCGATGGCGTAGCGAAGATCCTGCGCGAGCATCCGGTGACGGTGTTCTACGGGGTGCCGACCTTCTATGCGGCCTTCCTCAACAGCCCGAGCGCACCGGCGCGCGCCGACGTCAAGCTGCGGCTCTGCATCTCGGCCGGCGAGGCGTTGCCGCCCGAGGTCGGCCAGCGCTGGAAGGAGCGCTACGGCGTCGATCTGCTCGACGGCATCGGCTCGACCGAGATGCTGCACATCTTCATCTCCAACTACCCGGGCGACGTGCGATACGGCTCCACCGGCAAGCCGGTGCCCGGCTACGACATCCGCCTGGTCGACGACGACGGCAACGTCATTAAGAAGCGCGGCGAGATGGGCGAGATGCAGGTGCGCGGTCCGACCGGCGCGGTGATGTACTGGAACAACCGGGAAAAGACCCGCGACACCTTCGTGGGCGAATGGACCCGCTCGGGCGACAAGTATCTGCAGGACGAGGACGGCTATTTCGTCTCCTGCGGCCGGCGCGACGACATGCTCAAGGTCGGCGGCATCTATGTTTCGCCGTTCGAGGTCGAGGGCGCGCTGCTCACGCATCCCGACGTGCTCGAGGCGGCGGTGATCGGCTGGCCGGACGAGGAGCAGTTGATCAAGGCCAAGGCGTTCGTGGTGCTCAAGAGCGCCGACAAGGCCTGCGACGCGCTCGCGCGCGTGCTGCAGGACCACGTCAAGGCCAAGCTCGCGCCCTACAAATATCCGCGCTGGATCGAGTTCCGCACCGATCTGCCGAAGACCGCGACCGGCAAGATCCAGCGCTTCATGCTGCGGGCGGAGCTTGGGCCGCACTGACGTGCGCTTCTTCGCGGCACAAGGGCCGCCTGCAACGCGGGCCACTTGCCGTCATTTGGCTGTCATGATCGACTGAGGCGCGCTTCGGACGTCGAGCCGGAGCGGGGACGCACACGGGACGGGCGACGATGCAAAAGAGTCTCTTCGGGCGCACCGGACTCGAAATCTCCGAGATCGCGCTCGGCGGCGGCGTGACCGGCGGCGTCCTGATCAATGCCACCGAGACTACGCGTGGCATGGCGCTGCGCCGCGCGGTCGCCGGCGGCATCAACTGGATCGACACCGCGTCGATCTACGGCAACGGCGCATCCGAGGAGACGATCGGCCGCCATCTCGGCGACCTCGACCCGCGGCCCCACATCTCCACCAAGGTCCGGCTCGAGCCCGAGGACCTGAACGACATCCCGGGCGCGATCGTGCGCAGCCTGGAGGGCAGCCTCAAGCGCCTGCAGGTGTCGAAGATCGACCTGTTTCAGCTGCACAATCACATCGGCACCACGCTCGGCGGGCGCGCGGCGGTCAGCGTCGAGCAGGTGCTCGGGCGCAACGGCATTGCCGACATCTTCGATCACATCAAGTCGCACGGGCTCATCCATGCGAGCGGGCTCACGGTCGCCGGCGACACCAAGGCCTGCCTGGAGGTGATCAACAGCGGCCGCTTCGACGCCGCGCAGGTCTACTACAACGCGATCAATCCGAGCGCGGCCTGGACGCGGGTGCCGCCGGACTGGAAGGGGCAGGATTTCTCCGGCGTGATCGCCGCCTGCTTCCGCCACAACATGGGCGTGCTCAACATCCGGGTGCTGGCGGGCGGGGCGCTGGCGAGCCCGCGCCGGCCGGACGGCCTGTTCATGATGACCGCAGTCACCGATCTCGACAACGAGATGCGCTGCGGCAACGCCATCCGCCACGCGCTCGGCAACGAATACGGCACCCCGGCGCAGAGCGCGCTGCGCTTCGTGCTCGGCAACCGCGACATCAACAGCCGGGTGATTGGAATTTCCGACCTGGCGCAGATCGACGAGGCGCTGGAGGCGGTGCGGCAGGGGCCGCTGCCGACCGCCGCGATCAACAAGCTCGACCTGCTGTGGGCGCACGATTTCGCGACGGGTTGACTTTCCTCCCGAATATGAATTATATTGCATGAATTATAATTCATATGCCGGGATCAGCCGTTCGTGGCCCAAATCAAGCCTACGGCCAGTGCGCGCGAGCGCGTGCGGCAGCCTGAGAACGGCGCCGAGCACGACGCGTTCGCGTCGGCGGTCGGCCGCCTGATCCGGCTCGGCCGCGCCAAGCGCGGCATGACGCGGCGGCAACTGGCGCAGGGCTCCGGCGCCTCCGAGCGCTACCTCGCGCAGATCGAGAGCGGGCAGGGCAACCCTTCGGTCATCATCCTGAAATCGATCGCCGAGGCGCTCGACGTGCCGATCGTCGAACTGCTGCCCCGGACCAACGGCCGCGCCGCGGCGATGACGCACATCCTCGACCTGCTCGGGCGCGTACCGGTATCCGAGCTTGCCTCGGTCGCCGGCCTGATCGAGGCGCGTGTGGGCGGCGCGACCGCGGCCGACCGGGCGCGGCGCATCGCGCTCGTGGGCCTGCGCGGCGCGGGCAAATCGACGCTCGGTCAGCGGCTGGCGCACGAGCTTGGCTGTCCGTTCATCGAGCTCGACCGGCTGGTCGAGCAGGACTATGGCGCGCGCATTCCCGACCTGATCGAGATCGCGGGCGTGGCGACCTTCCGCCGCTACGAGCGCGCCTGCCTGGAGCGCGTGATCGCCGAGCACGAGGCGGCGGTGATCGCGACCGCGGGCGGCATCGTGGCGGATGCCGAGACCTATGCGCTGCTGCTGCGGCGGACCCACACGATCTGGATCAAGGCGCGGCCCGACGAGCACATGAGCCGCGTGGTGGAGCAGGGCGATTTCCGCCCGATGGCGAAGAACCGCGAGGCGATGGCCGACCTGGTCGCCATCCTGGACGCGCGCAGCGCCGACTACGCGCGCGCCGGGGCGGAACTGGAGACCTCGGGCGATACGATCGAGCAGAGCTTTGCGAAACTCGCGGCGATCGCGAAGCGTTATAGCGCCGGAGACAGGTCATGACGCTCTCCGACCACGGCTTCCTCGATCTCGGCGCGATGCGGATCGAATACCGCATGACCGGCCCGCGTCCGGACGCGGCGCCGACGCTGGTGATGCTGCACGAGGGCCTCGGCCACGCCGGCATCTGGGGCAGCTTCGCGGACGAACTCGCGGCCGCGACCGGCGCCGGCGTGTTCTCCTATTCGCGGCCGGGCTACGGCCAGTCATCGCCGTCGACGCTGCCGCGCGCCGTCACCTTCATGCACGAGGAGGCGCGCGACGTGCTGCCCAAGGTGCTCGACGCCATCGGCTTCAAGCGCGGGCTCCTGGTCGGCCACAGCGACGGCGCGTCGATCGCGGCGATCTATGCCGGCTCGGTGCAGGACCACCGCGTGCGCGGGCTCGCGCTGATGGCGCCGCACTTCTTCACCGAGGACATGGGCATCGCCGAGATCGCGCGCGCCAAGGTCGCCTACGAGCAGGGCAACCTGCGTGAGAAGCTTGCGCGCTTCCATGCCGACGTCGACAACGCGTTCTACAACTGGTGCGGCCCGTGGCTGCTGCCCGGCTTCCGCCAGTGGGACATCACCGACGCGCTCGCCTATATCCGCGTGCCGATCCTGATCGTGCAGGGCGAGCAGGATCAGTACGGCACCGCGCGCCAGATCGAGGTCGCCAAGGACGAGTGCTACTGCCCGGTCGAGGTCGCGCTGCTGCCCGACACGCGGCACGCGCCGTATTACGAGGCGCCGCAGGCCACGCTGAAGGTCATCGCCGAATTCGCCAATCGCCTGCTGCGCGATCACCATGAAGGTGATCCATGCGGCGTGCGATTCGTCATTCCGGGCCTGGCCGCGACCCGATCCATGCTCCGCAGCAATAGGACTTCCGGCCAGCTGGATTTGCTCGCGTACCGGAATGATCTAGTGAGGACCTGAAATGGCCGACGCAGAACGCAAGCTGAGCAACGGCAAGAGCCGGATCGATTTCCAGACCGATCCGTCGCGTTATCGCCATTGGAAGCTGAAGATCGACGGCGATGTCGCGACGCTGCTCATGGACGTCGACGAGAAGGGCGCGCTGTTCGAAGGCTACGAGCTCAAGCTCAATTCCTACGACCTCGGCGTCGATATCGAGCTCGCCGACGCCATGGAGCGGCTGCGCTTCGAGCACCCCGAGGTCAAGGTGATCCTGCTGCGCTCGGCGAAACCGCGCGTGTTCTGCGCCGGCGCCAATATCCGCATGCTCGCGGGTGCGACCCATGCCCACAAGGTCAACTTCTGCAAATTCACCAACGAGACGCGAAACGGCATCGAGGATGCCAGCGTTGCGTCGGGCCTGCCGACGATCTGCGTCATCAACGGCACCGCGGCGGGCGGCGGCTACGAACTGGCGCTGGCAGCCGACCACATCATGCTGGTCGACGACGGCTCGTCGTCGGTGTCGCTGCCGGAACTGCCGCTGCTGGCGGTGCTGCCCGGCACCGGCGGGCTCACCCGCGTCACCGACAAGCGCAAGGTGCGCCGCGATCACGCGGATTTCTTCTGCACCACCGAGGAGGGCGTCAAGGGCAAGCGCGCGGTCGACTGGCGGCTGGTCGACGAGGTGGTGCCCGGATCGAAGTTCGAGGAGGCGGTCGGCAAGCGCGCCAAGGAATTCGCTGCCAGATCGCATCGCCCGTCCGGCGCCAAGGGCATTGTGCTGACCCCGCTCACGCGCGAGCGTTCGGAAAACGGCGCCGAATACGAAACCGTTTCGGTCGCGCTCGATCGCGGCGCGCGGCTTGCGACGATCACGGTCCGCGGGCCGGAAGCGCCGCCGCCCGCATCGGTCGGCGCGATGGTGGCGCAGGGCGCGGCGTTCTGGCCGCTCAAGCTCGCGCGCGAGCTCGACGACGCCATCCTCGACATCCGCGCCAACGAGTTCGAGATCGCCGCGATCGTGTTCAAGTCGTCGGGCGAGAGCGCGCAGGTGCTGGCCTATGACGCCTTCCTCGACGCCAACAAGGATCACTGGCTGGCGCGCGAGATCAGGGGGCTGTGGAAGCGCACGCTCAAGCGCGTCGATCTCACCTCGCGCTCGCTGGTGGCGCTGATCGAGCCGGGGTCGTGCTTTGCCGGCACGCTCGCCGAACTGGTGTTCGCGACCGACCGCTCCTACATGCTGATCGGCCAGCTCGGCGGCGACAACAAGCCGCCGGCGACGCTCGCGCTCGCCAACGTCAATTTCGGCGCCTATCCGATGTCGAACGGCTTGTCGCGGCTGGCGCTGCGCTTCCTCGCCGACCCGGGCGATCTCGACACCGCGAAAGCCGAGATCGGCAAGCCGCTCGACGCGCAGGCGGCCGAGAAGCTCGGCCTCATCACCTTCGCGCTCGACGACATCGACTGGGACGACGAGATCCGCGTGTTCCTGGAGGAGCGCGCGAGCTTCTCGCCCGACGGGCTGACCGGGCTCGAGGCCAATCTCCGTTTCGGCGGGCCCGAGACGATGGAATCGAAAATCTTCGCGCGGCTGACCGCCTGGCAGAACTGGATCTTCCAGCGCCCCAACGCGGTCGGCGAAGAGGGCGCGCTCAAGCGTTACGGCACCGGCCAGAAGCCGGCATTCGATATGCGGAGAGTTTAACGGCCGTCGTCATCACCGGGCCGGCGCGCAGCGCCGAGACCCGGTGATCCCGCAAGCAGTGGCACCAGAGTGCCCGCCTAAGCGAGATCGCCGGGACGAAGCCCGCGATGACGAGGCGGCAACAGGAGCGTTCCATGGACATCCAGAACGTCGATTACTCGACCAAGATCCCCAACAATGTCGGGCTCGCCGACGATCGCACCGTGCTGCGCGCGCTCGAGGGCTGGCATCCGGGCTATATCGACTGGTGGAAGGAGATGGGGCCGAACGGCTTCCAGGACGCGCTGGTCTATCTGCGCACCGCCGTGTCGGTCGATCCGAAAGGCTGGGCCAAGTTCGACTACGTCAAGATGCCCGAATACCGCTGGGGCATCCTGCTGGCGCCGCAGGAGGAGGGGCGGACGATCCCGTTCGGCCGTCACATCGGCGAGCCGGTCTGGCAGGACATCCCCGGCGAATACCGCGCCATGCTGCGCCGGCTGATCGTGATCCAGGGCGACACCGAGCCGGCTTCCGTCGAGCAGCAGCGCCATCTCGGCAAGACCGCGCCGTCGCTCTACGACATGCGCAACGTATTCCAGGTCAATGTCGAGGAGGGCCGCCACCTCTGGGCGATGGTGTACCTGCTGCAGAAATATTTCGGCCGCGACGGCCGCGAGGAGGCGCAGGAACTGCTGCAGCGCCGCTCCGGCGATGCCGACAAGCCGCGCATGCTCGGCGCCTTCAACGAGGCGACGCCGGACTGGCTGTCCTTCCACATGTTCACGTTCTTCACCGACCGCGACGGCAAGATGCAGCTCGAAAGCCTCGCCCAGTCGGGCTTCGACCCGCTGTCGCGCACCTGCCGTTTCATGCTGACCGAAGAAGCCCACCACATGTTCGTGGGCGAGACCGGCATCGGCCGCACCTTGCAGCGGACCTGCGAGGCCATGAAGGAGGCGGGCATCGACGATCCGAACGACATCGACAAGGTGCGCGCGCTCGGCGTCATCGACCTGCCGACCATGCAGAAGAAGCTCAACCTGCATTACACCTTGTCGCTCGACCTGTTCGGCTCGGAGGTCTCGACCAACGCCGCCAACGCCTTCAATGCCGGCCTCAAGGGCCGGTTCCAGGAAACCAAGATCGATGACGACCACAAGCTCGAGCACGCGACCTATCCGGTGCTCAAGCTGGTCGACGGCGAGATCAAGCGGGTCGACGAGCCGGCGCTCACCGCGATCAACATGCGGCTGCGCGACGACTACACCGCCGACTGCCAGCGCGGGCTCGACCGCTGGAACAAGATCATCGAGCGCATCGGCGTGCCGTTCAAACTGCAGTTGCCGCACGTCGGCTTCCACCGCCAGATCGGCGAGTTCAAGGACGCCAAGGTCACGCCCGGCGGCGTCCTGATCGACGAGGCCGCCTGGAATCGCGACCACGGCAAGTGGCTGCCCTCGAAAGCCGACGGCGATTTCATCCAGAGCTTGATGAAGCCGGTCACCGAGCCCGGCAAGTTCGCGAGCTGGATCGCGCCGCCGCGCGTCGGCATCGACAACAAGCCCGGCGATTTCGAATACGTGAAGATCGCGGCGTAATAGCCGCGGCGCAATGCCCGGCGTCGCGACTTGCGACACCGGGCATGGGCCGAAGCGGATCTGCTAGCGCTCGACGCCGCCGTCCTGCGGCGGGATGCCTTCCCGGCGCAGCGCGCCACCGGAGCCGGTGGTGCCGAAGCTCGGATTCTCGATGCAGAGACCGCCGCCGCGATTGCTCGCCGACTGGCACTGCGCCATGGTCTGGTACGAGCAATTCAACGTGCCGGATGTTTCTCTGAGGCAGAATTGGGCGCTCTGCTGCGCGCTGGCTGCGGGAACCGCGGCCAGCAGACCCAGTGCGACCGCGGTGGCGGTTCCAATCATCGCTTTCATAGGCGTAGTCCTTCTGTTGCGCCCCCCGGCGATCGCGCAACGTGCGACCTGGACCGTTCGTTCCTGGGTTCCGGCGACTTCAACAATCGTTGATTATCATTGTCACGATCGTTGACAGACGATCGCCGTGTGACGGATCTGGCGGTACTCAGCCAGCAGCTGCCGCCACGGCGCTGACGAAATCAACGACGTCTTCATGGATGAACCTTTCTTGTTGCTTGTCACCCCGCGCTGCACCTAGGGCATCGGCTTGTTCGCTCCAACAGCGCGGCAAACACGAGTTCGTGTGCAATTCGTGTTCGCGCGCGCGGATTGATGCGGTCTTAACGGCGCGCGGCGCAGTCGGAATCAATGCTGCGCGAGCAAAATCAAACGCGGCGCGAAGGAGAGACTCGCGCCGCGTAAAACGAACATAGAGATAGTCTTTTCGTAAACGGCGCTGCCAGGCGAGGCGCCGGCTACGCGGCCGCGGCGTTGCCTGGCACCATCGATGGCGCGGCCGTACCGTGATGCCGCGCGCCGATCAGACCGGACTCATAGTGGCCGAATGCAATCCAGCGCAGCCGCTCGGGCGCAATCAGGCGGCTTATGGCCGAGCGGACGAGGGGAAACATCTTTCGAAGGCCGGTGTGGAACAACAACGGTTCGTCGCCGAGAATCAAAAACTGGTTGAAGGTGAACCCGGCCGGTGGGGCGATGTCGGGGACGAATGTCGAAAGACGGTAGATGCCGTCGGCGATCTCGCTGATCTTGGTGTCCATTGGTTGCTCCTTTCGCTGCGCGAGTTCGCCCACCGGAGCCGGGGCGGCCAGCGGTGGACTTTGCTCAAATTTGGTAGTACATATGTGTGTAATGAAAACTGAGGTAGCTGTCAATATGGATACACACGAACGTGCAATGAAAATATGACGCGGACCTACACCCTGAAACGCCGGGCGGAGCAGCAGGCCGAGACCCGCCGGCGCATTGTCGAAGCCGCCGTCGATCTGCACGGCAGCGTCGGTCCGGCGCTCACGACCGTCAGCATGGTGGCCGACCGGGCCGGCGTTCAGCGGCACACGCTCTATGCCCATTTCCCCGACGAGCGGAGCCTCTTTCTCGCCTGCTCGGGGCTGTCGCTCGAGCGCGATCCCTTGCCGGATGCCGAGGCGTGGCGCGCCGTCGAAGACCGGCGGGAGCGGCTGCGTGCCGGCCTGGCCGCGGTCTATGGCTGGTACGAGCGCAATGCCGACTTGGCGGCGTGCGTCCTCCGCGATGCCGAATACCATCCGCTGACGAGAGAAATTGCGCAGATGACGTGGGGGCCGCACCTGGCGGCCTACCAGGAGGTGCTGGGCGTGAAGCTCGGCAAGAAGCAGCGCGCGATGCTGCGGCTGGCGCTCAGTTTTTTCACGTGGCGCGCGCTGGTGCGCGAGGCCGGCTTGAAACAGCCGGCCGCGGTCGGAGCAATGGTTCAGGCGATCGAATGCGGCGATCCGGATTGAGCTGCAAAGCCCGACTGAACCTTGCAGCCTTCGGTCGTCCGCGCGGCGGATCGGATTACTCCGCCGCTTCGCCGCGCGCCACGGCATCCCACCACGGGCAGACGCCATCCATGACGTGGTAGTTGCCCTCGATCACGTTGACCGGCTTGCGCAGGCCGGTGGCGGCGGCGGCGACGCGGATCTTGCGCGCCTCGACGCGGGTCTCCGGCGGCAGCCACATGCGGTCGTGGCCCCAAAGGCTCGGGCCCCAGGTGACCTCCTCGGTCTGCCAGCGGTCGACGTCGATCACGCGCCCGCCCCAGCCGTATTCCACCATGAAGTTCGACGGCGAGTTCGAATAGAACGAGGTCACCTCGTCGTTGATGTGACGGCCGAGCGTCACGCCGATCAGCTTGTCGGGCTCGGTGAGCGCGAGGTCGTAGCACTGGCCGACGTCGTCGAGGCTGAACAGCTCGACCATCAGATGGTGCACGGCGCTGCGGCCGGTCTCGATGAAGGCGATCGAGTGGTGGCGCGGATTGGCGTGGAAGAAATAGGCGTTGAACGGCCGCGTCATGTAGTCGGAGAGCTTGAAGCCCAGCACGTCGCGATAGAACGGCACCGCGTCGTTGATGTTGTTCACGTGCAGCACCGCATGGCCCATGCCGAGCGGGCCGGTGCGGAAGCCGGAGATCGAGCGGCCGGGCTTGAACGGCTCGGCCGTGGTCTCCTGGCCGTGGAACACTTCGAGACGGTTGCCGAGCGGGTCGCCGAACACGATCAGGTCCTTGACCCGGCGCTCGTCCGCCAGCGCGCGCGCGCCGCGCGCGACCTGCACGCCGGCCTTCTCCAGACCGGCCGCGAAGCGATCGAGGGCGGCCGCGTCCGGCACTTCCCAGCCGAAGAAGGCGACGCCTTCGCCGCCGTCCTCGCTGACGACGACGCGCTGCTTGCGGTCGTCCATGCGCAGCGCGAGGCTCTTGGCGCTCTTGTCGACCAGCTGCATGCCGAGGAACCGGGTGCCGAAATTGCTCCAGTCCTCGAGCGACTTGGTGCGCACACCGACGTAGCCGAGACCCTCAATCGACATGGGCCGTCTCCAATAGCGGTTGATTCAAGCTACCGAAGAGTATGACCCTGTCCGGGGGTTGGCAACGGCGCAAACTACTCCGCCGCCGCCCTCGCCGAACTGCCATGCGCCGACACCAGATAGTCGATCGCCGCCTGCACGCCGCCCTTCTTGTGCGGGACGCCGGCGAGCGACAGCGCCATCTCGGTGATCGAGAGCGCGCCGAGCAGCGTGCCGTCGTTGATGTCGCCGAGGTGACCGATGCGGAAATACTTGCCCGCATAGGCGCCGAAGCTCGACCCGTAGGCGATGTTGAAATTCTCCAGCGCGAGGCTGCGGAACGCGTCGGCATTGTGCCCGTCCGGCAGCATCACCGCGGTGATGGTCGGCGAATAGTATTTCGGGTCGCGGCACAGGATCTCGAGCCCCCAGGCCTTCGCGGCGCGGCGGGTCGCCTCCGCGAGCCGGTCATGGCGGGCGAACACGTTGTCGAGGCCTTCCTCGTGCAGCATGTCGATGCCGGCGGCCAGCCCATGCAGCATCTGCGTCGCCGGCGTGTACGGGAAGAAGCCGACCTTGTTCATGTTGAGCATGTCGTCCCAGGCCCAGAACGACTTCAGCGACTTGGAATTCTTCGAGGCCGCCAGCGCCTTGTCGCTCAGCGCGTTGAACGACATGCCGGGCGGCAGCATCAGGCCCTTCTGCGCGCCGCCGACGGTGACGTCGACGCCCCATTCGTCGTGCCGGTAGTCGGTCGAGGCGAGCGACGAGATGGTGTCGACCAGGAACAGCGCCGGATGGCCGGCGCGGTCGATCGCCTTGCGGATGTCGGCGATCGGAGACAGGCAGCCGGTCGAGGTCTCGTTGTGCAGCACGCACACCGCCTTGATCTCGTGCGCCTTGTCCTTGCGCAGGTGCTCCTCGATCACGGCCGGGTCGGCGCCGATGCGCCAGTCGGTCTTGATGAATTCGGGCTTGAGGCCGATCTTCTCGGCCATCACCTTCCAGAGCGTGCCGAACTGGCCGGTCTCGACCATCAGCACCCGGTCGCCGGGCGAGAGCGTGTTGACCAGCGCGGCTTCCCACGCGCCGGTGCCGGTCGCGGTGTAGATGATGACCGGGTTGGTGGTCTTGAAGATGGTCTTGATGCCTTCGAGGCAGCGCTTGGCGAGCTTGGCGAATTCCGGCCCGCGGTGGTCGATGATCGGCGTGTCCATGGCGCGGAGCACGCGGTCGGGCAGGGCGGTCGGTCCGGGGATCTGCAGGAAGTGGCGGCCGACCGGCCGGGAGGAGTTTTTCGACATCAGTAAACCCTTGAAGGCGCGGTCATTTTCGGACTTATTCAGCGGTGGCCCCGGCCCGGCCGCAGCTTGCCGCCATGAATGACGAATGCGACAGTCAGTCAAGCCTTTTGGGGCTATCGAGCGACGGAATTAGGCGTGCAAGTGCAGCCGGTTCGATGCGCTCGCGCGCCGCATGACCGTGCTGGGAAGAACGCGCAGATGGCTGACACCGTCCTTCCCGGCCTCGAACGCCGCCTCAAGGCGCAGCTCCTGGGCGACGTGCGCTTCGACGCCTTCACGCGCGGCCGCTACGCCACCGACGCCTCGCACTACCAGATCATGCCGCTCGGCGTGGTCGCCCCGCAGTCGATCAAGGAAGCCGAATACACGCTGGCGCTGGCGCGCGAGGAGGGCGTCAGCGTGCTGCCGCGCGGCGGCGGCACCTCGCAGTCCGGCCAGACCGTCAACAAGGCGCTGGTGATCGACTGCTCGAAATATCTCGACCATATCCTGGAGCTCGACGTCGCGGCGCGGCGCTGCGTGGTCGAGCCCGGCATCGTGCTCGATGAGCTCAACCGGCAGCTCCGTCCGCACGGGCTGTGGTTCCCGGTCGACATCTCGACCGCCTCGCGCGCCACCATCGGCGGCATGGTCGGCAACAATTCCTGCGGCGCGCGCTCGCTGCGCTACGGCAACACGCGCGAGAACGTGCTCTCGATCGACGCGATCCTGGCGGACGGCACGCAGGCGCATTTCGGCTCGGTCGCGCCCGACCTCTCCGACATTTCCGACAGCTCGCCGTTCAAGCCGCTTGGCGCGCGATCTGCTGGCGATCGGCGCGCGCGAGGTCGGTACGGTTCACGCCTGGCTTCCCGCAGGTGCAGCGCCGGGTCGGCGGCTACAATCTCGACGCGCTCACGCCCGGCCGCAACGATCTCAACCTCGCGCATATCCTGGTCGGCTCGGAGGGCACGCTCGGCTTCTCCACCAAGATCGAGCTGAAGCTGTCGCCGACGCTCGGCCGCCGCGCGGTCGGCGCGGTGCATTTCGGCAGCTTCCGCGCCGCGATGGATGCCGCCCAGCACATCGTCAAGCTCGGGCCGATCGCGGTCGAGGCCATCGACCGCACCATGCTGGGGCTTGCCCGCGACATCGCGATGTTCCAGCCGACCATCGACGCGGTGGTGCGCGGCGATCCGGAGGCCATCCTCTTTGTCGAGTTCGCCGAGGAGGACAACAACGAGAATTTCCGCCGCCTGATGCGGCTCGGCGAGCTGATGAGCGACCTCGGGATTGCCTGGGACAAACCGGGCGCCAAGTGGGGCGGCGTGATCGAGGTGCTCGATCCGAAGCTGCAGGCCGCCATCACCGAGGTGCGCACCGCCGGCCTCAACATCATGATGTCGATGAAGGACGAGCGGAAGCCGGTGTCGTTCGTCGAGGACTGCGCGGTGCCGCTGGAGCACCTCGCCGACTACACCTCCCGCCTCACCGACATCTTCGAGAAGCACGGCACGCGCGGCACCTGGTACGCGCACGCCTCGGTCGGCTGCCTGCACGTGCGGCCGGTGCTCAACCTGCGCCTCGACAAGGACGTCAAGGCGATGCGCGCCATCGCCGAGGAGGCGTTCGAGATGGTGCGCGCCTACAAGGGCTCGCATTCCGGCGAGCACGGCGACGGCATCGTGCGCTCGGAGTTCCACGAGACGATGTTCGGCACCCGGCTGGTGCGCGCCTTCGAGGAGGTCAAGGACCGCTTCGACCCCAAGGGCCTCTTCAATCCCGGCAAGATCGTCCGCGCGCCGAAGTTCGACGACCGCAGCAACTTCCGCTACGGGCCGGACTATGTCGCCGGCGACATCCCCACCCATCTCGACTGGTCGGCCTATCCGGGCGCGGGCGCCGGTTTCCAGGGCGCGGTCGAGATGTGCAACAACAACGGCGCCTGCCGCGCGCTGCAGGGCGGGGTGATGTGCCCGAGCTATCGCGTCACCCGCGACGAGCGCGACGTGACGCGCGGCCGCGCCAATACGCTGCGCCTCGCCATCACCGGCCAACTCGGACCCGATGCGCTTGCATCCGATGCGATGGCGGAGACCATGCAGCTCTGCGTCTCCTGCAAGGCCTGCCGGCGCGAATGCCCGACCGGCGTCGACATGGCCCGCATGAAGATCGAGGTGTCGGCGGCGCGCATCGCCAAGCACGGGTTGTCGCTGCACGACCGGCTGGTCGGCTACCTGCCGCACTACGCGCCCTACGCGGCGAAATTTCCGTGGCTGTTCAACCAGCGCAACGACAACGAACGGTTCACGCGCTGGTCGGAGAAATTCCTGGGCTTCAGCGTCAAGCGCAAGCTGCCGCGCTGGCGCAGCGATGCCTTCCGCGAGAGCGGGCACTACATCGGGCATCCTGGCGCGCCGCAGGTGGCGCTGTTCGTCGATACTTTCAGCCGCTATTTCGAGCCGGAGAATATCGAGGCTGCGCTCGCCGTGTTCGCCGCCGCCGGGATCGGCGTGCACCTGCCGAAGCCGCCGGACGGCGAGAAGCGGCCGCTGTGCTGCGGGCGGACATTCCTGTCGGTCGGGCTGGTCGAGGAGGCGCGGCGGGAGGCCGAACGCACGATCGCGGCGCTGGCGCCGTTCGCCGAGCGGGACATTCCAATCGTCGGGTTGGAGCCAAGCTGCGTCCTCGGCTTTCGCGACGAGATTCCGGCGCTGATCAAGAGCGCGGATGCGCGCCGGGTCACCGCCAGCACGCTGCTGTTCGAGGAGTACGTTGCGCGCGAAGCCGAGGAGGGCACGTTCAAGCTGCCGCTCAAGCCCATCGCCAAGCGCGCGCTGCTGCACGGCCATTGCCACCAGAAGTCGTTCGCCGCCATGGGCGCGGTCGAGGCCGACGCTCAAGCTCGTGCCCGATCTTGCGGTCGAGACCGTGGAGACGAGCTGCTGCGGCATGGCGGGCGCCTTCGGCTACGGCGCCGAAACCTACGACGCGTCGATCGCGATGGCCGAGCTGTCGCTGCTGCCGGCCGTGCGCAAGGCCGGCGACGACACTTGCCTGGTGGCCGACGGCACCTCCTGCCGCCACCAGATCAAGGATGGCACGAGCCGCGAGGCGCTCCATGTCGCCCGCGTGCTGGCGATGAGCCTCGCGGCGAAGTAGCGTAGGGGCAAACGGGGGTGCACCCATGCCGCTGCCGATCCTGCCCACCTCGCTCGTCGGTTCCTACGCCCAGCCGGAATGGCTGATCGACCGCAAGAAGCTCGCCGGCCGCTTCCCGCCGCGGGTGCGGGCCAAGGATCTGTGGCGGGTCGCGCCGGAATTTCTGGAGCAGGCGCAGGACGACGCGACGCTGCTCGCCATCCGCGACCAGGAACGCGCCGGTCTCGACATCATCACCGACGGCGAGATGCGGCGCGAGAGCTACTCCAACCGCTTCGCCACCGCGCTCGAGAACGTCGACATCGACAATCCCGGCACCGCGCTCGACCGCTCCGGCCATCCCAATCCGGTGCCGCGCATCGTCGGCAAGGTGCGCCGGCGCGAGCCGGTCGAAGTGCGCGACGTCAAATTCCTGCGCGCCAACACCGACCGCACCATCAAGATGACGGTGCCGGGCCCGTTCACGATGTCGCAGCAGGCCCAGAACGACTTCTACAAGGACGAAGGCGAGATGGCGTCCGACTATGCCGACGCGGTCAATGCCGAGATCAAGGACCTGTTCGCGGCCGGCGCCGACATCGTGCAGATCGACGAGCCGTACATGCAGGCGCGGCCCGAGAAGGCGCGCCAGTACGGGCTCAACGCGCTCAACCGCGCGCTCTCGGGCGTGGTCGGCCGCACGGCGGTGCACATCTGCTTTGGCTATGCGGCGATCATCCACGTGCGGCCGACCGGCTATTCGTTCCTGCCGGAGTTGGCGAATTCCTCGGTCCGGCAGGTCTCGATCGAGACCGCGCAGTCCAATCTCGACTGCTCGGTGCTGGAGAAGCTGCCGATGAAGACGATCATTCTCGGCGTGCTCGATCTCTCCGACATGACGATCGAGACGCCCGAGACGGTCGCCAAGCGTATCCGCCGCGCGCTCGACTATGTGCCGATCGAGCGGCTTGTGGTCGCCCCCGATTGCGGGCTCAAATACCTGCCGCGCGACGTCGCGTTCAAGAAGATGCAGGCGCTGGTCGCCGGAACCAGGATCGTCCGGCGGGAGCTGGGCGCCGAATAAACACAACAAGCGTCAGGCGAAAACTCGCCGGCGAATCGGGGAGGCCAAGAACGCCATGATCAAGAAATTCCACGTGCTCTATGTCGGCCAGATCGAGCTCGACAATATCGGCTTGAACGGCACGCCCGCCAACGACCGGCGCTATTCCGACGAGCGCCTGCGCGAGGCGTATTTCACCTGCCGCGACGTCGCGCAGACCATGGACGAGCTCGGCTTCGACGTGCTGTGGACCGCCGAGCACCATTTCCAGCGCGAAGGCTACGAGGTGTTTCCGAACCTCATCCAGCTCGGGCTGTGGCTCGCGACCCAGACCAAGCGGCTCAAGTTCGGCTGCGCCTTCAACGTGCTGCCGATGTGGCATCCGATCCGGCTGGCGGAGGACTACGCCATGGCCGACATCGTCACCGACGGCCGCGTCGTCATGGGCGTCGGCCGCGGCTATCACACCCGCGAGGTCGAAAGCTTCGGCATGCCGCTGCTCGACGCCGAGAAGAACCGCGAGCTGTTCGAGGAGCAATTGCAGCTCATGCTGACATGCTTCAACGAGCAGCAGTTCCACCACAAGGGCAAGTTCTACGAGGCGCCGCCGCCGGTGCCTTATCGCGGCTACACGGTCGAGGACATCACCATGGTGCCGCGGCCGAAGCATCTGCCGGTCGAGATCTGGATGCCGATCGCCAGCGGCAAGACCATCGACATGATGGCGAAGTACGGCCTCAAGGCGATGGTCACGCTCAACGGCGAAAAGATCCTCGACGACGTGCTGCGCGCCTATCACGAGGCTTGCGCCAAGCACGGCCGGCCGAAGCAGCTCGGCGAGGACCTGATCTGGGGCGCCGGCGTCTATCTCGCCGACAGCCAGGCCGAGGCGATGCGCAAGCTCGAGCCCGCGCACGACGAGCGTTTCAAGTGGTTCGCGCCGTTCGGGTTCGTGCGCTACGCCGACGAGCACGGCCGGACCTGGGGCTCGCCCGGCGCGCCCGCGAGCGTGCCGAAGCTGTCCGACGGCGTGAAGCAGAAGGCCTGGTTCTGCGGCCCGCCCAAGGAGGTGATCGAGGGCATCAAGTCGGTCGCGTCAAAATATCCCGGGCTCGAGCACTTCATGATTCACTGGGCCGAAGGCCTCGGTCCCAAGGAGTTCAAGGAACAACTGCGCTGGTTCGCTAAGGACGTGATGCCGGCGCTGAAGGCGGGGTAGGTCGCGGCCCTATGAGCAGGTTGTCCAAGTTCGTACGGCGTGTCTTCGGTCGCGATCCCGAGTTTTCGCATGTGCGGTCACTGCGCCGCATGAAGTCCGCCGGATTTGCCCCGGCGACCGTCTATGACATCGGCGCCTATCACGGCCGATGGTCCGACGATGCTTCGGTTGTTTTTCCCGATGCGAATTTCATCATGTTCGAAGCTAATGCCGATCATGCGGCGACATTGAATGCCACAGGCCGGTCCTGGTTCAATGTCGCGATCGGCGCGACCGACACGCAGAGAGACTTTTTCGTCCCCAATTTGCGATCGACCTCGGGCGCCTCGTTGTATCCCGATCTTGCAGGCGTTGCGAAAAGGTACGAATTGCTGACACGGCCCGTGCAAACGCTGCGCCTGGATACGGTCGTGTCGCGCGATAAGCTGCCGTTCCCGGATTTGATCAAGCTCGATATTCAGGGCGCCGAGATCGATGCGCTCTCTGGCGCAAGCGCTTGTCTTCAGCACTGTCAGGTCATCATCGCCGAAACAGCGCTGGCCGCATCCAACGAAGGCGCACCACTATTTGCCGATTTGATCGCCTGGTTGCGCGAGCGTGCGTTTTTCTGCGCCGACATTGCCGAGGTGCACCGTCGCGGTGAGCGCGACGATCTGATCGAGGTCGATCTGGTCTTCGTGGCGCAGAACAGAATGCGGGCATGGGCCGGGACATAGGCGAGCGAAGCGACGCCGCCCTTTGGACGGCCATGCCCGGCCATGACGGCCCGATAGACCGACTTCTATTTGTGCATCAAATCGCGTGCGCGAGGATCGCGACGCCCGCGAGCGCGACCAGGCTGCCGGCGACGCGGTAGGTTACCCGGCCATAAACATCGCCGATACGGCCGATCAGGAAGCCAGCCGCGATCCCGCCCGCATGCAGCAGCGCGGTCGCCAGCAGGAAGCCTGCCGCATAGCTCAAGCCCGACGCATCGAGCGGCATTTCGGTGCCGTGGGCGTGGCCGTGAAACAGCGCGAACACCCCGACCAGTCCCATGGCGATCGCGACCGGCGCCTTGATGCCGAGCGCCACGATCGCGCCCAGCACGATCACCGAGGCGGCGATGCCGAGCTCGACCGCCGGCACCGGCAGGCCGCCGATCCCGAGCGCGCCGCCTGCCGCCATCGCCAGCAGGAACGTCGCCGGCACCAGCCAGAGCGCGCGGCCGCCGAGCTGCCAGGCGAACAGGCCGACCGTCACCATCGCGAGGACGTGGTCGAGGCCGCCGAGCGGATGCGCGAAGCCATGGATGAAATCGTGGCCGTCGCCCGTGCCGGTATGCGCGAGTGCGGCGGTCGGCAACAGGCAGAATGCGAGGGCGAGCGAACGGACGAGTGCGGCGCGCATGGCGTTCCCCGAGGCTGACGGAAGACAATCGCTGAAAAATTGCATACCAAACGGGGCTTTGCGCCACAAGGGCGCGGGGCGCGCGGGTGGTGTCTGCATTCGTGCCGTCTCCTGCACGGCACCAAGTTGGTGCGGCGCGCTTTGCTTGCCGGCAATTTTCTCGGCGATGCTTGGCGCGATGCCGGCGCTGGCGTGCAGCCTTAGATCGAGCGCGATTGTAACAGAGCGGCACAACAAGCAGACCCGCCCGGATAGCAAGCTATCCGGGCGGGTCGGTTGAGACCGACGCGGGGGTGGATGGGGGCGCACGCGCCGATCACAACTCTTGAAGGGCGAATCTCCGATTGGGGGTCTGGTCTGGTTTCTTGAAGCAGGCGGCTCTTGGCGGCCGCACTACCGGTTGGTCGCGGCGGGCCGCAAACAGGTTCACGGAGAAAAAACGTCGATTTGGCGGGCCTTTTGGTGATAGGCTCGGCCCGATCCGTTGGTAACGATGCCGTCCAGTCTCGCCCATGCCCCCGCGCCCGCCGTCCGCGTTCGCAACGCCGGGCGCGGCGACATCGACTCCCTGATCGAGCTCGAGCACCGGGTCTTCGCCACCGACCGGCTGTCGCGGCGAAGCCTGCAACGCTTCCTGCGCTCCAAGACCGCGCAGGTCATCGTCGCCGACGAGGGCGGCCGGCTCGCGGGCGCCGCGGTCGTGTTGTTCCGGCCGCGGTCGAGCGTGGCACGGCTCTATTCGATCGCGGTCGCGCCGCATCTGGGCGGGCGCGGACTGGGCGCGATGCTGCTCGATGCCGCCGAGGACGCGGCGCTGGCGCGTGACTGCCGGTCCATTCGGCTCGAGGTGCACCAGACCAACCACGCGGCGATCGCGCGCTACCGCAAGAGCGGCTACCGCGAATTCGGCCGGCACAAGCGCTACTACGACGACGGCGGCGACGCGCTGCGATTCGAAAAGCGGCTGCTGCCCAAAATTCCGGCGCTCAAATCGGCGCCGCCCTATTTTCACCAGACCACCGAGTTCACCTGCGGGCCGGCGTGCATCATGATGGCGCTGGCCTGGGCCGACCGGACGTTCAAGCCGGCGCCGGCGATGGAGTTCTCGCTCTGGCGCGAGGCCACCACCATTTTCATGACGTCGGGGCCGGGCGGCTGCGAGCCCTACGGCATGGCGGTCGCGCTCCGGCGTCATGGCTTGCGGCCGGAGATATTCGTCAGCCGGCCGGGCCCGTATTTCCTCGATACCGCCAAGGGCGCCGACAAGCGCCGCGTCATGCAGGTGACACAAACCGAGTTTCATCGTGAGGCGAAGGCCCTGGATATCCCCAGCCACCTGACTCCTGTGAACGAATCGGTCTTGATGGGGGCGTTCGACGCCGGGAGCGTGGCGATCGTTCTGGTTTCGGGCTATCAGATGGTTTCCCGGGGAAGACCGCACTGGGTTTTTGCCTTCGGCCGTGATGGCCGTCATGTCCTCATGCACGATCCGGCAGCCGTGAGAGACGACCAGGGCGCAGCGCGCGCGCCGGAGACCTATGCGGTGCCATGGCCCGCGTTCGAACGCCTGATTCATGTGGGTGGCAACCGGCTCAGCGCCGCGATCGTCATCCGGAAAGGACCGCCGCAATGACCGGCTGGGTCATTCTGGTCGACCAGCCCAAGGACCTTCCGAACGCCGAGACCCCGCACAAGGTGATCACGACGAGCGAATACCTCGCCCGTCCGCGGCTGTTCGACATGGGCCGGCCGAAGCTGGTCAACCTGGCGCGCTCCTATGCGTATCAGTCGAAGGGCTACTACGCCTCGCTGCTGGCGGAAGCGCGCGGGCACCGGGTGGTGCCGACGGTCGAGACCATGCTGGAGCTGCGCGAGGCCAAGCTCTACGAGCACGCGCTGCCCGAGCTCGAGGACGAGCTCAACCGCTGCGCCAGGCGTGCCGATTTCCAGCCCGAGGGCGAGCTCAAGCTGCTGGTCTGTTTCGGCCTCGCTCGCGACCCGCGTTTTGAGCCGTTCGGCCGCCTGCTGTTCGACTGGTTCCGCTGCCCGGCGCTGGAGGTGATCGTCGAGCCCGGACAGTGGCTGACGATCGAGCGCATCCGGCCGCGCAACATCACCAGGCTGGCGAACGGCGAGGCCGAGTTCCTCCGGGAATCGCTGCACCAGCATACCAAGCGCGAATGGCGCGACCCCAAGGCGCGCACGGTCGCCAAATACGACCTCGCGGTGCTGTACGATCCGAACGAGAAGATGCCGCCGTCCTCGCCCAGCTCGATCAAGCACATGGCGCGCATCGCCGAGAAACTCTCGATCGACGTCGAGCCGATCACCCGGCGTCAGCTCGCCGAGCTTGCCGAATACGACGGCCTGTTCATCCGCGAGACCACCTCGATCGACAATCACACCTACCGGTTCGCCCGCCGCGCCTGGCAGGAGGGCATGCCGGTCATCGACGATCCGATCTCGATGATCCGCTGCACCAACAAGGTGTTCCTGATGGAGCTTCTGGGCTCCAACCAGGTTCCGACGCCGCCGACCGTGATGCTGCAGGATGGCGGCGATCTCACCAAGGCGATGGACGAGCTCGGTCTGCCGCTGGTGGTGAAAATCCCGGACGGCTCGTTCTCGCGCGGCGTGCACAAGGTCGACAAGCCGGAGGAGTTCCGGCGCATCGCCGACGAACTGTTCGAGGAAACCGATCTCGTCCTGGCGCAGAAGTTCCTGCCGACCGAGTTCGACTGGCGCGTCGGGGTGCTCGCCGGCGAGCCGCTGTTCGTGTGCCAGTACCGCATGGCGCGCGGCCACTGGCAGGTGGTGAAGTACCGGGCGGACGGCTCCTCGCACGAGGGCGGGTTCCGCGCCTTCGACCTCGACCAGGCGCCGAAGGAGATCATCGACATCGCCGTGCGCGCCGCCAAGCCGATCGGCGACGGCTTCTACGGCGTCGACCTCAAGCAGACCGACCGCGGCATCGTGGTGATGGAGGTCAACGACAACCCCAACCTCGAGCACGGCATCGAGGATCAGGTCGGCAAGGACGAGATCTGGCAGCGGCTGCTGCGCTGGTTCGTCGACCGGTTCGAGCAGTAACGCTCGTCGCAGCGACCGCTCACCGCGCGCACTGCGACGGCAGAAAACGGGTCGCCCCATTCCGCGCCAGACTCTATATGATTGCCCGATGACCACTGACGTTTCCAACCGCATCCGCTACTGCGTGTTCGACACCGCCATCGGTGCCTGCGGCATCGCCTGGAGCGAAGCCGGCGTTACTCACTTTGCGCTACCCGAATCCGATGCCGCCGCGACCGAACGCCGGCTCGCGGCGCGCACCGCGGGCGAACGCGCGGACGAGCTTCCCGCATCGATCGGGCGCATCGTCGCGGACGTGCAGCGCTACGCGCGCGGCGAGCGTGTGGATTTCTCCGAGGTCGCGGTCGATCTTGCGGGCATCGACGATTTCCGTCTCAGCGTCTACGGCGCGATCCGTGCGCTCGGCTGGGGCGAGACCGCAAGCTACGGCGAGATCGGCCGCCGCATCGGCACGGGCGACGCGCGCCAGATCGGGCAGGCCATGGGGCAGAACCGGATTCCGCTGATCATTCCCTGCCACCGCGTCGTCGCGAGCGGCGGAAAGCTCGGCGGCTTCTCGGCGCCCGGCGGCCGGTTCACCAAGGAACGCCTGCTGACACTTGAAGGTCGCGGCGCCGACGCGCCGCGGCTGCCCGGCTTCTGATCGGCGGGTGACACGATGACCAGCCGCGCCGACCAGTTGCGCGAAGCCAAGAATCCGCTGTTCGGGCCGCGCAAGCTCAAGCTCGGCACCTTCTCCAGCAACCTGAGCCACGGCTGCGCCATCTCCAAGATCGACGGCGTGCTCAAGGCGGACTGGCCGAGCACGCTGGCGCTCGCGCAGATGGGCGACGCCATGGAGTTCGAGGCGCTGGTGCCGGTCGGGCGCTGGAAGGGCTTCGGCGGCGTCACCAATTTCAACGGCGCGGGCTTCGAGTCCTTCACCTGGGCGGCCGGCATCGGCGCGTCGACCAAGAAGGCCGGCGTGTTCGCGACCTCGCACGTGCCGACCATCCATCCGGTGATGGCGGCGAAGCAGGCGGCCACCATCGACCATCTCACCGATGGGCGATTTTCGCTCAATGTCGTCACCGGCTGGTACCGGCCGGAGATCGAGATGTTCGGCGAGCCGCAGATGGAGCACGACGAGCGCTATGCGCGCGCGGTCGAATGGCTCGACATCATCAAGCAGTTGTGGACGCGCGAAGAGGAGTTCGATTTCGACGGCCGGTACTACACCATCAAGAAGGGCTATCTGGCGCCCAAGCCCGTGCAGAAGCCTTATCCGGTGGTGATGAACGCGGGCGGCTCCGACACTGGCCGGCATTACGCGGCGAAACACTGCGACGTCGCCTTCACGGTGCTCGCCTCGCACAAGTTCGAGGACATCCGCGCGCAGGTCGACCGTTACCGCCGGCTCGCGCGCGAGGAATACGGCCGCGAGCTGCAGGTGTGGACCAACGCCTATATCGTGCAGGGCGAGACCGAGGCCGACGCGCGCGCGTTCTTCAACCATTACGTCCACGAGCAGGGCGACTGGGAAGCGGTCGACAACCTCGTCACCACGCTCGGCATCAACGCCAAGAGCCTGCCGCCCGGCGTCGAGCAGCAGCTCAAGGAGCATTTCATCGCCGGCTGGGGCGGCTTTCCGCTGGTCGGCACCAAGGAACAGGTGGTCGACGGGCTCGCGATGCTGTCGCGCGCCGGCTTCGATGGGGTGATCCTGTCGTGGGCGCGCTATGTCGAGGAGATGCGCGAGTTCCAGCGCGAGACGTTGCCGCTGCTGGTGCAGGCGGGGCTGCGGTAGCGCTCGGCGCGCCCGCGGCCTCTCCGACCTGTCCAATTCTTCCGCGCTCGACTATCCTCACGCACCGCCGGAGATCGCGAGGGATCATGACGCTTTCGCTTTGCCGCATCGCTGCATTTGCCTGCGCGCTCGCCGCCGCGCCCGCGGCCGGGCAGACGCTCGACAAGGTTTCCTTCGGCACCAACTGGGTGGCGGAGGCCGAGCACGGCGGCCACTACCAGGCGCTGGTCGACGGCACCTACAGAAAATACGGCCTCGACGTCACCATCGTTCCGGGCGGACCGAACGTGAACAACCGCATCCTGCTGCCGGTCGGCAAGCTCGACTTCTTCATGAGCGCGAACACGCTGCAGGGCTTCGACGCGGTCGAGCAGAACATCCCGACGCTCGCGGTCGCCGCCATGTTCCAGAAGGAACCGCAAATCCTGATGGCGCATCCGGACCAGGGCATCGAAAAATTCGAGGACCTCAAGAAGCTGACGCTGTTCGTCTCGAAGGAGGGGCTGGCGAGCTATTTCCAATGGCTCAAGGCCGATTTCGGCTTCAGCGAGACGCAGGTGAAGCCCTACACCTCGAACCCGCAGCCGTTCCTGGCCGACAAGAAGAGCGCCATGCAGGGCTACGTGACATCGGAGCCGTTCGCGGTCGAGAAGGCGGCGGGCTTCAAGCCGAAGGTGTTCCTGATCGCCGACCAGGGCTTCAACAGCTACTCGACCTTGATCGAGACGCGGCGCGACCTGGTCGAGAAGCGGCCCGACATGGTGCAGCGCTTCGTCGATGCCTCGATCGTCGGCTGGTACAACTACATCTACGGCGACAGCCGCGCCGCCAATGCGCTGATCAAGCGCAACAACCCGGAGATGACCGACGAGTTGCTCGCCTATTCGATCGCCAAGATGAAGGAATACGGCATCGTCAACTCGGGCGACACCGCGACGCTCGGCATCGGCGCCATGACCGACGCGCGCATGAAGAATTTCTACGACAAGATGGTGCGCGCCGGCGTGGTCAAGCCGTCGATCGATCTGGCGAAGTCCTACACGCTGCAATTCGTCAACAAGAAGGTGGGACTGGAGCTGCGGCCCAAGTAGCGGAGACCGCAGCAGACGGGGAGGGGCGAATGCGCGCAATCTCTGGCGTTGCTGATGGTGCTGGCGCTGTCGGCGTCTCCGACGGCGCAGACCTATCCCTCGCGCCAAGTCCGGATGATCGTGCCGTTCCCGCCCGCCGGGCATCACCGATCTGTCCGGGCGGCTGATGGCGGAAGGGCTGCGCGCCAAGTTCGGTCAGCCGGTGATCGTCGAGAACAAGCCCGGCGCCAACGGCGTCATCGGCCTGCGCGAGATGCTCAAGGCCGAGCCCGACGGTTACACCGTGATGGTCGGCACGCTCGGCTCGGTCGTGCTCGGCTACGCGCTCGACGCCAATGCGCCGTTCGATCCGACACGCGACATGCTGCCGGTCGCCGGCACCGCCGAATACGCCACCGCCATGGTGGTGAACAAGAACCTGCCGGTGAATTCGGTCAAGGAGTTCATCGACTACGCCAAGGCCCGTCCCGGCAAGCTGACGTTCGGGTCGACCGGTGTCGGCGCCATGGACTACCTGGCCGTCGAACTGTTCATGAAGGAGACCGGCACCAGCATGGTGCACGTGCCCTACAAGGGCGGGCCCGCCGCGCTCAACGATCTCCTGGGCGGCAATATCGACGTGCTGATCGAAGTGTTCCCGGTGGTGATGGAGCAGATCCGGTCGGGCCTGGTGAAGGGGCTCGCGGTCAGCAGCACCTACCGGCTGCCGTCCGTCCCCGACCTGCCGACGTTCACGGAACTCGGCCTGCCGGCCGTCACGCTGACCGGCTGGATCGGGCTTTACGCCGTGCCGCGCACGCCGATGGAGATCCGCGAGAAGCTCGCCGCCGCACTGGTCGAGAGCGTCAAGCAGCCCGAGATGCAGACGAAATTCCGCGCCATCGGCTTCGAGCCGACCGGGCTCGGCGTGCAGGCGTTTTCCGCCCATCACGCCGCCGAGGTCAAGCGCTGGGTCGCGTTCCTGACCGAGATCGGCTTGCGGAAATAGCGTTGTTCGCCCGCCCGCGAGCGACCATTATCGCGCCGTGTCCGAAGTCTACACCGACTATGCGCCCGGCCCCTCGGTCGTCACCCTCGACGGCGTCGGCAAGACGTTCGCGAACGGCACGCGGGCGCTGCGAAATCTCAACCTCGATGTCTGGCCGGGCGAGTTCGTGTCGCTGCTCGGGCCGTCGGGTTGCGGCAAGTCGACGGCGCTGCGGCTGATCGCGGGCCTGAGCGAGCCCTCGCGCGGCGCGATCAACTGGACCGGCTCGGCGGGCCGCGGCGCGGGCGAGATCGGCTTCGTGTTCCAGGAGCCGACCCTGATGCCGTGGGCGACGGTCGCCGGCAATGTCCGCCTGCCGCTCAAGCTCAAGGGGCTCCCGGCCGACGCGGACGCCCGCATCGGGGCCGCGCTCCAGCGCGTCGGCCTCGACGGCTTCGCCGAAAGCTATCCGCGCGAACTCTCCGGCGGCATGAAGATGCGCGTCTCGATCGCGCGTGCGCTGGTCACCGAGCCGGGCCTGCTGCTGATGGACGAGCCGTTCGCCGCGCTCGACGAGATCACGCGCTTCAAGCTCAACAACGATCTGCTGGCGCTCTGGCAGACGCTCGGCAAGACCGTGGTGTTCGTCACCCATTCGGTGTTCGAGTCGGTCTATCTGTCGCAGCGCATCGTGGTGATGACCTCGCGGCCCGGCCGCGTCTTCACCGAGTTGGCGATCGACGCGCCCTATCCGCGCGACGAGCGCTTCCGCACCTCGGCCGCCTATGCGGCGCTGTGCCGGCGCACGTCCGAGGCGCTGGTGGAGGCGATGCAGGCCGGGGAGGGCGGATGAGCGGACGCCGCGCCATCCCGCCGGACGACGCCGGCAGCCGCCGGCCCACCGACCGCCTGCTGCGCGTGCTGCTGCCGGTCGGGGTGCTGGCGCTGACCGTGCTGGCGTGGGACTTCGTCGTGCGCGTCAACGATATCCAGCCTTACGTGCTGCCCGGCCCGCGGCTGGTGTTCGGCACGCTGATCGCCGACTGGTCGATCTTGTCGGCGTCGCTCTGGGTCACGCTCGTCACCACGCTGCAGGGGTTCCTGCTCGCGCTCGTCGGCGGGGTGGGGCTCGCCGTCATCTTCAATCAGTTCCGCATCCTCGAATACTCGCTCTATCCCTATGCGGTGATCCTGCAGGTGACGCCGATCGTGGCGATTGCGCCGCTCCTGCTGATCTATCTGCCGCAGCAGGGGGCGGTGCTGGCCTGCGCCTGGATCGTGGCGTTCTTCCCGGTGCTCGCCAACACCACGCTCGGGCTGAACTCGGTCGACCACAACCTCGCCGACCTGTTTCGCCTGTACGGCGCCTCGCGCTGGCAGGTGCTGTGGCAGCTCAAGCTGCCGGCGGCGCTGCCTTATATCCTGGGCGGGCTGAAGATCGCGGGCGGGCTGTCGCTGATCGGCGCGGTGGTGGCGGAGATCGCGGCCGGCTCGGCGGGCGCCGGTTCCGGCCTCGCCTACCGGATCGCCGAGTCCGGCTACCGGCTGAACATCCCGCGCATGTTCGCGGCCCTGCTGCTGCTGTCGGTCGCGGGCGTGGTGATCTTCTTCGCATTGTCGCTGCTGTCGCACCTGCTGCTGCGGCGCTGGCACGAAAGCGCCATCGTGCGGGATGTGTGAGGGGTGCGTCGTCCGCGCGTCTTGCCAGCGGGGCGCTCCGTCATGCACCTTAGTGCCCTCGCCGAAGCCGGCCTCGGGGCCGCTGGTAGGAGGATGTGATGCGCTGGATCGCCGCTCCCGTTGCCGCTGTCGCTCTGCTTCTGTCGCCCGGCGCGTGGGCGCAAACCTATCCCAGCAAGCCGATCCACATTCTGATCCCGTACGCGCCCGGCGGCATCGCCGACATCGCGGCGCGCATCGTCGGCGCCAAGCTCACCGAGGCCTGGGGCCAGCAGGTGGTGGTCGAGAACCGGCCCGGCGGCAACGCCTTCATCGCCATGACGGCGGCGGCCAAGGCTGCGCCCGACGGCTACACGCTGGTGATGGCGACGGTCGGCGACATCGCGATCAATCCGGCGCTGTTCAAGGACATGCCCTACGACGTCGAGCGCGACTTCGTGCCGATCGCGCAGGTGAGCGACGCGCCGATGGTGCTCGCCGCCAATGCCGCTACACCGTACAAGACGGTGGCCGATGCGATCGCGGGCGCGAAGGCCCAGCCGGGCCGGCTGTCGGTGTCGACGCCGGGCAACGGCAGCGTCAACCAGATCGTGATCGAATGGACGGCGCTCAACACCGGCACCAAGTTCCAGCACATCCCCTACAAGGGCGGTGCGCCGGCCGCCGCCGCGCTCGCGGGCGGCGAGGTGCCATTCGGCGTGCTGGCGAGCTCCTCGGCCGGGCCGCACGTCAAATCCGGCCGCGTGCGCGTGCTGGCGGTGGCGTCGGCGAAGCGCTCGCCGTTCAATCCGGAATGGCCGACCTTGCAGGACGAGGGCGTCAAGGACGTCGATGCCTCGAACTGGACCGCGCTCTTTGCACCCAAGGGCACGCCGCCGGCGATCGTCGACAAGCTCAATGCCGAGATCGTGAAGATCCTCAACATGCCGGACGTCAAGGAGCGCTTCGCCGGCGGCGGCGTGGAAACCATCCCCTCGACGCCCGCCGAACTCAGCGCGCGGACGAGGGAAGCGGCCGCGCGCTTCAAGGTCATCGTCGACAAGGCGAACATCAAGCCGGATTGAGCTGTAGACGATGCAAAACGTAGATCGGCCTCATGCTGAGGAGCGCACGAAGTGCGCGTCTCGAAGCGTGGGGCCTCCCCATCCTTCGAGACGCCCGCTACGCGGGCTCCTCAGGATGAGGGCGGGTCGCTCGGCTGCGTTGCGCTGACCCATGCGCATCCGTTCGCCGAAGGATTTCTGGGCCGGGCTGTTTTTCGTGGCCGTCGGCGCAGGCTTCATCCTGCTGGCCTCGCAGTATCGCGTCGGCGACATGCATCGCATGGGGCCGGCGATGTTCCCGATCCTGGTCGGCGCGCTCCTTGGCATCCTCGGTGCTATCATCGCGTTGCGCGGCCTGATCGTGGACGGCGAACCGGTGCCGCCGTTCTACGCCCGCCCGCTCGGGGTCTCGCTCGCCGCCATCGTGCTGTTCGGCATCGCGCTGAAGTGGCTCGGCCTGATCGCGGCGGTGGCGGTACTGGTGTTGACCGGCGCCTACGCGGCGCGCGACGTGCGCCCTTTGGAGAACGTCGCGCTCGCGGCCGTCATGGTGCTGTTCTCGGTTGCGGTATTCGTCTGGCTGCTCGGCCTGCCGCTGCCGCTCTGGCCGGAGTCCTGAGGCCTTATGGAGACGCTGTCCAATCTCGCCTTCGGCCTCGGCATCGCGCTGACCTGGCACAACCTGCTCTACTGCTTCATCGGCTGCTTCCTCGGCACGCTGGTCGGCGTGCTGCCGGGGATCGGGCCGGTCGCGACGGTGGCGATGCTGCTGCCCTTCACGTTCGGGCTCGGGCCGGCGCCGGCGCTGATCATGCTGGCCGGCATCTACTACGGCGCCCAGTACGGCGGCTCGACCACCGCCATCCTGGTCAACATCCCGGGCGAGTCGTCCTCGGTCGTCACGACGCTCGACGGCTACCAGATGGCGCGCCGCGGCCGCGCCGGGCCTGCGCTCGGCATCGCGGCGATCGGCTCGTTCATCGCCGGCTGCATCGCGACCTTCGTGATCGCCTTCTTCGCGCCGCCGCTCGCCGAGGTCGCACTCGAGTTCAAGCCACCCGATTATTTCTCGCTGATGGTGTTCGGCCTGATCGCGTCGGTGGTGCTGGCGCGCGGCTCGCTGATCAAGGCGATCGCGATGGTGTGCTTCGGCATCCTGCTCGGGCTGGTCGGCACCGACGTCAATTCCGGTACCATCCGGTTCGCCTTCGGCCAGCCGGAGCTGGCGGACGGCATCGGTTTCGTCGCGCTCGCGATGGCGTTCTTCGGCATCGCCGACGTGATGTTCAACCTGGAGCACAAGGAGAAGCAGGAGGTGTTCACCTCGCGCATCGGCAGCGTGCTGCCGACGCTTGCGGACCTGCGCACCTCGTTCTGGTCGATCATGCGCGGCACGACCTTGGGCTCGGTGCTCGGCATCCTGCCGGGCGGCGGTGCGCTGCTTGCCTCGTTCGCGGCCTACATGTTCGAGAAGAAGATCGCCAAGCCGCCGCGCATGTTCGGCGAGGGCGACATCCGCGGCGTGGCGGCGCCGGAGAGCGCCAACAATGCCGGCGCGCAGACCTCGTTCATCCCGATGCTGACGTTGGGCATTCCGTCGAACCCGACCATGGCGCTGATGATCGGCGCACTGATGATCCAGGGTATCCAGCCCGGCCCGCAGGTCATGACCGAGCGGCCGGCGCTGTTCTGGGGGCTGATCGCGAGCATGTGGATCGGCAACCTGATGCTGCTGGTGCTGAACCTGCCGCTGGTGGGGCTGTGGATCAGGCTGCTGGCGGTGCCGTACCGGCTGCTGTTCCCGGCGATCTTCGTGTTCTGCTGCATCGGCGTCTTCACCGTCGACAGCAAGATCTTCGACGTCTACGCGCTCGCCGCGCTCTCGGCCGTGGCCTACGTGCTGCTCAAACTCGACTGCGAGCCGGCGCCGATGGTGCTCGGATTCATTCTCGGGCCGATGATGGAAGAGAATTTGCGCCGCGCGATGATGCTGTCGTTCGGCGATCCTTCGGTGTTCTTCACGCGCTGGATCTCCTGCACGTTCCTGATCGCGTCGGTGGTGATGCTGGTGGTGATCGCGCTGCCGACGCTTGCGCGCCAAGCGCGAGGAGGCGATGCGGGAGTGACGGTCGCCGAGAATTGCTTCTTCCGTTCGTCCCCGCGAAGGCGGGGACCCAGCGCGCGAAGCGCACGCAAGAAAGCCTGGGTGCCCGCCTTCGCGGGCACGAACGGAGAGAGCGAGTTGGAGCTCTACCGATCCCCGAGCGGCTCGAACCCGGCGGCGGCCCATTTGGCGCGCGCATCCTCGCCGGCGAGGAAAGTTGATGAACGCGCGTGAGGCCTCCACCGCCGCACCATCCGACATCAGCGCCGCCTCGTAGGTCTCGGCGTCCGGAGCGCCAGACTTGGCGAGCCGCACGCGGCTTTCCGGATTGACGACGCCTTCCTTGTCGAGCCGGTCCATCGCCGGCTCGGAGACGATCGTCACGTCATGCACCTCGTTGGCCTGGATCTTCTGCATGACGTTGTCGGGCGTGTCGATCGTCAGCGCGAGTCTGATGGCCGCTGTCCTTGGCGAATTCCGCCGCCAGCGCCCGCAGCGGCGTTTCGAGTGCCTGCACCGCCAGCACGCGGATCTCGGCCGCCTGAGCCATGCCGGGAAACGGCAGCAGCGTTGCCGCAATCAGAGCGGCGCGGACGATCGCGCGCATTGTGCCTGCTCCTCGCAATTGCCTATGGTCGCCGATCCTGTTGGACCGATTCCACCATCATGCCAGACGCCTCCCACGAGCGCCGCCAGCGGCTCACCGGCATCGCACTGATGTGCGGGGCGGTGGCGTGCTTCAGCCTGCTCGATACCACGGCGAAATACCTCAATCTCCACATGAGCACGGTCCAGGTGGTGTGGGCGCGCTACGCCGGGGCGTTTCTGTTGCCGCTCATCGTGTCAAATCCGTGGACTACGCCAGGTCTGTTGCGGACGACTCGTCCAGGCTTGCAGGTGTTCCGTTCGGTGCTGCTGCTCGGATCGACGCTCGGGAATTTCACGGCGGTGCGCTATCTGCAACTCGATCAGGCGGTGTCGATCGTGTTCTCGACGCCGTTCTTCGTGGCGGCGCTGTCCGGGCCGATCCTGGGCGAATGGGTGCGCTGGCGGCGCTGGACCGCGATCTGTGTCGGTTTCGTCGGCGTGCTGCTGGTGACGCGGCCGGGCGCCGGCGGCATCCACCCGGCGGCGTTGCTCTCGCTGTCGGCGGCGATGTGCTACGCGATCTATTCGATCACCACCCGCATCCTCGCCCGCACCGATTCGAACGAGACCACGCTGTTCTACTCGAACCTGGTGGGCGCGGCCGCGATGACGCCGGCGGTTTGGTTCGTCTGGGAGACGCCGACCGAGCCGCTGATCATCGCGCTGATGGTGGCGGCCGGCGCGCTCGGGAGCTTCGGCCACTATCTGCTGATCGCCGGGCACCGGCTGGCGCCGGCGGCGTTGCTGTCGCCGTTCATCTACACCGAGCTACTCTGGGTCATCATTCTCGGTTTCCTGGTGTTCGGCGACGTGCCGAACCGCTGGACCATTGCGGGCGCCTCGATCGTGATCGCGTCGGGGCTCTATATCCTGCACCGCGAGCGCATCCGCGGGCGGGGGTGAGGAAGGGTTCGCGATGGGCTGAATCCCGTCGCTTTGCGCCGTTGCTTCCCCTTCAAGACTAAGGCTAATTTGCCCTCCGGCCGCGCCCTGCCGCCACCCCCCAAGGGCCCTCCGAGGTTCCAAGAATGAGCAAGAAGCCAGTGCGCGCGTCCAACGGGCCTCTTTCGGGCATCAATGACGACATCGGCGAGGACATGCGGCTGCGGATGTACCGTATGCAGTTCGAACTGCGGGAAGCCGAGCAGCGCGCCTTCGACCTGTTCCTGCAGAACCTGGTGAAGGGCACCAGCCACCTGTCGCTCGGGCAGGAGGCCGTCGCGACCGGCTTTGCCGCCGCCATGAAGCCCGGCGACCTGTCGTTCTGCACCTATCGCGGCCACGCCCACACGCTCGCCCGCGGCGTCCCGGTCGAGAAGGTGCTGGGCGAGCTGATGCAGCGCGACAACGGCCTGATGCGCGGCAAGGGCGGCTCGATGCATCTCACCTCGGCCGAGCACGGCGTGATGGGCTCCTACGCGATCATCGGCGCGCATCTTCCGATTGCCTGCGGCGCCGCCTGGCGCGCGCAGTACAAGGGCGACAAGGACGTCTCCGTCTGCTTCTTCGGCGACGGCACCACCAATATCGGCGCGTTCCACGAGGCGCTCAATTTCGCCGCGATCTGGAAGCTGCCGGTGATCTTCGTGTGCGAGAACAATCTCTACATGGAATACACGCCGATCGGCGACGTGACCGCGGTCGAGCATCCGGCCGCCGACCGCGCGTCGGCCTACGGCCTGCCGCGCATCGTGATCGACGGCAACGACGCCGACGTGGTCTATCGCGCCGCGCGCGAGGCCTACGAGAAGGCGCGCGCCGGCGGCGGGCCGTCGCTGATCGAGTGCATGACCTATCGCCACAGCGGCCATTCGCGCGCCGATCCGGCGAAATACCGGCCGGAGGGCGAACTGGAAAAGTGGAAGGAGCGCGATCCGATCAAGATCTATCGCGAGCGGCTCCAGCAATTCGGCGTGGCGAGGATGTCATCGCCAAGATCGAGACCGACGTGAAGCGCGTGGTCGACGAGGCGACCGAGGCCTGCAAGGCGGCGCCGATGCCGCCGCTCGATCTCCTCACCACCGATGTCTATGCCGATGGAGGCTGGGCATGGCGGAACTGACCTATCGAGATGCCGTCGCCCGCGGCATCGCGCAGGAGATGGCGCGCGATCCCGACGTGGTGTTCCTCGGCGAGGACGTCGGCAAGGCCGGCGGCGTGTTCAAGGCCACGGTCGGGCTCTACGAGCAGTTCGGGCCGCTGCGCGTGCGCGACACGCCGATCTCCGAGCAGGCGATCCTGGGCGCCGCCATGGGCGCGGCGATGACCGGCCTGAAGCCGATCGCCGAGATCATGTTCTCGGATTTCTTCGCGGTCTGCTTCGACTACATCGCCAACGAGTTCCCGAAGAGCCGCTACATGTCGAACGGCCAGCTCAAGTGCCCGCTGGTGGTGCGCACCGGCAACGGCGCGGGCTCCCGCTTCGGCGCGCAGCACAGCCAGAGCGTCGAGAACTGGGCGATGATGATCCCGGGGCTGAAAGTGGTGGCGCCCTCGACCCCGCGCGATGTCATCGGCCTGATGGCGGCCGCGGTGCGCGATCCCGATCCGGTGATCTTCTTCGAGCACAAGTCGCTCTACGCGACCAAGGGCGAGGTGCCGGACGGCGAGATCGTCGACACGCTCGGCACCGCCTCGATCGTGCGGCCGGGCAAGGACGCCACCATCCTGGCGCTGGCGCTGATGGTGCCGCGCGCGCTCGCGGCCGCCGAGAAGCTCAAGGCGGAACACGGCATCGACTGCGAAGTTGTCGATGTGCGCTCGCTCGTCCCGCTCGACACGCAGACCATCCTCGGCTCGGTCGCGCGCACGCATCGGCTGTTCACGGTCGAGGAAAATCCGCGGCTGTGCGGCTGGGGCGCCGAAATCGTGTCGATCGTGGCCGACGAGGCGTTCTACGATCTCGACGGCCCGCCGGTGCGGATCACCACGCCGCATATTCCGCTGCCGGCCGCCGACATCCTGGAGGATATCGCGCTGCCGACGGTCGACCGGATCGTCGAGCGGGTGAAGCGGTCGATGGAGAGCTGATGCCGCGTCGTCCCGGACGCTCGGCGCGCGAGCGCTGCATCGCTGATCCGGGACCCAGGCGGATGGAGAAGAACTGGGTCCCGGTTCTGCGGCGCATCACTTCGTGACGCGCCGCGCCCGGGACACAAGATGAGAGGTCACGCCATGAGTTCACGCTACGACAACCTCCTCGCCAACGTGCCGACCGATCTCTGGATCGGCGGCAAATGGCGCAAGTCATCCGACGGCGGCCGCTTCGACGTGATCGATCCGGCGACCGAGAACAAGATCGCCTCGGTGGCGAGCGCGACCGTCGAGGATGCCAAGGCGGCGGTCGATGCCGCCGACGCCGCCTTCGAGGGCTGGGCCGGCAGGAAGCCGCGCGAGCGCGCCGAGATTCTGCGCAAGGCCTTCGAGCTGATCATGCGCGACGCCGAGCGGCTCGCCAAGCTGATCACCATCGAGAACGGCAAGGCGCTGTCCGACTCGCGCGGCGAGGTCGCCTATGCGGCCGAGTTCTTCCGCTGGTACGCCGAGGAAGCCGTGCGCAATATCGGCCAGGTGTCGCGCGCGCCGTCCTCGGGCGCGCGCATCCTCGCGCAGCACAAGCCCGCCGGCATCGCCGTGCTGGTGACGCCGTGGAATTTTCCGGCCGCGATGGCGACCCGCAAGATCGGCCCGGCGCTCGCCGCCGGCTGCCCGGTGGTGCTCAAGCCTGCGTCCGACACGCCGCTCACCATGCTGGCGCTGATGCCGATCCTGCAGGAAGCCGGCGTGCCGGACGGCGTCGTCAACGTCATCCCGTCGCGCTCGTCCGGCAAGGTGGTGAGCGCGATGCTGCACGACCCGCGCGTGCGCGTCGTGTCGTTCACCGGCTCGACCGAGGTCGGCCGCAAGCTGCTGCACGAGGCCGCCGACAACATCCTCAAGCCCGCGATGGAGCTCGGCGGCAACGCGCCATTCATCGTGTTCGATGACGCCGACATCGATGCGGCCATCGAAGGCGCGATGATCGCCAAGATGCGCAACATGGGCGAGGCCTGCACGGCGGCCAACCGCTTCTACGTGCACGAGAAGGTGCACGACGAGTTTGCGAAAAAGCTCACCGACAAGATGGGCGGCTTGAAAATGGGCAACGGCCTCGACGACGGCGTGGCGCTCGGCCCGCTGGTCAACAAGGACGGCCGCGACAAGGTGATCGAACTGGTCGACGACGCGGTCAAGAAGGGCGCCAAGGTGCTGACCGGCGGCAAGACGCCCGGCGGGCCGGGCTTCTTCTATCCGGCGACCGTGCTCACGAATGTGTCCGACGACGCCAAGATGCTGAACGAGGAGATTTTCGGCCCGGTCGCGTCGATCCAGACCTTCAAGTCCGAAGACGAGGTGATCAAGCGCGCCAACGACACCGAATACGGCCTGGTCGCGTATCTCTACACCAAGGACATGAGCCGCGGCATGCGCGTGTCCGAAAAGCTCGACTTCGGCATGATCGGGCTCAACCGCGGCCTCGTCTCCGATCCGGCCGCGCCGTTCGGCGGCACCAAGCAGTCCGGCCTCGGCCGCGAAGGCGCGCACGAGGGCCTGATGGAATTTCTGGAAACGCAATACATCTCGGTGACCTGGTGAACGAGCAACTCAAAGGCGAGGGTGCCCGCGAGATCATGGGCGCCTGGCGCTATGTCGGCGCGACGCTCGACGGCAAGCCGCGGCCGGGCCGCGGCGCCAATGCGAAGGGCATGATCTATTACGGTCCGCACGGCGAGATGGCCGTGCACGTCATGCCCGACAAGCAGCGCACCAAGGCCGGCGCCAAGCCGACGCTCGAGGAGGCGTTCAACGCGCTCGACGAGTATATCGGCTATTTCGGCACCTATTCGGTCGACGAGCGCGCCCGCACCGTGACGCATCACCGGCTCGGCAGCGTGCAGCCGAGCGACATGCACGACCTGGTCCGCACATTTCGCGTCGAAGGCGACCGGCTGATCCTCAATCCGCCAGGTACCGGCTATTTCGTGATCTGGGAACGATTCAAGTGACGTCGCGTCGGGGGCAACGATGGACGTCCTGATGCCGCAGCTCGGCGAGACCGTCGCCGAGGGCAAGATCACCAAATGGTTCAAGTCGGCGGGCGATGCGGTCAAGCCCGGCGACAACCTGTTCGAGATCGAGACCGACAAGGTCTCGATGGAGGTGCCGTCGACGACGACCGGCGTGCTGGCGGAGATCCGCGTTTCGGCCGGAGCGGTGGCGCCGGTCGGCGCGGTGGTGGCGGTGATCGCGGATGGCGGCGCGGCGAGCGCTGCGCCGAAGGCGGCCGCCGCCGCTCAACCGGCCGCCGCACCACAGCCGTCGCCGCTGGCGCGGCGCATGGCCGGCATGGCCGCGCATGCGTCGATCGCCGTGCCGCCGCCGGCGCCCGCGGCAGGGCCGATCCCGCTCGACCCGTTCTTCGAGGTGCGCACGCCCGCGCGCAATTACGGCCCGGCGCGGCTGCCGGGCGGCGCCGTGGTGACGCCGCTGGCGCGGCGGCTGGCGGTGGAAGGCGGGATCGATCTGGCGCGCCTGCGCGGCTCCGGCGCGCATGGGCGCATCGTCGCGCACGATGTCGAAGCCGCCCGCGCGAGCACGCCGCGCGCACCGGCCGCTGCCGCAATCGCTGGCCCGAGTGCCGCCGAGGTCAAGGCGCTCTACCGCGACACGCCTTACGAAGAAGTGCCGCTCGACGGCATGCGCAGGACCATCGCCGCCCGGCTCATCCAGGCCAAGCAGACCATCCCGCATTTCTACCTGACGGCCGATGTGGAGATCGGCCTGCTGCTCAAGCTGCGCGAGGAGGCCAATGCAGGCGCGCCGAAGGCCAGGGATGGCGAACCGGCGTTCAAGCTTTCGGTCAACGATCTCATCATCAAGGCCTGGGCCGCGGCGCTGCAGCGGGTCCCGGCCGCCAATGCGGTGTGGGCCGAGGACCGCATCCTGCGCTTCACCCATTCCGACATCGGCATCGCGGTCGCGATCGAGGGCGGGCTGATCACGCCGGTGATCCGGCAGGCGGAGACGAAAACGCTGTCGGCGATCTCGGCCGAGATGCGCGAACTGGCGGCGCGCGCCAAGGAGCGCAAGCTCAAGCCCGGCGAATATCAGGGCGGCGCGTCCGCGATCTCCAATCTCGGCATGTACGGCGTGCGCGAGTTCTCCGCCATCATCAATCCGCCGCAGGCGACCATTCTGGCGGTCGGCGCGGCGCGGCGGCAGGCGGTCGAGCGCGCCGACGGCGGCGTCGCCTTCGCCAGCGTCATGACGGTGACGCTGTCGTGCGATCACCGCGTGGTCGACGGCGCGCTCGGCGCCGAGCTGCTGGCGGCATTCAGGGGCTTCGTCGAGCAGCCGGTGACGATGCTGGTATAGAATGGGATTGGATTGTCGGGTGAGCTGGAAAAGTCCATATGGCGAATGAAAAGATCGACGTGCTGCTGATCGGGCCGCCGAAGCCGGTCATGGTCAACGGGCTCACGCCCGCGTTCAATCTCAGCCGGTTCTCGGACGTGAAAGATCGCGAGAAGTTCTTCGCCGAGACCGCGCCGCGGGTGCGCGGCTTTGCGGTCGCGGCCACGCCCGAGCGCATCGACGGCGGCTTCATGGCGCGGTTCCCGAAGCTCGAGATCGTGTCGTCGTTCGGCGTCGGCTACGATCATGTCGACGCGCAGTGGGCGGGCGCGCACGGCATTACCGTTTGCAACACGCCGGACGTGCTGACCGAGGAGGTGGCCGACACCGCGCTCGGCCTGCTGCTCTGCACCGTGCGCGAATTTCCGCAGGCGGAGCGCTACCTGCGCGCCGGCAAGTGGCTGGAGAAAGGCTATCCGCTCTCGACGGCGACTTTGCGCGACCGCACCGTCGGCCTCGTCGGCATGGGCCGCATCGGCCAGGCGATCGCGCGCCGGCTCGAGGCCATGCAGGTGCCGGTGGTCTATCACTCGCGCCGGCCGGCGGCGGGCGTGTCGTATCGCCACTATCCGAACCTGCTGGACATGGCGCGCGATGTCGACGTGCTGCTCGTCATCACGCCGGGCGGCGCCGAGACCAAAAACCTGATCAACGCCGAGGTGCTCAAGGCGCTCGGGCCGCAGGGCATCCTGATCAACATGGCGCGCGGCTCGGTGGTCGACGAGCAGGCGCTGATCAAGGCGCTGCAGGACAAGACCATCCTGAGCGCCGGCCTCGACGTGTTCGCCAAGGAGCCGCAGGTGCCGGCCGAATTGATCGCGATGGAGCACGTCGTGCTGTTTCCGCATCTCGGCTCGGCCTCGGTCGCGACCCGCGACAAGATGGACCAGCTCGTGGTCGACAACCTCACCGCCTGGGCGGCCGGCAAGCCGCCGCTCACGCCGGTCCCGGAGACGCCGTGGCCGCCGAAAAAGCGCGTCTGACGGTCGCTTTGCCATGATTGGAGCACCCCTGGCGGCTAGCAATCGCGCGATGTCGAAAACCGCCATCCGCACTGTGTTGCGCAGCGCAAGCATTGCGCTGTTCGCCTGCGCCCTCATCGGCCACGCACATGCGCAGACGCCACCGCCACCGCCGCCGACGCTGACCGATGCCGGCAAGGCGATGATCGGCGCCTGGGAGATATCCAACGCCGCCAAGGACAAGCTCTGCGCGGTCGCCTTCAAGGCCGAGGCGGTCGACGGGCGGGCTGAAGCTCGACTTCGATCCGCCCTGCACGGCGTTCCCGTCGCTCAAGGACGTGGCGGTGTGGGCCATGGGTCCGAACGACAATGTGCGGCTGCTCGACGGCAAGGGTGTCGATGGTGCTCGATTTCGCCGAGGTCGAGAGCGGCATGTACGAGGCCGAACGCAAGGGCGAAGGGCTCTATTTCCTGCGCAGCCAGGCGGCGATCCGCGCCACCACGGTGACGCCGGAAAACGTGTTCGGCGACTGGACGCTGCTGCAGGAAATCGACAAGCCGCTCTGCAAGATCACGCTGTCGAAGGAGACCGCGGGCGAAGACATCTACAAGATCGTGGTGAAGCCCGGCTGCGTCCCGGTCGTTGCCGGGATCGGGCTCGCGACCTGGCGGCTCGAGGCGAACGAACTGATGCTGATCGGCCGTGCCGGCACCTGGCGGTTCTCCGAGAGCGACGCCAGCACATGGGAGCGCATCCCGCCTTCGACCGATCCGATGCTGCTGATGAAATAGCAGGTTTATCCGGCGGTATAATCGTCCGAAAGTCGACGGTTCTAATCCATAACCGGGATTATCTGCTCCACATTTGCCGGGAATGTTCCGGATCAAATGTATATAGAACCTTTCTGCTCGGTAATGGCACCTTATCGCGGTGTCGCCGAGATACCTGGTCAATATACCAGAAAGTAAGCACGTGGCATTCGTACCACTTACGCGTGCTTGCCTTCCGTCTGAAGAAGGATCAAACCGCGCGGACCTTCCATTCTTAGGAGCCCACTATGGCCCAGCGCAATCTGGCTTCAATGTCCGTCGACGCATTGCTGAAACTTCGCGATGAGATCGGTGTCGTTCTCAATCGAAAAGCGGTGGAACTGGAGGGCCAGCTCGCCAAACTGTCCGGTGGCAAGTCGAACGGGCGGGCGGTCAAGACCAAGCGCGGCACGTCCCTCAAAGGCCGAAAGGTGGCGGCGAAGTATCGCAGCAAGAAGGATCCGAGCCTCAAGTGGTCCGGGCGCGGCGCCACGCCGGTTTGGATGCGTGAGGAAATGAAGGGCACGAAGCTCAAGAAAGAGAATTTCTTGATCAAGTAATTATCGCGACGTCCCCACGAACTCACTCGCGCACTTAAATCAATTTCAGCCCCTTGAAGCTCGCGTGCCCTTCCTTGCCGACGATCAGGTGATCGTGCACCGAGATGCCGAGCGGCTTGGCGACATCGATGATCGCCTGCGTCATCTGGATGTCGGCGCGCGACGGCGTCGGGTCGCCGGAGGGATGATTGTGCAGCAGAAGACTGGTCGAGCTACCGTACTGATCTCACTCAATTTTTGATCTGGCAGGCCATAATAGGGGACGGCGACAGGGGGTGGTAGGTGGTGAACTGTTTGCGATGATCAGGCTCGGTCACGCTCGCTCCGGTCGAGCATTTCTCGGGCACGGCAGATCACGAATCCTCGCGAGTGGAGTAATGCTGTACGCATGTCCGGTTTTCCACCGGACGCACTTGGCGGAGGCACCCTTGATCAAACGGAAACCGTTTTCGCTGCAAGTCGAACTCGGTCTTTTGGCCCAACAGCTGATGTGACCCGTTCCGAAGCACTTTTCACAGTTACGCTGGATCGTCCGAACGGGTCTTTTGTTGTGCATCGAAAATCGCTTTCCGAATTCCATTCAATTGTTCCGGTTGCTTGAGGGAACGAACGGCCGATGCATTTTCGCGCCACTGAAGCACACGAAAAATGAAATGCCCGGCCGCCATAGCAGCCGGGCTTTCCGTCAGAGGATAGCCTTACTAAGACATTTAGCTCTGGCGCTGCGCGACCGTGATTACTTCAACGCGGTCTGCACCGACGTGAAGGTCGTATTCAGCTTCGAGCCGAGCCCCTGAACGACCGCGATGATCGCGACAGAGATGCCGGCAGCGATAAGCCCGTATTCGATGGCCGTGGCACCCGATTCGTCACTAAGAAAACGCGCGAGAACAGTTTTCATGATTGTGCACCCCGTTGGTCAAATCAGATCTGAAACCTAACAAGAGCTTGCTGCAATCTCGTTGAAAAATTTGCTAAAATTGAAAGCAATAGGTGCCAATGCGCCGGCTCTGGGCCCTTCACGACGACAGATGTCCATCGCCCACACCTGGTTCCGCCGCACGATCTCCATGCCGCGCAGCAGATACGGGTAGATCTTGGGGCTGGGCTCGGGCTTCGTGGTGCTCGGACGGCGATAGAGCGCCTCTATGTGAGACCCTGGCGCACGTTCTTGAACCAAAATGATTACAATTTTAGTGAATTTCTCGCGATCTTCGTGCACGCGCGTTTAGCGCAAACCGGATTGCTGGATTTTCGAGCCAATCCTTAAGGCTGGCTTATGCCCCATCCGTGTAGATGGATCGATAGGCCTTCGGGGGGCTCAGACAATGCGCGTTGCGGTCGTCGATCCAAGTCGCACGGTAGCGAAGTGCCTGACCCATCTGCTTGAGTCGCACAATCATGAGGTTGTGCCGTTCAGCGACGGCGCGGAGGCTTTGGACTACATCAAATCCGATCAGTGCATCGATGTGCTGATCACCAGCTCACAACTTCTTTCGATGTCCGGATCGGAGCTGTGCGGAAAGACCCGCTTGCTCGCTGCTACCGGCCGCCCACTCTATATCGTCTTGATGTCGTCGACCGAGGATAAAGGCAATCTGATCAAGGCTCTCGATAGCGGCGCGGACGATTTCATTCGCAAGCCACCGATCGCCGAGGAGCTTGTCGCGCGGCTGAGGGCGGCGGATCGCGTCGTCTCCATGCAGCGAGAACTACATCGCCACGCGACGACCGACTTTCTGACCGGCGTGCTGAACAGGCGTGCATACTTTGCGAACGCCCAAGAAATATGCGCGCGGGCAAACGGCGGTAACACTCTGTCTGCAGTGATGATCGATGTCGATCATTTCAAGCGGATCAATGATACCTACGGTCACGGCGGAGGTGATGATGCTCTTCGGGCGCTGGCCAGCGAGTTGCAAACAGAAAATGCAACTGTGGGCCGGCTGGGAGGTGAGGAATTTGCGATGCTACTCGAAGGCAGGGATCTGGCCGCCGCAGTCGAAATGGCAGATCGTATGCGACGTGGCCTTCAGGAATTGAAGGTGACATCAAAAGGACAAACGCTCTCTCTGACTTGTAGCTTTGGCGTGAGTCAATGGGCGCCTGGCGACACGATTGATCGCCTGCTCAGACGTGCCGATATGGCACTTTACAAGGCCAAGATGGACGGCCGAAACCGCGTTGTTTCGACTGGCCCCTCATCGGAAATGACGGACTACGATAGCTCAAGAAGTGTGATCCGCTGTGACATACGCGATACAACGAAGTGAGAACACATCGATCGTTGGACAAGGATCCGCCAGTCTCGCGTTCAGTTCAGTGGGACGGACGCATCGTTTCGCGTGCAATTCTTGGCGGTCTTCATCACCACTATGCGCGGGTTTAGGTTTTCGGTACACACAACTATATCCGGCCCTGTCGCTTGCTCGATATCAGGATGCCTGTCCCAGCCGCTACAAACCCTACCGCAGCGCACCATACCCGTGTCGGGCGGACGCTCTCCGTTGCACCGGGCAATAACTGAACGTCCGGGCCGCCACTGGGCGTCCGGTTCGTCACGGCCGTGCCGACCAGTCCTCGTGGTGCGAGGCCACGGATTGGGCGCAGACAGGAGGTCTCCCGATGGGAGATCTTCCCCAATGTAGAGTCTCCCCGTGAACCTCTCAATATCGGAGTGTTAGCAGCGCCGATGTTTGTTAGCCTGTCTTCGCGCGGTCCTTTTCTGCCTACCTATTGCGATTGACCATGACAAAAGAGCCCGGCGATGAGCCGAGCCCTTTTGCGCTTTCGCCAGGAAGCTCGCCGCAAGCAAATCATCCCGGCGTACATTTGAAACGGCTGAGGGGCGCACCTACGGTGCGATTTAGGCCCTCGCTTCGGCCGAGCGCTACTTGCAGTTCACGCTTCAACACCGCTTCGTTGCACTTGGGGAGATAACGTTTCTTCGCCGCATGGGTTCCGGCCGGAACAAATCCACGTCGGCCGCCGTTCTTTCGCGACAGGAGAAAACCCATGCCCGGTGATCCGCAATCGAACTGGCGTCAAGGTGAGACATTCGCAGATCGGGCCTCGCACCCGGTTTATTATTCGGCTCGTTGCGCTGCCGGCTCGGCCATCGAATATTTCTGGGATGAGAAGCCGGTCTCGCGCGAGGAGTACGAGCGCTGTTATTTTGTGCCGATTAGCCACCGATCCTCCACACCGGGATAATCTTGCCACCGCTCATATCAACGATCTGTGGGTAGTGAACTCTGCAAGCGCGGCCTTTCCGGCCGTACCAGGGCGGGCCAGTCGGAGTCGGGGTCTGGGTGGCGACGATGGTCTGTGCGCGTTCCGCTGCCGCGATCCAGATGATGGGGGCTGCATTGCCGATTACGTCGGCGGGGACGTTTCTCGCGTTTGGGGCCTCTGCGAATTGCGTTGCTCGTAAGCCGCGATGAGCCGGTCTAGGTCGGCAATTCTAGCCCTTGTCGTCTTGATCCAATCCGGTGTCACATCACGCCAACCGCTACCATTGTTCTCGCCAAGTTTTGATTGACCTGATTCTAAGGGCTTTAGATCATCAAGCAGGATGGCGCGCCGGACCCGGCACCATTCAAGCAGTTCGTCATAATCGCCCATTTTCCCAGCCTAACATGGCTGGGTTCCATCTGACGTAAAATTTTAAACTTAGACACTACCAAATCACGAATACCGCGCGCGCAGGCGGCTGCTCGCTCAAAAGCTAAAGCTGAGCTTCCGATTAAGCCCGGCCGGTACTCCGCTTCGATTGGGGGATGAGCCAGAGCCAATGGGCTGCCATTTGTAACCAAGTCGCCCGTTCTTTCGGATCGTGGCTTAGCCCGGCCATCCGCTCGCATTCGGCGGCGTTCTCGCGGCACTCTTCTGTTGTGGACATGGCAAATACACCTTTCCATGTCTGACAATCCGCGTCCGTCACGATGGTTCCTGATTGCCAAGATTAAACCCCGCCTGCGGGGGAGCGCCACGCAAGCGGGGCATCATTTTTTTTGACAAACGCCAGAGTTTGCCTAAGTCAACGCGAATGCCGCCAAGGTGTTCCAAGGTCTGCGCTGCGGAACCGGAGTTCCAGGCTGGGCTTCCAAGCCGAATAGCTGACAGGCTTGCGCAGGTAACGGAACGATAAAGAGCCCCGTCCGTACATCCGGGACGAGGCTCCTTACGCCAGTGCCCCGAGCACGGGGAGGGCTGTTGGGCGGCGCGCCAGCATACTCACAACGGCTCCGCCGCTTGCTCGGTTCCCGGCCCGCTCTCGTCCCGTTGCCAGATCGAGTTGCATCGTGCGGAAATCCCGAAGCATGACGGCAAGAATTGCGCGTGTCCGGTCCACTAAGCGTAACTGACCTTCCCGCTGATAGTGCGCAACGAACCTCTGTTGATGATGTATGCGGCCTTCCATCACTCTGATATTTGCCCGCAATTCCAATTCGTCGAGAGCGGTCATGGGCGTGTCTCCTTCGGCCCTGATAACGCCCAAGGGGCTTTCCGGTTGCGTCATCGATCCCCGGTCCTGGCTCCCATGTGGCGGCTACTTGTTACAGGGGATCCATTTTCAAAAATTTTGCCCGAGCGTGAGGACGCGATGGGACCCAAATCGTCGAAATCCGCACAGGGGGGGTGCCGGGGGCCTTCGGCTCGGGCCGCGTCAGCCATCGGCCGCAAACACATCATGGACGCAATTCTGGGGTTGGTAACTCGCTGTCGGCGCAACGGGGTGGGCCGAATGAGGGGGAACTCATGTTCACGACAATAAATCTGCGATGGCTGATTGATCAGAATGAGCGAGACGGGCGGGCGCTCAAAAGGATTGCCGTTCGCTCACCCTCGAATTGGCAGCGCATGCCATTGCTTTGGTACAAATGGTTATTGGGTCGGTAATGCCAGCGTCCTACGAAAATCAAGCGCCTGCGAGTGCCGAGCGCTGGCCCAGCCGCGCCGATTGGCAAGGTCAGCATCCGGCCCGATCAATCACCCGAATTACGGGATGCTGGCGCGTTCCGGTGTGACGTTAGCAATGGCTGGTGGCGGCATGCACGCGCGCTCCTAATGAGTTGTATCCGCGCCGCCCGCGTTTGATTTTTCCATGTACATCTCACCCACATTCGCCACCGCGAAAGCCAGCAGTTTTGCGTGCTCTGCTGGCTCAGCGGAGAGTACGAGATCGGCCAAGCTTTCCGCCATCTTTGCGATAAGCTCCGAGAGGTCTGCCTCTTTGCCCGCGACATGTTCATCGACAAGCTCATTGATTTTGCAATGCAGGCAATCTTCGTCTGCCATCGTGAACTCCTGCGATGTCTGTCGCGCCATCATACACGGCGAATTGCGCGATTGCGGCCACAGGCGCTGATCGGAACGCTTCATCGCTTTGTGCGTTTCCCTAGGGGAGACGTACAATGCGAAAACACGTCCTCGTCCTAGGGGCGCTATTGCTTTCTTGCTGCATTGCGTCAGCGCAGAACCCGAATGCGCGGCCCGATCCTGACGACGGATATTGGGGTCCGCGCAATTCCTTCTCGCAGCATTGGCCGGGCGCTCCAATCAGAGGGGCTTTGGATGGCAATCCTGCGGAAACTACTGGCCGCGCACAGAAGCCTGAGGGCCCGCAACCGAGGAACAGTCCCGACACGAACCCGCGACCAGGGGAGAAGCCCAGGCCGGTTCCACGATAAGCCGGGAGCCTGAGACTGACCTTCATTCCTGCGCAGGCTTTGTCACAGGAGCGGGGCTTCCCATGATTCGCTTAAATCGTACAACGCTACGAGCCATCGTTGCGGTGGTTGATATCGCGCTGCATCAGCAACGCGGTTCGGTGAATGCCAAGTCGGTGACCGCCCGCCTTGGCGTAAGTCCGCGCACGTTTGAAGCCGTGCTTCAAGCACTGGCGGCTAAAGGGTTCGTCGAAAGCAGGCGCGGTCCTCAGGGCGGCTACAGGCTCGCCCGTGTAGGCATCACGATGGACGAAATCATCCGCGCCGTTGAAGGTATCGATGATGAGGAGGTTAGCGAGGGAAGCTCAGAGTTGATCCGACAGGTAATGCTGCCTGCGCTGGCTTCGGCGGAGGCCGCATATTTGAAAGCTCTGAGGCGAGTTACGGTTGAACAGTTTGTCGAGCGCGCCAAAGGAAAGCGCGAATGACCGCGCCGAACTCGCGAGTGAAATGGAACTATGGCTTTCCTGCGCAGATTAATGGTAAATCCGCGCGTCCTCTGACAATTCGAATTCTATGAACACGTAAGGCGCAAGCTTCTCGCGTCCCTGCTTTCTGGTCGGGACCGATCCCTGTGAGGAGCCCTCGGCTGGTACGCCCATCGGCCGGGGGCTCCGAACGGCTCGTCAATCGCGTCGTCGCAACACCGATGCGACCTCCGCCGTCCGCGCCGCGCACATAACGTGACGGAAATGCAACGTGCGAAAGAAGAATTACAAGGGGTGCCCTCGATACATTGCGCCGGAAAATGCGATCCCTACGATTGGCGTCGTGATTCGCAGAGGCACCTTTAATCAGGCGATGCTGTCCGAGCCAATAATCATGACCAATAGATGGAATCCAATTCACGCGGTTGGTTGCGGTGTCGTCACAGGGTTCATCCTGTTCGTGACTGCATCGGTTTATTCTGGAAATTGGTGGCCGAGTTCCGCAACATCTGAGTTGGGACTAAAGATTCTCCTTCTTTTGGCGACTCTCTTTCCTATCATCGCCATCATTAGAAATTGGCGCGTTGACCGCAGGTGCCCACAGGATGCAGGACGAGCACCCCAATATCGTCATACGCATAGACCGCGCGGCTAAGGCCGCTCCGTCTGTTCGGTGCAATTAACAAATCCGCCCCTGCGATCCTTTGACCGCGCCTGTCTCCGCTGCGTGGCGGGTCCCATTGGCCGAACTTGCTCCCTAAGCCTCCGCAGCCCCCAGGCGCTGTCTTAGTGCGGCACGACCGGCGTCGTGCGCCTCTTGCGGGGTCGAGAATGTATCCGTCGATCCGTCCCCCAACCATTCGGGCCTATCCCTCCGCGCAATGACGTAGGTGTAGCCGCCCGGAGGCTTGGGGCGAGCCTGGATCACGACTTGGAACAACCGGGCACGATCAGTCATCGGTTGGAGCCCCAATGCAAAAGACCCCCACGTAGTAGGGGTCTTTCACGGATAGGCGTGAATGTCACCTAGCGGCGACAATTCATACTAAACACGGCGGACCCGCACCGCCAAGTCTACACCGAGCTATTGTTATGCGGTGTGGCTTTGATGCCTCAGCATTAAGGGCGACCCGGCACGGTCGCTCTTCCTTGGCGGAGGATCGGCGATGCTGAGCGCCGGGCGGCAGGTGCGATGCCCAGCGCCAAGATTGCGCTGCATTACATCGACGCGCGGTATTTTTGGATTCGTGTGGTCCGAAGACCTGCTAGGCCGTGTTTTTCAATGGAGCTTTGCCACGACAAAAATTCATCTAGCGTGAGCATGTAGCGGTCGCAGGCTTCCTCAATGGAGAGCAGACCACCCCGCACAGCAGCCACAACCATCGCCTTGCGCCGGATGACCCATCTTTGCGGACCGGGTTGCGGAAGGTCAGCGACACTTAGAGGACCGCCATCAGGCCCACGCACGTATTTCGGTCGCGCTGGCGGATTATACTCGACCACAGGAAACCTCACGCGCTACAGAATAACTTGAGGTAACTCTTACCGATTATCGGCTAAAAACTGCTTACGTGAACCGAATCAAATTTAATCACTTGTAGAAAAAAGTGGGCGCAACGAACCAACAATGTGTTTGCGTTTGCGAGCCTGATGGCAATCAGGATTGAAGCCCTGATGGATGCCGGCTAGTTCCGAAATCTCTCGCGCCCTTTGAAGATCAAAGGCTGGTCGGCGCGGCAAATGGGCCAGTTTCAGGTGACGTGGGCACATTGTTCTAGCTTGAGCATGATCTGTTCGATTCTACAGACAGCGAAGCGGCCTAACCGAGTTCCGGTTCCGTATTCACAGACCGAAAATGAAAAAGCGCCTGTGCGATCCCGCCCTTTCCCCGACAAGACAAGAAAGTCTTGCTCTTATGAGATTGCGAAGGTCACCAAGAGAACCCCAGGTGCATTGCGACAGAAGGCGAGCAATCTGGGTATGCCTCTTGGACACTGACGACAACGAATAGAACAATCTGTGACAGGTATCACAGCGGCGAGGGCACCGAGACTGCAATCTCCGACCTGTAGCCCGTAGCTAAATGCCCCCGAAGGCTATCCTGCGGAGCACAAATAAGAGCCTCATCCCGGATGTACGGATGAGGCTCTTCTCTTTCTGAGGATAAGCCGGCGTGATGATTGATAAATCAACGAAATGGACACGGTAGCGCGGTAGGTCGCGTTTGATTGATCGCGTCTGATCTCCCAATAGCGCTTCCGGGATGGTTCCGGCTGGCTTTATGCCGGGGCCTCTTTCTGCGAGACGGGAGGCATCCGATGGATCGCAAAATACAAAGACCATCTGTTGAACGGCGATCAGATGGTCGCCGAGACAATGTCGAACGACGTTCCGGTACCGATACGAGACCAGACGAGGAAAAGCGCCTTCAAGGCGAGCGTCGGTCAGGAATAGATCGAAGGTCTGGCATAGACCGGCGCACTCGGAAGCCTTGATGGGGCCTCCCCACGAGATCGGCGTTCGTCCGGCAAGGTCATTTGGATGATCAAATTCGAGACGACGGGGATCGTGGTCGGCTGTGTCGTGCTGTGGGCCTTGGTTCTAGCGCCGCTCCTGTTGCCATTTTTTTGGTAGTTGGACCGTCCAATGAGATCGTCGCGGACCGTTGCTCCAAAATCATTTCGGGCCTTCGTCCGTTCTCTACCTTCCGACGATCCGCTCGCAGGTAACTTTCTCGCGTCTGCAAAAGCGGACCGGGCGTTCCCCGACATCCAGTCTTGGCGAGAGTTAAAGTTCTATCTAAATCGAACAGGCTGAATTCAGTTCGCCGCAGTGCCCGCGAGAAATGTTTGGCGTCGGTATCGCGACGCAATTCGGGCGTCATCAGCCGACTAGCACGCAAGGGGCTCGCGCGAAGCGACAACATCCTAAGTCGGCGGCAAGGTCTGGGACCGGGTTCCCGAATTGGAACTTGTCGGAATGACTCTCGATTGGTCCCCGCTGGGAATGTGTGTGTGGGGGCGTTTGAAATTCATGTGGGCAAGCTGGCTCGCGTTATTGATCAGCGCGCGACTCAATTAGCTTGGTGTGATTGCCAAGGGCAAATCCATGTCACAGCAGCCTGAACAGCATGGTATTCATCCCGCCAATAGGGAGATTGCACTTATTTCACTTTTGGTAGCGCTCGCAATCATCAGCGCCGCTGCGCTTGTGCTGGTGCTTTGAAAACAAAGAAATTTAGGCGGCGCGTCCCTGATTCCATATTGATTTAATATCTATTAACGCGGGCCAGCTATGTTTCTGTCGCCGGTCTCGCAGGTCCAAAATACGAAATGCAAGATTCAAGGCAAGATGCTCGTGACATCATGCGTGTCGAACGTCGGGATGATGTTCGCATCATTGTTAGTATTGCAGGTCGATATAGCCTAGCAAACCGGCGCGACCCCAGCGGCAACCGGCGTGAATTTGCGTGTCGGCTGGTCAACATCTCATCCCACGGAATGGCGCTTGCGGTCCCGGTAATTGGTACAAAAGGCGAGCGAGTTATCGTCCACACTGATCAGTTTGGAAGAATTGACGGCGCGATTTTGCGCCTCTTGGACGGCGGATTTGTCATGAGCATCGTCGCAAATGCCGACGGTCGCGCCAAGCTACAGGCCAAAATTGCCTGGATGGCTGAGCACATCAATCATGATTTGCCTGATGGCAGGCAGAACGCACGCATTGTTCCTCGACAACCGATTTCATCACTAGTTCTGGCCGATGGCAGTGCGCCAAAATGTTTTGTAATCGACATGTCAGTGTCCGGGGTAGCTGTATCCGCCGAAGTCGTTCCTGAAATTGGCGTGCCGGTCGCCGTGGGAAAGATATTGGGGAGGGTTGTGCGGCACTTTGCTCAAGGTTTTGCCGTCCAGTTCTTTGAAGAACAGAACCCGGATATCCTCGAACAACTGGTAATTAGGCCGTAACGGTTGTTTCGCAGGATCGGGACGGTGCCTTAACCGGCGGCGCTTGTTCAGTTGTTGACGGGGACGGGATTGCCCGCACTATTCCGGCCGAAGCGTTTGATCTCTCCATGTACATCTCGGTACATCTTGCCCAGAGTGCTAGGACGAACGCTAACAATTCGCGTGCTTCGGAACGCTTAATCGATCTGCGCATTTCCCAAGGGGAGATGCTTAACGCGAATTGTCGCTTCCCATGGCTCTATTAAACAACACAACGCTAAAAGCCATCGTAGCGCTGGTTGATATCGCGCTGCATGAACGACACGGTCCGGTGAACGCCAAGTCGATGACCGCCCGCTTCGGGGTGGGTCCGCGCGCGTTTGAACCTGTGCTTCAAGCATTAGCGGCCAAAGAACTCATTGACAGCAGGCGGGGGCCGTTAGGCGGTTATAAAATCGCCCGTGCGGGGATCACGATAGATGAAATCTTCCATGCTGTGGAAGGTATTGACGACGAGGAAGGTAGCGAGAGAAGTTCAGAACTAATCCGACAGGTGATGCTGCCGATGCTGGTTTCGGCCGAAGCTGCATACTTGGAGGTGCTAAGACACATTACTGTTGAACAGTTCGTCGAGCGCGCCCGAAGGGCGGAAAAATGAACGCATGGCGGCTCGGTAAGATCGGCATGGGCCAGTTTCAGGTGACGTGGTCAAATTGTTTCCAGCTTGAGCACGATCTGTTCGATTCCACAGACAGCGAAGCGGCCTAACCGAGTTCTGGTTCCGTATTCACAGGCCGAAAATGAAAAAGCGCGCGACCTTGGCGGCTTCCGTGTCGGCCGGACGCTCTCCATCGTACTGGGCAACAACTGAGTGTCCGGGCCGCCACTGGGCGTCCGGTTCGTCACGGCCGTGCCGACCAGTCCTCGACTGGTACGAGGCCACGGATTGGGCCGGCCTACAGTGTGGGAGTCGTTGATCCCGAATCTCGCCGTGAACCTCTCGATGTCGGTTCGTTTGACGCGATCAGCGCAGCCGCCAAGGCAGGGTGGTGTTCGATATTGAGGGACAACTATGGATCGTGCGCTGCTTTCCGTCAGGCATTGTGACCTCGGCCCAGTCCTGGTGCAGCGCCGAGAAAGTCGGCCTCCCATGATCCGCCAGACAAGTCCTGCCTCGGCAATGTGGTCCAAGGGCCGTTTCGGGTTGCAGCCGACGGCAGCCGTATCCCAACCCAGTTGAGACGCACGCGCTGCCCAGGGACGGCTGGGGTCGAGAAAAGCCTCACAGTCGTCAATGAACGCGCGCCATCGGGGCAATGGCAGACCGGCGGGTGATCGTTCGCGGTCGAGGCGTCTAACGCCGGCAGCCCATTCCTCGGGAACAGGCGATCTTGGTGCGGCCTCGACTGCCGGCCTTTCCGCAACGACGAGCGTCGCTAGTGCTGTCGGGCATGGCTTGGGTCGTCTATGGCCGCTGCCATAGGCACCGTCGCCGGCAGGGCTGGGGCCGGCTCGTTCGGAACTACAACCACCTCGGATGCGGTGGCGGTCGGCAATGACCACCACACCCCGTTTCGGCCAAAGCCAGCGCGGGTAGATGCTACGCCGAGCGTTCCCTTGGCCTCCTTGAAGGATTTTGCGCCAGTGATCCGCTGTCGCAGACCGAGAAGACCAGCGGCCCTGGCTTTCCTTTCAAGGTCGTCCACGGCTACAGGGCCTTCCGCCAAGACACTGCGTAAGAACCCTCGCACTGCCAATACGCGCGTCACCGGTGCAATTTTCGCCGGCGGTTGGCGCTCGGCGAAGCTGGTGCAGTCGGGTGTGTTCCTCAAGTGCCAGACCTATTTGCTGGTCATCGACCGACCACGTCGCGGTGAACATCTTGAACTGCAAGATTGAAGTCGATTCGTATGTCAATAAATCGGTCCTACGTGTAATGGATGCGTTGACGCCCTACTCGGTGGGACACTCGTTTCAGAAAGCATAATGATCTCATGGGAGGATTCACTGTCCCACTTTTCGGTAACCCGTTGATTTTACTGAACTGGCTGACCTCCCTAGGGAGCGCCACTTTAATGAAGTCAGCGTGGGCACCGCGGTGTTGCGGAAGTGCGCAAATTAATTCCAGGCTGAATCCCCGTTAAGCAGCAACCGTGCTGGCTCCTCTATTCAGCAATGTAGTCACAAATTTATCCCACTTATCCATGCCGGCGCGTTTTTCCGGCATGTAATTCCAACGGTCGTAGCTCTTCGAGCTGACATCCTGAAGTGTGTGGTTCTGCAGGCGGTCTCTGATCTCTTTAGACACGCCGGCCTTTCCAGCTAAAGTCTTCCATGTTCGTCGAAGGTCACGGTTAGTCACTACAGGGATAATTTTGCGGTCTCGCTGGCGCCACATGAAGCTGTAAAGAGTTCCTGCACTGACTGGTTTCGAGGGGTCTTTTGCAGATGGAAAGAACCACCCAAATTCGTTCGGAACGATCGACTTGATGAGATCGGCAGCGATCGGCGGGACTGGGATCGCGTGAGGCTTTCCATTCTTAGTTTTAGACCAGTCGATAATTCGTTCTTCGGCATTCCATTGGTCGACATGCAGCGCAGCAATTTCTTCTACACGCTGCCCCGTCAGCATCAGGATACGAACGGCGCGTGTGTAAGGTGGATGAACGGGCGTGCCCGGGCATTCGAGCCATCGGTAGAGTTGAACGAATTCATCCTCGTCGAGCCAACGAGTGCCAACCACCTTCCGCTCGGTGG
>CAVVON010000038.1:0-263812 GCA_963749815.1 uncultured Alphaproteobacteria bacterium | reverse complement strand
CGCGACGCCCGGTCGGGGGCCAACATCCGCAGCCAAAGCCTGGCGCGCCGCTTGATCGGATCGGTGAGCGCGTGGGCCCGGGCGAGCAGCCAGATCACCCCCTCGTACAACTTGGCGAACCAGGCGAGTTGCAGAAGCTTGTCGCGCGTGAGGCCGAAGATGAAGGCGGTGACGCCCACGCTCACGACCTTGGCGAGGGCGAGCACCGCGACCGCGCCGAGCCATTGCCCGTGCGCCAAGAGCCACAGTCCGAGAATCTTGAGCGGCAGCAGCGCCACCACCGGCACGACGAACACGATCAGCGTGGCCGCCGGCGGCAGCCGTTCGATGAAGGCTGCGAGCCACGCCTTGAGCGCACGCAGCGGAATGCGCGCCACCACCCAGGCGACGATCGGGGCGAGGTGGCTCCACAGCCACGCCTCGAACAGGAAGACGAGCGCGAGCAGGACCAGGAACGGGCGGAACAGAAGGCGCAGGAATCGGCGCATGAGGCTGCTCGGGGCGAACGACCGTTTCCGATCGAACCAATTCTCCCTTTACAGATAGTGCACGATCGTGCCGAAAAGTCGGCGGCTCTGCGGAACAGTATCCTAATCGACCGCAGCGGCAGAAGAGCCCAGCCCCCTCACACCCCCTTCGGGCTAGCTCCGCACCCGGCCGCCGTCGACGTTGATGGTCTGGCCGGTGATGAAGGCGGCGTCATCGCTGGTCAGGAACGACACCGTGCCGACCAGATCGGCCGGCGTTTCCGGCCGCTTGATCGCCTGCATGGTGGCGGCGAGCGCGAACTCGTCCTCCATGCTCGACATGCCCGGACGCGGTGCGCGCGCCAGCGTGCCGGGCGAGCGGGTGAGACCCGGCGAGATCGCGTTGACCGTGATGCCGTACGGCCCGAGCTCGCTCGCGAGCGCGCGGGTGATGCCGACGCACGCGGCCTTGCTCGCCATGTAGTGCGCGAAGCCCGCCACCACCGAGCCTAGCGTGCTCGACGCCATGTTGATGATGCGGCCCCACTGGCGCTGCCGCATGACGGGCACGAACGCCGCGCTCATCAGGAACACGCTGTCGATGTTGATCGACTGCACGCGCCGCCAGTCCGCGAACGTCATGGTGTCGAACGCCTGGTTGGGATAGATGCCGGCGCAGTTGATCAGGATGTCGGCGCGGCCGAAGCGCTTGGCGACATCGGCCGCGATCGCCTTGACGGACTCCTCCGAGGACACGTCGCATGTGCAGGCGAGCGCCTGCCGGCCGGCCTGCTCGACCAGCTTTGCGGTCTCGGCGCCGGAGCCGATATCGGCAACCACGATGTGCGCGCCGTCTTGCGCCAGCCGCTGCGCGAACGCCTGGCCGATGCCGGCGGCAGCGCCGGAGATGACGGCGACTTTGTCTTTGTGGGATTGAGCCATTGTTTCCTCTTGCTACGCCCCCTCTCCGCCTCATCCTGAGGAGCGTGCGAAGCACGCATCTCGAAGGACGAGGCGGCCCCCATGCTTCGAGACGTCCGCTTCCGCTGCGCGTCGGCGGCCTCCTCAGCATGAGGCCGAGCAAGACTACATGCTAATCGCCCGCTTGCCGACCGCCAGGGCCGCTTCCTTCACGGCCTCGCTCTGGGTCGGATGGGCGTGGCAGGTGCGGGCGATGTCCTCGGCGGCGGCGCCGAACTCCATCGCGACCGCGGCCTCGGCGATCATGTTGCCGGCATCCGCGCCGACGATGTGCACGCCGAGCACGCGGTCGGTCTTGGCGTCGGCCAGGATCTTCACGAAGCCGTCGGTCTGCTGGTTGACCTTGGCGCGGCCGTTGGCGGTGAACGGAAACTTGCCGGCGTTGTAGGCGATGCCGGCGGCCTTCAGCTCCTCCTCGGACTTGCCGACCGAAGCCACTTCCGGGAACGTGTAGATCACGTTCGGGATCACGTCGTAGTTCACGTGGCCGGCCTGGCCGGCGAGAATCTCGGCGACCGCCACGCCTTCGTCCTCGGCCTTGTGGGCGAGCATGGGACCTGCGATCACGTCGCCGATGGCGTAGATGCCCGGCACGTTGGTGGCGTAGTGCGCGTCGACGACGACGCGGCCCTTGTTGTCCTTGGCGACGCCCGCGGCTTCGAGCCCGAGCCCTTCGGTGTAGGGCACGCGTCCGATCGAGACCAGCACCACGTCGGCGTCGATGCGCTCGGGCGTGCCGCCCGCCGCCGGCTCGACGCTGGCCTTGAGGCGAGCGCCGGAGCCATCGACCGCCGTGACCTTGGACGACAGCTTGAAGGCGATGCCCTGCTTCTCCAGGATGCGCTGGAACTGCCGGCAGACCTCGTTGTCCATGCCGGGCAGGATGCGGTCGAGAAACTCGACCACCAGCACCTGCGAGCCGAGCCGCCGCCAGACCGAGCCGAGTTCGAGCCCGATCACGCCGGCACCGACGATCAGGAGCTTCTCGGGCACCTTGTCGAGCACGAGCGCGCCGGTCGACGACACGATGCGCTTCTCGTCGATCGCGATGCCGCGCAGCCGCGCGACGTCGGAGCCGGTGGCGATCACGATGTTCTTGGTCTCCAGCGTCTCGGTCTTGCCGCCGCCCGTCACCTCGACCTTGCCGGGCGCGGCGATGCGGCCGGTGCCCTCAAACGAATCGATCTTGTTCTTCTTGAACAGATACGCGACGCCCTTGACGTTGCCGTCGACCCCCTCGTCCTTGAATTTCATCATCGCGGGCAGATCGAGCGCCGGCTGGCCGACCTTGATGCCCATCCTGCCGAACGCGTGGCCCGCTTCCTCGTAAAGCTCCGAGGCATGCAGCAGCGCCTTCGAGGGGATGCAGCCGATATTGAGGCAGGTGCCGCCGAGGGTCTTTTCCTTCTCGACCACGGCGACCTTCATGCCGAGCTGCGCCGCGCGGATGGCGCAGACATAGCCGCCGGGGCCGGAGCCGATGACGATGAGGTCGTAAGTGGGCATGGGTTACTCGCGAACAACTAACCGGCGATGCGATGAAGCTCCGCCTGCTTCTCCGCCCGCTGACGAAGCGAGCCGGTGCCGAAATCGATTTCTTCGCCGTCGTCGTTCATCCAAACGATACCGTGGCCATATTCGCCGATTTGGAGCTTCCCGAAGTTTTCCGGATTCTGCAGGTACGTGAAAACCTTTCCCTGCGCGATAACCGGACGCAGATCGACAATGCCCGCGTATCCGTCATCCCATTGGACTTTCAGCACTCCATGGATGACGGGCTCTGCAGTGACGATGCGAGGGATGCAAAAGCTCACGTCTTGGCGACGCCCATTCCTGCACCAAACGCATTTGAGATCTCGGCAAGCTTCCGTTCATGATTTCCAGCGTCTCGATGTCGATTTGATTCCGCATACCTTGCGTGGAAATGTGGCGGCGGATGTTCATCGAAGTAGAATTCGATCTTGATCCCATTGATGATCGCAACGATCGGCATGTCTCAGCATATCACAGATCCAGCACCAGCCGCGCCGGATCCTCCAGGCTCTCCTTCACCCGCACCAGGAACGTCACCGCCTCGCGGCCGTCGACGATGCGGTGGTCGTAGCTGAGCGCGAGATACATCATCGGCCGCGCCTCGATCTTGCCGGCGACCACCATCGGCCGCTCCTGGATCTTGTGCATGCCCAGAATGCCGGACTGCGGCGCGTTCAGGATCGGCGTCGACATCAGCGAGCCGTAGACGCCGCCGTTCGAGATCGTGAAGGTGCCGCCCTGCATGTCCTCGATCTTGAGCGCGCCGTCGCGGGCGCGGCGGCCGAAGCCGGCGATCTCCTTCTCGATCTCGGCCAGCGATTTCATGTCGCAGTCGCGCACCACCGGCACGACCAGGCCCTTCTCGGTGCCGACCGCGACGCCGATGTGGTAGTAGTTCTTGTAGATGACGTCGCCGCCGTCGATCTCGGCGTTGACGGCCGGGATTTCCTTCAGCGCCTGCACGCAGGCGCGCACGAAGAAGCCCATGAATCCCAACTTAACGCCGTGCTTCTTCTCGAACAGGTCCTTGTACTGATTGCGCATCGCCATCACGTGGCCCATGTCGACCTCGTTGAAGGTCGTCAGCATGGCGGCGGTGTTCTGCGCCTCCTTGAGGCGGCGCGCGATGGTCGAGCGCAGCCGCGTCATCTTCACGCGCTCTTCGCGCGAGGCATCGTCGGCGGATGACGGCGCGCGCAGCTGCAGCGCGGCGGCAGTCTGCGACACCGGCGTCGGCTGAGCGGCGGCGCGCTCGATCGCCGCCATCATGTCGCCTTTGGTGATGCGGCCGTCCTTGCCGGAGCCCGGCACGGTCGCGGCGTCCATGCCGCTCTCGGCCGCGAGCTTGCGCACCGAGGGCGGCACCGGCGTATCGGGCTGCGGCGGTTTGGGCGCCACCGGAGGCGGCGCGGGAACCTTGGCGGCGGGCATTGCACCGGTGGCCTTGCCGGCGCCGTCCTGAATCTTTCCGAGCAGCGCACCGACCGCGACCGTCTCGCCGTCCTTGGCGGCGATCTCGCCGAGCACGCCGGCGGCCGGCGCCGGCACCTCGATCGTGACCTTGTCGGTCTCGAGCTCGACCAGCGGCTCGTCGACCGAAACGGCGTCGCCCGGCTGCTTGAACCACTTGCCGATGGTCGCCTCGGTCACCGATTCGCCGAGCGTGGGCACGCGGATGTCGGTCATGTTTTCGATCCCTCCGTCGTCATGCTCGGCCTTGGGCCGAGCATCCGCGATCAGGCGGGCGACCATGGCGCTCCTGAGCGGGATGGCCGACATGCCCGGCCATGACGTCGAGATAACTACCCCAAAGCCTCGTCCAGGAACGCCTTGAGCTGCGCCAGGTGCCGCGACATCTGGCCGATCGCGGTCGCCGCCGAGGCCGGGCGCCCGGCATAGGCCGCGCGCGGATTCTTGGCGCCGAGCTGATTGAGCACCCATTCGAGGTAGGGCTCGATGAAGGGGAACGCGCCCATGTTGCGCGGCTCCTCCTGACACCACATGAACTGCGCGTTCCTGAAGCGGCCGAGCTCCGTCACCAGCGCCTTGAGCGGCACCGGATAGAGCTGCTCGACGCGCAGCAGATAGATGTCGTCGATGCCGCGCTTCTCGCGCTCCTCGTACAGATCGAAATAGACCTTGCCGGTGCACATCACCACGCGGCGGATCTTCTCGTCCGCGACCAGCTTGATCTTCTCGTTCGGCAGCAGCTGCGCGTCGTCCCACAGCAGGCGGTGGAACGTGGTGTCCGGCCCCAGCTCGTCGAGCCGCGACACGGCGCGCTTGTGGCGCAGCAGCGACTTCGGCGTCATCAGGATCAGCGGCTTCCTGATGTCGCGCTTGAGCTGGCGGCGCAGGATGTGGAAATAGTTCGACGGCGTCGTGCAGTTGGCGACCTGCAGGTTGTCCTCGGCGCACATCTGCAGGAAGCGCTCGAGCCTGGCCGACGAGTGCTCCGGCCCCTGCCCTTCGTAGCCGTGCGGCAGCAGGCAGACGAGGCCCGACATGCGCAGCCATTTGCGTTCGCCAGACGAGATGAACTGGTCGAACACCACCTGCGCGCCGTTGGCGAAGTCGCCGAACTGCGCCTCCCACAGCGTCAATGCGTTCGGCTCGGCGAGCGAGTAGCCGTACTCGAAGCCGAGCACGGCCTCTTCGGACAGCATCGAGTTGATGACCTCGTAGCGCGCCTGCTCGCCGCCGAGCTCGTTGAACGGCGTGTAGCGATTCTCGTTCTCCTGATCGACCAGCACCGAGTGGCGCTGCGAGAATGTGCCGCGCTCGGAGTCCTGGCCCGACAGCCGCACCGGATGGCCGTCGAGCAGCAGCGAGCAGAATGCCAGCGCCTCGGCCGTCGCCCAGTCGATGCCTTCGCCGGTCTTGATCGCCTTGGCGCGCGCATCGAGGAAGCGCTGGATGGTGCGGTGGACGTGGAAATCCTTCGGCACCGCGGTGATCTTCTCGCCGATCTCCTTCAGCGTTTCGATCGCCACGCCGGTATGGCCGCGGCGCGGATCGTCCTGGTCGCGCGCCGCCTTGATCTCGGCCCAGCGGCCGTCGAGCCAGTCGGCGCTGTTGGGCTTGTAGCCCGTGCTCGCCTCCTGCTCGGCGTCGAGGCGCGCGCGCCAGTCGGCGCGCATCTTCTCGACTTCGCCTTCGGTGACGACGCCTTCGGCGACCAGCTTCTTGGAATAGATGGCGAGCGTGGTCGGGTGGTTCTTGATCGCCTTGTACATCAGCGGCTGGGTGAACGCCGGCTCGTCGCCTTCGTTGTGGCCGTGACGGCGGTAGCAGAACATGTCGATCACGACCGGCTTCTGGAATTTCTGCCGGAACTCGGTCGCGACCTTGGCGGCATAGACTACCGCCTCCGGATCATCGCCGTTGGCGTGGAAGATCGGCGCCTCGATCATCTTGGCGACATCAGAAGGGTATGGCGAAGAACGCGAATAACGCGGATAGGTCGTGAAGCCGATCTGGTTGTTGACGATGAAGTGCACCGAGCCACCGGTGCGATGACCACGCAATTCGGAAAGGCCGAAGCATTCGGCGATCACGCCCTGGCCGGCGAACGCCGCGTCGCCCGAGATCAGGAGCGGCATCGCCATGGTGCGGTCTTCGCGCGTACCGCCCAGTTGATCCTGCTTGGCGCGGGTCTTGCCGAGCACCACCGGGTTGACGATTTCGAGGTGCGACGGATTGGCGGTGAGCGAGAGGTGCACGCGGTTGTTGTCGAACTCGCGGTCGGACGAAGCGCCGAGGTGATACTTCACGTCGCCCGAGCCTTCCACGCTGTCGGGCGAGACCGAACCGCCCTTGAACTCGTGGAAGATCGCCCGGTGCGGCTTGCTCATCACCTGCGCCAGCACATTGAGGCGGCCGCGATGCGCCATGCCGATGCAGATGTCTTTGACGCCGAGCGCGCCGCCGCGCTTGATGATCTGCTCCAGCGCCGGGATCATCGATTCGGCGCCGTCGAGGCCGAAGCGCTTGGTGCCGGTGAACTTCACGTCGCAGAATTGCTCGAAGCCTTCGGCCTCGACGAGCTTGTTGAGGATCGCGCGCTTGCCCTCGCGGGTGAAGGTGATCTCCTTGTCCTTGCCCTCCATGCGCTCCTGCAGCCAGCCCTTCTGCTGCGGATTGGAGATGTGCATGAACTCGATGCCGAGCGTCTGGCAGTAGGTGCGCCGCAGGATGGCGAGGATCTCGCGCAGCGTCCCGAATTCGAGCCCCAGCACCTTGTCGAGGAAAATCCGTCGGTCCATGTCGGCGTCGGAGAAGCCGTAGCTGCGCGGATCGAGCTCCTCCTCGTTCTTCGGCGGCTCGAGGCCGAGCGGATCGAGATTGGCGTGGAAATGGCCGCGCGCGCGGTAGGCGCGGATCAGCATCAGGGCATGAATGGAGTCTCGGCTCGCCTGCTGCACATGCGCGGGCGACAGCTCGACGCCGGTCGCCTGGGCGCGCGCCTTGACCTTGTCGCCGACCGTTTTCTCGACCTCGCTCCAGTCGCCGTCGAGCGCCGCGATCAGTTCGCTTTGCGCGGGCCGCGGCCAGTCCGGCCGCTTCCACGACGGGCCCTCGGCGCTGTGCAGAACGTCGACGCGCTCATCCTTGAGGCTCTGGAAGAAATCCCGCCATTCGGCGTCGACTGCCTGCGGGTCGGCTTCGTAGCGGGCGTGCAGGTCTTCGATGAACGAGGCGTTGCCGCCGTAGAGGAATGAAGTCAGGGCGAATGCGGCGTTGGCGTCTTGTCGGGACATGTCTCGGTCCTGATGGCGGGGCGCCGGCCGGCAGGCTGACGCAGAGGGGCGAATCCAGGCGATCCGCCATGCTTACACTATTTATGCTGCACTTGCGTTGTGACAATCCAATAAATAGGAATCTGTATTCATTTCTTTGACGCCACAAGCAAAAGGCCCTGGCGCAACCGCCAGGGCCTCTGTCGCAACAAGTCGATGAGGGCAGTTCAGCCTTTCAACACTTCGACCAGGGTCTTGCCGAGCCGGGCGGGCGACGGCGACACCTTGATGCCGGCGGATTCCATCGCGGCGACCTTCGATGGCGCGTCGCCCTTGCCGCCGGAGATGATCGCGCCGGCGTGGCCCATGCGGCGGCCGGGCGGCGCGGTGCGCCCGGCGATGAAGCCGACCATCGGCTTCTTGCGGCCGCGCTTGGCCTCGTCCTTGAGAAACTGCGCCGCATCCTCCTCGGCGGAGCCGCCGATCTCGCCGATCATGACGATCGACTCGGTCGCCTTGTCGGCCAGGAACATTTCCAGCACGTCGATGAACTCGGTGCCCTTGACCGGATCGCCGCCGATGCCGACCGCGGTGGTCTGGCCGAGACCCTCCTGCGAGGTCTGGAACACCGCCTCGTAGGTGAGCGTGCCCGAGCGCGAGACGATGCCGACCGAGCCGCGCTTGAAGATGTTGCCCGGCATGATGCCGATCTTGCACTCGCCCGCCGTCATCACGCCCGGGCAATTTGGACCGATGAGCCGCGACTTCGACCCCGACAGCGCGCGCTTGGCCTTCACCATGTCGGCGACCGGGATGCCTTCGGTGATGCAGATGATCAGCGGGATCTCGGCCTGGATCGCCTCGCAGATCGCATCGGCGGCGCCCGGCGGCGGCACATAGATCACGCTGGCCTCGCAGCCGGTCTTGTCCTTGGCCTCGGCGACGGTGTCGAACACCGGCAGGTTGAGATGGAACGCACCCCCTTTTCCGGGAGAAGTCCCGCCGACCATCTTGGTGCCGTAGGCGATCGCCTGCTCGGAATGGAAGGTGCCGTTCTTGCCGGTGAAGCCCTGGCAGATGACCTTGGTGTTCTTGTCGATCAGGATGGACATGGGGCTATCCGTTACATGACGCGCAAATTGGTGATGACGATTTCGTGGGCGCTCTTTTCGTCCTTGGCCTGCCGGAAAACCAGATTCACGATTCCGGTATCGACCATCTTGCTGAAGACCGCGTATTGACGTTGCGGATCGACGACGCCCAGCCGGTCCGCCAATGCGCGATCCTCCCGGAATGCGTAACGTTCGACGATCTTCTGAAGCGGAACCTGGACACTGAAGTCGAACGACAGCGAACAGTATCCCTTGTTTTCAATGCGCTTGGTCTGGATGAGATAGGGCGTCATCCGGTTGTCGGGATCGTTCATGGTCCATTCGGCGAGAGCCGCCGAAGCCTGACCCATCGGCTTCCATCCGGCCGTGGCGATGGCCTTGCGCGCCATCTCGACGTTCGGGAATGGATCGCCGCACAGCTCGACGAAATACTTGTAGGTCTTCTCCGCCGTCGCGAACTGCGCCGACGCAGGCTGGGCAGTCCCGAACACCACGGCGGCGACAACCGGCAAGACGGCCGAACTCGCCACGGCGATCGCGCGCAGCCCCGTGGGCATCAGGTTCCCTTCACGGCCTTGACGATCTTCTGCGCGGCGTCGTCGAGGTCGTCGGCCGAGGTGACGTTGAGGTTGGACGTGGCGATGATCTCCTTGCCGGCATCCACGTTGGTGCCTTCGAGCCGCACCACCAGCGGCACCCGCAGCCCGACCTCCTTCACCGCGTCGACCACGCCGGCCGCGATGATGTCGCACTTCATGATGCCGCCGAAGATGTTGACCAGAATGCCCTTCACCTTCGGATCGGAGGTGATGATCTTGAATGCGGCCGCGACCTTCTCCTTGGTGGCGCCGCCGCCGACGTCGAGGAAGTTCGCCGGGCTCTCGCCGTAGAGCTTGATGATGTCCATGGTGGCCATCGCCAGCCCCGCGCCGTTGACCATGCAGCCGATGGTGCCGTCGAGCGCGACGTAGTTGAGGTCGTATTTCGACGCCTCGGTCTCCTTGGCGTCCTCTTCGGTGAGGTCGCGCAGCGCCTGGATGTCGGGATGGCGGTAGAGCGCGTTGTCGTCGAAGCCGATCTTGGCGTCGAGGCAGATGAGCTGGTTCGCCTTGGTGACGACCAGCGGATTGACCTCGAGCAGGCTCATGTCCTTGGCGACGAACGCGGCGTAGAGCTTGTCGACCAGCGCGCCCGCCTGCTTGGCGAGATCGCCGGTGAGATGCAGCGCCTGCGCCACCAGCCGCCCGTGATGCGGCATGATCCCGGTCGCCGGATCGACCGAGAAGGTCACGATCTTCTCGGGGGTCGCATGCGCGACCTCCTCGATGTTCACGCCGCCCTCGGTCGAGACCACGAAGGCGACCCGCGAGGTCTCGCGGTCGACCAGCGCCGAGAGATAGAACTCGCGGTCGATGGCGGAGCCTTCCTCGATGTAGAGGCGGTTGACCTGCTTGCCGTGCGGACCGGTCTGATGGGTGACCAGCGTGGAGCCGATCAGCCGCGTGGCTTCCTTCTTCACGTCGTCGACCGACTTCACCACCTTGACGCCGCCGGCCTTGCCGCGCCCGCCGGCGTGGATCTGCGCCTTCACCACCACGACCGGGCTGGCGAGATCGGTGGCGGCCTTCACCGCCTCGTCGACCGAGAAGGCCGCAATGCCGCGCGGCACCGGCACGCCGAATTCGCGTAACACCGCCTTGGCCTGGTATTCGTGGATGTTCATGGTCGCCCTTCAGTCTCGTTGCAGAACGGCGCCCGGCGTCAGGCCGCACATTCCTTGTGCGGCTTCAGGATACGTTCGGTCGATGCAGGATATTTGACGAGCTTGGCGGCGGGGCGGATCGGACGGCGCAGCAGTTCGCCGCCGCAGTTCGGACACCGGCCGCCGGGCAACCGGTTGGCCGCGCACGCCGCGCAGAAGGTGCATTCGAACGAGCAGATCAGCGCGTCGGTCGCGTCCGGCGGCAGATCGCGATCGCAGCACTCGCAATTGGGCTTGAGGATCAGCATCTCCGTCACTTCCCCAGATGCGGCGCGATCTTCTTGCAGGCATCGACCAGGGTCTGCACCGCCTCGGTCGACTTCTCGAACATCGCGCGTTCGGCGCCGTTGAGCTGCACCTCGACGATACGCTCGATGCCTTTTGCACCGATGACGGCAGGGACGCCGACATAGAGGTCCTTCACGCCGTATTCGCCGTTGAGCCAGCAGGCGCACGGCAGCACGCGCTTCTTGTCGCGCAGGTAGCTTTCCGCCATCGCCACCGCCGACGCGGCCGGCGCGTAGAACGCCGAGCCCGACTTGAGCAGATTGACGATCTCGCCGCCGCCCTTGCGGGTGCGCTCGACGATTTCGTCGAGGCGGGCCTGCGTGGTCCACTTCATCTTGACCAGATCGGGCAGCGGAATGCCGCCGACGGTGGAGTAGCGTACCAGCGGCACCATGTCGTCGCCGTGACCGCCGAGCGTCATCGCGCCCACGTCCTGCACCGACACATTGAACTCGTCGGCGAGGAAATAGCGGAAGCGCGAGCTGTCGAGCACGCCCGCCATGCCGACCACCATGTGCTTCGGCAGGCCGCAGGCCTTCTGCAGCGCCCACACCATGGCGTCGAGCGGATTGGTGATGCAGATGATGAAGGCATTGGGCGCGTATTTCTTGATGCCGGAGCCGACCTGCTCCATCACCTTGAGATTGATGCCGAGCAGATCGTCGCGGCTCATGCCGGGCTTGCGCGGCACGCCGGCGGTGACGATGCAGACCTGGGCGCCGTCGAGCGCGTCGTACGAATTGGTGCCGGCCATGTGGGCATCGAAACCGTCGACCGGCGAGGACTCGACCAGATCGAGCGCCTTGCCCTGCGGGATGCCTTCGGCGATGTCGAACAGCACGACGTCGCCGAGCTCCTTGAGGCCGATGAGATGGGCGAGCGTGCCGCCGATCTGGCCAGCACCGATCAATGCGATTTTGGGACGCGCCATGGGGAAAAACCTCGGGTCATGGGAGGAAGGAAGGCCCGGTCGTGGCAGGGGTCATAGACCGTTTCGGGCGGGGCGTTCAAGCCATCCCGGCGCCGATGCGGCGGCCCCTGGATACGTCCCTTCTCACGTCTCCACCAGCCCTTCCGACGAGCTGGCCGTGACCAGGTGGCCGTGGCCGTGCGGCAGCGCCAGATAGGTGTCGGAGCGCATCTCGATCAGGCGCGAGGCCGTGCGCTTGAATTCCTGCGCCTCGAAGCCCTCGTCCGCGACGTAGAGCGCGTCGGGCTCGGCTTCGGCCGAGGCCAACAGCTTGACCGCGTTGTCATAGAGCGTGTCGATCAGAATGATGAAGCGCTTGGCCTCGTTGCGCCGGCCGAAGTCCATCACCGGGATGCGGTCGAGCATGACGGTGTGAAACTCGTGCGCGATCTTGAGGTAGTCGGAGCCGGCGAGCGGCACCTCGCACAGTTCGTGGAACGCGAACCGCGCCACTCCCATGGCGGCGCGCGGCACCCGCACGATCGCGCCCCTTCACCGCGAGATCGAGCTCCGCCCCGTCGTGCCCGCCGGCGAGCCGCCGCCAGGCCTCGTTGAGCGCCGCCTCGGCGGCGACGTCCGCCGGAACGTGCCAGACCGGCGCGCCGGCGAGCTTCTCCAGCCGGAAATCGGTGCGGGCCGACAGCCGCACGATCTCCATGTGCTTTTCCAGGAGCGCGATGAACGGCAGGAACAGCGCGCGGTTGAGGCCGTCCCGGTAGAGATCGGTCGGCGGCACGTTGGACGTGGCGACCACCACCACGCCGAGCTCGAACAGCCGGGTGAACAGCCGCCCCAGGATCATCGCGTCGGCGATGTCGGTGACGTGGAATTCGTCGAAGCACAGGAGCCAGGTCTCGTCCGCGATCGCCGCCGCGGTGAGCCGGATCGGATCCTCGCCGTTGTGGATGTCGCCGGATTTGATCTTCTGGCGGAAGGCGAACACCCGTTCATGAACGTCGGCCATGAATTCATGGAAATGGGCGCGCCGCTTGCGCAGCACCGGCGACGTGTCGAAGAACAGGTCCATCAGCATGGTCTTGCCGCGGCCGACCTCGCCGAAAATGTAGAGGCCCTTCACCGGCTCGTCGTCGCGCTTGCGCGCGGCGAACAGCCAGCCGAGCGACGACGACTTGCGCGCCAGCCGGCGCTCGGCGAGCCGCCGCTCGAGTTCGCCGAGCTTGCCGACGACCGCCTCCTGCGCGGGGTCGTGCTCGATCTTCCCGGCGGCGACGAGGTTGGCGAACTGCGTGGCGAGAGAGGCCGGCATGAAGACGTTCGGGCGATTGGCGACGGGCGGGCGGCGGTGGGGCCTGTTGCTAGCACGGTTTGCCCGTCGGGCGCTGTCGGCCTTGGCCCCTATCCCCTGATGTTGCAACGCGGCATTCATGCACCGGAGAGTTGCCAAAGGCTTTTTTGCGCATGGCTGTCCTGCCTAATTTTCACGTAAATTCATTGAGTTAAGCATAAATCTGTCATCCGCCTGCCTTGCCGAGCACATATTGCATCGCAATATATGCGGTCCGATTCGCTCGCTGCTCTGTTTGTGCAGGAGGACGCCTATGACTGAAGCGCTGCCGCGCGGCGGCTCGATCCGCAAGGTCTGGCTCGGCGAAGCCGACCAGTACCGCGACCACCTGCTCCGCCTCGACGCCGTGAGCCGCCGCAACCGGTTTGCCGGCACGGTGTCGGACGAATTCCTGCAGGGCTATGCCAGGCTCTCGCTCGGCATCGACGCGATCATCCACGGCTTCTTCGTCGACGGCACGCTGCGCGGCGCCGCCGAGCTGCGGCCGATCGGCGCGGCGCTGTCGCGCGAGGCCGAAGCCGCGTTCTCGATCGAGCAGCCGTGGCAGAGCCACGGCGTCGGCTCGGCGCTGCTCGAGCGCACGCTGCTCGCCGCGCGCAACCGCGGCCTGAAATTCCTGCACATGGCCTGCCTCGCCGACAACAAGCGCATGCAGCAGCTCGCGCGCAAGTTCGACGCCGAGCTCAGCTTCGATTTCTCCAGCGTGGTGGGCGAGGTCACGGCGCCGCGCGCCACGCCGCTGTCGGTGATGCGCGAGATCGTGGCCGACAGCCACGGCTTCGCGACCGCGATGCTCGACGTGCAGTCGCGGCTGCTGCGGCCGGCGTAACCGGCGGCGCGCAATTTTGTCGCCGCCGCCGCGTCGGTCAGTGCCGGCCGGTAGGGCCGCGTTTCGCTCGCAGTCTGGAACGCTTCGGCGGCGGCGAGGATGCGCGCCGCGGGCGAGAGATCGGGACCCTTTGCGTTGCGATAATAGCCGCTGCCGTCCAGCCGCTCGTGATGACGCTGCACGAGTGAGGCCACCGCCTTGCCGTCGCCGCCCAATGACGCGAGCGCGCGTTCGCCATGATAGGGATGAAGGTGCGCCTCGTCGGTCTCGCGTTCGGTCAGCGCGCCGGCGCGCATCCAGGTCGAGACCGGCACGGTCAACTCGCCGATGTCGTGCGTGTAGGCCGCACGCCGGACGTCGCGGATATCGGACGCGGGAAGCCCCATTTGCTTGGCCGCGACGTCGGCCAGCGACGCGACTGCGCGCGAATGACCGAACGTAAATGGCATCCGCATGTCGATCATGTCGGCGATCGCGAGATATGCTTCCTCGCACGCCTCTTCGTCGAGCATCGAATGCGGATCGGGCTCCAGCGCCAGGATCGTTTCGCGGTCGACGGGGCCGTCGAGCCCCGCGAGCAGCTTTTCGGCGTTGGTGAGGAAGATATCGACGAGCTCCGGTTCGTAACCGCCGCCAGCACGCTTGGCAATCATGTCCTTCATGGTCGCAAATCCATGATGGTCGTAGAGCGCGATGGCGTCCTGCGCCATTGTCACCACGCGGACCGGAAATTTCACCGCGTTGCCCGAGAGACCCCGTGGCATCCCCTTCCCGTCCCAGCGCTCGTAGATCTGGCCCAGGCTTTCGCGGATGTCCTCCGGCAGGCCGATGCGCTCCGCGATCCGCTGCGCGACCTCGCAGTGCCCGGACAGGATGGGGATGTTCACCTGCGGGCCCTCGGCAAGGCCGCGCTTCACCGCCTCTTCCAACTCTTCAGGCGGCGCACCGGCAAACTTTCGCTTCAGTGCCCGGACCAGGAGCTCGACGAATTCCGCCCGGTTGCCCATGTCGATGTGATGGAGCTCGCGCCGAAGGGTGATCTCGTCACCCCAGTGTGCCGCCAGCAGATGCGTGTCGGCATTGCAGCCGATATAGCGCAGCAGCGCCTGGTGGTAGATGCGGCGGCGCGTGTCCTGGTCGAGCTCCGCGACATCCGCGAACCGCATCCCCAGCACGCAGGAGCGCAGCGCGAAATCTCGCGAGTGCCCCGTGGCCAAGTCGGTCGCATAGGCCAGCGCCATCAGAAAGTCGGCGCGTCGAACTGCCGGTGCGGCCATCTTGCTGTGTCCCATGTGAAACCACAGTCCGAAAGTGTACCGCCATTTGCGACGTATGGGTCGACAATATCGGCGGCAACTCAATCTATCCTGTTGCCGGATTCCCCGATCCTCTCTCCGGGATGGTGAAGAAAGAATCACGCCGCCAGCGGATAGGCTGCCTCGACCACGTACGGGCCGCCGCCGACCGAGGCGCGCGAGGAGAACAGCACGAAGCGCGACACCGGAAACGCCGCCGAGCGGAACGGCGCGCGCACCGCAAGATAGTCGGCGACCTGCCGGCTCGACGATTCGCGCAGCCGCGCCAGCGTGACGTGCGGCGTGTATTTGCGGCCTTCCGGCTCGAGCCCGACCCGCTGCATCAGCCGCTCGTGCTCGGCCTGCAGATCCATCAGCGCCTGCGCGGGACCGAGCGTCGCCACCAGCGCGCGCGGCCGCCTGCCGCCGAACGCGGTGAGATCCTCGATGTTCAGATCGAAGGCCGGCCGGCGCACCTGCCCCAGCATGGAGGCGACCTCGTGCGCGATCAGGTCGTCGACATCGCCGATGAACCGCAGCGTGACGTGATAGTTCTCCGGATCGATCCAGCGCGCGCCGGGCAGGCCGCCGCGCAAGGTGGCGAGCGACTGGGCGATGGGAGCGGGGATTTCGAGGCCGGTGAAGATACGAGGCATGGCGGCGCAACGGCTTTGGCGATTCAGGGCGTCATCGTCCGCAAAAGCGGACGATCCAGTACTGTTTGCCGGCCGAAATGTCCATTGTGAAGGCTGGGCGCGCGGGCACGACACCTCGGCCGTCCAGCGCAGCAAATTTCGCGGCAGCGGCGCTCATGGCCCGCGCTTCGCCTTGACCTTCGCGACCAGTTCCTCGGCCTTCGGCAGGATGCCGGCCACGATGGCGTCGATGCCGGCGGCGGTCGGATGCAATCCGTCGCGCTGATTGAGCTTCGCATCGCCCGCGACGCCTTCGAGGAAGAACGAATAGAGCAGAGCGTCGTACTTGGCGGCGAGATCCGTGTAGATCGATTCGAATGCGCCGCCGTAGTCCGGGCCGAGATTGGGCGCGGCGCGCATGCCGGCGAGCAGCACGGCGATCTTGCGCTCGCTGAGCCGGCGCATGATCTCGTCGAGCGCCTTGCGCGTCACCTGGGGATCGACCCCGCGCAGCATGTCGTTGGCGCCGAGTTCGACGATGGCGGCATTCGTGCCGGGGGTCACCGACCAGTCGAGCCGGGCGAGCCCGTTCGAGGCGGTGTCGCCGGAGACGCCCGCATTGGCGACGATCACCGCCAGGCCCTTCGCGTTCAGCGCGCCTGCCAGTTTGCTGGGGAAGGCGTCCTTGACCGGAAGCCCGAAGCCGGCGGTCAGCGAATCACCGAACACCACCATCTTCACCGGCGGCTCGGCCGCGCCCGCGGCGGCCGGCGCCAGTGCCAGCAAGGCCGCAAATGCCGCAGCCCGCGCCAATGCCTGGACCGGCGCCGCAAAACTCCCATATGACCGGGGCACTATCGCCGGGAACGAAGGAAGCCACATGCAGGATACCTCGGGGTCGGGACTGGCAGGCCCGGCGATCGCGCTCACCGGCGTCAACCTTTCGCTCGGCCGCGGCGCGGCGCGGGTTCATATCCTCAAAGACATCGACCTGCATATAGGCGCCGGCGAGGCGATCGGAATGGTCGGCCCGTCGGGCTCGGGCAAATCGACGCTGCTGATGGTGATGGCCGGGCTGGAGCGCGCCGACACCGGCACGGTGATGGTCGCGGGCGAGCGGCTCGGCGAACTCGGCGAGGACGCGCTGGCGCGCTTTCGCGGGCGCAATGTCGGGATCGTCTTTCAGTCTTTTCACCTGATCCCGACCATGACGGCGCTGGAGAACATCGCGGTGCCGCTGGAGCTGGCCGGCGTCGCCGACGCGCAGGCGCGCGCGGCGCAGGAACTCGCAGCGGTCGGGCTCGCGGCGCGCGGCAACCATTATCCGGCGCAGCTCTCCGGCGGCGAGCAGCAGCGCGTCGCGCTGGCGCGGGCGCTCGCGCCCAATCCGCGCATCCTGATCGCCGACGAGCCGACCGGAAACCTCGATGAAAGCACCGGCAAGGAGATCATCGATCTGCTGTTCGAGGGCCACATCGAGCGCGGCACCACGCTGGTGCTGGTGACCCACGATGCGGCGCTCGCGGCGCGCTGCGACCGCACCGTGCGGCTGCGCTCGGGACGGATCGAGGATGAGCCGAGACGCGCGGCGGTGAAGGCATGATGCTGGTGGCGATCGAGCCGCATCGGCAGCCGGACTCCCCTCCCCACCCGGGCCGCGCTCGCGCGCTGCCCGGGCGCAGGCTCTTGTGGGGAGGGAGCGCACCGAGCAAGCGGTGAGGGTGCTACGCGAGCACGCCGCGAGGGCACCGCATGACCGCGATCACCGCCACATCGCTCGGCGCAAAGCGTTACGATCATCTGCTTCCCCTGCGCTTCGCGTTGCGCGAATTGCGCGGCGGGTTGCAGGGCTTCTACGTGTTCATCGCCTGCATCGCGCTCGGCGTGATGGCGATCGCCGGCGTCGCCGCGGTCTCATCGGGGCTGGCGGACGGGCTCGCGCGCGAAGGCCGCGTGATTCTCGGCGGCGATCTCGCGTTTTCGCTGAGCTTGCGGGAAGCGACCGGCGAGGAGCGCGCCTTCATCGAGAGCCGCGGCCGGCTGTCGCTCGCCGCCACCATGCGGGCGATGGCGCGAACTGTTGACGGCCGCACCGCGCTGGTCGAACTGAAAGCCGTCGACGCCGCCTATCCGCTGTACGGCACGGTCGCGCTCGAACCGCCGCTGCCGCTCGCCGCAATGCTCGCCGAGCAAAACGGCGTGTTCGGCGCCGCCGCCGACCCGACACTGCTGGCGCGCCTCGATCTCAAACCCGGCGCGCGCATCTCGGTCGGCGCCGCCCAGATCGAGATCCGCGCCAGGCTCACATCGGAGCCCGACAAGCTCGCGGGCGGGCTCGGCTTCGGGCCGCGGCTGTTGCTGAGCGAAGCGGCGCTGCGCGCGACCGGCCTGCTCCAGCCCGGCAGCGTGGTGCGCTGGCACTACCGGCTGAAGCTGCCGGACAACGACGTCAGCGACACCGCCGTGAAGGCGGTCAGCGCCGCGGCCGCCGCGCAATTGCCGGAAGCCGGCTGGGAGGTGCGCAGCCGCGCCAATGCGTCGCCTTCGCTCGAGCAGAATGTCGAGCGCTTCACGCAATACCTCACGCTGGTCGGGCTGACCGCGCTGCTGGTCGGCGGCGTCGGCGTGGCGAACGCGGTGAAAGGCCATCTCGACCGCCGCCGCGACGCGATCGCGACCATGAAATCGCTCGGCGCCACCGGTGCGCGGGTGTTCACGATCTACCTGACCCAGGTGATGGTGCTGGCGCTGCTCGGCGCCATTCCGGGAATCATCGTCGGCGCGGCGATGCCGTACCTCATCGCGTGGGGTTTCGGAGCGGTGCTGCCATTGCCGCTGGCGCCGACGATTCATCCGGCGGGCCTGGCGCTTGCGGTGCTCTACGGCGTCCTCACCGCGGTCGCGTTCGCGCTGTGGCCGCTCGGACGCGCCCACGACATCCCGGCCTCGACGCTGTTTCGCGGCGCGGTCGGCGGCGATCAGCGCTGGCCGCGCGCGCCCTACGTCGTCGCCACCGTGCTGGTGGCCGCGGCGCTGACCGTGCTGGCGGTCGAGCTCGCCTACGACAAGCGCATCGCGGCGATCTTCGTGACCGCCGCGGCGGGCGTGTTCGTGCTGCTGCGGCTCGTCGCCGCGCTGGTGATGTGGATCGCGCGGCACGCGCCGCGCCCGTCGTCGCCGGTCGTGCGGCTGGCGATCGCCAACATCCACCGGCCCGGGCGCGCTGACGCCGAGCGTGGTGCTGTCGCTGGGCTTGGGCCTCGCGCTGCTCGTCACCGTGATCGAGATCGACGGCAACCTGCGCCGGCAGTTCACCGCCGCGCTGCCCGAGAAGGCGCCGTCGTTCTACTTCGTCGATATCCCGGCCGCCGAGGCGGAAAAATTCGACACGTTCATCCACACGCACGCGCCGCGCGCCGTGCTCGACCGGGTGCCGATGCTGCGCGGGCGCATCCTGGCGGCGCACGGCGTCGCCGCCGATCAGCTCAAGCCGCCGCCGGACGCCGCCTGGGCGCTGCAGAGCGACCGCGGCATCACCTTTGGCGACGACATCCCGGCGGGCTCGCGCGTCGTCGCGGGCGAATGGTGGAAGCCCGGCTATGAGGGGCCGCCGCTGGTCTCGTTCGAGAAGCGCATCGCCGACGGCGCTCGGGCTGAAGGTCGGCGACACCGTCACGGTCAACGTGCTCGGCCGCAATATCGACGCCACCATCGCCAACCTGCGCACGCTCGACTGGCAGAGCCTCGGCATCAACTTCGTCATGGTGTTCTCGCCCAACAGCTTCCGCGGCGCGCCGGTGACCCACATCGCCACGCTGACCTATCCGGGCGGCGGCTCCATCGACGAGGAGATCGACCTGCTCAAGGGGATTGCCGACACCTTTCCGACCATCACCGCGGTGCGGGTGCGCGAGGCGCTCGATGCGGTCGCCGGCGTGGTCAACAATCTGGTGCTGGCGATCCGGGGCGCGAGCGCGCTGACGCTGCTGGTGGCGGTGCTGGTGCTCGGCGGCGCGCTCGCGGCCGGCCACCGCCACCGCGTCTACGACGCCGTCATCCTCAAGACCATGGGCGCGACGCGCGGGCGGCTGCTCGCCGCCTATGCGCTGGAATACCTGACGCTCGGCCTGGCCACCGCGGTGTTCGGCGTCGCCGCCGGAATCGCCTCGGCGGCGCTGGTCGTCACCCGGGTGATGAATCTGTCGTTCGCGGTGCTGCCGGGGCCGGCCATTGCCGCCGCCGCGATCGCCGTGCTGGCGACGGTCGGCCTCGGTCTCCTCGGGACCGTCTCGGCGCTCGGCCAGAAGCCGGCGCCGGTGCTGCGCAACCTGTGATGCGACAAGGCGCCGCGCTGTCTGGTCACATTGCCGCTTCGTAATCCTGCGCCTCATGATGCCCAAGCCGGCGGGGGCGCCGGAGGAAGCGTAAATGCGGCCTTAGCCAGCATTCACAAATCCTCGTTGCGGTATCTGGCGCGCGGGTCATTCCCGCACTAGAATTCCGCGCATCGGTCGTTCGCCGGCCCTCCGGCGGGCGCCCAAACGTGCCCGGCCCAAGGGCCGCGGCCAGAAAGAGGAAACCTTTCCATGTCGGATTTCAACCGGAAGTCCTGGAGCTGCCTGGCGCGGCGTCGGTACCGACCGGGCGGCCGCGGTCGATCAGGGCCTGCGGACCTACATGATCCGCGTCTACAACTACATGGCGGTCGGCGTGGCGCTGACCGGCGTGCTGGCGTGGCTGACCTACCAGATGGCGGGCGGCGATGCGATCGTGGTCGCCGGCGGCCGCGTCAGCGGGCTGACGCCGTTCGGCGCGCTGATCTTCAACCCGATCACCACCATCGTGCTGTTCCTGGGCACGCTCGGCCTGGTGTTCATGATCAGCTGGCGCGTCGACCGGCTGCAGCCGTCGACCGCGCTCGGACTGTTCATGCTGTACGCCGGCCTGCTCGGCGTGGCGCTGTCGTCGATCTTCCTGTCCTACACCGGCGTATCGATCACGCGGGTGTTCTTCATCTCGGCGGCATCGTTCGGTGCGCTCAGCCTCTGGGGCTACACCACCCAGCGCGATCTGACGGCGTTCGGATCGTTCCTGATGATCGGCCTGTTCGGCCTGGTGCTCGCCGTCCTGGCGGAGATCGTGCTCGGCATGTTCGGCATCCGCTCGAGCATGTTCAGCTTCATCATCTCGGTGGTGGGCGTGCTGATCTTCGCGGGCCTCACCGCCTGGGACACCCAGAAGATCAAGGAGATGTACGACCCGAACGAGGACGGCACGCTGACCGGCCGCAAGGCCGTGATGGGCGCGCTCACCCTCTACCTCGACTTCATCAACCTGTTCCTGTTCATGCTGCGGCTGTTCGGCGACCGCCGCTGACGCAAGTTTGACGGGACTGAGCTGCAGCGCCCCGGCGATGAGCCGGGGCGCTTTGTTTTTGGCGCCCGCATTACGAGTTGCCCGCAAGTGCCGGGCGATCCAGACTTGCTTTGACTGCTTCGAAGCGATCGGAATGCGCGAATTTCGATACGATGCCCGGCCTTCGAGGCGTGACGTTCCGATGGCCAGACAATGTCCGGCTCCATTGATCCGCCCCGCCGAGCCGCGCGACATCCCGGCCATCGCCCGCATCTACGATCAAGCCGTGCGCGAAGGCACCGCGTCGTTCGAGCTCGAGCCGCCGGGCGAAGCCGAGATGACGCGCCGCTTCGAGAGCCTGATGGCCGGCGGCTATCCCTATCTGGTGGCGGACATCGGCGGCGCGATCGCGGGCTACGCCTATGCCGGCCCCTACCGGGCGCGGCCGGCCTACCGCTGGTCGGTCGAGGATTCGGTCTATGTCGATATCGGCGCGCACGGGCGCGGGCTCGGCCGCGCGCTGCTCGGCCGGCTGATCGCCGAGAGCGAAGCGCGCGGCTTCCGGCAGATGATCGCGGTGATCGGCGATTCGGCCAATGTCTCGTCGATCGAGCTGCACCGCGCGCTGGGCTTCCGCATGGTCGGCACGTTCGACAATGTCGGCTTCAAGTTCGGCCGCTGGCTCGACAGCGTGCTGATGCAGCGCGCGCTGGGCGACGGGGCGAAGACCGCGCCGCGAACCTAAATCGCCGCGACGGCGAGCGGCTTGTCCAGCACGCGCAGCACGCGGTCGAGCTCGTGACCGCGGCGCAGGATCAACCCGGTCGCCGAGATCACGCTGTAGGCGCCCTGCCGGCGCTCAAGCTTGGGATTTTTCTCGATGCGGTAGATCGGAACTTCCGAGGCGCGGCGGAACACCGAGAACACCGCGCGATCCTTCAGAAAATCGATGGCGTAATCGCGCCATTCGCCGGCGGCGACCATCCGGCCATAGAGGACAAGGATGCGATTGAGCTCGCGCCGGTCGAAGGTGACGCGATTCACGGGGGCGAGATGCGAGATCGGCGCGCCCCCGTGGGACTGACTTGGGTCGATTTCGCCTGTCATCGGCGCCTCCTGCTGTGACGATACAATGATCGCGCCGCCGCGCCGTCGCAAGAGGCGCCGTGCGTGCGGCGGGACGACGCCGCAACTGCGACAAAGTCGCCGCCCGTTCTCACAGATTCGTCAATGGAATCATATTACTGCCCGATTGCAGCCCAGCGCGGGCCGCGCTCGATCGCCATATCGAAGGCTGTTGCCTCAGGGTCCGGTCTGCCTTCGGGCGCCGGATACCTCAGCCCCCCAGCCCCCGGTGTTCGGGGGCCAGATCGGGCCCAAGGGTCATCAGTGAGTCACCAGTAAGAGTCACTGCGTATGGTTGAACTGAGGGCCGGCGCAAGCCGGCCCTTTTTTCGCGCGGGAACCCGGCACGACTCACTGGATCTTGGCGAAGTCGCCGTGCCGGCCGAGGCCGTCGCGGAAGCGGCTCGCCCCCGCCACGCCGTCTTCCTTCAGCGCTTCGCGCCCGTTGTACCATTCCTGAATCAGCGCCTCGCGCACGCTCAGCCCGTGGCTCTTGATGGCGGAGCGGCGATCGGCGCGCACGCAGACCTGCGGGAAGCGCGCGATCTCGTGCGCAAGCTCTTCTGCTTTCGCGCGCGCGCCGCCCTTGGGGGTGACGTATTCGCACAAGCCGATGCTCAGGCACTCCTCCGCCGGCACCTTGCGCCCGGTGAGGATGATTTCCAGCGCGCGGCCCTGGCCGACGATGCGCGGCAGCCGCACGGTTCCGCCGTCGATCAGCGGCACACCCCAGCGGCGGCAATAGACGCCGAAATAGGCGTCTTTCGCCATCACCCGGAAATCGCACCACAAGCCGAGTTCCATGCCGCCGGCGACGGCCGGCCCCTCGATGGCGGCGATCACCGGCTTGCCCAGTTCGAGCCGGGACGGCCCGAGCGGTCCGCGCGGAATCTCGCCGCCGTTGCCGCGCGGCCCGGCGACCGGGATGTCGAGTTCGCCGAGCGGATAGGCGGCGTCGAGCGTGCTGACATATTTGAGGTCCCAGCCCGCGCAGAACGCGCCGCCGGCGCCATAGAACACCGCGACCGAGGCGCTCTTGTCGGCGTCGAATTCGAGGAAGGCGGCGGTCAGCGCATCGGCGCTGTGCGGGTCCATGGCGTTGCGCGCCTCGGGACGGTCGTGAACGATCGTCCATACCGATTTGTCCTTCTCGATCCTGACCGCCATGGCGAAACCTCTCGTGTCGTTGCCGGGAATTCTAACAGTGTTAAAAATTCTAACAGTGTTAAATAAACCGTCAAGTGTGTTACTGGATCGGCATGGCGAAGCAACCGACCGCCGGCCGGCAGAAGGCCGTGAGCGACCTCAAGCGCGGGCTGATCCTCGATGCCGCGCGCCAGGTGTTCGAAAGCGACGGCCTGGACGGCGCGTCGTTGCGGGCGATCGCGGCGGCGGCCGGCTACACGCCGGCGGCGCTCTATTTTCACTTCGAGTCCAAGGAAGCGATCTACGCCGAGGTGCTGCGCGGCTCGCTCGCCAATCTGGGCCAGGCCGTCAGCCGTGCGATCGTGCGCGCCAAGGCGCCGGCCGACCGGCTGCGGGCCGCCGCGATGGCGTTCTTCCGCTACTACGCCGACAATCCGCGCGACCTCGATCTCGGCTTCTACCTGTTTCGCGGCGGCATGAAGCCGCACGGCCTCGGCAAGGAGCGCGATGAGGTCCTCAATGCGGCGCTCGAATCCGCGCTGCAGCCGATCGCCGACGCCGCGCTGGCGCTCGGCGCGGGGCGCGAGGAGGCGAAATCGCTGATGGTGGAGACCTTTGCGCACGCGGCGGGGCTGCTGCTGCTGGCCCATACCGGCCGCATCCGCATGTTCGGCGCGTCGGCGCCGAACCTCATGGAGCGCTATGTCGAGGGCATCATCGCGGCGCTCGTCGAAAAGCCGAGGAAGCGCCCGCGCGCCGGTCCGGCCTGACGTCCGCTCGTTGCCGGTGCGCTATTTCAGCGACGCCATGGCGGCGCCGAGCATCATGCCGGGACTGGCGGCGACGCCGCGCTGCACCAGGACCGCGACCCGATCGACCTGGTTCGCCGTCAACTTGGCGAGCGGCACGCGCCAGGTTTCGCCCTTGCCGGTCCAGTCGCCGACCTTGATCCATTGCCGGACGACGTTGTGATAGGTGACGGTGCGGCCGTTGTTCTCGCCGCGCCCGATCTCGACCGAGACGGCCTTGGTCATCGGGCAGAGCCAGACCTCGCCGGCCTCGGATGCGCCGCCCGCGACCGTGACGACGAACTCGCTCGCCGCAACCGCGAGTGTCACCGGCAGCGCCAGCGCCTCGGCGGTCTTCGACTGAGCGATGGCGCGCTCGATCGCCGCCTTGTCGCTGCCGAGCACATGAGCCGTGCCGTTGACCACCGCCTGCGGCGTATAGACCTCGCGGTCGTGGCGCGCATGCGCGTAGGCCTTCTGGCGGCGGGTATGGCCGGGGAGCGCGAGCGTGTCCTTCCAGCCGAGATAGTCCCAGTAGTCGATCGCCAGGGTCATCGCCAGGATCGCCGGATTGGCGGCGAGCTCGCCGAGCACCTTGTCGGCCGGCGGGCAGGACGAGCAGCCCTGGCTGGTGAACAGCTCGATCACGGCGCGCGGCTCGGCCCGCGACGGCGAAATCATCGTGACGCAGACCAGCGCTGCCGTGCAGGCGAGGGTACGCGCTACCATCTTCGACCTCCCCGCCCCCGCAGGACCTGTTGCCTCGCAACGGAATCGATCGTCCGGACTCTTAATCGGGCACGTCATCACCCGCTACTCACTTCGCGGTGAGCCGCGACATGAGCAGGAAGCAGCCGGCCTCAGGCCAGCTGCCTCAGCACGTATTGGAGGATGCCGCCGTTCTTGAAATAGTCCAACTCGTCCACCGTATCGATGCGGCAGATCAGCGGGATACGCTTCAAGCCGCCGTCCGACGCGACGATCTCGGCAATCATGCGCTGGCGCGGCTTGATCTCGCCGTGCAGGCCGCGGATCGTGACCTGCTCGTCGCCCTTGAGGCCGAGCGTCTGCCAGGAGGTGCCCTCCTCGAAGCAGAGTGGGAGCACGCCCATCCCGATCAGGTTGGAGCGGTGGATGCGCTCGAACGACTGGCAGATCACCGCCCGCACGCCGAGCAGGTTCGGGCCCTTCGCCGCCCAATCGCGCGACGAGCCGGAGCCGTATTCCTTGCCGGCGAAGATGACGAGCGGGGTCCTTGCTCTCCTTGTAGCGCATGGCGGCGTCGTAGATCGACATCCGCTGCTTGGACGGAAAGTGGACGGTGAAGCCGCCCTCGACGCCCGGCACCATCTGGTTCTTCAGACGGATGTTGGCGAAGGTGCCGCGCATCATCACCTCGTGATTGCCGCGCCGCGTGCCGTACTGGTTGAAGTCGAGCGGCTTCACCTTGTGCTCGATCAGGTACTTGCCCGCGGGCGAATCGACCTTGATCGAGCCCGCCGGCGAGATGTGGTCGGTGGTGATCGAGTCGAGCAGCAGGCACAGCACGCGCGCGTCGACGATGTCGACGAGCGGCTCGGGCCGCTTGCCCATGCCGACGAAGTACGGCGGGTTCTGCACATAGGTCGACTTCTTGTCCCACGCGTAGGTCAGCCCGCCCTTCACGCTGATCTTGCGCCAATTGGCATCGCCCTTGAACACGTCGGCGTACTTCTTGGCGAACATCTGCTTGTTGATGGTCTTGCGGACGATGTTGGCGACCTCGCGGGTGGTCGGCCAGATGTCCTTGAGGAAGACCTTCTTGCCCTTCTTGTCGAGGCCGAGCGGCTGCTTGGCCATGTCGGAATACATCGATCCCGCCAGCGCATAGGCGACCACCAGCGGCGGCGAGGCGAGATAGTTCGCCCGCACGTCGGCGTTGACGCGGCCCTCGAAGTTGCGGTTGCCCGAAAGCACCGCGGCCGCGACCAGGTCCTTGTCGTTGATGGTCTTGGAAATCTCCGGCGCCAACGGCCCGGAATTGCCGATGCAGGTGGTGCAGCCGAAGCCGACGACGTTGTAGCCGAGCTTGTCGAGGTCCTTCTGCAGTCCGGACTTTTCGAGATACTCCGCCACCACCTGCGAGCCGGGCGCCAGCGAGGTCTTGACCCACGGCTTGACCGTGAGCCCCTTGGCGACCGCTTTGCGCGCCAACAGCCCCGCGCCCATCATGACGTTCGGGTTCGAGGTGTTGGTGCATGACGTGATGGCGGCGATCACCACGTCGCCGTGGCCGAGGTCGTGGTTGCGGCCTTCGACCGGCACGCGGCTTGCCGCCGCCGGCCTTGGCGAAGTTCTTGTCGAGCGGCGCGGTCGCGATCGAGGGATGCAGCTCGAACACGTCCTTGCCGCCGCCGTCGCCGCCCTTGTTGAACTCCTTGTCCATCGCCAATGTGAAGCCGGCCTTGACGTCCTTGAGCGCGACGCGGTCCTGCGGGCGCTTCGGACCGGCGAGCGACGGCTCGACCGACGACAGCTCGAGCTTGAGCACGTCGGTGAACACCGGATCGGGCGTCGACTTGGTGTGGAACATGCCCTGCGCCTTGGCATAGGCGGAGACCAGCGCCACCAGCGCCGGCGGACGGTTGGTGTCGGTGAGATACTTGATGGTGTCGTCGTCGATCGGGAAGAAGCCGCAGGTCGCGCCGTATTCGGGCGACATGTTGCCGAGCGTGGCGCGGTCGGCGATCGACAGATTGGCGATGCCGGGGCCGAAATATTCGACGAACTTGCCGACCACGCCGCGCTTGCGCAGCATCTGCGTGACCGTGAGCACCAGGTCGGTCGCGGTCATGCCTTCCTTGAGCTTGCCGGTGAGCTTGACGCCGATCACCTCCGGAATGACCATCGAATAGGGCTGGCCGAGCATGGCGGCTTCCGCCTCGATGCCGCCGACGCCCCAGGCCAGCACCGACAGCCCGTTGACCATGGTGGTGTGCGAGTCGGTGCCGACGCAGGTGTCCGGATAGGCGACCTCGCCGACGAACGGCTTGCCGTCGACCTTGAGCTTGTCCTTCTTGGTGAACACCACCGAGGACAGGTATTCGAGATTGACCTGGTGGCAGATGCCGGTGCCGGGCGGCACGACGCGGAAATTGTCGAACGACTTCTGCGACCACTTCAGGAACTTGTAGCGCTCGCCGTTCTGCCGGTACTCTTCCTCGACGTTCTTCTTCACCGCGTTGGCGACGCCGAAGTAGTTGACCGCGACCGAGTGGTCGCAGACCAGGTCGACCGGAACCAGCGGGTTGATCTTCTTCGGATCGCCGCCGAGGGCCTTCATGGCGTCGCGCATGGCGGCGAGATCGACCACCGCCGGCACGCCGGTGAAATCCTGCATCAGCACGCGCGCCGGACGGAACGCCATCTCGCGTTCCGAGGTCTTGGTCTTCAGCCATTGCGCGAACGCCAGGATGTCGTCCTTGGTGACCGAGCGGCCGTCCTCATTGCGCAGCAGGTTCTCGACCAGCACCTTCATCGAGAAGGGCAGGCGCGAGATGCCTTTGAGGCCGTTCTTTTCGGCGATCGGCAGGCTGTAATAGGCGTAGGTCTTGCTGCCCACCTTGAGGGATTTGCAGCACCGAAAACTGTCGAGTGACGTCATAATGATCGGTTCCCATCCACCGGGCGGGGGACGGCTTTCAGTACCGGCTTACCGGAAGCCCCCTCGTCGTCGGTCGCGAATTCCGCGCGGGTTGCGGGGTAGTGAGCACGGAACGAGGGGCTTATAAGGTCTTTTTTTGCGGCATTCCAGAAAATCGACACGCATCAACGTCATGCCCGGAAAATCAGGGGTTTTGAACGGTCGGCAAGGCCCCTCCCGGGGCCCGGGCCGCATGGCCGGGAGCGCCTGATGCGACTCATAGGGTCGGAACTGGCCTGCGTGCGGGGCGGCCGCGAGGTTTTCGCGGGCCTCGCCTTCGAGGTCGCGGCCGGGGAGGCGCTCCTGGTCACCGGCCCGAACGGCGCCGGCAAATCCTCGCTGCTGCGGCTGATCGCCGGTCTGGTGCGGCCGGCGGCCGGGCGGCTCGTCGCTCGACGGCGGCGACGAGGACGGCAGCATCGGCGAGCAGGCGCACTATCTCGGCCACCAGGATGCGCTGAAACCCGCGCTCAGCGTGCGCGAAAACCTCGCATTCTGGGCGAGTTTCCTGGGCGGCGGGCCCGGTCGAGCCGGCGCTCGAAACCGTCGGCCTGCACGCCCTGGCGGCGGTGCCGTCGGCCTACCTGTCGGCCGGGCAGCGGCGGCGGCTGTCGTTGGCCCGGCTGATCGCGGTGCAGCGGCCGATCTGGCTTCTGGACGAACCCACCTCAGCCCTTGATGCCGCCGCCCAGACCATGCTGGCCGGCCTGATGCGGGCGCATTTGTCCGGCGGCGGCCTGATCCTGGCGGCCACCCACGGGCCGGTCGGGCTGGATGGCGCGAAGGAACTGCGGCTGGGGAGCTCGGCCCAATGACCGCCCTTGCCGCCCTCCTCGTGCGCGACATGCGGCTTGCGGTCCGCGTCGGCGGCGGCGCGCTGATCGGCGTGCTGTTCTTCCTGATCGTGGTGACGCTGACCCCGTTCGCGATCGGCCCCGACCTCGCGCTGCTGCAGCGCATCGGGCCGGCGATCCTGTGGATCGGCGCGCTGCTGGCGTCGCTGCTCGCGCTCGACCGGCTGATCGCGATGGACCACGAGGACGGCTCGCTCGATCTGATCCTGATGTCGCGCGTGCCGCTCGAACTGACGCTCGCCGCCAAGGCCGTCGCGCACTGGCTCACCACCGGGCTGCCGCTGGTGATCGCCGCGCCGCTGCTCGGCCTCCTGCTCAACCTCGACCCGAAGGCGACCGGCGCGGTCGCATTGACCTTGCTGGTCGGTACGCCGGCGCTGACTTTCACCGGCCTGATCGGAGCCGCGCTGACGGTCGCGCTGCGGCGCGGCGGGCTGTTGCTGGCCGTGCTGGTGCTGCCGCTGACCATCCCGGTGCTGATCTTCGGCGTCGCCGCCGCCAATGCGGCGATCGTCGGCCCGGTTCCGTTCGGCACGCCGTTCACGATCCTCGCCGCGCTGACGCTGATGAGCGCGGTGATCGGACCGTTCGCCGCAGCCGCGGCGCTGCGGCAAGGTCTTGAATGAAGTAGGATTGAAGCCATATTGAAGCCCTGGCCACATTGCCGCCGTGCGCGCAGCCAACTAAGACAGCCCCGATGGCCCTGATCGAGTTCGCCAATCCCACCCGCTTCGTGTCGCTCGGCGACCGCCTGGTGCCGTGGCTCGCGGCGATCACGCTGGTCGCCTTCGCGATCGGGATCAATCTCGTGATCACCGCGCCCGGCGACTACCAGATGGGCGCGACCGCCAAGATCATGTTCATCCATGTGCCGGCGGCGTGGCTCGGCATGTTCGGCTGGGGCCTGATGACGATCGCGGCGCTCGGCACGCTGGTGTGGCGGCATCCGCTCGCCGACGTCGCCGCCAAGGCCGCCGCTCCGATCGGCGCCGCGTTCACGCTGATGTGCCTGATCACCGGCTCGCTGTGGGGCCGGCCGATGTGGGGCACCTACTGGGTGTGGGACGCGCGGCTGACGTCCGTGCTGGTGCTGTTCCTGATGTATCTCGGCGTGATCGCGCTCTGGCGCACCGTCGACGATCCGGCGCGTGCCGGACGCGCCGTCGCGATCCTGACGCTGGTCGGCGCGATCAACATCCCGATCATCAAATACTCGGTCGACTGGTGGAACACGCTGCACCAGCCGGCCGCCGTGCTGCGGCTCGGCGGCTCGACCATCCATCCCTCGATGCTGATCCCGCTGTTGGTGATGGCGCTGGCGTTCGCGCTGTTGTTCGTCACGCTGCATCTCGCCGCCATGCGCAACGAGATCATGCGCCGGCGCGTGCGCACCATGCTGATGCTGCAGGCGGAGGGCGGACGATGAACCTCGGCCCGCACGCGGATTTCATCGTCGCCGCCTATGCGGCCGCGACCGTGATCGTCGCAGCTTTGATCGCCTGGGTGCTGATCGACCGCTGGCGGCTCGGCCAGGCGCTCGCGGAACTCGAATCGCAAGGCGTCACGCGCCGCTCGCGAGGACAAGCGGTGAGCACCTCCGGCAACGACGCGGTCCCGAGCGGCGGCGAGCAGCCTGCCGGCCTGTCGGCGCGGCGGCTGATCGTGCTGATTCCGCTGATCGGATTTCTGGCGCTCGCCGGCCTGTTCTTCGTCCGGCTGTGGGCGGGCGATCCCTCGCGCGTGCCGTCGGCGCTGATCGGCCAGCCGGCGCCCGCAACCGACCTGCCGCCGGTCGCCGGCCTCGAACGCGACGGCAAGCCGGTTCCCGGCCTCGACGGCGCGGCGTTCAAGGGCGAAGTCAGCCTGCTCAACGTCTGGGCGTCGTGGTGCGTGCCGTGCCACGACGAAGCGCCGCTGCTGATGACGCTCGCCGAAGACCGCCGCATCAAGGTGATCGGCATCAACTACAAGGATCAGGCCGACAACGCGCGCCGCTTCCTCGGCCGCTACGGCAACCCGTTCGCGGCGAACGGCGCCGACCCCAAGGGCCGCGCCGCGATCGAATGGGGCGTCTACGGCGTGCCGGAAACCTTCCTGATCGGCCGCGACGGCCGCATCGCCTACAAGCTGATCGGCCCGATCACGCCCGGCAATCTGCAAGGCGTCCTGCTGCCGGCGATCGAGAAGGCGCTGGCTGCGCGGCTGGCTGACGCCCTCACGCGCTTTCGAGCGTGATCAGCATGTCGCGGGCCGATGCCCGGCGAATGGCGATCAGCGGCTGGTATTCGGGCGAATTGTACCAGGCGTTCAGCGAAGCCATGTCGGGGAATTCAATGATGACCACACGCTCGGGCTGCCAAACGGCATTCTCCTGTTCGAGAATTGTCCGGCTGCCGCCCTTGGTGATGTAGCGGCCGCCGTGCTTGGCGATCAGCGGGCCGACCTTGACCCGGTACTCCTCGAACTTCGCAGGATCGGTGATCGTGTGCTCTGCGATCAGGTAGGCAGCCATTCGCACGTCTCCTTGCGGCCGATCATTCGGAGGGTCTCGTATTCTCCGGCGCGGCGTATTTCTGCAGCAGCCGATACTGCGCCGCTGCGAACAGGAAGGTCAGCGGCACGACGCCGAACACCTTGAAGCCCACCCAGAAATCGGTCGACTGCGTGCGCCAGACGATCTCGTTGAGCACCGCGAGCGCGAGAAAGAACAGCGCCCAGCGCAGCGTCAGCTTGCGCCAGCCCTCGTCGGTGAGATGAAAGACCTGCCCGAACACGACGCCGAGCAGCGATTTGCCGAACGCCAGACCGCCGAGCAGCACCACGCCGAACAGCAAGTAGATGATGGTCGGCTTGAGCTTGATGAAGGTCTCGTCCTGCAGGATGAGCGTCGCGCCGCCGAACACCACCACGACGATCGCGGTGATGACCGGCATCAGCGGCAGATGCCGCGTCACCACATAGCCGGCCGCGAGCGCGATCAGGACCGTCGGGATGAAGACCGCGGTCGCGGTGAAGATGCCGGCATGCTCGCCGGTGATCAGATGCGCCGGCAGGAACGGCCCGACCAGCGGCGCAAACAGCGCCGGCTTGGCGTTGACGACGAAGAACAGCAGCAGCGGCCCGAAATCGAGGGCGATCTTGGCGAGCGGATTGGGCTGGGGCTTGGCGGACTGGGGCTTTGCTGACATGGGCGGGTGTTTAGCGCGGCATGATCGATGCGCGCCGTCGTCATTCCGTCAGGGGAGATTGTCACTCGATCCCCGCGATCGCCTTGGCGAAATCCTTGGCCGAGAACGGCGCGAGGTCGTCGATCCCCTCGCCGACGCCGATGAAATGCACCGGCAGTCCGAACTTGGCGGCGATCGCGACCAGAATGCCGCCGCGCGCGGTGCCGTCGAGCTTGGTCATGACCAGCCCGGTCACGCCGGCGATGCTGCGGAACACCTCGACCTGCGACAGCGCGTTCTGCCCGACCGTGGCGTCGAGCACCAGCAGCACCGCGTGCGGGGCCGACGCATCGACCTTCTTCATGACGCGGACCATCTTCTCCAGTTCGTCCATCAGCTCGGTCTTGTTCTGCAGGCGGCCGGCGGTGTCGACCAGCAGCACGTCGATCTCCTCGCCGCGCGCCTCCACCAGCGCGTCGTAGGCGAGACCGGCCGCGTCGGAGCCTTGCGGCCGCGCGATCACGCTCGCGCCCGAGCGCCCGCCCCAGATCTTGAGCTGATCGATCGCCGCCGCCCGGAACGTGTCGCCGGCGGCGAGCATCACCGAGCGGCCCTCGGCGTGGAACTTGGCCGCGAGCTTGCCGATGGTCGTGGTCTTGCCCGAGCCGTTGACGCCGACCACCAGCACGACGAACGGCTTGCGCGGCTCGACCGTCAGCGGCCTGGCGACCGGAGCGAGGATCGCCTCGACCTCGGCGGCGAGCACCGCCTTCACCTCGTCGAGATTGTGGTAGCGCCCCTCGCCCATCTTGGTGGCGATGCGCTCGGCGACGTCGACGCCGAGATCGGTGCGGATCAGCGCCTCCTCGATCTCGGTGATGCGCTCGGGCGCCAGCGGCCCGCGCATCACCAGATCGGAAATCGCCGCGCCGATATTCCCCGACGTGCGCTTGAGCCCGCCGCTCAGCCGCTGCCACCAGCTCACTTTGTCGGTGCTGTCGCTCATGCGGGGCCCGTGATAGCGGTTTCGCCGATGATCGCAAAGATGACCCCGGAAGAGATGGTGGCGCGGCTGCTTTACCGCGACGCCCTCATGCTGGTGATCGACAAGCCCGCCGGCTACGCGGTGCACAAGGGGCCGAAGGGCGGCGAGAGCCTGGAGGACCACTTCGACGCGCTGCGATTCGGGCTGCCGCGCAAACCCGCGCTCGCGCACCGGCTCGATCGCGAAACCTCGGGCTGCCTGGTGCTGGGCCGGCACCGCAAGGCGCTGGCGGAACTCGGCAAGCTGTTCAAGCAGGGCCGGATCGGCAAGACCTACTGGGCGGTGGTGGAAGGCGGCCCGGCGGAAAGACGAAGGCCGCATCGACCTGCCGCTCGGCCGGCTCGACGACAAGCGCGGCTGGTGGATGAAGCCCGACCCGGACGGCCAGCCGGCCGCGACGACCTGGAAGGTGATGGGACGGACCAGCGCGCCTTGACCCTGGCTTGCGGGAGGGTCAGGAGGGGGCATGCGGGGATCGCGACGCCACCCCCTCCCCACCCCTCCCCGCAGCGGGGCGACCGAGCAGCGGCGCGAACTCACCTGGCTCGCGCTCGAGCCGCTCACCGGACGCACCCATCAGCTGCGCGTGCACTGCGCCGCGATGGGCTGGCCGATTCTCGGCGACAGCATTTACGGTAACGCACCGCGCACCGGCGGGCCGCCGCTGCATCTGCATTCGCGCGAGATCGTGGTGCCGCTCTACAAGAATCGCGAGCCGATTCGCGTGAGCGCGCCGGTGCCGCTGCCGGTCTACGACACGCTGACGGCGTGCGGCTGGCAGGGCGAAGTGTTCAAGCTGATCGATTGACGCGCGCGCCGCTCAATACAGCGTCGCCTTGATGCGCTCGGGCGCGGCGCGATCGTGCGCCTCGCTGTCCACCTTGCCGGCGGTGCGCTCGGCCAGGATCTGGCCGGCGCTCGGCAGCGTCTTGCGGTCGACCTGCTTCGACGCATCCCACAGCTTCGAGCGCACGATCGCCTTGGTGCACTGGAAATAGACCTGATCGACCGCGACCACGATCACCGAGCGCGGCATCTTGCCGTTGACCACGAAGGTCTGCGCCAGCGCCGGATCGACCGAGATCTGCGCCCGCCCCATGACGCGGATGGTTTCGCCGCAACCCGGGATGAGAAACAGCAGCGCCACCCGCGGGTCTTCCAGCAGATTGCGCAGCGTATCGATGCGGTTGTTGCCGAGCCGGTCGGGAATCAGCAGCGTCTTCTCGTCATGAACGCGCACGAAGCCCGGCGCATCACCGCGCGGCGAGCAGTCGAGCCCGCCCGACCCCGAGGAAGCGAGCGCGAAGAACGGCGCCGCCTCGATGAAGGCGCGGTATTGGGGGGTGACGTGGTCGGCGACCTTCTGGATCGAGGGCCCGTAGGGCTCGCCGTAGATGCGCTCGAGCTGGCCGACGCTGGTGACGAGGTGGTCGCTGGAAATCGGCGCAGTCATCGGTTTTGTCCTCATGAATCCAGCGCAATATCTATCACATCCGACCACCGTACCGTGAAGCGGGGGAGCGAGAAGTTGAACGTTACGAATGCCTCAATTCCACACACGCCGAGCGCAAATCAAATGCAGTGTTGCCGCCGCGACACAGCTTTTCGCATGCCTATCAGTTATGGTTATCGGTACAGGGTTTCTTCATCGGAGGTGGCAAATGAAAAAGTTTCTCATGGCGAGCGTGGCGTTCGCTTCACTGATCTCGGGCTCGGCCATGGCGGCCGATATGCCCGTCAAGGCGGTCTACAAGGCTCCGCCGGTTTACGTCTACAGCTGGACCGGTTGCTACGTCGGCGCCAACGTCGGCGGCGTGTGGATCAACAAGGATTACAGCCGTTTCGGGGACCGCTGGCACGTCGGGCGCGCGTGGCGGGGACAAACCTCGGCAGCCACGATGCCAATAGCTGGCTCGGCGGCTTTCAAGCCGGCTGCAACTATCAGTTTGCCGGCGGCTGGGTGGTCGGCCTCCAGGGCGACTACGACTGGACCAATGCGAGTGGTTCTAATGCCGATCGTTTCCGTTAGCACTTGGACGGATCGGTCGACCACGAAATCGCTGGCTTCCTTTACCGGCCGGCTCGGCTATGCCTGGGACCGCTTCCTTGGTTACGTGAAGGGCGGCTGGGCTTGGGAGCGTGACAATTACGACGTGTACAACACGACGACGGGCCTGGGCTTGGCGCTTGCGAGCGGAACCCGCGGTGGCTGGACGATCGGTGTGGGCGGCGAGTATGCCTTCACCAACAACCTGTCCGCCTTCGTCGAATACGACTACTACGACTTCGGCACGAAGACGACCTCGTTCGCCAATACGACGGGTGCGAACTTCTACAATGCCGACATCAAGGAGACCAAGAGCGTCGTGAAGCTTGGTCTGAACTGGAAGTTCGGCGGCAAGGGCAAGGCGGTCGAGGCGTATTACTGATCGACTGCTAAATCGATCTCGACAGGACGCCCGGACCTTGCGGTCCGGGCGTTTTGCTTTATGCGGCGAGCATTCGTCCGTCGTGACCCACGATCGTCACCGGCAGAATTGCGCCCGGCTCGGCGCTCGCCCGCAGCCGCACCGGCGTGAAGTACGGGGTGCGCCCCGTGCGGCCGTCCAGTTCCACCAGCACCGGCCGGCGCCGGCCGACCTCGCCATCGAGATGCCGCATGAGCGCCGCCTCGCCCTTCGCGCGCAGCCGCGCCGCCCGCTCCTTCACCACCACGCGCGCGACCTGCGGCATGCGCGCGGCCGGCGTGCCCGGGCGCGGCGAGAATGGGAAGACGTGGAGGTGGGTGAGCCCGCATTCGTCGACCAGGTCGAGCGAGCGGGCGAACATCGCGTCGGTCTCGGTCGGAAACCCGGCGATGATGTCGGCGCCGAACACCACGTCGGGACGCAGCCTGCGCACCTGATCGCAGAATGCGATCGCGTCGGCGCGCAGGTGGCGCCGCTTCATGCGCTTGAGCACGATATCGTCGCCGGCCTGCAGCGAAAGGTGCAGATGCGGCATCAGCCGCTCGTCGCCGGCGAAGGCGTCGAGCAGATCGCGGTCGGCCTCGACCGAATCGATCGACGACAGCCGCAGCCGCGGCAGGTCCGGAACGTGCTTGAGGATCTGCTTGACCAGCGTGCCGAGTTTCGGCGCGCCCGGCAGATTGGCGCCGTAACCGGTGAGATCGACGCCGGTGAGCACGACCTCGCGATAGCCGCGCTCGCAGAGCTTGCGCACCTCGGCCACCACCTCGCCCATCGGCACCGAGCGCGAATTGCCGCGTCCGTACGGGATGATGCAGAACGTGCAGCGGTGATCGCAGCCGTTCTGCACCTGCACGGTGGCGCGGGCGCGGCCCTCGAAGCCGTCGATCAGATGCGGCGCGGTCTCGGTCAGCGCCATGATGTCGTTGACCAGAACCTTCTCGTCGCGATCGAGCGCGAACGGCGCGCGCGCCAGCCGCTCGCCCTGCCCGCGCCAGAACGGCGCGCTGAGCTTCTCGGCATTGCCGAGCACCAGCGCGACCTCGGGCATGGCGGCAAAGGTCTGCGGCTCGGTCTGGGCGGCGCAGCCGGTGACCAGGATGTTCGCGCCCGGCCGCTCGCGCTTGAGCCGGCGGATCGCCTGGCGCGACTGCCGCACCGCCTCCGCCGTCACCGCGCAGGTGTTGACGACCACGGTATCGGCGAGACCCGCCGCGCCCGCCTCGCGCCGGATCACCTCCGACTCGGCCACATTGAGCCGGCAGCCGAAGGTCACGACATCGACGGTCACGCCGCGCCCGCCTTCGCGAACAGCGCCGGATCGAAGCGGCCCTCGTATTCGTATTCGACCGGGCCGGTCATCAGCACGTGGTCGTCGCGCTCGCGCCATTCGATGGTGAGGTCGCCGCCCGGCAGCGTCACCGTCAGCGTGCGCCCGGTCCGGCGCAGCCGCGCCGCCGCCACCGCCGCCGCGCAGGCGGCCGAGCCGCAGGCCCTGGTGAGGCCCGCGCCGCGCTCCCAGGTGCGCACCACGATGTGCTCGCGCGATTTCACCGCGCACAGCGAAATGTTGGCGCGCTCCGGGAACATCGGATGGTTCTCCAAGAGCGGGCCGATCTTGCCGAGGTCGTAGGCGTTCACGTCGTCGACCCAGAAGATCGCGTGCGGATTGCCCATGCTGACGACCGAAGGCGAATGCAGGATCGGCTTCTCGATCGGGCCGATCTGCAACTCGATCGCGCGCGTGTCCTCGAATTTCTCCGAAAGCGGAATCTCGTTCCAGGCGAAGCGCGGCTTGCCCATGTCGACGGTCGAGATCAGCGGCCGCTCGCTCTTCCAGCAATTGAGCAGGCCGGCACTGGTCTCGAAGGTGAGCGCGGCCTTGCCGGTCTCCTTGAACAGGATGTCGGCGACGCAGCGCATGCCGTTGCCGCAGGCGCCGGCCTCCGAGCCGTCGCTGTTGTAGATGCGCACATAGGCGTCGGTGCCGGGCGTGCGCGGCGCGTGCAGCGCCATGAGCTGGTCGTAGGGCGCGCCGTTTGGCTGCGCGGCGGCGCGCGCTTCCGCGGCGCTGACGGCGGACTTTTCACGGCGCAGATCGACCACCACGATCTCGTTGCCGAGACCGTTCATCTTGACGAAGGCGTGGTTGGCGAGCGCGCTCATCGAAGGCCCGTGGTGTCCGGCCTTATATGGGGAAATCGCCGGACTTGGCCAGAGCCGCCGAGGGGGGCGGCGGCCCTTCCGGCGCGGCGAGCTATTTCGCCCGCTGCCAGACCACCTTGACCACGCCCGGGCCGGACGAGGCGATCGGGTTCGTCAGCGTCGCGTATCGCCCGAATCGAGATGGTCCGTTTCTGCTCGGCGCCGACCCAGTTCGGAAGGTCGCGCCTTCGATCTTCACGGCACGACCTTGTCGGGCTCGCTGAACGTGAAGGTGCCGAAATAGGCGATGCTGCCGTGCAGGATCTTCGCGCCTCCTCCGGCGTCGAGGTCTCGCGGTTGTTGGAGGCGACCTTCGGCAGATCGGCGCGGACGATGGTGATCGAGAACCGGCCGCTGGCGTCATTGATCATGACGCCTTTGGGATTGAGTCCATACGGCCGATCCTCTTGTCGCCCTGCTCGATGGCGAGCGCACCAGCGTCCAGGCGCCGAGCAGTCCTTGAGCGTCTCCGACTTCGCCGGCGCCGCGGCCATCAGGACCGCGAGCGACGTCAGCGCGATGATGCGAAAGCTGCGCATTCCATTCCTCCCTGATTGCGCGGTTCGATGCCGCGCGTTGTGGCGACCTGTACGGCTAAAGCGAGCCCGCGATCCCGGCCTGATCGACCACCTTGCCCCAGCGCACGATCTCCGACTTGACGAACGCCTGCAGGCTTTCGACCGAGCCGCTCTCGATCGGCACCATGCCGGCCTTGCCGATCTGCTCCTTGATCTCCGGCAATGCGAACACGCCCGCGAGATCGGCGTGCAGCTTGTCGACGACCGGCTTCGGCGTCTTGCCCGGCGCCGCCACCATCTGCCAGGACGCCGCCGCGAAGCCCGGCACGGTGTCGCCGATCGGCGGCACGTCCGGCAGCAGCGCCACCCGCGCCGCGGTCGAGACGCCGAGCGCGCGCACCTTGCCGCCTTGGATCATGCCGAGCGCGGGTCCGAGATCGACGAACATCAGCGGCACGTGGCCGGCGACAACGTCGTTCAGCGCCGGCACGCTGCCCTTGTAAGGCACGTGCGTCATCTCGATCCCGGTCATGGTCTTGAGCAGTTCGGCGAACAGATGATGCGGCGCGCCCGGCCCGGACGACGCATACGAGAGTGTACCGCGCTTCTCCTTGGCGTAGGCGATCAGTTCGGCGACGGTGGCGACCGGCAGCGCCGGGTTGACGACCAGCACGAACGCGGTCTGCGCGGCGAGCGCGAGCGGCACGAAGTCGACGGTCGGATCGTAGGGCAGCGACTTGTAGACGGTGACGTTGATCGCGAGCGCCGTGCTCGGCGCGAGCATCAGCGTGTGGCCGTCGGGGGTGGCCTTCTGGACCGCAACCGCGCCGATGACGCTGCCGGCGCCGGGCTTGTTCTCGACCACGACCGGCTTGCCCCACTTCTGTTCGAGGCGCGGCCCGATCAGGCGGGCGAGCGTGTCGCCGGCGCCGCCCGGCGTGAACGGCACCACGATGGTGACCGGCCGGGATGGGAAGTCCTGGGCCCGCGCCGGGGCGTGAGCGGCCGCGATCGTGGCCGCAATCGCCATCGCGATGGAAAGACGCATGGTTTCCGTCCCTGTTTCCGGCATCGGATGCGCCGGTTACGCGCAGGCTAGCGCAGGCCGGGAGGCCCGGTAAGTGGCGGATTGGCCGGATTTCTTGACAGGGCGGGGCCCAATCGCCATAAGCATGCCCTTCGCAAGCGGGGCTCTGGCTCCCTTGCGTTTTTGTTGCGGCACCAACGCTTTACGGCGTCCGGCGCCACCAGAACCCAAAACCGACTGAAAGAAGCCGGTCCGGACCTGATCCGAGCGCCGGAAACGAACACGAGGACAAGAACGATGTTCGCAGTCATCAAAACGGGCGGCAAACAGTACCGCGTTGCCGCCGATGACGTGATTGAGATCGGCAAGATCGAGGGCAAGCCGGGCGAGATCGTCCAGCTCGGCGAGGTGCTCGTGGTGGGCGGCGAGGCGACCACGCTCGGCCTGCCGACGGTCGCCGGCGCTTCCGTGGCCGCCGAAGTGCTGGAGCAGGGCCGCGGCCCCAAGATCATCTCCTTCAAGAAGCGCCGCCGGAAAAATTCGCGCCGCAAGCGCGGCCACCGGCAGGAATTCACCCTGCTGCGGATCACCGAGATCCTGACCGACGGGGCGAAGCCGACCAAGACCGCGCGGCCGAAGCCCGAACGGAAGCCTAAGCCGGCGGAAGCAACCGCAGCATCCGACGATGGCGACGAGGCCCCGGCGGCCCCGAAAGCCAAGGCGAAGGCTAAGCCGAAGGCGGCCGCCAAGCCGAAATCGGGCAACAAGACCAAGAAGAAGTGATGATTTCGTCACAAAGTTGGGTTAGATAACCGGCGACTGAAGGACTTAAGTTATGGCTCACAAGAAGGCAGGCGGATCGTCGCGCAACGGGCGCGACTCCCACAGCCAGCGGCTCGGCATCAAGCGTTTCGGCGGCGAGACCGTGCTCGCCGGCAACATTCTGGCGCGTCAGCGCGGCACCACCTGGCATCCCGGCCGTAACGTCGGGCTGGGCAAGGACCACACGCTGTTCGCGCTGGTCGACGGCCGCGTCGAGTTCAAAGCCAAGACCAAAGGCCGCGTGTTCGTATCCGTCCTTCCGATGACGGAGGCTGCGGCCGAATAGACGGTGGACTCAAATCGAGGTCCGCCGGCATCCAAGTCGAACCGGCGGGACCCAACGGGTTTCATGAGGGGAGACGGGATGCCGGCTCCCCTCTTCGTTTCAAGGAGCCCGTGCGATGACATTGCTCGATCGACCCCAGCCCGAGACGGCGCGTGAGCAAGGCGTTCCGGTCCTCAAGACCGAGCGGCTCGTACTGCGCGCACCGCGGCCCACGGACGCCAAGGCGATCGCCATGCTGGCGAACGACCGCCGCATCGCCGAGAACACCTCGCGGCTGCCGCATCCCTACCGGCTCGCCGACGCCGAAGGCTTCATCGCCTCGGTGAACAAGCTCGCGGACGAGACCGCCTTCGTCATCACCACCCACGACGGCGACCTGATCGGCTGCTGCGGAATCGGGTCGCTGCGCGAGCCCGAGCCCGAAATCGGCTACTGGCTCGGCGTTCCGTTCTGGGGCAACGGCTACGCCACCGAAGCGGCGCGCGCGGTGCTCGATCACGGCTTCGCCGATCTCGGTCACGCGGTGATCCTGGGCGGCGCGCGCATCAGCAATCCGGCCTCGCGCCGGGTGCTGGAGAAGTGCGGCTTCCAGTGGACCGGCGTCGGTCTCTATCGCGTGCGCGCGCTCAATTCGTCGGCGCCATGCGACCGGTTCCGGCTCGACCGGGGCTTGTGGTCCTCGCTCAAGGCCTGGGGAAACGTGCGGCGGGTGGTGTGAGGCTCACGGCAGCGGCGGCGGCGCCTGCGGCTGCACGCCCCGCACCTGCTCGCGCCACAGGATGTAGAGCCCGGCGCCGACGATGATCACCGCGCCGCCGAGCGTGAAGGCGTCGGGCACGTCGCCGAACACGATGTAGCCGAGCACGATCGCCCACAGGATGAACGTGTACTGATAGGGCGAGACCGTGCTCGCGGGCGCGAGCTTCAGCGCACCGGCCACACACGCGAGCGCGACGATCGAGATCACGCCGAACAGGCACAGCAGCGCGAAGTCGAGCGGCGGCGGCGTGATCCATCCGAACGGCGCGGTCACGAGGCCGAACAGCAAGGTGCCGGCGATCTGGCCGGTCACCAGCACGGTGTTCGAGGTTTCGCGCAGGAAGCGCGTCACGATCATCAGGGCCGCAAAGATCATGCTGCCGGCGAGTGCGATCAGCGCCGGCAGCGTGATGCTCGCCGCCGACGGCCGCAGCGCGATCAGCACGCCGGCGAATCCCACCAGCACGGCGAGCCAGCGCCGCCAGCCGACCTGCTCGCCGAGCACGAAGACCGACAGCGCCGTCACGTAGATCGGTCCGGCGAGATAGAACGTCACGGTATCGGCGAGCGGCAGATAGGACACCGCCCAGAAGAACATCGCCACTTCGAGCGTCGAGAACAGCACGCGGACGAGCTGGAGCCACGGCCGCGGTGCGCTGATGAAAGCCGCGACGCCGGCCTGGCGGATGAACGGCGCCAGCAGGATCAGCGCTGAGACGCTGCGGACGAGCATCAGTTCGCCGACCGAATAGTTCACCAAGAGCCACTTGCCGAGCGCGTCGTTGATCGCGAACAACGCAACGCCGCTCGCCATCAGGGCGATGCCGGCGAACGCGTGGTCGGTGGCGCGTTTGGAAAACGTCAGCAGAGATGTCATTGTTTTTTCGGACCGCGTTTTCCGGTGGAACTTCAAGCGCAGGTGATCGGCCGCGGCGCTGTTTCACTTGACAGCGGCAACAAGCATCACCAGGATTTCGATTGCAAGATGCACGATCTCTGGCGCGCATCAGTGAACGATAGCGGGAGGTGCCATGCCCCCGGGCAATTCAAGCCGCGATGATCGCCGCGGCATCGTTCGGACCTCGGCGTAGCGGCAAACTGTAGCGATACAGTCGCGGACGGCTTTGTCGGGAGCGGCCTATCGGGCTGCACAGTGAGGCATTGCCCACCTTGGCCCCTCCCGGCGAGGCTCCTTTTTGTCCCCCTCGTTCTCCCCTTCCCTGGCCTGATCGTCCGTGCGCTTTTCGGTAAGCGCGCGAACCAGCGGGCGTTGCCGCGCTGGCTTTTGCGCGCGCGATTGCCTATTCAGCCGCCATGAAGTTCCTCGACGAGGCCAAGATCTACATCCGCTCGGGCGACGGCGGGAACGGCTGCGTGGCGTTCCGGCGCGAGAAGTTCATCGAGTTCGGCGGGCCCGAGCGGCGGCGACGGCGGCAAGGGCGGCGACGTCATGGTCGAGGCGGTCAACGGCCTCAACACGCTGATCGACTACCGCTACCAGCAGCATTTCAAGGCCAAGCGCGGCGGCAACGGCATGGGCAAGGACCGCCATGGCGCCAACGGCGACGACCTGGTGCTCAAGGTGCCGGCCGGCACGCAGATCTATGACGAGGACGGCGAGACGCTGCTGGCCGATCTCACCAAGGTGGGCGAGCAGGCCATGCTGGCGAAGGGCGGCAACGGCGGCTTCGGCAATGCCCGCTTCAAGTCCTCCACCAATCGCGCGCCGCGCCACGCCAATCCCGGCCAGCCCGGCGAGGAGCGCACCATCCGGCTGCGCCTCAAGCTGATCGCGGACGCCGGCATCGTCGGGCTGCCGAATGCCGGCAAGTCGACGTTCCTCGCCGAGGTGAGCGCGGCGCGGCCGAAGATCGCCGACTATCCGTTCACCACGCTGCATCCGCAGCTCGGCGTGGTCGAGATCGACGGCCGCGACTTCGTGCTGGCCGATCTGCCCGGGCCTGATCGAGGGCGCGCACGAAGGCGTCGGCCTCGGCGACCGCTTCCTCGGCCACATCGAGCGCTGCCGGGTGCTGCTGCATCTCGTCGACGGCACCGGCGAGCACGCCGGCGACGCCTACAAGACCGTGCGCACCGAACTCGAAGCCTACGGCGCAGGGCCTCACCGACAAGCCCGAGATCGTGGCGCTCAACAAGGCCGACGCGCTCACGCCGGAGCAACTGAAGGAACAACTGGCGCGGCTCAAGCGCGCCGCCAAGAAGACGCCGCTGGTGATGTCGGCCGCAACCGGACAGGGCGTGCCGGAGGTGCTGCGGGCGCTCATGAAGGTGATCGACACGGCCGATCCCGAGCGCGTTCGCGACCAGGAAGCGGCCTGGCAGCCCTGAGCGCCGGGGGCGTGGCCACGCCCGTATTGCTAACGCGCGCCCGCTGTGGGACATGGCTGGCCAGCCGCGTGACCATCCATGCCCCGCAAAACCCCAGCCCTCGCCGATTTCCGCCGCATCGTGGTCAAGGTCGGCTCCTCGCTCCTGGTCGACCGCGCCGGCGGCCGGCTGAACGAGGACTGGCTCGCCTCGCTCGCCGACGACATCGCCAAGCTGCACGGCGAGAAGCGCGACGTGCTGGTGGTCTCGTCCGGCGCGATCGCGCTCGGCCGCGCCGTGCTCAAGCTGCCGGCCGGGCCCGCTCAAGCTCGAGGACTCGCAGGCCGCCGCGGCGGTCGGCCAGATCGCGCTCGCGCGCACCTGGTCGGAGGCGCTCGGCCGCCACGGCATCACCGCCGGGCAGGTGCTGGTGACGCTGCAGGACACCGAGGAGCGCCGGCGCTATCTCAACGCCCGCTCGACCATCGAGAAGCTGCTCGAATGGCGCGCGGTGCCGGTGATCAACGAGAACGACACCGTCGCCACCAACGAGATCCGCTACGGCGACAACGACCGGCTCGCCGCGCGCGTCGCCACCATGGCGAGCGCCGACCTGCTGGTGCTGCTGTCCGACATCGACGGCCTCTACGACGCGCCGCCCGGCGCCGGCGCCGACGCCAAGCTGGTGCCGCTGGTCGAGCGCATCACGCCCGCGATCGAGGCGATGGCGGGCGCGGCCGGCTCCGAACTGTCGCGCGGCGGCATGCAGACCAAGATCGAGGCCGGCAAGATCGCGACCACCGGCGGCACCCACATGGTGATCGCGTCGGGCCGCGTGACGCATCCGCTCAAGGCGATCGCCGACGGCGCGCGCTGCACCTGGTTCCTGACGCCGGCCAATCCGGTGACGGCGCGCAAGAAATGGATCGCCGGCTCGCTCGAACCGAAAGGCACGCTCACCATCGACGCCGGCGCGGTCGCGGCGCTGCGCAAGGGGCAGCAGCCTCCTGCCCGCCGGCGTGATCCGGATCGACGGCGCGTTCGCGCGCGGCGATGCGGTGATCATCCGCGGCCCGGACGGCGCCGAGATCGGCCGCGGCCTCGTCGCCTACGACGCCGAGGATGCCGAGAAGATCAAGGGCCGCTCCTCCGACGATATTCTGTCGATCCTCGGATTCGGCGGCCGCACCGAGATGGTGCATCGCGACGATCTGGTGATGGGACGAAGCTAGATCGGGCGGCTTCGTTACGCTTGCGCGAGACTTTGCATCTCAATCTTCTCAATTCGCGCCCGTGTCGTTAGCGGCTCAATAGCCGAAAGACCAACTTCATCGAACGTAAAAGAAATTTTATGGGCGCCGTCGCGTAACCGTCACACTCGCGCCGAACTGATCGCGCAAGGTTCATGCGGCGCGCTAATTGCATGAGTTCGCGGCAACAACGTGCAACAGCGTCGCCGCTCAGGAAACAATCAAGGAGGTGACTCAATCCGCGCACTCGTGCGCACGAAGGAGGCATCTCCATGCGAAAGATCGTTTCGTTTGCAGTCGCTGCCGTTCTGTTGCTCGCCGCGATTGGTACTTGGGCAATGGCGCGGACGCGTGGCGACACTCAAGCCAACGCGTCGGAACACACGATTGCGCCCGCATCGCTCGGCACGCGCATCAATCCGTTCGACTTCATGAAGAATGCCAAGGACGTTCCGGCGCAGAAGTTCGACGCATTCTGAGATCGCGCCGGATTCCTTAACGAGATTGTGGCGCTTCGCTGAAATAAGGCGCGCCGGGTGTCGCCTGTCTCAAGGCGGGTCCGCCCACCCGGCGCGACGCGGAACCGATTGCGGTCGTGCGCCTTCGCCTCAATAGCGACCGCGATGCCCGGTTCCATCCGGATCGCCCGCGTTCACAGCGCGATCACAAATCGGAGAGACCGGCAGTGCCCCGGCCAAAAGAAGACCCCGGCACCCGAAGGGCCAGGGTCTTTCGCCGGATGGGTGAGGGGTTGGGGGCTGGGGGGCACACCACCCGGCGTGCCTGAACAACGCGCGAGCGACCGCTGTGTTCCCGCGTCCAAAATTATTTGCGAACCAAAATTATTTGCGCACGCTGTTGCGGTGCAGCGAACGCCGGCGGCGCGGCGTGCCTCGCTCGGCCTGATCGAGCGGCAGATCGAACTTGCGGCCGTCGGGGAACTCCAGATCGGCGCAACGAGATGCGCAGGCGGCCCTGGCCGCCGCCATGGCCCTCGATCACATAACGCGTGCCGACCGGGAATCCGGCTCGGCAACCGGTCGATGCTGGAACTGAGACGCGAACCCATAAATCCTCCGGGAATCACTGCCCCCCGGTTGAACGAATCAATGCCAGACGACGTGGCCCGTTCCATGACAGCGAACCGCCGCACGGCGCAGCCTGTGAATCACTGTGGAGAATGCCCGGATCGAAGCGGATTCGAGAGGAATCAGACGCCGAAACCGCTTTCGGCCGCCAGCGCCTTCAGCGACGTCTCCGGCCGGGCGCCGAGATGGCTGATCACCTCGGCGGCGGCGAGCGCGCCGAGTCGCGCGCAATCGCGGTAGTCCGCCCCGCGCGACAGCCCGACCAGAAAGCCGGCGGCGAACAGGTCGCCGGCGCCGGTCGCATCGACCACGCGCTCGACCGGGATCGCCGGCACCGCCTCGGTCTCGTCGCGCGTCACCACCAGGCAGCCCTTCTCGCTGCGCGTGATCACCGCAAGCTTGGCGTCGCCGCGCAGCGCGTTGACCGCGGTGTCGAAATCCGCGGTCTGGTAGAGGCTGTGCAGTTCGCGCTCGTTGGCGAACACGAGATCGACCGTGCCGGTCTTGATCAGGTCGAGGAACTCGGCGCGATAGCGGTCGACGCAGAAGGCGTCCGACAGCGTCAGCGCCACGGCGCGCTCGGCGCCGTGCGCGATCTTCGCGGCCTTGAGGAACGCCTCCTTGGCGTGCGGCGGATCCCACAGATAGCCTTCCAGATAGGTGATCTGCGCCGCCGCCACCGCGCCGGCGTCGATGTCGTTCGGGTGCAGATCCTGCGCGGCGCCGAGATAGGTGTTCATGGTGCGCTCGCCGTCCGGCGTCACCAGCACATAGCAGCGCGCGGTCGAGGGCCCGGCCGAATTGGGCGGCGTGTCGAAGGCGACGCCGGCGGCGCGGATGTCATGCCTGAACGTGCGCCCGAGTTCGTCGTCCTTGACCTTGCCGACGAAGGCCGCGCGCGCGCCGAGGCTCGCCACGCCGACGATGGTGTTCGCCGCCGAGCCGCCCGAGACCTCGATCGCCGGTCCCATGGCGTCGTAGATCGACGCCGCGCGCGGCTCGTCGATCAGCGCCATGCCGCCCTTGTGCATGCCCTGCTTGATGAGGAAATCGTCCTCGGTGCGCGCGAGCACGTCGACGATGGCGTTGCCGATGCCGAGCACATCGAAGCGACTGGTGGCCATGAGGTCCTCTGCGTGGAAGCGGGGCGGGCGCGGCGGCACTATAGCCAGGGCGCGGGCCGACACAATCGCTTGGCGCCGTCACGGATCGGCTCGCGCCACCGCATCGACCTCTTTCTGACGGCCCAGAAGCCGATCAGTGAGGCGGGGGCAGCCTGTTCAGGACCTCCAAGCTCCACCAAAAGAAGTAACCGGCGATCAGAATGCCGAGCGCGATTTTCACCAATTGGATGATGCGTTCTTCATTGCTCATTGGGTGCCGCTGATGGCTCGGCGCGTTGCGTTCCCCGGCAGGGCCACGCTCCGCACGCTGAAATGTAGCGTGCCGGCTTCCGCGGATACAAGTTTGAACCGCGCACCGGACCCAGCGGGGCTTGCACCCTGCCCGGCATCATGCGATGTGGCCCGCCGTATCGGTGAGGATTTGGGCCATGGCCTTCAAGCAGCGCGTGTTTTCCGGCGTGCAGCCGTCCGGCAACCTGCATCTCGGCAACTACCTCGGCGCGATCGTCAAGTTCGTCGAGCTGCAGAAGAACTACGACTGCATCTATTGCGTGGTCGATCTGCACGCCATCACGGTCTGGCAGGACCCGGCTGAGCTGCCGCGCGCGATCCGCGAAGTGACCGCCGCCTTCATCGCCTGCGGCATCGATCCGAAGCAGCACATCGTGTTCAACCAGAGCCAGGTCGCCGAGCACGCCGAGCTCGCCTGGGTGTTCAACTGCGTGGCGCGGCTCGGCTGGCTCAACCGCATGACCCAGTTCAAGGAGAAGGCCGGCAAGGACCGCGAGAACGCCTCGGTCGGGCTCTACGCCTATCCGGCGCTGATGGCGGCCGACATTCTGGTCTATCGCGCCACCCACGTGCCGGTCGGCGAGGACCAGAAGCAGCATCTCGAGCTGTCGCGCGACATCGCGCAGAAATTCAACAACGACTTCGCGAAGTCGATCCATGCGCACGGCTATGGCGAGGCGTTCTTCCCGCTGCCGGAGCCGCTGATCCAGGGACCGGCGACGCGCGTGATGTCGCTGCGCGACGGCACCAAGAAGATGTCGAAGTCGGATCCTTCCGATCAGTCGCGCATCAACCTCACCGACGACGCCGACGCGATCGCGCTGAAGATCCGCCGCGCCAAGACCGACCCGCATCCGCTGCCGGACGACGAGAAGGAACTCGAGAAGCGGCCGGAGGCCGACAATCTCGTCGGCATCTTCGCGGCGCTCGCCGACAAGCCAAAGGCGGACGTGCTGCAGCAATTCGGCGGCGGCCAGTTCTCGACCTTCAAGAACGCGCTGGTCGAGCTTGCGGTCGAGAAGCTCGGCCCGATCAATGCCGAGATGAAACGCCTGGTCGCCGACCCGCCGTTTATCGATTCGGTGCTCGCCGACGGCTCCGCGCGCGCGCAGGTGCTCGCCGCCGAAACCATGAAGGCGGTCAAGGACATCGTCGGATTCGTGCGGCGGTAGCCGATCTGCGCAAATTGAGACTAATTTGCAGAAGCGATCGTAGCGTTGGACCCGCTTGTCCAACGGGCCGAGGCCATGCGAGATTCGCGTACTTGCGACGCCGATCGCGACTGAAATCCGGCGGCAGCCGGGGGAGCCGATGAGCATCAAGCGCCGCAGCTACGAGGCCGGTCACTCGCCGAAATTCCTGGTCGTCATCGACGACACGCCGGAATGCGACCGCGCGCTCTATTTCGCCGCCGGCGCGCGCTGCGCATCGGGTCGACGCGTCATCATGCTGCGCGTGATCGAGACCGGCGACCACGGCCAGCAATGGCTCGGCGTCGCCGACATCATGCGCGCGGAGGCGCACGAGGAGGCGAACGCGATCCTCGACCGGCACGCGGCGCGCGCGGCCAGCATCACCGGCGTGATGCCGGAGCGCGTGATCCGCGAAGGCGAGACCGCGAAGGAGCTGTTCAAGCTGATCGAAGAGGACGAGGACATCGCCATCCTGGTGCTCGCCGCCGGCAGCAGCAAGGACGGCCCGGGCCCGCTGGTCACCAACCTGTCCAAGACCGCCGACACCTTCCCGATCCCGGTCGCCATCGTGCCCGGCCATCTCAGCGACGAGGACCTCGACAGCATGTCGTAGGGGCCGCGAGGCCTGGTGCCGGGGCAGGCAAGCCCGGTTCGGCCGAGGACTGGGTTGAACCGCCGCCCCCAAACGCCATTTATTGTGCTAGATCGACCTCAACGGGCCACGTGGACCTTTGATTCCACGCGAGCTTCAAGGAGCGAGCCATGTTCATCCAGACCGAGCCGACCCCCAATCCGGCGACCCTGAAGTTCCTGCCTGGGCGCGCGGTGCTCGCGACCGGCACGCTCGACCTGCGCGACAAGGAGAGCGCCGCCCAGTCCCCGCTCGCCGAGCGCCTGTTCGACATTTCCGGCGTCTCGGGCGTGTTCTACGGCTCCGACTTCATCGCCGTAACCAAGGCGCAGGGCGAATGGCAGCAGCTCAAGCCCGCGATCCTCGGCGCCATCATGGAGCACTTCATGTCGGACGCCCCGCTGGTGCAGGGCGAGGGCGACGGCCGCGGCGACGCCGACGAGGACGAATTCTTCGAGGCCAAGGACACCGAGACGGTCGCCACCATCAAGGAATTGATCGAAACCCGCGTGCGGCCCGCGGTCGCCAACGACGGCGGCGACATCACCTTCCAGGGCTTCAAGGACGGCGTGGTCTATCTCAGCATGAAGGGCGCCTGCTCGGGCTGCCCGTCCTCGACCGCGACGCTGCGCCACGGCATCCAGAACCTGCTGAAGCATTATCTGCCCGACGTGGTCGAAGTCCGGCCGATGTAAGTCGCCAGGCGGTCCCGATACGTCATGCCCGGGCCAATCCCGGGCATCGGCGTATTTGGGGCCGGTTCGCGCGACGAAAGTCGAAGTGCGCCAAGCCGCCGCCGGTCCGAAAATGCGAACGTTGTTTCTGTCCATGACCGGCTGACCTGATGCGTGTGCTTGCCATCGACACCGCGCTCGAAGCCTGCTCGGCGGCCGTGCTCGATACTCAGCCGCGGCGGCATCATCGCGAGCGAGACGCTGCCGATGGCGCGCGGCCACGCCGAGGCGATCATGCCGATGATCGCGCGCGTGATGGATCTCGCCGAAACCGAGTTTTCCGAGCTCGACCGCATCGCCGTCACCACCGGGCCCGGCAGCTTCACCGGCCTGCGGGTCGGAATCGCGGCGGCGCGCGGCATCGCGCTCGCCGCCGGCAAGCCGGCGATCGGGCTGTCGACGCTCGCGGGCTTTGCCGCCCAGCACATCGCCGAGGACGACAGCACCAACGTGGTGGCGGCGATCGACGCCCGCCACGAGCACGTCTACCTGCAGATCTTCGGCGTCGGCGGGCGCACCGTGGTGGCGCCGCGGATTGCACCGCTGCGCGAAGCCGTGCGCGCGGCGGCGACCGCGCCGGCGCGCATGGTCGGTTCGGCGGCCGATCTGATCGTGGCGGCCTGGCCGAAGAGCACCAGCCCCGCCGCTGCTGGTCGAGCAGCGCGCGGCGCCCGACATCGCCTGGATCGCGCGGCTCGGCGCCGCCGCGGCCGACGGCTACGGCCCGCCCAAGCCGCTCTATCTGCGCGCGCCCGACGCGCAGCCGCAGGACGCGGCACGCCTGCCGCGCCGATGATCGCCTTCATCGCCAATCTGTTCGCGCGCGGCGAAGCGACGCTGTCGGAAGCGAGCGTGCGCGACGCCGCCGCGATCGCACGCCTGCACGGCGCCTCGTTTCATCGCGGCTGGAGCGACGGCGAGATCGAAGCGGATGCTGCTCGACCGCCATGTGCTCGCGCACCGCGCGACCGCCGGACGCAGCCTGCGGCGGATTCATCCTGTCGCGGATGGTCGCCGGCGAGGCGGAAATCCTCTCGGTCGCGGTCGCGCCGGCGCAGCGCGGCAAGGGCCTGGCGCGGCGGCTGCTCGACCTGCATCTGCGCCGCCTCGCCGGACTTGGCGCGCGCGCGGTCTTCCTCGAGGTCGACGAGGGCAACGCGCCGGCGCTCAAGCTCTATCGCCGCGCCGGATTTCGCCAGGTCGGGCGCCGGGCGGGCTATTACCAGAGCAACCAGGGACGCGGCCGCGCTGGTGCTGCGGCGCGACCTCGTGTGACAACCGCGTGTCGTTCCTGGGTGGATTTTACACCCTGCCCCGTGATATTCCGAAGCGACGGAGAAGCGTCGTGAGCGCGCCGAAGCCGAAAGACATGAAAGATATCGAGGCGCAGTGCACCGCCAGCGGCATGCGCATGACCGAGCAGCGCCGCGTGATCGCGCGCGTGCTGGCGTCGGCCGACGACCATCCGGACGTCGAGGAGCTTTATCGGCGCTGCTCGGAGGTCGACAACCGCATCTCGATCTCGACCGTCTACCGCACCGTGAAGCTGTTCGAGGATGCGGGCATCATCGAGCGGCACGACTTCCGCGACGGCCGCGCGCGCTACGAGCAGATGCCGGACACGCATCACGACCACCTGATCAATCTGCGCACCGGCGAGGTGATCGAATTCCAGTCGGAGGAGATCGAGCGTTTGCAGGCCGAGGTCGCGCGCCGGCTCGGCTACAAGCTCGTCGACCACCGGCTCGAGCTTTATGCCGTCCCGCTCGACGACAAGAACAAGCGGTAAGCCGTCACCGCCAGGGAGGAGCCTATGACATGCTTGCGCGTGGTGCTCGCCGCCGCGCTCGCCGGCGGTGCATTTGCCGGCCGCCGCCGTCGCGCAGAGCGGCAAATATCCCGAGCGGCCGGTCAAGATGCTGGTCGGCTTCAGCGCCGGCGGCGGCACCGATGTGGCGGCCCGGATCCTGGCGCAGAAGCTGACCGAAGCGCTGGGCCAGTCGGTGTTCGTCGAGAACCGCGCCGGCGCGAGCGGCCTGATCGCGGCCGAGGCCGCCGCCAAGTCGCCGCCGGACGGCTACACGCTGATGATGGGCAGCCAGACCACGCTCGCGGTCGCGCCCGCGATCTATCGCAAATACGCGGTCGATGCCGCCAAGGATTTTTCCGGCATCGCTCCGGCCGGCGTCTCGCCCCTGATGCTGGTCGTGCATCCGGCGTTTCCGGCGCAGTCGGTCAAGGACATCATCGAGATGGCGAAGGCCAAGCCCGGCACGCTCAATTTCGGCTCGGGCGGGCTCGGCACGACGCCGCACATGTCGGGCGAGCTGCTGGCATTGACCGCCGGCATCAAGCTCACCCACGTCGCCTATCGGGGCGAAGCGCCGGCGCTGAACGATCTCATCGGCGGACAGATCCCGATGATGTTCTCGAACGTCTCGGCCGTCATCGGCAACGTCACGGCCGGCCAATTGCGCGCGCTCGCGGTCACCAGCGCGCAGCGCATCCCGGTGGCGCCCGAGCTTCCGACCATCGCCGAATCCGGCCTTCCGGGCTTCGAGGTCGCGACCTGGTTCGCGCTGGTCACGCCGGCCGGGACGCCACGCGACGTCGTGATGCGGCTCAACGCCGAGGCCAAGCGCGGCATGCACCAGCCGGACGCCGGCCAGCGGCTTGCGGCGCTCGGCATGACGATCGACGAGCGCACCCCGGACGAGCTCGACGCTTTCATCCGGTCGGAGATCGCCAAGTGGGGCAAGGTGATCCGGGACGCCGACATCAAGGCGCCCGACGGCAATTGAGGCAGGGCCGCCCCGCCCGACCATTTCATTTTGCCCGAAAAACCGCTATGAGGGCACCTGATGGGCCTCCCCGGTGGCGGGATTTATGAGGCGAATCAAGGCCTTGATGGCGAGCACCCCGACCGTATGAGCGGCCCGCGCAAAGTCCATATCAAGTCCTTCGGCTGCCAGATGAACGTCTACGACTCGTTTCGTATGGCGGACACGCTCGCCGCGAAGGCTTCGCCGAGACCGCGGCGCCCGAGGACGCCGACCTCGTCATCCTCAACACCTGCCACATCCGCGAGAAGGCGACCGACAAGGTCTATTCCGAGCTCGGCTACTTGCGTTTGCTCAAGGACGATGCCGCGCGCGCCGGCCGCCCGTTCACGGTGGCGGTCGCGGGCTGCGTCGCGCAGGCCGAGGGCAAGGAGATCATCCGCCGCGCGCAGGTGGTCGACCTGGTGGTCGGGCCGCAGAGCTATCATCGCCTGCCCGACCTGCTCGCGCGCGCCGAGCACGGCGAGCGGGTGATCGACACCGAGTTTCCCGCCGAAACAAATTCGACGCGCTCAAAGCGCCGAGCCGCGAGGCGACGCGCAGGCGCGGCGTGTCGGCCTTCGTCACCGTGCAGGAAGGCTGCGACAAGTTCTGCACCTTCTGCGTGGTGCCCTACACGCGCGGCGCCGAAGTGTCGCGCCCGGTCGAGAAGATCGTCGCCGAGGTCGCGCAACTGGCCGACGCCGGCGTGCGCGACGTCACGCTGATCGGACAGAACGTCAACGCCTATCACGGCGACGGCGCCGACGGCCGCGCCTGGACGCTCGGCATGCTGCTGCATCGCCTCGCCGAGGTGCCGGGCATCGCGCGGCTGCGCTACACCACCAGCCATCCCGGCGACATGGACGACAGCGCTGATCGCCGCGCACCGCGACCTGCCGGCGCTGATGCCGCTCTTGCATCTGCCGGTGCAGTCGGGCTCGGACCGCATCCTCGCCGCCATGAACCGCCGCCACACCCGCGCGGATTATCTGGCGATCATCGCGCGGGCGCGCGCCGCGCGGCCCGACATCGCCTTCACGTCCGATTTCATCGTCGGCTTCCCGGGCGAGAGCGAGGACGACTTCCAGGCGACGCTCGCGCTGGTCGACGAGGTCGGCTATTCCAGCGCCTACACGTTCAAGTATTCGGCCCGGCCGGGAACGCCGGCCGCCGATCTGCCGGACCAGGTGCCGGAGGACGTCAAATCCGAGCGGCTGCGGCGGTTGCAGCAGGCGATCGACCGGCAATATGCGGCGTTCCGCGCCCAATGCGTCGGGCCAGACCCTCGACGTGCTGTTCGAGCGCAACGGCCGCTATCCTGGCCAACTCGCCGGCCGCTCCCCATATCTTCTGCCGGTGCAGGTCATGGCGCCGTCATCGATGATCGGAGAGATTGCCCCGGTGCGAATCACAGAGGCCAGCGCCAACAGCCTGTTCGGCGTCCTGACGGGCGGCGAAGACCGGACGCAGACCGCCGTACTGGCGGAGCAGAAGCAGGAGCCTGAACCCCGTTGCGCTCGCCCCGTTCCGACAACGGACCGCTCGTCGTTTCGCCGTCTGCGGACGGAGACAGCGCTCCGACCCAGGTCGTGCTCTCCTTCGACGACAATCGCCTCGCATCCACCCTGTTCGGACAGTACGGACAGAACCTGGCGCTGATCGAGCGCCGGCTCGGCGTCGTGGCCGAGCAGCGCGGCAATCAGGTCACCATCGACGGCTCGCGCGACGGCGTCGAGCAGGCGCGGCGCGTGCTCACCGGGCTTTACGAGCGGCTCAAGCGCGGCGACGAACTCGTCTCCGGCGACGTCGAGGGCGCGATCCGGCTGGCGATCGCGCAGGGCTCGCTGTTCGACTTCGACCCCGCCAGCGCGCGGCCGAGCTTCGAGGAGATCAACCTGCGCAAGCGCCCGGTGCGCGCGCGCACCGCCGCGCAGGACGCCTATATCCGCGCGCTGCGCCGCCATTCGCTGGTGTTCGCGGCCGGGCCCGCCGGCACCGGCAAGACCTGGCTCGCGGTCGCGCATGCGGTGCAGCTGTTCGAGCGCAAGGAAGTCGACCGCATCGTGCTGTCGCGGCCGGCGGTCGAAGCCGGCGAACGGCTCGGCTTCCTGCCGGGCGACATGCGCGAGAAGGTCGACCCCTATCTGCGTCCGATCTACGACGCGCTCTACGACCTGATGGACGCCCGCATCGTCGAGCGCGCGATGCAATCGGGCGAGTTCGAGATCGCGCCGCTCGCCTTCATGCGCGGGCGCACGCTGTCGAACGCCGTCGTGATTCTCGACGAGGCGCAGAACACGACCTCGATGCAGATGAAGATGTTCCTCACGCGGCTCGGCGAGAACAGCCGCATGATCGTCACCGGCGATCCGAGCCAGGTCGATCTGCCGACCGGCCAGACCTCGGGGCTGCACGAGGCCATGCGGCTGCTGCGCGAACGTCGAGGGCATCGGCCACGCGGTATTCGGCGCGCAGGACGTGATCCGGCACGAACTGGTGGCGCGGATCGTCGAGGCCTACGATCAGGCGTCCGCGCGCACGCGCGAGAGCAAGGAATGATCCGGCGGAAATCCCCTGCCCGGTCCGCTCTCGCCATCGACTTTGTCATCGCATCCGAAGGCTGGCGGGCCGAGCCCGCGGCCGAGGCGGTGGTCCGCCGCGCGGTCGCGCAGGCGGCTTCGGCGGTGTCAACATCGCGCGGCGAGCTTGCTATCGTGCTGACCGATGATTCGGCCATCCGGGCCCTCAATCGGGAATGGCGCGGCAAGGACGAGGCGACCAACGTGCTGTCGTTTCCGGCCGCGGAATCGCAGCCCGATACGCCGGTTCTGCTGGGGGACATCGTGATCGCCTACGAAACCGTCGCGCGCGAGGCCCTCGCGGAGAGCAAGCCGTTCATGCATCATCTGGCCCATCTAGCCGTGCATGGATTTCTCCATCTCGTCGGCTACGACCACCAGACCGACAAGGAGGCCAAGGCGATGGAGACACTGGAGACAGCCGTTCTCGCGCGCCTCGATGTGCCGGATCCCTACGCCAAGGCTTGACGCTCAGGTTCCATGCCCGATTCCGACCCGCAAGGTTCCGCCGACTCCGCGCCCGCGAACGAAGCGCGCAACCTGCCTGTGCCGGTGCCGCGCCCGAGCGAGGTCGCGAGCGGCAACGGCGAGGGCTTCTTCGCGCGCGTGCTGCGGACGCTGTTCGGCTGGAAGACCCCGAATTCGATCCGCGCCGATCTCAAGGACGTGCTCGCGGCGGGCGCCGGCGCCCACGGCTTCTCGCCGCAAGAAACCACCATGCTGCAGAACATCCTGGCGCTGCGCGAGCGCCGGGTCGTCGACGTCATGGTGCCGCGCGCCGACATCATCGCGGTCCAGCAGGACATCTCGCTCGGCGAACTGATGAAGGTGTTCGAAAACGCCGCGCCATTCGCGGCTCGTGGTCTACGACGAAACGCTCGACGACGCGATCGGCATGGTGCACATCCGCGACCTGATCGCCTTCATGACGGCGCGCGCCGCAACCGCCGCCAAGGCCAACACGCGGCGCAAGAAGCCGTTCCCGGCCGGCCTCGACCTCAAGGCGATCGACCTCGCGATGCCGCTCGCGGCCGCCAAGATCGTGCGCGAGATCCTGTTCGTGCCGCCCTCGATGCCGGCGATCGACCTGCTCGCCAAGATGCAGGCGACCCGCATCCATCTCGCGCTGGTGATCGACGAATATGGCGGCGCCGACGGCGTCGTCTCGATCGAGGACATCGTCGAGCAGATCGTCGGCGAGATCGAGGACGAGCACGACGAGGACTCCGCGCCCGGCGTGGTGCGGCAGGCCGACGGCTCGTTTCTGGCCGACGCGCGCGCCAGCCTCGAGGACGTCACCGCCATCGTCGGCAGCGAATTCGACGTCGGCGAAGATCGCCAAGGAGGTCGACACGCTTGCCGGCTATGTCGCGACGCGGATCGGCCGCGTGCCGGTGCGCGGCGAGCTCGTGCCCGGACCCGGCTCGTTCGAGATCGAGATGCTCGACGCCGATCCGCGGCGGGTCAAGAGGCTCAAGATCTTCCGCAGCCTCGACCGCCCGAACGTGGCCGTCCGCGACGGCCCCCGCCGCTTCGCGACGCCGGCGCCCAGCGGCGCGCCGGGCACGCCGAACCCGGGCGCGCCGGCGCGGACCTGCCCGTCACCCGCGATGCCTCGGTCAAGCTCTCGCCCGACGCCAGCCCGTCGAAACCGCCGCGCCGCCCGTGACGCCGCCTCGCCCACCGATCATGCTGGCCTGGGGCTGGCGGCGCGTGCTGATCGCCTTCCTGGCGGGCGCGGCGACCACGCTGGCGCTGCCGCCGATCGAATTCTGGCCGGCGCCGTTCGTCACCTTCCCGGTCCTGGTCTGGCTGGTCGACGGCTCGGCGGCCGGCCGCTATGGCGGCGCGATCGCGGCCGCGCTTGCCGGCTGGTGGTTCGGCTTCGGCTATTTCGTCTGCCGGGCTCTATTGGATCGGCAATGCGTTCCTGGTCGATGCCAAGACGTTCGGCTGGCTGCTGCCGTTCGCGATCGTCGGGCTGCCGGCCGATCTCGCGCTCTTCACCGGCGTTCGGGCTTGCGCTGGCGCGGCTCGCTTTGGCCGCGAGGCGCGATGCGCGTGCTGGCGCTGGCGCTCGCGCTCACCGTCGCCGAATGGCTGCGCGGCCATCTGCTCACCGGCTTTCCGTGGAACGCCTTCGGCTATGCGCTGATGTCGCCGTCTGGCTGGCGCAGGGCGCGGCGCTGATCGGGCTCTGGGGCCTGACGTTCCTGGCGGTCGCGGTCTATGCCTCGCCGGCGGTGCTTGCCGACGACCTCGCCGACACCGCGAGGCCCTGGCTCGCGCCCGCGATCGCGGCCGCCGTGCTGGTGGCGCTCGCGGGCTACGGGGCCATCCGGCTGGCGCGCACGCCGACCACCTATGTCGACGACGTGCGGCTGCGCCTCATGCAGCCGAACCTGCCGCAGGACGAGAAGTTCAATTACGGCGCAGAAGCAGTCGGTGATGAAGCGCTATCTCGCGCTGTCCGACCGCGCCAGCGGCCGAGAATTCAGCGGGCCTGCGCGACGTCACGCATCTGATCTGGCCGGAATCCGCGTTCCCGTTCTTCCTCACGCGCGAGCCCGACGCGATGGCGCAGATCGCCGCGCTGCTGCCGGCCGGCACCGTGCTGATCACCGGCGCGATGCGCGCGCCCGACGGCGCCACCGGCGGGCCGGTCACGCGCGCCTACAACTCGATCTACGTCATCGACCACGACGGCTCGGTCCTGTCGGTCTACGACAAGGTGCACCTGGTGCCGTTCGGCGAGTACCTGCCGTTCCAGGCGGTGCTCGAACGCCTCGGCCTCATGCAACTGACCAAGGTGCGCGGCGGCTTCCTCGCAGGCGACCGCCACCGCTCGATGAGCGTGCCGCGCGCGCCGAGCTTGCTGCCGCTGGTCTGCTACGAGATCATCTTTCCGGGCGAGGCGGTGCCGCGCGGCGAGCGTCCCGGCTGGCTGCTCAATCTGACCAATGACGGCTGGTTCGGCATCAGCGCCGGCCCCTATCAGCACTTCCAGCAGGCGCGCATCCGCGCCATCGAGGAGGGCCTGCCGCTGGTGCGGGTCGCCAATACCGGCATCTCGGCGGTGGTCGATCCGCTCGGCCGGGTGATCGCGTCGCTGCCGCTCGGCGCCGCAGGGGTGCTCGACGCGGCCCTGCCGCAGCCGATTCCGCCGACGCTCTACGCGCGCTTCGGCGACGGCCCGGCGATCCTGCTCGCCGGCCTCGCGCTTCTGCTGGTGATCCGCGCGCGCACACGCAGAAGGCGTACCAAGTAACGCAGCGCTGGTCGGTACAATCCGCATAGCAGTCGCAATCCACAGGGCAATAAAAAAATTTGTGACATCCTGCGGAACCGCAAGTAAAGCACTGAAGTTGCGCTAGAAATATCGGTCCTATGCGACCCGTTGCTTGCCGCTCGAGCGATTGAAAGTGGATTCGACTTAAAGTTAATTTTACATGGATTTTAAGGTGAACTTAAATCACTGGACGCGCATGGATTGCGTTCCGCCGTTATAAATTGAACATTACGTTCACCCGCAGCAGCATAGAAGTTCATTATGAGGAGCCCCTGATGATGGCCAAGAAGGCCCCGAACCCCATCGATAAGCACGTGGGAAGCCGGGTACGCATGCGCCGCATGATGCTCAGTATGAGCCAAGAGAAGCTCGGCGATGCCTTGGGCCTGACGTTTCAGCAGGTGCAAAAATACGAGAAGGGCACCAACCGGATCGGCGCCAGCCGGCTGCAGCAGATCTCCAATATCCTGCAAGTCCCGGTAGCATTCTTCTTCGAGGGCGCGCCCAACATCGGCGGGCATTCCTCCGACGGCATGCGCGAAGCGCCCTCGCCGGCCTACGTCTCCGACTTCCTGGCCACCTCCGAAGGGCTGGCGCTGACCAAGGCGTTCATGCGGATCAAGGAGCCGAAGCTGCGGCGCCGCATCGTCGATCTGGTCGAGGAGATTGCCGGCGACGACGACTAGCTCCGGCGCAGGATCGCGCCCGCGATCGTCCCATTCCGCTGCCCCACGCGGCCCACGTCTTGACCCGCGTCCGGCGACGCTGCAAGAAACACCCCCCACACGTTGCGGTTGCGGCCAATCCTGCGAGGGGAGTATCTCAGTGTCGCACGCCAACTATCTGTTCACCAGCGAGTCCGTCTCCGAAGGCCATCCCGACAAGGTCTGCGACCAGATCTCCGACGCGATCCTCGATGCCTTCCTCGAGAACGACGTCAAGCTCGGCATCGCCGACGACAGCCTGGTGAACACGCGGCTCGGCTGCGAGACGCTCTGCACCACCAACAAGATCGTCATCGCCGGCGAAGGCCGCGGCCAGTCGCCGCTGTTCAAGAAGCACGGCAACAAGGCGGTGGTCAACCGCGAGCTGATCACCGAAATCGCGCGCGACGTGGTCAAGGACATCGGCTACGACCAGGACGGCTTCTCCTATCACGGCGCCGACGTCGAGGTGCTGCTGCACGGCCAGTCGCCCGACATCGCGATGGGCGTCGACGCCAAGAAGAAGAAGGGCGAGCGAGCAGGAAGGCGCCGGCGACCAGGGCATGATGTTCGGCTTCGCCTGCACCGAGAGCGAGGTCTACGAGAAGGGCTCGTTCATGCCGGCGCCGATCTATTTCGCCCACAAGATCCTCAAGGTGCTGTCCGACCAGCGCCGCTCCGGCAAGCTGTTCGACCTGCAGCCCGACGCCAAGAGCCAGGTGACGGTGCAATACGTCGACGGCAAGCCGGTCGGCTGCACCAAGGTCGTGGTCTCGACCCAGCACAATGCCGAGAGCCGCAACGGCAAGAAATACACGCCCGGCATGGTCAAGGACCTGATCGGCGACGCGGTCGAGTCGGCGCTGCCGAAGGGCTGGATGCCGAAGAAGGCCTCCGACTTCCTGGTCAACCCGACCGGCAACTTCGTGGTCGGCGGCCCGGACGGCGACTGCGGGCTGACCGGCCGCAAGATCATCGTCGACACCTACGGCGGCTATGCGCCGCACGGCGGCGGCGCGTTCTCCGGCAAGGACCCGACCAAGGTCGACCGCTCGGCCGCCTATGCGGCGCGCTACCTCGCCAAGAACGTGGTCGCGGCCGGCCTCGCCGACCGCTGCACCATCCAGGTCGCCTATGCGATCGGCGTCGCCGACCCGATGTCGCTGCTGGTCGATACCCACGGCACCGGCAAGGTCGACGAGAAGAAGCTCGAGAAGATGCTGCCGGAAATCTTCCGGCTGACGCCCGACCAATATCCGCCGCACGCTCAAGCTCAACCGGCCGATCTACCGGCGCACCGCCGCCTACGGCCATTTCGGCCGCGCGCCGGAGAAGGACGGCGGCTTCTCGTGGGAGCGGACCGACCTCGCGGCGCAGCTCAAGAGCGCGATCCGCTGACGCGGGGCGTCTTTCGCGCTTCGCGCAGTGGCTCGCGACGCGACGGCGGATCGAGTTCTTCGGCATTCCCCGTTGTCATCATCCGCGAAGGCGGACGATCCAGTAGTATGCGAGTGACTGGATGCCCGCTTGCGCGGGCATGACGCCGGGTAGAATTACTTCCTTATGGAAGACAGCCAGACCAGACAGCCGCGCGCCTTCTTCGGGCGGCGCAAGGGGCATCCGCTCAAGCCCCGGCAGGCCGCGCTGATCGAAACGCTGCTGCCGCGGCTCGCGCTCGATCTCGCCGCGCCGGCGCCCAAGCTTGCCTCGCTGTTTCCGCATCCCGTCGACGATCTCCGGCTCGAGATCGGCTTCGGCGGCGGCGAGCATCTGGTCGACGAGGCCGTGCGAGCATCCGCGCATCGGCTTCATCGGCGTCGAGCCGTTCATCAACGGCATGGCGAAGGTGCTGGCGGCGATCGCGGAACGCAACCTCGCCAATGTCCGGCTGCATCACGGCGACGCCACCGAGGTGCTCGCCTGGCTGCCGGCGGCTTCGCTCGCGCGCGTCGACCTGATCTATCCCGATCCGTGGCCGAAGCGCCGGCACTGGAAGCGCCGCTTCGTGCAGGACGAGAGCGTTGCGGCGATCGCCCGCGATCGTGCGGCCGGGCGGCGAATTCCGCTTCGTCACCGACATCCCCGACTATGCGGCCTGGACGCTGGCGCGGCTGCTGCGCTCGCCCGATTTCGAGTGGACCGCGGAGCGCGCCGACGACTGGCGCCGGCCGTGGCCGGGATTTTCCGGAACGCGCTACGAGGCGAAGGCCCAGCGCGAGGGCCGCGTGCCGTGCTACCTGATCTTCAGGCGGCGATGAGGCCCGTCAGCCGGGCGTCCGGCTTGCGCACCTGCCAGAACCGCATCACCCGCTGCGCGGTCGCGGGCGAGAGCCGTTCGAAATTGGTGTAGGCGCCGTCGAGCGCCTGGCTCGATGCGCCCTTGCCATGCGGCCGCGACTGGATGATCGCCTTCACGGTCGGCCAGCCCCAGCCCGCCGACTTGCACAGGATCAGGACCGGGTCCGGCCGGTCGCCGCCCATCAGGCGGTCGACCACGTCGATCGGCACCGCGCACAGCGACGACAGCGCCGCCACCGTCTCCTCGTATTTTGCGGCCTTGGCGAAGTCGACCAGCGTGGCCTCGTCGAGCTTTCCGGCGGCGCGCAAGGCCTCGACCGTGCGCTGAGCGGCCGAGTAGTCGCGCGGCGCCGCCTTGGCGGCCACTTCGGTCGACACCTTGGCGAGCACGCGGCGGATCTCGGCCTGGGTCTCGGGCTTGGCCGAAGCGAACAGCCGCTGCTGCACGACCTCGGTCGCCTTCAGCAGCAGATCGCGGAACAGGCGCGCCGGGATGTCGGGGCGCAGCCCGACCTTCTCGGCGAGCGCGACGTCGCTCTCGGCCTGATTGACCAGCGTGGAGAAGCCGTTCTCCGACAGCCGCGCGCTGCGATTTTCCGCCACGCTGCGCATCACCGCACGGTCGCCGCGCGTGACCAGCACGTCGGTCACCGGCTCGGCGATGCCGGGCCGGCCCGAAATGGCGAGCAGGTGCGCCTGGCCCTTGGTGCGTGCGATGTCGAGCAGGTCGGTCTCGGCGAGCCGGCGCGAGTGCGCCAGCACCGGCCCGGCGACCGAGATGTCGTCGTCGTGCGCGAGCGTGCGCACCACGCCGACCGGCGCATTGCCGACCGGCGCGAGATCGCTCGACAGTTCGGCGCGCGCCTTGGACTCGATCTCGGCGATCAGCTTGCTGAAGACCTCGTCGAACAGCCGGACGTGGTCCTCGTTGAACCGGCTCGCGCCATCGAGGAAAAATGCGGTGATGCGCTTGAGCGCGTCCGCGCGCCGCTCAGGCGAGCCGTGCTCGATCACCTCTTCGAGCTCGGGAATCAGCGAAGGCGGAAGCGGACATTCTCTAGTCCTGCGGACGCAGCGACCCAACAACAGCGGCGGACCGCGAAATTAGAACGGGAATCTTAAAGGAACGGTTAGTTAACCACGCGCGAACACGGCTTTTCGCCCTTGCGCCGGACGGCCAAATGGCTATATTCGCGGCGTCTGCTTAAGACACCTCATAACGACTGATATTCAGTCGGTTTTTGAGAGTGGGTTCCCCCGGGACCCGCTCTTTTTTGTTACCGCGAACGGCCGTTACGGCCGGTTGAGGCCGGGACGAGAACTAAACCTTTGGTTGCAGATACTGATAGGCCAGTGGCCGACACGACCGATACCGCCCAGGCGGCCGATGAGCCGCGCCTGATCGTCGAGCAGGGCGTGGCGGCGCGCGTCGCCGCGATTGCCGAGCCGGTGCTGCACGGGCTCGGCTTCCGGCTGGTGCGGGTGCGGATTTCCGGCCTTGCCGGCTGCACCGTCCAGATCATGGCGGAGCGGCCGGACGGCACCATGACGATCGACGGCTGCGAGGCGATCTCGCGGGCGCTGTCGCCGGTGCTCGATCGTCGCCGACCCGATCGACCGGGCCTACCAGCTCGAAGTGTCGTCGCCCGGCATCGACCGTCCGCTGGTGCGGCGCTCGGATTTCGAGCGCTATGCCGGCAATCGCATCCGGATCGAGATGGCGGTCGCGGTCGACGGCCGGCGGCGGTTCCGCGGCCTGCTGCTCGGGATCGCGGGCGACGCCGCGCGCGTCCATCGCGACGATGCGGTGCCCGGCGAAGCCGCCGAGGTGCTGCTGCCGATCGAGGAGATGGCGGAAGCCAAGATCATGCTGAGCGAGGCGCAGATCGCCGCGGCGCTCAAGCGCGCCAAGGCCGAGCAGCGCGAAGCCGAAGACGACCAACCGCACAGCAACGGCGCGGGAACCGCGCACAATCAGGGGCCGATGCCGGCGAACGGCCGGCGCATGGCCCAGAACGAAGGAGACTGACCGATGGCCGTCAGCGCCAACCGGCTCGAACTGTTGCAGATCGCCGACGCGGTCGCGCGCGAGAAGTCGATCGACCGCGGGATCGTGATCGCCGCCATGGAGGACGCCATCGCAGAAGGCCGCGCGCTCGCGCTACGGCAGCGAGACCGAAGTGCGCGCCGAGATCGATCCCAAGACCGGCGAGCTGCGGCTGCTCGCGCCACCTGCTGGTGGTCGAAGCGGTCGAGAACCCCTCGAACCAGATCAGCCTCGACGACGCCGAGCGGCGCAATCCGGCGGCGCAGGTCGGCGACACCATCGCCGACCCGCTGCCGCCGCTCGAATACGGCCGCATCGCCGCGCAGTCCGCCAAGCAGGTGATCGTGCAGAAGGTGCGCGAGGCCGAGCGCGACCGCCAGTACGAGGAATACAAGGACCGCATCGGCGACATCGTCAACGGCATCGTCAAGCGCGTCGAGTACGGCAACGTGGTGGTCGATCTCGGCCGCGGCGAGGCGATCGTGCGCCGCGACGAGATGCTGCCGCGCGAAGTCTTCCGCAACGGCGACCGCATCCGCGCCTACATCTACGACGTGCGCCGCGAGCCGCGCGGGCCGCAGATCTTCCTGTCGCGCACCCATCCGCAATTCATGGCCAAGCTGTTCGCCCAGGAGGTGCCGGAAATCTACGACGGCATCGTCGAGGTGAAGGCGGTCGCCCGCGATCCCGGCTCGCGCGCCAAGATCGCGGTGATTTCGCGCGATTCCTCGGTCGATCCGGTCGGCGCCTGCGTCGGCATGCGCGGCTCGCGCGTGCAGGCGGTGGTGAACGAACTGCAGGGCGAGAAGATCGACATCATCCCGTGGACCCCGGACCCGGCGAACTTCGTGGTCAACGCGCTGGCGCCCGCCGAAGTCGCCAAGGTCGTGCTCGACGAGGACCGCCAGCGCATGGAGGTGGTCGTGCCCGATCAGCAGCTCTCGCTCGCGATCGGCCGGCGCGGCCAGAACGTGCGGCTCGCCTCGCAGCTCACCGGCTGGGACATCGACATCGTCACCGAGCAGGAAGAATCGGAACACCGCCAGGCCGAGTTCGAGAAGCGCACCAAGCTGTTCATCGAAGCGCTCAACGTCGACGAAGTGGTCGGCCAGTTGCTCGCGTCGGAAGGCTTCAACTCGGTCGAGGAGCTCGCCGCTGATCGACGAGAAGGAGATCGCCGGCATCGAAGGCTTCGACGAGGACACCGCCCGCGAGCTGCAGGAGCGCGCGCGCGAATATCCTGGCGAAGGAAGAGGCCGAGCTCGACGCCAAGCGCAAGGAGCTCGGCGTCGAGGACGAGCTCAAGGAGGTGCCCGGCGTCACCACCGCGATGCTGGTCAAGCTCGGCGAGAACGGCATCAAGACGGTCGAGGATCTGGCCGGCTGCGCCACCGACGATCTGTTCGGCTGGACCGAGCGCAAGGACGGCGAGAGCAAGCACGAAGCCGGGCTTCCTCGACGGCTTCGATCTGTCGCGCGAGGAAACCGAGGCGCTGATCATGCAGGCGCGCGTCAAGGCCGGCTGGATCAAGGAAGAGGATCTGGTGCAGCCCGCGCCGGCGGAGGAGGAAGCCGCGGCCGAAGGCACGGAAGTGCCGGCCTGAGCAACGCAAGGATGAGCCACGAAGGATAACGCGAACGCATGCTCGCACAGGTGCAGGATCATGACGGGAACTCGATGCCGGGCCGCGCGGACGCGCGCCCGGCAGCGAGCGGCTGTGCGCCGTCACCGGCGCCGTCAAGCCGGTCGCCGAGATGATCCGCTTCGTGGTGTCGCCCGGACGGCGCCGCGGTGCCCGACCTGAAGCGCCGGCTGCCCGGCCGCGGCCTCTGGATCACCGCGACGCGGCAGGCGCTCGCCGACGGCGGTCACGCGCAAGGTGTTCGCGCGCGGTTTCAAGCGCGACGTCCGCGTCGCGCCGATCTGGTCGATCTGACCGAGCGGCTGATCGAGCGCGCCGCGCTCGATGCGCTGGCGATCGCCCACAAGGCCGGCAAGGTCGCGATCGGCTTCGCCAAGACCGAGACCGCGATTGACGCACGAGCGCGGTGGTCGCGCTGCATCCATGCGCCGATGCCGCCGCCGACGGGGTCGCGAAAGCTTAACGCCGCCGCTGCGCAGGCGCTTTGGCCGGAATCCGGCGGTGAAATCGCCGGTCTGATCCGGTCGAAACCTTGACCTCGGCGCAATTGGATTTGGCATTGGGCCGGTCAAATGTGATACATGCAGCCCTGCTTGCCGGTCCCGAAAGCGAGACGTTCCTGGCGCGCTTTGGGCGCCTTGAGCGTTTCCGGACTGGCACGTCCGGAAGACCGGATCGACACGAACCGCGCTGATGGCGCCGAATGACGGGATTGGAATGGCTGAAACGACGGAAAAGTCTGGCGAAAAGAAGCTGAGCGTGGCACCGGCAAGACGCTGACCCTGAAGGGCCGCGGCGTCGAGCAGGGCGTCGTGCGCCAGAGCTTCAGCCATGGCCGCACCAAGGCCGTCGTGGTCGAGAAGGTCAAAAGCCGCGTCACCGGCAAGCCCAAGACCGAGGTCACCACCGCGACGCCCGCGGCGCCGGTCAAACGCCCGGCCCCTGCCGCCGCCGCCGCCGCCAGGTCCACAGCGGGTGCCCAGCCTGCCCCGCAGCCGCCAGCGCCGGCCGTCAAGTCGTCCGGCGTGGTGCTGCGCACGCTCACCGACGAGGAGCAGGCCGCCCGCGCCCACGCGCTCGGCGATGCCCGGCTGCGCGAGGAGGAAGAACGCAAGATCGCCGACGAGGATGCGCGCATCCGCGAGGAGCGCGACGAGATCGAGCGCAACGAGCGCGAGGAAGCGGCCGAAGCGCGCAAGCGCGGAGAGGACAGCCGCCGCAAGCACGACGAGGAAACCAAGGCAAGGCCGAGCAGACCGCCAAGAAGCGGCTCGGCGAACCCGAGGTCAAGGCGAAGCTGGCGAGCCCCGCGTCGCGCACGCTGCCGCAGCCCGAAATGGAAGACGAGAGGCGCCGCGGCCTCGCCGCGGCGGCGGCGCCGCCGGCGCCGCGCGTCCGGCGCCCGCACCCAAGCCGACGCGGCCGACGGTGCAGAAGCAGCGCAGCCGGCTCACGCTGGTCACCGCGCTCAACACCGACGAAGTGCGCGAGCGCTCGGTCGCGTCGTTCCGCCGCCGCACCCAGCGCCTGACCGGCCACCGCGATTCCGAAACCAAGGACAAGCTCGTCCGCGAGGTCACGATCCCGGAATTCATCACCATCCAGGAACTCGCCAACCGCATGGCCGAGCCGGCGCGCTCGCGTGATCGCCCTGCTGATGAAGCAGGGCCAGATGCTGAAGATCACCGACACGATCGACGCCGACACCGCCCAGATCATCGCCGAGGAACTGGGCCACACCGTCAAGCGCGTGGCCGAGTCCGACGTCGAAGAAGGCCTGTTCGACGAGGCCGACGATCCGGAAAAGCTGCAGCCGCGCCCGCCGGTCGTGACCATCATGGGCCACGTCGACCACGGCAAGACCTCGCTGCTCGACGCCATCCGCTCAGACCAACGTGGTGCAGGGCGAAGCCGGCGGCATCACCCAGCACATCGGCGCCTATCAGGTGACCGCGCCCTCCGGCGCCAAGATCACCTTCATCGACACGCCCGGCCACGCCGCGTTCACCGCAGATGCGCGCGCGCGGCGCCAGGTCACCGACGTCGTCGTGCTGGTGGTGGCGGCCGACGACGGCGTCATGCCGCAGACGGTCGAGGCGATCCATCACGCCAAGGCCGCCAAGGTGCCGATGATCGTCGCGATCAACAAGATCGACAAGCCCGACGCCAAGCCGGAGCGCGTGCGCACCGAACTGCTGCAGCACGAGATCCAGGTCGAGATCGCTCGGCGGCGACGTGCTCGACGTCGAAGTGTCGGCGACCAAGAAGCTCAATCTCGACAAGCTGCTCGAAATGATCGGCCTGCAGGCCGAAATCCTCGATCTCAAGGCCGATCCGGGCCGCCCGGCCGAAGGCACCGTGATCGAGGCCAAGCTCGACCGCGGCCGCGGCCCGGTCGCCACCGTGCTGGTGCAGCGCGGCACGCTGAAGGTCGGCGACCTCATCGTGGCCGGCGCCGAATGGGGCCGCGTGCGCGCGCTCGTCTCCGATACCGGCGCGGCGCTCGACAGCGCCGGCCCGTCGACCCCGGTCGAGGTGCTCGGCTTCACCGGCACGCCGGAAGCCGGCGACCGCCTGGCGGTGGTCGACAGCGAAGCGCGCGCGCGCGAAGTCACCGATTACCGCGCGCGGCAGAAGCGCGAGAAGATGGCGGCGCGGGCGACCGGCATGCGCGGCTCGCTCGAGCAGATGATGACGCAGCTCAAGACCGCCGGCCGCAAGGATCTGCCGCTGATCATCAAGGCCGACGTGCAGGGTTCGCTCGAAGCGATCATCGGCGCGATCGAGAAGCTCGGCACCAGCGAGGTCGGCGCCCGCGTGATCCATTCCGGCGTCGGCGGCATCACCGAATCCGACGTGACGCTGGCCGCCTCGGTCGGCGTGCCGATCATCGGCTTCAACGTGCGCGCCCACAAGGAAGCGCGCGAGGCCGCCGAGCAGGCCGGCATCGAGATCCGCTACTACAACATCATCTACAACCTGGTCGACGACGTGAAGGCCGCGATGTCGGGCCTGCTGGCGCCGACCGTGCGCGAGACCATGCTCGGCAATGCGCAGATCCTCGAGATCTTCAAGGTCTCGAAGGTCGGCAACGTCGCCGGCTGCCGCGTCACCGACGGCAAGGTCGAGCGCGGCGCCAATGTGCGCCTGATCCGCGACAACGTGGTGATCCACGAAGGCAAGCTGTCGCAGCTCAAGCGCTTCAAGGACGACGCCCGCGAGGTGGTCGCCGGCCAGGAATGCGGCATGGCGTTCGAGAACTACCAGGACATGCGCGCCGGCGACATTATCGAATGCTACCGGGTGGAAACCGTGCAACGCACGCTCTGAGTCCAATACTCAGGCCTGCGCCAGCGCCCCCACCCTTCATTGTCATGCCCGCGCAAGCGGGCATCCGGTAACCCAGGCAACAAGACCGACCAGGGCGATTACTGGATCATCCGCGAGAACTCGCGCAGGCGAGGCGGATGATGACTCGGAAAGAGGCTGCCATGCCACGTCATCATCATCGCGATCATCCCGCCGGCGCGTCGCAGCGCCAGTTGCGCGTCGGCGAACTGATCCGCCACGCGCTCGCCGACATGCTCACGCGCGGCGACGTGCACGACCCGGTCATCCAGTCGCACATGATCACGATCCCGGAAGTGCAGATGACCGCCGACCTGCGGCTCGCCACCGTCTACGTGATGCCGCTCGGCGGGCGCGACGCCAAGGAGGTGATCGCGGCGTTCGAGCGCAATAAACGTTACCTGCGCGGTGAGATCGCGCACCACGTTAATCTAAAATTTGCGCCTGATATTCGTTTCCGCGTTGACGACCGATTCGACGAAGCGGAACGGATCGAGAAGCTTTTGCGAACACCTGAGGTCCAGCGCGATCTCGGCGGCAAGAATGCCGACGAGGAGGCGTGATGGAGACGGATGACAACGTTCCGGTAACCACGAAGCCACGCAACGCGCCGGGCCAGTTCCGCCGCGAGAAGCGCGACGTGCACGGCTGGGTCGTGCTCGACAAGCCGATCGGCATGACCTCGACGCACGCGGTCAGCGTGGTCAAGCGCGTGTTCCAGGCGCGCCGCGCCGGGCATGCCGGCACGCTCGATCCGCTGGCGTCCGGCTTGCTGCCGATCGCGCTCGGCGAGGCGACCAAGACGGTCCCGTTCGTGATGGACGGCCGCAAGCGCTACCGCTTCACGGTGCGCTGGGGCGAGGAGCGCGACACCGACGACGCCGAGGGCCGCGTCGCCGGCAACGTCGGCCGAGCGTCCCACCGCGGAGGCGATCCGCGCGCTCATTCCGCAGTTCACCGGCACGATCTCGCAGGTGCCGCCGCGCTACTCGGCGCTGAAGATCGACGGCGAGCGCGCCTACGACCTCGCGCGCGAGGGCGCCGAGGTCGAACTCGACGCCCGCCCGGTCGAGATCCACCGGCTGGAGCTCATCGAAACGCCGGACGCCGACCACGCCGTCCTGGTCGCCGAATGCGGCAAGGGCACCTATGTGCGCGCCATCGCCCGCGACATGGGGCGCGCGCTCGGCTGCCTCGGCCACGTGTCGGCGCTGCGGCGCACCGCCGTCGGGTCGTTCGAGGAAAGCCACGCGGTCGGCATCGACGCCCTGCAGGCGCCTGCCATCCCCGAGTCCGCCCTGCTGCCGGTGGCGGCCGGGCTCGCCTCCGTGCCGGCCCTCAATCTGAGCCGCGGCGACGCCGCCCGCCTCGCCCGCGGCCAGTCGGTGCTGCTGCGCGGGCGCGATGCCCCGATCATGTCCGGGCCGGTCGCGGTGTTCACGCACGGGACGCTGGTGGCGATCGCCGACATCGAGAAGGGCGAGGTGCAGCCCCGCCGGATTTTCAATTTCGGCCAGCCGCACGCCCCGACCGGGCAGGTAACGCGATAGTGCTTGTGCCGGCGTGAGCGAAATTAGCGTGGCTGGACCGGTGGTTAACCTCCGCCGCCCTTGACCCGCCCGGCCTGGTCCTATATCCCGCCGTTGCGCGGGCTAAGGCCCGCGCGTATCACTTGCGGCGACCGCGCTGGACGACATCCCGGCCCGGCCACCCACCCGAAACCGAGAACAAAAGGATTATCCCGATGTCGATTGCCGCCGGCCGCAAGGCCGAAGTCATCAAGACCTATGCGACCAAGACCGGCGACACTGGTTCGCCGGAGGTGCAGGTAGCGGTCCTGTCGGAACGCATCAACAATCTCACCGAGCACTTCAAGAGCCACGTCAAGGACAACCACTCCCGGCGTGGATTGCTCAAGCTCGTCTCGCAGCGGCGTCAGTTGCTTGACTATCTCGCTCGCACCGACGAGGCCCGTTACAAGTCGTTGATCGAGCGGCTGGGTATCCGCCGCTAGTTGTTCACGCGCGGCGTAGTCGCGCGTATCCGAGGCGGGTGCAACAGATCATCCGCCGTTCATCCGGCAGCGAGGCCGCTGCCGATTTCCGCGACGGACAAGTCCGTCCGCACAACGAGGCCCGAAGGCCATGGCAGGATCGCTGGATGCTGATGCTGGACGCGCTCGAGCGCCGATCAGCGTCTCGCCGTCTTGCTCATGGCTTTTGCCGCCTCTGCGAAACCATGAGAGACCATCGAAATGTTCGATATTCACCGTGTTGAGCTCGACTGGGGAGGGCGCAAGCTCGTCCTAGAGACCGGCAAGATCGCCCGCCAGGCCGACGGCGCCGTCGTCGCCACCTATGGCGAAAGCAAGGTGCTGGCGACCGTCGTCGCCAACAAGTCGCCGCGCGAAGGCGTCGACTTCCTGCCGCTCACCGTCGACTACCAGGAAAAATTCTACGCCGCGGGCCGCATCCCCGGCGGCTATTTCAAGCGCGAAGGCCGCCCGACCGAGAAGGAGACGCTGGTCTCCCGCCTGATCGACCGCCCGGTCCGTCCGCTGTTCGCCGACGGCTGGCGCAACGAGACGCAGGTGATCGTGACGACGCTGTCGCACGATCTCGAGAACGATCCCGACGTCATCGCGATGGTCGCGGCCTCGGCCGCGCTGACGCTGTCGGGCGTGCCGTTCATGGGCCCGATCGGCGCGGCGCGCGTCGGCTTCATCAACAACGAATACGTGCTCAATCCGCAGCTCGACGAGATGGCCGAGAGCCACCTCGACCTCGTGGTCGCCGGCACGCAGGACGCCGTGCTGATGGTCGAGTCCGAGGCCAAGGAGCTGAACGAAGACATCATGCTCGGCGCGGTGATGTTCGGCCACCGCCACTTCCAGCCGGTGATCGACGCGATCATCCAGTTGGCGGAGAAGGCCGCCAAGGAGCCGCGCGACCTCACGGTCGTCGACAATGCGCAGCTCGAGAAGGACATGCTCGGCGCTGGTCGAGAAGGACCTGCGCGCCGCCTATGCGATCCCCGACAAGATGGCGCGCCACAAGGCGGTCGATGCCGCCAAGGACAAGGTGATCACGCATTTCTGTCCCGAGGACGCCGAGAAGAGCTACGACAAGCTGCGCGTCGCCGGCGTGTTCAAGGAGCTCGAAGCCAAGATCGTGCGCTGGAACATTCTCGACACCGGCAAGCGCATCGACGGCCGCGACGTCAAGACCGTCCGCCAGATCGTGGCGGAGGCCGGCGTGCTGCCGCGCGCGCACGGCTCGGCGCTGTTCACCCGCGGCGAGACCCAGGCGCTGGTGATCGCCACGCTCGGCACCGGCGAGGACGAGCAGTGGATCGACGCCCTGCACGGCACCTACAAGGAAACCTTCCTGCTGCACTACAACTTCCCGCCGTTCTCGGTCGGCGAGACCGGCCGCATGGGCGGCCCGCGCCGGCGCGAGATCGGCCACGGCAAGCTCGCCTGGCGCGCCATCCACCCGATGCTGCCGCCGCACACCGAGTTCCCGTACACGATCCGCGTGGTCTCGGAGATCACCGAGTTCGAACGGCTCGTCCTCGATGGCGACGGTCTGCGGCACCTCGCTCGCGCTGATGGATGCGGGCGTGCCGCTCAAGCGGCCGACCGCCGGCATCGCGATGGGCCTCATTCTGGAGGACAAGCGCTTTGCGGTGCTGTCCGACATCCTCGGCGACGAGGACCATCTCGGCGACATGGACTTCAAGGTCGCCGGCACCGAGATGGGCATCACCTCGCTGCAGATGGACATCAAGATCGCGGGCATCACCGAGGAGATCATGCGGGTCGCGCTGACCCAGGCCAAGGACGGCCGCCTGCACATCCTCGGCGAAATGTCGAAGGCGCTGGAGCACGCGCGCGCCGAGCTCGGCGAGCACGCGCCGCGCATCGAGACGTTCAAGATCGCGGTCGACAAGATCCGCGAAGTGATCGGCTCGGGCGGCAAGGTGATCCGCGAGATCGTCGAGAAGACCGGCGCCAAGATCGACATCTCCGACGACGGCACCGTCAAGGTCGCGTCCGCCAACGGCGAAGCGATGAAGGCCGCGATCAACTGGATCAAGTCGATCGCGTCGGATCCGGAGGTCGGCCAGATCTACGAGGGCACGGTCGTCAAGGTGATGGACTTCGGCGCGTTCGTGAACTTCTTCGGCGCCAAGGACGGCCTGGTGCACATCTCGCAGCTGGCGCAGCGCCGGGTGAACAACGTCAAGGACGTCGTCAAGGAAGGCGACAAGGTGAAGGTGAAGCTGCTCGGCTTCGACGAGCGCGGCAAGGTGCGGCTCTCGATGAAGGTGGTCGACCAGGCCACCGGCGAGGACCTCGAGGCCAAGCAGAAGGCCGAAGGCGAGCACCACCGCGAGGCGGCCGCCGGCGGCGAGTAGGCGTTTCGCTTCTGCCGATCGAACGATCCCCGAAGGGCGGCCTCGCGGCCGCCCTTCGATTTTGTGCCGCAATGATCCGGTAGCGAAGCCCGATCGGAGCGATCGCCATGGCATCGAACGACAAGGCCGCGCAGTTGCTGGCGCGCTACCCCGGCCCGGTCACGCTTTATCCGTCGCGCCGGAAGTGGCTGCTGGTTCTTGCCGGCTGCGCGGTCTTCACGGCGGGCGGAATCGCGATGGTCCGCTCCGGCGATCAGACCGGCTGGTTCGTCCTCGCATTCTTCGGTTTGGGCGCCATCGTCGCCGCCGTGGCGATGCTGCCCGGTGCCGGCAGGCTCACGTTCGACCGGGATGGGTTCGAGGCCAAGACGCTGTTCCGCAGCCATCGCGCGCGGTGGGCGGATGCAACCGGCTTCATCGCAGTCGGGATTCCACCGTCGATGCAGCGCATGGTCTGCTACGACGACGCCTCGGTGATCCCCGGCGCCTTGGCGAGCGCCAACGTCGCGATCACCGGCCGTAATGCTGCGCTCAACGACACGTTCGGCCTTTCCGCCGACGATCTCGCACAGCCTGATGGCCGGGTGGCGCGAGCGCGCGCTGGCGGATCGCGGATCGACTCATATCAGGTGACTCGATCCCCGTCGCGCGCCGGCTTGCGAGCGCGTCGCGGGCGCACCCGCAATCTTGAGCGTCTCGGTCACCAGCCGCCCGAGCGCGGCGAAATCGTCCTTGCGCGGCGAGGTCCGCCGCCAGGCGAGACCGACCTGCCGGCCGGGCGGCGGGTCGTTGAACCGCAACAGCTTGATCCGCTCGTCGCGCACCTCGACGTCGAGGGCGACCTGCGGCACCAGCGTCACGCCGTAGCCGTTGGCCACCATCTGCATCACGGTCGCAAGGCTGGTCGCGCCCAGTCCCATGGCGCCGGCATTCCGGTTGCCGGCGCAATAGGCGAGCGCCTGGTCGCGCAGGCAGTGCCCCTCCTCGAGCAGGATCAGACGCTGCGGATCGATGTCGCGCGCCGACACGCGCACGCCGGCCGGCTGCGGGTCGGCGGCCGGCACCGCCAGCAGAAACGGATCGTAAAACAGCGCCGCGGTTTCGAGTTCGGCCTCCGGCACCGGCAGCGCCAGCATCACCACGTCGAGCGAGCCGCGGATCAGCTCTTCGAGCAGGAACTTGGTCTGGGTTTCCCGCAACTCGACGCGCAGTTCGGGATAGCCGCGCTGCAAGGCCGGCAGGATTTTCGGCAAGACATAGGGTGCGAGCGAGGGGATGATGCCGAGCGTCAGCCGGCCGCTGAGAATGCGGCCGCGGTGCTGGGCAAAGTCGACCAGGTCGCGCGCGGCGGCGACCAGTTGCTCGCCGCGTTTGGCCACTTCGGCGCCGACCTCGGTCAGCGCCGCCGCCCCCGGCCGGCGCTCGACCAGGTCGACGCCGAGGAACGATTCCAGGTCCCTGATCTGCATCGACAGGGCGGGCTGGCTGACCGCGCAGGCCTCGGCGGCGCGGCCGAAATGCCGGTGCTCGGCCAGCGCTCCGAGATAGCGCAGATGCCTCAAGGTGATCATGCTCCGATAAGATATTCTTATCGGACTGGTCAGGCAATACGATTAGACCTGATCTTTGATCTAGAGCAATTATGGGCTACTGCATGCCATCCAAAATCAAAGCCACAACGGGAGAGCATGACGGCTAAACCCATCGAGAAGTTCGCCCACTAGAACCGCGAGTGCATCCCGGAGCGCACAGCGCACGCCAAGCGCTGAGGCGCCTACGGTGAATTCGTCATCAGCGGCGACATCTCGACATGCCCGAGGCGAAGGCCCGGCAATCGCAATCGCTCCATACGGAACCACGCGAAGAAAATTACAGAACACGATCGGAGAGAAACATGGACGCAAAGACTGACGAGCGCGCGGGCAAGTGCCCGGTCATGCACACGAGCTTCACGAACCGCGACTGGTGGCCGGACCAGCTGAACATTCAGGTTCTCCACGGCAACTCCTCGCTGTCCGATCCGATGGGCGAGGCGTTCGACTACGCCAAGGAATTCAAGAGCCTCGACCTCAACGCCGTGATCAAGGACCTCACTGCCCTGATGACGGACTCGCAGCCGTGGTGGCCGGCCGACTTCGGTCACTACGGCGGACTGTTCATCCGCCTGGCGTGGCACGCTGCCGGCACCTACCGCATCGCCGACGGCCGCGGCGGCGCCGGCGCCGGTCAGCAGCGCTTCGCGCCGCTGAACTCGTGGCCGGACAACGCCAACCTCGACAAGGCGCGCCGGCTGCTGTGGCCGATCAAGCAGAAGTACGGCCGGAAAATCTCGTGGGCCGACCTGTATGTCCTCGTCGGCAACGTCGCCCTCGAGTCGATGGGCTTCAAGACGTTCGGCTTCGCCGGCGGCCGCGCCGACGTCTGGGAGCCTGAAGAGCTCTATCTGGGGTCCCGAGGGCACCTGGCTCGGCGACGAACGCTACAGCGGCGAGCGCCAGCTCGCGGAGCCGCTCGGCGCGGTGCAGATGGGCCTGATCTACGTCAATCCGGAAGGCCCGAACGGCAATCCGGACCCGGTCGCGGCGGCGAAGGACATCCGCGAAACGTTCTTCCGCATGGCGATGAACGACGAGGAGACCGTCGCGCTGATCGCCGGCGGCCACACCTTCGGCAAGACCCACGGCGCCGGCGATCCGTCGCTGATGGGCCCGGCGCCGGAAGGCGGCGCGATCGAGGATCAGGGCCTCGGCTGGAAGAGCAAGTACAAGACCGGCATCGGTTGCGACGCCATCACCGGCGGTCCGGAAGTCACCTGGACGCAGACGCCGACCAAGTGGAGCAACCACTTCTTCGACAACCTGTTCAAGTACGAATGGGAACTGACCAAGAGCCCGGCCGGTGCGAAGCAGTGGAAGGCGAAAGGTGCGGAAGCCACCATCCCGGATGCCTTCGACAAGTCGAAGAAGCATGTGCCGACCATGCTGACCACCGACCTGTCGCTGCGGTTCGATCCGGCCTACGAGAAGATCTCGCGGCGCTTCTACGAGCATCCGGAGCAGTTCGCGGACGCATTCGCCCGCGCGTGGTTCAAGCTCACGCACCGCGACATGGGCCCGATCCAGCGCTATCTCGGCCCGCTGGTGCCGAAGGAAACGCTGATCTGGCAGGACCCGATCCCGGCTGCGGATCATCCGCCGATCGGCGAGGCCGGACGTCGCCGCGCTGAAGGCGAAGATCCTCGCCTCCGGCCTGTCGGTGTCCGCAACTGGTGTCGACCGCCTGGGCGTCGGCCTCGACGTTCCGCGGCTCCGACAAGCGCGGTGGCGCCAACGGCGCGCGCATTCGGCTCGAGCCCGCAGAAGGACTGGGAGGTCAACCAGCCGGCCCAGCTCAAGACCGTGCTCAGCAAGCTCGAAGCGATCCAGAAGGAATTCGGCAAGAAGGTTTCGCTCGCCGACCTGATCGTTCTCGGCGGCACCGCCGCGATCGAAAAGGCCGCGAAGGACGCCGGCGTCGACGTGAAGGTTCCCTTCACGCCGGGCCGCGTGGACGCGTCGCAGGAGCAGACCGACGTCGATAGCTTCGCGCCGCTCGAACCGCGGGCCGACGGCTTCCGCAACTACATCAGCGGCAAGCGGCAGTTCATGGCGCCTGAGGAGGCGCTGGTGGACCGGGCGCACTTGCTGACGCTGACCGCGCCCGAGCTGACGGTGCTGGTCGGCGGCCTGCGCGTCCTCGGCGCCAATGCCGGCGGTTCCAAGCACGGCGTCTTCACCAGCAAGCCCGGCACGCTGACGAACGACTTCTTCGTCAACCTGCTCGACATGGGCACGGAATGGCAGCCGTCAGGCGACAACGCCTACGAGGGCCGCGACCGCAAGACCAAGGCGGTCAAGTGGACCGGCACCCGCGTCGACCTGATCTTCGGTTCGCACTCGCAGCTGCGCGCGCTCGCGGAGGTCTATGCGTGCGCGGACGCGAAGGAGAAGTTCGTGAAGGACTTCGTGGCGGCCTGGACCAAGGTGATGAACGCCGATCGCTTCGACGTCGCCTGATCTTTACGGAGGCGGCGGAATGTCAGCCGCCGATATCGAGTAACACCAAGGCCGGGGCATCGCCCCGGCCTTTTTGCATTCAGCGGCCGGTTTCTGGACGACTAGCCTACTGCGCCGCGTCCTTGGCGACCGCGCGCTCGTTCGCGGCGGTCTCGTCCTTGAGCGCGGTGGGCTGCGGCATGGTGATGATGTTGTAGCCGGAATCGACGAAGTGGATGTCGCCGGTGACGCCGGTCGACAGATCCGACAGCAGATAGAGCGCCGCGCCGCCGATCTCGTCGAGCGTCACGCCGCGCTTGAGCGGCGAGTGCCGCTGCTGGAACGCGAACATCTGCCGCGCCTCGGCGATGCCGGCGCCCGCGAGCGTGCGGATCGGCCCGGCCGAGATGGCGTTGACGCGGATCGCCTGGCCGCCGAAATCGACCGCCAGATAGCGCACCGATGCCTCAAGCGCGGCCTTGGCCACGCCCATCACGTTGTAGTTCGGCATCGCGCGCGCGCCGCCGTTGTAGGTCAGCGTCAGCATCGCGCCGCCGGCCGGCATCAGCGCCGCCGCGCGCCTGGCGATCTCGGTGAACGAGAAGCAGGAGATCAGCATGGTGCGCACGAAATTCTCGCGCGAGGTGTCGGCGTAGCGGCCCTTGAGCTCGTTCTTGTCGGAGAACGCGATCGCGTGCACCAGGAAATCGAGCGAGCCCCACTGCTCCGCGATGGCGGCGAAGACGGCGTCGACCGATTTGACGTCCTCGACGTCGCACGGCAGCAGCAGCTTGGAGCCGACCGATTCCGCCAGCGGCTTGACGCGGCGCCCGAGCGCCTCGCCCTGATAGGTGAACGCCAGCGACGCACCCTGTGCGGCGAGCGTGCGCGCAATACCCCAGGCGATCGAGTGGTCGTTTGCGACCCCCATGATCAGCCCGCGTTTGCCGTGCATCAACTGGGTCATGCCACCCGAACTTATCACTCAGCCGCCCCCAACTCCCGCCGTGCGGGTATTAACCTTGACGCGTGTCGTCTGAGCATGATCTTTTCCGAAAACCGGTATCCGCTTTTCGGGATCATGCTCTAGGCATCCAGCCGCTTGAACACCACCGACGCGTTGGTGCCGCCGAAGCCGAACGAATTCGACAGCACGCAGCCGAGCTTCACGTTGTCGCGCCGCTCGCGCACGATCGGCATGTCGGCGAACGCCGGGTCGAGCGTCTCGATATTGGCGCTCTCGCAGATGAAGCCGTTCTGCATCATCAACAGCGAATAGATCGCCTCCTGCGCACCGGCCGCGCCGAGCGAATGGCCGGTGAGCGACTTGGTCGCCGCGATCGGCGGACACTTGTCGCCGAACACCTCGCGGATCGCCTCGATCTCCTTGAGGTCGCCGATCGGCGTCGAGGTGGCGTGCGGATTGATGTAGTCGACGCCGCGCCGTCACGTCCTTGAGCGCCATGCGCATGCAGCGCACCGCGCCCTCGCCCGACGGCGCCACCATGTCGAAGCCGTCCGAGGTGGCGCCGTAGCCGGCGACCTCGGCATAGATCTTCGCGCCGCGCGCCTTGGCGTGGTCGAGCTCTTCCAGCACCAGCACGCCGGCGCCGCCCGCGATCACGAAGCCGTCGCGGTTGGCGTCGTAGGCGCGCGAGGCCTTGTCGGGCGTCTGGTTGAAGCCCGACGACATCGCCCCCATGGCGTCGAACAGCACCGACAGCGTCCAGTCCAGTTCCTCGCTGCCGCCGGCGAACACGATGTCCTGCTTGCCCATCTGGATCGTCTCCATCGCATTGCCGATGCAATGGTTGGAGGTCGCGCAGGCCGACGAGATCGAATAGTTGACGCCCTTGATCTTGAACCAGGTGGCGAGCGTCGCGGACGCCGTCGACGACATCGCCTTCGGCACCGCGAACGGGCCGACGCGCTTGGGTCCCTTGGTGCGCGCGGTGTCGGCGGCCTCGACGATCGCGCGCGTCGAGGGCCCGCCCGAGCCCATGATGATGCCGGTCATCGGGTTGGAGATGTCGCCCTCCTCGAGGCCGGCGTCGCGGATCGCCTGCTCCATGGCGACGTGGTTCCAGGCCGCGCCGCCGCCGAGGAACCGCATGGCGCGGCGGTCGACCGACTCGCTCGGGTCGAGCGTCGGCGCGCCGTGCACCTGGCAGCGGAAGCCGAGCTCGGCATACTTGTCCGCCCGCGAGATGCCCGGCTTGGCCTCGCGCAGGCTCGCCAGCACTTCCTGGGTGTTGTTGCCGATCGATGAGACGATACCCATCCCGGTGACGACGACCCGTCTCATGAAAGCCTCGCACGCGTCTTGGCGGCCGCGCAGAACGCGCGGCCCTGGCCGTCAGCCGCCCGTCGGCTGCATCGCCGGTTCATCGCGGAACAGGCCGACCTTGAGGTCGAACGCCCGGTAGATGATGGAGCCATCCGCGGACAGCCAGCCATCCGCAATCCCAAGCACGAGCTTGGAGCGCATCACGCGCTTGATGTCGATGCCGTAGATCACCTGCTTCACGGTCGGCAGCACCTGGCCGGAGAACTTGAGCTCGCCCAGGCCCAGCGCGCGGCCCCGGCCGGGCGAACCGCCCCAGCCGAGATAGAAGCCAAGGAGCTGCCAGAGCGCATCGAGCCCGAGGCAGCCCGGCATCACCGGGTCGCCCTTGAAGTGGCAGGGGAAGAACCAGAGGTCCGGCCGCATGTCGAGCACGGCGCGCACCAGGCCCTTGCCGTACTCGCCGCCGGCCTCGGCAATCTCGGAAATCCGGTCGAACATCAGCATCGGCGGCAGCGGCAGCTGGGCATTGCCCGAGCCGAACAGCTCACCCCTCGCACAAGCCAATAGGTCTTCGTAGCCGAAGCTTGAGCGCCGGTTCTCCATCCGCGTCCTGTTCCCTGGTGAGGCCTCGCCGGAACCATTAACATAGGTGCCCCAGCGTGCAAAACATAGGGTTTCTAAGGGGCAAAGCCCCCGGCTGCCAGTGCGAATTAGACAGATTAGAATCTCAACAAGCTAGTTGCGAGGGAGTTGCATCTGCCGATCAATATGTTACAAATGCAACAATCTTGCGGTGGTCGAGTATCAGAAGGTTCGGGTGTTGCCATGGCACCGTCGCGCACAGTCATTCTCACCGAAGCGGCCCAGGGTGCAGTCCCGGCCGCCGAAGCGGCATTCAACGCGGCGCAACGGGGCGTGCTCACCGGCTGTCCCTGGCATGACGTGAAGTCGATGCTGCGCGACGTCGGGCTGCGTCCGACCCGCCAGCGCATGGCGCTCGGCTGGCTGCTGTTCGCCAAGGGCGACCGGCACATCACCGCCGAGATGCTGTACGAAGAGGCGAGCAAGGCCAAGGTGCCGGTGTCGCTCGCCACCGTCTACAACACGCTGCACCAGTTCACCGACGTCGGCCTGCTGCGCCAGGTCGCGGTCGATGGCTCCAAGACCTATTTCGACACCAACGTCACCCAGCACCACCACTTCTTCGTCGAAGGCGAAAACGACCTGCTCGACATTCCGCATGCCGACGTCGTCGTCGGCAGGACGCCGGTCCCGCCCGAAGGCTACGAAGTGGCGCGGATCGACGTGGTGGTGCGGCTGCGCAAGAAGGGCCGCTGAGCGGCCCGTCTACTCCGAGCGCCAGTCTTCCTCACAGCCTGCCAGTTCCGGAACGCTCTGCCGGCGGCATCAGTAGCCGCGGCGCCGTTCCTTCTTGGCCGCCTTGCGCGCGGCATAGCGCGCGTCCCGGATCGCCTTCTGCTCCGCAGCGAGCGCGGCTTCCTGCTCGGCCTGCTCGTGGGCGAGCTTGGCGGCGGCTTCGGCGGCTTCCTGCGCGGCCTTTGCGGCGCGCTCGGCCTCGGCGGCAGCGGCGGCAGCGATTTCCTTTTCACGTGCCAGACGGGCGGCTTCGCGCTCGACGGCCCGCTCTTCGCGGGCCTTGACGATCGCCTGGCGGGCAGCTTGCCGTTCGAGCGTGGCCGGATCGTCGGGCCCGGGCGCGGAACGGAATTTCGCGAGCAAGGATTCTTTGGCTTTGGCGGCGGCGGTTTGGCGATCGCGGAAGTCAGGATTGAGACGGCTCAAGGATCGTATCTCCAATGAGTGTGGGGTGTGCCGGACGGATCTGGCGGGGTGTGCGGTCTTATGGCCGGTGCCGGTGCGGTATGTCCAGACAAAATACGACGACTGCTATCGTTGGGCGCTTGTCTGGTATGCGGACGCTTGCGACGATCCTATGACACGAACGGGCCGTCGCCGCCGGACCGGCCCAATCGGATTTCGTGCCGTAGGTAAATGATCCATGAAGGAGCAGTTGGTCGACGTTCCGACCCCGGACGGTCCGATGGACACGTTCGCCGTCCACCCCGACGAGGGCGGACCGTTTCCCTGCGTCGTCATCTTCATGGACATCTGGGGGCTGCGCGAGGAACTGTTCGATATCGCCCGGCGCGTCGCCGCGGCCGGCTACTACTGCCTGGTCCCCAATTTCTATCATCGCGCCGGCAAGGTCCGCTTCGAGTTTCGCGATGCGCGTGGCCGGACGATTTCGTTCGACCGGCTCGACGAGGACAAACGGAAGACGGTGGAAGCCGCGTTCCACGCCCTCTCGAACGCGATGGTCATGAGCGATACCGGCGCCCTCCTCGGCTTCCTGCAAACCGACAAGGCCGCGCGCGGCGGGGCGATGGGCGGCATCGGTTACTGCATGGGCGGCCGGCACGTGCTGTGCGCGGCCGGGCACTTTCCGGAGCGCTTCGCCGCCTCGGCGAGCCTGCACGGGACCGCGATGATCTCGGAACGAAACGATTCGCCGCATCTGCTGGCGAGCCGGTTCCGCGGCGAGGTCTATTGCGGCTATGGCGAAAACGACCGTCACACGCCGCCGGAGCTGATTGCGGAAATGGCCAACCTGTTCTCGCAAAGCGCCGCGCGCCTGCACTCGGTCGTGCACCGTGGCGCCGAGCACGGCTACGCACTGCCGGATCGCGATGTGTTCGACCAGCAGGCCGCCGACCGCGACTGGGACAGCATCTTCGCGATGTTCCGCCGCCAGCTCGGCGAAGCGCGCGCCTGACGCGGCGGGCGGCTGCCCTGAAGTCAGCGTGGCTGCTTCGCCCAGGCGGCCCGCTCGGCATCGACGATGAAATCGCGCGTGATCGGCACCGCGTCGCGCCTGGTCGACAGCAGCAGCTGGAACACCATGTGCGAGCCGTGCAGGAATTCCAGCTCGACGGCGGCGAGATAGAACTCCCACATCCGGCAGAACCGCTCGTCATAGATCGCCGCCGCTTGCGCCCGGTTCTTGGCGAAGCGCTCGCGCCAGTGCTTGACCGTGTAATGATAGTGCAGCCGCAGCACTTCCATGTCGTCGCACCATAGTCCGCAGCGCTCGGTGGCGGCGAACGTCTCCGACAGCGCCGGCACATAGGCGCCCGGAAAAATGTACTTGCGGATGAACGGGCCGGTGGTGCCGGGCTGCGACATCCGGCCGATGCAGTGAATGAAGGCGTAGCCGTCCGGCTTCAAGAGCTCGCGGATCTTGAGGAAATATTCGTCGAGATGCCCGATGCCGACATGCTCCATCATGCCGACCGAGACGACGCGGTCGAACTGGCCGCTGAGCTGCCGGTAGTCCAGCTCGCGGAACTCGACCCGGTCGGACACGCCGGCGGCCTCGGCATGGACGCGCGCCGCCTTGATCTGCTCGGGCGAGACGTTGACGGCGGTGACATGGGCGCCGGTCTTCGCGCGCCAGATGAATGGCGAAGCCGCCCCAGCCCGAGCCGATCTCCGCCACCGTCATGCCGGGCTTGAGTTGCAGCTTGCTGGTGGCGTGAGTGAGCTTGTTGCGCTGCGCCTGTTCGAGCGTCTCATGCTCGGGATCGCGAAAATAGGCGCACGAGTATTGCATCTGGTCGTCGAGAAACAGGCGATAGAGCTCGGTCGAGATATCGTAGTGGTGGCGCGCATGGGCGGCGGCAAGCCCGATCGGATTGGCCTGATGCCAGCGGCGCAGCCCGCGCCACACCCGCCGCATCACCTTCTGCGAACCGTACGAGTAGAGCCCGGCCCGGTTGACCGAAAACAGCAGCAGGAAGTCATGGATCGCCGCGCCGTCCTCGAGCGTCAGCGTGCCGTCCATGTAGGCTTCGGCGGCATAGAGTTCCGGATTGATGAACAGCCTGGTGTAGAGCTTGCGATCGTGCAGGTGGACGGCGACGTCCGGGCCCGGCAGGCGGCCGCCGAACACATGCACCTCGCCGCCGGCGTCGCGAACCCGCAGCGTGCCCTGGCGGACGAAGCGCGAAAGCAGATTGGACAACAGACGCATGTCGCAGCAGTCCCCCGCGGCTGACTTCAAGTCCTATAGCAACGATTCCGACAGCGGTCACACCGCGCGCGACGCTTCGCGCACTCTATCTTTATCTTCCACTCTACCGGCCGGTACTGTAGTCTCGCTGCACACCCTTTGCTTTCGACCGTGAGCGAGAAGCCGGACATGAGCAAAGCGGCAATCGGCAATGCGCGCTTTTTTCGCCGGACCGGCCCGCATCCGCTCGCGGTCGTCGCCCAGGCGGCCTGCGGTGTCGTGCCGGAGTACGACCTGCTGATCGAAGGGATCGCGCCCCTTCAGGCGGCCGGTCCGAACGAGGTGAGCTTTCTCGATAACCGGCGCTTTGCGGCCGCGCTGAAGGAGACCCACGCCGGCGCCGTGATCGTACATCCCGACATGCAGGCGCTGGTGCCGAAGACGACGGTGCCGATCGTGACGACCGAACCGCACATCGGCTGGGCAAAGGTCGCGGCGCTGTTCCATCCGGTGCCGCCGGTGTCGCCCGGCATTCATCCGTCCGCCGTGGTGGCCGAGGATGCCGTGGTCGATCCGTCCGCCGAGGTCGGCCCGCTGTGCGTGATCGAAGCCCTGGCCGAAATCGGCGCCGGCTGCCGGATCGGGCCGGGCGCAGTGATCGGAGCCGGCGTGGTGATCGGCCGCGACTGCCGGATCGGCGCGCACGCCAGCCTGAGCTACGCGCTGTTGGGCGCGCGCGTTTACGTCTATCCCGGCGCGCGGGTCGGGCAGGAAGGATTTGGCTTTGCCCCGACCAAGACCGGGTTCCTGACGTCGCCCCAGCTTGGCCGCGTGATCCTCGAAGACGACGTCGAGGTCGGCGCCAACACCACCATCGACCGAGGATCGACGCGCGACACCGTGATCGGCGCCGGTTCGCGCCTCGATAATCTCGTGCAGATCGCCCACAACGTCGTGCTCGGCCGCTGCTGCATCATCGTCGCCCAGGTCGGCATCGCCGGTTCGACCACCGTCGAGGATTTCGTCCAGGTCGGCGGGCAGGCCGGCCTGGACGGACATCTCACGATCGGCCGCGGCGCAAAGATCGGCGCGCAGGCCGGCGTGATGGCGGACACGCCCGCGGGAGCGGAGGTGCTGGGGAGCCCGGCTCAGCCCAAACGCGACTTCTTCCGGCAGTTCGCCGCGCTCAAGCGGACGACCGGGAAAGAGAAGTAGCGGCGCGGGCCGTAACGCGGCCACGCGCAGGTCCGGTCATGGCTGATCGTCATGCCGTTCAAGCGCGCCAACGCCGATGCGCAGCAGCGACGCAACATGCTATCTGAGACAGGCTCTCGGAGACGCAGCCTGACCGGTGACGAGGTCCCGGGAGCCGCAACGCTGATGTCCGGACGTTGATCATGCCGCGCCACATGCACCTCAACCTGTTCATCCAGAGCCGCGGCCATCACGAGGCCTCGTGGCGGCATCCGGCCTCGTCGAAGCTGCCGCTCACCGATATCCGCTACACCGTGGAGATGGCGCAAAAGGCCGAGGCCGGCCTGTTCGACTCGATCTTTCTCGCCGACGTCCTGGGCTTGTGGAACGACGTCGAGAAGACGCCGTTCAATTGGCTCGAGCCGGTCACGACGCTGGCGGCGCTGTCGATGGCGACGAGCCGCATCGGGCTGATCGCGACCGCATCGACCACCTACACCGAGCCCTACAACCTCGCGCGGCAATTCTGCTCGCTCGACCACATCAGCCGCGGCCGCATCGGCTGGAATATCGTCACCACCTGGTCGCCGCAGGCGGGCAGCAACTTCGGCGGCATCGGCCAGGTCAGCCACGGCGACCGCTATGAGCGGGCCGAGGAGTACATGACCGTCGTCAAGGGCCTGTGGGACAGCTGGGCCGACGACGCCGTGCTCGATGACCGCGCCGGCGGACGCTACGCCGACCCGCGGCTGGTGCGGCCGATCGATCACGCCGGACCGCACTACCAGGTCAAGGGGCCGCTGAACCTGCCGCGCTCGCCGCAAGGCCGGCCGGTGTTCGTGCAGGCGGGCTCGTCGGACACCGGCCGCCGGTTCGCGGCCCGTCACGCCGAGGCGGTCTTCACCGCGCATCTGGAGAAGGCGACCGCCAAGGCCTTCTATGCCGACCTCAAGTCCCTGGTCGACGGAAATCGGCCGCAATGCCGAGCGAGGTGCTGATCCTGCCGGGCTTCAGCCCGATCATCGGCTCGACCGAGGCCGAGGCGCGCCGCTACGCCGACGAGCTCAACGCGCTGGCGGATCCCGAGATCGGCCGCCAGCGGCTGTCGCTGCGGTTCGGCGGACACGATTTCTCGCACCTGCCGCTCGACAAGAAACTCACGCCCGCGGACTTCCCGGACCCGAGCGCGGTCGAGGCCGCCCGCAGCCGGACCGAGGTGATCGTCGGATTTGTCAGGCAGGAACAGCCGACGCTGCGGCAACTGCTCGCCAAGCTCGCCGGCGCGCGCGGCCACTTCACCTTCGAGGGCACGCCCGAGCAGGTGGCCGATCTGATGGAGGACTGGATCGACGAAGGCGCGGCGGACGGCTTCAACCTGATGCCGCCGGTGCTGCCCGAGATGCTCGACGTGTTTATCGCCGAGGTCGTTCCGCTCCTGCAGCGGCGCGGCCTGTTCCGCACCGCCTACGACGGCGAGACGCTGCGCTCCCACTTCGGCCTGGCGCGGCCGCCGGCGTAGCTGTCGACGATGACGCCCCTGAGAGCCCGAGAGCGACCATGACACTCCAGCGCCGGCGATTTCTGCATCTGGCGACGGCGGCCGCCGTGCTCCCGGCGCTCTCGCGCATCGCCGTTGCGCAAGCGTATCCCGACCGGCCGGTGCGCATGGTCGTTCCCTATGCGCCGGGCGGCCCGACCGATGTGATCACGCGCCTCATCGCGCAAAAGCTGTCGGAGCGCACCGGCAAGCAGTTCTATGTCGAAAACATCGGCGGCGGCGGCGGCAACATCGCCATGGGCCGCGTGGCGAAGATGCCGCCCGATGGCTACACGCTGCTGATGATCAACCCGAGCTACGTGGTCAATCCCACGCTCTACGCGGCGGCGCTGCCCTACCGGTTCGAGAAGGACTTCGATCCGGTTTCGCTCGCGGTGCTCACCACCTTGGTGATCACGGTCCACCCGTCGGTGCCGGCGCAGACCCTCAAGGACCTCGTCGCGCTCATCAAGGCCAATCCCGGCAAGTACAGCTACGCCTCGCCGGGGACCGGAACGCCAGGGCACCTGGTCGGCGAAATCTTTCGCCTGTCGCTCGGCCTCGATCTCGTGCACGTGCCGTTCAACAGCGCGGGCCTGGCGGTCGGCTCGGCGGTCGGTGGCCATACGCAGATCTGCTTCGCCTCGCCGTCGCCGGCGGCGCAGCAGGTGATCGAAGGCCGGCTGCGCGGCCTTGCGGTCACCAGCCAGGCGCGCTCGCAGGCGCTGCCGGACGTGCCGACGACGGCGGAGGCCGGCTATCCCGCCGTCGCGGGCGACAACTGGCAGGGCATCGTGGTGCCGAGCGGGACGCCGGAGGCGATCGTCGCATTCCTCCATCGCGAGATCGTCGCGATCCTGGCATTGCCCGACGTCAAGGAGCGCCTGGCGGTGCTCGGCTTCGAGCCGGTCGGCAGCACGCCGGAGGAATTCGCCCGGCACGCCAAGGCCGAGTTCGAGAAATGGGCCAAGGTCATTCGCGAGTCCAACATCAAGGCGGAGTGACGCCGTTCCGCATACGCGGCGGACACGGCCCGCGCCGGCAGTCCGATTTCACTTCCGGTTTCAGGGCATTGCCGGATCGGCCGCCGGATGCGTCCGAGCGCGAATGACCGATCTCTGCCATGTGTGGCTCGCAATTGTTGCAGCGCATTAGCCTTCCCCAAAGCGATCGTAGCCATCGGTACCGAAACAATGTAGCGTTCACACGCGGTTAAGCGGCTTTTTCTTGCGTGTGAGTTGCCCAAAAAACGGCGACGTACCGAAATCCCCGTTACCAAAAAGTTGACAGTCCAGTGCCGTCGGTAGGCACAAACTCCAACTCGAATTTGACTTTGGTCCATAAAGCAGGTTCTGGCGTTACCCGCGTTCTGCATATCCGGGCGCCATTCGCAGCGGGCGTGCTGAACGACGAACGGGCCTATGCGACGCGGCGTCCGATCTAGTTCGGTCGCGCTTGTCAACGAGTGATCGAACGTAATCCCTGCGCAACGAACAGGGAAAAGTCCTCGAGATATACAAGGGAGAAGGCGGCCATGGCAGTACAAGGCGCAACAGCGGCGTTATCGGTCCATCACAGGCCGTTCTTCAAAAGCCTCTACTTTCAGGTGTTGACCGCGATCCTGCTCGGCGTCTTGCTCGGCCATTTCTATCCGCAGCTTGGTGAGCAAATGAAGCCACTGGGCGACGCCTTCATCAAGATGATCAAGATGATCATCGCGCCGATCATCTTCTGCACGGTCGTGCACGGCATCGCCAGCATGCAGGACATGAAGAAGGTCGGCCGCGTCGGCCTGAAAGCGCTCGTCTATTTCGAAGTCTTGACGACGCTCGCCCTGATCGTCGGGCCTCATCGTCGTCAACACGCTGCAGCCCGGCGTCGGCATGAACATCGACGCCAGCACGATCGATACCAAGTCGATCCAAGGCTTCGTAGCGAAGTCCAAGGACCAAAGTACCGTCCAGTTTTTGATGGACGTAATCCCGAACACGGTGGTCGGTGCATTCGCACAGGGTGAAATCCTGCAAGTGCTCTTTTTCGCGATCCTGTTTGCGTTCGGCCTACAGACGCTCGGCGAGCGCGGCAAGGTGCTGCTCGGCGTCATCGATCAGGCCAGCCACGCGCTGTTCGCGGTCGTCGGCATCATCATGAAGGTTGCGCCGATCGGCGCGTTCGGCGCCATGGCGTTCACGATCGGCAAGTACGGGGTCGCGACGCTGGTATCGCTCGCGCATCTCATGGTCGCGTTCTACGTGACCTGCCTGATCTTCGTGATCTTCGTTTTGGGCGGAGTGGCCTGGCTCGCGGGCTTCAACATCTTCAAATTCATCCGCTACATCAAGGAAGAGCTGCTGATCGTTCTGGGCACCTCCTCATCCGAGTCGGTGCTGCCGCGCATGATCGCCAAGATGGAGAATCTCGGCTGCGAGAAATCGGTCGTTGGCCTCGTCATCCCGACCGGCTATTCCTTCAACCTCGACGGGACCTGCATCTATCTCACGATGGCAGCGTTGTTCCTGGCGCAGGCGACCAACACGGACCTGAGTTTCGCTCAGCAACTCGGTATCATCGGCATCCTGCTGTTGACCTCGAAGGGCGCCGCCGGCGTGACGGGCTCGGGCTTCATCGTGCTGGCAGCGACGCTGTCCTCGGTCGGCACAATTCCGGTGGCGAGCATCGCGCTCATCCTCGGTGTGGATCGCTTCATGTCGGAAGCCCGCGCGCTAACCAACTTGGTCGGAAACGGCGTCGCAACTGTTGTTGTCTCGCGTTGGGAAGATGCGCTCGACGTCGAAAGAATGCGCTCGCACCTGAACCAGGAGACGGAGGAAGAGGCGGATACTCCGGAGCTCGTCCTCGTCGAGGACGAGATCGAAAGCCTCCGGTGTGCCCAAGCCTGCGACATTCTGAACTGCACTGCTGCGGCAGCCCGCCGATATCAAGAGGCGACCATGACGACTACCGTATTGCGCATCGTGATGATCCTGATCGCTGTCGCCGTCTTGCCGGACGCGGCGCGGTCGGGCGAAGCGAACTGGCCCGAAACTCTGACGATCGGTACGGGATCGCCGGGCGGCACTTACTACGACTATGGCGAAGGGCTCGCAAAACTCCTCACGCGCAAGCTCGATGTCCCGGTCTTCGCGCGGCCGACCGAAGGGCCGGCCGAGAACATCAAGCTACTCGAGGCCGGCGAGATCCAACTCGCCTTCGTTACGCTCGGGGTCGCGCAGCAAGCATGGAACGGAACCGGCGAGTGGACGGGCGGAAAGCAGTTCCGCGCAATGCGCGCTGTTTTCCCGATGTACGACTCGCCGTTCCAGTTCATGGTGCTACAGGCGTCGGGCATTCAATCGATTACGGACTTGACCAACAGGCGTGTCGGCACCGGCCCGCAAGGTGGCACAGGCGGTATCTACCTGCCGGAGCTCTTCAAGATTCTGAAGATCGATCCAACGACCCGAACCGGCAATTGGTCCGATCTGGCCGCGGCAATGCAGGAGCGCGCGCTCGATGCGCTGGCGGTTGGGGCCGGCGTGCCGTTTCCCGAATTCGCGAACCTCGAGAAGAAGAACAAGGTCCGATATCTGCCGCTGACGGCCAGCCAAGTGGTCGCATTGCGGCTCGCGATCCCGGAACTGGGACGGTCCATCGTCCCGGCGGGGGCCTATCCGTCGCTGACGCGCCCCTACCAGACCGTAGGCCTCTACAATTTTGCCGTGGCCCACAGGGCGCTCCCCGACGACCTTGTCTACGCCATCACGGAAGCTGTCTTCGCGAACAACGATGAGCTGATGCAGCTCAATTACGCGGCCGCAGATACCATTCCTTCGAACTTCACGCGCAATACCATCCTGCCGTTCCACGACGGCGCGGCGCGCTGGTCATCTCGACCGGTCCGATGCACCATGAGCGAATGCCTCTATCACGAGGCAACCGCCGCCCGCGTCACTCCACCTTCTCGTTCGGATAGACGCCCCACAACTGCTCCTGCACCACGCGGCCCTGCGACGTGGCACCAGGTGCCGGTGCAGCGCTTGACCGTCGCCAGCACGCCCGACCGCACGCGCGCGATCACGGCCGCGTCCGCGTCGGCCTTGTCGTGCAGCGACACGAGCTCGGTCTTGAACTTGGGCGTGACCACTGCGGCGCGCCGCTGGCTCGACCCGGTCGCGAATGACCCTGAGCGGACATAATGTGCGCGTCGCTGATATGAGGGGCATGAGCCTCACCCGGAGCTTTTGACCGGGGTAGCGTGGATCGCGCCCGGTCGAAGAGGCGACGCTGACCCTACCGAGCCGCAATTCAAGTAGCACAAGCGGTCATCGCGTTGGGTGGTGGCCGCCAGACACGGTTCGCTAGGGTTTTGAGGTTCTGCACGATGGCGGCGAGATGGAACTCATCGCGTGCGCCGGAAAGACCTCTCAGGCGCATCCGTTCGAAGCGATGATGGGTCTTCAGGTGAGCGAAGCGCATCTCGACGCGTTTGCGTTCATCGCGCGACTTGATGAAGGCTTTGGTTCGCATGAGCCGGCGCGCCACATCCCTGGCGTGTTCGTCAAGATCGCGGGGGATTTTCCGCGCCAGGTCGTTAGGGCAACACCGTGCCTTGAGTGGACAGATGTCGCAATCGAGCTTGGAGGCTCGATAAAGTAGTGTCCGGCCGTCGTGCACGGTGCCGGTGGTGCGCAGAAGCTTGCCGTTAGGGCAGATGTAAACATTCTGCCGCCTCTTCCAACGGAAGTCCGAGCGCGAGAAGGTGCCATCTGCTCGTTCGCTCTTGTCACGGACGGGAACATGCGGGACGATCCTGCGCCCGACGAGCCAACCGAGGAAGCGGCCAGTCCCGTAAGCGGTGTCGGCCAAAAGCCGCTTGGGCTTCAGGGCGAGACGCTGCTCGGTTCGATCAATCATCGTCTTGGTGGCTTCAACCTCATCGTAGGTACGGGCGGGTGTTGGCTCGACATCGACGATCACTGCGTTCTCGATGTCGATCAGGTAATTGAGCCCGTATCCGAACTGCACGCGCTTGTTGGCCTTCGCGGTCCAGGCCGAGCACGGGTCCACCGGTGAGATCACCTTTGGTGGCTTGCGATCGGCATCAGGGTCGTCATCATCGAGGCCTGCGAGGAATTCAGCCGCTGCCCGTGTTTGCCGTTCCGGCAATGACCAGTCGATCTCTTCGGGGGCCTTGCCGTGATACCGGCTGGCATCCGCCTCCATAACGCTGGCATCGACGGCGAAGCCTTCGCCTTTAACTAGACCAGCGTCCATGCAGGCTCTCACCACAGCCTCGAACAACTGCCGGAAGATGTTGCTGCTCCGGAAGCGACCATGGCGATTGACCGAGAACGTCGAATGATCGGGTACCCTGTCGTCGAGATCGAGCCGGCAGAACCATCGATAAGCGAGGTGCAACTCGACTTCCTCGCACAGCTTGCGCTCAAAGCGGATGCCGTAGCAGTACCCCAAGATCAGCATCCGGAGCATCAACTCGGGATCAACCGAAGGCCGGCCGAACTCGCTATAGAAGGGCTCCAGCTTCTCGCGCAGTCCCGCTAACACCCGCGTCACGATCGGATTGATCCGACGCAGCAAATGTCCCGTCGGAATGCGCTCTTCGAGATTGAACAGGTAAAACAGCTGGCTCTGATCGCCCGTCTGCCGACCCATCATGGCAAGTCTCCGCCCGACAGCCCCAGCCGACGGAATCACTGTTCGCCGAAAATCACGAGCTCTTTTTCAACGCCATCGACCAGCGGACATGACGTGCGCATCTAGGAGGTGACGGTGACCTTCACCGACATCCCCGCAAAGGCATCAGTCATGCCGACAAAGCTCCCGATCACTGGGACGACCTGCCGGATATCGCGGGCGACGGCGACCGGAATAAGATTGAACCCGCCCACACTGCGATTGGTCGGATCGAAGGTGATCCAGCCCGCGCCTGGGACGTAGACCTCCGCCCAGGCGTGGGTGGAGCCCGCGCCGGCCGATCCCACGGCGGCTTGATCGGGATTGTAGAGATAGCCTGAGACGATCCTTGCTCCAAAACCAAGTGTGCGGGCGGCTTCCGCGAACAGCACTGCGAAATCCCGGCATGAGCCCCAGCCACGATCGAGCGTTTGGATCGGCGACTGGGTGCCTTCGTCCTCCCGGCTCTGGTAGCTGATCTGCGCTGAGATGCCGGCGCTGAGGTCCTTGAGCAGCGAGAGCGTGTCTGTCGGCGTGCCCCCAATGAATGCCCGTGCCCAGGTCCGCAATCGCCCGGCCGGGTCTGTGTATTGCTGCGTTGCGAGTGCGCCAAGGTCAATCCAGTCCTCGTCGGAATAGCGAAAGGGATAGGAAATTGCCGAAGCGGCGATGTCGAACACCGGCCAAGCCACGGCGTCGAGTTCTAGCTCGGCGACGCTATCGACTACGAGATGGTCGGACATGGTCTGGAAGGACGCGGTAGCGATGGCGTTGCCAAACACGTCGTGCGCCCACGACACCGTCGCAGCGGGCGTCACGGCAAGGGTGCTGGAAATGAGACGCAGATCGCGGCTCTCGCGCGGACGCATCATCAAGCGGTGCGGCCAGAGACTGACCGGTTGATGGAAACGATAGGCAGTCTCGTGGTGAATCCTGAGTCTGATCATCGGGATTGCATCAGTAACTCGCGGAAAGGGGCATTTTTCGCTTCGAGAGCGATTTCCCGGAACTTTTTTGGTGTCACTTGGTCCGAATCCGACATGCCGGTCGCGCTCACCAATCTCCGTTATCGAGTTAAGCGCGGACTAAAACCGACGTCGTGGTCTTCTGACTCGCAATGGAACTTACGGGGTCGTCTCGAATTGAGTTGAGTTACCGAAGCACGAAGTTGATAGTCAGCCTGTAGTGACAGCGATTGCTGGCCGATGCTCGTTAACGCGCCAGATAAGAGGTTATCATGCTTTCAGTCTTAATCGGGGTTCTAATTGTTTGCATCATAGGCGCGATTTGCTTTTGGGCCATCGACAAGTTCATCAGGGACGGTCGGCTGGCAGGCCTTCTTAAACTGCTCGTTGTGTTGGTCTGCCTCGCTGCGATTCTTCAGCGGGTGCTGCCGCTATTGGGAATTAATTGGCTGTAGCCGCGCGACATGACCGCACCTCAGATCCGATCATGGACCTAATCGCCTCGCCGCGGGAACGAGCGGAAATGGTTCGTGCGCGCTCGCCCCGCAGGATGCTACGGCGATGCAATTGACGGCCATCTTCACCGGCGGGAAGGCTTAGGACCCTCGAAATGGCTTACGAGCTGATGAATTTGAGAGCTGAGGAGCTGGCCGAACGCCTCGGTACATGCGAGCCGAGGCTCAACTACCCACACTCAGATCATGGCCGAGATACAACGACGTCAACTCTTCGCTCAGTACGAAGCAAATGAAGTTCTGAGGCGCGCTGCTCTGGCGGAGGAACAAGCGGCCAAAGCCAGTGAAATCGCCGCAAAGGCAGCCGTCCAGAATACGAAATACATGCTGTGGGCTGCCGCGACGGCGGCTGCATCCGCTGCCATCTCGTTAGCCGCGACGATCATTGCGCTAGCCGCGAAGTGGTAGAAACCGCTGGAGTGAGCTTGCCTTGCCAGGCGAGAGGGACCACGGTGATATCCTCCTCTATGGTCAGCAGTGAACGAGGCGCCCAATGTCAGCTGAAAGCCTTCTCGTAATCCTACTCGTCGGCCTCATCGCAGGATGGCTCGCCGGGCAAATTGTTCGAGGCACGGGCTACGGTTTCGTTGCCGACATCTGCCTTGGGATCGTTGGCGCCTTAATTGGCAGTTGGTTGTTTCCTCAACTAGGCATTCACTTAGGCAGCGGGATCATTGCATCCATTATTTCCGCGACGATCGGCGCCGTGTTGCTTCTGGTCGTTCTCAGGCTTGTCAATCGACGCGGCCGGTGGTGACGCGTCGGGTCAGCGGATATCGGTCGCTTTCGTACAATCGGCGAATCTCGCCGCAGTCGAATATCACCTCGTCAACCTCCAGGCAGGCATGGGAGAGAAGTTCGGACGGCAGGTCCTCGATCGCGAACCGGATAGCATCTGCAGCGCGAGCGAACCTTCCGTATCCAATCGGCTCCCGCCTGAGCTTTCGGCTTTTGGACGGAAATAGCTCCGCTTCGACCTTGGTGGGAAACAGTTCTGCGACGGTACCGTAGTTAAACAGTGCCATTCAGTCCTCCGTGAGCAAGCGAATACGCGCCGGCGCGAATTGGGGCTTGCTGCCTGCTGCTGCCTCGCCGCAAAGCGGATCGCGGTCGCTCGCCTGAACGCACTGCAAGACGCCTGTCAGCATGGCTTTGCCGCCCTGGCGTCCCGGTCGCGCGCCTCCTGCAAGGCGAGAGGATCGATGGTGACCATCTCGACCGAGGATGCCGGGATGGGATTGGGCCGGGACGTAGATCATCGTAGAAACGCGGCGGTAGACGGGAAATGACAATCCTTCGACCAACTCTTCGTCCGTGACTACCTCGTACTCGCCGGCCGGAAGGGTGCGATCAACTCCCTCCAGCAGGAAGGGATGGGCGAAGGTTACTTTCTTGGTCGTGGTGCGCGTCGTCATTCGCGTGCTCGGTCTGGCGAGGCGTTCAAAAAACTCATTGCCGGCGAAGCCGCTCCGACCTCATGACGGCCGCGCGACCGGCTGCATGACAAATGCCGCTACGCCAAGACAAAGAGCGGCAGCCACTACGATTGCGAACAGAGCGATCCACATATGTCGTTCCTCCGCTTGAGTAGGTCACCGGGACCGCAAGCTGCGGCCCCGGTCGCGTTCTTGGACGGCTGGCGTCAGATCTGACGGCCCTTCATGAGGGTATCGACGTCGCGCTGAGCCTGCGCCTTGTCGAGGCCGTACTTGGCCACGATCTGCGTGACGACATCGTCCTTGTTCTTGAAAGCGGACAGGTCCTGTTCGGAGAACTTGTTCCACTTCACACCGATCTCCTTGAGGACGATCTGTCGAATTCTCGTCGGTCCCGGTTTTTGCCGCCGTCGAAGTTGCGTTGTCCATCTAAGTATCTCCAAAATATAGGATAAATATCATTTGAATGTTCATCATTCAAACTACTGGACACATGTGGGGCCGGCAGCATATAAAACTAGTGTCTTAGGCCAAATATATTTTAAGAATACACGGTAATTACTTCATAATTCTTTCGACGATGGTCGCGGAATACATCGTTTGTGGGTCGTGTTGGATGCGTCGCCGCCCATCGATGCCAGTCGGTTTTCGGGGAGGCCGCAGCTTGGAGCAAGGCGATGAAATTATCTCAAACCAAAGGCAATTGCGGTGACCAGCGTCAATCTGCACGAGATCAGTTTTCAATGTCCGAGTTGCGGTCACGACCTCAGACAGACGATCGGGCGGCTGCGGGCAAGCGAGCACATGACCTGCCCGGGGTGCCACATCGGTATCAATATCGACACCAATAGGTTGGCCGACGCCGCCGCGGAAATTCATAACGCAATCGAGAAAATCCCTCCCGAGATCACGATCAAGTTTTTCAGCGAGGCAAGGACATAGCACCAATGAACAACAGCGAGAGCCTTAAGGTTCGTGTTGCCCGGCGCGGCGATAAATTCATCTGGGAGCTTCATCGCGATGGGATGGCCCAACCGGTGAGATTCTCGGGGCCCGCCTTCTTGTCCGAAGAGTCTGCCAAAGCTTCCGGGTTGGAAGCGCGTACCGCGCATCTCGCTCGCCTGGCGAAACGATGGCCGAAAACGAGTAAGACGTCGATCGCCGCGCCGCTCGGCCGCAACATTCAGAAAGCAGTTGAACGATGACCTTGAGTTTTCCAAATCAAAGTCGCTGCTATGACGCGACGCGGCGCGCAGTGCGGTTTTGGGGCCACGACAGCGCCATGGAAGCGACGTTTTTCATGACCGAGGATGCGCTCAAGCGTGTTCAGCCCGATATGCGGCTCGACGAGTTGGGCTTGCTTGGCGCCTTCGATGCAAATCGTGACGTGATCCAACGAACCGCCGCAAGGGTGTACGGGCGTGGACAGCGAGGTTCTTACGACCTGCACTACACTGATTTCTGAAGTCGGGCACTTTGGGGCGGCAGAAGACAGTCAGAGCGCACGAATTGGCCGGCCGGGCCGCATCAAAGGGTCGAGAATCGATGTCTTGCAAATTTAAGGTCGGCGCGATTGTCACGGTCAGATCGGAGCGAAACGTAAACACAGCGAGCGGTGTCTATCGGGTGACCAAACAACTCCCGGACAGTGGTGGCGAATGCGAGTATCGCATCAAGAGCGTGCGAGAACCCCACGAGCGCGTCGCCCGGCAAAGCGAATTGACGAAGGCATAAGGGATCTTCCATTCCAATCCGCTGCTGCCGGCCGTCGATGCACCGAGCAAAGCGGACATTCGCAGGTCAATCGCTGGGCACAGCGACGAGTTCAAGCCGTCATCTTGGCCAGCCTGATGCACCGTGAGCGAATGCCTCTCTCACGAGGCAACCGCAGCCCGCCTCACTCCACCTTCTCGTTCGGATAGACGCCCCACAACTGCTCCTGCACCACCCAGCCGTCGAAATGCGGCCCGGTGACGTGGCACCAGGTGCCGGTGCAGCGCTTGACCGTCGCCAGCACGCCCGACTGCACGCGCGCGATCACGGCGGCGTCCGCGTCGGCCTTGTCGTGCAGCGAGACGAGCTCGGTCTTGAACTTGGGCGTGACCACCGCGGTGCGCCGGCCGGAGAGGAGCGAATGGTAGACCCAGCCCTCCGAGCCCTCCCAGTCGCGGATGCGCCGCCAGTTGTCGGACTCGGCGGTGATCTCGACCGGCAGGCCGGCCCGCGTATAGACGAACGTGACCTCGTGGTCGCGGGTCGGGCCGCCGCGGACGTTGACCTTGTCGGGCTTGAGGCTGACGAAGCGCGGCACCGGCAGGCCGCTCTTCGGCCCGACCGGGTTGTCGCCGGCGTGCGCGAGTTCGGCGCCGAACAACAGGGCGAGCAGCGCCCAGTTCGACACCGAGCATCGCGATTTTCGGCGCCGATATTTGCGGTTCGAACCCATTGATTCGGTGACTTCGAGAGCGTGGTTCATGAACAGGAGGGCCGGCCAGCGGGCCCGGCGCCGGGCGCGGGCGCTTGTCTTGCCGCCTCCATCTGTTAGAGAGGGAACAGACGATCCCCCTGCCCGCGCCGGAAGCCTCGGAGTGTCGGGTACGGCGGTTAACGAGACCTGAATGCAGGCCGGTCGACTGAGTTCGCGGGAGGCCGAAGTCCAATCATGGCGAACCGCAAAAAGCCGCTGGTCGTCGTCACCCGCAAGCTGCCGGACAGCGTCGAAACGCGCATGCGCGAGCTGTTCGACGCCAAGCTCAATCTCGACGACAAGCCGATGAGCCAGGCCGACCTGGCCGCGGCGGTCGCGACCGCCGACGTGCTGGTGCCGACCGTCACCGACCGGATCGACGCCTCGGTGCTCAGCCGGGCCGGCGAGCGGCTCAAGCTGATCGCCAATTTCGGCAACGGCGTCGACAATATCGACGTCGCCACCGCGCTGTCGCGCGGCATCACCGTGACCAACACGCCCGGCGTCCTGACCGAGGACACCGCCGACATGACCATGGCTCTGATTCTCGCGGTGCCGCGCCGGCTCGCGCAAGGCTCGGTCATCCTCACCGAGGACAAACCTTGGACCGGCTGGTCCCCCACCTGGATGCTCGGCAAGCGCATCTGGGGCAAGCGGCTGGGCATCATCGGCATGGGCCGGATCGGCCAGGCGGTGGCGCGCCGCGCCCGCGCCTTCGGTCTGCAGATCCACTACCACAATCGCCGGCGGCTGCCGGCGGCGATCGAGGAGGAATTGTCGGCGACCTACTGGGAGAGCCTCGACCAGATGCTCACCCGCATGGACATCATCTCGATCAACTGTCCGCACACGCCCGCGACCTATCACCTGCTGTCGGCGCGCCGCCTCAAGCTGATCCGGCCGGACGCCTATGTCGTCAACACCGCGCGCGGCGAGGTGATCGACGAGAACGCGCTGGTGCGGCTGCTTGCAGCGGGCGAGATCGCGGGCGCCGGCCTCGACGTGTTCGAGCACGAGCCCGCGGTCAATCCCAAGCTCACCAAGCTCGCGCGCGAGGGCAAGGTGGTGCTGCTGCCGCACATGGGCTCGGCGACGCTCGAAGGCCGCGTCGACATGGGCGAGAAGGTCATCGTCAACATCAAGACCTTCATGGATGGACACCGGCCGCCCGACCGCGTGCTGCCGTCGATGCTATAGCGCAAGACTTGGCGGCGACGTTCTCGCGCTGCAGCGCTTCTCCGAGCCGGGTCAGCAACGTCCCGGTGCTGTGGTCGCGGCCGTCCTCTTGCGGACGCTCTGCTGATCTTCACGACGAAGAACGCAGGACCGCGCCTCGGGCAACACAGTTCGCCTTGGCACATGTTATTCTTAGCCAGCGTCCCAAGGAGAAATCATGCCGAACAATCGCGTCGTCCACTTCGAAATTCCCGCGAACGATCCGCAAGCGCTGACGAAATTCTACGCTGAGTTGTTCGGCTGGACGTTTTCGCGTTTGCCCAACCCGATGGTCGAGTACTGGAACTGCACGACCGGCGCCGACGGTCCCGGCATCAATGGCGGCATCGTCAAGAAGCAGAACCCGACCCACCCCTGCATGAACTATGTCGACGTCGGCAGCATCGATCAGGCGATCGAGAAAGCCGAGACGCTCGGCGCAAAACTCGCGCTGCCCAAGATCCCGATTCCGGGGATCGGCGCGATCGCGTGCCTGATCGACCCCGAAGGCAACATGTTCGGGCTGGTGGAACGGAAGGCCGGCTAGCTCACTTCTCGGCGATCGCCTTGAGGCTCGCGAGCCCGGTCTCGAAGTCCTTGCCGATCATGTTGTCCATGTCGATGAAGACATGCATGACCTTGCCGATGAAGGGCACGGGGCCGTTCATCGCCCACGTCACCTTGGTCATGTCGCCCTGCGGCTCGAGCGTGAACTCGGCGGTGTTGTGGCCCTCGAACGGCCGGCTGAAGTCGAGCTTGATGGTGACGCGGGAGGGTGCGGGCGCGTCCAGAATCTCCATGCTTCCGGCGCCGACATTCTTGTTGCCGTCCCACGCGTAGGTCGCGCCCTTGCCGCTCGGCGCGCCGCCGAACGTGCGCTTCATGTCAGGATCGCGCTTCTCGTACGGCGACCAGGCGTCCCACGCATGGAAGTCGTTGATGAACGGGAAAATCTTGTCGGCCGGCGCCTTGATCGTGGCGGAGCGCTGCACCCGGAACGTGTCCGGCTTGGTCGTCGCATAGGCGAGGATCGCCACGACCGCGACCGCGAGAACCGCCAGGACGACGAGAAGGGCTTTGAGCATTGCGATCCTCCAGCAAATGGCAGGGGCAACCCTCCCCGGAACGTTGGGGGAGGGTTGCGGGATGGGGGCCGAATGTCGACCCCCACGGGGACGAATTGCGGTTCAGGCCCTGGCCAGATACGCGGCGAGCTGATCCATCGTGCCGCCCCAGCCCATCCGCATGCTGTCGTGGTTGGTGTCGAAGGTCTTCTGCTCCTCCGCGGTCGCGTTGTAGGCCTGCCAGCGGACGGTCAACTTGGTCTTGCCGCCCGGCTGCTCCTCGAACGTGAGAACGGAGAACATTTCGAGCGGCCACAACTGGTGCAGCGGGTGGCGCGTGGTGCCGCCGGCTTCATCCGAGAACGAATTGATGAACACCAGGCGCTCGGGCGGCGTGATCTCGCGTAACACCATCTTGCCCCACATCGGGGTGCCGTCGGGTGCCTTCATGCCGTAGTGGTAGATGCCGCCCGGCCGCAGATCCATTTTCGAGTGGAAGACCGTGAAGCCCTTCGGGCCCCACCAGTGCTTCATGCGCTCCGGGTCGGTGAACGCCTTCCAGACCAGATCGCGCGGCGCGTCGAACACGCGCGAGATCACGAAGTCGGGGCTGGTGGTTTGTGCCGGCATGCTCATGGCGGTCGATCCCCTCTGTTCTTTCCAACTCAGGACATGGGCTGCGGGACGATGACCATCCAGCCGACGCCGAACCGGTCCGCGAGCATGCCGAAGCACGGCGAGAAGAACGTCGAAACGAGCGGCTGGTGGACCTGTCCACCATCCGACAGCGCGCCGAACAGGCGCTTGGCTTCGCCCTCGTCCTTCGCGTTGATCGTGAGCGCAAAGCCTTTGAACTCCGGCTTGCCCTGCATCATTCCATCCGACGCCATCACGGCGGTGTCGCCGATGCGCAGGCATGAGTGCATGATCTTCTCCTCGGAGCCCGGCGAGCACTTGTGATCGCCAGGCGCCTCCTTGAAGCGCATCATCATCTCGACCTTGGCGCCGAGCGCCTTCTTGTAGAACTCGATCGCCTCTTCGCAGCGGCCGTTGAAGGTCAGGTACGACTGCACGAGCATGATCACTCCTTGTCGGTTGGGTGTGGCGAGGGCTTTTTGCGGCGGCGCTTGCCGCCCTTGGTTTGCAGCGTCTTGAGATAGTGCTCCAGGCGGTCGAAGCGCTCTTCCCAGAACTGGCGATAGAGCGCCAGCCAATCGTCAACGCCCTTCAGGGCCTGCGGTTCGAGCCGGCAGGGCCGCCACTGCGCCTCGCGGCCGCGCGCGATCAGGCCCGCGCGCTCCAGCACCTTGAGATGCTTGGAGATCGCCGGACCGCTGATATCGAACGGCTTCGACAGTTCGGTGACAGAGGTCTCGCCAAGCGCGAGCCGCGCCAGGATCGCCCGGCGGGTCGGGTCGGCGAGCGCTGCAAACGTGCTGCTGAGGCGGTCGGACGGCATCGCTGCTAAACCAGGAGGTTAAGTAACTAGTCGGTTAAATACCGCGACACCGACGGCGCGTCAAGCGCCGATCGTTGCACAAATGAAACGGGCGCCCCGAGATCGGAGCGCCCGCGCGATTGGTTCTCGATTGAGTGCGCCGCTGGAAACTCTAGCTGCGCCGCACCGCCTGCCAGACGCCGGCGCAGGAACCGCCGGGGCCCTGTCCGCGCCAGTTCCCCGATCCGACGGATTCGGACAACCGGCCCTCTCCCGACGCCATCTGGCCTCCCGCGGAAATGTTCACCCAGATGCGGCCGTCGGAAACGACCTGGCCCTGAATGTTGACGGCGCTGCCGCCGTCGTAGACGACCGAGCCGTTGGCGATCTGCGCGCCGAAGCGATATTCGGGATCGCAAGGACCGGCCTGGGTCACGATCCGCACGCTCCACCCGCCGTCGTAGGCATTGGTCGCTGTCGGACGCACCGGCGGACGCGCCGCCTCGCGCGGCGGCCGAGTTCTCGTCGTCGTACGCGGCGCCGGAACGGTCGGCTCGGGCAAGCCGACATCGCGCTGCCACACCGTCCCATTGTCGAATTGGATGGTCGAACCATCGGGCGAATAGATCGCGCCCATATTGGCGCGTTCGATCCAGAACCGGCCGGGACGGTCCATCCAGGCCCGCGACGGCATGCCGGCGTCGTTGACGATGTTCATCTCCAGTCCGCTCTGCGTGATGTAGGCGAACTGGTTGGGCTGCCCGTTCAGGCAGTTCGTGACGCAGCGAAAACGCCCCGACAGATCCAGGTACTGATTTTGCGCCGACGCAGCGCCGGCGAACAGGGCGACCGAAACCGCGACCGCCTTAAGCAACAACTTCATACGCACCTCCTACTCATGGACACCGCACATGCCCAAGTTCGACTTTTACCATGGCCCGCGCGGGCGTTCCTGCGCAGATTTTAATCTTAGTTATTTTCGCAGCCCGCGATCCCCTGCCCAGCCCGAAATGTCAGCAAGATCAAAGGTCTGAACCACCGGCCACAATCCGGGCCGGAGGCGCGCCAAATCCACCATCGCTGCGCTTTGCCACAATTTGCGGTATGATGCAGCCACGCGACCTCACGGAGAGTAAAACCATGCGCGTTCTGTTGTTGACCGCGGCGACCCTGCTGGCAGGCGCGGCCGCGATCGCGGCGCCGGCCGCGACCACGCTCGCGCCGGCCGACATCAAGGCGACGTTCTTCACCGGCACGCCGTTCACGTCGGCCTCGGGCAGCATCAAGTACAAGATGACCTACAACCCCGATGGCAAGATGACGCGCGAACCGATCGGAGCCGCCGGCTCCAAGGGCGAAGGTACCTGGAAGCTCAACAATGACGGCTTCTGCAGCACCTGGAAGGGTTCGAAAGCGAGTTGCTTCCGCGTGACGGCATCCGGCGAGAACAAGTGGTCGGTGCTGAAAGGCACGGGCGTCGCCGCCACCTGGACGAAGTAGGCCGAAATCGCCTGCGCAAGTTTTGGCGCGCGCATGAGCGCACGCGCCGCCGGCCGAACGGAGATCCGATGCCGACACGGCGGCAGGTGCTGATCGCTTCGGCTGCCGGATTGGCGTCGGCCGCCGCGGTTCCGCGAGCTTCCGCGCAAGGTGGAAATAGTCCGCCGATCGGCAAGCCGGTTCGCATCATCGTCGGATTTCCGGCGGGCGGCGGCACCGACGTGCTCGCCCGCATTCTCGCGGAACGGCTGCGCGGTTCCTACGCGACGACGGTGCTGGTCGAGAACAAGCCGGGCGCCTCGGCCCGCCTCGCGGTCGAAGCCGTCAAGAACGCCGAGCCCGACGGCAGCGTCCTGCTGTTCACGCCGGACTTTCCGCTGACGGTCTATCCGCACAGTTTCCGTGCGCTCAGCTACGATCCGGTGCGGGACTTCACCGCGATCGCGCCGGCGGCACGATCCATGCTGACCTACAATATCGGACCGGCGGTGCCCGAGAGCGTCAAGACGCTGGCGTCGTTCATCGCGTGGTGCAAGCTCAATCCGGAACGGGCCTCGTACGCCACCACCTCCGCCGGCGGCACGCCCCACTTCGTCGGCATGATGCTGGCGAGCGCAGCCGGCGTCGCGATGACCGCCGTGCATTATCGCGGCGGCGCACCGGCGCTGCAGGACTTGCTCGGCGGCCATGTGCCGGCCGCCATCAATCCGATCAGCGAGTCGCTGCCGTTCGCGCGCAACGGCACGCTGCGCGTACTCGCCGTGACGGGCTCGAAGCGCTCGGCGTTTCTGCCGGACACGCCGACCATGCGCGAGGCCGGATACGATGTGGTTGCGGACTCGTGGCTCGGCGTGCTCGGGCCCGCGAAGATGCCGGCCGAGATCGTCCGCACGCTCAGCGCGTCGATTGAAGCGGCCGTCAAGTCGCCGCAACTGATCGAGAGCCTTGCCAAAGTCGGCAACGAGCCGACGTTTCAGAGCCCGGCCGATTTCGCCGCGACCATCCGGAGCGACATTGAACGCTGGGGCCCGGTGGTGAAGGCATCCGGCTTCGTCGCCGACGACTAGCGTTCGACGGCTTCGTGGACCGACAGATCCGTCATCGTCGGATGCTCGCCCGAGAGCGGGTTTCCCGGATCCCAGGCGTAGCTCAGCGTCTCGAACCGCATCGCGCGCGCATCGATCATCAGAAGCCGTCCCACGAGGCCCTCGCCGAAACCGACGATCTCGCGCAGCACCTCGAGCGCCATCATCGAGCCGAGCACGCCGGTGAGCGCGCCGAGAATGCCGGCCTCGGCGCAAGCCGGAACGGTGCCGGGCGGCGGCGGCTCGGGAAACAGGCAGCGATAGGTCGGATTGGGTTTGCCGTTACTTGCACGCTCGTGCGCGCGGATGGTGGTGAGCGTGCCGTCGAAGACGCCGACCGCCGCGGTGATCAGCGGCTTCCTGGCGAAGAAGCAGGCGTCGGAGACGAGATACCGGGTGGCGAAATTGTCGGACCCATCGACGACCAGATCGTAACGGCCGATCAGGTCGAGCGCGTTCCCGGCGACCAGCCGCGTCGCGTGCGTCTCCACCATCACGTGCGGGTTGAGCCGGCGGATCGCAACGGCGGCGCTCGCGACCTTCGGCTCGCCGATCTCGGGCGTGCCGTGGATCACCTGGCGCTGCAGGTTGGAGAGCGAAACCGTGTCGTCGTCGACGATGCCGAGCGTGCCGACGCCCGCAGCCGCGAGGTATAGGAGTGCCGGTGCGCCGAGCCCGCCGGCGCCGACAACCAGGACGCGCGCGCGCTTGAGCGCGGCCTGGCCAGGCCCGCCGACCTCGCGCAGCACGATGTGGCGCGCGTAGCGTTCAAGCTCGTCAGGACCCAGCATGCCCTCGCGTCTCCTCCCGGGCATCATCCGCGAAAGCCAAGGCTTTGCAATGTCAGGCCTTTGCGACCCGCCACGGCGAAGCCCGATTCAATCGCGATGCTCGCCAAATTGGCCGCATTGCGCAATTGCGCCGATCCGCTAGGATTTTTCGGTTTCACTGATGTGCTGCCGGGTCCCCGTGCCAATTCTGTCTCTTAAGTCAGTCCGTTCAGGAGTTCCCATGCGGCTGGTGGGTGCTGCGCTGATCGTTCTCCTGGCCGCTGTGCCGGTATCGGCCCAGACCGGCGATCCGGTTACGCGCGGCGAGACGGCGGCGAAGCCCACCGGCCAGGCCAGCAAGTTCCGCAAGCTCGCGGTCGGCAAGAAGTCGGCGCTGCGGGCGCGCGCCTCGGTCGCACGGGGGCGCGCCGCACTGGCGCCGCAAGCCCCGGACGCCAATCCCGCCGGAACCGTCGACAACGCATTCCGCGCGGCCGCCGCCGCCAAGAAGAAGGCGCGGACCACGCCCCCGAGCGGACCGGTGCAAGAAACCGTCGGCATGCCGCCGGCGGAACGGGCCGCACTCGAGTTCGACCTCGCCTGGACCGGCGACTACAACAGCCTGAGCGGCAGCGACACCACCGAGAAGCTCACCGCCGCTATCCGCTCGTTCCAACGGCTGCGCAAGTTCAAGGAAACCGGCGTCCTCAACTCGCAGGAGCGGGCGCTGCTCGCCGCCTCCGCCAAGGCCAAGCAGACCCAAGTCGGCTGGACGGTGCTGGACGACACCGTCACCGGCAGCCGCATCGGCATTCCAACCAAGCAGACCCCGATCAAGGCCCCGGGCAAGACCGGCACGCGCTGGGCATCGGCGCAGGGCCAGATCCAGATCGAGACGTTCCGGATCAGGGAGCCCGGCACCACGCTCGCCGCGGTCTATGAGCAGCAGCGCAAGGAACCGTCGACCCGCAAGCTCGAACACAATCAGCTCAAGGGCGACGGCTTCGTCCTGTCCGGTATGCAGGGGCTGAAGAAGTTCTTCGTACGCGCCGAGTTCAAGGACGGCGAAGTGCGTGGCCTGACCGTGCTGTGGGACCAGGCGACCGAAACCCTCGTCGACCCGGTCGCGATGGCGATGGCGAGCGCGTTCGCGCCGTTCCCCAGCATCAACGCCGTTGCGTCGATCGGCTCGGCGACGAAGCGAAAGGTGGAATACGGCACCGGCATCGTCGTATCGGCCGACGGCCATATCCTCACCGACCGGCAGGTGACCGACGGCTGCAACGTCATCGTTGTGAGCGGCTATGGCGACGCCGCCACGCTCGCCGAGGACAAGACCGCCGACCTCGCGCTCATCCGCGTCTACGGCGCGCCCGACCTGGTGCCGGCGGCGCTCAGCACTGAAGGCAAAGGCCCGGAACTCACGCTCGTCGGCATCGCCGACCCGCAGAGCCAGAGCGGCGGCAGCGCGGTCAGCACATCGGCGGTGCAGCTGAAGGGCAGCTCGGTCGAGCCGGCCCCGCAGTCCGGCTTCTCGGGCGCCGCCGCGCTCGACAGCCAGGGCCGCTTCGCCGGCATGGCCGAGCTCAAGACGCCCGCGCTGACCACCGTGGGAGCGGCGTCCGCGCAATCGCAGGCGACGCTCATCCCGTTCCCGGCCATCCGCACGTTCCTCGACGCGCAACAGGTGACGCCCGCCGCCGGCACGACCGGCGTCGACGCCGCCAAGGCATCGGTGGTGCGGGTGATCTGCGTGCGGAAGTAGCGTCCGCTAACGCAACGCCGCCGCGGCCTTCTCGACCTGCGCGCGCCGCTCGCTCTGACGCGCAGCGGCCTTGGTCTTGGCGGTCTCGACCAGCTTCGGATCGGCGCTGCGCGGATGGCCGCTGTCGAACGGCGGCTTCGGGTCGTATTCGATGCCGAGCTGAATGGCCCGCGCCACGTCGTCGCCCGCAACCTCGGCCGCAACGCGCAGGGCGAAGTCGATGCCGGCGGTGACGCCGCCGCCGGTGATGACATTGCCGTCGACCACCACGCGCTCGTGGACCGGGATCGCGCCGAACGCCGCCAGCATGTCCATCGACATCCAATGCGTCGCCGCGCGTCTTGCCGCGCAGCAGCCCGGCCGCGCCGAGCACCAGCGCGCCGGTGCACACGGAGGTCACATAGCGCGCCGTCGCGGCCTGCCGCCGCAGGAAGTCGAGCGTCTCGGCGTCGGTGAGCAAAGCGTTCATCCCGCCGCCGCCGGGCACGCAAACGAGATCGAGCTGCGGACACTCGGCGTACGTCGTCGTCGGCAGCATCGTGAGGCCGCTGCCGGCGCGCACCGGATCGCGCGTCTTCCAGATCAGATGAATCTCCGCGCCCGGCAGCTGTGACAGCACCTCAAGCGGCCCGGTCATGTCGAGCTGCGTGATGTTCGGAAACAGCAGGAACCCGATGCGAAACGGTTCGGCCATGGCGCTACTCCTTCACCGGTTCTCGAACTTCGGCGCGCGCTTCTCGACGAACGCCGTCATGCCTTCCTTCTGGTCGTGGGTGGCGAACAGCCCGTGGAAGATCCGCCGCTCGAACCGCACCCCCTCGGCCAGCGTCGTCTCGAAGGCGCGGTCGACCGCCTCCTTGGCGGCGAGCACCGACGGCAATGACATCGCCGCGATGGTCTCGGCGACCTTCATCGCCTCCTGCTGCAAGCTGGCGGCCGGAACGACCCGCGCCACCAGCCCGGAGCGTTCGGCCTCGGCCGCATCCATCATGCGGCCGGTCAGGATCAGGTCCATCGCCTTGGCCTTGCCGACCGCACGGGTGAGGCGCTGCGTGCCGCCGATCCCCGGAATGATGCCGAGCTTGATCTCGGGCTGACCAAATTTCGCATTGTCCGCCGCGATGATCAGGTCGCACATCATCGCGAGCTCGCAGCCGCCGCCGAGCGCGAAGCCCGCGACCGCCGCCACCACCGGCTTGCGGGCGCGCGCGACGTGGTCCCAGTCGGCGGCGAAATTGCCCATGAAGGCTTCTTCGAACGTCTTGCTCGCCATCTCCTTGATGTCGGCGCCGGCGGCGAACGCCTTTTCCGATCCGGTGATCAGGATACAGCCGACCTTCACGTCAGCATCGAATGCGTCGACGGCCTGCCCAAGCTCCGCGATCAACTGGGCATTGAGCGCGTTGAGCGCCTGCGGCCGGTTGAGCCGGATGACGCCGACCCGGCCCTGCGTTTCGGCGATAATCGTCTGGTAGCTCATGCGAATCTCCAGTTTGGCGCGGGCTACTTCTGGCACACCGGACAAAAAAATGTCGAGCGGCCGGTCTGCACGATTCGCTTGATCGTGCCCTTGCAGCCCGGCGTCGGACAACGTCTCGCCTTCGCGATCGTAGACGCGGAAATTGTGCTGAAACAACCCGAGTTCGCCCGACGGTCTGGCGATGGTCGCGCAGCGACGAGCCGCCGGCCTTGATCGCGTCGTTCAGCACCAGCTTGATCGCCTCGACGAGCGCCGCTGCCCGTTCGTGCGGCGCGCCGGTTCGCGTCGCGATGGTCGAGGCTTGCGCGTTTGGGCGACAGATGCGCGCGGTGCAGCGCCTCGCAGACGTAGATGTTGCCGAGCCCCGCGACCACGCGCTGATCCAGCAGCGCGGCCTTGAGCGAGGTCTTCTTGCCGGCGCAGGCGCGCGCCAGCATGGCGGCGTCGAACGCATTGCCGAGCGGCTCCGGCCCGAGCGCGCGCAACAGCGGCTCCTCGTCGAGCTTCGCGCGCGGGACGAGCTTCATCGAGCCGAAGCGGCGCGGATCGTTGAAGGCGATCGCGCGCGCCCGACGACATGTGGAACACCACGTGGTCGTGCGCCGTGTCCTTGGAGCGGTCGTGGTAATAGCCGCCGGGCTGCGTGCTCGGCGCGCTCCTGCGCCACGCGGAACGAGCCCGACATGCCGAGATGCATCACCAGCACCTCGCCGGACGACAGATCGGCCAGCAGATATTTGGCGCGGCGGCCGAGGCCTTCGACGGTCTGCCCTTCGAGCCGCGCGACGAAATCCTTCGGCAGCGGCCAGCGCAGATCGCCGCGCCGCGCCTCGACCTTGGCGAAGCGCGCGCCTTCCATCGCGGGCGCAAGGCCGCGGCGCACGGTCTCGACTTCGGGCAGTTCGGGCATGGTTAACGCGCTCCCGCCGCAGACATAGCGCGTGCCACGGCCGCGCGCTATGGTCCTGCCGCACAAGGACTATCCGCCATGCCGCGCGCGCCCGACACGACCCATTTCGGCTTCGAGGAAGTGCCGCTCGCCGACAAGCAGGCGCTGGTCGACGACGTCTTCCACAGCGTGGCGCGCCGCTACGACCTGATGAACGACCTGATGTCGGGCGGCCTGCATCGCGCCTGGAAGGACGCGCTGGTGACGGCGGTCAACCCGCCAAAAGGCCGGCCTTCGGACGGCCGTCATGGGCAACCCGGCGAGCGGCCGTTCGCGCTGCTCGATCTCGCCGGCGGCACCGGCGACGTCGCGTTCCGCGTCGTGGCGGCCGGCGGCGCCGGCACGCGCGTCACCGTCGCCGACATCAATCCCGAGATGCTCGAGGTCGGGCGCACGCGCGCCGCTGAGCGGGCTTCGACGACGCAGGTTTCGTTCGTCGAGGCGAATGCCGAGGCGCTGCCGTTTCGCCGACCGCAGCTTCGACGCCGTCACCATCGCGTTCGGCATCCGCAACGTGCCGCGCATCGAGGCGGCGCTGGCGGAAGCGCGCCGCGTGCTGCGGCTCGGCGGGCGTTTCCTGTGCCTGGAATTTTCCACCGTCGACGTGCCGGGCTTCGACGCGCTCTACGATTTCTATTCGTTCAACGTGATCCCGGCGCTCGGCCGCGCGGTCGCCGGCGATGCCGAGGCCTACCGCTATCTGGTCGAATCGATCCGCCGCTTTCCGCGCCCGGACGCCTTCGCCGACATGATGCGGACGGCCGGCTTCGCGCGCGTCTCGTTCCAGCGCATGACCGGCGGCATCGTGGCGCTGCATTCGGGCTGGCGGCTGTGATCTTGCGTATTCGCGATGAGCAACGGGCCCGACTTGCACCCAACGCACGAGCCCGCAGGTGATCTCCGCCCTCGCCCATCTCAGCCGCCTGGCCGCGCGCCGGCTTCGTGTTCGCGCGCGAAGGCGTGTTCGGCATCGTCGATCCGGCGCCACTGCCGCCGCCGGCGCGGCTGGCGCTGCGCTTCGCGAGGCTGTTCGAGCGGCGCGGATCGAGCGGCGCCGCCAATCCGCTCGCCAGTGCGCTGACCCGGCTCGGGCCGACCTACGTGAAGCTCGGCCAGTTCCTGGCGACGCGGCCGGACGTGGTCGGCGTCACGCTCGCGCGCGACCTCGAATCGCTGCAGGACAGGATGGCGCCGTTCCCGCAGGCCGAGGCGGAACGGACGCGTCGAGGCGGCGCTCGGCAAGCCGCTGCCGCAACTGTTTTCGGTCTTCGGACCGCCGGTCGCCGCCGCCTCGATCGCGCAGGTGCATCGCGCCGAGATTGCGGGCGGCGACGGGCGCGCCGTCGCGGTGAAAGTGCTGCGGCCGGGCGTCGAGCGGCGCTTCCAGGCCGACATCGAATCCTTTGCGTTCGTGGCGCGCAACGCCGAGAAGTTTTCGGCCGAAGCGCGGCGGCTGCGCCTGATCGAAGTGGTCGAGACGCTGCGCCGCTCGGTCGCGATCGAGATGGACCTGCGGCTCGAGGCGGCCGCGCTGTCCGAGATGGCGGAGAACACCAAGAACGATCCGGACTTCCGCGTGCCGACGGTCGACTGGGACCGCACCGCGCGCGACGTGCTGACGCTGGAATGGATCGACGCCACGCCGCTCTCAACGATCGCGCGACGCTGGCGGCCAAGGGCTTCGACCTGAAGGCGCTCGGCCGCGCGGTGATCCAGACCTTCCTGCGCCACGCGCTGCGCGACGGCTTCTTCCATGCCGACATGCATCCCGGCAACCTGTTCGTCGACGACGACGGCCAGCTGGTCGCGGTCGACTTCGGCATCATGGGGCGGCTCGGCGCCGAAGGAGCGGCGCTTCCTCGCCGAAATCCTCTACGGCTTCATCACCCGCAACTATCAGCGCACCGCCGAGGTGCATTTCGAGGCCGGCTACGTGCCGCGGCACCATTCGGTCGAGAACTTCGCGCAGGCGATCCGCGCCATCGGCGAGCCGATCCACAACCGCACCGCCGAAGACATCTCGATGGCGAAGCTGCTGATGCTGCTGTTCGAGGTCACCGGCCTGTTCGACATGCGCACGCGGCCGGAACTGCTGCTGCTGCAGAAGACCATGGTGGTGGTCGAGGGCGTCGCGCGCGCGCTCGATCCCAAGCTCGACATGTGGACGGTGGCGGAGCCGGTCGTGCGCGAATGGATCGAGCGTCATCTCGGCGCGGCCGGGCGGCTCGAAGGCGCGGCCGAAGGCGCGCTCGAAGTCGGCCGCTTCCTCGGCGAGGTGCCGGCCCTGCTGACGCGCGGCGCCACGCTGGTCGAGCAGCTCGACGCCATCACCCGCGACGGCCTGGTGCTGGCGCCCGAAACCGTCGCAGCGATCGGCCGCGCCGAGGCGCGCCGCAACCGCTGGACGACGGTGGCGCTGTGGGCGATCGCCGCCATCCTGCTGGTCATCCTCTGGAAGGTGATTTGATTGCATTGATTGCAATGCAATCACCAGGTAAGATGGGGGACGAGGTTATCCCATGGCCAGCCTGACCATTCGCCAACTCGACGAGCAGACCAAGAAACGCCTGCGGCTGCGTGCGGCGCAGAACGGCCGCTCCATGGAAGACGAGGCGCGGACGATCCTGCGCAGCGCGGCCGGCGGCGGTGAAGTCCGGCCATCGGTGAAGCGCGCCGGTGCTGGAAGTCTTTCCGTCCCTGAGACGCGCATCTGCATCCGCCGACAGGCATCCTGGCAAGCGCGTGCTGCTGATCATCGGCGGCGGCATCGCGGCCTACAAATCGCTCGACCTCATCCGCCGGCTGAAGGAGCGCGGCGCGGCGGTGCGCTGCATCCTGACCGCGGCTGCGCAGCAGTTCGTCACTCCGCTCGCAGCCGGCGCGCTGTCGGGCGGGCGCGCGTTCACCGACCTGTTCGACGCGCAGAGTGAGTTCGACGTCGGCCACATCCGGCTCGCGCGCGAGACCGATCTGATCGTGGTCGCGCCCGCGACCGCCGACCTGATGGCGAAGATGGCGAACGGCCACGCCGACGATCTGGCTTCCGCGGTGCTGCTCGCCACCGGCAGCGCCGGTGCTGATCGCGCCCGCGATGAACCCGCACATGTGGGCGCACGCGGCGACGCAGCGCAATCTGGCGCGGTTGATCGACGACGGCATCGCGGTGGTCGGGCCGAATGCCGGCGAGATGGCGGAGACGGGAGAGGCCGGCACCGGGCGCATGGCCGAGCCGATCGAGATCGCAACGGCAGCGGCGCAATTCCTCGAAAGCGCCGAGGATAAGCCGCTCAAGGGCAAGCGCCTGCTGGTGACGTCCGGCCCGACCCATGAGCCGATCGACCCGGTGCGCTACATCGCCAATCGCTCGTCGGGCAAGCAGGGCCACGCCATTGCAGCAGCAGCAGCAGCAGCAGGAGCAGAAGTGACGCTCATTTCCGGCCCGGTGAACCTGCCCGATCCCGTCGGCGTGAGGACCGTCAAGGTCGAGACCGCCCAGGAGATGCTGGCAGCCGTCGGCAAGGCGCTGCCCGCCGACGTGGCGGTGTTTGCGGCGGCGGTGGCGGACTGGCGCGTCGACCGAGCCGAGCGACAGCAAGATCAAGAAGCAGGACGGCGGCTCGCCCGCGGCTCGGCCTGGTCGAAAATCCCGACATCCTCGCGACCGTCGCACACCGCAAGTCCGGCCGGCCCGGGCTGGTGATCGGTTTTGCGGCCGAAACCGACACGCCTGATCGAGCACGCCAAGGCGAAGCTCGCGCGCAAGGGCTGTGACTGGATCGTCGCCAACGACGTGTCGGCGGAGACCGGCGTGATGGGCGGCGACCGCAACACCGTCCATCTGGTCACGCCGCAGGGCGTCGAATCCTGGCCGCCACAATCCAAGGAAGACGTCGCACGCGCACTGGTTGTACGCATCACGCAGGCGCTCGGGGGTTGAGCCATGGTCAAGCAATTATTGCGTGTGATTCGGCTGCCACACTCGGCCGGCTTGCCACTGCCCGCCTACCAGAGCGAGCTCGCCGCCGGGCTCGACCTCGTCGCCGCAGTGCCAGCAGATGCGCCGGTCAGCATTGCGCCAGGCGCACGCGCCATGATTCCGACCGGGATCGCGATCGCGTTGCCGGAGGGGACCGAAGGGCAAATACGGCCAAGATCAGGGCTGGCAGCGCGATTTGGCGTGACTGTGTTGAATTCACCGGGCACTATAGACGCTGATTATCGGGGAGAAATACAGGTTATACTCGTCAATCTCGGAACCAGCTTGTTCACAGTTGAACGCGGCGCGCGCATTGCGCAATTAATCATCGCGGCTACTATGCAAGTGGCGATTTGCGAGGTTGCAAGTCTCAATGAAACTACACGGGGAGTTCGGGGTTTTGGTTCTACGGGACACAGCACGGGAGGGACCGGCGAGGTGGACTGACTTCGTTTGATGGTGACTTAATACCACCGTTGTTCTAGGTTATCTCCCACGCCGTTTTACCTGCGGACCCTCCCCGCATGCCGCTATTGCCTCGCAAAGGCATTTTAGCCATCGCCGCCGTGATCGACATCGCGCTGCACGCGCGGGGCCGGCCGGTGGCGGCAAAAGCGTTAGCCAGCCGCCACCGCCTGCCGCCACGCCATCTCGAGCCGGTGCTGCAGGCCCTCGTCCGCCACGGAATTCTCAAGGGCATTCGCGGACCGCGCGGCGGCTACGAGATCGCGCGCGAGCCGCGCCGCATCAGTGTCGACGACATCCTGCGTGCCGCCGGCACGGCCGATGATGAAGAAGAAACGCCGCTGATGGATTCCGCGCTGCTCAGCAAAGTGGTGATGCCGGCCTTGGCGCAGGCGGAGCAGGCGTTCTCGACGGCGCTGGCGCGCATCAGCGTCGAAGAACTGGTGCGCTCGGCCGAAGGCATCAAGCGGATCACCAGCGAAAGCTGACCGCCCGCGCGTGCAGCCGGTCACGGCGAAGCCGCACCGATTTCCCCGCGCTGCCATAATCTCATCTCGTTGCTCGACGCCGAAACGGCATTGTTCGAGACCGAGCACGGTGCCGAACTCGTCTTCAATGCGCGTCGAGAAGCGTCGAGATTTTCGCGTAACTCGACGGCGGCCCGGATCAAGGTTTCGCGGCGGGTTGAGACTGGCCCTGCAGGAAGGCCAGCAGCAATCGGGTGACCTGCTCGGGCTGCTCCTGTTGGGCCCAGTGTCCGGCGCCGTCGACGAGATGGAAGCCGCGCATTTGCGTCAGCGCCTTGGTCCGCATGGTCTCCTCCAGACCCGGCGTCTGGTAGGTGCCCCAGTCGCTCTTGCCGGCGATGAACATCGACGGCACGTCGATGGTACGGCCGGAGAACGTCCGCATCTCGGCGATGCTCTTGGGGTCGGAGCCGCGACGGACCCGGTAACCCTGCAATGCGCCGTTGAAACCGGTGCGGCCGTATTCCGTCGCATAGACCCCGACCTCGTCGTCGGTCAGCCATTTGCATGCCGCGATCTCGGCCGCGGATGGCATGAAGGGCGCGACCGTCGCCGCCATGCCCTTGTCCTTGTCCATGACGTAGTAGGTGGGGATCTTCGCAAGCTCCTCGGCGGTACGCGCCTTGAGCGGGAACGGGTTGTTACCTTTCCAGTCGGCGCTCTTGTAGTGGTAGTACGCGCGAAAGAAGGCGTGCAGGCCCTGCGGCGCGTACAGCATGTCTTCGTTGGCGCCGGGTTTGCGCTGATAATTTTGGTAGTACTTCCGCGGACGCGGAAGCTTGGCCAGTTCGGCGTCGATCTCGTCGTCGGTCGGCGCGGCCTTCGGCGGCACCGCACCGTTGGCGGTGTTGAACGGAACGCCCGGCGGACCGCCGAACGGCGAGCTCATGAGCACCACCGAGCGGAAGATGTCCGGGCGGATCAGCGAAGCCCAGGACGCGACCGGCGAGCCGGCATCGTGTCCCACCAGCATGGCCACCGAGCGGTAGCCGAGCGCATAGACCAGCCCGACCGCGTCGCGCACCATGTTGAGGATGCGGAATTGGTCGGGATCGGCGTCGAAGGAATCGTCCCAACCCGCCGTGCGCCCGTAACCGCGCTGGTCGGGCGCGAAGACATGATAGCCCGCCGCCGCCAAAGGCAGCATCACCTTACGCCAGCTATAAGCGAGTTCCGGAAAGCCGTGCAGCAGCATCACCGCGGGGCGGCCGGGAGTCTCGAAGCCGGCCTCCAACATGTGCACGGTCATGCCGTTGACGTTGGCTATGGCGCGGGAGCGAATGCCGGGCGGAAGCGTGCCGTTGCCGTACGGTGGCAGCCCCGCGTCGGTGCGAACGACAGCGGCGCCGGCGGGTCCTTGTGCGAGTGCAAATCCGCCGGCTGCCGCCGCCGAAGCGGTCGCGACAAACCCGCGGCGCGACAGGTCGAGCGAGGAGCCCGCTGTTTCTTCGGTCGTGGACTTCGGCGTTGCCTGTGTCGGCATCTGAGAACTCCCTATTCCAAGCAGTGAAAAGCAAGCACCGGCCGTTCCATCGATCGACGAGTACTGAGATATCCAAAAATGCGGTCACTCGGTGTCGAAGATATCGGCTGATGGCATCGGCACGACGGCCGATCAAATCACGGGACTTCGGGCGTGTTCGCCGAAAAGCCTACGCCACCGGCCCATATACCCGGAAGGGGCTTGGGCTATCGCCGCGGTCCCTCGGATCCCGGGCCGGCCCCAAGTCTTGCAAGCCCTAAGTCTTGCAGGCCCCAAGTCTTGCAGGACGATCCGCGAGCGCATCCGGTAAGCTGACGCCGGCGCGGTGGCCGGACCAACGGCACGCCAGCCCGCAAACAGTCGAAACGATGGATCGACCTTGAGAGTCCTTGTCCGCTTCCTGCGGCGCCTGCTGATCCTGGCCCTGGGCGTCGTCACCGTCTGGCTGATCGTCTTCGTGTTCTTCGAATTCGAGGACCACCGGCTGCCATGGATTCTGGCGCTGGGGCTGACCTACGGAATGGCCGCCTATGTCATCCTGCCGCGGATCGTCCGCCTGGGGCTGAGGATCCTGCAGCGCCAGCGCGTGCCCCGCTTCACGATCACGGGCGACGGACTGCCGGGCGACCCGGTCAATATCGCGCTGATCGGCACGCTCGAGCAGCTGCGTGCCGCGTTCGCGGCGATCGGCTGGACCGAGGCCGACCCGCTCGGCCTGTCGAGCTCATGGGGCATGGTGCGGGCGTTCGTCTGCAACACGCCCTATCCTGCCGCGCCGTTCAGCACGCTCTATCTGTTCGGGCGTGGCCAGGACATCGGCTTCCAGAAGGCCATCGACAACAGCCCGCGCAAGCGCCACCACATCCGATTCTGGGCGGCGAACCTGGCGCGCGCCGAGGACTCCATGGCGACGGCCAGCTTCTGGCTGAGCACCGGCCGGCCGCCGACCGACGCGCGCGTGCTCTGGATCGGCGCCGGCACCAGGGATACCGGTCTCTCGCTGACGCAGCTCACGTTCCAGATCACCCACGCCACCGATTCCGACACCAATGCCGAGCGCGATTACATCATCGGCGTGTTGAGCGATCGGCGCGTGATCGAGGACGTGACGCCGTATCAGGCCGGTCAGCATCTGCCGGTCGAACGCGTCAACCACTACATTACGGATGGCGACGTGACGCTGGCGACGCTGCGGTGAACGGCGCGCGATGCGGCACGATAACACAAGTCGTCGGCGCGACGCATCGCCTCGCTCCTGCGGCGGATCGATCAAGGTCAATGCGCTTTTGAGCCGGGGCGCGCCGACCGCCTGCAGGCGGCGCGCCGATTCCGCCCGCCCGCGGCGCGCCTAGTTCACCGGCACCAGCGGCGCGCGCTCGACCAGCTCGATGCGGGTGCCCCAGGGGTCGGTGATATAGGTGACGGTGTTGACCGAGCCCTTGCGGATCGGCTCGTCGAGCTTGATGCCGAGCGTTTCGAGCCGCGCCGCGGCGGCGCGCACGTCCTTCACGTCGAAGCCGATATGGTCGAGCACGCGCCCGCGGGTCGGGACCTGCGCCTTGTCGGCCTTGGCGAAGCGAATCTGGCCGCCCGGCACGTCGACGACCGGCGCATTGTTGCGGACGCCGGCCTTGCCGCCGAAGGTCGCCGCGTACCAGGCGACCGCCTTCGGGATTTCGGCTTCCGGCAGGAACAGGTGCACGTGCTCGTGCCGGATCGGCATCGCCTGGGTCTTGTCTTCGAGGATTTCCATGCGCACGCCGTCCGGCGTCTCGACGAACGCCTGATCGAGCCGGCCGTTGTTGCCGGGGAGTACGGCCACGCCGGCGGCCTTCCACTGCGCGGTGCGCGCCTGCACGTTGTCGACGATGAAGCCGACGTGGTTCACCACCGAACTCTGGGTGCCGCCGTCGCCCTTCTCTTTCCCGAGCGTCAGGTTGATGTAGATGCCGGGGAACATCATCAGCGGCGCGCCGCCGGGCATGAACAGCTTGCCGCCCATGCCGAGGAACACCTTCTTGTTGGCTTCCGCGTCCTTCGAGATGATGTGCCAGTGGCCCATCGTGATGCCGAGCTCGTTGTACGGCGCCGGCTGCGCCGCCGCGGTGCCGGCGGCCAGCGTCGACGCAAACAGCAAGATTGCGACTGTCGGTGTCTTCACGAATATTTCTCCCTGTCCTGCCGGTTTCTTTTTTCGACCGGTCGAGGAGAACGCTATCAGCGCGCCGCAACGGGTGAAAGCCCCGCCGACCATGTCAGGAGTTCGGGATCGTCACGCGAGGTCCCGTCCAGCCGGGTCAGGATCGCGCGCGTCCGCGGATAGGCGGCAAGCAGCTTCGGCGCGAGCGTCTCCCCGGCGACGCAGATGGCGGTCGCGAGCCCGTCCGCCGCCGTCGCGCTCGGACCGATCACCGCCACGTCGACCAGGGTGTTGGCGCTGGCGCCGGTGCGCGGATCGAAAATGTGGTGGAAGCTGCCGCTCGGCTCGAACGTCGTGCCATAGCCGCCGGACACGGCGAGCGCCATGTCCTCGAGCTCGACCATGCGGCCTCCGCCGCCGGACGCAATGCCGTTGCGGATACCGAGCCGCCACGGGCGGCCATCCGGATGGCGGCCGAGCGTGCGGAATTCGCCGAGATCGACCACGGCGCTCTCGAAGCCCTCGTTGCGCAGCAGGTCGGCGATGGCGTCGGTGATATAGCCCTGCGCGAGGCTGTTGAGCGTGATCGCCATGCCGGCGCGCGCAAAGCCGATGGCGGCTGCACTGCTGTCGATCTGGCGGAAGTCCACGAGCGAGCGCGCAACGTCGCGCGCGCGGGCCGCGATGTGCGTCTGAATTTCGGTGCGCGACCAGAAATGCGCCTCGTAGAGCCGCCACAACGGCTGCACCGAAATGTCGAAGGCGCCGCCGCTCAACACGCCGAGGCGCTGGCTCTCCTCGATCAGTGCGCGCAGCTCGGGCGACGGCTTGGCGAGCCTGCCGGCCTCGTTGAGGCGCGCGATTTCGCTGTCCGGCCGATAGAGGCTGAAGATCCGCTCGAGGCGCTCGATCTCGTCGCGCACCTTGCAGGATCGTGCGCTGCGCGAACGCGGCGTCGGTGTGCCACAACGTCAGCTCCGACACCGCGCCGAGCACCTCGCCGTGCCAGCTGTGGAACTGGCCTTTCGGCGCGGTGGCGCGCACCGCCGCGATCATCAGCGGCACGCCGGCGGCCGCCGCGACGATGCGCAAGGCGCGGCGGCGCGTCAGACGCGAGAGCGAGCGGCCAAATCCGGGTGCGCCCGCGTGCGCTGCGAAATTCCCGTCAGGCATTTGTCACCATGACGGCAGCGGGCTTTGCCTCGCCGCGCAGCTTGGCGGCGCGCACCAGCGGCGGGCAGCGCGCGTCGTCGTAATATTCGACCTGGCAATCGAGGCACTGGAAGCACTCGGCGGTGACGATCTTGCCGCTCGGCTCGATCGCGCGCACCGGACACGACCGTTCGCACAAGCGGCAGGGATTGCCGCATTCGGGCCGGCGCTTGAGCAGATCGATCAGATGCAGCCGATCGAGGAACGCGAGCAGGCCGCCCAGCGGACACAGGAACCGGCAATAGGCGCGCTCGGAGAACAGCCCGATCGCCAGCAGCGCGCCGGCATAGAGCACATAGGGCCAGGCGCGCGTGAACTTCGAGGTGATCGCGGTCTTGAACGGCTCGATCTCGGTGCTGGCGCCCGACGGATCGATCGCCGTCAGCGCCAGCGCCAGGACCGCCGCGGCGGCGATGTACTTGCCCATCCACAGGCGCTTCTCGAGCGCAGGCGACGGATTCCATTGCGGCACGCCGAGCGCGCGCGACAACTGGCCGAGCAGTTCCTGCAGCGCGCCGAACGGACACAGCCAGCCGCAAAACACGCCGCGGCCGATCAGCACCACCGAGAACAGCGTGTAGACCGCCACCATGATCATCAGCGGCTCGGCGAGATAGAAGCCGATGTCGAGGCCGCTGAACGGCGCGCGCACATAGCCGATGACGTTGACGATCGACAGTTGCACGCCGGCGGTCCAGCCGAGCCAGACCAGCACGATCGCCAGAAATCCGTTGCGCACCAGCCGGTGGGCGAGGCGAAAGCGCGCCAGCCTCGCCTGGAAGACGAAGATCAAGGTCAGCACCGACAGCAGCACGGCCAGGATCGCGACGTTCAGGCGGTTGTCGCGCCAGGCCTCGACCCAGGCGGCGACCGGCGGCTGGTCCGGCATCAGCACGTGCGCATCCGGGATCTTGTAGTCGAGCCCGAACGGAACCGTGACCGGCGCGGCGCCCGCGCCGTTGACCAGAAGCTCCAGGCGCCACGGCTTGACCGGATCGAAACCGGAGTCGGCCGTCAGCGCGAACAGCCCGGCATCCTGCTGGCCGCGCACGCCCTCGCCGCCGCGGCCGGTCCCGATCCGCTGATAGTCGGTTTGCACGAACTCGAAAATACGCCCGTCCTGAATCAACCGCAGGCGGTCGAAGCGCCGGCCGTCGGCGAGGCGGTAATACCTGGTGCCGAGAAAATCGTAGGGCCCGTTGGAGGCGACCAGGATCGCCTGGCCGCCGATCGGAATCCGGCGCTTGTATTCTTCGAAATTGAGCAGGCCGAGCAGATTGCCGCCGATGCCGCGCGGCGTGAACAGCCCGGTCATGACCTCGACGTAGAGATCGTCGGGTTTGCCGAGCGGCACGTCGAGCACGGCGTCGGACGCGCCCGCCTTGGCGAGCGCCGCCGCGACCTCGCCCGAGGTCACCCGCCGCCGCACCATCGCGCCCGTCGGCGAACAGCTCGTTCCAGGACATCAGGGTGAAGCCCTCGACGTCGAGGGTCGGAACCGTCACCGCCTCGCGCGCGCTGCGCGTGCGCAGCACCAGCCGCGCGGTCGCGGCGACCGCGGCGCGCATGGCGCGCGCGCTGACCGTGGCGCTGGCGACGAAATCCGGCTGCAGCACGTTGCCGCCGCCGCCGCGCAGCGGCCGGCCGGCCTCGCGCGCCAGGAACGTGTCGAGCAGGCGCTCGCGCACGGTGTCGTTCAGGATGTAGGGCTCGGTGTGGAAGATCACCTTGGCGCCGGTGATGCGGCCGTTGAGATCGACGCCGGCGATCACGTCGAACGGCGTCGCCGAATAGCCGACCGCCGCGACGATATCGAGGGTCGAGAACACGTAGGCGACGACCTTGCCGCCCTGGTAGACCGCGATCGCGGGCGGCGAGCCTTCCTCCGACCCCGAGCCGCTCGGCGCCGGGATGGACCACCGCCATGACGGCGGGCGTCAGCCGCTCGCGCAGCTTGCCCTTTTCGGCGAGCGCCGGCGAGGCGAGGGCCAGCGCCAGGAGCGCGGCGCAGACGACGGAGCGGAGGATCAATTGAGTGAGCCTCACCCCGCCTTGCGGTCCTGCTTCATGCTGTCCCACCACGGGCAGACGCCGGGCATGCGATTGTAGTTGCCCTCGATCACCTGCACCGGCTTGCGCTGGCCGGCCTCGGCCGCCTCGATGCAGAGCAGCCGCGACTCCTCCTTCTTCTCGGCCGACATCCAGCGCCGCTCGTGGCCCCAGAAGCTCGGGCCGAACTTGCGCTCGAACGGCTTCCAGGTGTTGTCGTCGATCACCTGCCCGCCCCAGCCGTACTCCACCAGAAAGCCCGACGGGTTCCAGGTGTAGAACGACGTGACGTAGTCGCCCGAATGCCGCCCGAGCGAGACGCCGATCTTCTCCGGATCGGCGAGCGCGAGATCGTAGCCCTGGCCGACGTCGTCGAACGAGAACAACTCCATCATCATGTGGTGGACCATGTTGATGCCGCTCTCGACGAAGGCGATCGAGTGGTGGCGCGCATTGACGTGGAAGAAATAGGCCGGGAACGGCCGGGTCCAGTAGTCGCTGAGCTTGAACTCCAGCACGTCCTGGTAGAACGACATCACGTCGGCGATGCGCTCGAAGTGCATCACCACGTGGCCCATGCCGAGCGGCCCGGTGCGGAAGCCGGAGATGTTGCGGCCGGGCACGAACGGCTCGCTCGCGGTCTCGGCGCCGTGGAACGCCTCCAGCCGGTTGCCGGCCGGGTCGTTGAACACGATCAGGTCGGCGACGTGGCGCTCGCCGGCGAGCGCGCGCGAGCCGCGCGCCACCTTGGTGCCGGCGGCCTCGAGCCGCGCCGCGAGGCGGTCGAGCGCGGCGGCATCCGCCACCTCCCAGCCGAAGAAGCCGATGCCCTGGCCGCCGTCGGCGTCCACCACCAGGCGCTGCTTGCGGTCGTCCATGCGGAAGGCGAGCGACGAGCGGCTCTTGTCGATGCGCTGCAGGCCGAGCATCTTCGACGCGTAGCTGCCCCAGTCGCCGAGATCCTTGGCGCGCACGCCGATATAGCCGAGTGCCTGGATGGTCATGACGGTCCTCTTGCGGCAGGTCTTGATGTTTTATGGGAGCGGCCCCGGTTCGGCAACACGGGGCGCGTGGCGCATGGCTGCCTTCCGTCGCGGCTTGGCTAATCCACCTTGATGTTCGCGGCATTCGCGACCGCGCGCCATTTCTCGTTCTGCACGGCGATGAAGGCCGCGAACTCCTGCCGGCGTGCCGAGCGGCGAGACCGCGCCGAGCTTGGCGATGGTCGCGCGCATCTCGGGCGTGCTCAGCCCCTCGTTCAGCGCCGCGTTGAGCTTGTCGACGATGGCCGGAGATGTCCCGGCCGGCGCCACGATGCCGTTGAACGTGGTCACCTCGTAATCGGGAACGCCGGCCTCCATCATGGTCGGAAGCTCCGGCGCCAACGGCGTGCGCTTGGCGCTGGTGATCCCGAGCGCGCGCAGCTTGCCGTCGCGAATGAGCGGCAGCAGGATGGTGATGCTCTCGAAGGTCGCATCGACCTGCTGGCCGAGCACGCCGGTGACCGCTTCGCCGCCGCTCTTGTACGGCACGCCGACGATGTTCACGCCGGTGCGGGCGCGAAACAGCTCGGCGGTGAGGTGCGGCAGTCCGCCCGGCCCGGTATGGGCGTAATTGACCTTGCCGGGATTGGCCTTGGCGTGATCGACCAGCTCCCTGACCGATTTCCAGGGCGACGACGGGTGCACGACCAGGATCTGGTAGCTCTCCGACACCTTGGCGACGGCGGCGAAGTTCTTGACCGGGTCGTAGCCGGCGCTGGCGGACACCGACGGCAGCACCGCGAGCACGCTGGTATTGCCGGCGAGCAGCAGATAGCCGTCCGGCGGCGCGATCGCGACCGAGCGCGCGCCGACCCCGCCCGCCGCGCCCGGACGATTTTCCACCACCACCGGCTGGCCGAGCCGGGGCGGCAGGATTTGCGACGCGAGCCGGGCCGGCAGATCGGTCGGGCCGCCGGGCGCGCCGGGCACCACGATCCGGATGGGCTTGTCGGGATAGGTCTGCGCGAACGAGGGACCGGCGGCGAGCGCCACCACCACCAGCAGAAACATCCGATCGACGATCATGATCGTCCTCGCCTCCTTGCCGTCCCGGATCGGGTGACCGCACCGCCCGATTTGGCTTAAGCTTCGCACCGGACAAGTCTACAACCAAGAGCTTCCCCTCAACCAAGGGCTCCCCCTCGCCGCCTGATCAGGCACGACCACCCAAGTCCCGCCGCCTCATCCTTCCGGTCGCCAGAACACCATGCCGGGTTTTCTCGCACCTTTCCGCGTCCGCAGCTTCCGGTTCCAGTGGCCGGCGGATCTGCTCGTCTCGTGGGCGCTCGAGATGGAGACGCTGATCCTCGGCTGGTACATCATCGTCGAGACCGGCTCGGTGGTGATGCTGTCGGTGTTCGGCACCATGCTGTACACCGGCACGCTGATTGCGCCGATGCTGGGAGTCGTCAGCGACCGCGTCGGGCACCGCAATCTCTTGTCCGGCATGCGCGCGATCTTCGCGGGCGTCGCCTGCATCCTGATGGCCTGCGCGTTCGCGGGCGTGCTCAGTCCGACGCTGGTCTGCGTGCTGGCCGCCGTGGTCGGCATCGTGCGCCCTTGCGACATGGGATTGCGCGGCGCGGTGATCGCCGATTCGGTGCCGATCGAATTCCTGACCGGCGCGATGAGTCTCTCCCGCAGCACGTCCGACTCGGCGCGCATCGCCGGCGCGCTGTCGGGCGCCGGGCTGTTTGCCGCCTTCGGCATCGGCCCGGCCTATGTGATGATCGCGAGCTTCTATGCGATCGGCGCGCTGCTGACGCTCGGCGCCAAGCCGGCGCAGCGCGCATCATCTTCCGTTCGTCCCCGCGAAGGCGGGGACCCAGTTCCTTTCCAACCGAACGACCGCAAAGACGGGGTGCCCGCCTCCGCGGGCACGAACGGAGAGAGCCAGCGACGCGCCTCGCCCTGGCGCGACCTGGGCGAGGGCTTCCGCTTCATCTGGAACACGCCGCGGCTGCTGGCGATCGTGTGGCTCGCCTTCCTGTTCAACCTGACGGCGTTCTCGATCACCAACGGCCTCCTGCCCTACGTGGCGCGCGACGTCTATCACATCGACCAGACCGGCCTCGGCTGGCTGGTGGCGAGCTTCGCCTTCGGCGCGCTCGTCGGCTCGATCGTGCTCAGCCGGCCGCGCTTTCCGGTGGCGCTGCCGCGGCTGATGATCGTGTCGGCGGTGATCTGGCACGCCCTGCTGCTGGCGTTCGCGCAGATGCAGAGCCTCGCCGCCGGAATGATCTGCCTCGCGCTCGCCGGCATCGCGTCGAGCCTGAGCATGGTGTCACATTCGGTCATCCTGCTGCGCCGCGCCGGCGAGCGGTTCCGCGGCCGGGTGCTGGGCGTGCGGATGCTGGCGATCTACAGCCTGCCGCTCGGCCTGCTGACGGCAGGCGCCCTGATCGAACGGATCGGGTTCCGCGCCACCGCCTCGCTCTACGCCGTCGCCGGCATCGTGTTCACCGTGCTGATCGCCGTGCGCTGGGGTGCGCTGCAATGGCAGCCCCAGGGCGACGATCCGCGGATGTGAACGGTTTCAGCCGGAGAACCCTGGAAACCGTCCGCCAAAGATTGCATATCTCCCCCAATGAAAGCTCCCTCCCCCATCATCTCCATCCAGGGTCTCACCAAGACCTACAAATCGGGGTACCAGGCGCTCAAGCGCATCGACCTCGAGATCCAGCGCGGCGAGATCTTCGCGCTGCTCGGGCCGAACGGCGCCGGCAAGACCACGCTGATCAGCATCGTGTGCGGGATCGTGAACCCGACCGGCCGGAACCGTGTCGGTGGCCGGCCACGACATCGTCCGCGACTATCCGCGTCACCCGCGCGATGATCGGGCTGGTGCCGCAGGAACTCACCACCGACGCGTTCGAGTCGGTGTGGGGCACCGTCAGCTTCAGCCGCGGCCTGTTCGGCAAGCCGGCGAACCCGGCCTACCTGGAGAAGGTGCTCAAGGACCTGTCGCTGTGGGACCGCAAGGATTCAAAGATCATGACGCTGTCGGGCGGCATGAAGCGGCGGGTGCTGATCGCCAAGGCGCTGTCGCACGAGCCGCAGGTGCTGTTCCTCGACGAGCCGACCGCCGGCGTCGACGTCGAACTGCGCAAGGACATGTGGGAGGTGGTGCGGACGCTGCGCGCCTCGGGCGTCACCATCATCCTGACCACGCACTACATCGAAGAGGCCGAGCTGATGGCCGACCGGGTCGGCGTCATCAACAAGGGCGAGCTGATCCTGGTCGAGACCAAGACCGACCTGATGCGCAAGCTCGGCAAGAAGCAGCTCACCATCGAGCTGCAGCAGAAGCTCGACGCCGTGCCGCCCGAACTCGCCGCCCAGAACCTGACGCTCGCCGCGGACGGGCATGCGCTGGTCTACACCTACGAGGCGCAGGGCGAGCGGCGCGGCATCACGCGCCTGTTCGAGGAGCTGTTCCGCCTCAACATCCGGGTGCGCGACATCGACACCGTGCAGAGTTCGCTCGAGGACATCTTCGTCGACCTGGTGAGGAAGGACCAATGAACTGGCGCGCGGTCTGGGCGATCTACCGGTTCGAGATGGCGCGCACCGCCCGCACGCTGTCGCAGAGCGTGATCGCGCCGGTGCTGTCGACCTCGCTCTATTTCGTGGTGTTCGGCGCGGCGATCGGCTCGCGCATCCCGGAGATCGAGAACGTCAGCTACGGCGCCTTCATCGTGCCGGGGCTGATCATGATGACGCTGGTGACGCAGAGCGTCATGAACGCCTCGTTCGGCATCTATTTTCCGCGCTTCGTCGGCACGATCTACGAGCTGCTCTCGGCGCCGGTCTCGGCGCTCGAGATCGTGCTCGGCTATGTCGGGGCGGCGGCGACCAAGTCGGTCATTCTGGGGCTGATCATCCTGGCGACCGCCGGGCTGTTCGTGCCGCTGCAGATCGCCCATCCGTTCTGGATGATCACGTTCCTGGTGCTCACCGCGGCGACCTTCAGCCTGTTCGGCTTCATCATCGGCCTGTGGGCGGACGGCTTCGAGAAGCTGCAGATCATCCCGCTCCTGATCCTCACGCCGCTGGTGTTTCTCGGCGGCAGCTTCTACTCGATCAACGTGCTGCCGAAATTCTGGCAGGTGGTGAGCCTGTTCAACCCGATCGTCTATCTGATCTCGGGCTTCCGCTGGAGCTTCTACGAGATCTCCGACGTGAGCCTCGCCGCCAGCGCGGCGCTGACGGCGCTGTTCATGCTGGTCTGCCTGGCGGTGGTGTGGTGGATCTTCCGCACCGGCTACCGGATCAAGAACTAGGCCATCCCGCGCGGCCGTCGGTGACGGAAAGCCGGTCCGCATTCGGAACCCGGACGGCCTGTCCTTCCGTTGTTGACAGGCCTCGCGGCGATATCGACAGTCCTGCGGTGCGCTCGCTCCTTCGCGGCGCGTTGGCAGGAATCCGGCTTTGGATCGCACCATCCTTCTCATTCTGATCGGGTTCCTGATCGGGCTCGGGCTGGAGATCAGGCGCCGGCGCAAGGCCAAGGCGCTGTTGCAGCACAACAGCGGCCACAGCAGCAAGATCCGCGGCGCCGCCGGTCACGGCGCCGCAGGAAGTCCTGGACCCGCTGCCGCCGGACCCGGCCGCGCAAGGGGCGCTGACCGCACGGCTCTACCAGCTCGAGAACAGCTTCGCGCCGTTCACCGCGAGCTCGGCGCACCCGCGCGAATTGTTCGAACACACCGAGTTCATGCAGGCGGTCGGCCTGCTCGCCGACCCCGCCGTGCCGATGGACTTCGTGATGCAGTATGCGCACGGCGTGAACTGGCAGCTGGCCTGCGCCGCCTTTGCGGCGCTCAAGCGGCGGGCCGATCGCAACGACGTGATCGATCAGGTGACGGCGCAGTTCGACAAGCTCGCGCCCTGGACCATGTATTTCGCGCTCGACTATTTCCTCGCCGTCCATCCGCGGCCGCCGGTCGGCGCCGCGGTCGCGGGCGCCAAGGAATGGTGGCGCGACAACCCGATCCTTCCCCTGTTCGTGCGGGATTACTTCGCGCAGCGCGCAGCGCTCGGCGACATCGCGGATTTCGGCGCGGCGCTCGACGGACCGTCGGCATCGCCTCCCGCTCTCATCAGGACGTTTCTCGATCGCGTGAACCATCCGTTCGCGAGCGAGCTTGCGGCGGAACTCGACCGGATCGCGTACAGCAACATCGATCGGGCCTTCCTGACGAGCTTCGGCCGCTTCTGGTCGGACCAGGCGGCTTCGCCGATACTCGTGGAGCGGGAGGATTGGCGCCCGGCGCTTGCGGCGGCCGAGGCGACGCTGCAACAGGCGACGATCCGGCCGCTGCTGGTGAGCGGCGAGCCGCTGGTCGGCAAGACCTCGTTCCTGCGGCTGCTGGCCGATCGGCTCGCACCGAAAGGCTGGAGCGTGTTCGAGGCCAGCGGCGCCGATCTCATGGCCGGCCAGCAATGGTTCGGCCAGCTCGAAGGCCGCATCCGCGAGGCCGTCGATCAGCTCACCGTCGGCAAGAAGCTGATCTGGTACATCCCGGACCTGCTGCAACTCGCCCGCAGCGGCACGCATCAGGGCCAGAGCGCGAGCATCCTCGACCAGATCCTGCCCGCCGTCGTCTCCGGCCGGCTCGCGGTCTGGACCGAGGCCACGCCGACCAGCGTATCGCGGCTGCTGCAGGTGCGGCCGGCGCTGCGCAGCATTTTCGAGGTCGCCCAGATCGAACCGCAGGACGAGGACGGCACGCTTGCGCTCGCCCGCGAAGTAACCCGCAGGCTGTCGGATACGGCCGGCATGACAGTCGATCCGCAATGCGCCGACGTCGCGGTGACGTCGGCGCGGCAGTATCTCAGCGCGGCGAACTTCCCAGGATCGGCGCTGCAACTGATCAAGCTCACCGTCACCCGCGGCGAGAAGGGCGCGGAGATCGCGCCCGCCGACGTGATCGAGACGCTGGCGCAGCTGACCGGCCTGCCGGTCTCCATCCTCGACAACAAGGAGCGCCTCGACCTCGCGGCGATGCGGAGCTTCTTCGCCGGCCGCGTGATCGGCCAGGACGAGGCCGTTGCCAGCGTGGTGGACCGCATCGCGATCCTCAAGGCCGGGCTCAACGATCCGAACCGGCCGATCGGCGTGTTCCTGTTCGCGGGGCCGACCGGCACCGGCAAGACCGAGCTTGCCAAGACCGTCGCCGAATACCTGTTCGGATCGGACGACCGCATGATCCGTCTCGACATGAGCGAGTTCCAGACGCCGGAGTCGATGGGAGCGATCGTCGGCAATGCCAGTTCCACCGATACCGCCTCGCTGATCACCAGCGTGCGCAAGCAGCCGTTCTCGGTGATCCTGCTGGACGAATTCGAGAAGGCCCATCCGCGCATCTGGGACCTGTTCCTGCAGGTGTTCGACGATGCGCGGCTGACCGACGTGCACGGCCAGGTCGCGGATTTCCGCCACTGCCTGATCATCATGACGACCAATCTCGGCGCCACCAGCCACCAGACCGCGGGCCTGGGCTTCGCGCCGGCCGCCGACGTGTTCACGCCCGAGCAGATCAACCGCGCGATCAGCCAGACCTACCGGCCGGAATTCCAGAACCGGATCGACAAGATCATCGTGTTCCGGCCGCTGACGCGCGACCTGATGCGCGTGATCCTGCGCAAGGAGCTCGACGGAATTCTCGAACGGCGCGGCCTGAAGAACCGCGAATGGGCGGTCGAATGGGAGGCGTCGGCGCTGGAGTTCCTGCTCGAAAAGGGCTTCTCGCCGGAGATGGGCGCCCGCCCGCTCAAGCGCGCGATCGAGCAGTACGTGATCGCGCCGCTGGCGGCCACCATCGTCGAGTGGCGGTTTCCGGAAGGCGACCAGTTCGTGTTCTTCCGCAGCGACGGCCGCGCCATCCAGGCCGAGTTCGTCGATCCCGACAAGGATGCATCGCCGGCCGCGGCGCCGCCGAACCGGGACGGCGGCGACGCGCCGGTTCCGCTGGCGGCCATGATCCTGTCGCCGCGCGGCACGGCCGCAGAGTTCAATTCGCTCGCCGCCGAAGCCAAGGACATCCAGCAGACGCTCGGCTCCGCCGAACTGGGAGGCGATCAAGCACGGTCTGTCCGGCGAGATGAGCGCCCCGGGCTTCTGGCAGCGGCCCGACCGGTTCGACCGGCTCGCGCGGCTGGCGCTGACGGACCGGATCGCGGCCGCCGCCAGCACGGCCGACTCGCTGCGCGGCCGACTGGCGAGAGGCAGCGGCCAGCGCGAGCACTATTCGCGCGAGCTGATTTCCCGGCTCGCGCTCCAGCTTCACCTGATCAAGGAAGGCATCCGGGATGTCTTCGACCAATCCGCGGTCGAGGTCGCCGTCCTGGTCGAACCGGCGATGCGTCCGGCCGCAAGCGACGCCCGCGCGTTCGACGCCTGGTGCCGGCAGGTGTTCGACATGTACCGCGCCTGGTCGAACAACCGGCACATGCAGGTGTCGGAAATTCCCAACGGAGGCGCCGGACGGTCTGCCGATGCTGCTGGTCAGCGGATTTGGCGCCCACCGTCTGCTGTCGAAGGAATGCGGTCTGCACGTGCTCGAACTTCAGGACGGCGGCACCGGCACGAACCGCGTCTCCGCACGGGTGCACATGGCGGCCGCGCCGCTCGGCGATGTCCCGGCCGCAAAGATGCAAAGCCTGCTGGCGGCGGCGCTCGACAAGGCGCCGCGCGCGAACACGGTCGTGCGGCGCTACCGCAGCGAGCCGGCGCCGCTGGTCCGCAGCGCCGACGGCAGCTGGCGCACCGGCCGGCTCGACGCCGTGCTGCGCGGCGACTTCGATCTGCTCGCCGCGGAGGGTGGCGAGAGCTGACGCGGGCTCATCGAGCCGCCGCCACCCGCCCCTGCGCAACCTTGTCGACCACCAGCGCCACGAACGGCACGGTCGCGACCAGCATCGCGGCAACGCCCGCGGCCGGCAGGCTCGCGCACTCGATCAGCGGCCCGGTGACCGCGGCGGCCAGCACCGCCATGGCGCCCGCGCCGGTCTCGCTCACGCCGATGGCGCGGCCGCGCTGCGCGGTGCCGACCGCGTCGGCGAGCAGCGCGGTCGAGGCGACGTTCGCCGCCGACCAGCCGAGCCCGACCAGGAAGGTGCCGAGCGTGACCGGCCAGAAGCCCTCGCCGTAGGCGACGAACAGCGCGCCGACGAGCGTCATGCCGACGCCCGGATACATCACCCGTTCGCGGCCGAGGCGGTCGGCGGCCCAGCCGAGCGGGATCGTGAACGCGAACATGCCGGCGGAGTGGAACATGTGCGAGAACGCGATCGCGGTGAGAGAATGACCGTGATGCGCGAGCACCAGCGAGGTCAGCACCATCACGATCGCCATGTTGCCCTGGCCGGCGCAGTTCGAGATGATCGCGAGCCGCGCCGGCGCGGATCGCAGCAGGGTGCGCGCGCTGAATTCGGTCTGCTCGCCCTCCGGAAGTTTGGGCGGCGGCGTGTAATCCGGGTAATAGCGCTCGAGATGCAGGCCGATCTCCTTCGGATCGGGCCGCACGAACCGCACGAGCGCCATGCCGCCCGCGATCAGCACCGGCATCATCAGGAACGGCAGGCCGATCGCCTCGGCGCCGGTGCGCGCCGCGATCAGCTCGGCGAACCACATCACCAGCGGGCTCAGCGCGATGCCGACGATCGAGCCGGTCATGACGAAGCCGATGGCGAGGGCGCGCATGCGCGGCGGATACATGTCGGCGGCGGCGACGCGCAACTGCTGCGACGCGCTCACCCCCATGGCGAACAGCACCATGCCGAGCGTGAGGCCGACCGCGCTCTGCGCCAGCATCGCGAAGCCGGCGGCGAACGAGCCGACGATGGTGAGGCCCTGTCCGAAGATGATGCCGGGCTTGCGGCCGTAGGCGTCGGTGATGCGGCCGGCCGGATAGGACACCAGGAACCGGCTCACGCCGAACAGCCCGACCGTGAGGCCCGCGAGCGCGGCCGAGCCGGTCACCGCGATCACCATCAGCGGCCCGATGCCGTAGGCGAGCTGGGTGGCGGCGCCGATGAACGACTGCGACAGCGCAAGCAGCACGGTGTTGCGCTTGATCAGCGACGGGACGGCGTGGCGGGCGGGAAGGAGGGGTTTGTGCATGCGAGCGATTCGTTGCATCTGACTGCGCAACGACGCTCAAGACGGCGGTGCGCTCCCCTCCCCCGCGCGCGGGGGAGGGTTGGGGGTGGGGGCAAGATTTAGCAGAACGGTGCAAACCGGCCCCCTCCCCACCCCTCCCCCGCAAGCGGGGGAGGGAGCAGACCGAGCAAGCGGCTCGGTCGCGCTCAACCCGAAAAGCAGCATCACGGAGTAACCAACTGCGGCTGCGCGCGGCTGCCGGCCTTGGCCGGGCCGGCGAACGCCGGCATGACATCGCGGGCGAACGCGCGCAGATTCTCGCGCGAGCCGGCCGGGCCGTTGAGCAGCACATGCTCGATGCCGGCGGCGCGCAGCGCCGAGAGCTTGGCGGCGATCTCGTCCGGCGTGCCGTACATCGCGCTCTCGCCGGCGGCATCGAGCGTCTGGTCGAACGACAGCATGCTCGACTTCGTCGTCGCGCCCGGCACTTCGGCAAGCTTCGCCAGCCGCTGCTGGTTGGCGAGCCGCGCCGCGATCGCCCGGGCCTTGTCCTCGGCGCTCTTCGCCACGAAGAAGGCGCGGCAGACGCCGACGTCCATCGGATCGAAGACGCGGCCGCAGGCCTCGACCTCGGCCTTGTAGATGTTGAAGCGCTCGATCGCGAGCGAGGTCGAGGCGAGCTGATCAAGCAGCAGCTTGTAGCCGCGGCGCGCCACCTTGCGGATCGAGTCGGGGCTGCCGGCCGCCATCCAGATCGGCGGATGCGGCTTCTGCGCGGTCGGCGGCTCGACCACGATGTTCTCGAAATGCCAGAACTTGCCGTGGTGCGAGAACCGCTCCTCCGAGGTCCACGACTTCACGATCAGCGCGAGGCTTTCCTCGAAGCGCGCCTCGGCCTCCTCCATCGGAATGCAGAAGCTCGCGAACTCGTTGTGGCGGTAGCCGCGGCCGACGCCGAATTCGAGCCGCCCGCCGGACAGAAGATCGATGGTGGCGGCCTGCTCGGCGAGCAGCACCGGGTTGTGCCAGGGCAGCACGATCACGGCGGTGCCGAGCCGCAAGGTCTTGGTATTGGCCGCCACCCAGGTCAGCAGGTTGAGCGAGGCCGACACCTGGCCGAAGCCGGTGAAGTGATGCTCGACCACGAAGGTCGAGTCGTAGCCGAGCGCCTCGGCCTCGACGTTGTATTCGATGAAGTCCTTGAAGCCCTGCCCGCTGTCGAGGTCGGAGCCGCGACGCTGGGCCTGGGCGCTGCCGAAGAGTCCGAATTTCATGTGGCGTCATTCCGCATCTGCGACGTAGCGTCGGCAAAGCGGAGCGAAGCGACGCTCCGACGCGATGTCGCTGAGCCGAACATTCGCGGGTCTCGCGCCTCGGCGCCTCTGCCCGCCCTACAATTCCGTGCTTACGCCGCCTTCTGCTTTTCCATCTGCGCCTTCAGCCGCGGATAGACCTTGAAGGCATTGCCGGCGAAGATCTTGGCCTTGTCGGCGGCGCTGAGCTTGGTGCCCTCGACATAGCGCTTGGTGTCGTCGAAGCCGAAGCCGGTGCGCGGATCGTTGCCCTTGACGGCGCCGACCATCTCGGACGCGAACAGAATGTTGTCGACCGGCACCACCTGCGTCAGCAGGTCGATGCCCGGCTGGTGATAGACGCAGGTATCGAAATAGATGTTCTGGCCCATGATCTCGGCCAGCTCCGGCTTGCCGTTGTTGAGCGCGATGCCGCGGAAGCGGCCCCAGTGGAACGGCACCGCGCCGCCGCCGTGCGGGATGATGAACTTGAGCTTGGGAAAATTCTTGAACAGGTCGGACAGGATCACCTGCATGAACACCATGGTGTCGGCGTTGAGGTAATACGAGCCGGTGGTGTGCTGCGCCGGATTGCAGCAGCCGGAGACGTGGATCATGCACGGCACGTCGAGCTCGATCATCTTCTCGTACAGCGGGAACCACGACTTGTCGGTCATCGGCGGCGAATTGAAATAGCCGCCGGACGGATCGGGATTCAGATTGCAGCCGACGAAGCCCATCTTGACGCAGCGCTCCAGCTCGGCGGCCGAATTCTTCGGATCGGCGCCGGGCGACTGCGGCAGCTGGCAGACGCCGATGAAATTCTTCGGATAGAGCGAGATCACGCGCGCGATCAGGTCGTTGCAGATCTGCGACCATTCGGTCGAGACGCTTTCATCGCCGACGTGGTGGCCCATGCCGGAGGCGCGCGGCGAGAAGATCGTCAGGTCGGTGCCGCGCTCGCGCTGCAGCTTGAGCTGGTTGTTCTCGATCGATTCCCTGATCTCGTCGTCGGGCAGCTTCAGCGCGGCGCGCGGCGGCATCGCCGCCTTGTTCTTGGCGTTGGCGGCCTCGGTCTGCTCCTTGCGGAACCGGTGCAGGTCCTTGGGCTCGGTCGTGTAATGGCCGTGACAGTCGATGATCATGGGTGCCGTCGCTGGTGCTGGCGGGCCTTGGGCCCTGGGTGGGGGCGGATGCTACGAACCGGGCTTCGGCGTTGTCAAACGGGGAACGCCGTCTGCTAGGATGCCGGAAACGTCAAACGGAGGGGAACACATGGCCGAACTGCCGCGTCTCAACAACATCATCCGCGCCCTGGAGGCCGGGCAGCACGCGCTGACCTGCTTCGCGCCCGCCGCACGTCGATTCGGCGATCGCGATGAGCGCGTCGAAGTTCGACGGCTGCGTGTTCGAGATGGAGCACAATCCGTGGGACTCCGGCCGGCTGCGCGACTGCCTGCAATACATGCTCAACCGCGCGCAGATCGCCAAGGCCGGGCTCGTCCCGCCGGTGACGCCGCTGGTTCGCATCCCGGTCAACGGCGTCGAGATGGCGCAGTGGCAGGCCAAGCAGGCGCTCGACGTCGGCTGCTTCGGGATCGTGTTCCCGCACATTTCGACGGTGGAAGAAGCCGCCAACGCGGTCGGCGCCTGCCGCTATCCGCGGCTCAAGACCGCGCCGCACTCCGGAGCCAGTCGGCATCCGCGGCGACGGCCCGACCGCGGCCGCGCGCTACTGGGGCATCGGCCAGCAGGAATACTACCAGAAGGCCGACGTCTGGCCGCTCAATCCGCAGGGCGAGATCTTCTGCATCCTGCAGATCGAGGACACCCGCGGCGTCGAGAACCTCGACGCCATGCTGACCAAGGTCAAAGGCATCGGCTGCATCCTGATCGGCGAAGGCGACCTCGGCCAGGAGCTCGGCATCCCGCGCCAGTACGAGCATCCCGAACTGCTGAAGTGGATGAAGCGCGTGGTCGACACCTGCAAGAAGCACAACGTCGTGGTCGGGCACCCGCACGTCGAGGCCGGCAACGCCGAGCGCATCGTCAAGGAGGGCTACCGCTTCCTGATGTGCGCGCCGGTGCAGGGCTACGGGCATCTGGAAGCGGCACGGAAGCATCAGCGGACGGGCGTGACCTCTTGCTTCCCTCTCCTGAGGAGCGCGAAGCGCGTCTCGAAGGTGGCGGGGCCACAGAGGGCAGCTCGCTTCAACGCGCTGCTACGCAGCGCTCCTCCGCATGGGCAGGAACAGCTGAACATGGGAGGAAAGCAATGAACTGCATTGCACTGCTTGTCGGCGCGTCGCGCTTTGCATCTCGCCCGCCGCCGCGCAGGATTACCCCAACCGCCCGGTCAAGATCGTCGTCTCGTTCCCGGTCGGCGGGCTGCTCGACACCGTCTCGCGCGTGGTCGGCGAGAAGCTCTCCGCCAGGCTCGGCCAGCAGTTCATCGTCGAGGCGCGGCCCGGCGCCGGCGGCACGATCGCGACGCAGGCGGTGGCGCGCGCCGAGCCCGACGGCTACACGCTGATGATGATCAGCGACAATCACGCCGTGAACCCGAGCGTGTTCAAGTCGATCCCCTACGACAGCATCAAGGACTTCGCCTTCGTCGGCTTCGTCGGCTCGGCGCCGATGGTGCTGACCGTGAACGCGCAGGTGCCGGCGCGCACCGTGAAGGACTTCGTCGCGCTGGCGAAGGAGAAGCCCGGCGCCATCTCCTATGCGTCGGTCGGGCCCGGCAGCGCCAGCCATCTGGCGGGCGAACTGTTCACCGCCAAGACCGGCACCAGCATGCTGCATGTGCCCTACAAGGGCGGCGCCCCGGCGATCACCGACCTGGTGGCCGGGCACGTCAATTCGATGTTCCTCACCGCCGTCATCGGCATGCAGCAGATGAAGGCCGGCACCTTGGCGCCGCTCGCGATCGCCGCCTCCGCCCGCTTCGAGATGCTCTCCGAGATGCCGACCATGGCGGAGGCGGGCTTCCCGCTGGAGGCCGCCTACTGGTTCGGCCTCGCCGCGCCCGCCGGCACGCCGCCCGCGGTGGTGGCCAAGCTCGAAGCGGCGCTGATGGAGGTGCTGGCGCTGCCCGACCTGCGCAAGCGCCTGACCGAGATGGGCGCGGTGGTGACGGCGCTCAACGGCAAGGACTTCGCCGCGTTCATCCAGGCCGAGACCAAGAAGTGGTCGGACGTGATTGCGCAGAACAACATCAAGTTTTGAGTTGGCTGCGGCTTTCCGGTCACACCGGCCGGGCATCGCTGCCTGTTCACGGTCCGGACTCTTCCGGCCGGAATCCCCATAGGCGTAAAGTGTCCTGATTCGCGGCCTGCCTGGTGAACGGGGACTTCGCCAGCGGGCCTGGGGTCGAGCCGGCGCATGCGCGCCCGGCCGAGTGCGGCGAATTGGGGCAAGACGGTATGCCGGACGCGATCCGGGTCACCGTGGAGGGCTTTCGGGCTCGTCCGCAACGCGGCGGATTCCGCGCGGGCGCGGCGGTCCTGTTTGGGCTCGTGGCCTGGCAGCCCGCGCATGCGCAGACGCCCGACACCGCTCCCGACAGCACGGCGCTCGACGCCTATCTCGCGGCGCTGTTCGCGCTCGACCGCCACGAGATCGCGGCGCTGGCGCTCACGCTCGGCATCCTCTGCTTCGCGGTGCTGACCGCGATCGCGCTGGTGCGCACGCGCCGGCGGCTGGCCGAGGTCGAGACCCGCGCCCACGACGAGTCGATCGACGCCAAGGCGGCGGTCGCCCGCGCCAAGGCGCTGCTGCTCACCGAGCCGCAGGTGCTGGTGGAGTGGGCGCCGGCCTCCGACGAGCCCGAAATCATCGGCGACCCGACCCTGGTGGCGAGCCCGGAGGCGCCGCACCGCGTGCTCGCGTTCGGCACCTGGCTGGAGCCCGAGCCGGCGCAGGCGCTGGAGCGCTCGGTCGATGCGCTGCGCGCCCGCGGCGTGAGCTTCGCCAGCACGGTCACGACCTTGGCCGGCCGGGTGGTCGAGGCGGACGGGCAGATCGTCGGCGGCCGCGCGATCCTGCGGCTGCGCGACGTGAGCGGCACCAAATACGAGCTGGCCGAGCTGAAGCTGCGCCACCAGAAGCTGATCGACGACACCGCGGCGCTCCGCGTGCTGGTCGACGAGCTGCCCGCCCCGGTCTGGGCGCGCGACGACGCCGGCAAGCTCCTGTTCGTCAACTCCGCCTATGCGCGCGCGGTCGACGCCAAGGACGCCGCCGAAGCGGTCGAGCGCGGCATCGAGCTGTTCGGCGGCAACGCCCGCACCGAGATTTTCCGCGCGCACGAGGCGCAGAAGAACTACGCGGCGCGGCTGCCCGCCGTGGTCGCCGGGCATCGTCACTCATTCGACGTCCACACCGTGCCGGCGGCGCGCGGCTCGGCCGGCATCGGCATCGACGTCACCGAGAACGAACTGGTGCGCGCCGAGCTCGCGCGCATGATCGACGCCCACCGCCGCACCCTCGATCAGCTCAAGACCGGCGTGGCGATCTTCGGCTCGAACCAGAAGCTCTCCTTCTACAACGCCGCCTACCGGTCGCTCTGGGACCTCGACCCGGCCTTCCTCGACGAGGCGCCGACCGATTCCGCCGCTGCTCGACAAGCTGCGCGCCGGCCGCAACCTTCCGGAGATGGAGGACTTCCGCAAATGGAAGGCCGAGCTGCACGAGGCCTACCGGGCGATCGAGCCCAAGCAATATGAGTGGCACCTGCCGCGCGGCCGCACCATGCGGGTCGTCACCACGCCCAATCCGGAAGGCGGCGTGATCTACCTGTTCGACGACGTCACCGAGCGGCTCGATCTCGAGCGGCGCTATGACGAGCTGATCCGCGTGCAGACCGAGACGCTCGACAATCTCGCCGAGGCGATCGCGGTGTTCGGCAGCGACGGCCGGCTGCGGCTGTTCAACCCGGCGTTCGCGCGGGTGTGGCGGCTCGATCCGGCGAACCTCGCCGAGCGCCCGCACATCGAGCAGGTCAGCCAATGGGCGCAGCCGCTGCACGGCGACGACCCGGTCTGGCTGCGGCTGCGCGCCACCGTCACGGCGATCGACAGCCGCGAGGCGCTGATCGGCGAGCGGCTCGAGCGCCGCGACGGCAACGTGGTCGACTGCTCGACCATGCCGCTGCCGGACGGCGCCACGCTGGTGGCGTTCCAGGACGTCACCGACACCGTCAACGTCGAGCGCGCGCTGCGCGAGCGCAACGAGGCGCTGGAGCAGGCCGACAAGCTCAAGATCGACTTCGTGCACCACGTCTCGTACGAGCTGCGCTCGCCGCTCACCAACATCATCGGCTTCGCGCATTTCCTCGGCGACCCGGTGACCGGCCCGCTGACCGAGAAGCAGCGCGAATACCTGAGCTACATCACGGTCTCGACCAACGCGCTGCTCGCCATCATCAACAACATCCTCGACCTCGCCTCGATCGACGCCGGCGCCATGACGCTCAATCTCGGGCCGGTCGACATCCGCCGCACCATGGAGGCCGCCGCCGAGGGCGTGCAGGACCGCCTGGTGAAGAGCGGCATCAAGCTCGACATCCGCGCCGCCGCCGATATCGGCAGGTTCACCGCCGACGAGCGCCGCGTGCGCCAGGCGCTGTTCAACCTGCTCGCCAATGCGGTGGGCTTTTCGCCGCCGGGCGAGACCGTTACGCTCTCTGCCCAGCGGCTGCGGGACGAAGTCGTGTTCTCGGTCACCGACCGCGGACCGGGCATTCCGGCCGAAGTCCAGGACAAGGTATTCGATTGGTTCGAGACCAATTCACTCGGCTCGCATCACCGCGGCACCGGCCTCGGCCTGTCGCTGGTGCGCTCGTTCGTGGAGCTGCACGGCGGCACCGTGGCGCTGGAGTCCGCGGTCGGCCGCGGCACCACGGTGACCTGCGTGTTCCCGGTCGAGCAGAGCGCGCGGCGCACCGCGGCGTGAATCTTCGGCGATCACATCCACTTGCCGCAGCGCCCTTCCCCTCTCCCCCTGTGGGAGAGGGTGGCGAGCGCACAGCGCGAGCCGGGTGAGGGGTCGGAGTCTGAGGGATGCGCTGACCCCTCACCCGGTTCCTCGCTACGCTCGGAACCACCCTCTCCCACAAGGGGAGAGGGTCACGGAGCAAGCGGCGCAGGCCTCGTCCCGCAAACGCACCGGGGAAGCAGCCTGATGGCCATGCTGCTGACCACCTCCGGCACGTCGAGCTTCTCGGTCGCTTTGCCGGACGAGCACGCCACGCGGCGGCTCGCCATCGACATCGCCAACGCGCTGCTGCCGGGCGACCTGGTCACGCTGTCGGGCGACCTCGGCGCCGGCAAGACCACGTTCGCGCGCGCGCTGATCCGCTATCTCGCCGGCGACGAGACGACCGAGGTGCCGAGCCCGACCTTCACGCTGATGCAGGCCTACGACCTGCCGCAGTTTCCGCTGGTGCATGTCGACCTCTACCGCATCTCCGGGCTCGGCCGAGCTCGCCGAGCTCGGCTTCGACGATCTGCCCGAGGGCACCGTCGTGCTGGTCGAATGGCCCGACCGGGCCGCGGGCTTCCTGCCGCCCGACCGGCTCGACGTGGCGCTGACCTTGGCGCCGAAGCTGAAGCTCGAGTTCCGGCACGCGCGCATCACCGGCTATGGCGCGTTCGGCGCCCGCGTCGACCGCATGGCGACCGTGCGCCAGTTCATCGCCGAGTTCGGCTACAGCGAGGCGCTGCGCGGCCGCATGCAGGGCGACGCCTCGACGCGCAGCTACGAGCGGCTCGTGCTCGCCGACAAGCAGGCCATCCTGATGAACTCGCCGCCGCGGCCCGACGGCCCGGCGGTGCGCGACGGCAAGCCCTACAGCGCGATCGCGCATCTTGCCGAAAGCGTGGTGCCGTTCGTCGCGATGGCGAACGGCCTGCGCCAGCGCGGGCTCTCGGCGCCGACGATCTATCAGGCCGAGCTCGACCACGGCCTCCTGATCCTCGAAGACCTGGGCGACGAGCGCGTGGTCGAGGGCGATCCGCCGGCGCCGATCATCGAGCGCTACGAGATGGCGGTCGACGTGCTGCTGGCGCTGCACGAGCAGCGGCTGCCCGATACGCTGATGGTGGCGCCGCATGTCGACTACCGCGTCCCTTATTACGACATGGACGCGTTCCTGATCGAGGCCGAGCTGCTGCTCGACTGGTTCCTGCCGCGCTTCGGCGTGCAATTGCCCGACCAGCGCCGCGACGAGTTCCGGACGCTCTGGCGAGCACTGTTGCAGCCGGCGGTCGATTCGCCGCCGACCTGGGTGCTGCGCGACTACCATTCGCCCAACCTGCTGTGGCTGCCGCAGCGCACGGGCCTGGCCCAGCTCGGCATCCTCGATTTCCAGGATGCGCTGATGGGCCCGGCCGGCTACGACCTCGCCTCGCTCTTGCAGGACGCGCGCATCGACGTGCCCGAGCAGACCGAGCTCGCCCTGCTCACCCGCTACGTGCGCGCGCGCCGTCTCGAACGATCCGGAGTTCGACCACACCGAGTTCATCAAGACGTACGTGACGCTCGCGGCGCAGCGCGCCAGCAAGATTCTCGGTATCTTCGCCCGCCTCGACATGCGCGACGGCAAGCCGCAATATTTACGTCACATGCCGCGCGTATGGGGCTACCTGCAGCGCTCGCTCGGCCACCCGGCGCTCGGCTCCCTGGCGGCGTGGTATGGTGCCAACGTGCCGTCGTTAAAGACAATTTAAGCTCCCTGGAGCAAAACGATTCCATGGCGATGTCCCGCCGCACCTCCCCCATGCCGCAACGCGCGATCGTGCTCGCCGCGGGGCTCGGCACGCGCATGCGCGCCGTTCAACGGCAAGATTCCGAAGCCCCTGGTCAAGGTCGGCAACAAGGCGTTGATCGACTACGTGCTCGACCGGCTGGCGGACGCCGGCGTCCAGCAGGTCGTCGTCAACGTCCATCACCTCGCCGACCAGATCGAGCATCATGTCGGGGTCCGGCCGCGCCCCAAGATCGTCTTCTCCGACGAACGCAGCGAGCTGCTCGGCACCGGCGGCGGCATCGTCAAGGCGCTGCCGCTGCTCGGCGATGCGCCGTTCTTCCTGGTCAACTCCGACACCGTCTGGCTCGACGGCGTCGAGCCGAATCTCGGCCGGCTGGCCGCGGTCTTCGATCCCGCGCGGATGGACGGCCTGCTGCTGCTGGCGCCGACGGCGTCGAGCATCGGCTATACCGGCCGCGGCGACTTCAACATGGCGGGCGACGGCATGCTCACCCGCCGCGACGAGCGCGAGGTGGCGCCGTTTGTCTACGCGGGCGTCGCGATCCTGACGCCGGGGTTCTTTGCCGGCGTCGAGCCGGGTCCCTCGTCGATGTCGCCGCTGTTCGACCGGGCGGTCGAGGCCGGGCGGCTGTTCGGCCTGCGGCTCGACGGCGTCTGGATGCATGTCGGCACGCCCGAGGCGGTCGCCGCCGCCGAAGCCGCCATCACCGCCAGCGCGGCGTAGTTCTAATCGACAAGATTCTCTCCGTTCGTCCCCGCGAAGGCGGGGACCCAGGACTGTTCAAGAACTGGATGCCCGCCTACGCGGGCACGAACGGATTGAGTGTTCCGCCTACTCCGCCGCTTCGCGCCGCGTGCCCTGCGGCTGGCGATCCCGGAAATGCGGAATGATCTCCTCGGCGATCGCCGTCATGTTGGCGCGCGCCATGTCGTCGGGCAGCGTGCCGAACTGGGTCTTGGTCAGCGAGGTGTTGAAGCCCGCGAGGTCCTGATAGGCGGCAAGCTTTTCGCGCACGGTAGCGGGGCTGCCGACGATCACCACGCCGGAATTGACCAGATCATCGAGCGTGGTGGTCTTGCCGGTGACCTTGGCGGCGCGCACGCGCTTCATCGAGGCCGGATCGGAATAGCCCGGCGGCAGCAGCATCTCGGCCGGCATCTTGAGGAAGCGGTTGACGAGCGCCTCGAGGTGGGGCTTGGCCTCGCGCATCGCCTTCTCGTCGGTCTCGGCGACGTAGATGGTATTCGACCATGCGAGCTGGTCGGGCGAGGCCTGGTAGCCCGCCTTCTCGGCCTCGTCGCGATAGAGCTGGAAGAACTTCGCCACCGCGGCGATCGGCGACAGCGTCTGGCAATAGGTGTAGCGCATCTTGGCGGCCCAGCGAATCGTCGAGCCCGAGCCCTGCGAGGGAATCCAGATCGGCGGGTGCGGCGACTGATAGGGCCGCGGCCAGGTGTTCACGTATTTGAACTGGTAGTGCTTGCCGGTGTAGGCGAACGGCCCCGGCTCGCTCCACGCCCGCACGATCAGGTCGTGCGCCTCCGCAAATCGCTCCTGCGAATAGGCCGGGTTGATGCCCATCGCGTGATACTCGGCGCCGATGCCGCGCACGAAACCGGCGATCAGCCGCCCGCGCGTGAGATTGTCGAGCATCGCGTATTCCTCCGCGATGGTGAGCGGATTGTTCACCAGCGGCAGCGCGCGGCCGAGGATCGCGAGCTTGGCGCGCTTGACCGAACGCGCCAGCGCACCGGCAAGCACGCCCGGGATCGGCATCATGCCGTAGGCGGTCTGGTGATGCTCGTTGAGGCAGACGCCGTCGAAGCCGAGCCGGTCGGCAAGCTCCATCTGGTCGAGATATTCGTGATAGAGTTCGGCGCCCTTCTGCGGATCGTAGTTGGCTGTTCGAGAACGTCACCCAGGCCGAGCCGTTTGCGGCGATGGCGTCGAGATCGGCGTGCCGGTAGGGCATCAGATGAAAGTTGAAGAATTTCATGCCGCGATCCTCAGTTCGCCGATGAAGGCTTCGAACTCGGAGACGAAGGCGTCGGCCTTCTCGATGTGCGGCAGGTGTCCGCACTCGGGCAGCACGACCGCTTTCGAGCCGGGGATGAGCTCCCGGTAGACGAAGGCGTAGTCGCGCGGGAACAGCTTGTCGTCGCTGCCCCAGATCAGCAGCGCCGGCACATTGATTCGATGCAGCCATTTGCGCAATTGCGGATCGTGGCTGCGCGGCTGCCAGACCAGCCGGGCCGTGGTGGTGCGGTTCTTGAGCGAGATGTCCTCGGCTTCCGGACCGGCCGCGAGCGCGATCACCTTGTCGGCAAGCGCCTGGTCGTAGAAGAGATCGCGCACGCGCTGCTCGTCGTTCGCCAGGAACGTATCGACCTGCGGAACGCCCGGCACATGGATACCGGCGGCGCCAACCAGCGTGAGCGAGGCGAGCCTGGTCGCATTGCGCACCGCGAGGTCGGCCGCGATCCAGCCGCCGAGCGAGCTGCCGACCAGGTGGACGCCCTTCAGGTCGAGCCGGTCGAGGAACTCCAGATAGAAGTTCGCGAGATCGCTGATGGTATCGAGCCATTCCGGCGTATCGGACGCGCCGAAGCCCGGATGCTCCGGCACGATCACGTCGAAGCGTTGCGACAGCCGGGCCATGAACGGCAGCCAGGTTCCGGCGCCGCCCGCGCCGTGCAGAAACAGCAGCGGCGGCCCGCTGCCGCCGCGCATCAGGCGGATGCGGCAGTCGCAGATCGTCAGCGTCGCGGTCGTCGGCTCGGCCATGCGGTCAAGTGTCTCTGAAATCGCTTCTTTCGGCTTCGGTCAGCATGCTAACATAGCACAAAGCCCGCACAGGAGACGTGGATGTACGCACCCGCCGGAGTGAAGACGAACACGGACTACCCGGTTCCCGACACGATGAAAGCCTGGGTGCTGGGCGATCCCGGCCAGCTTTCGCTCACGGAGAAGCCGGTGCCGGTGCCGAAGAAAGCCGAGGTGCTGGTGCGCATCGACGCGGTGGCGATCTGCGCGACCGATCTCGAGATCATCTATCACGGGCCGCCGGCCTCGATCCAAGGCGGCTACGCGTTCAACAAGAACTTCACGCCCGGCCACGAATACATGGGCACCGTGGTGGCGCTCGGTCCCGGCGTCGACGAGTACAAGATCGGCCAGCGCATCACCGTCGAGATCCACGCCGGCTGCGGCCAGTGCAAGCGCTGCCGCGAGGGCATGTACACCGCCTGCCACAACTACGGGCTCAACTACGGCGACGTCGACAAGGGCCACCGCGCCAACGGCTTCACCACCGACGGCGGCTTCTGCGAATACCAGGTCAACCACATCAACACGCTGGTCGCGATCCCGGACGAGATGACGGACGAGGAGGCGACGCTGGTGGTCACCGCCGGCACCGCGATGTACGGCCTCACCGAGCTCGGCGGCCTGGTCGCGGGCGAGAGCGTGGTCGTCACCGGCCCCGGTCCGATCGGACTGCTCGGCGTCGCGGTCGCGAAGGCGATGGGCGCGCAGCCGGTGATCCTGACCGGCACGCGCGCCAACCGCCTCAAGATCGGGCTGGAGCTCGGCGCCGATCACGTCGTCAACATCCGCGAGGTGAACGACGTGGTGCAGGCCGTGAAGGACCTCAACGGCGGCAAGGGCGTCGACTACGTGCTCGAATGCTCGGCCGCGCCCAGCGGGCTCAACGATGCGCTCAAGATGGTCAACCGCGGCGGCAAGGTCTGCCTCGCGGCCTTCCCGCACGAAGAGGCGCTGGTCGACATCGCCCACATCGTGCGCAACAACATCTACGTCTACGGCATCCGCGGCGAAGGCAAGACCGCGACGCACCGCGCCGAAGCCTTCATGAAGCAGAAGCGCTTCGACGCCACCAAGATCCACACCCACACCTTCCCGCTCGACGACCTGCCGACCGCGATCCGCTACGCCAAGGACCGCGTCGAGGACGCCATCAAGGTGGTGGTGAAGGCGCGCGGCGTGGCGGCGGCGCACAAGGTGGCGGCGGAGTGATTGTTAGCTCGTCCGTGGCGCGTTAAGCGCGCCGCGGGCACGACGCCCTTCCCTCTCCCCTTGTGGGAGAGGGAGACCGAGCAAGCGGAGACGGTAAGTAAAAGAGCGACGACCATGGATGCTCCGCTGCAGCGGCCGCAAGTGAACGAGAAGCCGTTCGACGTCGATCTCGCGGCCGTGCGCGCGCTCGCGGCCGTCCCGCCGGGTGCGCTGCCGCTCGCGGTCAACGGCGTGCGGGTCGCGGCCTCGATCCGGCCGAAGAAATTCGTGATCGCCGGCGGCGACGACACCCCCGTCACCATGCCGCGCACCGCCTTCCAGGTGGTCTATCCCGACTGCACCGTGATGCTCGATGCCGGGCTCGACAAGGCGACCCACGACAGCTTCAGCCCGGACAAGCCCGAGCCGTATTTCATGGACGAGTTCGTGAAGCTCGAGCGCGCGCTCAACGCCGCGCGGCTGATCGTGTTCACGCACCACCATGCCGACCACGTCGCCGGCGTCGTCACCGCGTCCAACTTCGCGGCGCTGGCGCGCAAGACCATCATCACGATGGACACCGCCGACTGCCTGATGAACACGCCGCACCGGCCGCACCTCAAGCTCGCGCAGACCGCGATCGACCGCTTCATCGTGCTCGACTACCCGAAATATTATCCGGTCGCGCCCGGCATGGTGCTGATCCGCGCGCCGGGTCACAGCGTCGACTCGCAGATGGTGTACATGCGGCTGCAATCGGGCCGCGAGATCCTGCACAGCGTCGATTCCGCCTGGAGCCTCGCGAACGTGCTGCAACTCCGAGGCAAGGCGGCGCCGTGGGTGAAAGAGGACGTGCCGGCGGTGAACGGGCAGTTGCGCTGGCTCAAGCACGTCCACGACGGCGAACAGAATGTCACGGTGCTGATCACGCACGACGACGAGCTGTTCGCGCGCGTGACAACAGGCGGCATTGTCGGCGCAGAGCTCGCCGTCTAGCTACGAGCGATAAGAAAAGCCGGGAGAAAGCCATGCGGCCGTCGCTGCTCAAGGGACTATTCTGCCTCGCGTTGTCTTCGCTTTGCGGCCTGCCTGCCGCGCTGGCGCAAACCTATCCGTCGCGGCCGATCACCGTCGTGGTGCCGTTTCCGGCCGGCGGACCGAGCGACGTGGTGGCGCGCATCGTCACCGAGGCGATGGGCAAGTCGCTCGGCCAGACGCTGGTGATCGAGAATGTCGGCGGCGCCGGCGGCACGCTCGGCAGCGCCCGCGTCGGCGGCGGCGCGACCGGACGGCTACACGCTGCTCGCCGGCAGCATGGGCTCGCACGTCGTCGGCGCCGGTGCTGACGCCGAACGTCAAATACGATCTCGGAGCGCGATTTCGATGCCGATCGGCTTCACCGCGCAACTCGCCCGCCGTCATCGTCGCCCGCAAGGATTTTCCCGCCAAGGACCTGCGCGAATTCGTCGAGTACCTGAAGCAGAACGGCGACAAGGTGAAGCAGGCGCACGGCGGCATCGGCTCGTCGTCGCACATGGCGTGCCTGCTGTTCGATCAGGTCGGCCGGCGTCAAGCCGAACCTGGTCGCCTATCGCGGCACCGGACCGGCGATGAACGACCTGATCGGCGGCCACGTCGATTTCTTCTGCGAGCAGGCGGTGAGCGTCGCCGCGCAGGTCAAGGGCGGCTCGATCAAGGCCTACGCCATTTCCGAGGGCGAGCGGCTCGCCGCGCTGCCCGACGTGCCGACCGCGAAAGAAGCCGGGCTCGACTACCAGATGAGCATCTGGGCCGGCATCTTCGCGCCCAAGAGCACGCCGAAGGAGATCGTCGACAAGCTCGCCGGCGCGCTCGACAAGGCGCTGGACGACCCCGAGGTGAAGAAGCGGCTGGCCGAGCTCGGCGGTTCGCTGCCGGCAAGGCCGACATGCGCTCGCCGGCCAAGTTCGCGGCGTTCGTGAAGGCCGAGATCGCGCGCTGGTCGCCGATCCTCAAGGCGGCGGACACCGGGGCGAAGTGACTTTGCAAGCGAAACTCGCTCTCTCCGCGTCATGGCCGGGCTTGTCTCGGCCATCCCGATAAGACGAGCACAGTGCCTCCCTGAGCGGGATGCCCGGCACAAGGCCGGGCATGACGAGTCGGAGTTCGCGAAGCGCCGCCGAAACATTGGGCATGACCGGGCAATTTCCCGGCACCGGACCAACCACGGCGTGCAATCAACACCGATGCCGATGCGGCCAAGCGCCATGGCGGCTGGCACGCTTCTTGTAATATAGTCGCGCGGGGAGCGGGGGAACTCCGTGCCGTGGCACGGCGATGGAGCGCGCATGGCCCCTGCCCCCGCATCGTCCACGGCCAAGCTCGTCGTCGATCAGGTCAGCATGGCGTTTCGCACGCCGACCGGGCTGTTCCAGGCGCTCGCGCCGGTGACGCTGTCGATCCCGCAGGGCCGCTTCGTCAGCCTGATCGGCCCGTCGGGCTGCGGCAAGAGCACGATCTTCAACATCATCGCCGGACTGCTGGAGCCGTCCGGCGGCCGCGTCCTGATCGACGGACTGGACGCCACCGGCACGATCGGCCGCGTCGGCTACATGCTGCAGAAGGACCTGCTGCTGCCGTGGCGCACGGTGCTCGACAACGTGATCCTCGGCATGGAGATCCAGGGCGTGCCGCTCGCCGAGGCGCGCGCGCGCGCGCTGCCGCTGTTGAAGCGCTACGGGCTCGCGGGCTTCGAATATCTCTATCCGAACTCGCTGTCCGGCGGCATGCGCCAGCGCGCCGCGCTGTTGCGGACGCTCCTGTTCGACACCGACGTGATCCTGCTCGACGAGCCGTTCGGCGCGCTCGACGCCCAGACCAAGCTGCAGATGCAGGAATGGCTGATGACGCTGTGGGCCGACTTCCACAAGACCGTGGTGTTCGTCACCCATGACGTCGAGGAGGCGATCTATCTGTCCGACGAGGTCCACGTCATGGGCACGCGCCCGGGCCGCGTCATCGAGACCATCGCGGTCGATCTGCCGCGCCCGCGCGTGCGCACCAGCGCGCTCACGCCCGAATTCCTGACGATCAAAGAGCGCTGCATGACGCTGCTCAACGTGAACCAGCCGGCCTCCGAGCCGATCGCCGCCTGACCGGAGACGCGACCGATGGCCGTCCAGGATACGTCCGTTGTCGGCACGCTGCCCGAGGTCGCAACGCCGCCGGCCGCCGCCGCGCCGGCACTGCGCAAGGTGCGCCGCCTGCCGGTGCAGCGGGACTGGCCGACCTGGGCGCTGGTCGCCACGCAGCTCGGCATCCTGGTGGGCGTGATCGCGCTGTGGGAGATCGGCGCGCGTATGGGCTGGATCGACGCGTTCTTCTGGTCGCAGCCGAGCAAGATCGCCGAGACGATGGTGATCTTCTTCACCCAGGGCGACGCCTGGACCGACATCAGCTTCACGTTCCGCTCGACCATCCTGGGCTTCCTGGTCGGCACCACCGCGGGCTCGCTGCTCGGGCTGTCGTTCTGGTGGTCGCGCAACTACGCGGCGATCGTGCAGCCCTACGTCATCTGCCTGGAGTCGATCCCCAAGCTCGCGCTCGCGCCGCTGATCATCCTGGTGTTCGGACTGGGGCTCGCCTCCAAGGTCGCGGTGGCGACCGCGCTGACCGTGGTGGTCTCGACCATCACCACCTACGCGGGCGTGCGGGCGCTCGATCCGGACAGCGAGAAGCTGTTCTATTCGCTCGGCGCGTCGCGCTGGCAGGTATTCCGCAAGCTGGTGGTGCCGTCCTGCCTGCCGTGGATCATCTCGGTGCTGCGCGTCAACATCGGGCTCGCGCTCACCGGCGCGATCGTCGGCGAGTTCATCGCCTCCCAGCACGGCCTCGGACGGCAGATCCTCTATGCCGGCCAGACCTACGACATCGCGCTGGTCTGGGTCGCGGTGCTGGTGCTCTCGACCTTGGCGATCATCATGTACGCCACGGTGTCGTGGCTCGAAGGCGTGCTGCGCAAGGGCGTGCGGCAGTGACTGGACAAGCACGCAGCCAAGCTCTCGGTGCGTTCCCCTCCCCGCTTGTGGGGAGGGGCCCAGCGCTGTCACTCGATCTGCCTTGCAAAGCAAGGCCCGCTCCCCGCCCTCCCCGACAACGAGGGGAGGGAACTGACCGAATTCGCGACGAGATACGTGCAATCCAACCCACCAGTGAGGATGCCATGAACAGACGCAAATTCCTGACAGCGACCGCGGCCGCCGGCGTTGCCTCGCTGGCGCGGCCCTATCTCGCGCATGGCGCCGTCCGCGAATTGATCGTCGCCGAGCCGGTGCATTCGACCGGCTATCTGCCGATGTATATCGCGATGGCGAAGAACTACTTCGCCGAAGCCGACATCTCGGTGAAGGTCCTCACCATCGAGACCGGCGCCGGCCACACCAACGCGGTGCTGTCGGGCCAGGCGTTCGCGTTCATCGGCGGGCCCGAGCACAACGCCTTCGCCAAGGCCAAGGGCGCGGAACTGCGCGCGGTGGTCAACTGCGTCGACCGCGGCAACGTCTACTACTGCGCCGCCAAGGGCCAGGAGCCGAAGGACCGCGATTTCGGCGCCTACATGAAGGGCAAGTCGATCGCCGTCAGCCAGTTCGGCGGCACGCCCAACTCGATCACCCGCTACCTCGTCAAGAAGTGGGGCCTCGACGCCAAGAACGACGTGACGCTGGTGGAAACCGCGAACTCCGCCGTGCTGTCCGTGGTCAAGAGCCGCGGCGCGCAGATCGGCTGCTCGACCGAGCCGTTCATCACCCAGGGCGTGCGCAATTCGATCTGGTCGGAGCCGTTCTTCAACGTACCGAAGGAGCTCGGCCCCTACGCCTATTCGACCATCAACATCCGGCTCGACTCGATCCAGAAGGATCCGGCGGTGGTGAAGGGCTTCGTGCGCGGCATGGTGAAGGCGCTCGCCTTCCTCTACGCCAACAAGGACGAGTCGGCCGAGATCGCCAAGAAGCAGTTCCCGACCATGCCGCTCGAGGACCTCAAGGCCACGCTCGACCGCTCGTTCGCAGACGAAATGTGGAGCAAGGACGGCCTGATCAGCCGTGCATCGTGGGACACCGGCAAGTCGGTCGTGATGGAGGCCGGCATCCTCAAGACCGACGTCAAATACGACGAGATCATCGACATGAGCTTCGTCGAGAGCGTGCGCTCGAGCTTGTGAGCGCTCCCGGCCTCATGCTGAAACGATTAGACTGAGAACGCCCACCAAAGAGAGCAAAAACCATGTCTGAACCGATCTGGAACAAGTTCCTCACCGAGCGCGACAAGGCGGTGTTCGACACCTCCGGCTACGGCGCCCGCGACGGCTTCGGCAAGCGGCCGGCGCTGCTGATCATCGACGTCAACTACGCGTTCTGCGACGAGCGGCCGATGCCGATCCTCGAATCGATCAAGCGCTGGCGCAACTCCTGCGGCGAGGACGCCTGGGTCGCGATGCCGTACCTCAGGTCGCTCATCGACAAGGCGCACGAGAAGGGCATCCCGGTGATCTACACCACCGGCGTGCGGCGCGAGGACAACTGGGACAGCGGCAGCTGGACCTGGAAGAACAACCGCTCCGACGAGGACCGCTCGGCCAAGCCCGCCACCAACGTCGACGGCAACGAGATCGTCGCCGAGATCGCGCCCGGCGCCGCAGGACATCGTCATCCTCAAGCAGAAGCCGTCGGGCTTCTTCGGCACCAACATGGCGAGCTACCTGACGCTGCTCGGCTGCGACAGCGTGATCGTCACCGGCACCACCACGTCGGGCTGCGTGCGCGCGACCGTGCTCGACGCCTTCAGCCTGAACTACCGCATCGCGCTGGCCGAAGAAGGCTGCTTCGACCGCTCGCAGGCGAGCCACGCCATCAACCTGTGCGACATGAACGCCAAGTACGCCGACGTGGTGAAGACCTCGGAGGTGCTGGACTTCTTCGACAAGCTGCCGGGCGGCATGTTCGACCTGCCGAAGGGCTACGCGCCGGCGGCGGCGCCGAAGCGCGCGGTGAATTACTGAGCGTCGCCTGCTCCGCCCTTGCGAGCGGTGGGTCACGCGCGTCATGCGCCGGGCTTGTCGCGGCCATCTCGCTTAGGAGCACTGTGCCCGCCGATGCGATGCCCGGCACAAGGCCGGGCTTGACGAACGCGGCCTCGTTAGCGACCTCGCTAAATCAGCTTGGTGTTCGAATCCATCCCCAGCAGCACCTGGCCGACCATCTCGAAATTGTTGTACTGGCCCTGCACCTGCTGGATCACCGTGTGCAGGTCGCGGAAGCGCCGCTCGTACGGATTGCTCTCGAAGATCGCGGTCGCGCCGGCCGCGTGATAGACGGTGTCGGCCACGTCCTTGGCCTGGTGCGCCGCGTACACGCTGGCGAGCCGCAGCGAAGCGCGCTGGTCGAGCGTCTGCGCCTCGCCCGCCGCCACGGTGTCCCAGATCTGCTCCAGCGTCTCCAGCAGCAGCGCGCGCGATGAGCGCAGCTTCGCCTCGCAGATCGCCACCTGCGACTGGATCACGGCGTTCTCGCGCAGCACCTTGGCCTGCCGGTAGGCCTGCTTCTCGGCGGTGAGGCCGACGAAGGTATCGAGCATCCGGCGCGCGATGCCGAGCGCGATGCTGGCAAAGCCGACGCCGAACATCTGGTAGGTGGTGAAGCGATAGAGCGGACCGGTTTCGCGCCGGTCGTCGTCGGATTCGCGCGTCAGCGTGTAGTCCTCCGGCACGAACAGGTCGTTGGCCGAGAACGTATTGCTGCCGGTGCCCTTGAGCCCCATGACGTGCCAGACGTCGGTCACCGTCACGCTCGTCTTCGGCATCACCATGGTGCGGTCGAGCGGCTTGCCGTCCGCGTCCATGCGGATGCTGCCGTCGGGCTCGACGATGATGCAGTGGCCGCCGACCCAGGTCGCGTGCATCATGCCGCTGGCGAAGCTCCACCGGCCGGTCACCCGGTAGCCGCCCGGCACCGCGTACGCCTTCTGCTTGCCGTCGGTCGGGCCCCAGGCGAACACCGCGCGCCGGTCGCCGAACACGTTCTCCGCGACGCTGGGCGCAAGATAGGCGGCGGTCATCGAGCAGCCGGAGCCCTGCGACATGCACCAGGCCGTGCTCGCGTCCCACTTGGCGATCTCCTCGATCACCTGCACGTAGTCCGCTGGCTTGCAGCTCGAACCCGCCGCAGGAGCGCGGGATCAGCATGCGGAACAGCCGCGCCTCGTGCAGCGCCGCCATGGCGTCGGCCGCGACCTGCCGCTCCGCTTCGGTCGCCGCCGCGCATGATTCCAGCAGCGGCCCCACTTGCCGGGCGCGGGCGATGCAATCGCCGGGTGCGGTGACGGTGTCGGGCTGGCCGGAGGAAACGCGTTTCAACATCGGGTTCTTCTTTGTTCTCGGTCCGACATTGTGGCGCATCCGTCCGGCCGGTCAATGCCGGGACAAATCGCACGCGAGCGATGCTTGTCTGCGTTTTGATCACGCGCAGCGATGTTTCGGCTCCCCTCCCCCCACGAGCGAAGCGAAGTGGTGGGGAGGGGTCGGGGGTGGGGGGCCGCTTGCGAAAGAGACGAAGCACCCCCCACCCCGGCGCACTTCGTGCGCCGACCCTCCCCACCGCTCGCAGCGCTCGCGGGAGGAGGGTTTGGGGCGGGTAGCCATCGCCGCCGGGCTTTGCGATAAATCTCCCGCAATCATTGCTGACGTTCGAGGGCTGGAAATGGGTGAATTCGCGATCGGTCAATCGGTGTCCCGCTTCGAGGATCCGCGGCTGCTCAAGGGCGGCGGCCGCTATGTCGGCGACATGGCGATCCCCGGCATGGTCTACGGCGCGGTGCTGCGCTCGCCGCACGCCCATGCCCGCATCCGCAAGATCGACACCGCCAAGGCCAAGGCCGCGCCGGGCGTGCTCGCGGTCCTGACCGGCGCCGACTGGCAGGCCTCCGGCTGGGGCGACCTGCCGGTGCCGGACGGCCTGAAGCGCCGCGACGGCACCCCGTTCAAGCCGCCCTATCCGGCGCTGGTCAAGGACGAGGTCCGCTGGGTCGGCGACTATGTCGCGTTCGTGGTGGCCGACACGCTGCACCGCGCGCTCGACGCCGCCGAGCTGATCGAGATCGACTACGAGCCGCTGCCGGCCGCGATCTCGACCGCCGACGCCTCGAAGCCCGGCGCGCCGGCGGTGTGGCCGGGCTGCCCCGACAACATCGGCTTCGTGCAACTGTTCGGCGACAAGGCCGCGACCGACGCCGCCATCGCCAAGGCCGACCACGTCATCAAGCACCGCTTCGTCATCAACCGCGTCACCGCCGCCACCATGGAGCCGCGCGCCTGCATCGGCGACTACACCTCGACCGACGGCCGCTACACCGTCTACACCACGCTTGCAGAGGATGCATCCGTTCCGCGCCGAGCTGGCGCCGATCATCAAGGTGCCGGAGAGCCGCATCCGCGTGATCGCGGGCGACATCGGCGGCAGCTTCGGCATGAAGTCGGCGGTGTACAACGAGGTCGCGCTGGTGCTGCTCGCCTCCAGGACCGTCGGACGGCCGGTGAAATGGGTCAGCACGCGCTCGGAAGCGTTCCTCGGCGACGCGCAGGCGCGCGACAACGTCACCGAGGCCGAGCTCGCGCTCGACAAGCACGGCAAGTTCCTCGCCCTGCGCGTGAAAGTGACCGCCGCGATCGGCGCCTATCTGCAGACCGGCATGAATGCGTTCACCGGCAATATCGGCACGCTCGCCGGCGTCTACCATCTGCCGGCGGCGCACGCCGACGTGACCGCGGTGTTCACCCACACCAATCCGGTGCGGCCCTATCGCGGCAACGGCCGGCCGGAGGCCGCCTACATCATCGAGCGCATGGTCGATCTCGCGGCCGACGAATTGAAGATCGATCCGGCCGAATTGCGCCGCAAGAACTACATCGCGCCCAACGCGCTGCCCTACAAGACCGCGCTCACCTTCACGTACGATACCGGCGAATTCGAAAAGAGCATGGACATGGCGCTCAAGCTCGCCGACATGGCGGGCTTCGAGAAGCGCCGCGCCGAGGCGAAGAAGCGCGGCAGGCTCGCCGGCATCGGCCTCTCCAACACCATCGAGCGCGCCGCCGCCAACGGCTTCGAGGGCGCCGAGATCCGCTTCGACAAGTCGGGCGCGGTGACGCTGTTCTCCGGCAGCGTGACGCAAGGCCAGGGCCACGAGACCATCTACAAGCAGATCGTCTGCGATCATCTCGGCATCGATCCGAACAACGTGCACTACGTCCAGGGCGACACCGACCAGGTGTTCATCGGCGAAGGCACCGGCGGCTCGCGCTCGGCGACCATCGGCGGCTCGGCCTGCCAGCTCGCGGCCGAGAAGATCGTCACCAAGGCCAAGCAGATCGCCGCGCACCTGCTCAAGGTCGACGTCGCCGACGTGAAGTTCGAGGACGGGCTTCTCTCCAGCACCAAGACCAACCGCACGCTGACGATCCAGGAGGTCGCCAAGGAGGCGTTCGACCCGGCCAGGCTGCCGAAGGACATGGAGGCGGGCCTGCTCGCCACCGCCACCTGGGCGGCGCCGGTGCAGAACTTCCCGAACGGCTGCCACATCTGCGAGGTCGAGATCGATCCCGAGACCGGCACCACCCAGATCACGCGCTACAGCGTGGTCGACGACGTCGGCACCGTGCTCAACCCGCTGCTGCTCAAGGGCCAGATCGTCGGCGGCGTATCGCAGGGCGTCGGCCAGATCCTGATGGAGGACATCCACTTCGACCAGGAAGGCCAGCTCGTCACCGGCTCGTTCATGGACTACGCGATGCCGCGCGCGACCGACATGAGCGCGGTCGAGGTGAAGAGCAACCCGGTGCCGACCGCGACCAATCCGCTCGGCGTCAAGGGCGCGGGCGAGGCCGGCTGCGTCGGCGCGATGCCGGCGGTCGCGAACGCGATCGTCGACGCGCTGTCGCATCTCGGCGTGAAGCACATCGAGATGCCGGCGACGCCCGAGGTGGTGTGGCGCACGATCCGGCAGAACGGCGGGGCTTAGTACGGCTTTCGCTAGGGCCCGCAGCCTGGCCGCGAACTCGGTGCGTCCCCTCCCCCGCTTGCGGGGGAGGGTTAGGGAGGGGGCATACACGAGGATTCACGCAAGCGCGCCCCCTCTCCACCTCTCCCCCGCAAGCGGGAGAGAGAGCAGACCGAGCACGCGGCTCGGCATACGCTCACCACACGGATTTTTTGGAGGAACATGGCCATGAAAAAATCGTTCGTTCGCGGCACCTGGCAGGTCAAGCGCGCCTACTCGCCGGTGGTCATCACCGAGGGCACGCAGCGCATGCTCTGGCTCGCCGGCCACACCGGCGCGGTCGACGACACCGGCAAATCGCTGGCCGGCGATTTCGACGCCCAGTTCAAGCAGACCTTCCGCAACATCGAAAAGACGCTGGCCGAGGCCGGCGCCAAGCTCTCCGACATGGTCACCATGACGGTGTTCCTGATCGACGCGCGCTACACCACCCGCATGACCGAGCTGCGCGGCGAACTGTTCGGCAAGGATTTCCCGGCGAGCGCCGCGATCACGGTCGCGGGCTTCGCGCAGCCCGAGATGCTGATCGAGGTGCAGGGCATCGCGGTGACGGCGTAGCGCGCGCGAAGCAATTCGCTCAGAGCGCGATCCCGGCCGCCGTTGCGCGGCTGATGCCGAGCCCCATGATCCGGTGCAGCAGGTCCGGATAGGCGATGCCGTCGTGCTTGGCGGCGGTGGCGAATTCCTGGCTCTCGGCGATCTCGGGATTTGGATTGGCCTCGAGGAAATACGGCGTGCCGTCGGCGGCGAGGCGGAAATCGATGCGGGCATAGCCGTCGAGCTCGAGCGTCCGGTAGATGCGCTTCGCCAGCCGCTGGATGCGGGTGGCGAGTTCCGGCTCGAGGTTCTTGGCCGGCCCGTGATAGATGCCGCGGCGCTCCTGGTAGTCGGGATCGTGCTTGGCCTTCTCGGTCGCGATGTTCCAGGCGCCCTGCGCCAGGTTGCGGAATTCCAGCTCCCAGACCGGCAGCGCCCGCAGCCGCTCGTTGCCGAGCACGCCGACATAGAGCTCGCGCCCCTCGATATATTGCTCGGCGATCGCGGCGGTGCCGATCCGCTCGTGGATGAAGCTGACGCGCTCGGCGAGCTTGTCGTCGGTGTCGACGACGGATGCCTGCGAGATGCCGTACGAGCCGTCCTCGCTCAGGCTCTTGACGATCAGCGGCAACGCGAGCCGCGCCGGGCGGCGGACCTTGCGGCGCATCGGAAACACCGCGAAGGCCGGCACCGGAATGCGGTGGTAATGCACGAGCGACTTCGACAGGCCCTTGCCGCGCGCCAGCATCAGGCCGCGCGGATTGCAGCCGGTATACGGAACGTGCTTCAGCTCGAGATAGCTCGCGACGTTCTGGTCGTAGATCGCTTCGCCGTGAAATTCCTCGAGCAGCGTGAACACGACGTTGGGCTTCCAATCGTCGATCTCGTCGCGGATCGGCTTGAGCTCGTCGGTGACGCCGAGCGGACGAACGTCGTGGCCGGCGGCGCGCAGCGTGTGCACCACGTCGTATTCGGTCTTCCATTCATTGATTTGCTGCTCGGTGTAGCCCTTGACCGAATCCGGAGGTATCAGTTCCGGATGCATGAGCACCAGGACGCGAACCGGTTTCATAGCGCGATCCACCTTCGCCGCGATGGCCCGATCAGCGCATGCATCGTCTTTGCCGTCAACAGGACGGTGAACTCCATGACCAGCTTCCGCTCGGAGCCGACCGCGCGCAGATTGAGCTCGCGGCACCGCACGATCATATCGTGAAGCAGCGCATCGAGCGTGAGCTGGTATTCGCCGGTCCACCGGGCGACCACCTGCCTGATCCTCGCGCGGTGGCGCCTGATGAACGCCGAGGCCGCCGGCGAGCGCTGATGCCGCGGATCGGAAGAGAACAGCCGCTGCAGATCGCGATCGTAGGTCTTCGGCGTGTCGAAGGCGTAGATCGCCTGCTTCTTTCTGTAGTGCTCGGCCAGCGTCTGGGTCAGCTCGCTGAGCGGCTCGACCCGTTCGCGATGCGTGAGGAGCGGACGCTGGTCGGCGATTTCCGCCATCAGCTCGTCGACATATTCGAGCTTCTCGAGCGCCGGCCATCCCGCATAGCGCGTCCGCCAGGTCGAGCGCGGCCGCAGCCACACGGCGAACGTCTCGGCGAAGTCCTCGTCCGGATGGCTCTGCGCATACCACAGCCGCAGGTGCTGGACGAAATGCCGGCTCGCCGGGTTCGGCCGGTAATAGCGCGGATAGCGCTGCGAGGACGGGCCGAACAACTGCTGCCAGCGGCGGCGGCGATGCAGCTGATAGGAGTGCTGCATGACATGGCCGGCTTCGTGCCGGAGAATGTTCATGCACTCCGACCAGGTGCCGCCCTCGACGTCGATGATCATCTTCTTTTCCAGCCGCATCAGCCGCGGATGGGCCAGATAGAACGGGATCGCGATGCCGGGCGTGCTGTCCGGGCTGAACCACTCGCTCGAGATCCAGACATGGGGCCGGACCCGCAGCCCCCGCTCGGCGAGCTCGTCGTGGAGATTCTGGACGCAGTCTTCGAGCCAGCTGCCCTCGACCGTGACCCTGAGGCTGCTGAGGCGACGCTTGAGCAGCTGCTCGTCGGGCAGATCGGCCCAGGCAAATTTCTTACGCGGCATATGTCTGACGCAGCATCTTTCTTACCGGCTTTCTTATCGGCATGGGTCCCGAAACCTGCCAGGAATGAGGCGCTTTGATGTTGTCACGGCCGATCGGCCGCGACAACCGTTGGGCGGCGGCCCGGCCTCGCAAGCCTGGATAACCGCTCGCACGGGAACCAGCCGAAGCAGCGTCAGGCCTTCAATTGACGGCGGTTTGCCGATAGTCTGCGCCCCATGCTCGAGTCCTTCGAAGCCGCCCTCGCCGCCCGCGCCGATCAGATGGCCGACGCCTGCACCCGCTGCGGCAAATGCGTCGAGGTCTGCCCGGTCACCGGGCCGGGCGGCGTCAAGGCCGCGCCGGTCGACGTCATCACCGGCATCATCCAGATCCTGAAGACCGGCGACGGGCCGGAAGCCTCGCGCAAGTGGGCGAACGCCTGCGTGCTGTCGGGCGAGTGCGTCAAGGCCTGCGACTACGGCGTCAATCCGCGCTTCATGCTGAACATGGCGCGCGTGAAGATGGCGCAGCACGACCTGGCGCCAACCGCGCAGCGCAAGGGCGGCGTCGACGGCTTCCGCAAGGTCGCGCGCGAAGTGCAGGCGATCTCGCGCATGCAGCTCGACGACGCGGTGCTCACACGGCTCGGCCAGAAGCCCGACACGCGGCCGTCGCCCGACGTGGCGCCGGACTTCATCTTCTACACCGGCTGCAACGTGCTCAAGACGCCGCACATCGCGCTGCTCGCGCTCGACATCATGGACACGCTCGGCATCACCTACAAAGTGCTGGGCGGGCCGTCGCACTGCTGCGGCGTGGTGCAGATGCGCACCGGCGACGTCGCGACCTCCGGCCGCTTCGCCGAAGCCACCATGGACAAGCTCGCCGCCAGCAAGACCAAGGAAGTGCTGGCCTGGTGCCCGAGCTGCAACACGCAGTTCAACGACACCACGCTGCCGACGATCGAGAAGACGCGCGGCGCGAAGCCGTTCGAGATGACGCCGTTCATGCTGTTCCTCAACCGCTATCTCGACCGGCTGAAGCCGCACCTGACGAAGCGCGTCGAGATGCGGGTCGCGCTGCACAAGCATCCCGGCATCCCGGGCGTGGTGAAGGCCGCCGAGGACATGCTGCAGGCGGTGCCGGGCATCGAGCTGGTCGACCTGAAGCAGCCCGCGGTCGGCATGATGGCGAACTATTTCCGCGCGCTGCCGGCCTATCGCCGCGAGCTGCAGACCAACGAGCTCAACGCCGCCGAGCAGGCGGGCATCGACGCGCTGGTCGCGGTCTATCACGCCGACCACCGCGAACTGTGCGCGCACGAGCGCGACTATCCGTTCCGGGTGATGAACCTGCTGGAGATCGTCGGCGAGAGCATGGGCATCCACCATGACGACGATTTCAAGCGGCTGAAGATGATGCAGGACGCCGACGCGATCATGGAAGATTGCCGCGACCTGATTACGGAGCACGGCCTCGACGCCGCCGCGACCCGCGCGGCGGTCGAGGCGATGCTCGCCGAGCAGCCGACGCCGCTGCGCGGCGGCGCGGGCGAGCTTAGAATTGAATTTCGAAAATCGCGCAACGCACTCGGTGCTGACCCTCTCCCCTTGTGGGAGAGGGTGGTTCCGAGCGCAGCGAGGCAACCGGGTGAGGGGTCGGCGCCTATCTCGCACGCTGACCCCTCACCCGGCTCGCGCTTACGCGCTCGCCACCCTCTCCCACAAGGGGAGAGGGTTACGGAGCCAGCCTCACCGCTGCGACAAAAGAACTACGAACAGCACCGGCCGGTCATCGCCAGCGCGACGCGCTCTTCTTCGGTGAGCCGCTCGTGCGCCTGGTCGTGGTGATGCTGATGCCCCGTCGTGGGTATCGGCACGCCGGTGTCGGCGATCGGCTCGTCCTTCGGCAGTCCCTGCGCGCGCATCTCGGCGCGGCGCTTCCCGCTCGCGGCGGCGTCGATCTTGTCTGAGCCGGCCTCGAACACCGCGCCGTAGTCCCGCTCGGCCGCCGCCTTGGTGACATAGCCGGCGCGCACGTCGCGCTCCAGCGCCGCGAGATCGCGCTCCAGCGGCGAGCCGAAGCCGCCGCCGCCGCCGGATCGCAGAATGTAGGCGTCGCCGGCCTGCAGCACCTGGTTGAGCGCCTTGCCGTTGTGGAAGCGCTGCTCCTTGTCCTCGCCGAAGCGCGAGATCGCGACGCCGTTGCCGAGCGCCGAGAGCCCGCCTTCGAGGCCCCACGGCTTGCACTTCACGCGATCCATCTGCGAGCTGAAGCGGATGGTGTGGCGCGCCTGCACGACCTGCTCGCAGCCGAGCCCGCCGCGGAAGCGCCCGGCGCCGCCGGAATCCGGCCGCAGCGCATAGCGCTCGACCAGCAGCGGATATTTCGCCTCGACCTGCTCGGACGGCCCGTTGTGGGTGTCGCCGTCGTTCATCGCGATCGTCGAGTTGCGGCCGTCGCTGTTGTGCTTCGCGCCCCAGCCGCCGCCGATCAGCCCGCCGAGATAGATGTAGAAGCTGTCGTCCTTCGGCCGCCGGCCGTTGACGCGCCCGACCACGAGGTCGGCGTGGTGGCCGGCCATCACCTGATCGGGGATCGCCGGCGACAGCGCCTTGAAGATCGTGTCGATCACCGTCATCGGATAGGTCATCCACATCCGCATCGCGGCGGGCTTCACCGCGCTGACCACGCGGCCCGGCGGCAGCACGATGTCGAGCGCGCGGAACTGGCCGTCGTTGATCGGCAGCTCGAGCGGCGAGGTCAGGCACTTGAACGCGACCTGGCAGCACGAGCGGCCCGCGGTCTCGCCGGAATTGTAGAAGCCCTGCACCTGCTTCGACACGTCGGTGAGGTCGACCTTCATCCGGTCGCCCTTGACCTCGACCCTCACCTTGATCGGCACGCGCTGGCCGACCGAGATGCCGTCGTCGTCCATGAACGACTCGGCCTCGTAGACGCCGTCCGGAATCTCGGCGACGCGGGCGCGGGCGCGCGCCTCGCTGTGCTCCATGATCGCCTCGATGCCGCCGAGCACCGCGTCGCGCCCGTATTTCTGCAGCATCTCGAGGAAGCGGCGCTCGCCGGTCTTGACCGCGGCGATCTGGGCGCGGAAGTCGCCCATGGCGCGCTCGGGCAGCCGCACGTTCATCTTGATGATCTCGAGCAGTTCCTCGTTGATCACGCCCTTCCGGTACATCTTCACGATCGGCATCTGCAGGCCTTCGGAGAAGATGTCGGTGGTGGCGCCGTCGAGCGTGCCGCCGACGTCCGGCCAGTGCGCCATGCAGCACGAGAACGCCACCAGCTCGCCCTCCCAGAAGACCGGGATGGTGAAGGTCATGTGATAGAGATGGCTGCCGGTGATGTAGGCGTCGTTGGTCAGCAGGATGTCGCCGGGCTCGAGGTTCTCCGGGCCGTAGTGGTCGAGCTTGGCCTTCACGGTGTCGCTCATGCCGCGGATGAACATCGGCAGGCCGAGCCCGATCGACACGGTGTTGCCCTGCGCGTCGAACAGCCCGACCGTGAAGTCGAGCGCCTCGTAGATGATCATGTTGTAGGCGGTGCGCATCAGGTTGGTCTTCATCTCCTCGGTCGCGGCGATGAGACCGTTGCGCACGATTTCGGTGGTGACGGGGTCGGTATGCGACGCGCGGCGTTTTTCTTTGTTGACTTCGGCGTCCATCGTCAGCTCCGCTTGATCTCGATGACCAGGTCGCCATAGGCGTCGACCGTCAGCACATCGCCCGGATGCACCACCGTGGTCGAGGCGTATTCCTCGACCAGCGCCGGTCCGGCGATGCGGTTGCCGCCGGTCAGCGCCGGGCGGTGCCAGGCCGGCGTGTCGGCCCAGCCCGCTTCGGTAAAGTACACCGGCCGCGTGCCGCGGAACGCCGCCGCCGGCGGCTCGGCCTCGCCCGCGGCGATCGGCTCGAACGCCGGCTTGCGCAGCAGCCCGGTGACGGCGCCGCGCAGGCTGACGATCTCGGCCTTCTCGGCCGGCGCCGAATAGCCGTAGCGGGTCTCGTGCACCGCATCGAAGCGCCGCTTGATGCCGTCGCGGTCCTGCGCGCGGAACAATTCGGCCGGCAGTTCGACCGTCACGGCGTGCTCCTGCCCGACATAGCGCATGTCGGCCGCGCGCTGCACGGTCACGCCGGTGAGCGCGAGGCCGCTGTCGGCGATCGCCGCGCGGCCGCGCTGCTCCATGCCGGCGTAGATCTCCTCCATCAAGGCGAACGGCGCCTCGGCCAGCGGATTGAACCAGGTGCTGACGAAATCGCGCCGCAGGTCGGCGACCAGCATGCCGTAGGCGGAGAAATGCCCCGGCGCCCGCGGGATCACCACCCTGGCGATGCGCAGCTCGCGCGCCACCGCGGCGGCATGCAGCGGCCCCGCCCCGCCATAGGCGACCAGCACATGGTCGGCGGCGTCGAGCCCGCGCTCGGTCGTCACCCAGCGCACCATGTGCGACATCTTGGTCGTCGCGATGCGCAGGATGCCGTCGGCCGCCTGCGTGAGGTCGAGGCCGAGCGGCTTGGCGACGCGCGCGTCGAGCGCGCGCTTGGCGCCTTCGAGATCCAAGCGCATCTCGCCGCCGAGAAAGCGGTCGGCGCCGAGCCGTCCGAGAATGAGGTTGGCGTCGGTGATGGTCGGCTCGGTGCCGCCCTGGCCGTAGCAGACCGGGCCGGGCTGCGCGCCCGCGCTTTCCGGGCCGACATGCAACGCGCCGGTCTCGACGCGCGCGATCGAGCCGCCGCCGGTGCCGACCTCCTGGATGTCGATCATCGGGATCTGCACCGGCAGGCCGGTGGCGTAGCCGCCGATCAGCGCGCTGCCGATCATCAGCACCTCGCCGTTGTGGATCACGCCGGCCTTGGCGGTGGTGCCGCCCATGTCGAACGCGATCGCGTTGGTCATGCCGATGCTGTCGCACAGCGCCTTGGTGCCGATCACGCCCGCGGCCGGCCCCGACTCCAGCATCTTGATGCAGGCGCTCTGCGCTTCGTCGACGCCGAACAGCCCGCCGGTCGACTGCACGATCAGAAATTCGCCGCCGAAGCCTGCCGCATCGAGGTGCTCGCCCATTTCCCCCAGGTATCGCCGCACGCGCGGCCCGACATAGGCATTGGCGGCCGCGGTCGAGGTGCGCTCGAACTCGCGGTATTCCTGCGACAATTCATGCGAAGCCGTGACGAACAGCTGCGGATGGCTCGCCTGCACGATCGCCTTCACGCGCTGCTCGTGCGCGGGATTGCGGTACGAGTGCAGGAACAGGATCGCGATCGCCTGCACGCCCTGCTTCACCGCATCCGCGACGACCGCGCGCACCTCGTTCTCGTCGAGCGGGATCAGCACCTTGCCCTGCGCGTCCATGCGCTCGCGCACTTCGTAGCGCAGCTCGCGGTCGATCAGCGGCTCGTGCCGCTTGAAGAACAGGTTGTAGGACTCCGGCCGGTTGACGCGGCCGATCTCGTAGATGTCGCGGAAGCCCTGCGTGGTGATCAGCGCGCAGCGCGCGCCGGTGCGCTCCAGGATGGTGTTGATCGCGACCGTGGTGCCGTGCAGGAACAGCGTCGCGGCGCGGAAATTGGCGCCGGCCTTGGCGACGCCGGCCTCGATGCCGTCGACCAGCTTGTGCGGCGTGGTGAGCGTCTTGCCGAGCTTGAGTTCGCCGGTGGTCTCGTCGAAGGCGGCGGTGTCGGTGAAGGTGCCGCCGACATCCGCGGACAGGCGAAGCTGATCTCGTTCAAGCACGCTCACGCCGTCGCTCCTGGGGAGTTTTCAAGGCGCGACGATAGCAACCGTGAGCGGAGGCCGCAACGCGGCCGTCACTCTCGCTTGTCGTCCCCGCGAAAGCGGGGACCCAGCGCTGCGCCGGAGGAGCCTGGATGCCCGCTTTCGCGGGCATGACGACTGAGAGCGCAGGTCAGCCGGCAATCGCCTTCTCCCCAACCGCCGCCCGCGCCCGCAACACCGGCATCACCGCGTCGGCGAACAACCCGATCGAGCGCAGGCATTCCTGCAACGTCAAATCGCCGAACGCGAACTGCCCGACCATGTAGTTGCACATCGTATGGTCGAGCTGCTGGCCGAGCACGTCCGCGACCGTCGCGGGCGAGCCGGCGATCCCCTGCCCGCGTTCCATCACCGCATCGAAGGTGGTCGGCCGCGGGTGCGACTGCGGCCGGTTGTGGCGGCGGAACAGATGCGTGAAGCTCGCGTGCCAGACCGGATAGGCGCGCCGCGCCAGCGCCAGGGCCTCGGCGTCGGTCGGCGCCACCACCACGAAGCGGCCGAGCCCGAGCTTGGGGAACGGCGTCGAGGCCGCATTCGCCTGCGGCCAGATCTCGCGATAGCGCTCGATCGACAGCCGCGTCTCCGCCGGCGGATCGAGGCTCACCACGTTGAGGTTCCTTCGCGCCGCGCGCTCGGCGCTGTCGGGCATGTGCACGCCGTACCAGACCGGCGGGTGCGGCTGCTGCAGCGGCGCGATCTCCATCGGCACGTCGCGGAAGGAGAAATGCTTGCCCTGATGGTCGAGCACCTTGCTGGTCAGCCCCTTCATCACGATCGCGACCGACTCGGTGTAGATCTCCTGCGCGTCGTCCGGCTTGGCGCCGTAATATTCGAGCTCGATCGGCACCGAGCCGCGCCCGAACCCGATCTCGAGCCGGCCGCCGCTCAGATGATCGAGCATGCAGATTTCCTCGATCAGCCGCAGCGGATGATGCACCGGCATCGCCCAGACCAGCGGCCCGAAGCGAAGCGTCTTGGTGCGCTGCGCGACCGACGACAGAAACACGCTCGGCGACGGCGCCATGCCGAGCGGCGTCGAATGGTGCTCGGCCAGATGATAGGCGTAGAAGCCCGCGCGGTCGTAGGCCTCTGTAATGCGCAGCCGGTCCTCGTAGTAGTCGGCGAGCGTGCCGCCGGTGCGGTCGAGATGATCGAAGACGCCGAAGTGCATGGGATTCTCAATGGCGGGATGTCGTCCGGCAGCATACCGCCCGAACGTAATGAGCGGTAGTTCGAAAGGCGATTGCTCGCCTGCGGCGGCACGGCGGCTTGCTGCGGCGGCCCGCGCTGATACCATTGATCAACCTTATGCGCCGGGAGAGACGGAGACAGTCCATGCGAACGATCCGGCCTGCACGTGCATTGACGATGCTGTTCGCGTGTACGGCGCTATTGGCGTCGCCGGCGAGCCGGGCCGCCGCCCAGGAGAGCGCGGCGAGCTTCCCGAGCAAGCCGATCCGGATCATCGTCGGCTTCGCCGCCGGCGGCGGCAACGACCTGGTGGCGCGCATCGTCGGGCCGAAGCTGTCCGACATTCTCGGCCAGCCGGTGATCGTCGAGAACAAGCCCGGCGCCGGCGGTCAGCTCGGCGTCGTCTATGCGCAGAGCCAGCCGGCCGACGGCTACACGCTGGTGGTCGGCGCGATCGGGCAACTCGCGATCTCGCAGGCGATCTACGCCAACCTGCCGTTCCACCCGACCCGGACGCTGATCCCGCTCACGCTGCTCGGCTCGTACTGGCTGACGATCGCGGCCTCGGCGCAGCACAACATCGGCTCGCTCAAGGAGCTGGTCGCCTTCGCCAAGGCGAACCCCGACAAGTCGAACTATCCGTCCTCGTCGCCGGCCTTCACGATCCCGGCCGAGCTGTTCAAGCTCAAGACCGGCATGCCCGGAACGCTGATCCCCTACAAGAGCACGAACGAGATGATGCTCAGCATCGCGTCCGGGCAGACCTTGTTCGGATTCTCCGATCCGCCGCTGGTGCTCCCGCTGGCGAAGGGCGGCCAGCTGCGCGCGATCGCGATGACCGGCCCGAGCCGCCTGCCCGAGCTGCCCGATGTGCCGACCGTGATCGAGTCAGGGTTCGCCGACATCGAGGTGCGGATGCAATGGATCGGCGCGTTCGCGCTGGCCGGCACGCCGCCCGCGATCGTGCAGAAGCTCGAAGCGGCGTTGCAACAGGCGATCGCCGACCCGGGCGTGCGCGACCGGCTCAAGACCATCGCCTACAACCCCGACGGCCGCCCCGGCGAGGCGTTCCGCAAGCTGATCGACGAGGACATCAAGGCTCATGCCGACGTCGTCAAGGCCGCCAACCTGAAGTTCGAGCAGTAGCCCGACTTCAATCCTTGGATTTCTTCCGGCGCTGGCCGAGCGTGCGCAACCGCAGCGCATTGAGCTTGATGAAGCCCTCGGCATCCTTCTGGTCGTAGGCGCCGCGGTCGTCCTCGAAGGTGACGAGGTCGGAGGAATAGAGCGACTTGGCGCTCTGGCGCCCGGTCACCATCACGTTGCCCTTGTAGAGCTTGAGCCGGACCTCGCCCTCGACGTGCTCCTGGCTCTTGTCGATCAGCGCCTGCAACATCTCGCGCTCCGGCGCGAACCAGAAGCCGTTGTAGATCAGCTCGGCGTAGCGCGGCATGATCTCGTCCTTGAGATGCGCCGCGCCGCGGTCGAGCGTGATCGACTCGATCGCGCGGTGCGCGGCGATCAGGATCGTGCCGCCCGGCGTCTCGTAGACGCCGCGCGACTTCATGCCGACGAAGCGGTTCTCGACCAGGTCGATGCGGCCGATGCCGTTCGCCTTGCCGAGCTCGTTCAGCTTCGTCAGCAGCGCGGCCGGCGACATCGGCTTGCCGTCGAGGCTCACCGCATCGCCGCGCATGAAGCCGACGCGAACGTCGACGGGCTTGTCGGGCGCCTCCATCGGCGACAGCGTGCGCTGATAGACGACGTTCGGCGCCTCCTGCGCCGGGTCCTCCAGCACCTTGCCCTCCGAGGACGAGTGCAGGAGGTTGGCGTCGACCGAGAACGGCGCCTCGCCCTCCTTGTCCTTGGCGATCGGAATCTGGTGCGCGCGCGCGAACTCGATCAGCTCGTTGCGGCCCTTGAAGCTCCACTCCCGCCACGGCGCGACGATCTTGATCGACGGATTGAGCGCGTAGTAGCCGAGCTCGAAGCGCACCTGGTCGTTGCCCTTGCCGGTGGCGCCGTGCGCGACCGCGTCGGCGCCGACCTTCGCGGCGATCTCGATCTGCTTCTTGGCGATCAGCGGCCGCGCGATCGAGGTGCCGAGCAGATACTGGCCCTCGTACAGCGCGTTGGCGCGGAACATCGGAAACACGTAGTCGCGCACGAACTCTTCGCGCAGGTCCTCGATGAAGATGTTGCCCGGCTTGATGCCGAGCAGCAGCGCCTTCTCGCGTGCCGGGCCCGAGCTCCTCGCCCTGGCCGAGATCGGCCGTGAAGGTGACCACCTCGCAGCCATAGGTCTGCTGCAGCCACTTGAGGATGATGGAGGTATCGAGCCCGCCCGAATAGGCGAGGACGACCTTTTTCACGTCGCGCGAAGCCATGACAAATCCGTACCAGGGAGCGCCGCTTTAAGCAGCCAAAAGCGCGCGGACTATAGGGGGAATAAGGTCGGGTGCAAGCGGCGGATTCGGCCAGGCGCCGGCTACTTCCCCGCCTCCGCCACCTGCAGCGGCTGCTCGTAGTCCCCGGCGCAGACGTCGATCGCCGCCGTGCTGTCCGGGAAGCCCGCGATCCGCATCTCGTCGCGGGTCATGGTGGTGACGCCGCCGAGGAGCCGGGTGCAGACGTCGGCGAGCAGGTCCTTGGTCGCCATGGTGGTCGGCCGCACGTCCCAGATGCGCGCGGTCTTGTCGGCGGAGGCGGTGACCAGCCGTTGTCCGTCGGCGCTGAAGGTCGCGCCCCACAGCGTGTCGGTGTGGCCCGAGAGCGTCGCGATCTCCTTGTAGCTCGACGCATCCCAGATGCGCGCGGTGCGGTCGGCCGAGGTCGAGACGATCCGGTTCAGGCGCGGGCCATAGACCGCCGAGTTGATGCCGCCGCCGTGGCCGCGCAGCACGAACACCTCGGTCGCGCTGGCGACGTCCCAGATGCGCGCGCTGCTGTCGACCGAGGCCGACACCACGCGCGTGCCGTCCGGGCTGAACGACGCCGACCGGACGCCGCCGCCGTGGCCGCGCAGCACCGCGATCTCCTCGCCGGTATTGGCGTCCCAGACTCGCACGGTCTTGTCGTCGGAGGCGCTGACGACGCGCGAGCCGTCGTGGTTGTAAGCTGCGTAGTTCACCTCGTTGCCATGCTTCTCGAACTTCAGAAGCTCCTGGCCGGTCGCCGCATCCCAGACCCGGGCGGTGTTGTCGGCGGAAGCCGTGACCACGCGCTTGCCGTCCGGGCTGAAGTCGGCCGACCACACCGTGTCGCTGTGGCCCTTCAGCGTCAGGATCGGCGCGCCGGTCGCGGCGTTCCAGATGCGCGCGGTGTCGTCAAACGACGACGTCACCACCCGCGACGCGTCGTTGTTGAAGGAGACGGTGTTGACCGCGCCCTCGTGGCCGCGCAGCACCACCATTTGCCGGCCGGTCCTGGTCTCCCAGATGCGCGCGGTCTTGTCGCGTGAGGCGCTGGCGATGCGTGCGCCGTCGGGACTGAATTCGGCGGAGAACACCTGGTCGTCGTGGCCGCGCATGATCGCAATGCCCCGGCCCTTGGCGGCGACCACGTCCCAGACGCGCGCGGTCTTGTCCTCCGAGCCGGTCACGATCATGGTGCCGTCGGGACTGAACTCGGCCGACACCACCGGCGCCTCGTGGCCGCGCAGGATCGCCAGTTCCTCATAGGTGGCGGCATCCCAGATGCGCGCGGTCTTGTCGCCCGAGGCGGTGACGATCTGCGTGCCGTCGCGGCTGAACACCGCGGTCTCCACCAGCGCCTGATGCCCGCGCAGCACGGTGATCTGCTTGCCGGTCGCCGCGTCCCACAGCCGCGCGGTGGTGTCGCCGGACGCGGTGAGGATGCGCTTGCCGTCCGGGCTGTAGGTGGCGTTCCACAGTACCGAGCCATGACCGCTCAGGCGCATGGTCTCCTTGCCGGTGTTGGCGTCCCAGACGCGGCCGCTCCAATCGCCCGAGGCGGTCACGACGTGGTTGCCATCCGGGCTGAACACCGCCGACTGCACCGCGCCGGTATGCCCCTTGAGCACGGCCAGTTCCCGGCCGGTGGCGGTGTCCCAGATGCGCGCGGTCTTGTCAGCCGAGCCGGTGACCACGCGCGTGCCGTCGCGGCTGAATGCGGCGTACCAGACGCCGCCCTCGTGGCCTTGCAGGACCATCAGCTCCTTGCCGGTCTTCGCATCCCAGATGCGCGCGGTCTTGTCCCAGGAGGCGGTGACGATGCGCGTGCCGTCGCTGCTGTAGCTCGCCGTATAGAGCGTGTTCTCGTGCCCGCTCAGCACCATCAACTCCTGGCCGGTCGCGGTGTCCCAGATGCGGGCGGTCTTGTCGCGGCCGGCGGTGACAATGCGCACGCCGTCGGGACTGAACTGCGCCGACCACAGCTCGGCATCGTGCTTGCTCAGAAGCCGGCTCCAGGCCGATTGCGACACCGCCGCCGCCAGCGCGGCCGGCGCCGGCGAAGCCGCGCGGTCCTTCTGCTCGAAGCCGAGATCGCGGCGCGCCGCGTAGGTCGCGAGCCGCAGCGCGCCGTCGATGTTGCCGCGCAGCCGCTCGATGGCGCCGAGCTCGGCGACCAGATTGACCTGCGCGTGATCGAGCGCGACCTGGCGCGCCTGCAGGAACGATTGCAGCGACAGGTTGGTGCGGTGCTGCCAGATCCCGACCACCAGACCGATGATCACCGCGATCCCGGCGCCAGCGAGCGTGAACCGGCCGGTGCGCTGCAGCCGCGCGGTGCGGGCCTGCGCCGCCGCCATGTGCTCCTGCGCGGCCGCAACCTCGGCGAGCCGTTGCTGCTCGCGCTTGAGCGCTTCCTCGCGCTCCTTGCGTTCGGCCTCCTCGCGCGCGCGGCAGGCCGTCAGATAAGCGACGCCGTCCTCGCCGAGCCGCTTGTGGAAGTCGGGCCGCGCGGCGAGCTTCTCGGCCGCCGCGAGGCGCTCGGCGCGATGGTCGAGCCACGATTCGTGGCGCGCATTGTTGCTCCACTCGGCGGCCGCGCGCTCGACGCCCTCGACCAGCTTGAGATCGTGGGCGTCGGCCTGGAGCCAGGCGGTGAGCGTCGGCCAGCGCCGCAGCAGGCTCTCGTGCGCCACCTCGACGACGTCGATCTTGTCGCGCCGGTCGGCGAGCAGCAGCCGCGCGGCGACCAGGCGCTCGACGACGGCGCGCGAATGCTCCGGGATCTCGGCGATCTTCGCCACCCGCCGCATCGGCGCGCCGGTGTCCGGATCGATGCGCGCACAGCCACGGAATGAAGGCCGCCCGCAGCGCCGCATACTGCTCGTCGGTCTTGGCCGGGATCGCCGGCGGGCGGGTCGGTTCGGCGAGCGCGCCGGTGACGGCGGCGACGATCGAGCCCTGCACGCCGCCGATCTTCTCATACTCGATCAGGCCGAGCCGGCCGGCCGAGCCGTAGTCGGCATAGAGCCGCTCGAGCGTGAAGCCGAGCAGCGGCATGGCGTCGGCGCCCTGCGCATCGGCGATCAGCTGTTCGGTCAGGGCCGGGTCGATGCCGAGCTGGCCGCCGGCTTCGGAGATCCGGCGCGCCGGACCTTCGATGACGCTCTTGAATTCGGCGGGCGCGATCGGCGGCAGGTTGAACAGGTCCTGCTTCAGCCCGGTCAGGTGCGGATCGGCCTGCAGCAGCTCGTAGCGGTCGGAGCGCATGGTGGCGAGCACGAGGATGCGCCGGCCCGGCGCTCCGAGCACGCCGGCGAGCGCTTCCAGGAACTTGGTCGCCTCGGCCGCACCCTCGGTGTTGTAGAGTTCCTCCGCCTGGTCGAGCGACAGGATGACAGTCGGTTCGGCGGCGGCCTCGTTCAGCCCGACCAGCCGCTTCTTCGCCAGGTCGCAAAGCTCGTCGAGCAGGCGCCCGAGGCCTGCCGCGCCCTCGGCGAGCGCCTCCTTGATGGCGCCCGGCGTGCGCCGTGCGTTGAGCCGCTCGAACGCGCCGGCGAGCGCAGCCGCGAGACCGGACGGACCGCTGATCGCCGCCGTCTCCGGCCGGATCACCGGCAGCGGCAGGAAGTTGACGTCGTCGCGCGCGAGCCTGGGCCACAGCCCCGCGCGCAGGAACGAGGACTTGCCCGAGCCGGACGCGCCGAGCACGACCAGGAATTTCTCGAGCCCGCTCTCGGCGAGACCGCGGATGCGATCGAGCCCGCGCACGATCGCGGCGTCGCGCCCGAAGAAGATCGCCGCATCCTGCGCATCGAGCGCGCGCAAGCCGCGATAGGGCGCGCGGTTGCGCTCGTTCGGCGGCGGCCACGGAAAGCTTCTGGCGTCGAGACCGGCGCGCTGCAGTCCGCGCCGCAGCATGTCGAGGCCGGCTTCGCGGAACGCGACCTTGGCGTGCTCCTTGCCGACATCGACCTCGAAGGTGCGGAAGCGATCCTCGCCGACCAGTTCGCAAAGCTGCCACTCGGCGGTCATCTCGACCGGCAGCTGCGCGACCGGCACCGGCTCGACGATGAGACCGAAGATGCGCTTGTGCAGACTCTTGGCCAGCAGGAATTCGGCGAGACACCATTTGGAGCTGAGCCAGGCCTGCGAGACCACGAACAGCACCGCCTCGCAGCGGTCGGCCGCCTGCTTCAGCGCTTCCTGCCAGCGTTCGCCCGCGACCAGGCCGCGGGTCGGATCGATGTCGAGAAAGACGTCGTCCTTGAAGCCCTGCTCGTACAGCCAGTCCCGCAACGCCAGCGCGGCCGCGTTGTTGGCACTCGAATGGCTGATGAAGAGCCGCGCCAAGCCAATTCCCTCAGGCAATCAATGCGATGGTCAGCATAGCCCTGCTGCCGCCGCCATGACAATGCGCGCGCCCCGCGACCCGTTGCCGATTAGGGGCCGGGCGGGCGACGAAACTAAGGCGTTCCAGCCTGGCGACTATCGGCGGCGCAGCCACCGCCAGCGGCGGTCGGCGATGATCGCGCGCGCGGCATTGTGGCCGGGCGCGCCGGTGACGCCGCCGCCCGGATGCGCGCCCGCGCCGCAATGGTAGAGGCCCTTCAGCGGCCCGCGATAATCCGCGTAGCCGAGCGCCGGCCGCGCCCAGAACAACTGGTCGAGCGACAGCGCGCCATGAAAGATGTCGCCGCCGGTGAGCCCGAACATCGCTTCGAGATCGCGCGGGCCGAGCGCCTGCCGGCCGACGACGCTGGCCTTGAAGCCCGGCGCATAGCGCTCGACCGTGTCGAGCATCAGGTCGGCGACGCGCTCGCGTTCCGTGTCCGGCAGATCGGGCGCGACGTGCTGGCAGAACAGGCTCGCGACATGCGCGCCGCGCGGCGCCAGCGTGTCGTCGAGCGTCGACGGGATCAGCATCTCGACGATCGGCTCCCGGCTCCAGCCATGCGCGCGCGCATCCGTGTAGGCGCGGTCCATGTAGGCGAGCGACGGCGCGAGAATGATGCCCGCGGTGTGGTGGTCCATCGGCTCCCGTGACGGCAGCGCGGAAAAATCCGGCAGCCGCGACAGCGCGACGTTCATGCGGAAGGTGCCGGAGCCGCAGCGCCAGCGCCTGCATGCGGCGCAGGAAATCCGCATCGAGCGCATCGGGCGCGATCATCCCGGTGTAGAGGAGCTTGGGCGTCACATTGGCGGCGACCGCCGCGGCGCGAAGCGCGCGCCCGTCCGCCAGCACCACGCCGCAGGCCCTGCCCTTCTCGACGATGACCTCGCGCACCGGCGCGTCGGTCTCGATCTCGACGCCGTGGCTCGCGGCCGCGCGCGCCATCGCCTGCGTGATCGCGCCCATGCCGCCGACGGCGTGACCCCAGACGCGCTTCTTGCCGTTCACCTCGCCGAACGCATGATGCAGCAGCACATAGGCGGTGCCGGGCGTATACGGGCTCGCGTAATTGCCGACGATGGCGTCGAAGCCGTGCAGCGCCTTGACCAGATCGCCCTCGAACCAGCCGTCGAGATAGTCGGCGGCCGATTTGGTGAACAGGTCGTAGAGCGCGCGCATGTCCTCGGCCGGCAGCCGCCGCAGCCGCTTGCCGAGCCGTCCGGCCTTGAGCAGTTCGGCGAGCCCGGCGGGCGATGCGCCGCGAACGACGTTCGGCGGCGCTTCGAGCACGAGATCGCGCAGCACGTCCGCGCAGGCGTCGAGCTGCGCGGTTGAAGGCGCCGTAGCGCTCGGCATCGCGGGCGCTGAACTTGGCCAGCTCGCGCTCGGTCCTGCCTTCGGCGGCGAGCAGATAGCGGCCGTCGGCGGCGGGCAGGAAGTTCTGCGCGCGGCGCTCCACGATCCGCAGGCCGTGCTCATGGAGCCGCAAGTCGCGGATGATCTTCGGATTGAGCAGGCTCACCGTGTAGGCGGCGACCGAGTTGCGGAAGCCCGGATGAAATTCTTCCGTCACCGCGGCGCCGCCGACCACGCCGCGGCGCTCCAGCACCTTCACCTTCAGCCCGGCCATGCCGAGATAGGCCGCGCAGACGAGCCCATTGTGACCCGCGCCGATGATGATGACGTCGTAACCCTGCACGCTAAGCCTGCCTCAGACCGGACGCGGACGGACCCGCTCGAACGAGCGCCCGCTCAAGCCGGCCGCCCATTCTCCTGTGGCTCCAGCCACCAATCGCCCGGTTGTCTGTTGCAATTCGCATCCGCCCGATTATCAGAAACAGTGAACCAGTGTCGTGATTCGACGCCCTTGATCGACGTAAGACCCGCCTTGATAGCATGCCTTCAAGATTGATTCCGTCGCGTCACTTGCATCTCGGCCGGGCGCGGGCCGGGCTCGGGCTGTTCACGCAGGTGCCGATCAAGAAGGGCCAGTTCATCATCCGCTATACCGGGCCGAAGATCGACACCGCGACCGCCGACGAGCGCGACAACCGCTACATGTTCGAGCTCAATTCGCGCTGGACCATCGACGGGTCGAGCCGGCGGAACCTGGCGCGCTACATCAATCATTCGTGCCGGCCGAACTCAGAGGTCTATTTCGTCGGCCACACGATCAAGATCCGCGCGATCAAGAACATCAAGCCGGACACCGAGCTGACCTATCACTACGGCCGCGACTACATCGATACCTTCATCAAGCCGATCGGCTGCAAGTGCCTGGCCTGCGCCAAGAAGAAGATGTCCGTCCGCTCGAAGCGGGTGAAGAAGAAGCGCAGCAGGCGGTAAGGCGGCCGTACCACACCGGAATAGCCGTCAGCGCCCGCGCAGGCGCGCGATCGCGCGCTCCACTGCCTTGTCGGTGATGGGGGTGCGCCGCCAGCGGTAGAGCACGCCGTGCATCGCCCAGATCACCAGGAACGTGAACACGCCGGCGAACATCGCGTCGGAGAAGAAATGCGCGCCGGCCGCCATCCGCAGCAGGCCGACGCCGGCGCCGAACACGAGCGCCGTGCCGACCGCGAACATCGCGCACCGCGGGCGGCGCCACCACCGCCGGCGCGAGCGTCCAGAACGCGGCGGACGGATCGCCGGCGACGAACGAACAGTTGCGCCGGCAGTCCCCGCGCGGGTCCCACCAGGCGCGGAAATGCTCGTCGCCCTTGAACTCGGCCACGTCGATCGGGCGCGGCCGGCCCCAGTGCTCCTTGAGCAGGACGTTGGTGACGATGCCCGGCCCGAGCGCGAGCGTGGTCAGCATCAGCACGACGGCGCGGCCGGGAATGACCATCGGCCAGTCCGGGCGGATGAGCTTGATGACGATCGCGAGACCCGCGGAACAGGCGATGATGGTGATCAGCCAGATGCAGATGTTGCGCAGCCGCATGAAGGTCGGATCGGGCGCGCGCCAGAAGCCGTGGCGGTCGGGATCGTAGAACAGCGCGGCGAGCTTGAGGTCGAGATCGGGCCAGAGGCCGAAGATCACGCCGACCACCACCGCGACGGCGAGCGCCGCCAGAAGGCCGCGCCGATTCATCGGCCGCCAGTCGGTGCGGTAGCGAATCACTGCGGCTTGGTCATTGCGGCTTGGGGCCCTGGCGGCAGGATTGGGTGCCGCCCGCGGGCGACCACGGCCAATCGCCGCACTTGTCGCAGCCGGCCAGCAGCACGCCGAGCGCGATCAGGCAGGCGATGCCTGCCGCGCGCGAGAACATCCGGGAATGCGTGCTCGATCGAAGGGCCATGGGAACTCGCTCGGCGACACTTATAGCAGAATTTCCTAACGGATTTGCGGGTTCTGCGCCGGCGCGACGGCAGGCTCGGGCCCGCCGAATACCGGCCTCCAGAAGCCCGCGCTCCAGCCGGCGACCAGCCAATAGGCCATCCCCGCCGCCAGCCCGGCCGCGATCACCGCCGTCGGGCTGGTGAGCGCCGTGCGGGTGTCGTCGACATAGCCGAACAGGCTCCAGCCGATCCAGGCCGAGGCCGCGCCGTTGGCGGCGTGGAACATCCAGGAGCGGACCGCAAAGGCTTCCGCGAACAGGACGCCGATCGAGGCCGGCATCCACATCACGCTCAAGCAGCGTCACCAGCAGGATCGGCGCCGCGAACACATAGCCGAACATCGCCATGGCGTGACCTTCGGAACTCGCCATGTCGACCTGCCCGAGCTTCCAGGAGCCGAACACGATCACCATCGTGCCGGCCACGACCGCCGCGAAGTAGCCGAGCGGCACCAGGATGAAGCGCAGAAGCAGGCGGACGAGATTTTCCATTTCGGCGGGTCAATCCGTCATCGCCATCGCGCGCAGCGCCATGCGCTCGCGAGCCGAAAGCTTCTCGGTCGCGCTCTTGAGCTGCCCGCAGGCGGCGAGAATGTCGCGCCCGCGCGGCGTGCGCACCGGCGACGAATAGCCGGCGTTGAAGATGTACTCGGAGAACTTCTCGATCTCGTCCCAGTCCGAGCACTCGTACTTGGTGCCGGGCCAGGGATTGAACGGGATCAGGTTGATCTTGGCCGGAATGCCCTTGAGCAGCTTCACCAGCGCCTTGGCGTCGGCGAGCGTGTCGTTGACGCCCTTGAGCATCACGTATTCGAAGGTGATGCGCCGCGCGTTGGACACGCCCGGATAGTTGCGGCAGGCGTCGATCAGTTCGGCGATCGGATATTTGCGGTTGAGCGGCACCAGTTCGTTGCGCAGGTCGTCGCGCACCGCGTGCAGCGACACCGCCAGCATGCAGCCGATCTCTTCGCCGGCGCGCGCGATCATCGGCACCACGCCCGAGGTCGAGAGCGTGATGCGGCGCTTGGAAATCGCGATGCCGTCGCCGTCCGCCATCACCAGGATGGCGTCGCGCACCGCCTCGAAATTGTAGAGCGGCTCGCCCATGCCCATCATGACGATGTTGGAGACGAAGCGGTCGCCCTCGGTCGGCAGGCCCGGGCCTTTCGCTTTCTCGACGCCCGCGTAGTCGCCGAGCCGGTCGCGCGCGACCATCACCTGGCCGACGATCTCGCCCGGCGTGAGGTTGCGCACCAGCCGCTGCGTGCCGGTGTGGCAGAACGAGCAGGTCAGCGTGCAGCCGACCTGGCTGGAGACGCACAGCGTGCCGCGGTCGGTCTCCGGGATATAGACGCACTCGACCTCGTGCGGCCGCTCGCCGTCGGTCTCGCCCGGCAGCCGCAGCAGCCATTTGCGCGTGCCGTCGACGGAAACCTGCTCGGCAACCACTTCGGGGCGCGCCAGCGTGAAGTGCCGGTCGAGCACCGCGTGCAGATCCTTCGACACGCTGGTCATCTGCGTCGAAGCGGGTCGCGCCGCGCACATACATCCAGTGCCAGAGCTGCTGCGCGCGCATCTTGCGCTGCGCCGCCGGCACGCCGATCTCGCCGAGCGCGTCGGCGAGCGCAGCGCGCGACAGCCCGACCAGCGAGGGCTTCTTCGGCGGCACGTAGCGCTCGAGCGGCGTCTTCTCGACGAAGCCCGCGGGGGCTGACGAGGAAAGGTCGGCGGTTTGCAGCGGTTCGGTCATCAGGTCACAGGTTGGAATGCGGTTTGTACCATACATGGCGTCCAATCGACGGCGGGCAATGCTCTCTCGCATGTCATGGCCGGGCTCGTCCCGGCCATCCCGCTTAGGGAGCCACGGTGCCATCCTAAGCGGGATGCCCGGCACAAGGCCGGGCATGACGCAGGAAATGCCGGGCATGACGGGACCACCGGCGGTGCCATCACTTCACCCGCTCGATCAGCGCCATCGCGGCGGCCGGCGCGCGCTCCTTGGCGCCCGAGATCATGTAGACGAACACGTCGCGCTTCGCCTTGGCGGGCTTCTTGCCGATGGCTTCAAGATCGTCCGGCGCGCCGCCCGCCTCCCAGGTCTTCGCCCGCTTCGCCCAGGTGTCGAGCGCCGCCGGCGGATAGCCGGTCTTCACCTTCTCGGACGTGCCCTGCAGGCGCAGATAGACGAAGTCGCCGGTGACGTCGGCGATCAACGGATGCTTGTCCGATTCCACCAGCACCACCGCGACCGCATGCTTCCTCAACAGCTCGACGAACGCCGGCACCAGGAAGCTCTCGTGCCGCACCTCGACCACGTGGCGGATCGCCTTGCCGTCGAGCTTCGGCGGCAGCAGCGCCAGGAACGCGGCGAAATCGTCCGGATCGAACCTCTTGGTCGGCGCCATCTGCCACAGGATCGGGCCGAGCTTTGATTTCAGCTCCAGCACGCCGCTGGCGAAGAACCGCTCGATCGACGAGCCCGCCTCCGCCAGCACCCGGCGATTGGTGGCGAACTGCGGGCCCTTGAGCGAGAACACGAAATCGTCCGGCGTCTCGTCCGCCCACTTGCGGAAGCTGTCGGGCTTCTGGGTGCGGTAGAACGTGCCGTTGATCTCGATCGAGGTCAGGTGCCGGCTGGCGTAGTTCGAGTTCCTGCGCCTGCGGCAGCCCCTTCGGATAGAACACGCCGCGCCAGGGCGCGAACACCCAGCCGCCGATGCCGACGCGGATCATCGCGCGGTCACGCGCAACGCGCTCACTTGCATTCCTGCTCGATGCGCTCGATCGCCTGCGCGAGACCCTTGAGCGAGTACGTGTCGGTCGAGGCGGTGCCGCGGCCCGACGTGCCCTTCACGGTCAGGTCGGCGCCCTTGCGCATGGCGTCGATCATGCGGGCCTCCTCGGCCACGTTCTTGATCCAGGCGCCGTCGTTCTGGGTGTACATCGCGAACTTGGTGGTGCCGATCTCGGCGGTGGCGTCCGACTGGCTCTTGAACGGATAGCCGATGATCACCGACACCTCGTTCCTGACGTTCTCGGTCGGACGCGTCGACACGAAGATGTAGGGCTGGTCGCGCTTGCGCCCGGCCGGCTCGGTCTTGGTCGCCTTCGGCTTGCCGAGCGCGAAGCAGACCTTGGTGCCGCCCGGCGTCGCCGTGTAGGCGCCCCAGTCGCCGTATTGGCCGAGCAACGTCGGCTGGTTGTCGCCGGCCGGCGCCGTGGCCTGCTGCTGCGCGAAAGCCGCCGACGCAAAGCACGTCGCGATTGCGATCAGCGATGCGGCCGTGATTTTTCGGATGACCGTCATCGGCCCCTCCTCCGTGACAAAACAACTCGACAATGTCCGAAGCCCACCAATGCCATGGAATAGTTAGCGAATTCGGCAATGTGAAGGCGCTGGGGCCGGTTTCGCCAAGGCCAATTCGCCTGTGTTTACAGTCTTTTGCCGCCGATCCCGGCGCATGATAGAACGCCCGTCCCGTCCTCCAGCGCCGATAACCGCCCGTGAAAGCATTTCTCTGCCACCGCTATGGCACCCCCGACGACCTCGAACTCACCGATGCGCCGGACCCGGTCGCCAAGCCCGGCGAGGTGGTGGCGAAGGTCGCCGCCGCCGGACTGAACTTCTTCGACACCCTGATCATCGCCGGCAAGTACCAGACCAAGCCGCCGTTCCCGTTCTCGCCGGGCGGCGAGTTCGCCGGCACGGTCGAGTCGGTCGGCGCCGGCGTGACCGCGCTCAAGCCCGGCGACCGCGTGATGGGCTACTCCAATTTCGGCGCCGCCGCCGAGCGCATCGCGGTCGCCGCCGATCAACTGGTCAGGATCGCCGCCGACCTCGACTTCGAGCGCGCCGCCGCGCTGACCATCACCTACGGCACCGCCTATCACGCGCTCAAGCATCGCGCGCGAGATGAAATCCGGCGAGACGCTGTGCGTGCTCGGCGCCTCGGGCGGCGTCGGCCTCGCGGCGGTCGAGCTCGGCCGGCAGATGGGCGCGCGCGTCATCGCCTGCGCCTCGACCGACGAGAAGGTCGCGTTCGCGAAGAGCCACGGCGCGCACGAGGGCGTGAACTACGACAAGGAGAATCTGCGCGATGCGCTGCGCCGGCTCGGCGGCGAGCACGGCATCGACGTGGTGTTCGATCCGGTCGGCGGGCCCTACAGCGAGCCGGCGGTGCGCTCGCTCGCCTGGAAGGGCCGCCATCTCGTGGTCGGCTTCGCGGCCGGCGAAATTCCGAAGCTGCCGCTCAACCTGGTGCTGCTGAAGGGCTGCGCGATCCTCGGCGTGTTTTGGGGCCAGTGGGTGCGCCGCGAATCGCACGAATACCACGACGCGATCACCCAGCTTTCGCGCTGGTGCGCCGAGGGCAAGCTGTCGTGCCACGTGCAGAAGGTCTACCCGCTGGCCGAGCTGCCGGCCGCGCTCAAGGCGCTTTCGGACCGCAAGGTGATGGGCAAGCTGGTGGTGAAGCCGTAAGGCGGAATTTTACGCCTTACCGCCCTTGATGCGCGCCAGTGCGGCGCGCGCGGCGTCGCGGTGCGCCGGCAGCATGTGCCCCGACACGATCCGCAGCGCCGCCATCAGCACGGCGGCGTCGTCGGTGAAGCCCAGCACCGGCAGCATGTCCGGCACGAAGTCGAACGGCATCACGAAATAGGCGAGCGCGCCGAGCAGCGCCGCCTTGACGTGCAGCGGCGTCGCCTGGTCGAACGCGCAGTAATAGGCCGCCAGCAGGTCCTCGGCGAACGGCAGCCGCGCCGCCACCCGCTTGGTCTTGCCCCAGAAGTCGCGGCGCACCCGCGCCTCGTCGCGCGCGGCGCGGCCGGCATCGGCTCGGCTGCCGCGGACATCGTCCCAGGCTGCGGTACGGTCGGAAGGCATGGTCGTCGGCTCCGGTGAGACCCAAACGGATGCTAGATGGTCAGAGCGATCCCGTTGCGCAAGGCCGCATCTTGCCGGCCTCAGCTCAGACCGGTCGCCTCGGCGAGCCGGTTCATCGCCTCGGCCAGCGCCACGTCGCGCTCGGTGACGCCGCCGGCATCGTGGGTCGCGAGCGTGACCTCGACCTTGTTGTAGACGTTGAACCATTCCGGATGGTGGTCGAGCTTCTCGGCCACCAGCGCGGCCCGCGCCATGAAGCCGAAGGCGGCGTTGAAGTCCTCGAACGCGAACTTGCGGCTGATCGCGTCGCGGCCCTTGACCTCGCTCCAGCCCTTGAGCTTGGCGAGCGCCGCCTTGCGGGCCGCCCCGGTGAGTTTCTCCGCCATGGCCTCCACCTCGAAATTCGGGCGATTCTGCCACGAAACGGCCAGCCGCCGCCACTCGCAAACGCGGCACGAAAGCTTACCTAAAGGCCTGAAATTCCACGGGAGACCTTCATGTCCTGGTCGCTCAATATCGGCAGCATCGCCGGCACCGCGATCCGCGTGCACATCACCTTCCTGCTGTTCCTGGGCTGGATCTTCGCCGCCAGCTGGGCGTCGGGCGGCGCGACCGAGGCCTGGCAGGGCCTCATCTTCATGCTGCTGCTGTTCGCCTGCGTGGTGGCGCACGAGTTCGGCCACATCTTCACCGCGCGCGCGTTCGGCGTGGCGACGCCGGACGTGACGCTGCTGCCGATCGGCGGCGTGGCGCGGCTCGAGCGCATTCCGGAGGCGCCGCGCGAGGAATTCCTGATCGCGATCGCGGGCCCGCTGGTGAACGTCGCGATCGCGATCGTCCTGCTGATCGTCGGGAGCGGCCACCTCGATACCGGCAGCCTCGCCGCGGTCGAGAACCCGCAGGTGTCGCTGATCGACAAGCTCGCGGCCGTGAACCTCTTTCTCGCCGTGTTCAACATGATCCCGGCCTTCCCGATGGACGGCGGCCGGGTGCTGCGCGCGCTGCTGGCGTCGCGGCTCGGCTTCGTGCGCGCGACCGAGATCGCCGCCATGATCGGCCAGGGCACCGCCTTCGCGCTCGGCTTCCTCGGGCTGTTCTACAATCCGATGCTGATCTTCATCGCGATCTTCGTCTATCTCGCGGCGGCCGGCGAGGCGCACGCGGTGGCGCTGCGGGCGATGTCGCGCGGCGTGCCGGTGTCGACCGCGATGATGACGCAGTACGCCACGCTCACGCCCGAGGCCCATGTCGACGAGGCGGTGCAGACGCTGCTGCGCACCAGCCAGAGCGAATTCCCGGTGCTCGACGGCGCCGGCAAGCCGGTCGGGCTGCTGTCGCGTCAGGACCTGATGAAGGCGGTCAAGGAACGCGGGCCCGACGCGCGCGTCGCCGAGGCGATGTCGACAAACCTGCCGACGCTCGGCCAGCGCCAGTGCCTCGACGAGGCGTTCCGCATGCTGCAGGAGAAATCGGTGCCCGCGGTCGCGGTGGTGGATGCCACCGGCAAGCTCGTCGGCCTGGTCACGTCCGAGACCGTCGGCGAGATGATGATGCTGCACGAGGCCTTGCCGAAGGGCGTGACCTGGGGGCCGTGGAGCCGCGTGTCGGGAGCGTGAGGCGCTACGCCGACTTGCGCATCGGCGCCAGCCCGTCCGGGCCCATGGCGCGGCTCGCGGCACGGTCGCTGCGCGCCTTGGTCGAGTAGTACGACGCGTTCTGCTCGCCGCGCAGCGCCTCGCGCGTGAACTGAATCAGGTGATGCGCGATGAAGCCGATGCCGAGCACGGCGTCGACCTGGCCGCGCTTCATGGCGTGCCGCGCGGCGCGCCAGAACGGCTTGCGGTAGTCGGACAGCACGCCGATGTGCCAGAAAACGCGGAACGCCAGCACGGCCCCGCTCGACAGGTTCGCCCAGTTCAGCTTGCCCTTGGCGGGCGCGATCATCCGGTTCACGTAGGTCGAATCGACCTGGTGCTTGAACCGATCGAACAGCCGCTCCGGATCGTTGGCGTAGCCGATGCAGCGCCGCCACGTCGCCACCACCTCGTCGTACGGCCGCATGAACCGCACATTGCTTTCCAGGCCGGGATCGTCCGCCAGCCGGTCGGCTTTCTTGAGCCGGTCCCACAGCGGCGTCTTCGGCAGCGCCTGCAGCAGGTTGATGGTCAGCATCGGAATTTGCGAGATGTCGATGAAATCCTTGAGCCGCGCCTCGGTGTCGTCCGAGTCGGTATCGAGCCCGAGGATGATGCCGGAGGTGACTTCGAGGCCGTAGCTGTTGAGCGTGCGGATCGATTCCATCATCGGCACGGCGTTGTTCTGGTCCTTGCGCATGGCCTTGAGCGCGTCCGCCTCCGGCGTCTCGATGCCGACGAACAGGCCGAGGAACGAGGCCTCGCGCATGAGCCGGAGGATGTCCGGCTGCTTGGCGATGTTGAGCGTCGCCTCGCAGGCGAACTGCAGCGGATAGTGGTTCTGCTTCTGCCATTCGACCAGGACCGGCAGCATGTCCTTGGCGGCCTTGCGGTTGCCGACGAAATTGTCGTCGACGAAATAGACCACCGGCGGATGCGGCTGCTTGCGCATCGCGTCGAGCTCGGCGGTGATCTGCTGCGGCGTCTTCATCCGCGGCTGCCGGCCGTAGAGGCCCGGAATGTCGCAGAACTCGCAGAGATACGGGCAGCCGCTCGAGAATTGTATCGTCAGCATCAGGTAGTGCCGCAGCGGAATGAGCTCGTAGGCCGGGATCGGAAACTGCGTGAGCGGCAGCCGCTCCTGGGTGGTGAAACGCATCGGCGCCGGCGGCCGTGCCGCGCTCTTGTCGACCAGCGCGATGATCGCATCGGTGGCGTCGCCCATCTCGCCGACATGGAGATAGTCGATGTCCGGATACATCTCCGGCGACGCCGAGGCCGACGGCCCGCCCAGCATGACCGGCTTGCCGGCGGCGTGGGCGCGGGCGGTGATGTCGTGGATCTGCTCGGCCTGCACGTGCATGCCGCTGACCACCACCACGTCGGCCCAGGCGAAATCGGCGGGCGTGGCCCGGGCGATGTTCTCGTCGATGAAGCGGACCGGCCAGCTCTCGGGCATATAGGCCGCGATCAGCAGCAGCCCCTGCGGCGGCATGAAAGCGCGCACGCCTTTCATCAGCCGGTAGGCGTGATTGAAGGTGCCGAATGCCGGCGTGTAGTGCGGAAACACGCACAGCACCCGGCGCTGATTCGTAACGGCGATCGGACTGCGCACGCTAATTCCCCATTAGCCGCCCCCCATCGTCGCGCCGTCCGGCCCCGGATGCAAGGCCCGTTTTGACCGCTAGGCCGTTGTATTTGTCACGCTTTTTACATGAACCGGGACGCGCTTCCGGCCGGGTTTCGCCGGCGCCATTTGGCATTGCGTCTTGCCGCTTGGTGACTATATTGCACCGCAACAGCGGGCCCTTGTGGCCCGCGCTTGGTTTTTCGACTAGAGCCTCATGAACCTTCGCAACATCGCCATCATCGCGCACGTCGACCACGGCAAGACCACGCTGGTCGACCGCCTGCTGCAGCAGGCCGGCTCGTTCCGCGAAAACCAGCGGGTGGTCGAGCGCGCGCTCGATTCCAACGACCTGGAGCGCGAGCGCGGCATCACCATCCTGGCCAAGGCGACCTCGATCCTCTGGAAGGACACCCGCATCAACATCGTCGACACGCCCGGCCACGCCGATTTCGGCGGCGAGGTCGAGCGCATCCTCAACATGGTGGATGGCGCGCTGGTGCTGGTGGACGCCGCCGAGGGGCCGCTGCCGCAGACCAAGTTCGTGGTCTCGAAGGCGCTCAAGATGGGCCTCAAGCCGATCGTGGTGATCAACAAGGTCGACCGCTCCGACGCGCGGCCGGTCGAGGTGGTGAACGAGGTGTTCGACCTGTTCGCCGCGCTCGACGCCACCGAGGAGCAGCTCGACTTTCCGATCCTGTACGGCTCGGCGCGCGAAGGCTGGATGGCGGCATCCCACGAGGGGCCGAAGGACCGCGGCATGGTCCCGCTGTTCGACCTGATCGTCCGGCACGTGAAGCCGCCGGTGGTGGAAGACGGGCCGTTCCGCCTGCTCGGCACCATCCTGGAAGCCAACCCCTATCTCGGCCGCATTGTCACCGGCCGCATCACGTCGGGTTCGGTCAAGCCGAACCAGGCGGTGAAGGTGATCGACCGCAAGGGCAAGCTGATCGAGACCGGCCGCATCACCAAGGTGCTGGCCTTCCGCGGCCTTGAGCGCCAGCCGATCGAGGAAGGCACCGCCGGCGACATCGTGGCGATCGCGGGCCTGCCGGAGGCGTTCGTGTCGCACACGCTGTGCGATCCGGCGGTCACCGAGCCGCTGCCCGCCCAGCCGATCGACCCGCCGACCTTGGCGATGACGTTTCGCATCAACGATTCGCCGCTCGCCGGCACCGAGGGCGACAAGGTGCAGAGCCGCGTCATCCGCGAGCGGCTCCTGCGCGAGGGCGAAGGCAACGTGACGCTGCGGATCAGCGAGTCGACCGAGAAGGACTCGATGGAGGTGGCCGGCCGCGGCGAACTGCAGCTCGGCATTTTGATCGAGACCATGCGGCGCGAGGGCTTCGAGCTGTCGGTGTCGCGGCCGAAGGTGCTGTTCCAGCGCGGCGACGACGGCGAGATGCTGGAGCCGATCGAAGAGGTCGTGATCGACGTCGACGAGGAGCACTCCGGCATCGTCGTGCAGAAGATGTCCGAGCGCAAAGCCGAGATGATCGAGATGCGGCCCTCGGGCGGCGGGCGCGTGCGGCTGGTGTTCTACGCGCCGACCCGCGGGCTGATCGGCTACCAGGGCGAGCTCCTGACCGACACGCGCGGCACCGCGGTGATGAACCGGCTGTTCCACGAATACGGCGCGCACCGCGGCGACATCCCGGGCCGCCGCAACGGCGCGCTCATCTCCAACGACGTCGGCGAGGCGGTCGCCTACGCGCTCTGGAACCTGGAAGACCGCGGCCCGATGATGATCGAGCCGGGCTGGAAGGTCTATCGCGGCATGCTGGTCGGCGAGCACACCCGCGGCAACGATCTCGAAGTCAACGTGCTGAAGGGCAAGAAGCTCACCAACATCCGCACCCACTCCAAGGACGAGGCGATCCGGCTCATCCCGCCGATCCAGATGACGCTGGAGCGCGCGCTCGCCTATATCGGCGACGACGAGTACGTCGAGGTGACGCCGAAATCGATCCGGCTGCGCAAGAAGCTGCTCGATCCGAACGACCGCAAGAAGGCGGAGCGGACCAAGGAAGCCGAGCAGGTCTGAGTTCCGGCCGCCGGCCCGGAGCGCTGCCGCCGCGCGCGTCGATTGATTCGCCGCACCGACGAATCGCCTTCACCGCTTGATTGATTCGTCACGCCTGCTGCACGCCGCGCGACGTATCCCCATGCCTCCGCCGGCCGTCTCGTTCCTGCCGTTCGTTCGCGCGCGCGATTTTATCGTTTGGCCGTGTCGGCGATGCCACAGCGCCCGCAGCTATCGGTCATTTCTGTATTTTTCCGACACGAAAATGCGCTCCGAAACATCCGAGTGTGACTATTCCACACCACATGTCCGGCGCATTAACCCATCGTTAAACATAGGACTTGCGTGGGCGGCGGAGTGCTTGCTTGTATTGCGACATGAGCACGATCCTCATCGAAGTCCGCAGAGCAAAGCCATCCGATGCGATGGCGATTGCGTCGACTCATGATGAAGCTTGGCGCGGCGCCTACCAGGGCGTCATCCCGGGACCGGAGCTCGACAAGCTGATCAACCGGCGCGGCCCGCAGTGGTGGGACAGCGCCATCCGCAAGGGCAGCCGCATCGCGGTGCTGGCGTTCGGCGACACCATCGCGGGCTACGCCAACTACGGCCGCAACCGCGCGCGCAGCCTCTACTACGACGGCGAAGTCTACGAGCTCTATCTGCGGCCGGAATTCCAGGGGCTGGGCTTCGGGCGCAAGCTGTTCTCCGCGGCGCGGCGCGATCTGCTGCAGAGCGGATTGCAGAGCCTGGTGGTGTGGGCGCTCTCCGACAACGAGCCGGCCACCGAATTCTATCGCGCACTCGGCGGCAAGGCGGTCGCGCGCTCCTCCGAGCGGTTCGGCACCAAGGTGCTCGACAAGGTCGCGTTCGCCTGGAACGGCTGAGCGGCGCTCAACGACAACGGCACGGCTGGGGATGCGTCATGCCCGGGCTTGACCCGGGCATCCATCATTTTACGTCGACGACGGACTGCCCGGATCAAGTCCGGCCATGACGCGGAGTTGTTGTTCGTCTGGACTTCGAAAGCCAGTGCTCAAGCTGCGCGACGGGACTTTCGTGAAATTCGGCGAGGAAACCGGCGCCGTCGTCATGCCCGACTATGGCGCCTACCGCTTTACCCGCATCGCCGGGCCGACGCCCGACGCGCCCGACGTCTATTCGCCGCTGCAGGCAGGGTGGGTCAGCCCCGGCAAACTTCAAAACACCGAGCGCCCGATATGGACGCCGCTCGCAACCGAGACCGGTTCGCCCTACGCCAAAGCAGCCGTCTATGGCGAGCAGATCCGCGCGGAGCTTACCGCCCGCAATCCGGGCCTTCTGATGCTCGAGCGTGACTTCGAAACGCAATCCATCGACCCGGTGTTTCTCGAGCCGGAATGCGGCATCGCCTGGCAAGACACGCGCGGTCAGAAACTCGAACTGGTGCTCGGCGTGCAGTCACCATACGAGGCCGCCGAATCGATCGCATTCATGCTGGGCAACGCGCGGGCTCCGTTCAAGCCGACGCGCATCAACGCCCAGTTTGCCTATATGGGGTTGCGCGCCGTGCTGCCTCCTACAGGCGCGGCACAACCGGCCGACTTATGCCGGCTTGCCCGCTTCCTTGGGCATTGCCGCGGGCGATACGCCCATCGCATTGCCCTCTCCCGCTAGGGCATAGGGCACGAGACGCAACAGCGGCCCTTGCGAGTCGCTGCCGCCCTATGAAGGCGGACCTGGCAATGGGCAATGGAATCTCGGGCAGTATCTCATCGCACGCGGATCGGACCTGCCGCTCAGCGGCCTTGAGATCGAGATGCTGCCACCGGTCGATTCGAAGGAACCGCCGAAGGGTATTGCCGAAGTGGTGATGATCCCGGTCGTCGCCGCGCTGCTGAACGCCATCTTCGATGCCACCGGCCGGCGCTTCGCCTCGCTGCCGGTCACCCAAAGCATGCTCAAGGGAGCGCTCGCGTGACGACACTGCGCATCACCATCAACGGTCGCGCCCACGGTCCGACGGACGTGCGCAACGATCTCACCTTGAACGATTATCTGCGCGAATATCTCGGCATGACCGGCACCAAGTTCGGCTGCGGCGCCGCGCAATGCCTGAGTTGCGCAGTGATCGTCGATAACGCCGACGGCACGAGCTACACCAGCCCGACCTGTGTCGTCCCGGCGGCGAGCTTCGACGGCAAGTCGATCCGCACCATCGAGGGCCACGCCAAGAACGGCGAACTCACGGTTCTGCAAAAGGCCTTCATCGACCACTTCGCATTCCAGTGCGGCTACTGCACCGCCGGATTTCTCAACGAGGGCCAAGTGCTGCTGGAGCGCCTGGCGAAAACGCCGGTGGCGCGCGCCGAGCTGGAGAAGACCATCACGGAGGCGCTCGACGGGCACCTGTGCCGCTGCACCGGCTACGTCAAATATCACGAGGCGGTGCGCGATGTGATCCTGGCGGAGCCGGGACGCTATCTCCTCGCCAAGACCGGCTGACCCGCGCGCGGCGCATTGCTGCGCATCAATCAGGAGCGATCCGACGATGAACACCGGGATGCGGGTCAAGGTTCTCGGCGCCCTCGCGGCGCTCATGATGAGCGGCCTGGCTGCCTACGCGGTGTCCGATGGCGCGCCCGGCAAGCTCGCGGCGCCCGAGAGCTTCGCCTCGATCGACGACGCGGCGAAGCGGTCGGCGGCGATCTTCAACGAACTCGGCAAGGTCCTGACCCATCCGCGTTGCGTCAACTGCCATCCGGCCAGCGACCATCCACATCAGGGCGAGCAGGGCCGGCTGCACCAGCCGCCGGTCGCGCGCGGCCCGGACGGCCACGGCCTGCCGGCGCTGCGCTGTCCGATCTGCCACCAGAAGGCCAACTTCGATCCCGGCCGCGTGCCCGGCCACCCGGAGTGGCATCTTGCGCCTAGGGAAATGGCCTGGGAGGGCAAGACGCTCGCCGAGATCTGCACGCAGATCAAGGATCGCCAGCGCAACGGCGGCCGCTCGCTCGACGACCTCGTCCATCACATCGGCGAGGACACGCTGGTCGGCTGGGCGTGGGCGCCCGGCTACGGACGCCAGCCCGCGCCCGGCACGCAGAAAGAAGCCGGCGCGCTGGTCGAAGCCTGGGTGAAGGCCGGCGCCGCCTGTCCGAACTGACCCCGCGCTTTAATTCCGCGGCTTGAAGTTGATCGCCTTGACGGTCGCCGCGATGGTGGCGCTCTGCTCCTTGATCGCGGCGGCGAACTCGTCCGGCCCGCCGATATTGATCACCGAGCCGGTGGCACCGAGCCGCTGACCGATCGAGCCGTCGGCCGCCGCCGCCTTGAAGTCGGCGGCGATCTTTTCCTTCAACTCCTTCGACATGCTCTTGAGCCCGATCAGCCCGTGCAGCCCTTCGAAGATCAGCGACGGGTAGCCTTCCTCGACCACGGTCGGCACGCCCGGCACCAGCGAAGTGCGCTCCTTGTTGTTGAGCACGATCAGCTTGATCCGGTCGGCCTTCCACTGCGGCTGCACGATCGCGAGCGAGGCCATCACCACCTGGATGCGGCCCTCGGCGAGATCGGTCGGCGCCAGGTTGATGTCGCGGTAGGGCACCTGCGGGATGTCGAGCTTCTCCTGGTGCGTATAGGCCCACCAGGTGAACTCGGTCAGGCCGGGCACCAGGCCGGAGTTGAACTTGCCGGGATTGGCGCGCGCGGCCTCGGTGAACTCGCGAATGGTGTTGTAGGGCGAGTTCTTCGCCAGCGCGACGCACAGGATGGTGTTGGAGGTCCGCACGATCGGGACCAGGTCGGCGGGATCGTACGGCAGCTTGCTGTGCAGGAACGGATGCACGGTGAAATTGCCGGACGGCATGTAAAGGAGCACATGGTCGTCGTTCGCGCTCAGGAACGACGTGATGGCCGGGAGACTGTCGCCGCCCGGACGGTTCTCGATCACCACCGGCTGGCCCCAGCGTTGCGTGAGCTTCTCGGCGAACAGACGCGCGCCGATGTCGGCGGCGGCGCCCGGTCCGAACGGCACGATGAACCGCACCGGCCGCGTCGGCCATGCCGGCTGCTGCGCATGCGCCGTCGCCGCGGGAACGATCGCAGCCGCCAGCAGAATGGTCAGAAACGCCCAGACTCGAAGCCGCATCTCGGTATCCTCACGTTCGACTGATCTGAGAACTTGGATGCAAGTCAGGTGCCATCCGGCGCCGGCCGCTATGCGTCTTCCAGCGGCATGCCGGCCTTGCTCCGCAGCGCGCGCAGTACCGCTTCCGGCGTCAGCGGCAGATCCATCAGCCGCACCCCCGCCGCATCGTCAATGGCGTTGGCGATCGCCGGCGATACGCACATTGTCGCGGACTCGCCCGCTCCCTTGGCGCCGTACGGTCCGTTCTGCTGGTAGGACTCGACCGTCTCGTTGACCATCGGCGGCACGTCGTTGATGCCCGGGATCTTGTAGTCGGCGAGCGAGGCATTGGTCACCTGCCCGCCGTCGAGATGCATCTGCTCGAACATCGTGAAGCCGAGCTGCATCAGCGCCGCGCCGGAGATCTGCGTCTCGACGATCTTCGGATTGACCTTGGTGCCGCAGTCGATGACGTTGATGAGCTTGAGAATGCGCACGTGGCCGGTCTCGGTGTCGACCTCGACCTCGGCGCCCGAGCCGGCGAGCATCCAGCATGGCGTGATATTCTCGGTCTGGCCGGTGGCGTGATCGGCCGACTTGTAGTCCGGCTTGTAGCTGCCGGCGCCGATGATGTTGCCGGCCTGCATGCCGTATTTCTTCTGGAACAATTCGGACAGCGGGGTGTTGCTGCCCTCGGGCTCGCCGACCTCGCGCCGCATCGCGGCGATCTTGTTGCGCACCTCTTCGGCGGCGCCGCGGATCGCGTTTCCCATGTGGAACAGCGAACGCGAGCCGAGCGTGCCCATGTCGTAGGGCGTGACGTCGCTATCGCGCGCCACCACCTTCACGCGTTCGGCCGGGATGTTGAGCGCTTCGCCGACGATCTGCGCCAGCCCGGTGTCCGAGCCCTGCCCCATGTCGACGGTGCCGACATAAAGCGTCACGCTGCCGTCGGCGCTGACATTGATCATTGCGACCGAGGTGGTCGGCGAGATCGAGGCCTTGAGCGCGAGCGCGAGCCCGCGGCCGCGCTTGAGCGGCCCGTTGCCGCGTTCGAACGGCGCGCCCCAGTTCAGCCGCTCGCTCACCTTGTCGAGCACGTCCTCGAGCGGCGCATCCTGGAGGATGGTGCCGCTGGCGTGCGGGCGGCCGTTGTGCAGCAGGTTCTGCTTGCGGAACGCCACCGGATCGAGCTTGAGCGCGCGCGCGATCATGTCGGTGTGGCTCTCGAACGCCCAGCAGAGCTGCGGCAGGCCGAAGCCGCGCAGCGCGCCGGCCGGCGTCATGTTGGTGTAGAGCGCGAGCGAATCGATCGAGACATTGTCGATGTCATAGGGCCCGTGCGCCACGAAGCCCGACTTGTGCGTGACGCGGGGGCCGACGTCCGCATAGGCGCCGCCGTTCCAGTACACCTGGCACTTGCGTGCGGTGATGCGCCCGTCCTTGCTCACGCCGGTCTTGATCTTGAACGTGCTCGGGTGCCTGGTGATCTGGTAGAATTGCTCTTCCATGGTGGCGGCGATCTTGACCGGCCGCCGCGTCAGCATCGACAGCGCCGTCACCAGCGCCTCGAGCTTGATGTAGAGCTTGGCGCCATAGCCGCTGCCGAGATACGGCACCTTGATGCGGACCTGGTTCTGCGGCCAGCCGAGCAGCCGCGCGATCTCGGCGCGCACGAATGACGGGCCCTGCGAGCCGGTATGGATCGTGACGTGGTTGGCGCGCACATCGGCGATCGAGGCGAACGGCTCGAACGGCAGGTGCAGCACTTTTTGGGTGCGGAACGTGTGCTCGAAGACGTGGTCGGCCTCGTCGAACGCCTTGTCGACATCGCCGCGCCGAAGCTTGGCGTCGAGCGCCAGGTTCGTTCCCTTCACGCCCTTGAGGTGCTTGAGGTCGGCAAAGGCGCCGGACGGCCGCAACTCGTCGTGCACGAAAATGTCGGAGGTCATCGCCTCGACTTCGTCGTAGACCGCGGGCAGTTCCTCGTACTCGGCCGTGATCTCGTGCACCGCCGCTTCGGCGACATGCGGATCGGCCGCCACCACCACCGCCACCGGCTCGCCGACGAAGCGCACCTTGTCCATCGCCAGGATCGGCTGGTCGTGGAACGCCGGCCCGTAGTACGGGTCGGGGATCACCTTGACGATGTCTTCGGCGGTGTAGACCCCGAACACGCCCGGCATCTTCTTCGCCGCGCTCGTGTCGATCGACTTGATCTTGCCGTGCGCCACCGTGCTGCGGAAGATTTTTCCGTGCAGCATGCCGGGCAGCCGCATGGTGTGGGTGTATTCGGCGCGCCCGGTGACCTTGTCGCGGCCTTCGAGCCGGGGCAGCGAGCGCCCGATCTGTCCGCCCGCGCTTACTTTAGTGGCCATCGGCCGGTTGCTCCGTGACTTGCGTCGACATCTTTTGATTGCATCAGCCGACCAGTGGCCGCGATCATCGTTCGTGATCGCACGCCGCGCAAGCGGCATCGATCCGCGCCCTAATCCCGCCCGTAGACGTTCTCGATGCCCATGCCGCTCGCCGGCATCTGGTAGCCGGCGATCGTGCAGGCGGCGCGCAGCGTGTTGGCGAGCAGGCACGCGATCGTCATCGGCCCGACGCCGCCCGGCACCGGCGTGATCGCGCCCGCGACCTCGGACACTTCGTCGAACGCCACGTCGCCGACGATGCGCGACTTGCCGTCCGCGCCGGTGAGGCGATTGATCCCGACGTCGATCACGGTGGCGCCGGGCTTGACCCAGTCGCGCCGCACCATCTCGGCTCGCCCGACCGCCGCGAACAGGAGATCGGCGCGCCGGCAGACGCCCGGCAGGTCGCGGGTCTTGGAATGCGCGATCGTCACGGTGGCGTTCTCGTTGAGCAGCAGTTGCACCAGCGGCTTGCCGACGATGTTGGAGCGGCCGAGCACGAGCGCCTCCAGCCCCTCGAGCTTGCCGCGCACGATGTTGGCCAGATAGACGCAGCCGAGCGGCGTGCACGGCGTCAGCGCCGGCAGGCCGGTCGACAGCCGCCCGGCATTGACCGGATGGAAGCCGTCGACGTCCTTGTTGGGATCGATGGCGGACAGCACCTTCTGGGCGTCGATGTGCGGCGGCAGCGGCAGTTGCACCAGGATGCCGTGCACGGTCGGGTCGGCATTGAGCCGGCCGACCAGCGTCAGCAGATCGGCTTCGGTGGTCGCCTCGGGCAGGCGGTGATCGAACGAGCGCATGCCGCTGCCCGCCGTCATCTTCATCTTGGCGCTGACATAGACCTCGCTCGCCGGGTTGCTGCCGACCAGCACCACCGCCAGCCCCGGCATGATGCCGCGGTCGCGCACCAGCCGGTGCACCGCCTCGGCGACCTTGCCGCGCAGGTCGGCCGCGATCGACTTGCCATCGATGATTTGCGCCGTCATGGCCTCAAGCTTACGTCACTTGGCCTCATATCGGCACTACCCGATTGCGCAGATTTTCTCCAGCGCCGCCGCAAGTGTAATGCCCCGGCCGGCGATCTTCAGGCGCTTGAGCCGCGCGCTGGCGCCCGCGACCAGCGTGACGTCGCGTGGCGGAACGCCCTGCCGCCCGGGCAAGCAGCCGCACCAGCGCCTCGTTCGCCTCGCCGTCGCTGGCGGCGGCGCGCACCCGCGCCTTGAGCACCGCGCGGCCGTCGGCGAGTGTCTCGATACCATCGATGGCATCGCGGCCGCCCTTGGGCGTGAGCCGCACCGCGAGCGTGATGCCGTCCGCCGCGACGATCCAGGGCTTGACGATCAAGGGCCTGGCGGAACCTCCGCCGCCCGCGCCGGTCACTAGACCAGGGCCTTCGCCAGGTTCGGGATGATCACGCTCTGGATGAAGATGATGATGAGAATCACGATGATCGGCGAAATGTCGATGCCGCCCAGATTCGGCAGGAAATTGCGGATCGGCCGCAGCACCGGCTCGGTCACCCGGTACAGGAACTCCGCCAGCATGGCGACGAAGCGGTTGCGCGGATTGACCACGTTGAATGCGATCAGCCAGCTCATGACGGCGGCGGCAATCAGGATATAGACGTACAGCGTCAGCAGGTAGGAAAAGAAGGCAAGGAGTTCTAGCATCTCGCGAATCCGCCGCAGGGCTTGAGGTTGCAGACGTGTACAGTTCCGCCGCCGGGGCGGCAAGCCCGGCGCGCGGCCCCGGACCCGGCCCGGCTGCAACTGTGACACGGCAGCCGGGGCTTCCCTTGACACCCCACCGGGGGGACCCATAAATGACCCCCACTCGCAAGCACCTGCAGCGATTTCAACTCGTTGCAGCCGTGCGGGGCCGTAGCTCAGCTGGGAGAGCGCCTCGTTCGCAATGAGGAGGTCAGGGGTTCGATCCCCCTCGGCCCACTCGCAAGCACCTGCAGCGATTTCAACTCGTTGCAGCCGTGCGGGGCCGTAGCTCAGCTGGGAGAGCGCCTCGTTCGCAATGAGGAGGTCAGGGGTTCGATCCCCCTCGGCTCCACCAAGTTTCCGCTCTTTATTTTATTCTGCTTCCGCAACCGCCGGATCTCCCGCTATTTTGCACGCAGCAGAGTGCGCGAGCGCCCCCCGCCGATGATCCGGCGGCGGCCGGTGCAGAAACAACATAACGCGCGCCAGTCTGGGAGGACGACGACAATGAAACGAATTCCGCTGCTGGTTTCCTGCTGCCTGCTCGCGCTGTGCGCAATCTCGCCGGCGCACGCTCAGCAGACCGTCAAGGTCGGCCTGCTCATGACCTATACCGGCCAGTTCACCGAACCCGGGACCCAGATGGACAACGGGATCAAGCTCTACATGAAGCAGCATGGCGATCAGGTCGCCGGCCGGAAGATCGAGCTGATCCGCCGCGATACGACCGGCGCGCCGGACGCCGCCAAGCGCCTGGCGCAGGAACTGATCGTGCGCGACAACGTCGATATCCTCGCGGGCTTCGTGCTGACGCCCGAGGCGCTGACGGTCGCCGACCTTTCAGCCGCGGCCAAGAAATTCATGGTCGTCATGAACGCCGCGACGTCGATCGTCACGACCAAGTCGCCGTACATGACCCGCTCCTCGCTGACGCTGCCGCAGAACTGCGAAATTCTCGGCGCCTGGGCCTTCCGGAACGGCGTCAAGAAGGTCTACGTCATGACCTCGGACTACGCGCCCGGACACGACGCCGACGCGGCGTTCCAGCGCGCCTTCAAGGGCGCCGGCGGCGAGATCGTCGGCTCGGTCCGCATCCCGGTGGTAAACCCCGACTTCTCGGCGTTCGTGCAGCGCGCCAAGGACTCCAATCCGGACGGCATCTTCGTGTTCGTGCCGGGCGGCTCGCAGCCGCCCGCCTTGGCGAGAGCCTTGATCGAACGCGGCATGGACCCGGGCAAGATCAAGATCATGGCGCAGGGCGAACTGACCGACGAAAGCGCGCTCAAGGCGCTGGGTGACGCCGCGGTCGGCATCATCACCGCCTATCACTACGACTACAATCACGCGTCGGAGTTCAACCGGCAGTTCGTGAACGCGTACAACGCCGACTTCAAGCGCAACCCGGACATCTACTCGGTCGGCGGCTATGACGGGATGCACCTGATCTACGAGGCGCTGAAGAAGACCGGCGGCAGCACCGACCCGGAGGCCCTCGTCAATGCGGTGAAGGGAATGGCGTGGGAAAGTCCGCGCGGTCCCGTTTCGATCGATCCGGAGACCCGCGACATCATCAACACGGTCTACATCCGAAGGGTCGAAAAGGTTGACGGTCAGGTCCGCAACGTCGAAATCGAAAAATTCGAGAACGTGAAGGACCCGGTCAAGGCGCGCGCCAAGTAAAGCGCGATCGCTCGAGTAAATCGCGTCCTCTCTCCGGTCGTCCCGCGAAGGCGGGGCCCCGCGCGCGCCACGGAGAAAGCCGCCGAAATTCGCATGACTGCCGCCCGCAGCCCGGGAGATCGAGCGCGCGTCCGGCAAATGCCCTAGACTGCGCGCAACGATTCCTCGCTCTCACCCCGCACGATTTTGGTCACCGAACCGATTCAAACGCGCCTCGACAAACCCGTCCCGCAGTCGGTCCTGCGCCATCCGCCATTCCTGTTCTACTGGTCGGCGCGCACCTTGGCGTCGCTCGGCTTCATGATGATGGGCGTGGCGGTGGCGTGGCAGATGTATGCGCTGACCGGCAGCGCGTTCGATCTCGGCCTGGTCGCGCTGATGCAGTTCCTGCCGATGGCGGCCTTCATGCTGGTCGCCGGCCAGATCGCCGACCGCTTCAACCGCCGCCGCCTGCTGCAGATCTGCCAGATCGTCGAAGGCTCGGCCGCCGCCGCGCTCGCGCTCGCGCCGGTCTTCGGCTGGGTCAGCAAGGAGTTCATCCTCGTCACCGTCTTCATCTTCGGCATCGGCCGCGCCTTCGACGCGCCGACCATTCAGACCCTGCTGCCCTCGATCGTGCCGGCGGCGCTGTTTCCGCGCTCGGTCGCAGCGTCCGCCTCGACCATGCAGCTCGCGACCATCTGCGGACCGGCGCTCGGCGGCTTCCTCTATACCTTCGGCGCGACCGTTCCGTTCACCGTCTCGGCGCTGCTGTTCCTGGCGTCGGTCGTGCTGCTGGCGTTCATGCGCTTCGAACAGACGATCGGCGCGCGCACGCCGATCAACCTCTCGGTGTTCTTCGCCGGCGTCGCCTATATCTGGCGCAATCCCATCATCATCGGCGTGATCTCGCTCGACCTGTTCGCGGTGCTGCTCGGCGGCACCATGGCGCTGCTGCCGATCTTCGCCAACGAGGTGTTCCACACCGGCCCGGAAGGGCTCGGCATCCTGCGCGCCGCGCCGGCCGCCGGCGCGGTGACGGTCTCGGCGATGCTCGTCAACTGGCCGCTGACGCGGCGGATCGGCCGCATCATGTTCGTGTGCGTGGCGATCTTCGGCGCCGCCACCATCGTGTTCGCGCTGTCGACGTCGTTCATCCTGTCGCTCATCGCGCTTGCGGTGCTCGGCGCCTCCGACGCGGTCAGCGTGGTGATCCGATTCACGCTGGTGCAGATCGAGACGCCCGACGACATGCGCGGTCGCGTCAACGCGGTCAATTCGCTGTTCACCGGCACGTCGAACCAGCTCGGCGACTTCCGCGCCGGCATGATGGCGGCATGGCTCGGCGCCATTCCGGCGGTGCTGGTCGGCGGCGTCGGCATTCTGCTGGTGGTGCTGATCTGGATGCGCGCGTTTCCGGCGCTCGCCCGCGTCGAGAGCTTCTATAGCAAGAAGGCGTAACTTGCCGCACATGAAACAGGTCGTGTGATTCAATGCAGGTGCCGCGAGTCCCTCTCCCACAAGGGGGCGGGTGACGGAGTGCGCGGCACGCGCCCTCGCTAAAGCAAGATGGCCGGGACATGCCCGGCCATCTCGATCGCACCTCGATGCTGGGCGTTCAGCGCGGTGGGTTGACCGCCACATAGCCGCCGTTCGACGCGACATAGTAGCTGTTGCCGCAGCGGTTGTAGGTCACGCCGTTGTAGTCGACCACCCTGCAGCTCGGCGGCAGCACTGCGACCGTCGTGCCGGCCACCGCCGTGGTGGTGGCCGCGGCGGCCGAGGGGTGCGCCGCATTCGGCCGGCCGTAGTTGCCTGCGTTGACATTGGTGGTGTTGACCTTGGCCGCGTTGACATTGTTCACGTTTACATCGTTGGCCCGGATATTGTTGGCGTTGGTGTTGTTGGCGCCAACGTTGGTAGGATGGATGTCGTTGGCCTTGACGCTGCTGGGATGGACATCGTTGGCCCGCACATCGTTAGCGTGAGCATTGGTGGCGCGCTTGCCGTTGGCGGAATGCTCGCCGGCCTGATGCGAGGTTTGATGGCCATCGGCCGCGCCGCGCGAACCGGCCGCGTGGCCACCGCCGCGTACTTCGTGCGCCTGCGCCGCGTTGAGCGTCAGCGCGACGCGGATGGTGCTGTCGCTGGCGCCTTGGCGCAGCCCGATCGAGACCGGGGCGGCGCAGATCAGCGCGGCGAACGCGGCGGTGATGACGAACCTGGTTGCTTGAGTGGTCATGATGTCCTTCGTTGACTTTGATGTCGTTCGCTGACGCCGGATGTACGCGCCACCCGGTCCGCGAGAACTCTGATCTCGATCCCGACGGGGGTGAACAGATTTGACCACGACAGCGATTAAGGCCGGCGAGGGAAATTCGCCGGCAATTTCATAAAATTACGACGACCTGTTCAGTGCATTTCGGCCGGAAAGCGAGCCATCGCGCGTCGAAGACGCGCGTGAACGCGCGCAAGGATCGGCGCCACCCTCTCCCTCAAGGAGAGAGTTGCACCGCCCGTGTTGCAAGAATTTAAGTGCTTCGCGCTCGCACGTGACCGCCAGTTCACTCCGCCGCGGCTTCGGCTACCGACGCGCGGCCTTGCCCAGCCAGTGATTGAGGAACGCGTTGAGCCAGGCCCGCCCGGCCGGATCGTAGACCGCGCGGTCGGCGAAATGCGCGTGCCGCGGCTTGGCGTTCGGCATCGCCATGCGCTCGTGGCCGCGCGTGGTCCAGCGGCACATCATGGCGTGCGTCACGTCGGGGTGGAACTGGAACGCAGTAGCCGGTGCCGTAACGGAACGCCTGCACCGGAAAGCTGTCGCCCTCCGCCATCAGCTCGGCGCCGTTCGGCAGGTCGAAGCCCTCGCGGTGCCACTGGTAGACCTGCTCGGGCCAGGGATCGACCACCTCGCGTCCCGCCTCGGTCGGCCGGATCGGGTAGTAGCCGACCTCGGCGTGGCCGTCGGCGTGCTTGTAGACCCGCGCGCCGAGGTGATGCGCCAGCATCTGCGCACCGAGGCAGATGCCGAGATACGGCTTGTTCTCCTTGAGCGGCACCGCCGATCCAGTCGATCTCGCGGCGGATGAAATCGTCGGTGTCGTTGGCGCTCATCGGCCCGCCGAAGATGATGGCGCCGGCGTGCCCGTCCATGGTCGCGGGCAGCGGGTCGTCGAACCGCGGGCGGCGGATGTCGAGCGGATAGCCGCGTTCTCTCAGCGCATTGCCGACGCGCCCGGGCGTCGAGGTTTCCTGATGCAATATGATCAGGATGGGTTGCAGCATCGTCGAATCGTCACCCTAAAAGCCGCCGGACGGAGGCTCCTTGGTAGCCGCGATTGGCGTGGGGATTCAAGGCCTTCCCGCGCGGCGCCGGCATGAAGCCGGCGCAAGGCTGGCGCTATCGGCGGTATTTCTGCTGCTGCGCGGTCGCGGCCAGCACCAGCCGGCGCGGCAACAGCGGCACGATCGCCGTCACCAGCTTGTTGGCGAAGCCCGGCACCACCAGCAGCCGGCCTTCGCGCAACCCGCGATAGCCGTCCCGCGCCACCCGCTCGGGCGAGCGCAGCAGGATCGGCGAGAACGTCGGGCCGGACATGCCGGCGCGGGCCTGGAATTCGGTCGGCACCGGGCCGGGACAGAGCGCCGTCACCCGCACGCCTCTCGGCTTGAGCTCCTGGTGCAGCGCCTGGCTGAACGAAACCACGTAGGCCTTGGTGGCGTAGTAGACCGCCATGCCGGGTCCCGGCAGGAAACCCGCGACCGACGCGACGTTGAGGATGCCGCCCCGGCGCCGTTCGAGACTGCCGACGAACGCCAGCGACAGCTCGGTCAGCGCCCGCACGTTGAGATCGATCATGGCGAGCTGCTCGGCGACGTTCAGGCTCGCGGCCTCGCCGATCAGTCCGAAGCCCGCATTGTTGACGACGATCTCGGGCTCCAGCCCCTGCTGCGCGAGGCTTTCGCCGAGCCGTTTGACTGCGTCGCGCGCGTCGAGATCGAGCGGCAGCACCGCCGGCCGCTTGTGCCCCTGCGCGGCGATCTCGGACGCCAGCGCCTCGAGCCGGTCGGCGCGGCGCGCCACCAGCGCCAGCTCATGGCCGTTGGCGGCGAACACGTGCGCCAGCGCGGTGCCGATCCCGGCCGACGCGCCGGTGATCAGCGCGACCGGGCGCGGCGTGCCGGTCACGATCCGCCGGTCCCGCGCTCGGCCGCCACTTTCTCGCGCAGCTCGATGCGGTCGCGCGACGAGATGCCGAGCAGGTCGGCGGCGCGCCAGATCAGGTTGTCCTCGAATTCGGTGACGCGGCCGTCCGCGTAGGCGATCTCCCACATCATCTCGACGATCTTCCGGCGGCCGTCCTCGTCGAGCGAGCGCATGATCAGGCTGGTGAAATGATAGAGGTCGATCGCCTCGTGCTCGGCCTGGGTGGCCTCGGCGACCAGCTCGTCGGTCGTCGCGTCATCGAGCGCGAAGCGGCGCTTGATGATGGTGTGCAGCTTGGCGCGCTCGACATCGGAGATGTTGCCGTCGATCTCGGCGGCGTGCACCAGCAGCGCGGTGGCGGCGAGCCGGTAATCGTTCTCGGCGAAATGCGCCGGTTGCTTGCCGCCGGTGGAGACTTCGGAGAGGAAGGTCTTGAAGGCTTCGAACATTGCGGGCTGCGCTGAAATTGCGATCTGTCGTCACGTCGCATGCCGACGCCGCGAAGTCCAGCCGGTTCGGCTGCCGGGCACCGTTGGCTACTGGACTGCCTTGCCCTTGCGGTAGCTGGTTTCCAGAAGCTCGAGGTTGTTCTTGATGTAGGGATTGCTCGGGTCCTTCGCCTGCGCCTGCATGAAGGTCTCGCGCGCCCGGCGATAGTCGCCGCGCAGCATCAGAGAGTAGCCCTTGTTGTTCAGCAACTCGCCGGTCGGCCCGGCGATCCGGAACGCCTGGTCGTAGGCGCGGTCGGCGAGATCCCAGCGGCGCAGCCGGTCGTACGACGCCGCCAGCCCGACCCAGGATTCCAGATCGCGCGGATGCGTCTCGACCGCCCGACGGAAGTGCTGCTCGGCCAGGCCGAAATTGGCCGACGCGGAAATATTTCTTGCCGAGATTGAGATCGTCGTTGGGATCGTTGCCGAGCAGACCCTTCGGCACCTGGTCGGCCTTGAAATCCGAGGGGCCGACCACGTCGGGATTGTAGACCGGCGCATTGCCGATCGGCACGCTGCCGGTCGGGCCCGGGTCGCCGTCGGTCTGGCTGCCGTTGCCGGAAAACAGGTCGCCGAGCTTGGTCGAGGTCTCGCAGCCGTTGAGCCACAGCAGACAGGCGGCCGTCGCGACCAGGACTCGACCTGCTCTGCCGCCCATCGGCGCGTCCCCACCCGGTGCTCGGTCTTGGGCCGCCGGGCGAACGCGCGCGACGCGCCGCTACGGCACTCGAAAACCACCACAGGGCAAGCTAGGGGACGATGGTTAAGAATTTGCTCCTCGCGGCGGCGCATCCGGGCCGGGAGCGGCGCCCGGACCGGAACCGATCCCAGAAGGATTCCAGCGGGATGGCGGGGTGACGCCGGGAGGTATGGAACTGTTAACGACCTGCCATCCCGTACCGCCGCGCCTCGATGGTCCGCGCTGAGCCTTCTTCGATCCGCAACCGGTTGCTGACGTGGCGACGTTGCGGCTCACGCCGCCTGTGCCAGTGCGCCAACGCGCTCCATCGTGGTCGCCTGCAAGCTCGCGCGCGCATTCATCCGCGCCAGCCAGGCCACCAGGTTGGGCGTCGCCGCCGTCAACGGCTGCCACTCCGGCGTCTGCGTGAGGAAATCGAGCTGCGGCGCGACCATCAGATCGGCCAGCGAGACTTCGCCCGCGAAGCAGGCGTTGTTGCCGAGCAGCCGCGACAGTTCGTTGAACACCACGTGCGCCTGCGGCATCGCGGCCGCGATCGCCGCCTCGTCGGTCCGCAGGCCGAGGAAGCGCGGCCCGACGATCCGTTGAAAGCCGATGACGTTGTTGACGCCCTGGAACAGGTACCAGTCGCAGACATTCATCACCTGATCCATCCGCGCCGCGGCCTTCGGGTCGGCGGGCGTCAGCGCGGGCGCCGGCAGCACGCGATCGAGGTAGCGCAGGATCGCCTGCGTTTCGTACAGCACGAGACCGCCGTGCTCGAGCACCGGCACGCGCCCAAACGGATGCCGCGAGATGTGCGGTATTGCGCGCAGCGAGTTCGGGAGCGACCGGCGCGAGCCTGAAGCGTGCGCCCTTCTCGACCAATGTGGCCAAAACCGAACGCCCGTACGGGCTTCCCGGGACGCTATGAACGACGAACTCAGACATCATACTCTCCTGTTTCAAGGGTTGCTTTCGACATACTCGGCGAAATCCGCGAGATGCTTCGGCCAGCCGCCGCCCAGCGACTCGGCATGGCGCGCGGCGTCGGCACCGAAGCGTTCCAGGTTGCGGTGCTCGAGCGTGACCAGCGTGGCGCCGCCTTCCGCCGCCGTGAAGGTCAGTTCGAGCTCGGTGAGGAACTGCGGGTCGTAGGTCCACGCGCTGTTGAGCTGCCAGCCGAGCAGCAGGCGCGACGGCGGCTCCCACGCCAGCACCTTGCCCCAATGGGTGACGGTGCCGTCGGCGTCGCGCTCGTACCACTGGCCGCCGACACGCGGCTCGATCACGATCGCGACGTGCGGCTTCTTGCCGATGGTCCGGCCCTTGGGCCACCACCGGTCGATGTGGGTCGTAAACAGCTCGAAAGCCCGCGCCGGCGGCGCCTTGACTTCGACCGTGCGGATGATCGGCGCGATGCTCATTCCGGTTTCTCCTGCTACTCTGGCGGCCTGTTGGTCGACGAAATCCTTGAACGCATCGAGTGCCGTCGCCCAATGGCTATCGAGCCACTCGCGCATCGCCGCGATGCCGCGCGGGTCGAGGCGGTAGATGCGGCGGGTTCCCTGCGGTGTCTCGCTCACCAGCCCGGCCTCCTTCAGCACCCGCAGATGCTGCGACACCGCCGGCCGGCTGACCGGCAGCCCGCGCGCCAGGTCGGCGACCGCCGATGGCCGCGACGCGACGCGCTCGAAGATCGCCCGTCTGGTCGGGTCACCGAGGGCGGCAAGGCTGTTCAGGGCGGCACTTCCGTTAGTCATTACTTACCGTAAGTCAAAACTAACTCATGAGTTAAGTCCTGAATGGCGGCGATCTCCACACCGTGGCCCGTGCTAGGTCTTGCGCGGGATGCAAATCGGCTTGCGGAGGAAAGAATGAGGATGGCGGTGATGGCGGCGGGCGCCGTCGGCGGCTATTTCGGCGCGCGGATGGCGGCCGCCGGACACGACGTGGCGTTCATCGCGCGCGGCGCGCACCGCGACGCCATCCGCCGCGACGGCCTCGTCGTCGAGAGCAGCCTCGGCAACCTGCATCTGAAGTCTGTCACCGTCACCGACGATCCCAAAGCAGTTGGTCCGGTCGACTGCGTGCTGTTCGCCGTCAAGCTGTGGGACACCGAAGCCGCGGGCGAGCAGGCGAAGCCGCTCATCGGCCCCAACACCCGCGTGATCACGCTGCAGAACGGCGTCGACAGCGTCGAGCGGCTCGCGCCCATTCTCGGCGATGCCGCGACCATCGGCGGCGCGACCTATGTGGTGGCGAAGATCGCGCGGCCCGGCGTCATCGTTCACACCGGCACGGCCGCCCGGATCCTGTGCGGCCGGCTCGACCGGCGGCCCGATCCCGTGCTCGCCGGCTATGTCGGAGAGATCAAGGCGGCCGGCATCGACATCACTCTGTCGAACGACATGCTGCTCGACCTCTGGAAGAAGTTCGCGCTGCTGACCGGCACCTCGGGCGCGACCGCGAGCACGCGCCAGCAACTCGGCGTGATCCGCGACGACCCCGACATGCGCGCGTTCATCGTGCGGCTGATGCAGGAGACCGCCGCGGTCGGCCGCGCCGCCGGCGTGCCGTTCGCGGGCGACTTCGAGGCCGAACTGGAGCGCACGGTCGCGTCGTTTCCGCCGACCATGAAAGCCTCGATGGCGAACGATCTCGACGCCGGCAACCGGCTCGAGCTCGACTGGCTCGCCGGCAAGGTCGCGGCGCTCGGCCGCAAGCACGGCGTGCCGACGCCGACCCACGACGCCGTGTACGCGATCCTCAAGCCGTACCGGATGGGCCGCGCGGCCGGACGCTGAATGCGCGAGCCGCGGCGGTCTTCATCGCGGCATCTGTCGTAGAAGGCGTGGGCTCGTTAGTGCGCGGATCGCGCGCTTTGCAGCATCTGGCGCAGCGCCGGCGGCGACGACCACGTTCTGGCCGAGGAGCGGGACCGGTACGCGATGCCGAACTGACGACCGCGGCTCCACGTCACCACCGCGTTATGCCGCTGGCTGGTCTTTCTGATGAACAATTCGAATTCATGAGGCAGAAACTCATCGCCCTGAACGACGATGCTCGCGCCGCCGCGAGATACGTTCTTCACGTGACACTCGACTGCGGGGCGATCCGAGCCGATCTGAACTTCACCGCCAAAAAATACGCGCGAACGTGCAGTGATCCGCTTCTCTTGAAAGTTGGATTGCATCAGGGCGCCTCCTTGGGAGCCGGCAAGATAGTAGAGATCGCCGAGAACACAATCGATACTTGAGTTTAACCTAAACTCGCACGATCGCGGCTAAGAATTTGTTAGGTGAATTCTCGGCTAAGAATTTCTTACATCAATCGAGACAGTTTTAAATTGAACGGCAATGATACGCTAACGGGATGAGGCTGCCGGTGTTGGTCCGCTTATTGATGCGTCCGCGATGGATTTGATCCGATCAGGATTTTCGTTGCTCGGCACACGCGCGTGGCGCGCTTTGAAGCTTCCCCCACGTCCGCTCCTGACGCCACGCGAACATCAGTCCGACGGTTCAACCTTTTTCCGGAGGCGCGCGGAACAGCAGCAGATAGGCTCCCAGAATGGCCAGCAGCGAAGCAAGGCCGGTGCCGACCACCATGAGGCGCGGCAAATCCTTGTCGTAATAATCGACGAACCAAAGAAAATTGGAAAACGCGGCGAGCAGGCACAGGATGACGCCGCTCATCCGCGCCCAGCGCGCTCCGTAGATCGTGCCGATGCCGATGACGAGTCCGCCGAATCCGAAGCTCATATCGGCATACGTCCAAACCTGTTGAAACATCTGCGGCAGGGCGCTCGCCGACAAGGCCGCCAGCAGGTTGGAGGTGAACCAGGCGATGTGCATCAGCCCCACCACGGTCATGACGCCGCCGATGACCGGAAAGAACAGGCTCCCTTGGGGCGCCGGGCCGGCTGGCGCCGGCTTTATTCCGGAGCCGCCGTCAGAAACTCGGCCGTCGATGCTGCCGGGAGCCGTGGCTGCGGGGGACATGCTTGCAAGCGCCGGCTTGGCACCGAGAAGGTCATCGGTCGCTCGAATGAGGCCGTTCATATGGTGATCGAAGTCACGTCCGGAATTGATGGGCACGGCATTGCGATAGGCAAATTCGCGGATGCTGTCGGGAAGCTGGTTCGGCTCCGGCATATCGGCGCCTCCGACCAGCAGCGGGACAACCGGGATGTGCTTCTCGAGGGCGGCTTCCACTTCGACCCGGACGTAGTCGGTCTCGGAACGGATTCTTGGTTGGCCGTGGCGCGCGCTGCCGAGCCAACGCGGTCCGACGACGACCATCAGCACGTCGCTGCCTTCGATGCTGGACCGGATGTGTTCCCGGAAGTCCCGCCCGGGCGGAATGTTGTCGATGTCGCGAAAGACGGTCTCTCGCCCGTAACGGCTGGTGAGCCGGTCGAAAATACGACCGGTAATGTCCATCGAATCTTCCCGGCGATAGGAGAGCGTGATCCTGGCCATGCGGTCACTGCAATTGAATGACAGCATAGCCGCTGACGCCCGCACTGTCATCGCCGCGATTCAGGGGCGGAGCCTGGCCGGCTGAGTCTGCAGCCCTCGTCTAGTGCGGGAAATCGTCGCTTCGCAGCACCAGGCGTCCGCCGGACTCGACGAAGCCGGCGGAGAATTTCTGCACGGCGCGCTCCTCGATGGCGGCGCGCAACCGGACGAACTGATTCACCCGTTCCTCCGCCTTGATGCTGGTGTTCTGTTCGAGGCCGTCGAGCGCGGCCGTGCTGATGGCGCAGGCGACGACCTTGCCCTGATCGAGCATCGTGAACTCGACCACCATGCGATTGAAGTCGTACCCTAGAACCTGACCTTGCTGCAGCGGCATCGCAAATCCTCCGTTCTGAAAGAGCTGGACTGTGTCACGTCGGGCGCACGGACGCGAGGGTGCCGGCTGCGGCGTAAAATCTGTCATATCGGCGTCACCTGAAGGGCCTTCGGCCGCATGGGCGGCCGGAAACGCTCTTCCGCGGCGGCGCCGGATGGCTTAAGGACGCCGTTCGTTATTCCCGGACCCCGCGCGCCCATGATTCGTCTCGACAACATCAGCAAGCAGAACGGCCACCAGATCCTCTTCATCGAGGCCTCGGCGGCGCTCAACAGGGGCGAGAAGGTCGGCCTGGTCGGCCCCAACGGCTCCGGCAAGACCACGCTGTTCCGCATGATCACCGGCGAGGACCAGCCCGACGAGGGCCAGGTCGCGGTCGATCGCGGCCTCACCGTCGGCTACTTCAGCCAGGACGTCGGCGAGATGGCGGGCCGCAGCGCGGTCGCCGAGGTGATGGACGGCGCCGGCCCGGTCAGCGCGGTGGCGGCCGAGCTCAAGGAGCTCGAGGCCGCGATGGCCGATCCGGACCGCGCGGACGAGATGGAGGCGATCGTCGAGCGCTACGGCGAGGTGCAGGGCCGCTTCGAGGAGCTCGACGGCTACGCGCTCGAAGCCCGCGCGCGCGAGGTGCTGGCGGGGCTCGGCTTCAGCCAGGAGACGATGGACGGCGACGTCGGCGCGCTGTCGGGCGGCTGGAAGATGCGCGTCGCGCTCGCGCGCATTCTGCTGATGCGTCCCGACGCCATGCTGCTCGACGAGCCGTCGCAACCATCTCGACCTCGAAAGCCTGATCTGGCTCGAGCAATTCCTCAAGGGCTACGAGGGCGCGTCTGCTGATGACCTCGCACGACCGCGAGTTCATGAACCGCATCGTCACCAAGGTGATCGAGATCGACGGCGGCACGCTGACCGCCTATTCGGGCAACTACGAGTTCTACGAGCAGCAGCGCGCGCTCAACGAGAAGCAGCAGCAGGCGCAGTTCGAGCGCCAGCAGGCGATGCTCGCCAAGGAGATCAAGTTCATCGAGCGCTTCAAGGCGCGCGCCTCGCACGCCGCACAGGTGCAGAGCCGGGTGAAGAAGCTCGACAAGATCGAGCGGGTCGAGCCGCCCAAGCGCCGCCAGACGGTGGCGTTCGAGTTTCAGCCGGCGCCGCGCTCCGGCGAGGACGTGGTCAGCCTGAAGCGCGTGCACAAGGGCTACGGCAGCCGCAGCATCTATGACGGCCTGGACTTCTCAGTGCGCCGCAGGGAGCGCTGGTGCGTCATGGGCATCAACGGCGCGGGCAAGTCCACGCTGCTTGAAGCTGGTGGCGGGCTTCACGCAACCGGACGACGGCACGGTGGCGGTCGGCGGCAGCGTCAAGATGGGCTACTTCGCGCAGCACGCCATGGACCTGCTGGACGGCGAGCGCACGGTGTTCGAGACGCTGGAGGACGCGTTCCCGCAGGCCGGCCAGGGCACGCTGCGCGCGCTCGCCGGCTGCTTCGGATTCTCGGGCGACGACGTCGAGAAGCGGTGCCGGGTGCTGTCGGGCGGCGAGAAGGCGCGCCTCGTCATGGCGCTGATGCTCTACGACCCGCCGAATTTCCTGGTGCTGGACGAGCCCACCAACCACCTCGACATGGCGACCAAGGAGATGCTGATCGCGGCGCTGGCGCAGTACGAGGGCACCATGCTGTTCGTCTCGCACGACCGGCACTTCCTGGCCGCGCTGTCGAACCGGGTGCTGGAGCTGACGCCCGAGGGCATCCACCAGTACGGCGGCGGCTACACCGAATATGTCGCGCGCACCGGCCACGAGGCGCCGGGCTTGCGGAGCTGAAATCGCGACGGCAATCGTAGGGCGCAATAAGCGAAGCGCATTGCGCCGTCTCTGTGCCCCTGCTCCGCGCGGCTCACTCCTCGGCGGTCGCCGCAATCAGCCCTGCGACAACCAGGATGACCAGAGCCGACACCCAGATGGCCGACATTGGAATGATGGTCGTCACGTTTCGTCTCCCCGCCCCGGCGTTGCACCGTGTATCGGTGATTCGCCCGGCCGGCGGGCGGGGAAAGTTCTCGGGCGCGGCGGTTCTTGCGCCGGTGTAGCGAGGCTACAACAGTCGCGGCGTCCTGCGAAGATCGGGGCGAACAAGCGGCGATGTGTTGTAAGGTGAGGAACGACGCGGGGTGGATGGGCTTCTCGCGTCTCCCCCGGGCCGGGGCTGCCGCAGCATGCATGTGGCGGCGGCCCCGCCCGGACCGGCCTGCGAGCTTTCTTGCAGGAGACCGAATCAGAACAGCAGGATCCGTTCGGAAAAAATCTCATAGCCGACACGGTCCGCAATGTCGGCATACCGGCACTTGACGCGAAAGGCTCCGGCGAGAACTTCGCTGGCCTTCGATTTCGACTGTCTGATGCAATCGCCGAGATCGCGTTCCGCAATACCGAGCTTTGAGAAGAATTTGTAGATCGACTGCAGCAGCCTGCGGCCATCCGAACTACCGATGTCATAGCTCAAAGAGCCCTGCGGCCCGTCGGGACCGAAGCGAAAGCTCGAAGACGACGCGCGAGGTCTCTCCGGTTTCATACCGGCAGTAGGACAGCGGCTCCCATGACACTGTCCCGCAATGCGCGGTCGCCGGCATCATGTCATGCATCAATAGTCTCTGCGCCGCCGCGATCGGCGGATTGCGCATGGGCGCCTTGACCGCTCAGCCCGACGAATGCCGCCATCAAGATCATTGTCAGCGTGACAGCACTGGCGGCCGGCCGCGCACGATGCGGAGGCCAACCGTTTTCTTTGAAATCGATCCAGACGACATGCTGGATCTCGCCCGGCCTCGTTCGGAAAGACGTCCGCAGGCACCGGCGACGGCCGGCGCCTAGCGCTCGAGCCGGTTGCTTGCGGTGATGGGCGACTTCAGCCTCCGGGGACGCCTGCTCGACCGGACCATTGACCGAACGATAGTTCAGCGTCGCGACGCCGATCACCGTCAGCGCGAGGACGCCATAGAAGACCAAAACGCCGCGCGTCCAGCGGCGCAACACATGACGGTCTTCGGCGCTGAGCGTTGCTCGTTCGTACTTTGGCATGAGAGCCTCCATCGGCTGCGAATATCGACAGCGTGCTCCATGGCCGTCTCCCGAATGTGAAGCGCGTTACAAATGTTGCGCTCACGATTTTTCGAAATTCAAAAACCTGTCCGACGATCTAACAAGACGCGTTCTGCAAGACGCGGGCTTGCAAGACGCAGGCCAAGCGCAAAGAAGCGCATCGGCGCGCTCCCGCATTGGTATTCAACGAACATTTCAGGATTGTGATGGGCTGTGCGGAATTCGATTCTTTGCGGCTGCCGACGCATGCAGCAGTCTGGTCGCGCTTTGCGCACACGCCTAAATCGGAACCGCCGCGCCTTTAAATTAGACACAGGGCTTCAGGTGCTATTGCACCTGAAGCTCTGATGATCACCCGCTCTCAAGCGCGCGTGCGCATCCGGATCATGAAGTTGTCGAACGAGCCCTCCGCCACCTGCATCCACAGATACGAGTCGTTACGGAACGGGACCAGGCTGTCGTACATCTTCTTGAACAGCGGGTTGCTGGCGGACAAATCCGCATAAGTCTCATTGGCGGCCTTGTAGCAGGCCTCCATGACGTCTTGCGGGAATCCGCGCAGTTGCGTGCCGCCGGCCAGCAGGCGCTTCAGCGCCTGCGGATTGGCGCGATCGTAGCGAGCCAGCACCCAGCTCCAGGCATCGCCGGATGCCGTCATCACCGCCGACTGGTAGTTCTTCGGCAACTGGTTCCAGCTTGCGTTATTGATGATGTTGTGCGCCTGGCCGCAGCCTTCCCACCAGCCCGGATAGTAGTAGTAGCGCGCGACTTTCTGGAAGCCGAGCTTCTCGTCGTCGTACGGGCCGACCCATTCGCAGGCGTCGAGCGTGCCTTTCTCCAGTGCCGGATAGATGTCGCCGGCCGCGAGCTGCTGGGGCACGACGCCAAGTTTTGCGATGATGCTGCCGCCGAAGCCGCCGATCCGGAACTTGAGGCCCTTGAGATCGTCGAGCCCCTTGATCTCCTTGCGGAACCAGCCGCCCATCTGCGCACCGGTGTTGGCAGCCGCAAAGCCGGTACAATTGTATTTCGCCAACAGCTCGTTGAGCAGCGCCTCGCCGTCACCGAACCGAATCCACGAGATCATCTGCCGTGCATTCAGGCCGAACGGCAGCGCGGTCCCGTAGGTGAAAGCCGGGTCCTTGCCCCAGTAATAGTACAAAGCGGTGTTGCCCATCTCGACGGTGCCATTCTGCACCGCGTCGAGCACCTGCAAGCCGGGCACGATCTCGCCGGCGGCAAACACCTGGATCTGGAATTTGTTGTCGGTGATCTCGGCGATGCGCTTGGCGAAATACTCGCAGCCGCCATAAAGCGTATCGAGCGATTTCGGCCAGCTGGCCGTCAACCGCCATTTCACTTCGGGCATCGACTGGGCGATGGCCGGAGCTGCAACTGCCGAACCGGCAAGGCCGAGGCCTGCCGTCTTCAAGAATTGACGACGCTTCATGGCGCTTCCCCTTCCGTTGTTATAGGTCCGCGGAGGAGGACGGCCGGCCGTCGCCGGCCGCATCCTATCGCGTCCAACCGACGGTTGCATGGTAGAGCAGCCTTCTGCGCCTGGCAAAAGGAAATCCCGGAAGCTTGGCGCCTCCGGGATGCTCTTGGTGCTCGGGATCTCAGGGCAGTGCCGCGAAGCGGACGAGCAATCGCGCCGATGCGCGCTGCACTGGAGCCGCGCGCATGGTCATTCTCCCGTGCCGAGTTGCTCGACACGGGAGAATCAGTATTCGCGAATGAGACGCTGGTCAGTAGCCCCGATTGGCAAGACCGCGATTTACGACGGCAGCCCGGCGATAGACGCCGCCACGATATCCAAGCGCGGTCCGGCGGTAGACGCCGCCGCGATAGCCTCCGACGGCGGCCCCACGGTAGAGGCCGCCACGGTAGAGGCCACCACGGTAGAGGCCACCACGGTAGAGGCCACCACGATAGCCCCCGTAGTAGCGCGGTCCATAGCCACCGTAATAGCCCGGCCCAACGCCATCGTAACCGGCGTCGTAGCCCGGCGCATAGTCGCCGCCATAGCCGCCGGCGTAGCCCAGCGCATAGCCCCCGCCGTAGCCAATGGAGTTGAGCAGCCCATAGTTTGAGCCTCCGCAGCAGCACGAGCACGACGAATAGACGGGCATCGGCTGAACGACGACGGCAGGACCGCAACCGCCGTCCCAGCATCCGCCCGCCGCGGCCGGCGCGGCTTCGAACGAGAGGCTGAGCAGAGATAGTGCAGCAACGGCTGCGAACTTAATGAAGTCTTGGCATCATCATGAAAGTTGCTCCTTGCGGCATTGTTCTCCTTCATGCCCTTGTCGGGGTAACCGCGATCTTTACGATCCGCGTCAATTCATTTTTTAGGTTAATTCCTGGTTTCGAAATGGGGGCGCCCGCCGAGCCGGATCGAGGTTATGAGCCGCGGCGTCGATGTCGCTCGCTCAGCCCACACGGTCGTACCAGTCGCACCCCGATGTCCGCAGTTGGAGCAAGAGCGGACTCAACTCGGGCGTTCCAGCAGGTCGCCTTTTGGACCCGAAACGGACCTTCGGAGGCCGACTCGGGTCAACGCTTCGGCGTGCACCGAACACCGACCTGCCCCGTCTTAGCGTTCACGCTCCCAGGTGAGGGTTCCGACCACTTTCTTTCCGGGATAAACGGCGCTGGCTTGCTCAGCCGTTCGAATGGTCAGCTTGTCGCCCTCCAATTTGAAAAATCTAACCTGGTCCTGCCCGGTCAGAAGCTCATTCCAAGATATGTCGACCTTGGTCGTAAACTTGTCGTTCTCGATTGAGAATGGACCGGTGTAAACCATGAGTGTTTTGAGGAGGGCTGCGGACTCTGCATCGTTTGCTGCCGGCTTGCGATTTGCCGCCGCGATAACGAATGCCGCGTACCCGTCTGGCGTGATGAGCGCCCTGCCTTTCGGATTGCGACCAAATGGTTCGGTGACGTCTCCACCGATGATCTGAATGGTCCACGAAGTCAGCTTCCAACTGCCGGCCAGTTGCCTCGCTGTGTCCTGCGCGAGAGCCACTCCTGGCGCAAGATAGCAATAGGCGGCAACAGCGAGGGCAAAGAAACGCATCATGCTGTCCTCCTATGAAAGGAGTAGACTTCGAGAATGGCCATACTAACTATGGCGAACGAAATCTGCGAGCCCAATAAGAAATCGGAGAGAGGTCCGCTCATGAGCTTTCGTTCTCTTGCGGGAGATGCGTTGGTCATCGGCGCGCTTTCGATGGTTGTTTTGGCTCACGTGGCTCCTGCGTCGGCGCAGAGTTCGATGGGACACGATCGTGTTCATGCCCACCGACAAGGAAATCGCAATCTCCCGCGAGTTCACCGAATGGACAGCAACTTTTTACATCAGCAACCGGACAGATCAGTCCCTTTGCGTGGACGTCCACCCTGAACGTCATGGAACCAAACCGGACCGTTTATTGCTGCTGAAACCCTATCAGCAGCATGTGCGGGCGTACTTCCATCAAGTCGTGCGCGCCCTCAGTGATCCCAATGCCAACGCGCCCTGGTCGATCGACATCCGACTTACCGCGTTCGCGGCGAAAGGTGACATGTGTCGGCGTGACGAGGCGATGCTCCCGAACACAGCGTGGGTTTGGGACATGGGAGGCAGACCCGGCCAAGTCTACCGCGAGGGGCGTGGTTGGGTATCGCCGTGACGGCGTACAACAACCTAAAAACCGCAAATGGCGAGGCTCAAAATTCCGCGAGTAAATTGGAGCGAAGTCTGAGTTTGGCCCTAATCGGAAGTGACCGAGGACTCGGGCGATGTCCGGTATTAGGGCTACCTCAGAACTCGTTACGCAACGCGCGCCGGGGCGCTCGATCAGGCCTTCGCGAATTGCTCAGCGCTCATCACTTCGATGCACACAAAGCGCTCGTTGCCTTTGGCCCTAAGCGGAAGTCAGGACGCACGCTCCCAACTTCCGCTTCTCTAATCGGCCGTTCAGAAGTCAAGCGCTTTCAGACTGTCCACCAAGTCGGTGTCGATGTCGCTCACGGGCTCGTGCTTCTCTTCGGAATCGGCCCCCGCATAGGCAGCATGCTGGGTCCAAGGGAATTCGCTGCCATGTGGCGCGCTCGTTCCGCGATTTGCAGCAATGTCCGCGTCTGCGGAAGATCCTGCTTGATAATACGAGCCCGAACCCAGTTATTTTCGCTCTTGGCCGCCTCCTCGATTTGGGCCTTATCGTCAGTCATTGTCTCGCCCCCTTTCGGCCCTAGGTTTCGTGCGACAAGCCCAGAATCATGCGATACTTTAACTTCAAGGCTTGAACTCGTGCATGTCGGTACGCCTCCGGCAGGCATTATTTCCATCGAAATTTCCATCGAAAAATCGCGCGTCGAGTACACCGATGACGGTGGGCAGCATTTAGATGTCGATCTTGAAGAGTGTGCGCGGATTTATGGAGGCTTAACCCAAATGAGTGCGTTTCCACCGGATGAAGGCACGAACTGGGGCGCGCTCATTGACTCGGTTCCCGGCTTCACCACCTTGCCGCTTCCATTTCAGCGGGTTGTGGGCCTGCGGGGCGCCATCGATACGCCGCCATGGTTCCAGTTTCTCAACCGTCGCCGAACTCAATTTGAGTTCAAGGACTATGAGCACATCCAAAGCCACCTTTTACAGCCCCTCGCGAGGAGCGGGTGGCGTACCTGGGACGCGACCTGAGGACTCCGCAGCTGAATCGAGATGCCGTCAGGCGTACTTTCCTTTCTCGACGAGGTGACGGAGTGAGGCCGCCCTTCGCCGCTCCGCCTCGACCGACGCCATCTCGATCTGGCCGATCCAAGCAAGTCTTCCCTTGCCGCGCCCGATGCTCGCGGAGGAGAAGGCGAAGATTATACGCCGCTGTCTCCACCTGCCACCCGCCATTGTATGCCGCCAGTGCTTGCTCAGCTGCTGATCTATTTCGCGTGATCACCGCCATTTGGAGAAGGTTTCCGCAGCCCCAGAAATCTTTCTGTATCTCGGCTGCAGTGCGTTACTGGCGCTTCGTGATGGTGGCTTGTACGAGTCCTGTGAGCGATGCCGCGAATGGACCGCGCGCTCAGTAGTGCCCGGTATAGAGCCGCACGATCACCGGCAGCAGGATCACCACGAACAGCACCGGGAAGATGCACACCATCATCGGCACCGAGAGCTTGGCCGGCAGGCTGTAGGCCTTCTCCTCGGCGCGCGACAGCCGCTTGTGGCGCATGTCGTCGGAATAGACGCGCAGCGCGTCGGTGATGCTCGAGCCGAGTTCGGTCGGACTGCTGGATCAGGGTCGCGAACGAGCGCGCCTCCTCCAGGCCGAGCCGGTCGCCGAAATGCTCGAGCGCCTCGGTCATGGTGCGGCCGGCGCGGATTTCGAGATTGGTCATGTGGATGTTGGCGCACAGCGACGGATAGGAGTCGCCGAGCTCGCGCCCGACCCGCTCCAGCGACGCCTCCATGCTCAGGCCGGAATCGGCGCAGACCACCAGCAGGTCCATGAAATCCGGAAAGCCGGAGCGGTGCTCGTTGCGGCGCGTCGCCGATGCGCCGGTCGATATAGATGCTCGGGCCGACATAGCCGACGATGCCGCCGACCATCACCGATCAGCCAGAGCATCGAGCCGGTCAGCGGCACCAGCATCGGCATGACGAAGAACGCGCCGATCGCCGAGCGCCGACCGCCAGCACGGTGCGGCCGACGAAGAAGTACGCCGACCGCGCGCGGATCGAAGATGCCGGCCTGGATCATCCGGCGGCGCAGCACCTTGGCGTCGCCCTTGTCTGTCGGTGGCGGCATAGTGCTTGGTGGTGTAGTCGAGCAGCCGCTGCACCGCGCTGCAGCGCGAGCCGCGCAGCGAGCGCGAGTCGTCGCGGATCGCCCGAGTATTCGGCGATGCCGGCGGCGCGGCGCTTGACCGCGCCGCGCGAGCGCACCGCCGCCATGACGCCGAAGGTCAGCACCGCGGTGGCGAGGAACACCAGCAGCGCCAGCATCATCGCCGAGCTGTCGCCGAACACGCTCGACTGAGGATGGCGAAGAGCGCCTGATCCATCGGTCAGATCTTGAAATTCACGAGGCGGTACATGATGAAATTGCCGAGCGCCCATCCAGCAGCCGGCCAGCGCAGCAGCGCCTTCTTGGTGATGTCCTCGTGCCAGACGCTGGCATAGAAGTCGGGCGCGACGATCTGGATGATCAGGAACATCGCGATCGGCAGCGACGACAGGATGATCGCGGAGGCGCGGCCTTCGGCGGCGAGCGCGCGGATCTTGCGCCGCATCTTGAAGCGCTGGCGGATGACGCCGGACAGATTTTCCAGGATTTCGCCGAGATTGCCGCCGGTCGAGCCCTGGATCGCGACCGCGGTGACGAACAGCGGCAGGTCGTCCTGGCCGATGCGGAAATAGAGATTGCGCAGCGCGCGTTTCGAGATCGGCGCCGTAGGTGATCTCGTCGGCGACGATGCCGAACTCGGTGCCGATCGGGTCGGGCATTTCGCGCGCCACCATGGTGATCGCGATCGGCACCGGATGGCCGGCGCGCAGGCTGCGCACGATCATGTCGAGGGCGTCGGCGAACTGCGCGCCGAACGCCTTCTGCCGCCGCCCGCGCAGGATGCGCAGGAACAGATAGGGCACGCACGATGCCGCAGAACAGCGCCGATGCAGAGCGCCTCGACCAGGTTGCCGCGGATGACCATGCCGACGCCGAACGCGGCGACCGCCGCCGATCGCGGACGAAGATCGAGAAGCTTGCACGAGCCCGATCGTCAGGCCCGGATTGCAGCACCAGCTGGTTGAGCGCCTCGATCGCCGAGCCTTGTAGTTGCCGCCGCTGGTCAGCCCGCGCTCGCGCCGCAACTGGACCAGAATGTTCTCGCGGTTGGGCTCGTCCTTCAGCAGCTTGAGCCGGCGGTTGACGTTCTTGCGATACGACGCGCCGGAGAAGCACAGCAGATAGATGCCCTCGACGAACAGGCCGGCCGAGGCCGCCACGAACAGGTAGATCAGATAGATCGGGTCGAAATCGAACGACATGGCAGCGGCGTCCTTCATCACAGCGGCTGCGAGGGTCGAAATAGCTGCCGGGAATCTTGATGCCCATGGCGGCGAGATCGCTGAGGAAGCGCGGGCGCACGCCGGTCGCCTGGAAATGGCCGATCACGGTGCCGTCCGGCGCGGTGCCGGTGCGCACGAACTTGAAGATCTCCTGCATCTGGATGATGTCGCCTTCGAGCCCGGTGATCTCGGCGATCGAGGTGACCGTGCGCTTGCCGTCGGACAGGCGCTGCAGCTGCACGATCAGCCGGATGGCGGACGGCGATCTGGCCGCGGATCGAGGCGATCGTCATCGGCAGGCCGGCCATGCCGATCAGCTGCTCGAGGCGCGAGATCGCCTCGCGCGGGTTGTTGGCGTGGATGGTCGCCATCGAGCCTTCGTGGCCGGTGTTCATGGCCTGCAGCATGTCGAAGGCTTCCTCGCCGCGGCACTCGCCGAGGATGATGCGCTCGGGCCGCATGCGCAGCGCGTTCTTGACCAGCTCGCGCTGGCGGATTTCGCCCTTGCCCTCGAGGTTGGGCGGCCGCGTCTCCATGCGGGCGACGTGCGGCTGCTGCAGTTGCAGTTCGGCGGCGTCCTCGATGGTGATCAGGCGCTCCTTCTCCGAGATGAAGGCCGAGAGCGCGTTGAGCATCGTGGTCTTGCCGGAGCCGGTGCCGCCGGAGATGATCGTGGTGATGCGCGCCTTCACGGCGGCGGCGAGCAGCTCGGCCATCTGCGGCCGGATCGCGCCGATCTCGACCAGCTTGTTCAGGTTGAACGGCTTCTTGGAGAATTTGCGGATCGAGACCAGCGGCCCGTCGACGCCGATCGGCCGCACCGCGACGTTGACGCGCGAGCCGTCGAGCAGGCGCGCGTCGCACAGCGGATGCGATTCGTCGACGCGGCGGCCGACCGCCGACGACGATCTTGTTGATGATGCGCAGCAGATGCTGCTCGTCCTTGAAGCGCACGCCGCACGGCTCGAGCAGGCCGCCGCGCTCGACATAGACGCATTCGTGGCCGTTGATCAGGATGTCGCTGATGGTCGGGTCCTTGAGCAGCGGCTCGAGCGGCCCGAGCCCGGTCATCTCGTCGAGAATTTCGGAGACGAAGTCGTTGAGCTCCTGCTGGTTGAGCGCGAGCCGCTCGACCAGGATGTACTGCGTGACCAGCTGCTGGATGTGCGCGCGCATCTCGTCTTCGGGCAGCTTTTCCAGCGCCGACAGATTGATCTCCTCGATCAGCCGGCGATGCAGCCGCACCTTGGCGTCGAGCAGCTTGTCGCTCAGCAGCGGATTGGACGACTGCGACGCCGACCGGCTCCGGCGGCCGGCTCCGGGAACACGGTCCAGGACACGCCCTCGAGCGCGGGCGACGGCTCCTCGACGGCCGGCAGCCGGTTCCGGCGCGGCAGCGCGGCGAGCTGTGAAACGACCGGCCATTCTGGTTCCTCAATCCGCGGTCTTCGTCGGCGATGCAGTCCGTGTCAGCGCGCGCAACGACAGTTTGAATTTCTTGCCCAGGCCGCCGCTCCTGCGGCGCGCCGGGCTTGGCCGACCGGCTGCGGCAGGACCAGCTTCTTGAGCTGCTGCGTGATCTTGTTGCCCGGCTTGACCTCGTCGAGCGGGACGCCGCGATCGATCGCCTCGCGCACCAGGCCGTAATTGTTGGGGATGCAGGCGGCGAACGCGTCGCCGAGCACCTGCTCGATGTCGGTCTTGCGCAGGCCGGACGAGAACATCTTCTGCTCGAAGCGGTTGACGATCACCTGCGGCTGCGGCCCGTCGCCGAGCCGCTCGCGGATCGCCTCGACCAGCTGCTTGGCGTGGCGCAGGCCCGGCACCGTCATCTCGCTGACGATGAACAGCTTGTTGGAGCCGAGCAGCACGCTGTCGGTCCACGAGAACCAGGTGCGCGGCATGTCGAACACGACGTAGTCGAAATGCGACGACACCAGATCGAGCAGCCGCGTCACCACGTCCGGATCGAACGAGCGCATCTCGGCCGGCCGGTTGGGCGCGGCGACCACGGCCAGGCCGGACGGGTGATGCGACAGCATCACTTCGAGCAGCTGCCGGTCGAGCCGCTCCGGCCGCGGCTCGATCTCGCCGAGATTGAGCCGCGGCTCGAGATCGAGATAGTCGGCGCAGGCGCCGTGCTGGAAATCGAGATCGACCAGGCAGGTCGAGGACTTGCCGCGCTGGCCCGCTGTTGAGCAGCATCATGCGCGCTCTGCACCGCGAGCGTGGTGACGCCGGCGCCGCCGACGGCCGGCAGGAAGGTGTAGATCTGCGCCTCGGTCGCCTCCGCCGCTGGCCGGCCCCTTGGCGACGCGCGCGCAGGTGCGCACCAGTTCGACCGGCGACACCGGCTTCACCAGGAAATCGGCGACCCGCATCTGCAGCAGCGTGCGCGCCACGCTCTCGTCGAACGCCTGCGTGACCACGACGACCGGCGGCCAGGTGCCGATCCGCGCCATCAGCCGTTCGAGCGCCTGCCATCTCGTCCGGCTGGCCGGCGTCGAGATCGATGACCACGACGGTCGCGCCCTCGACGTCGAAGCCGTCGTCCGCCGACGCGCGAGCGTGCCCGGCACGACCCGCAGCGCGATCTGGTCGCTGGCGCCGAACGTCGCGCGCGCCTGCTGCTCGAAGTCCGCATCGGCGGTCAGCACGACCACCTGCGTCTTGTTCGCTGCTTTGTTCGAGCGGCCGATTCTGCATGTCAGGCACTCATCTGGGTGGCTGTACGCGCGACCTCGCGGCTACTTGACCGGCGCGGCCGGCGTCGTGGCCTGGTTCTGCACCGGGGTCGTCACCGCCGCGGTGGTGAGCGGCACCTGCTGCGTGAACGACGAGCTGGTGGTCGGGCTGACCGGACGGATCACCTTGTGCTGCCGGTAGCGCTCGACCGCCGGCTGCATCCGCTCGCCGTTGAAGGCGATGTTCCGGTTGGCGACTGTAGCGCGGCCACGGATCGACCATCTGCGTCACCCGGTTGGTGGCGATCGCGTCGCCGGCGCCGAGCGCGATCGTCTCGCGGCGGTCGTAGTAGATGTCCGAGCAGCCGCCGAGCAGCGACCGGCGAGCAGCGACGCCGCGAGCGCCCGCAAGGCGACTTCAGTTTTTGACTGCGACGACATTGGGCGCCTCCCTTGCGGCAGATCGAGGATGTGGCCGGTGAACGGCCGCTGCTGGTCGACCGCCAGCCGCGCGTCGGCCGGCGTGATTTCGGTCTTGCCCATCAGGAAGAAGTCGACGTCGTTGGCCGGCAGCGTGTTGTCGAGCGGCGTCTTGACCGGCATCGCCGGGCCGCGTCGGCCGCACCAGGCGCGGCGTCACGATGATGGCGAGATCGGTCTCGTTCTTCTGATAGGACGCGCTGCGGAACAGCGCGCCGAGCACCGGCACGTCGCCGAGCCACGGCAGCTGCTGCTGCGCGGTCGTGCTCGTTGTTCTGCAGCAGGCCGCCGATCACGAAGCTCTGGCCGTCGCGCAGCTCGATCGTGGTCGAGGCGCGCCGCACGATCAGCGGCGGCATCGATGATGCCCGCGATCTGCACCGGATGGCTCGGGTCGAGCTGGCTGACCTCGGGCTCGATCTTGAGGTTGATCAGGCCGTCGCGCAGCACGGTCGGCGTGAAGGCGAGGCCGACGCCGTATTTCTTGTATTCGATCGAGACCGTGCCGAGCGAGCCCGGCACCGGGATCGGAAACTCGCCGCCGGCGAGGAAGCTCGCGGTGTCGCCCGACAGCGCCACCAGGTTCGGCTCGGCGAGGCTGCGGACCAGGCCCTTCTCCTCGAGCGCATTGATGAGCAACGTCGATGCTGAGCGCGCCGGTGATCATGGCGGCCGAGCAGGAAGCCGAACGGCGCGGTCGACGTGCCGAGGACACGCCGGCCGCGACAATGTCCGACAGCAGCGATCCCGAGATGTTTGGTCCGCCGCCGTTGACGCCAGGCTGCTGGAACGGGCCGCCCGTAGTGGTGATCGGCAGCCGGCCCGCCGGCGTGCGCGTTGCCGATATTGGCGAGCGTGTTCTGGCCGAACATGTTCCACTGCACGCCGAGCTCGCGGCCGGCCTGGCGCGTCGCCTCGACGAAGCGCACTTCCAGCATGACCTGCTGCGGCTGCAGCGACCTGCACCGTGTTGATGATGTCGGGCGCGAACTGGCGCGCGATCACCACCGCCTTGTCGAGCGTCGGCGCGTCGGGCGCCGTGCCGGACAGCATGATGCGGCCGTTGACCGACGACACCCTGATGCCGCCGCCGGTGAGCCGGCTGATCTCGGCGGCGAGCCGCGAGACGTCGTAGGACACTTCGATGTCGAAGATGCCGAGCGGCTTCTTGCCTTCGGCGTAGACCGAGACGCGCGTGGTGCCGATCTTCTTGCCCAGGATCGACAGCGAACGGTCGGTCAGCGGCGTGACGTCGGCGACTTCCGGATCGCCGACGGTCGACGTCGGTGAACGGGCGCGTCGATGCGCACGTCCTCGGTCTTGCCGACCGCGACGGTGACCGAGCGCGGTGCGCTTGGCGCGCGCTGATCTGCAGCAGCCGCTGCGCCTGCGCCGTCGCCGATCGAGCACGGCGCCAGGATCGGCGCCGGGCTGGCGAGCAGCGCCGTCATGAGCGACAGCGAGGAGCCGGTGCACTGTTTTGCCGGCTTTTGCCGGTCCCCCGCCCCGCTCCCATGATCCTGTCCGACTGCTTCGGCCGCCGCCGGCCGCGGCATGACACTCTGTTCGACACTCTTCACGTTCTCTGCCCACCCGTTTGAGCTTCCCCGTATGACGCTCTCATCCCCATGAGAGTTTTCTTATCTTCGGTCCCGCCGCAGCGATGGCCGCCGCCTCCCTCCGTCGGCACGCTGTAGTCCTCGAATTTCTGCGCGCCGCGCATGACCGAGACCGTCGACGAACGTGTGTCGTCGGCTCGGCGACGGTCGTTCGGCAGATCGCTCGAGCGTGATGCGGCGCGTGTTCTGCGCGGTCGCCTCGCCGGCCTTGCGCAGCACCAGCGACAGCGTGCCGACCGATGGCGGCGAGCGCGAGCTTCTGCGCCGACGACGGTGTCGACCTCGAGCGTCACGGCCTTGGCGACCGACGGCTTGTCGGTGCGCTCGTCGGCGATCTGGTCGACCGCGAGCACGCGCGATGTTCTGCAGCACGACGTCGGTCGCCGCCGTCGTCCTTGTCCTGCTGGCGCGTCAGCACGACGTCGACGCGATCGCCCGGCAGCACGAAGCCCGCGACGCCTTCGACGTCGTTGACGCGGATGGTCACCGCCTTCATGCCGTCGCCGAGCGTCGCCGACAGCGTCGCGCGCTGGCCGGAGCCGGTGATCTTCGACGCGAGGATCGGCTCGTTCGCCTCGATCGCGGTCAGCACGACGCGGCGGCCGCTCGAAGTGAGATCGGCGATCTTCGCGAACGCGCCGGCCGGCACTGCATCTTCCGGCCACGCAATTTCGCGCAGCGACATCGCGCCGAGCTCGTTGCCGAAGCGCAGCGCCTTCGACGCGACCACGATGGTCTGTGTCGCGACCGGCTTCTTGTTCGCTTCGAGATTGCGCATGCGCATCTCGGCCTGGCTGTTGAGCCACTGTCTGCGCGATGAATACGGCGAGCAGGCCGAACAGAACGGCAAACCCGATCATCACGATGGTGCTGGAGCGCACGGCCGAACTTCCTGTGTTTGACGCGTCGTGTTTCTGTTCTCGCGATCACTATAGGCGCGATGACAGTATTGAATTGGTGAAGCAATACCGGGTTCTTCCGGCATGCTGAAGATTGCTTGAAGCTCTATGTTTGACGCTTCGTATCGAAATTCGGTTGAACTTTGCGCTAACCGTTGCGCGTCAGACAACCTTTACCGAGTCTGGCAACGCGCGCGCAACGAATGTGGCGGACGGCTTCTGACGGAGCGACTGCGCCGCGCACGTCGCACCGACGATGCCCACGAGTGGGCAGCGTTCACTTGATGCGATGGCGTGGGCGATATTCAACGCAACGCGAGAAATTTCGCGGCGCGCGATCGCGCATTCCGGTTGATCGCACCCCCCGCTTGGGGCAACATGCGCGGCATCGCGCGCAGCATGATGAATCAAAAATATCGGCTGCGCGAACTGCGAGGAAACCGGTAAGGAGCCATTAGCGATGTCGAAGCCTTGGATCAGCTACGTCGACCCGGCGACCGTCAAGGACGAGGCCATGCTCGGCGAATTCGACCGCTGCGCGCGCGAAGGCACGCCGCGGCCGGAGAGCCAGGCGATCCGCGCGCACGTGCCGGCGGTGTTCTGGTCGTTCGCCAATTCCTGGCGCGACGTGTTCAAGAACGGCGTCGCCGACCACGCCATCAAGGAGCTCTGCCGGATCTACGTCTCGCGCTCGGTGCTGTGCGAGTTCTGCGGCAACCAGCGCTCGATGAAGGCGGCGCGGCAAGGAATCGTTGAGGACGATTATTCGGACCTGATCAACTTCGAGAGCTCGACGCGCTACGACGAGCGCCAGAAGGCGGCGCTGTCCTACGCCGAGGCGATCACCTGGGACCTGCCGGTCGACGAGAAGTTCTGGGCGCGGCTGCACAAGCACTTCAGCGAGCCGGAACTGGTCGAGATCGGCTATTTCGTTGCGTTAACCATGGGCCAGCAGCGCTGGCTGCGCACGCTCAACATCGAGCACCACCAGATCATGGCCGGCACCGACGCCTCGATGGCGCCGGGCTTCGAGACCGAGGAGGCGCTCAAGCGCTCCAAGGCCGCGGCCGACTACTGGACCAAGACCGGCGCCAAGCCGAACACCCAGGCGGCCGAATAGCCGAGCGGCGCGGCCGGGCCGTCGCCCGGCCGCCGGACGCCCTCCCCGGCGCTACGCTTCTCTGGCATGATCCCCCGATAGACAAAAAACCCGGGAGGACTTCATGCATTCGAACAACGATGGCGGTTTGACGCGGCGCGAGGCGCTCGCCGGCAGCGCCGCCCTGCTGATGACGACGCCCGCCTTCGCGCAGCAGCCGGCCGGCAAACCGGTCTTCGCCTATGTGGGCTCGTTCACGTCCGCGGAACGCAAAGCCCGCGGCAACGGCATCAACGTCTTCCGCCTGGACCCGGCGACTGGGTCACTGACCCACATCCAGCAGGTCGGCGACCTGATCAACCCGTCGTTCCTGGTGCTCAGCCGCGACCAGCGCGTGCTCTACAGCGTGCACGGCGACGAGAACCACGCCACCGCCTTCGCGGTCGACCCGCAGAACGGCACCATCAAGCCGCTCGGCCGCGCCGACACCGGCGGCAAGAACGGCGTCCGCCAGGCGATCGACCCGAGCGGCAAGTTCCTGATCGTCGCCAACTATGCCAGCGGCACCGTCGCGGTCCTGCCGATCGCCGAGGACGGCTCGCTCAAGAACGAGACCCAGGTCGTGCAGTGCAAGGGCACGCCCGGCCCGCATCGCGTCCGCCAGGTCAGCTCGCACCCGCACGACACCGTGTTCGACCCGTCCGGCAAGTTCGTGGTGGTGCCCGACCTCGGCCTCGACCGCGTCTTCGTGTTCCGCTTCGACCCGGCGCGCGGCGAGCTCACCGAGGCGAGCACGCTCGACGGCCGCCCGACCTCCGGCCCGCGCCATGTCGCGTTCCATCCGACCAAGCCGCTCGCCTTCGTGCTGAACGAGCTCGACTCGACCATGACCGCCTGCCAGTGGGACAGCGAGCGCGGCGCGCTCAAGCCGATCCAGGTGATCTCGACGCTGAAGACGAGCTTCACCGGCAACAGCACCGCGGCCGAGCTTGCGGTCGCGCCGTCCGGCAACTTCGTCTACGCGTCGAACCGCGGCGGCGACGACATCGCGATCTACGCCATCGATCCGGCGAACGGCACGCTGAGCGCCATCGACTTCGTGCCGACGCAGGGCAAGGGCCCGCGCTTCATCGCGCTGACGCCGTCGGGCCGCCTGATGTACGCGGCGAACGAAGTCGGCGATTCGATCGTCAGCTACCGGGTGGATGCCGGAAGCGGCAAGCTGACGCCGACCGGACAGGTGGTGCAAAGCCTGACGCCGGTGACGATCGCGTTCACCGGCGGGTGATTGAGCGGTCAGCGGCGCTCGGCACGCGCGGTGCTCCCCTCCCGCTTGCGGGGAGGGGTGGGGGGGGCGACTTGCTCAACGTCAAGGCCCTCCCCTAACCCTCCCCCGCAAGGGGGAGGGGAGCGCCGCGGCCCGCGCTGCCCACTCACACCCTCGCAAATCCCCGCGGATACGAATGCAGCCGCTCGATCCCGCTCGCCGTGATGCGCACGAACTCGCCGGTCTGCACGCCGGCCTTGTGATCGCGCGTCACCACGTTGGGCTGGATCACCACCGTCATGCCCGCCTCGAACGGCTCCTCCGGCACCGGGCCGGCCGGCCGGCTCCTGCTGCCGAGGATCGGCGGGAAATAGCCGCCGCCATAGCCGTGCAGCAGGTCGTCGATGATGGTGAAGCCCGCAGCCTCGATCACGCCCGCGGCCTCGATCACCTGCGCGGGCGTCGCGCCGTGCTTGAGCACACCGGCCACGGCATCGAACGCCGCGTCGGCCGCCGCGTGCAGGTCGCGGTAGAGCGGCGTCGGCTCCTCGCCGACCGTGAAGCTGCGCAGCATCTGGCCTGACTGGTCCCAGAACGCCGCGCTGATCTCGGCCGACACCACGTCGCCCGCGCGCACCCGCCGCGTCGAGGGAAACTGCTTCGGCACGGCGAGCTGCGAGTCGTGCATCGAGGTCACGCCGATATAATGAATGACGTTGGTGCCGCCGTGCCTGACATAGGCGCGCTCGACGAGATCGCCGAGTTCGCGCTCGGTCAGCCCGGGCTCGAGCCCGTCGCGCAGGCCGGCGGTGCCGAGATCGGAGAGCCAGGCGCCGATGCGGAACCAGTCGAGCTCCTCCTCCGATTTGATCCGGCGCAGCCGCACATAGGCGCGGTTGAGATTGACGATCTTGCCGAAGCGGGCGCTGAGCGCGCCGTGCTGCTCGAAATTCATCGGCCCGATCACGCCGACGCGGTGCTCGCGCGCGCCGCGCTTCTCCAGCGCGGCGATCGCCGCGCGGATCGACGACTCGCCACCCCACGCCACCTCCGCCTCGGCCGCGAGAATTTTTGCCAGCGGCGGATGATTGACCCATTGCAGGAACAGCGCGTCAGCGCGCCCCGGCGTGAACACGCCGACCGCCTCGGCGGTCACCGGCCATTGCGTGATCCACTGCACCGACGAACCGGCGCGGTTGGCGCCGCAGAACACCAGATGATCGCACCCGTTCTGCGCCAGCACGGCCGCCAGCGCGTCGCGCCGCCGTTTCATTTCGCTGGCGCTGAAGCGCGGATACTCGGCGTCGAGGATGCGCTGGAGATGCGGTGCGAGCGGCGGGATGGTGGTAGTCATGACGACTATGTATCAGCGACCTGAAGACGCGACCGAGCCACAGCGTCATGCCCGGGCTTGACCCGGGCATCCCGCTTACGGTGAGCACCAGCCCTCCCTAAGCGGGATCGCCGGGACAAGCCCGGCGATGACACCTCTAAGCCACCACCGCCGGCTTCGCCTGCGCGGCGTAGCGCTCGTGCACCTGCTTGGCCAGCGTCACCATGTCGACCTTGCCGGTCCCGAGCAGCGGCAGCTTGTCGACCACCCAGACATCCGACGGCACCATCAGGTCGGACGCATGACGCGCCTTGGCGAAGGCGTGGAACGCCGGGCGCGTCGCGTCCTTCTGCTGCGTCACCAGCACCAGCCGCTCGCCGCGGCGCGGGTCGGGCACCGCCGCCACCGCCGAGAGCGCGTGCGGCCACAGATCGCCCGCCAGCGCCTCGACCGCGGCCAGCGAGATCATCTCGCCCGCGACCTTGGCGAAGCGCTTGGCGCGGCCCTTGATGGTGACGAAGCCCTGCTCGTCGATGCTGACGATGTCGCCGGTGTCGTACCAGCCGTCGGGCGGCGGCTCGATCACGCCGGGCTTTTCGGTGCGCAGATAGCCGAGCATCACGTTCGGCCCGCGCACGATCAGGCGGCCGCCTTCGTCGACGCCTTCGACCGGCTCCAGCCGCGCCTCCATGCCGGGCATGATGCGGCCGACCGTGCCGAATTTGTTGAACATCGGCGTGTTGAGCGCGAGCGCCGGCGCGGTCTCGGTGACGCCATAGCCTTCGAGAATCCGCAGCCCGAATTTTTCCATGTAGATGCGCCGGGTGGAATCCTTGACCGGCTCGGCGCCCGCCATGATGTAGCGCAGCGAGCGGAAATCGTAGGCGTGCGCCACCCGCGCATAGCCGTTGAGGAACGTATCGGTGCCGAACAGGATGGTGGCGTTGATGCCGTAAACCAGCTCCGACACGGTGCGGTAGTGCAGCGGCGTCGGATAGAGATAGATCGGCACGCCGAACACCAGCGGCAGGATCGTGCCGACCGTCAGCCCGAACGAGTGGAACACCGGCAGCACGTTCAGCACCTTGTCCTGCCGGCTGAAATCGATGCGGGCCTCGGCCTGCGCGGCGTTCGCCAGGATGTTGCGGTGGGACAGCACGACGCCCTTCGGGATGCCTTCCGAGCCGGACGTGAACAGAATCGCGGCCCAGTCGTCGGGCTTGCGCTCCACCATCGGCTTGCCGGCATTGAGCATGCCGCGGATCTTGTCGGACGCGGTGACGCTCTCGCGGATGTCCTCGAGGTAGACGATCTTGATGGTCTGGCTGACCGCCGCCACCATGTTGGTGAGCTTGCCCTTCTCGACGAAGGCGCGCGAGGTGATGATGGTGTCGAGCTGCGCCGCCTGGCAGGCGTAGAGAATGTTGGTGGCGCCGGCGGTGAAGTTGATCATCGCCGGCACGCGCCCGGCCGACATCAATCCGAGAATGGTGACCACCGCGCCGTTCGCGTTCGGCAGCATGACGCCGACCGCGCGGCCGACCGGCGCATAGGGCATCAGCTTGGCGCCGACGATCGCGGCGCCGAGCAGCAGCCGCTTGTAGGTGAGCGGACCGGCGAGCGGGTCCTCGACCGCGACCCGCTTCTTGCCGTGCTGGTTCGCGGCGGTGAGCACGGCCTCGAACACCGTGCGGTCGGTCGAGGTGGTGCGGAACACCAGGTCGGACATGATGCCGTAGAGCGCCGCGCCCGCGGCCTGCCGGCGCCTTTTGCCCTTGAGTGCGGGATCGACCGACAGCTTCACCGGCTCCAGGATGGTGACCGTCACCTTCGGGAACCACTTGCGGCGCACCTGATCCTTGGAGAGCCGGCTGAACGGCGTCTGCTCCAGGCCTTCGATGCGCACCGGCACCACCACCGCGTCGGACTTGTCGGCGATCATGGCGGCGCCGTCATAGACCTTCATCAGGCTGCCGGTGACGGTGATGCGGCCCTCGGGAAAGATGATGAGCGCGTCGCCCGCCTTGACCGCATCGATCAGGGTACGCACCGCCATCGGCTTCATCGGATCGAGCGGCAGCGCCCGCGTCAGCTTGACGAACGGCTTCACCCACCATCTCTGCGCAATGCCGACGTCGATGGCGAAGATCGGGGGGCGGCCCGGCAGCGCCAGCGCCAGCCCGGCATCGAGAAAGCTCACATGGTTGGGCGCGATGATGACGTTCGGGCCGGCATTGGTCAGGTTCTCGATGCCTTTGACCTCGGCGCGGAACAGCGTGCGGTAGAGAATCGACAGCGCATCCGCGACCGCGCTTGCCGGCATGGTGCGCCCGATAGCGACCGCCACCAGCAGGCTCGCCGCGCCGAGCATGAGGAACAGTGACGAGGTCGTGAACCCGACCGCCTGCAGCACCGCCACGATCACGGCGCTGCTCGCCATGAAGGCGGCATTGAGCACGTTGACGCCCGCGACCACGCGGGCGCGGCGGTCGGCGCCCGCCCAGGCCTGCACGGCCGCGAACACCGGCACGATGAACAGCCCGCCCGCGATCGCAAGACCGGCGAGATCGACCGCGAACCTGATGCCGCGTCCGGATTGGAAGATCGTCAAATAGCCCGACAGGCCGGGGATCCGCTGCGCATGATAGGTCGACCAGCCGAGGTCGAGCGCGAACACGCCGAGCAGAACGGCGCCCAGCACGGTCGGCAGCAGGATGATGCGTCCGGCCGCCAGCCAGGCGGCGAGGCCCGAGCCGATCGCGATCGAGATCGAGAAGATCGCCAGACATGCGGTGACGACCTCCTCGTCGCCGCCGAGCGTGTTCTTCACCAGGGTCGGCATCAGCGACAGCGCGACCGCGCCGACCAGCCAGAACCAGCTGGTGACGATCCCGCCCCACCACAGGCGCGGATCCTCGCGCAGGTACTTGAGCAGGCCGCCGGTCGAAACCAGAATGTTCGGATTGACCTTCAGGTCCGGCGCCGCTTCGCCGGTGCGCGGAATGAACAGGCTCGCCCCCCAGCACATCAGCGAGAAGGCGATCATCAGCATTCCGAACTTGGTCGGATCGCCGCCGTCCTTGGCGGCAATGCCGCCGATGATGGTGCCGAGCAGGATCGCGATGAAGGTCGCGCCCTCGACCAGCGCGTTGCCGGCCGGCAGCTCGGAGCGCTCCAGATGGTCGGGCAGGATGCCGTATTTGATCGGTCCGAACAGCGATGCGATCACGCCGAACAGGAACAATGCGACGAACAGGATGACGATCGAGTGCAGGGCAAAACCCAGCACCGCGATGAAGGAGGCGCCGATCTCGCAGAGCTTGATGCGCTGCGCCACGATCGACTTGTCGTGGCGGTCGGCGAGCTGGCCGCCGAGCGCCGACAGGAAGAAGTAAGGCGAGATGAACACCGCGGCCGCCAAGGTCACCAGCGCGCCGCCGCGCTCGCCCGAGATTTCCGGGTGGAACAGGATCAGAAAGACGAGCGCGTTCTTGAGGAAGTTGTCGCTGAACGCGGAGAAGAACTGACACCAGAACAGCGGCGCGAACCGCCGCGTCATGAGCAAGGACGATGACATGACCTCTCCGGTCGTTCGATCCGGGCCAGGGCGGCCCAGCCGCTGATTGCCAGCGAGCGCTCGCGAGGTAAAAGACGACAAATTGGGCGAAAGGACAATCGGTGCCGAGGTCGACGGCATTTCGACCTCGATTTGAGACTGGTTCGATGTCGGTTCGATGCCAATGAGACGTCAGTTCGACGCCGATAAACCGTCGATTCGAGGCGCTTCGGCGCGCTCGGTTCATGAACCGCAAGGGGCGGCAAGGGGCGGCGAGCGGCTTTTGACGCCGTCGCGGCCATGGGCGAGTATCCGGCGCCGGCGGCCCGCCAGGGCCGCCGCTGCGGTTGGGTCCGGGCGCTTGCGTGCAAAACACTGATTCACAAGTAAAATCGCCGTCGGCCAGCTCGGTCGCGCAGACCCGCGACGGCACCCGGCTGGCCTATTCGGTGCGCGGCAGCGGCGCCAACGGCGCCGTGCTGGTCCATTCGCTGGCCATGGACGGCGATTTCTGGGATCCGGTCGCGGAGCGATTATCCGAGCAAATGCCGGTACTTACCTACGACTGCCGCGGCCACGGGCGGTCCGGCAAACCGGCCGGCCCCTACACGGTCGAGCTGTTCGCGCGCGATCTCGCCGATCTTCTCGACCATGTCGGCTGGACCTCCGCGCTGGTCGCCGGTGCCTCCATGGGCGGCTGCATTTCTCTTGCGTTTGCAGCGGCTTATCCGGGGCGCACGGCGGCGCTCGGGCTGATCGACACCACCGCCTGGTACGGCGCCGACGCCCCCAAGCAGTGGGCCGAGCGTGGCGACAAGGCCGCCAAGGACGGGATGGGCGCGCTGGTCGAGTTCCAGACCACGCGCTGGTTCGGCGACCAGTTCCGCGCCCAACATCCTGAAATCGTTGCCGAAAGCGTCGCCGTGTTCATGAAAAACGATGTCGCGGCCTATGTCGAAACCTGCAGGATGCTGGGCGCCGCCGACATCCGCGCGGCGCTGCCCAGCTTCACCATGCCGGCCGCGATCGTGGTCGGCGACGAGGATTACGCCACGCCGGTCGCCATGTCGGAAGCCCTGCAGCGCGCCATCAAGGGCTCGACCCTGACGGTCATGAAGGGCGCCCGTCACCTCACGCCGCTGGAAGTCCCCGACCGCATCGCGGACGAGCTTCTGGCGCTCGCCGCCCGCAGGACCAGGCAATGAAATTCACGGGTGAAATTTCAATTCCCGCCCCGCGCGAGGCCGTCTTCGCCAAGGTGCAGGATGCGCGCTTCTTCGCGTCCTGCGTCGAGGGCGTGCAGGAGATGAAGGAAATCGACCCGACGCATTACACGGCCGTGCTCGAAACCAAGGTCGCGTACCTGAAGTTCAGGTTCAACGTCTCGGTCGAGGTGGTGCGCATGGATGCCCCGAGCGAGATCGAGGCCAAGGTCGAGGGCACTCCGCTCGGCATCGTCGGACGGCTGACGGCGACCTCGATCACGCGGCTCGCCGACGACAACGGCGGCACCAAGGTGAGCTATGAGATCGACACAGCCCTGACCGGCAAGCTCGGCAGCCTCGGCCAGCCGGTGCTGCGCTCCAAGGCGAAAGAGATGGAGCGCATCTTCACCGAGCGCATCCGCGCGGCCTTCGCGCCGCAGGGCACCGGAGCAGCGACATAATCTACCGGCGTCGTGGCCGGGCTTGTCCCCACCGTCCGCGACTTGCATTAATTAAAGAAAAGCACGACGACGTGGATGTCCGCGACAAGCGTGGGCACGACGACCAAGAGGCTTCCGCCCGATGACCCCCTTCGAACTCGCCGAACCGACCTCCCTGCCCGACGCCATCAAGCTGCTCGACCCGGACGACGCGACCGTGCGGCCGATGGGCGGCGGCACTGCACTCATGCTGATGATGAAGGCCGGCGTATTCCGGCCGACCCGGCTGGTCAGCCTGCGCAAGCTCTCAAGTTTGTCGCGCATCGCGGCAGCGGCGAACGGCGATCTCACCATCGGCGCGTTGACGCCGCTCTCGACGGTTGAGCACTCCCCCGAAGTCGCCAAGCACGCGCCGGTGATCGTGCGCACGATGCTGCGGCTCTCCAACGTGCGCGTGCGCAACGTCGCCACCATCGGCGGCAATCTGGCGCACGGCGATCCGCACATGGATCTGCCGCCGGTGCTGATTGCGCTCGGCGCCAACGTCAAGGTCGCCGGCCCGAAGGGCGAGCGCACAGTCGCGGTCGAGGACCTGCTCGCCGGCTACTACGAGACCGTGCTCGACAAAAACGAGTTGATCGCCGAGTTGCACGTTCCGGCGCAAGGCAAGAAGCGCGCGGCCTATCTCAAGGTCACGACCGGCTCGGCCGACGACTGGCCGGCGCTCGGCGTCGCGGTCGTTCTGGAGGCCGACGGCGCGGCGGTGAAATCCGCGCGCGTCGTGGTCAGCGCCGCGACCGAGAAGGCGATCCGGCATCAAGAGCGCCGAGAAGGTGCTCACCGGCGCGACCGTCACCGACGACCTCCTGGTCCGTGCCGGCGAAGCCGCGATGGCGGAAGCCGAAACCATCAGCGACGTGCGCGGCTCCGCCCCCTACAAGCGCGAGCTCGTCCGCGTCTATGTGGCGCGCGCCATCCGCGCGGCGTTGAACAGCTAGAGACAGAGCACACCTCATGGCGACTACAACTGCACCAATGCCCGGCGGGCAGGTCGGCCGCTCGGTGCCGCGGCTCGAGGCCCGCGACAAGGTCACGGGCCGCGCCGAATACACCCACACGATGCGGGTGCCCGGCATGCTGCATGCGAAGATCTTCCGCAGCACGGTCGCACACGGCCGCATCAAGTCGGTCGATACCAGCGCCGCGAAGAAAGTGCCGGGCGTGCTGCACGTCGTCACCATCGACGATGTGATGAAGGTGCTGCCCAATCCGTATTATGGGCCGGCGTTCCACGATCAGCCGATCCTGGCGCACGAGAAGGTGCGGTTCGTGGGCGAGCCGGTCGCCGTCGTGCTTGCGGCCGATCCGCACGTCGCCGATCAGGCGGTGCAGCTCATCACTGCCGAGTATGAGGAACTACCGGCGGTGTTCGACGAGGTCGACGCGCTGACCACCAAGGTCTACGTGCACGACGTGCTGAAGCCGGCCGGCACGTTCGCCGACCTCAAGCATCTCAAGGGCGCCAAGGAAACCAACGTTGCGCTCGACTACCAACTGCGCCGCGGCGATTTCGACAAGGCCTTCGCCGCCGCCGAGCACAAGTTCGAGCACGAGTTCCGCACCCAGAAGGTGCTGCATCTGCCGTTCGAGCCGTTCGCCTGCATCTGCGACTACAAGGACACCCACGTCACGTTCCTGGACTCGTCGCAGGGGCCATCGTTCGTGCGCACCGAGATGGCGCGGCTGCTCGGCTGGCCGGAAAACAAGGTCCGGATCAAGGTGCCGTATCTCGGCTCGGGCTACGGCGGCAAGCTCTACATCAAGCTCGAAGCGCTGGCGCTGGCACTCTCCATGATCGCGCGGCGGCCGGTGAAGATCGCCTACACGTTCGAGGAAATGTTCTACCAGATCACGCGCCACCCCACGACGTTCCGCATCAAGACCGGGCTCGACAAGAACGGCAAGATCGTCGCCCGCAAATGCGAGGTGTTCTGGAACGGCGGCGCCTACGCCGACATCGGGCCGCGCGTGACGCAGAAATCCGGCCTGACCGCGTCCGGTCCGTACGACATCGACAACGTCTGGATCGACTCGTGCGCGATGTACACCAACGTCACGCCGTCGGGCGCATTGCGCGGCTTCGGCGTGCCGCAGCTGGTGTGGGCCTACGAGAGCCACATGGACATGATCGCGCGCGAGCTCAAGCTCGATCCGGTCCAGTTCCGCCGCCAGAACCTCGTGCACGACGGCGACACCCATGCGACCGGCACGGTCCTCAAGGACTCGCCGGTCGAGAAGGTGATGGACACGGTGCTCGACCGCATGAACTGGTCGCGGCCGTTCGACAAGGGCACCGGCGTGGTGCGCCGCGGCCGCGGCTTCGCCATCGCGATCAAGGCGGTGGTCTCGCCGACCACGTCGGTTGCGATGGTCAACGTCTCGGCGGACGGCTCCGCCACGCTCTATTGCGGCACGGTCGACATGGGCCAGGGCTCCGACACCGCGATGGCGCAGATGGTCGCCGAGGTGCTCAACATGCCGACCGAAAAGATCCGCGTGACGCCGCGCGACACCGACGTGACGCCCTACGACATGGGCACGCTCGGCTCGCGCTCGCTGTTCCACATGGGCCACGCCGTGCGCCGCGCCGCCGAGGATGCGCGCGACAAGCTCAAGGCGCTGGCGAAGGAAGTCGGCGAGCCCGAAGGCTCGAACATCCCGATCTCCGAGCTGTTCCAGAAGCGCTACGGCATGCAGGCCGGCAACGTGATCGGCGCCGGCACCTACAAGCCGGACTACGTGTCGCCCGCCCCCGGCACGGGACAGAGCACGAATGTCACGCCGTTCTGGATGATCGCCGGCGCCGGCGCCGAGGTCGAGGTCGACACCGAGACCGGGCACGTCACCATCACCAAGCTCGTCAACGTGGTGGATTGCGGCAAGGCGATCAATCCGAAGAGCGTCGAGACGCAGATTTCCGGCGCAGCCCTCATGCATCTCGGCTTCACCATGTTCGAGAAGATGCATCTCGATGCCGGCCAGGTCACCAACGCCTCGCTCGCCGACTACAAGATCCCGGGCTTCAACGACGTACCGGTCGATCTGCAGAACCTCAACGTCGAGCACGAGCAGTCGAACGGGCCGTTCGGCGCCAAGGGCGTGGGCGAGGTCGCGACCTTCTGCGTGTCGCCGGCGGTCGCCAACGCCATCGACGACGCGGTCGGCGTGCGGCTGATGGAAATCCCGCTGAACCCCGAAGCGGTCTATCGCGCCCTGCGAGCCAAGCAGGGCAGGCCGCTGGAGGACTGACGAATGGCTTTGCCTGTGCGCAACGAGTGACCGGACGAACGCCGGAACGATGGTGTCATGACAAGAACAATCAGCTTCACGCTCAACGGTGCGCCGGTCACGGCCGACGTCCAGCCGCACCACAATCTGGTCGAACTGCTGCAGGGCCAGTTCAGCCTGACCGGTGCGCGCGAGACCTGCGGACAGGGCCTATGCGGCTGCTGCACCGTGATCGTCGACGGCAAGCCTGTTTCGGGCTGCCTCTATCTCGCGTCGTTCGTCGACGGCGCCGACGTCATCACGATCGAAAGCCTCGATACCCGCGACAAGCTATCGCCGGTCCAGGAGGCCTTCATCGAGGCCAGTGCGTTCCAATGCGGTTACTGCACCCCGGGCTTCATTCTGATGGTGACCATGCTCCTTCAGGAACACGCCGACCCGGATGACGAGACGATCAAGCACTATCTCTCGGGCAATCTCTGCCGCTGCGCCACCTACCCGGAGGTGATCCAGGCGGTGAAGCTCGCGGCAAAGAAGCAGAAGGAACGGGCCTGAGTCTCCTCGCGTGTCTCGGGCGCGGTGCAGCGCGGAGCGATGCGCCGCATCCGGGGCACGCACGGCGGTAGCTCGTCTGATATAGTCCGAGCGATGGCACCTGACCCCATGCATGTCGAAACCGACGTCCTGATCATCGGATCGGGCGGGGCCGGCATGTATGCGGCGATCGAGGCCGAGCGCGCGGGCTGCGAGCGTGTTCCTCGCCGACCGCAGCCTGATCGGCCGCGGCGGCGCCACCGTGATGGCGCAGATGACGGTCGCGGTCGCGCTCGGCTCGGAGACGCCCGACCACTGGAGCCATCACCTGCGCGACACGCTCGAAGCCGGCCGCGGGCTGTGCGACGAGCGGCTGGCGCGGCTGCTGTGCGAGGAAGGCCCCGACTGCATCCGCGAGATGGACGCCTGGGGCGTCGGCTGGGCGCGCAAGAACGGCCGCATCACCGCCACCATGGCGCCCGGCCACGACCGGCCGCGCTGCGTCTACGTGGATTTCCTCAACACCGGCCCGGCGGTGTCGAAGACGCTGCGCACGGTGGTGACCCGCCACAAGACCATCCGCAAGGCCGGCGACCTGCTGATCGTCGATCTCGCGCGCCACGACGGCGAGGTCACCGGCGCGGTCGCGCTGCATCTGCCGACCGGCGCGCCCGTCACCATCGCCGCCAAGGCGACGATCGTGGCGACCGGCGGGCTGACGCGGCTCTACCGGCGCAACAGCGCCTCCGCCAACATGGGCGGCGACGGCTACGCGCTGGCGCTGCGCGCCGGCGCGCCGCTGATCGACATGGAGTTCGTGCAGTTCTTCCCGATCGGGCATCTTGCGCCGCGGCTGATCGGCATGGACCCGATCATGTGGGACCCGTTCCGCTACAAGCTCGGCGGGCGGCTCCTCAACAACAAGGGCGAGGAATTCGCCAGCCGCTACGGCGCGAGCGAGGACGGCCGCTACGTCATCACGCGCGATGTCGCGACCTACGCGATCGTCAAGGAAGTCGAGGCCGGGCGCGGCTCGCCGCACGGCGGCGCCTATCTGTCGTTCCAGCACTGCTCGGAGGCGACGCTGCGCGCGGCGTTCGGGCCGGTGATCGACCGGCTGGCGAAGAACCACATCGATCTGACCAAGATGCCGGTCGAGGTGGCGCCGATCGCGCACTACCACATGGGCGGCGTGCCGGCGGACGAGCGAATGGAGACCGAGGTGCCGGGCCTGCTGGTCGCCGGCGAGGCGGTCGGCGGCGCGAACGGCGCCAACCGGCTGTCGGGCAACGCCATCACCGAGGCGCTGGTGTTCGGCCGCCGCGGCGGGCGGAGCGCGGCCGAGCGCGCGAAGGGCATGAGCCGGCAGGCGTTCGCGCCGCAGGACGCGCGCGCGGCGCTCGACCTCATCGCGAGCCGCACCGACCGCAAGGACGTCAACACCGCCGAGATGCTGCAGACCCTGCAAGCCGTGATGGCGGACGACGTCGGGCCGTTCCGCACCGAAGCCAAGCTCAAGCGCGCGCTCGCGCGCGATCGGCGACCTGACGCATGCGCTCGGCGACCGGCCGATCGGCGACGGCGGCGCGTTCGACATGCGCGCGCTCGACTGGTTCGACCTGCGCAACATGCTGCTGGTCGCGCGCACGGTCGCGCAGGCGGCGCTCACGCGCACCGAGAGCCGCGGCGCGCACCAGCGCGAGGATTTCCCCGGCATGCTGCCGGAGTGGCGGGTCAACCAGGTGGTGCGCCTCACGGATGGCGGCATCGCGCTGACGCCGTCGCCGGTGCTCGCCCAGGCGGCCGCGCAATGAGCGAGATCGCGCACCTGAAGATCTGGCGCGGCGAGGACCCGGACGAGGGCCGCTGGGAGAGCCACGACGTGCCGTTCGAGCCCGGCCAGTCGGTGCTCGACGGGCTGCGCTGGATCCGGGTCAACCGCGATCCCTCGCTCGCCATCCGCTTCTCCTGCATCAACGCCAATGCCTGCAAGGAATGCATGATGGAGCTCGACGGCAAAACCGTCTATGCCTGCACCGCGCGGCTGGAGCCGCGCGAAATGCAGCTCGCGCCGCTCTCCAACAAGCGGCTGGTGCGCGACCTGGTCACCGAGATCGCGCCGCCGGCCGAGCGGTTTTCGGTGAAATAGACCAGGACGCCCGCCATGCTTCAGACCCGCAAGGAAGACCTCGCCGTGGAGCGCAAGCCTGTCGCGTTCGGCGACATGCGCGGCTGGATGGATGCGCTGCGCGCGCAGGGCGAACTGCACGAGATCAACAGCGAGGTCGACTGGAACATCGAGCTCGGCACCATCATGCGGCTGGCGCAGGGGCCCGGCACCGGCAAGGCGCTCGCTGTTCAACAACATCAAGGACTACAACAAGCCGAACTCGCGCTGCCGCAGCATCTTCGGCTCGTCGCTGAACAGCTACCGGCGCATCGCCATGATGCTGGGCCTGCCGCCCGACACGCATCCGCGCGAACTGGTGAAGATCGGCCGCACCATCCTGACCGGCGCGATCCCGCCCAAGATCGTCGCCACCGGCCCGGTGAAGCAGAACATCCTCAAGGGCGACGACATCGACCTGCTCGCATTCCCGGCGCCGTTCTGGAACCGGGTCGACGGCGGCCGCTACCTCCTGACCTACGGCGGCTGCGTCACGAACGATCCCGAGACCGGCATCATGAATGTCGGCGTCTATCGCGGCATGGTCGCCGACAAGACCCACATCCCGATCCTGATGTGGCGCGCGCAGCACATCGGCCAGCACGTCACGCTCTGGCAGAACGGCGGCGCCGCCGAAATGCCGATCGCGGTCGCGATCGGCTGGGAGCCGTCGCTCGCCTTCACGGCCGGCTCGCCGGTGCCGAAGGGCATCTGCGAATACGACGTGATCGGCGCGATCCGCGGCGCGCCGGTCGAACTGGTGAAATGCGAGACCATCGATCTCTACGTGCCGGCCTCGGCCGAGATCGTGATCGAGGGCTTTCTCGGCATCGATCCGAAGACCTACATGATGGAAGGCCCGTACGCCGAGTTCACCGGCTATGTCGCGGGCGACGCCGCGCCCAAGCCGACCATCCGCGTCACCGCCATCACCCACCGCAACGATCCGATCCTGCGCGGCACCATCGAGGGCTCGATGCCCGGCAGCTATTCGGAGAACGCCGTCACCTCCTCGATCATGCGCGCCGCCACCGCCTGGAACGTGCTCGACCGCGCCGGCGTGCCGGGCATCACCGACGTGTGGTGCCCGCCGGTGCAGGCCGGCATCAATCTGCTGATCCGCATGAAGCAGAGCTACCGCAACCAGGCGAAGCAGGCCGCCAACGCGATCTGGGGCTCATCGGCCGCGCACGTGCGCTACAAGCACATCACCGTGGTCGACGACGACATCGACATCCACGACTACGCGGCGGTCGACTGGGCGATCGCCAACCGGGTCAACGCCGGCGAGGACGACATCATCATCATGCCGTCGACGTTCGGGCTCGGCCTCGATCCCTCGACCCGCAAGCGCGACCGCAACCCGGCGCTGTTCGGCACCGGCAAGTGGAACCGGGTGCTGATCGACGCCACCATGAACCTCGACTACGACCCCGATCCGGATCTCGGCGGCGCGCGCTTCCCGCCGACGGTGTGGCCGGCGAAGGACGACATCGACAAGGCGTATGCGCGCTGGAGCGAGCTGGGGCTGGGCAAGCCGAAGGGCTGAGCGTTCCTGCGCGACCGGCAAGTCCGCTTTCAGCCGCCAGGCCTTTTTGCCCGGCGGCTTCTTCTCCTACTCCAAGGTCGTGGCGGAGCGTTCAGGAGTTGCGCACGGCGTCGATCCGCACCGCGGTCTTCGGGCTGTTCTGGATGGTCTGAAACACCACGCAGTAGCGGTCGGTGAGCGCGAGCAACTGATCGAGCCGGTCCTGCGGTTCGTCGGTCTCGACTTCGAAACGCAAGCGGATTTCTTGAAGCCCACCGGCACGCCCTCGGTCACGCCCAGCGTGCCGCGAAGGTCGACGTCGCCTTCCGCCGACACCAACGCGGACTTGATCGGGATGTCCAGCACGGTCGCGGCCGCCCGCAACGAGATGCCGGCGCAGGCGATCAGCGCCTCCAGCAGCATGTCGCCCGAACAAAGTTCCAGACCCGACCCTCCACATTTTGGATGGATTCCCGCAAGCGCGAGCCCGCGGCCGGTTTCGACCTTGCAGGTGACGGTGGCATCGTCGGCCTTGCCTTTCGCCCTGAGCGTCAGGATCGCGGCAGCGGCGTCGCTCCTGTAACGAGCCCGGAGCGGCCCCTGGGTTTCTCGGAAAGTTGCAATATCCATTGGTCTTCTCCTGTATCGATATTTGGGTGTTCGCTGGCGGCATGTTCCACCGGCGCAGACTGCGCCACGGCATTATGCGGCCAGCACCACGCCGGACCCGCCCAGTTCGGCCGGGAAGTCCTTCAGCTTCGGCAGCCCGTCCTTCATAGGCAGCACCGTCTCGGCATAGTTGACGTGCACCCCGGGAGCTGAACGGCACGACTGGGGATGGTCGCTGCATAAACGTCGATCAGGCCGATCGGCGGATGATTGTTCATGAGGTGGCCACCGCACTTGGTGCAGTACTGCCGGATGCTCAGTGGCGTCTTGCTGAAGTGTCCGATGAACTCGGCGCCCTTGGTGACCTTCACATTCTCGGGCTTCCACAAGGTGAAAGCGTTCACGGGAGCCGCAGACCACGAGCGGCACGAACTGCAATGGCAGTATCCCATCGCCTCCGGCGCTCCCGGTCACCTCGATTTCCACCGCACCGCAGAAACATTTTCCGCCATATGTCGTCATTGCTTTCACGCCTCGTCTATATCGCAAGCTGCGAGCTACTGGCGGTGCCGGATGGCAGCGCGTCTGGTGGCTAGTTAAATCTTCCCGCTGCGAACTGAATGATCGGGCGTCCGCATTGCTTGACATCGCGTCCGGATCCGCGGCCCAGTGCGGTCGGGGGTCATTCCGATCGGATGTCCGAACGCGCGACGTCATGCGGTGACACTATGGCTGCGGATGTCTTGTCTGATCTGTTGAAAACGGTGCGGCTGACCGGCGCGGCGTTCTTCGAAATTGTCGCCCAAGGACCGTGGGCAGTTGCGTCGCCGCCACGCGAGCTGATGCTGCCGAAGATTCTGCCGGGCGCAGATCACCTGATGGCCTATCACGTGGTGACGGCGGGCCGTTGTTTCGGCACGCTCGCAGGTGGACAGGCGGTTGCGCTCGAAGCTGGCGAGGTCATCGTCTTCACCAAGGGCCAGCCGCACATCATGTCGAGCAGCCCCGACATGCGCGCCGATCCGCCAATGCCGGACGTGCTCGAGGTTGCCGCCGCCAGCGACAAGCCGTTCTGCATCAACTACGGTGCCGGCCCCAATCCGACGAAGCTGGTCTGCGGCTATCTCGCCTGCGACGCCGGGCCGTTCAATCCTCTTGCTGGAAGCGCTGCCGCCGGTGATCAAGGCGGGAGATCGGCGCGACGACGGTGCGGGCTGGATCGGCAATTTCGTCCGCTTTGCGATCGATGAGGCGGCAAACAAGCGCGCCGGTAGCGAAAGCGTGCTGACCAAGCTGAGCGAACTGATGTTCATCGACGTGGTGCGCCGATATATCGAGTCGCTGCCGCCGGAACAATCGGGTTGGCTGGCCGGTCTGCGCGATCCGTTCGTCGGTAAGGTCTTGTCTTTGATGCACGCAAGGCCCGCCGATGATTGGACCCTCGAGGAATTGGCCAGGAAGGCCGGTGCGTCGCGTTCTGTTCTGGCCGAGCGTTTCACCGACCTCGTCGGCATTCCCCCAATGCACTACCTCGCCAAATGGCGGATGCAGATCGCATCGGAACTGTTGGCTGGCGGCAACGCCAGTCTTGCCAGCATCGCCGCGGAGATTGGCTACGAGTCCGAGGCGGCCTTCAGCCGTGCCTTCAAAAAGATGATCGGCGTTCCACCTTCAACCTGGCGCCGACCGATGGCGCCCAATGCGCGCCGCATCCAAGGCAGGGGGGAAATAGTCTGCGAAGACCAGTCATCGTCTATTAGCCAGTCGTTCGGCAGTTGACGACCGCTGTTGGCCCATCCGAGACATGCCGGTCACGCTTGCCGATGTCTGAGTTTGGCGGTGAAGCGGACAATCCGGATGAAGCGAAGTGGTCGAAGGTCACTAAGGATGCAGGAATCCGGTTGTCGTGGACGGCAATGTAGCCTCCCGACCCCGAACCGGACATGTCGGGCCCCCCACGCAATATGCGCTGCGGGGCATCGTGCCGCTGCACTCCGTTTGTCAGCGTATCCGGGCATCATTTGAGCACCCTGCTCCGGGTTTGCCCTACGAAAGCCACCGACTACAGGGATTCAGACAGGAAGGGTTCCACGTCGGGGATACAGCAATGATCCGCGCCACGGTCACTCCGTGCGCTTGTGCTGACGGCGGCTTTTGCCGCGGCGTTGACGCCGGTCACGTGCCTTGGCGAAAGCAGCAGCCGGTTGCCGGCCAAGGCGACAAAGGAGCTGCCGCCCGATCTGCTCTCGCTGCTCCGGCAAAAGAAGATGCCAAAACATCTCACCGATCCTGGTGCGCGTTTTCAAGGAAGAGGCGGAGCTCGAAGTCTGGAAACAGGACACCACCGGCCGCTTCCAGATCCTCAAGATCTATCCGATCTGCCGGTGGTCGGGCGATCTTGGGCCGAAGCTGTATGAGGGCGACCGTCAGGCTCCGGAGGGGTTCTATTCGGTTACGCCCGAGTTGATGAATCCCAACTCCAGCTTCTATCTTGCGATCAACACCGGCTACCCCAACAGCTTCGACAAAGCGAACAACCGCGACGGCAGCTTGCTCATGATCCACGGCGACTGCGCGTCGAGCGGTTGCTATGCCATGACCGACGAACAGATCAGCGAGATCTATTCGCTGGCGCGCGACTCATTCCTCGGCGGCCGGAAGTCATTCCAGGTCCAGGCCTATCCGTTCCGCTTGACGCCCGCGAACCTGGCGCGGCATCGAAATAATCCGAACTTGGACTTCTGGAAGATGCTCAAGATCGGCAACGATCACTTCGAGACGACGCAACTCGAACCCAAGGTGGATGTGTGCAATCGCCTCTATGTATTCGATGCGCAACCTCCCCCGAATTCGCCGGGTCCTCTTGTGTTCAATCCCACCGATAAATGCCCCGCCTTTGTCGTCAATCCGAAAATCGCGCGGGCGGCGCAGGAGAAACAACGCACCGACGAACTCGAATACGCGCAATTGCTCGAAGCCAACGTGCCAACCGCCCCCATCTACAGCGGACTGGACGGCGGAATGAACAAAGATTTCCTCACGCGGTTTCCGGGCCGAGTGACGCTTTCGAGAGTGCTGCCGTATGCATCTCACCTGCCGGAACTGCCACCGATCCCCTGGGTCGACAACGATGGTTCGTTGACGAGAAAATTGTTCGGCACCATGTTCTGATCGACATGGGGCGCTGCGGTACGCACGGGCGTGCCGCAGGCCGAAATCACGGTCGCAGGCTTCCAGGGTTCAGAGCGAGCTGGGGCTGGGCAAGCCAACGGGCGGATGAGCGCTTCCCGGACGTCTGCTTTGTAAGAAGGTGAATTGGCCGCGTCGCTGGCTTTCCTTGTTATTCGGCTCCCCCGCTCGGTCGGGGAGGCGGCCGATCTCGCTCCCTCGCTTGACAATTCCTCCCATTACGCCCAGATGTGAGGACGATTGGTTCACCAATATCGGTGTAGTTGGCAGGTGCTGCCGCGACGATCGAACCAATGAGCTCCACAAGACTGTGAGCATTTGCTCCGGGGCCCTTATCTCCCACCGCGCCTACAAGAAGTCCGCTATTGGGCGAACCGGCCGCCAGCGAGGGGCTGTGCGCCTTGCGGCTCTTGATGAACGCATCGGATTGGCAAGCCGCTGCACGGGGCGTTTCATCCTGCCATTACCAAGGAGTGAGCCATGCAGAATGGCCAAAACAACAATATGAATACGCGCTACTCGAGACCGCCCGCATCGAACGCCAACCGCTCGAAGCGGTGGTCATCGAATTCGTCCCGCCCGGCGTCGACAAACTCTCACAACGCGCAAAGAAACTACGAGCGGTATCTGGCGCTGGCCCAGTCCGAAGCCCAGAGCGGAAACTCGATCGGGGCGGAGAACTATTACCAGCATGCCGAGCACTATTTCAGAATGATGTCCTCGGACAAAGAAGCGACATAGCGACCTCGCCGAGCGCTGGCCAAGCCTAGTTGGCAGGACAGCGCTGGTAGTCTTTGAGATTGCCGAAGCTCGGACCGATCGAAATCTGGTTGGCGTCCTTGGGCGCCAAGATGACGTTGGACTGGGTCTTCCGGTCTTTCTCGTCCGGCTTGCCGCATCGCATTTGGGCGGCGTAGATCGAGCCCCGCGCCGCCGCCGTCTCGCTCACCCACATGACCGTACAATTCGCTTCCGCGCTGACGTAGGTCTTGTCGGAGACGACGATCTTGGCCTTGTCGGCGTTCTTGCAGTCATCCGCGCTCGGCGCCCATGAACCCCGCAGCGGCACGGGGATGAATTCATGCCGCTTGACGTCGGCCAGTGCCGCGTGCGTCACGACTGTCGCCGTGGCGATTGCCAAGATAACGGTGGCACGCATTGTTACCCTCCGCTGACGCTACTCACGGTGAGCGAACATCCCCAAACCGAAATGCCTGATCGAGGGATGAAGCCCAAGACCAAACACTAATCCAGGCGAGCGCCGCCAAAAAGCCCCTTCCGCCAGCCTCCGGGCCGCTGCCTCGACCGGATTGTGGCGGCGGTCGCGGGGGAGCACAATCAAACACAAGCTCATCGGCAAGATGGCGGTTCGGCAGGGAGGGCGATTGCGATGTTGACGCGCCGAAGACTGCTCTATGGAGCGGCCGCGGCGGGCGCCGCGCTCGCCATGCGGCCGGCCCGCGACGCGCGTGCCGCCGCCGTCAGCACGGTCAAGACGCCGGTCAACTTCGACATCCCGCGCGGCGCCTGCGATTGCCACGTCCACGTGTTCGACCCGGCGAAGTTTCCGTACTTCGGCGGCCGGGTCTATACGCCGCCGGAGGCCACCGCCGGCGACCTGCTCGACCTGCAGAACGCGCTGCATTTCGACCGTGTCGTCATCGTGCAGCCGAGCGTCTACGGCGTCGACAATGCCTGCACGCTCGCCGCCATGAAGACGCTCGGGCCGGGCCGGGCGCGCGGCGTCGCCGTGATCGACAAGTCGGCCAGCGCCGGCCAGCTCGACGACCTGGCGGCGGCCGGCATCCACGGCGTGCGGCTCAACTTCGAGACCGCGGGCGAACGCAATCCCGACAACGCCAAGCGCACGCTCGCCGCCACCGCCGAACAGATCAAGGGCCGCGGCTGGCACATTCAGTTCAACGCCGCGCTGCCGCTGGTGGTGGCGCTCAAGGACGAGCTCGCGGCATTGCCGATGCCGGTGGTGCTCGACCACTTCGCCCGCTCCAAGGCGGCGGCCGGCCCCAATCAGCCGGGCTTCGACGTGCTGCTGGCGCTGGTCAAATCCGGCCGCGCCTATGTGAAGATTTCCGCGACCTACCGGATCTCCGACCAGCCGCCGGACTATCCGGACGCGCCGCCGATCGCGCAGGCGATCATCAACGCCAATCCCGACCGTGTGGTCTGGGGCTCGAACTGGCCGCATCCGGGGCGCGGCAAGACCCGCGAGGATATCGCCCCGCCGCACGAAAGCGACGACGGCGCCCAGATCAATCAGTTGCCGCGCTGGGCGGCCGATCCGGCGATCCGGAAGAAGATCCTGGTCGACAATCCGGCGCGGCTCTACGGCTTCCCGGCGGGGTAGTGGTCCTGCGTGCTGGTCTGGCGGTCCGCCCAGGCGAGTACCGCCGCGAAGACTGCAAACGGAATGGCGATCGCAAACAGGATCAATGCGGTTTCCAATGGCATGGCACCCTCGTCGTTTTGCCAGACAATGGCAGCAGCCGGCAAAACCGAATTGACCCAGATCAAATCCAATCGAAAAATGGCATCGTGTGCGGCGGCCGGGCATCCGGCGGGTTGAGTGCGGCTCGTCCTTCTTTCAGCAGGTGGCCATGGCGACCGGTTCCAGCTCCCCGACCTCCCCGTCCGCCGCGCCCGGTTCCGGCCAGATCGGCATGGCGGCCGCCGTGTCGATCGGCATCGGCGGCATGGTCGGCGCCGGCATCTTCTCGATCCTGGGCGTGGTGGCGCAGGCGGCCGGCAACGCCATGTGGCTCGCGTTCGCGATCGGCGGCGTGGTGGCGCTGCTGTCCACCTATTCGTACGCCAAGCTCGGCGCGACCTACCCTTCCGCCGGCGGCGCGGTGCACTTCCTGGTCAAGGGCTTCGGCGACGGCGTGCCGGCCGGCGGGCTCAATCTCTTCATGTGGGCGGGCTACATCATCTCGCTCGCGCTCTACGCCACCGCCTTCGGCAGCTACGGCGCGACGTTCATCACCACCGCGCCGTCGGCGCTGCTGATCAAATCGCTCGCGATCGCCGCCGTGCTGCTGCTCACCGTGCTGAACGCGTTCGGCGCCAAGATCATGGGGCGCGGCGAGACCATCATCGTCGCCATCAAGGTGGCGATCCTGATCGTGTTCGCGGCCGCCGGCCTGTTCTTCATCAAGCCGGAGAACCTGTCGCCGGCGCTGTGGCCGGACACCAAGGCGATCCTGTTCGGCGCCGGCGTCCTGTTCATCGGCTACGAGGGCTTCGGGCTCGTCACCAATGCGGCCGGCGACATGCGCCATCCGCGCACCATGCTGCCGCGCGCGCTCTACACCAGCGTGATCCTGGTGATCGCGATCTATCTCGCGGTGTCGCTGACCGTGACCGGCAATCTGTCGAACGCCGAGATCGAGAAGGCGCGCGACTATGCGCTCGCCGAAGCGGCGCGGCCGTTCCTGGGCGAGTTCGGCTTCCGGCTGATCGCGATCGCGGCGCTGTTCTCGACCGCCTCGGCGATCAACGCCACGCTCTTCGGCTCCGCCAATGTCTGCTACATGATCGCGCGCGACGGCGAATTGCCGGAGCGGCTGTCGCGCACCGAATGGAAGGATGCGACCGGCGGGCTCCTGCTCACCGCGGGCCTGGTGGTGGTGGTGACGCTGCTGTTCGACCTGTCCGGCATCGCCATGATGGGCAGCGCGGCGTTCCTGCTGGTCTATGCCGCGGTCAATGCGGGCCATCTGCGCGTGCTCAAGGAGACCGGAGCGAACGCCGTCATCGTCTGGCTCTCGCTGATCACCTGCCTGGTGATGTTCGCGATCCTCGGCGTCTACACCTGGCAGCAGCAGCCCGCCGCCATCGCGGCGCTCGTGATCATCGCCGCCGCCTCGTTCGCGGCCGAGTGGGCCTACCGGCGCTGGACCGGACGCACGATCCGGACCGTCACGGCCGCCTGAGGCGCGCCGGGCACGGTCAGTAGCGATATTTCGCCACCGCTGCCTCGTCCCATTCGATGCCGACACCCGGCACATTGGGCAGATCGATCTGGCTGTTCGTGACCGGAAACGGCGCCTTCAAGACCGGGTTGGCCCAGTCCTGCCACTCCAGCCAGTGCGCGGTTTCAGTCACGCGCATCAGGTGCGCCGCCACTTCCGGGTAGAGATGGGTCGAAACCTGAACCCCGGCGGCGGCCGCGATCGGCGCGGATCGCAGCCATCCGCTGACTCCGCCGATGCGCATGAGGTCGGGCATCACGTAGTCGCACGCGGCAAGCCGGATCGCGTCGTACAGGGCGCGCGGCCCGTAGAAATTTTCGCCGATCTGCACCGGCGTTCTCAGCTCGCGCGCAAGCTGCGTGTAGCCGGCGAGATTGTTGTAGGCGATCGGCTCCTCGAACCAAGTAGAGGCCTTGGCCATCGAGCGCGTGGCAGCGCACCAGCGCGTCGCCGAGCGATAGGCCCTGATTGAAATCCACCATCAGCTTGACGTCGTCGCCGACGCTGTCCCGCACCTCGCGAATGGCGGCAAGATCGTCCGCGAGGCGATCCCGCCCGAGGCGAAGCTTGAGCCCTTTGAAAGCGCCTTCCGCCACCAGTTGCCCGGCTTCCTTCGCCAAGGTCGCCACCTCGGTCAGCCACAGGCCGTTGCTGTTATAGGCGGGCACCGGGCCGAGCGTGCCGCCGAGCAGCACGGCAAGCGGCATGCCGGCCGCCTTCGCGAGCGCATCCCAGATCGCCATGTCGAGGCCCGCAATGGCGATCATGGCGACGCCCTCGTAGCCGATCAGATTGAGGGAGCGACGGCTGTTCTGGAACACATCCAGCGGCGCGAGCGGCTTGTCGCTCAATGCAGCGGCGAGGTCGTGGATCGCGGGCACGATGTAGCGCGCAGAGTCCTTGAGGTAGGGCTCCAGGTAGCTCCGGCCGACAACGCCCTCGTTGGTATAGAGATCGATCAGAAGCAGCGGCCAGTCGCGGAAAAGACCGACCTTCGAAACCACGGGGCGGCGCAACGGCACCACCACGGGCCGCACCTCGACCGATTTGAGCGTCAGCTTCTCGAACATCGCGTGCCACCGGCGTTGACCCTCGAATCCAGATCACCGCAGGCCCGTCCCGATGTAAATTCACTCCCCGGTATACCCAAGGCTTGGAGGGGAGGTCCGCATGAGGACGACCGCGGCGCAGACCAGACTTCGCATCCTCGAAGCAGCCTATGCGTTGTTCTGGCGGCAGGGCTTCATCCGGGTCTCGATGGACGAGATTGCGGCCCGCGCCGGCATCACCAAGCGCGCGCTCTACATCCACTTCCGCAGCAAGGACGATCTGATCGCGGCCGCGCTCGCCCATTGCAGCGAGCTCGCGATCGCCAAGCTGCGCGGCTTCGAGCGCCCGCCAGGCCGGAACGAGCTGATCGATTCGTTCTTCGGCCAACTCGCCGATTGGGCCGCGAAACCCCGGTGGTCGGGCGCCGGCTTCACCCGTGCGGTCGTCGAGCTCGCCGACCTGCGCGGACACCCCGCCCGCGCCATCGCCCGCCGCCACAAGCGCGCGGTGGAAGCCTGGATCGCGGATGCACTGGCCAGCGACCGCGTACGGTCCCCGCACGAGCGGGCGCGCGAGGTGATGCTGCTGATGGAAGGCGCGATGGCGCTGATGCTGATCCACAACGACCGCGCCTACGCCAAGGCCGCGGCCGACGCCGCCAAGGCGCTCCTGCGAACGCGCTGAATTGCGCGGCAATCAAAAGCCGCCCGATCCGGACCGCGACTGCGGGCTGGCACGACTCCCAGTCGACTTCCCGGTTGCCTGCCAGCCAGTCGAGCGCGCCGGTCCCGGCCGCAACGCCGGTGGCGAACGACGCTTGCAGGAGATAGCCGCCGGTCGGTGCGTCCCAATCGAGCATCTCGCCCGCGACGAACACCCCCGGCCGGCGGCGGAGCATGAACCGCTCGTCGATCCCGTCGAATGCAACGCCGCCCGCGGTGGAGATGGCGCGGGCGAGCGTGTCCATGCCGGCAAGCCGGACCGGCACCGCCTTGATCAGCTGCGCGAGCGCCGGCGGCGTCATGGACGAGAGCCGCACGGATGATGCAATCGCCGCTTCGTTGAGCAATCCGATGGCGGCCGGCGCCAACGCCGCAGCCTTGCGCAGAAAGGTCGAGAGCGATTGCTTGCCGCGCGCGGCGGCGAGGCGTTTCTCCAAAGCCGTGACCGTCAGTCGGGCCGCAGATCGATGCTCACCGTCGTCTCACCCGCGGCGGCGAAAGCTTCGCGCAGCGGCGCCGACAGCGCGTAGATACCGCCGCCTTCGAGGCCGCGCCGCGTGATCATCGCTTCGCCGCGCACCGTGCGGCCGCCGAACGACAACGCTATCCGCTTGAGCGGCTGGCCCTCGAAGCGATCGCGAAAGGTCGGCGACCAATCGACGAGAACGCCGCAATTGCTCGGCATGAGCGGCGTCACGTCGACGCCCGCGCCGGACAACGGCTCGACCCAGTTGCCGTCGGCGCCGAGCCGCGGCCAGCTGGCGCCGCCGAGCGCCAGAACGGCCGCATCGGCTTGAGCCGTCACGCGGCCTTCGGGGGCGGCGAAGCTCAACGCTCCGTCCTCCTCCCAGCCGGTCCAGCGATGACGCGGCTTGAAATCGACGCCCGCCGCGGCTAGCCGGCGCAACCATACGCGCAGCAGCGGCGAACTCTTGAAGGATTGCGGAAACACGCGCCCGCTCGACCCGACGAAAGTCGGCTGCCCGAGGCCTTCGCACCACGTGCGCAACGCCGATGGCGGGACAGCCTCGATCGCCGCCCGCAGCTGTGGCTCCGCCGGGCCATAACGATCCAGGAAGCGGGCGAGGTCTTCGCTGTTGGTCAGATTGAGCCCGCCGCGCCCGGCGAGCAGAAACTTGCGCCCCAGCGACGGCATCCTATCGTAAAGGGTGACGCGGGCGCCGCCCGCCGCCAGGACCTCGGCCGCCATCAGACCGGCCGGACCTCCCCCGATGACGGCGACGTGCGGTGGAACGAGCATGGATCACCGGTCTCAGGCTGCGCGAAGTCGCCGCGACGCGGCGTCGCCCTTGCGTACGAGGCCGCTCGCAAATTCGCAAATCGCTCGGCACCGGGGACCGGCGCTGGCCCACCCGCGCCACCTTCCATCCCCGCCGCAATCCGATAGAGTCGCCGCCACCGTGATAAGAGCGAACGCAAGGAAACCGCCCATGAACGAACAAGCCGTCACTATTCCGTCCGCCGGGCTGCGCCTCACCGGAACCGTGCGGGTGCCGGATGGGCTGCGCCCGGGCGAGCGTCGCGCCGCCTTCCTGGTGCTGCACGGCTTCGGCAGCAACCACACCTCGTCGAACGTGATGCAGCCGACCAAGGTGCTCAACGATCTCGGCTACGTGACGCTCGGCTTCGACATGCGCGGCTGCGGCACCAGCGAAGGCGAGCGCGGCAACCTGATCTGCCTCGAACAGGTCGAGGACACCGGCAGCGCGCTCACGTTCCTGGCCAAGCACCCGTCGGTCGACGGTGACCGCATCGGCGTGATCGGCTCGAGCTTCGGCGGCGCGGTCGCGGTCTATGCCGGCGGCGTCGACAAGCGGGTCGCGGCGGTGATCTCGAACGGCGGCTGGGGCGACGGCGAGCGGAAATTCCGCGGCCAGCATCCCGGCGCGGAAGCCTGGAAGAAGTTCACCGACATGCTGGCGAAGGGCCGCGACCACCGCAAGAAATTCGGCAAGCCCTTGATGGTGCCGCGCTACGACATCGTGCCGATCCCGCCGCATCTGCGCAACAACCTAGCGCAGAACTCGATCCAGGAGTTCACCTCCGAGACCGCGCAGAGCATGTTCGATTTCCGCGCCGACGACGTGGTCGGCAAGATCGCGCCGCGGCCACTGCTGCTGCTGCACGCGGCGAACGACTCGGTAACTCCGACCGAACAGTCGATCGAACTGTTCAAGCGCGCCGGCCAGCCGTCCGAGCTGCACCTGATCAGCGATGCCGACCACTTCATGTTCGGCGAGGGCAACACGCGGGTATGGGACCTGGTGCGCAACTGGCTCGGCGACTATTTCCCGGCCACCGCCGCCGCGCCGAAGCGCGCCGCCGCCGGGCATTAACCGGTCGCGCGGCCGGCCCTGCATTTGCTGTGGCCGGGGCGCGCCCGCCGTGGCATCTTGCGGCGGCCGGGCGGCGACATCGGGAGGGCGGGCAACCGTCGCTTTGAGTTGGAAGCTGCGTCAGTGACCCAGAAAACCAGCCCCGCCACTCCGGACCCGGAATTCAAGTGCGCCCGCGACCGGCAACTGTTCGGGCCGGGCCCAAAGCGCGTGCTGTCGCTCGACGGCGGCGGGCGTCCGCGGCGCCATCACGGTCGCGTTCCTCGAGCGCATCGAGGCGATCTTCTCCGAGCACTACGGCAAGCCGGTGCGGCTCGGCGAGCATTTCAACTTGGTCGGCGGTACCTCGACCGGCGCGATCATCGCCGGCGCGCTGGCGCTCGGTTTCAGCGCTGCGCAGGTCAAGCATTTCTACACCGCACTCGCGCCGCTGGTATTCAAGCGGCAGCCGTGGGCGATCCCGGGCTTGCAGGCAAAATTCGGTGCCCATAGCCTGCGCGCCGAGATCCTGAAGATCGTCGGCGACCGCGAGATGCAGAGCGAGGATCTGATCACCGGCCTGTGCGTGGTCGCCAAGCGCATCGACACCGGCAGCCCCTGGATCGTCGCCAACAACCCGAAGTCGCCGTTCTGGGAAGACGGCGGCAAAGGTGCAGACGCCTACGACGGCAACAAGCACTACAAGCTCGCAACCCTGGTGCGCGCCAGCACGGCCGCGCCGAGCTATTTCGACCCGGAACTGCTGCCGATCACCGGGCGGGACGCACCGTTGCCGCCGTCGGCCGCCAAGCCGATGGAAGCGCCGGTCGAGTCCTTCGTGCGCTCGGTTCTGGCATTCCTCGGACTCAAGAAGAAAGTGGTCCCCGATCCAAAGAGCTACGGACTGTTTGTCGACGGCGGCGTGACGCCGCACAACAATCCGTCGTTCGCGCTGCTGCAGATGATCTCGCTCAAGGCCTTCCAGCTTTGCTGGAAGTCGGGACCGGAGAATCTGTCGTTCGTGTCGATCGGAACCGGCACCTTTCGCCCGAAGATCAAATACGAGGACCTCGGCTTTACCCGCTATCTCCAGCTCGCGCTGCACTCGCTGATGTCGATGATGTCGGACGCGCAGACGCTGGTGCTGGCGCAGATGCAATGGCTCGGGGAATGCCCGGCGCCCTGGAAGATCAATTCGGAGATCGGCACGCTCGCACACGACGGACCGCCGAACGGGAAGCTGTTCCGCTTTCTGCGTTACGACGTCATCCTGGAGCCGGAGTGGCTGGCGCAGGAGCTGGGGCTCGACGTGAGCGAGAAGGAGTGCAACCGCCTGCGCCAGATGGACAATCCCGGCATCGTCAATTGCATCTACGGCATCGCGCGGCTCGCCGCCGAGAAGCAGGTCAAGGCCGAGCACTTCTTTCCGAAGCCCAAGACGAGCGGCGATGCCGCCGCGGCGCCAGCATCGGCGAACGCGCCAGTTTGAGGCGACCGGCAGGCTCGTTTGTGAGCCGCCTCCCCGATGATCCGGACCTACTGCGCCAGGCGAACGGTCGGCGTGATCGCAAGATCGTTGACGTTGGTGTTGAGCGCAACGAGCGCTGCAAGCAGGCTGAAAATGCGCTTCGTGTTTTCGGCGCCGTGCCTGGGCACGCAGAAGAACTCGCCTTCCAGCGCCGTTTCGGCAAAGCAGCCGCTATCGCCGGATCCGTGGTTGATCCCGAGGATACGGCGGTCCTCGTTCGAGGTTCGTGGTCCACGAATTGTGACGTCGTCCTGAAGATTTGCCGCAAGGATCCGGCCTAGGAATTGGTAGATGCCGAAGGTCGAGCGCGTGATGACCTCGTAGCGTAGCGTGCCGAATGGCGACCCGCTGATGTTGAACGTCAGTGTGTCGGTATCCTCAGGGTTGCTTTGGGCGCTCCTTTCTTTCTCGCCTTTGTCGGCTTTCGCGGCCGCCACCTGATGCGGCCACGGATCGGTCTTGCAGTGCGGCCCGTGGCCGGTGAGCAAGACGAATTTGAAGACCTCCCGATCGTAGGATCGCCTGACCCGGTCGACCAGCACGCGATCGAAGCAAAGCCGGGCATAGATTTTAGGTTTCTCTTTTGAGGGATCCTTGGGCGGCTCGACGCGGGTTTCGACCGTGAGGCCACTCGCGACCGCGACGTCGATCATATCGCGGAAGCAGAGCGTAATGCCGCGGGCGGTGTTGCAGGTACTGTCCTGATCGGGCTCGTTGAGAAACTCAACGGTCCTGCCCATCACGGTCTCACGGACCAATTCCACGAACAGCCAGAACAGCAACTCGCGCGAATAGCCTTGACGCACGAAATAATTGAAGTTGGCGAGATTGACCGGCTTGAGCAGTCCTGCGTAGAAGTTCCCCGTATCCAGCAAGCTGAAGTCGAAAACGGTATTAGCCACCATTGACCCGCCGAGCGTGTCCTTTGTAACCGTGACGTCCCTTCCTGCAACGGGGAACGAAGAGGTCGTCCCGGTTAGCTTCCCGGCAGCGTCGAAGACTTGCTGGGTAACAGCCATAGGCCCAAGGATGAAGGCCGGCGTCGACGCGCTTCCGGTCGCTGTCGTCGAGCCACTGACCTTCGAAAACGTGGCGAAGTTGAGCGGGATATTCTTGCTGGCGCGAACGATGTTCAGCAGGATCGCTTCGTTGCGTGCCTTGGACGTCGTGCGATTGAGGTGGTCGAAGCGCGGATCGATGACCCCGTCGGTCATCGCGCACGCTCCCAGAACAACGCCCACCAAAGCAACGAACATGACGGCGCGCGGCGCCGTCCCAACGCAACCAATCATGACGCAACTCCCCCAACCCCGGCGAAGACGTATCTTTTGTACGTTTTTCGCACTGTAGATATTTATGGTTAAAATATTTGGTTAATTTTGGGCAGGATGATACCGCCCGCCGCTCCGGCGGCCCTCCGGAGCCTCGAAAGCGCTTGCCGTGTTGTCCTGTAACTATCTGAAATAATGCATGCTTTTTAGCGGCGGCGCGAGCGGCGCAAGTCCTGGTAATTATTGTCCCAATTTGATCCATCATAACGTGCCGGCAGACGCCGCACCGTGCGCATGTGGAGCCGGGGAACGCGAACGCCCCCGCATATTTCCCTGCGACCGGGGATCGCCGTCTGGCGCGCGAACGCGCCTCACGAAAGCACCGCGCATACCGCCATGCATGCAGTCACCAGCTCGATCTTGCGCCGATCCAACTCATGCTATGAGGGGACCAGGGAGTAGAACGGCTCGCGAATGGGCCGCTTGCGTGCCGGGGAGTTGCTCGTGACGTTGCAGACGATTTCGGTGGACGTCTCCTCGCGCCGCGTCGCGACCGTGCGCTCAATCGCCCCGATCGCGGCAATGCCTTCGACCAGCGCATGCTCGAGGAGCTGGCGGCGCAGCTCGCCACTCTCGCCGGCGACGACAATGTCCGCGTCGTGGTGCTGCGCGGCAGCGGCCGCCACTTCTGCACCGGCGCCGACCTCGCCGCGCGCGGCACCGAAGGGCCGACCGGCGGGCCTGCGCATCACGCTGGTCGACGTGCTGCTGGCGCTCGACGCGTTGCCCAAGCCGACGGTCGCGGTCGTCAACGGCGGCGCGGTCGGCGGCGGCGCGGCGTTCGCCGCCTGCTGCGACGTGGTGATCGCGGGCGACGGCGCGTTCTTCTCGATCCCCGAGCTGCGGGTCGGGCATGGCGCCGCTCGGCGTGACGCCGTTTCTCATTCGCGCCATGGGACACCGCAGCTTCCGCCGCTACGCGCTGTCCGGCGAGCGCATTCCCGCCGCCGAGGCGCACTCGCATGGGGCTCGCGCACGAACGTGTGCGAGGCCGCGCAGCTCGACGAGACGCTGGCGCGCATCGTCGACGAACTGCTGCACGGCGCGCCGGGCGCGATCGCGCGAGCTCAAGCAGGCCTGGGATCAATATGCCGAGCCGTCGCTCGCGCTCGATCATCGCCAACCAGCCGGTCCACAGCGGCTCGCACTCGCCCGAGGCGAGCGAAGGCATCGCGAGCTTCCGCGAGAAGCGCAAGCCGTCCTGGTATCCGACATGAATCTCGACGAGCCCGATCCCGACGAGCCTGATCTCGACGAATCGCGGCGCAAGGTCGCCGCGCTGACCGCGCCGCGCAACGTCGTGCTGGTCGGCGCCAGCGACCGGCCCGGAAGCTGGGCCGCGAAGGTGTGGCAGAACCTCAACGCCTACAAGTTTCCGGGCCCGATCTATCTGATCAATCCGCGCCGCACCGAGATCTGGGGCGCGCCCTGCTACCCGGACTTCAAGTCGCTGCCCGAGCCGCCCGACCATATGGTGGTGCTGGTGCCGGCGGTGGGCGTGATCGAGACGCTCAAGAGCGGCGCCGCCGCCGGCGCGCGCAGCGCCACCGTGTTCTCGGCGGGCTTCGGCGAGGGCTTCGACGCAGAGGCCGCCGCGCGCGGGCGCGAGCTGGCCGCTGTGATCCGGGAAACCGGCCTCGCGGTGTCCGGGCCCGAACTGCATGGGCAATGTCTGCGCCAAGAGCTCGTTCGTGACGCTGACCGAAGACCGCCCGCTGTCGACCAGGCCCGGGCCGGTCGCGCTGGTCGGCCAGAGCGGCGGCATGATGATCTACACCAACCAGGCGCTGCAGGAGCGCGGCATCTGGCCCGGCTACCTGATCACCAGCGGCAACGAGGCCGGGCTGTCGCTCGCCGACTACATCGCGTTCTTCGCCACCGAGCCCGAGCTCAAGGTCATCATCATCTATATCGAGGCGATCTCGCGAGTTGGAGAAGTTCAAGGCGGCCTGCCGGCTGGCGCGACGCAACGGCAAGTCGGTGATCGCGCATCAAGCTCGGCCAGTCGGACGCCGGCCGCGACGCGGCGCTCGCGCATACCGGCTCGCTTGCCGGCAGCATCGAGGCGTTCGACGCGGTCGCCGGCGAGGTCGGCGTCATCCGCGCCGACACGCTCGACGATGCGGTCGAGCTGACCGAGCTGCTGGTCCACACCGGCGCGCCGGCCGGACGGCGGCTCGGCGCCGTGACGCTGTCGGGCGCATTCCGCGGCATGCTGCTCGATGCGGCGGAACGCTACGGGATGGAATTCCCGCCGCTCGATCCCGCCACCACCGAGCGGCTCAACGCGGTGCTCACGGTCGGCTCGATGGTGGCCAATCCGATCGACGGCGGCTTCGGCGTGCTCAGCAGCGCCGACAACTTCATGGCTTCAGGTCGACGCCCTGCACAACGATCCGAACGTCGACATGGTGCTGGTGCAGGAAGGGCCGCCGCGCGCGCCCGGCTCCGACCGCAGCGAGACCTACATCCGGCTGGTCAACGACTACGTGGCGACCAAAGCGACGAAGCCGATCGCCTTCACCACGCCGATCTCGCTCGGACGCACCGACTACAGCCGCGACCTCCGCGCCAACGCGCCGCACGTTTCCTTCCTCGAAGAGGCCTTCAAGACCGTGCGCGCGGTCGCCAGCGCCGCCAGGCGCGAGCGAACGCGAGCGGCTTGCCGCCAGCGTGGAGCCGCTGCCGCCGCCGACGCCGTTTCAGCGCACCATCATCGAGCGCGTGCGCAGCCGCGCCACCGCCGAGGCCGCTGCGCTCGACGAGGTCGAATCCAAGAACGTGCTGCGTGCCTACGGCATCGCGACGCCGGCCGAGACCCTGGTGACGTCGGCGGCGGCGGCCGTGAAGGCGGCCGAGCGCATCGGCTATCCGGTGGTGCTCAAGGCGGTGTCGGCCGACGCTCACGCACAAGTCCGACGCCGGCGCGGTCGCGCTCAATCTGGCGACGCCGGAGCAGTTGACCGAGGCTTACGAGCGCATGGCGCGCAAGCTGGAAGGCCACAGCGTCACCGGCATGCTGGTGTGCCAGCAGATCCGTGGCGGAGTCGAACTGGTGCTCGGGCTCAACCGCGACCGCGAGATGGGCCTGGTGGTGATGGCCGGGACCGGCGGCGTGCTGCTCGAACTGGTCAAGGACGTGGCGTTCTGCGCACCGCCGGTCAGCCGGGACAAGGCCCGCGACATGCTGCAACGCATGCGCGGCGCCAAGCTGCTCGCCGGCTATCGCGGCTCGGCCGCTCTCGACGTCGAGGCCGTGGTCGACGCGCTGGTGGCGCTCGGCCGGCTGGCGGCCGACCTCGGCGACGTGGTGCAGTCGGTCGACGTCAATCCGTTCGTCGCGCTGCCGCAGGGCGGACTGGCGCTCGATGCGCTGATCGTGCTGCAGCAGCGCCCGCAAGCATAATTATTCAGGAAACCACTCGATGCATCCAGTGCTCTCGCTCCACGAAGACACCCTATCCAACGGCACCACTCTGACGCATCCCGCGCTGGCGCGGATGATCTTCGTCGTGCACGGCTCGGTGACGATCGCGGACCACACCTGCGCGGACGGCGAAGCCTGGCATGGCGAAGGCGCCGTGACGGTCACGGCCGGCAAGGACGGCGCGACCTGCTGGCGCTGGGAGCTGTCGGCCGCCGGCACGCCCGCCGCCGCGAGCGCGCCCGGCATCGCATCGCGCCAAAAGCTGTCCGCCGAGCTTGCGACCATCCCGAAGGGCGAACTCCTGATCCGCGGCGACAGCGTCGCGTTCCCGCCCGGCGGCTGCGCCTATCTGCACACCCATCAGGGGCCGGGCATCCGCTGCCTGATCGACGGCGCGATCCGTATCGATACCCACGGCCGCTCGACGTCATACGGCCCGGGCAGCGCCTGGTACGAGAGCGGGCCGGAGCCGGTGTTCGCGCAGGCCGCCGCCGACCGGCCGAGCCGCTTCATCCGGGTGATGATCCTGCCGCGCGCACTCGTCGGCAAGAGCTCGATCGCGCTGGTCAACGAAGCCGACAAGGCCAAGCCGAGGTCGCAGCAGTACAAGATCTACGCCGACGCCCCGATCGCGTTCCGAGCCGGATAGCGTTGGTGGGAGTGTTGCCGCAGCCGACCCAGCCAATGACCTACTGTTGCGTGTACACCACAACGTAGGTTGATTTGCCGCGAACCATTGCGCGATTCACCGACTGCGAATTGAATGACAATCCAATGACGACGTTGATTCGTACGTGCGTGAGGACGGGTCGGGACGGGGGTCCTTATGCTGGACGGCAATCGCTACTTCGCAAATTTCCCGGACGAAGATCCGGGCGCTCGGCGCATCGGGCTGCATAGCGCCGAACTGCTCGCCACGCTTGCCGCGCTCGAAAAGGAATTTCGCGCGGTCCTGCAGCAGGAAGCCTCAACTCCAGCCGAGAGTGACCTCGACCGCAGCGCGTGACGCCAACGTAGTTCGCGGGATCGGCCGCTACTGCTCGACCGTGATATTGGCGGCGCGGATCACGTCGCCCCACAGCTTGGCCTGCTCCTTGATGAACGCGCCCATCTCGGCGGTGCCGAGCCTGCTGCCTTCGACATAGATGGTCTTGAGCTTGGCCTGTGCGTCGGGGGTCTGCATGGCGGCGACGATCGCCTTGTTGAGCTTGTCGCGAATTTCCAGAGGTGTCTTCGGAGGCGCCATCAACGAGAAGAACGTCGTCGAGCTGAACCCTTTCACGCCGCCCGCGTCGATCGTCGGCACCTCCGGCAGCAGCGACAGGCGATCGAGCGTCGCCACCGCGATGATCCTGACGTTGCCGGCCTGATGCTGCGGCAAGATCGTGCCGAGGTCGCAGAACATCGTATCCACATGCCCGCCGACGATGTCGTTCACCGCGGGCGCGGCGCCGCGGTAGGGAACGTGGACGAGCTTGGTGCCGGTGCGGCTCTCGAACAGCTCCATGGTCAGGTGCGAGGTCGAGCCGTTGCCCTGCGAGGCGTAGCTGAGCTTGCCCGGATTGGCCTTGGCGAGCGAGATCAGTTCCGTGACAGTCTTGGCCGGCGAAGCGTTCTTCACCGCCAGCACGTTCGGGCCGACCGCCATGATCGCCACCGGCTCGAACGCGGCCGGATCGTAGTTGAGCTGCTTGTAGAGCACCGCGTTGGCGGTGACGATGTTCGGCGGCGTGGCCAAGCAGCGTGTAGCCGTCGGGGTCCGCCTTCGCGACCAGTTCGCCCGCGATGTTGTTGCCGCCGCCGGTGCGGTTCTCGACCGTCACCGGCTGGCCCCACAGCTTCTGCAGTTGCTCGGCCACGATCCGCGCCGAGAGATCGACGCCGCCGCCCGCCGGCACAGCGACGATGATCTTGATCGGCCGGTTCGGGTAGCTCGCGGCCGGCGCCTGCGCGCCGGCGGGCGCGGCGATCAGAAGCGCGGCAAGACCGAATAGTGTCGAGAGGGTGCGCGTCGTCTGCACGGCAGAGTCTCCACATCGCAAGGCCGATGAAGCTTAGCGCGCACGCCGAAGCCGGTCGAGGCGCGGCTGCGTCGCATGCGGTTGCTGCGCGGCTGGAATGACGTGCGGTGATGTGCCGCCGCCGCCGTGTTGATGCAGACATCTGGACATGCCACGCTGGCAGCGCCGGTTGTTGCTGGTTTTGGAGACCCTTGATGCATCGCATCCTTGCAGCAATCTTCGCCGCAACTCTCAACCTTGCGTTGCCCGCGCAGGCGCAGGACTGGCCGAGCAAGCAGATCACCATCGTGGTGCCGTTCGGAGCCGGCGGCTCGGCCGATCTGCTCGCGCGCATCCTCGCCACCCACATGCAGGGAAAATTCGGACAAGCCGTCGTGGTGGAGAACCGGCCGGGCGCCGGCGGCAGCATCGGCACCGGCTATGTCGCCAAAGCCGCGCCCGACGGCCATACGCTGCTGCTCGGAACCGTCAGCTCGATCGCGGTCAATGCCGCGCTCTATCCCAACCTGCCGTTCAACGTCGAGCGCGACCTGCAGCCGGTGACGCAGCTCGTCAGCTTTCCCAACCTGCTGATCGTCAATCCCAAGCTGCCGATCAAGGATGTGCCGGAGCTGATCGCCTACCTGAAGAAGAACGAGGGCAAGGTGAACTACGGCTCGTCCGGCGTCGGCACGTCGTCGCATCTGTCGGTGGTGATGTTCGAGCAGGCGATCGGCACCAAGATGACGCATATCCCGTTCAAGTCGACCGGCGACGTCCTCAACAGCATGCTCGGCGGCAACATCGATCTCGCCATCGACAGCATGACCACGGTCTGGCCGCACGCCAAGCAGGGCACCATCCGGCCGCTCGCCGTCTCGACGCCCAAGCGCAGCGCCTCGGCGCCCGACATCCCGACGATTGGCGAAACCGTCAAGGGCTTCGAGGCGGTCGCCTGGCAGGGATTGTTTGCGCCGGCCGGAACGCCGCGCCCGATTGTCGACCGGCTGGCGGCAGAGGCGAAGCGCATCTGGGCTCTGCCGGAAGTCATAAAGTCGCTGGAGAATGCCGGCGCCGATTCCGCACTGTCCGACAGCCCCGATGCGTTCACGGCGTTCACGCGCGCCGAGCGGGCGAAATGGGCGGACGTGGTGAAATCGGCGGGCGTGACGATCAATTGAGCCGGGGCATCAGAACGCCGCGGCCCTGTTCTCGCGGTTTTGCCCTTGCATTCTGAGCCAGCGCGCGCGCTCGAATTCAGCAGCCGACCGTTCGCTCGATCAGCACTCCCGTAATCGCTGTTGTGTCTGCGACGAACAACGCATTCCCGCGTAAAATACGCGGAATCAGCGCGGCATTGTATTATAATACCATCGCACCGATTTGGATGATGGCGCCGGGCGTCAGCTAGCCGCGGCAACATCGGGGAGATTGACGCATACGGAGGATGGTGCGGTTCTTGGTCGCCCGTTTGGTAGTCGACGTCTTGAAGTGAATCGCTGATTTGCGGATATCGGAGTTTCATCCAGCCTCTAACATCACCATGACGCGTTCGGTCTCCCGGAACAGGACAGGACGTGACAGCCACTGGATCTCTCTCAAACCAACCGCCCCGCCGAGGGCGGCCATTTGCAAAGGACAACCCGGGACGCAAACCTGGCTCGAAAAACAAGGCCACACAGATATCGGCGCAGCTTCTGGACGATGAACGCGACGAACTAATTCGGACCGCCCTCGAAATGGCAAAGGGCGGCAACACCGACATGCTCAAATTTTTGTTGAACCGGATTTTGCCGAAGCAACGAACCGTGAGAGTTGAACTTCCTGTCTTGAAGGAGGCAAGCGACATGGTCGAAGCACTTACCAAAGTTACGGCCGCCGTGGCTGGGTACGACGCAGCCGGCCGGCGAGCGCTCGAGGGTTTTTTGGCCAAGTCGTGAGCCCGACCTGACCCGCGGCGGCTTCGTCTTTAAGTCCGTCGCGAAGAAGGTCTGATGCGCTTCCGCTCCATGTCTCGGTTTTGGTCATGATGCGTCGCACATAGGCGGCGACCGGGTCGGCATCGATGACGTCTTCGATTGCCGCCCCGCGGTTGGTCCAGTAGGCCACTTCAAACGTCCCCGTCGGCCATGCCGCGGTTTCGCAGGCGGTGGCCCAGAGTGCGAAGTCACCCGGCGCTGGCCCAAAGCGCCAAAGGCTTGATGCGATCATGCCCATATATCTTCGGATTTGAGTCCCCGTGAACCGTCTCAGGTTTTCCGGAAGCTCCAACTCGTTTTCGCGTGGCTCGGAGGCTCAGTTGTTGCCCGGCACGATCGAGAGCGTCCTCCCAACACGGAGTGCCAAGGGCGTTGCCATTGCGTCCTGTCACGAAGGCATTGCGCTGGGCGGAGCGAATAGCCAAAGGACTGTCGGGCCAGGAGCCAGCACGAACTTGGCGACCGTTACAGTTACCGCCTTCAATCCACGCCGAGCCATCCGTCGGTGCGCCCTGGTAGTTGTCGTGGACGCAGTCCGCAGTCCACACCCATACGTTGCCGACCATGTTGTGGAGACCGAATGCGTTTGGGGCAAATGAAGCAACTGGCATTGTTTGTATGCCGCCCAACGGGCTGCCGCACCGATCGCAGTTGGCATTGCGGGTGCCAATTTCATCACCCCAAGGATAGGCGGTCTGCGTCCCTGCGCGCGCCGCATATTCGTATTCTGCCTCCGAGAGCAGGCGATACTGTTTGCCGGTCATCTTGGACAGCCACGCCACGTAGGTCTGAGCATCACTAAAGTTGACACCAATCACCGGCTGCTGTCCGCGCCCAAACCCGCTGTCATCGACACCCTGACGGCAGTCTCCATAATCCACGCATGTGTCCCATTCGTCGAATGTGACCTCGAACTTGGACACAGCAAAGGGCTTCGCAATCGTGACCGCTGTGTCGCGGTTCTTCCGTTGGGTTATGACCCGCTTCCGATGCCGGTGAACCCATCATGAATGGTCCCGCAGGGACGACGATCATCTGCGGGCAATAATCCTTACCCTGCTCGGCTGCGCATTCCCTGAAAGTGTCCTTGGGCTTGAGCGTCTGCTCCGCCGCTGCGCTCAGTACATACGGTTGAACTGTGGTCTGCATAAAAGGCCGGACGGTCGCGTACCAGTGCCACTGATCCTTGAGGTACGACTGATTGATCCAGCCCACGAGCCCGATGATGATGCCTACCAACAGGAGGACCACGAGGGCCATTAAGCGCCGCGTTCGCTTCTGGTTGCGCGCCGTTGCCTCCAGCGCACGACGCATGTCCTCAAGCTGCGCACGTTCTTTGCTGAGTCGCGCCCTTTCCGCCACGTCGCTTGCGTCGAGCAACGCGCGCTGTGCTTCGGTTATCTCGGGGGCGGTCGCTTTGCGATTGGCAGCCCATGCCTTTGCGGCGTCAAGTTCGTCTCCACGCAGAAGAAGAGAGTCCGACTTTCCCCGGACCTGCCACCGCGATGCAAGTTCGCCGAGCCGCGTGTGCTCGCGAACCCAGTCGAGGTCCTGCCGCAACGCCTCAGCAAGTTGGGTGAGCGGTCGAGCAATCCCCGGTCCGGTATCGAAACGCACGAATTGCAGTCGGCCCAGTTGCTCAGGAATGTCCGCTTCCGGAACGGGCTTGAAGATCACCGGCAGCAACCGCTTCGATTGAGCGCGCGCCTTGTCGATCTCCCAGATACATCGCTCCGACTTCACCGCCGCGGGGGAAACGACGAACACGACCGTGTCGGACTTCTCAATGAGGTCCCCGAGGCGCTTCTCCCATTCCTCACCGGCGGAAATGTCGTGTCGATCGAGGAACGGCGCAAAGCCGCCGTATTCGAGACCCGCGACCAACTCGTCCGCGAAGTCGGCCGAATCCTTGCGCGAGTACGAGATGAAAACTTTCAGCTTATCGGCGCTGGTTTCGACCATGACCCGTTTCAGGGATTGGACGTAGCTTGGCCTGATTACGCCATCTGCGTAGTCGATCCGCAAGATGGCCGCTCAATCGCAATAGGGCCTGAGGTTGAATTTGCAGCGATCGGTGCAACGGGCAGCGTAGTCGATGCTCTTGCACGTCCCGCACGACTGCGCGCATGACGCGCTTGGTTGCTCAGTCTGGACCGTAGGAGCGGACGGCTCCAAATCAGTACCGTCCCCTTTCTGAGTTACCAACCAAACGAGTACGGCGAGGACCACAAGGACTGCAACGATAGCTCCGGCAGGGATGTGTCGCATCCCTGACCCTAAGCAAAAAAGGAGCCCGCGCAAAGCAAGGCCAGTGATCCTGGCTCGCCTCCGAGATGCGTGACAGACCGCCGCGAATCAGATTCGCTTACATCAAGTCCGCCACGCGCCAGCGGAACACAAGACGGCGCACCAATTCTGACGGAGCCTCGGCGTAAGGGAACAACCGCCGGGGCTCTTTATTTTCGCGGCCATGACATACCTTATCGGCTGGCGATACGCTCCAATACGCTCAGCGCAGACACGGCCGACCGGGAACTCCGCCGACCGCCGCACCGACCATCATGCCTACCGCTGCCGTGCGGCGCGTCAACTGGCGTGCCTCATTGGACGTTGGCAGAGGCAAAAAACATGAACGCAGTGAAGGATGCGAGCGGGCTGTACGAAGTGGAGCGCCGTGCAATTCACGCCGCACGTCCTGGTTTTCGCATCACCGAGCTACAGATTAGTCCCACGCAAAAAGTGCCGTGGCACTACCACAACAATGTCCAGGACACGTTCTATGTGCTGTCCGGCTCAATCACCGTCTATCTGCAAAAGCCCAAAGAGGCAGTGCATCTCACACCGGGCACGACCTATGTGGTTGCACCTGCGCGACCACATCTTGTCACAAACGGGGGCGATACGTCCGCCGTTTTTCTCGTGCTGCAAGGTATCGGTGAATACGATTTCGTTCCGCTGACTTGACGAAGTTGTGCATCATTCGCTCGTGCCGGCGATCGGCTATCGCCTTGAGCAATTCGTCAGCGCCAGCCGCCGACGACGCCGCTCAAGAGTTCCCGGCAGTTAGGAAGAAGAAGAGCCTCATCCGTACATCCGGGATGAGGCTCTTATCTGTGTTCCGCAGGATAGCCTTCGGGGGCATTTAGCTACGGGCTACAGGCCGGAGATTGCAGTTTCGGTGCCCTCGCCGCTGTGATGCCCGTCACAAGTTGTTCTATTCCTTATCGTCGGTGTCCAAGAGGCATGCCCAGATTGCGGGCCCTTCTGACGCAATGCGCCAGTGATCGGGCCCGGGTGCTGATCTTGCCAATCGTCGTGCGCCGAGCCCACCCTCAGCAGTCGCAGCGACGCTCGACATCAGTCGGACGCTGTCGATCGTAGGCGTCATTCCGATCGGCGACACGCCCGCCGAATTCGCCGCCTATTCGAGGCGGAGAACAATGAAGCGCCGCCGTCTCGCTCATCCGCAATCAGCCATCGCAGATTTAATGAGTTCCCGCTCATTCGGAGCTTAACGACGCAGGGGGCATTCCTATGACCCTGGCGAAAACCGTGCTTACAGCCGTGGCGGCCAACCCTGCAGATTTCCGCAGCAGGCATTCGAGGTCGATCTTCACCAATCCAGTATCTGCGTAGTCTACGCCTCCTCTTTTTGCGGCTTTGTTGCGCCTTGGCGCTCGCCATTTCGAAGACTTCGGGGCAGTGATATCGTGCCTCGCGGCAAGGGTGGAGGAATTATTCATGGCAAGTCGCGCCAGGCTTGGCTTCCTCATTCCGCCAGGCAATCCGAATATCGAACCTGAAATATTTGAAATGGCGCCATCGAGCGTATCGGTTCACTTTTCGCGCATGGTCGCGCACGGCACGACGGGCTCTCTTGAAGGACAGGAAGAGCGAAACCGCTCGCAGATCGAGCACATCGGCGAAAGCGCAGCCCTACTCGCCATGGTCAAACCTAACGTGATCATGATCGCCCACACTGCGACCAGCTACACGCTGGGCCGGCACGCCGAGGCTGAGCTTGTGCAACGTCTCCAAAATCAATGCAGGACCGCGGTCGCAACTGCATTCGGGAGCGTGATTTCCGCCCTCAAGACGCTTGGCGCGACACGGGTCGCGCTAGGCACGCCCTATAGCGAGGACACCACCCTCAAGGGCAAGGCGCTCCTCGAGGAACATGGCTTGAAGGTGGTTAGCCACGGCCGGCTCCAGAATGTGACGAATATCTACGACGAGACACCGGAGCGGGCTTATCAGCTCGGCCGCACCGTGGATTCGCAGGATGCGCAGGCGGTCTTTTTAAGTGGTGTCGGCATGCCCACCGTTTCAATTCTAGAGCAGCTTGAGCAGGACCTCGGAAAGCCAGTGATTTCCGCGACCTCAGCTACAATGTGGCAGGCGCTGCGATTGGCCGGCGTGCAAGATCGCGTATCCGGCTACGGCCGGCTGCTCGCAGCAGCGCCCATTGGCGGCACCAGCGCCAGCTAGTCGCCAGCGACGATCCTGTTGTCCTTGACCACCTTGGCCCAGCGCGCCACCTCGCTTTCGAGGAAGCGGCCGAAGACCTCCGGTGTGGAAGTCTCATATTGCAGGCCTTGCTCGGACAGGCTCTGACGAACCGTCGCATCCTGGAGCGCCTTTCCGAGCGACGCGTTCATCCTGGCGATGATTGCGCTCGGCGTCTTGGCGGGGGCAAGAAATCCCCACCACGCCTCGGCTTCGAATCCGGAGACGGCGAGTTCCGCAATCGTGGGCGTGTCCGGCAACGGCGCGTAGCGCTTGGGCGAGGTCACGGCCAGCGGCCGAAGCGCACCCGCGCGAATATGCGGCGAGAACAGCGCGATCGAGGCAATTGCCAACGGGACGTGCCCGCCGATCGCGTCGGTCGTCAGCGGACCGCCGCCCTTGTAGGGCACATGTGTCATCGTAACTTCGAGCCTATTGGCGATCTGGCTCATCGCGAGATGCGCAAGGCTGCCCACGCCGATCGTGCCGTAGGTGGCCGAGCCCGGCACCCTCTTCGATCCGCCGATCACGTCGGCGAAGGTCTTGTAGGCGGAGGTCGGATGCGCGGTGACGACCATCGGTGATTTGCCGATCAGCATGATGGGCGCCAAATCCTTCAATGTGTCGAATGGCAGGTTCGGCTGCAGGCTTGGATTGACGCCATGGGTGTCGAAGACCATGAGGAACGTTGTGCCGTCAGGCGGCGAAAACGCCGCCGCCTGTGTACCGATCGCGCCGGAGGCACCGCCGCGATTTTCGATCACGATGGTCGTCTTCAGGTCCTGTTCAAGCCGCGGCTGCACGTGGCGCGCAATCTGATCGGTCGTGCCGCCGGGCGGGAACGGCACGATGATACGGATCGGCTTCGACGGCCAGTCCTGCGCGCGCAGCGGCGCCTGCCAGAACAGTCCGATCGCCACGATGATGAACACACGAAGCAGCACGTAATGCATCATTTCCTCCGAAAGCGGCGAAGATCATCCTGCCGCTTGCAATCGGTCGATCGCGAGAGCGCCATCCTTAATCCGCGGGATCAGCTCGCGCCCGAAGTCGACTGTGTCGTTGAAGGGATCGAAGCCGCGGATCAGGAACGAGTCCACACCGAGCTTGTAATATTCCAACATCGCCTGAGCGACCTGCTCCGGCGTGCCCACGAGGCATGAGGTGTTGCCGAGCGCGCCAGTCGCACGGGCGATTGGCATCCAGAGGCGCTGGTCGTGGATATCGCTTTCGAGCGCAAAGCTCATCAGCCGCCGCCCGGCATTGTCGACCGGCCCGCTCGTCGCCTCCTGCCGGCT
>CAVVON010000037.1:0-21744 GCA_963749815.1 uncultured Alphaproteobacteria bacterium | reverse complement strand
TTGTTGGCCTGCAGTGTTGATGGGAATTTAGGGGAGAGCCGTGCGCGGCGCCAGCGCGCGACTCCCCGCCTGCACCCCAGCGGCACCTTTGGGGCGACCTCGGCGGGCTCGGTCGGTCATGCGCCATAGCGGGCCTCGAGCCGGTACAAATAGCCCCGGCGCGTTCGGACCCATGTCGGATGTATCCGGCCCCAGACGAACCGGGGTGCGATGTGATAGGCTCCGCCTCCGACCCAGAGACGTCCTTAATTTCGAGGTAGCAGATGCGCCGGCGGGATTTCATCACTCTTGTCGGCGGCGCCGCGATGGCATTGCCCGCGGCCGCAGGCGCGCAGGAACCGTTCCCGAGCCGGCCGATCAGGCTCATTGTGCCGTATCCCGCGGGTGGCGGTACCGACATCGTTGGACGTCTTGTCGGCCAGAAGCTGCACGAGCGCCTGGGACAGCCGGTCGTAATCGATAATCGCGGCGGCGCAGGCGGCACGCTCGGCACCGCGGCTGCCGCCAAGGCTGCGCCGGACGGCTACACCCTGGTGCTGGTTCCGACCAGCCACGTCATCAATCCGAGCATCTACGCGAAGCTGCCATACGACACCGAGAAGGATTTTGCGCCGATCACGATGATCGCTTCCGCCGCGATCCTGATGGCGGTGAATCCGGCGATAAACGTCGACTCGATGCGCGCCTTCGTGGAGGCTGCCAAGGCCCGGCCGCAGGCGATCGCCAACTATGGCTCGGCCGGCGCCGGAACGGTGTTTCACCTGACCGGCGAACTGTTCAAGCAACTGTCCGGCTTACCCCTGCAGCACGTGCCCTATCGCGGCGGCGCGCCGACCATAACCGCTCTGCTGGGGGGCGAAATCCCGCTCGCCTTCGAGACCATGCTGGCGCTGGGGTCCCATGTCCGAGGCGGTACGCTGCGCGCACTCGCGATCACCAGCCTGCGGCGTAGCGCCATCATGCCCGATGTTCCGACCACCACGGAGGCCGGCTTCCCGCGTCTGGTCGCCGACAACTCATACGCCCTGTTTGCCCCCGCCGGCACGCCAAAGCCGATCGTGGCGCGGCTGCACGAGGCCATGGCCGCCGTGCTCGCGTCGCCGGAGTTACGCGACAAGCTGCGCGAACAGGGCGCCGAAGTGGTCGGCAACAGCCCGGCCGAGTTGGCCGCCTACGTCGCGTCCGAGATTCCGAAGTGGGCGGCGCTGGCACGTCAGGCCGGCGTGAAGCCGGAATAACAAGGAGCTTAAAACATGAGCGACGTGATCATTCGTGACAAGGCCGAGTACCATGCGCGCACCACCGACCAGATGGAGCGCCATCTCGCCGTACCGACCTGGTCGCTCCGCCAGAAGATCGCGCTGACCTGCCGGATTCTCGCGGCCGAGGGCCACGAGTCCGCGCTCGCCGGCCAGATCACCGCGCGCGGCGAGCGGCCGGGCACCTACTGGATGCTGAGCTTTGGTCTTGGCTTCGACGAAGCGTGTGCCAGCAATCTGGTGCTGGTCGACGACGATCTCAACCTGCTCGCCGGCGACGGCATGGTGAATCCGTCGAACCGCTTCCACCTGTGGATCTATCGTCATCGACCCGACGTCAACACAATCGTGCACACCCATCCGCCCTACTGCTCGGCGCTGTCGATGACCGGTCAGCCGCTGATCGCCTCCCACATGGATACGGCGATGTTCTACGATGATTGCGCCTTTCTCGCCGAATGGCCGGGGCCGCCGATCGGCGACGAGGAAGGCCAGATCATCCACGACGCGCTGGGCGACAAGCGCGCCATTCTTCTCGCTCATCATGGCCAGCTCGTTGCGACCGCGACGATCGAGGAGGCAGCCGTGCTCGCGGTGTTCATCGAGCGTGCCGCGCGCATGCAGTTGCTCGCGCAGTCGGTCGGCACGATCAAGCCGATCGATCCCGCCTTCGCGCGCGAAGCACACGATTATCGTCTGAAACCGCGTGCGGTCGCCGCGACATTCCATTATTTCGCTCGCCGCGCACTCAAGCAGGAGCGCGACGTGCTGGAGTAACGGGCCTGCCGCCACAAAATCGACGGCACTCGGCGGCGACCCGTCTGCCGGCGGATCGTCGGAGCCAGCGCGCTGCTCTTCGCTTTCCTCGATCGATGTGATCAGGGCGTTCCCGACGGGGCAAAGGTCTGCGGCGTCAGCCCGGCCACACAGGACGTATCGGGGGCGGCGGGATCGGCCAGGAAAGTTGCGATCACCTTCTGCGCGCAGGGTGAATTGGGCGACACGAAATGCCCGACGCCCGGGATGCTGATGATGGTTGCGCTGGACAGTCTCGCCGCCGCGGCCTTCGCCCCGGCAAGCGACGTCAGCGTATCGAAAGTCCCAGAGATGAGGAGCGTCGGGATGCTGCTTGCGACCGCCCGGTGCATGGCTTGCGGGGCAGGCGGCACCTTCCAGACCTCACGGCAATCCTCGTTGAAGTACGCCCAGCCGCCGACACCCTCCCGTTGTCACCGAGGCGGGATAGTCCGGAAAAGCCTCCCGGCCGGCGGCGGCGAGTTCGTCCGGCGTCGCGAACGGATAGTCTTCCCGGCAGCTCACGCCAAAGGCCAGCCCGTAGCTCAGCGCCGGGGCAGTGGGACTGGGTGGCGGTGCGCGGGCGACCCGATCCTTGGCAATCGCCGCGATGGCATCGGGGCGGCCGGCCGCAAGCCCATCGATGCGGTCCGGCGCAGCGCGGAGCAAGGGCACGCCATAGGTCTGATTGCGCAGCCAGTCGACGAGTGCCCCGCCGTCGAGCACGACTTCGACGTCCTTGCCGGTGGCCGGGTCGCTCACCCTGGTCGTCAGCGGCTCGGCCTCGAGCTTGTTGACGAGCCGGGTGAAGGTTTCCGGCAGACGGGGGTGGGCTGCGTTGCAGGCCGCTTGCGCCGCGCAGGCTTGGAAGATGTTGTCGAAGCCCGCGCGCGCGTTCCACCAGTTTGCCGGAACCGTGTAGGTCGCCGGCAAGACCGAATCGAGGACGACGCTGCGGATACCGTCCGGGTGATCGCGCATGATCGTCTGCGCGAGGTAGGAGCCGTAGGAACTACCGTAGACATTCCACGCGCCATAGCCGAGCACCTTGCGGAGGTCCGCGAAGTCGGCGGCACTTTCGGTCGAATTGTAGGCGCTCAGATCGGCGCCGGTGGCACTGAGCGTGCGATGGCAGACTTCCGTCGCCGCCAAATGGGCTCGCTTCGTCGCCTCGGAATAGAAGCGGAGCCCAAGTGCCACTCTGGCGAAGTCGTCGATCGACGCGCAGGTCAGCGCCGGCTCGGAGAACATGGTCCCGCGCTGGCTCATCACCAGGATGTCGCGGTCGCGGATGAACCCGGCAGCGATAAATCCGTTGACCTCCAGCGGGGCGATGTCGCCCGGCCCGCCAGCCAGATAGACAACAGGATCGGGCCGTTTGTCCGGTGAGCGTGCCGGGTATTTCGCAACCATCAGCCGAATGGTGCGGCCCGAGGGCCGGCCGCGATTCTCCGGCACGACGAGATAGCCGCAGGTCGCGTCGGCGAGCGCTTCCGCCCCTTCCAGCTTCGGGCACGCCACGGGCTCGAAGCGCGGCAGCATATTATTGCTCTGCGCGAGATCGCTCTGCGCGAGCGCCGGAACGGAGATCGTTGCGAGCAGGAAGATAAGGAATAGGCGGCGCAAAGTCGGCATGGCTGGCCCCTATTCGGTGCAGCATCGCGAGAATCCGGCGACGGGAGTTTTAAAGTGTGACCGAGCACGGCGCAAAGGATTCAACAACTGCCCCGTTGCAACAACCGTAGTCTGCTCGGTTCTAGCTGCCCAAATCGATGCCGCTTTACTCCGACGCGACCGTTGTCCGCGAAGCTCAGCGGGATCGGCTACCGGCCCCTTCCGCTTTGCCCCAGCGCGGACGTTCTACCGGCGCCCGCACTCATGTTTGGATGCCCTAGTTGACGCGCGTGGCCCGCCACTCCGTCTCGCCGGACGCCGACTTGCTCGTTCCGACGATGGCGTTGCCATTCACCCGGCCGGTGTAGGTGGCGTCGCCGACCGACAGCGCGATCTGATCCCCGGTCATCTTTCCGCCCGTGATCTCCGTCGTGGCGTTGCCGACTTTCATCGTGCCGGACAACATCTGATATTGCTGCTTCAGGTCAAATTCACCCTGCGACGTTCGCCACTTGCCCTGCACTTTCGCCGGGACGATCCAGAACAGCGCAGAGCAAAACTGCGCGCAGTCCGGCTCCACCTTGAACCTCTGCTCAGGCGTCCAGTCGCCCATGTCGAACGTGTTGGACACGATGCGGACACCGGGCTTCATATTCAGAATCTTCGGAAGCAGCCGGAGATTGATGTCGGGAAGCAGGAAGAGCGTCAGCACCGTCGCCTTGGAGAAGTCGCTCGTGAAGATGTCGGCCTTCACGAACGACGTCTTGTTGGCAACACCCTCATTGGCGGCATTGCGCTTCGCCAGCGCGACCATGTCGGGATTGTACTCGATGCCCATCGCCCGCGCGCCGCGCTTGGCCGCGGAGATCACGGTACGGCCGTCACCGGAGCCGAGGTCGATGAGAAAGTCGTTGGCCGTCACGTTGGCCATGTCGAGCATCTTGTCGACCACCAGTTGGTTCGTCGGCACCCAGACAACGTCCTTGCCTTCCTGTCCGATGGAGGGCTCGTACTGGGCGGCTGCGCGCGTCACCTGAGCCAAGCTCAACGCCGCGATGACGATCAGGCCGGACACCTGAAGTCGGCGCGAGTGAGACCGGGGCTTCTTCATTCTTTTCTCCATTACGACATTGGACGTTGATCGTAGATATTCGAACGAAAGGCGCTCCACCAGATTGGAAACCTGTTCACGGGCATGCCGAACCGAGGGGCGCGTCAAAAGCTCACACCGGGGCTACCGCCCCGCGCTCGATGCGGAAGGCGCGCGAGAGCAGGTCGGCGATGTGGCCTTCGTTCGACTCGGCGATCAGGATCGAAAGCCCCTGCCCTTTCAGGCTCGCCATCACTTCGCCGAGCCGGCGCGCGAGCGCGGGCGCCAGCCCCTCGAACGGCTCGTCGAGCAGGAGGAGCCGCGTCCCCGCCATGAGCGCGCGCGCCAGCGCGACCATCTTCTGCTGGCCGCCGGACAGTTCGAGCGAGCGCCGGCCGCGGAACGCCTCGACCTCCGGCATGATGGAGAAGATCCACTTCAGGCGCTCATCCTTGCCGGGAATTTCAGTCGTCCAGGTCGGCAGCAGGATGTTCTCCTCGACGGTGAAGCCCGGCACGAGGCGGCGATCCTCCGGCATGTAGCCGATGCCCTGGCCGACCCGTCGGTGCGGCGGCAACGCCAGAAGGTCGACGGCGCCAAGCTCGACCGTGCCGGTCGCCGGGATGGCGCCCATCACGGCGCGCAGCAGCGTGGTCTTGCCGGCGCCGTTCCGCCCGATCAGCCCGCACATCTCGCCCTCGTCGAGCGCGAGCGAGGCGCCCCGGATGATCGGCACCGGCCCGATCGCGACATCCAGGCTGGCGACCTTAAACATGCGGTGCCGATCCTTCGCCGCGCGTTTTGGCCGTGGTGCCGCTGATCAGCGTCTGGACGCGCGCGTCCGCGAGCGCGTCGGCCGGCGTGCCGTCGGCGATCACGGTGCCGTCGTAGAACGCGAGAACCCGGTCGGCAAAACGCGTCACGATCTCCATGTCGTGCTCGACGAAGAGGACGGTGAGCCTGCGGCTCTTCAGCGCCGACATCACGACGTCCATCAGGCCGAATTTTTCCTCGACCGAGATGCCGCTGGTCGGTTCGTCGAGCAGGAGGACGCGCGGCGCGCCCATCACCGCCATGGCGATGTCGAGCAGCTTGCGCACGCCCTGCGGCAGCGCATACGCACGCGCATCGCGATAAGCCGCGATGCGGAACAGTTCGACCGCGGCTTCCGCCTCCGCCAGCGTCTCGGGCGCTTTCAGCGGTGCGAGCACATGCGCCAGCGCGTTGTCAGACTTGCGCGCGATGGCGGCGGCCGCGCACATGTTCTCGAACACGGTGAGCGAGGGAAAGATCTGCGCCACCTGGAACGAGCGCGAGATGCCGAGCCGCGTGATCTCGCGCGACGGCTTGCCGGTGATGTCGCGGTCCTCGAACCGGATCGTGCCCTTGGTCGGCCGCAGGTGGCCGGTGATCATGTTGATGAAGGTGGTCTTGCCGGCGCCATTTGCGCCGATGATGCCGACGGTCTGCTCGGTCGGCACGTCGAGCGAAATGTCGCGCGCCGCCACGATCGAGCCGAAGGTCTTCTCCAGATCGCGGACCGAGAGGATCGCCGTCATGCGTTCGCCCCCGGCGACCGGCGCAGCCGCAGGAAGATCGAACCGAGCCCCTCGGGCAGGAACAGGATCGTCAGCAGCAGCGCCGAGCCCAGGATGATCTGCCAGGTGCCGGGCAGCAGGTCGAACGCGATGGTGCGGACCAGCTCGAACACGAACGAGCCGACGAACGCCGCCGCGACCGAGGCGGTGCCGGCCAGCACCGTCACGAACACGAAGCCGCCCGAGGTCGTCCAGTACGCCATGTTGGGATCGACATGCGCGACGGTGAGCGCAGCGAGCGCGCCGCCGACCCCGGCCAGCACGCCGGAGATCACCAGCTTGAGATGGATAAGACGGTTGACCGAGATGCCGAGATATTCGACGCGGATTTCGTTGTCGCGTATCGGCACCGCGAGCGCACCCGCGACGGTGCGGAAGTATTGCGCCACCAGGAACGCGGCGAGCGCCGAGAAGCCGAGCACCAGCCAGTATAATGTCAGGTTCACCGCGGCGCCCTGCGGCCGGTAGCCGAACAGCGTCCCGGCCTCGACGTGGAAGCCGTCGGTCGAGCCGAGCGTCTCGGACTTCACCAGGATGCCCCACAGGATCATCGACATCGCGAGGCTCAGCATCGCGAAGAAGATGTCGCGGTAGCGCGCCAGCAGGAATCCGACCAGGAACGCAACGAGGCCCGCCGCGACCGCCGCGACGGCGATCATCGCGAACACGTCGCGCAGCGGCGTGTAGCGTCCGATCAGCGCCACCGCGTAGGCACCGATGGCGTAGAACAGCGCCTGTCCGAACGGCACCAGCCCGGCGCGCCAGAGTACGATCAGACCGAGAACCACCAGCGCGTTGGTGAACGCGATGGTCGCGAGCGACACCAGCCAGGCCGGCATGAACGGCGCGATTGCCGCCATCGCGGCGAATGCCAGCGCACCCAGCAGTATCGAACGCGACCACATGTCAGATCTTCCGCGGCTGGACCTGGGTGAATAGGCCGTAAGGACGGAAGATCAGCACCAGCGCCATCACTCCATAGATGACGAACAACTCAAGCTGCGGCACCAGATGCACGGCCGCGGCGCGGCACAGTCCGACGATGAGCGCGCCGATCAGCGCACCCTCGATCGAGCCCATGCCGCCGGTCGCCACCACCGCGAAGGCGAGCACGATCACCTCGACGCCGATGCCGAGCGTCACCGAGATCTTCGGCGCCATGACGGCGCCGCCGAGCGCTCCGAGCATCGCGCCGATGATGAACGTCACCGTGAACACGACCGTGACGTTGATGCCGAAGGCCGCCGCGGTCTCGCGATTGAAGATCACGACCGTGAGCAGGCGCCCGTAGCGGGTGTATTTCAGCGACCAATAGAGCACGATCGCGATCAAGGTGGCGATGCCGACCAGGATGATGTCGTAGTTCGACAGCGTGAGGTCGCCGATGTCGATACTGCCGGCCGCGACCATCGGCTGGTAGGCGCTGTAGGAGCGCGGGCCCCAGATCAGCGTGATGGTGTCTTCGAGAATCAGAAAGCACGCATAGGTCACGAGCACGACCACCACTTCGTCCTTGCCGTAGACGAAGCGCAACACGCCGCGCTCGAGGATGAAACCCAACACCAGCCCGATCGCCATCGCGAGCAGGATCATGAAGAGAAATCCGCCGGCGTCCGGCAGGCCGCGGTCGAAATAGATGCCGACCGCGGTCGCCGCTCCGTACGCGCCGAAGGCGTAGAACGAGCCATGCGTGACGTTGAGAATCTTCATCACGCCGAAGATCAGCGTGAGGCCGACCGCCACGAGAAACAGATAAGCCGCATAGACCAGGCCATCGGTCAGGATGGCAAAGGCGGTCAGCACGACGGCGCCTGCGTACGTTCTCCAATTAGGGCGAGCTGAGGCCACATCGCCCCCTCCCCCTGAAAGGGGGAGGGTCGGGGTGGGGGTCTGAGAGCCGCGCGGTTGTCCAATGAAATGACCTCCACCCGGACTGCTTCGCAGTCCGACCTCCCCCTTTCAGGGGGAGGTAAGAGCGCGCGCATTCGCGCGCGCCAGAACATCGGGCATCCCACGTATCAGCACTTGGCGCCCTTCATGCCGCCCTTGATCCAGTCGTCGGCGTTGATGCCGGGCGGTGGGTTGACGCATTCGGCCGGGAAGCGCAGCACGTCGACCACCTCAGGCTCGTTCTTCTGCTTGTTGAAGCGATAGGTGCCGTAGGCGGTCTCCTGGATGCCCTGGTGGCCGTTGCCGAGCGCGAGCTTCACCGGACCGCTCGGACCTTCATATTCGATGCCCTCAAAGGCGGCGACGACGTCGTCGGTGGCGGGCTTCATGCCGCCTTTGTCTTTCTGCGCTTTCTCCCACGCGACCTTCAGGCCGAGAACCGACAGCGCCATCTGATAGGCCGGGTAGGTCGGCGGCGTGCCGTAGCGGTCGATGTAGATCTTGCGAAACCAGTCGTTGAGCGCCGACTTCGGAGCGAGCGGTCCGTTCGGGCCGCGGCCACCGATGATGGTGCCGTCCGGCATCTTGTCGCGCAGGCGCCAGATCGCGGATTCGGCCGCCGTGCCGATCATCGGCATGCGCTTGCTCAAGCCGCGCGCGCTGCTCTGATAGATGAAGCCTTCGAGGTCGCCATCCCAAAAGCTGGTATGCACCGCCTGCGACTTCGAGGTCAGCAGCGTCGAAATCTCCGCGCCGTATTCGCCGGCGAACAGCTTCGGCATCAACTCCTTGTCGACCTTGGACTTCGGCGCGAGCACGCCCATGGCGGCGGAGAAGTCGCGCCACGAATCCTGGCCCCAGGCGTAGTTCTGGTTGATGCCCGAATAGAGCGCGATGTCCTTCTTCTTGGCGACGAGGTAGCGCGCCGCACCGGTGTTATCCATGGTGGCGTGCGGCGACGGGCGGAACACATACTTGCGCGCCTTCTCCTCGAAGATGCGCGGCGTACCGCAGTCGAAATAGACCGTCAGCGCCTTGAGCTCTTCGGCCACCGGCGTGACCGCCAGGCAGCTTCCCGACGAGATGTAGCCCACGATGGCGTCGACCTGGTCGCGCTGCACCAGGTTGCGATATTCGGTGACGACTTGCGCGGTCGAGCCGGCCTCGTCGACGTACTTGGCCTCGATCTTGGCGCCGCCGAGTCCGACCGTATTGTACGGCGCGGGGGCGGTGCCGGCGTTGAGCGCCTCGATCACGATCTCGGCGCCGTTGCGGCCCGGAACGCCGAACGGGCTGGCGGCCGGTCCGCTCAGGAACGACACGATGCCGAGCTTGACCGGTGCCGCAGCCGGCGCCGCGGGCTGCTGCGCCTGCGCGATGGCGGCCGATGCGAGCGTCAGCGCGGCCGTCAAAGCCAGCATGCCGGCGGGTTTCAATTTGCGATCATTCATTGCTTGTTCTCCCTGATCGGATCCGACGGGCCGGTCCGAGCGTCTTCCCTGGCGCTCAGCAAACGCGATCCGGATGCCGGATTCAACCGATTTTCCGGCGCGCCGCTAATGATAAGATAGTCGAATACGCGTCGCGCCAAGACAGTTCGACGCAACCCCGCTTCGACGCAACCTCGGGAGCCGCGATGACGACTGCGACGATCAACCGCGAAAGCGCCGCGCAGGCGCGGACCGGCCGCGATGCACGGCTCAAGAGCCGCAGCGGCGAGCTGACCGGTCCGACCTCGGGGCTGGCGCCCGGCTATGTGCAGGGCAATCTCGCGATCCTGCCGGCCGCGCTGGCGGGCGATTTCCTGCGCTTCTGCCAGCTCAATCCCAAGCCCTGCCCCGTGCTGGCATCGTCCGCGCCCGGCGACTGGCGGCTGCCCTCGCTCGGCGAGGACCTCGACATCCGCACCGACATCCCGCGCTACCGCGTGTTCCGCAACGGCGAACTGGTCGACGAACCGTACGATGTGCGCACGCACTGGCGCGACGATCTCGTCAGCTTCGCGCTCGGCTGTTCGTTTTCATTCGAGGAAGCGTTGACCGAGGCCGGCATCGAATTGCGCCACATCACCCAGGGTACGGCCGTGCCGATGTATCGCACCTCGCTGCCGACAAAGCCGGCCGGGCCGTTCCACGGTCCGCTCGTCGTCTCCATGCGGCCGCTCAAGCCGGCGGACGCGATCCGCGCCATCCAGATCACGACGCGCTTCCCGGCGGTGCACGGCGCACCGGTCCATATCGGGCGGCCCGACCTCATCGGCATCAAGGACATCATGAAGCCGGAGTACGGCGATCCAGTACCGATCAACGACGACGAGATCCCGGTGTTCTGGGCATGCGGGGTGACACCGCAGTCGGTGGTCGCGACCGTGAAGCCGGAATTCTGCATTACGCATTATCCCGGCAGCATGCTGGTGACCGACCGCCGTAACAGCGAGTTTGCCATCATGTGACGGCGGCGATGACGGCTGCGCCGCGTATCCTGTTCCCCTCCCCCGCCATGAGCGCATTTACGCGCGTCGTCGACACGCCATGAGCGCGTTTACGCGCGTCTTCGACGCGCTATGGCGTGGGGAGGGGTCGGGGGTGAGGGATTGAGCAATCTACATCTCAGCAATCAGTGATGCGGCTGTCTGATCGCTGAGATATCCGCTCGCTTTCCTCCCTCACCCCGGATCGCACGCAGCCGTGTGAACGCAGGCTGCGTCATCCTGCTCGCAGTCCTGCGATCTAAGCTCAGCAGCGCCACGCCCAGCCGTAGCCGCACGTCGCATAGGCGGCCGGGTAATAGCCATAGCCCGCGTAGGCGTAATAGGGGCTCCACGCCACGCTGTTGTAGGCGACCGCACTCGCATAGGCGGCGCCCACGGCCAAGTAGGGACGATAGGCCGCGTAGCTGTAGTACGGCCGATAGTACGGCCGGTACGCCGCGTAATAGGGCCGATACGCCGCGTAGCGGTAATACGGCCGGTAGGCGGCGTAGGCATAGTACGGCCGGTAGGCGGCGTAGCTGCGGTAGACACCGCCATAGCCCCATCCGGCGCGCCAACCGCGATAGTAGGCGTCAGCCTGTTGAGGGATGAGCGTGCAGCAGACGGCCGCTCCAGCGGCCAAGGTGGTCAACAACTTCAACTTCATAAGACGTCTCCCGCTGAGCCGCGAACCGTCACGGCGATCTCGTTGGCGATGGACAGCATTGCGTCGCGCCATCTGCCCGAAACGTAGACGGGACAGCGTTACCGGAAGTTCAATTCGGCAATTGCTATTGCGGATTATCCTGAACCCGGCATCCACACGATCGATTCAAATTGTGTGGAACCGGAGAGGCAAAGCAAATCATTTTGGCGCGCGCACCTCGACGCCGACGCGGCGCTCGAGCGGCTGCACGATGGTGGTGAGGTCCTTGTCGGATCCGATTTCGTCGCAGGCGAGCTTGAGCGCACGCATGACCGCATCGGCGACATCCATCGGCACGCCGAGCGCCTTCGCCTCCGACAGCGCGAGCCCCACGTCCTTCGCCATCAGTCCATTGGTGAAGCCGAGATTGAATGTGCGCGGCACCACCATTTTGGGAAATTTGTTTTCGGTCGCGGTGTTGCGGCCGGAGCCGGCGTTGATCACGTCGAGCATGATGCGCGGATCGAGCCCGGCCTTCACCCCCATCACCATCGCCTCCGAGGTCGCCGCCATGGCGGCGGCCGAGAGATAGTTGTTGCAGAGCTTCATGGTCTGGCCGGCGCCGGGCCGCTCGTCGATGAAGAACACCTTGCCGATCACCTTGAGGGCCGGCTCGACGATCTCGGCTTCGGCGCGCGGGCCGGACACCATCACGGCGAGCGTGCCCTTCTCGGCACCCGAGACGCCGCCCGACACCGGCGCATCGATCTGCACGATCTCGCGCTCCTTGAGGGTGTCGAAGATGCGCGACGCCATCACCGAGCCGGTAGTCGAGAGATCGACGAAACGGCGCACCCGGTTGCCTTCGATCAGCCCGCCCTTGCCGGTGGCGACGGCGGACACGATGTCGGGCGTCGGCAGGCTCGCCATCACGGTTTCGGCACGGTCGGCCACCTCGCGCACGGACGCAGCCGCCTCGGCGCCGAGCTTCACGAGCTGGTCGATCGGCTCGCGCCGCGTGTCGAACACCACGACGCGATGGCCGGCCTCGAGCAGCCGTCGCGCCATGTGGAAGCCCATGTTGCCGAGACCAATGAAGCCGATGTCCATGTCCCCCGGTGTCTGCCCCGCTTGACCGAGTTTCCGTCTGCGACGCTTGTCTTGAAGCGATGGTTAGCCAGATCGAGCCTTATGACGGCGGGAGCGCCGGCGCGGACGCAATTTGCGTCAGGATCGCGAGCAGCGCCTCGGGTTGGGTGATGTGCGGATTGTGGCTCGCATCCATCTCGAAGCAACGCCAGCCTTCACGCTGCGCGCGCTCGGCGAACTGGCGGAACACGTCGCCCGGCGCGTTGCGCTTGCAGTAGATGTAGTTGCGCGGCGGCGGCTCCGCCTGCGAGGTCATGCGCAGCGGCGTCTCGAATGTCCTGATCGGCTGCGGGAAGCGGCGGGTCGATGCCCAGGCCACGTCGGCCTCCGGCGTGTCGGGCGGCATCGGATTGGCTGGAATGCGCCAGCCGTCGCCCTTGCTCTGCGCCAGTTCGCGCATCCTGCCGCGGGCTTCCGGCGGTTGCAGATCGAGCACGCTCTGTCCGTCGCGCGGAACGAAGGCGTCGAGATAGACGAGCTGCGCGATGCGCGCACGCGCGCGGTCGGCAACGCCGGTCGCCACCATGCCGCCGTAGCTGTGCCCGATCAGCACGACGCCGTTGAGGTCCTCCATCTCGAGGACGCCGACGACGTCCTGGATATGCGTGTCGAGATCGATCGCCGGATTGGCGAGATGCACGCGCTCGCCCAGTCCGGTGTAGCTCGGCGTCCAGAGGTCGTGCCCGGCCGCCCGCAGCAGCGGGCGCATCTTCTTCCAGGCCCAGGCCGACGACCAGGCGCCATGCGCGACGACAAATACTGCCACGCTGCTTGCTCCCTCGTGTTTGTTGCCGCGCGAGATTAACCCACAGGCGCTGAAGAACTGAACGGCCGGCCGCCGCTGGCGCTAAAAAGGTCGCAGATGCTTACGTTTTGTGCGCCGCACAACTTGCGCTCAGTTCTCTCCTTTCCCTTAAAGTATTGAAATATATGAATATTTTTTCCGCGTAAATTTGGCACGCAGCTTGAAAAAGGGTCTTGGCGGCGGGTGGGCGGCATTGGTCGCGCGCACGCCAACAGCAGGGAAACAACCTCATGAGCAAGCAAAGCACGACCTGGATTTCGGATTGGAATCCGGAAGACGAGACGTATTGGAAAACCAAAGGCAGCGCCGTCGCGCGCCGGAATCTGATCTGGTCGATTGTCGCCGAGCATCTTGGCTTTTCGATCTGGCTGATCTGGAGCATCGTCGCGACCAAGCTGCCGCAGGCCGGCTTTCCGTACACCACGGATCAACTGTTTCAGCTCGTGGCGCTGCCCGGCCTGATCGGCTCGCTCATGCGCTTCCCCTATACCTTTGCGGTGACCAAAGTCGGCGGCCGCAATTGGACGATCTTGAGCGCGGCGGTGCTGTTCATCCCGACCATCGCGCTCGCCTATTTCGTGACTCAGCCCGACACGCCGTTCTGGATGATGCTGTGCGTGGCGGCGACCGCCGGTCTCGGCGGCGGCAACTTCGCCTCCAGCATGGCGAACATTTCCTTCTTCTACCCGGACCGCATGAAGGGCTGGGCGCTCGGCCTGAACGCGGCCGGCGGCAATATCGGGGTGAGCGGCGTGCAGTTGCTGACCCCGATCCTGATGGGTGTCGGCCTGATCAATCTCTATCAGGCCACGCCCATCACCGGCGGCATCTATCTGCCGAACGCCGGACTGATGTGGCTCCTGCCGCTCGCCGTCGCGGTGATCGGCGCGGCCCTGTTCATGAACAACCTCACCTCGGCGAAGGCGTCGATCAAGGACCAGTTCGCCATCGTCAAGAACAAGCACACCTGGATCATGTCCTACATCTATATCGGGACATTCGGCTCCTTCATCGGCTACTCGGCGGCGTTTCCGCTGCTGATCAAGACGCAGTTCCCCGAGGTCACCATCGCCATCGCGTTCCTGGGGCCACTCGTGGGCTCGCTCTCGCGTCCGTTGGGTGGCCTCCTCTCCGACAAGATCGGCGGGGCGATCGTGACGTTCTGGAACTTCATCGCGATGGGTGCCGCGACCATCGGCGTTCTCTACTTCGTGGGAACCAAGGACTTTGCCGGCTTCATGGCGATGTTCCTGATCCTCTTCGTCACGACCGGCGTCGGCAACGGCTCGACCTACCGCATGATCCCATCGATCTTCCGCGAGGAGAACCTGCGCAAGGCCAAGGGTGGCGGTGAAACGGCGAAAGCCTCCGCCCTGAAGACCGCCAGCATCGAGGCCGGCGCCGCGCTCGGATTCATCGGGGCGATCGGCGCGTGCGGCGGCTACCTCATCCCGAGCGGATTCGGCAAGTCGATTGCGCTCACTGGCGGTCCGCAACTCGCGCTGATGATCTACCTCGCGTTCTACGCGACCTGCCTTGCGCTCACCTGGTGGTTCTACCTGCGCCGCAGCCCGGCGACGGCCGGCGTGCCGAGCCTCGCCGAGGCACGGGTGTAAACCGGCATGGGTCTGAACGGTCCACAGTGGCAGGCGCGCGACATCTCGTGCGAGCGCCTGCCGGCACCAACGGGCGGACCGCCAAAGCACCAATTCAGCGCGCAGACGCTTCTGCGCGCTGCCTCTCGCCCTCAACGCAAACCTTTGATCACGTCGCACGGATCAGCGTCATGACACCCGAACAGGTCAAGCTCGTGCAGGACAGCTTCGCGAAGGTCGTGCCGGTCGCCGGCAAGGCGGCGGATATTTTCTACGACCGGCTGTTCATGATCGCGCCTGAGGTACGGCCGCTATTTCCGAGCGACCTGACCGAGCAGAAGAAGAAGCTGATCCAGATGCTCGCCACCGCGGTGACCAACCTGCATCAGGTCGAGAAAATCATTCCGGCGGTCGAGGATCTCGGCCGACGGCATGCCGGCTATGGGGTGACCGCCAAGCACTATGAGCCGGTCGGCGCCGCGCTCCTTTGGACACTGGAGCAGGGTCTCGGCGCCGACTTCAGCCCGCCGGTCAAGGCCGCCTGGACCGAGACTTACATGACGGTCGCGGGCGTCATGCAGAAGGCCGCCGCGGCTGTGCCGCCGCCCAAGAAGGGAATGTTCGCGCGCCTGTTCGGCTGAGCACGCCGCCTCGCCGGCATTGCGATTGAGCTCGTATCACGCCGCGAGTCACCCTCCCCCCGCGTCAGCGGTGGGGAGGGTCGGCGAGCAAAGCTCGCCGGGGTGGGGGGCGGGTCTGTTGTCGCTTTCGGTGATCGGATTTTTCCGAATACCGGCGCCTGATCCCCCCACCCCCGACCCCTCCCCACCACTCGCTACGCTCGCGGGGGGAGGGGAGCGGAGAGGCCGAGCGCGTCTAGCCAGGCCGAAGCGTAGCGTCGTTGCGTGCGCACGCCGCGTCGCCGCGGTTGGGCTCGAGCCCAGCCGCAACCTGCGCCATTGAATCCGTTCGGCAAGCTGATAGCCTTCAATCCCAAAGGGTGAGGTGTCAGCCGGCGATGTTTTTTGTCGCGGTTGGCAATTCTCCATCCAAAAAAACAAAAGCATTGGGAGGAACGCTGCGATGACAATCGATCGCCTGATCTCGCTAACGGCTATGGCTGTTGCGGCTGCGACGCTCGCAAGCCGTCCGGCAGCGGCAGCCGACCTGGTCTACGGCAGTTGGACCCCGGCGCAGGAATATCAGAACCGCGTCCTGATGCCGGAGCTGTTCAAGAATATCGAGAAGGACACCAACGGCGCCGTCAAATGGAAGCTGATCGCCGGCGGCCAACTCGCCGACGGCAAGACCACCTTCACGGCCGTCAAGGATGGCCTGATGCAGGGCGGCCTCGGCATCGTCACCTATGTGCCGAACGCCATCCCGTCGATCTACGCCATCTACTCGACGCTCATCTTCGGCGAGAGCGATCCGGTGGCGACGAGCGGCGCCGCGATCGAGACGATGCACCTGCACTGCCCGTCATGTCTCGAGGAGCTCAAGAACTTCAACGCGGTCGCGCTCGGCGGCTGGAACAGCTCGGCCTACCTGCTCGCCTGCACGGCTCCGCTCAAGACGATGGCCGACCTCAAGGGCAAGCGCGTGCGCGCGACCGGCGGCAACGCCGAAATGTTCAAGCAGGCCGGCATGGTCCCGGTCGGCGCCACGCTGGTCGAGGCGGTCGGGCTGCTGCAGCGCGGCGGCATCGAGTGCCAGCACGGCATCGCGGACTGGCTGCGCACCTTCGGTTACGCCGACGTGGCGAAATACGTGATGGACTACCCGCTCGGCATGTCGGGGCCGGCGATGGGCATGTACCTGAACCGCGACGCCTGGAAGGCCTTCACGCTGGATCAAAAGAAGGTCCACCTCAAACACGCGGCCTGGCTCGCGTCCCGGATGGCGATCGGTAACTTCATCGTCACCAACGAGAACACGCTCGACATGATCGTCAAGGATAAGGGCGTGCAGATCGTAAAGGTCGGCGACGCCTTCGACCCGATGACGCAGAACTACAAAAAGGCGCAGCGCGACACCAACATCGCGACTGCGAAGGGGTTCGGCGTCAAGGATCCGGCGGCGATCCTCGACTATTACGAGCAGGCGGTGGAACGCTGGCGCCCGGTCTCGAAAAGCGTCGGGCGCGACATGGACAAGTTCACCGACGTGCTGAACCAGCGGGTGTTTTCCAAGATCGATCCCGAGAAGCTGTGACGCAGGAGCGGATCGCAGCTTCGATCCTCATGCTGAGGAGGCGGCGAATGCCGCCGTCTCGAAGCATGGCCGCAAGGTCGGTACCCGCTACCATCCTTCGAGACACTCGGTCCTCGACCTCGCTCCTCAGATGAGGGCCGGAGGAACTCACTGGGGGGAAGTCCGATATGAATTGCTTGTTCCGCTGGCTGGATAAGCCGATCGATCTGCTGCTTTGGCTTGGCCTCATCGCCGGCGTGCTGATGATGCTGCACGTCAGCGTCGACGTAGCCGGCCGCTATCTGTTCAACCACCCGATCGAAGGCACGACCGAGATCGTCGCCGCCTACTACATGGTGCTGGTGGCCTACCTGCCGTGGGCCTGGCTCGCGCGCGGCGACCGGCACATCGTCGCGGGCTTCTTCAAGCGGATCGGCTCGCCGCGTTTCGACTTCTGGCTCGAAATCGGCGTCAAGTGTCTGACGATCGTCTATCTGTCGGCATTTGTGTACCAGACCTTCCAGCAGGCGCTGCGCCAGACGCGCGCCGGCGAAGTCTGGCTCGCGGGCACCAAGTATCTGCCGGTCTGGCCGAGCCGCTGGATTCTGCCGTGCGCCAGCGCACTCATGCTGTTCTACCTTCTGCTTCGTGTCGTCTCCGACATTGCGCGCCGCCGCGAGCGCGCAGCGCCGGAGGCGTGAATGAGTACCCTCGCGCTATCGCTCACCAGCATCGCCGGCATCCTGCTGCTGATCGGGCTGCGGGTGCCGATCGGCGTCGCGATGGGGGCGATCGCGTTCCTGGGGTTCTGGTACCTGCGCAACTTCAACGTCGCGCTCAGCGCGCTGAGCGACACGCCGTTCGTGTTCGCGGCGAACTGGGAACTGTCCGCCATCCCGATGTTCCTGCTGATGGGAGCGGTCGCGGGCAATTCGGGAATAGGCTCCGGCCTCTACCGCACCGCGCATGCCTGGCTCTCGAGCCTGCCCGGCGGGCTTGCGGTCGCGACCAACTGGGCCTGCGCGGGTTTCGGCGCGGCATCGGGATCGAGCATTGCGGCCGCCGCCACCATGGCGCGCGTCGCCGTACCCGAAATGCTCAAGCACAAATACGACAAGGGGCTGGCGACCGGCGTCGTCGCGAGCGGCGGCACGCTCGACGCGTTGATCCCGCCCAGCATCCTGTTCGTGCTCTATGGCGTGTTCGCCGAAGTCTCCGTCGCCAAGCTGCTGATCGCCGGGATCATTCCGGGCCTGCTGACGGCGGCGGTCTACACCGTCATGATCGTCACGCGCTGCTGGCTCAATCCGGCGCTGGCGCCGCCGGTCGAGTTTCCCGACCGCGCCGCGCTCTGGCGCGAGCGCGCCGACTCGCTGAGCGAAATCTGGCCGGTGCTTGTGTTGGTGATCGGCGTGATCGGCGGGCTCTATGCAGGCGTCGTCACGCCGACCGAAGGCGGCGCGGTCGGCGCGCTCTTGGCAACGCTGATCGGCGTCCTGCAGCGGCGACTGACGCTGGCCGGCTTCATCGACGCGCTCAAGGATGCGATCGGGACGACCGCGCAGCTCTTCTTCGTCGGCATCGGCGCCGTGCTGTTCGCGAAATTCCTGGCGCTCGCCGGCACCGCCGTCATGTTCACCGAATTGATCGGCGACTGGGCACTCAACCCGCTGCTGCTGGTGATCGCGGTGTCGATCATCTACATCATCCTCGGCATGTTCCTCGATCCACTCGGGATGATCCTGCTCACCATCCCGGTGTTCGTGCCGATGTTCTCGGCGCTCGGCCTCGATCTGGTCTGGTTCGGCGTGATCGTCGTCAAATATATCGGCATTGGGCTGCTGACGCCGCCTGTCGGTTTCAACATCTACGTCGTGGCGAGCGCGACCGGTAACACCATCCCGCTGCAAACGATCTTCCGCGGCTGCTACTGGTTCCTCGCCTGCGAGGTCGTGATCATGACCCTGCTGATCGCGTTCCCGCAGATCTCGCTGTTCCTGCCGGCACTGATGAAGTGACGCGGCGCAAATCAGCGCCAGCCGAGACCGGGCGCGACGTGCTTGAGGATCGCCTCGATCACGTGGGCGTTGTAGTCGACACCGAGCTGATTGGGCACGGTCAGCAGCAGCGTGTCGGCCTCGGCGATGGCTTCGTCTTTCTTGAGCTGCTCGATGAGGACATCCGGCTCGGCGGCGTAGCTGCGGCCGAAGATGGCGCGCGTGTTGTCGCCGAGAATCCAATTTGTCGCCGACCTGGTCGTCGTTCTCGTTGCCGCGCCCGAAATAGGCGCGGTCGCGGTCGTCCACCAGCGCGAAGATGCTGCGGCTCACCGACACCCGCGGCTCGCGCGTGTGCCCCGCTTCCTTCCACGCGTCACGAAACGCCCGGATCTGCTCGGCCTGCTGCACGTGAAACGGCTTGTCGCTCTCGACAACCTTGAGCGTCGAGCTCTGCAGGTTCATCCCGAGCTTGGCGCCCCAGACGGCGGTGGCGTTCGAGCCGGCGCCCCACCAGATGCGCTCGCGCAGGCCCTCCGAGTGCGGCTCGACGCGCAGGAGCCCGGGCGGGTTCGGGAACATCGGGTTCGGGCTGGGCTTGCGCGAAGCCCTCGCCGCGCAGCACGTCGAGCAGCACCTCGGTGTGGCGCCGCGCCATGTCGGCATCGGTCATCCCCTCGGGCAGCGCGAAACCGAAATAGCGCCAGCCGTCGACCACCTGTTCGGGCGAGCCGCGGCTGATGCCGAGCTGCAGGCGCCCGCCGGCGATGAGGTCGGCCGCGCCGGCGTCCTCCGCCATGTAGAGCGGGTTCTCGTAGCGCATGTCGATGACCGCCGTGCCGAGCTCGATCTTTTTGGTCCTGGCGCCGCACGCCGCCAGCAGCGGGAACGGCGAGCCGAGCTGGCGGGCGAAGTGATGCACCCGGAAGTAGGCCCCGTCCGCGCCGAGCTCTTCGGCCGCGACGGCGAGATCGATCGATTGCAGGAGGGCGTCGGCCCCCGACCGCGTCTGCGACTGCGGCGAAGGGGTCCAATGGCCGAAGGAGAGGAAGCCGATCTTTTTCATGGATGGGTATATGGGAATGGCGAGTTCAATTCGTAGGGCGGGTTAGCCCACAAGCGCGTTTACGCGCGTCTTCGACGTGCTATGGGCGTAACCCGCCATCTTCGTGGCCGAAAAAATGGCGGATTACGCTGCGCTAATCCGCCCTACGTGCTACGCGCCGGTTCGAGGAACAAAAATGGCAATCTTTGAAAGCAGGAGGCTTGCGCTGCTCGTTGCCGGTTCGCTGTTTTTTGTCCTTGCTGCCCATGGCCGGGCTTTCGCTGCTCCGCTTGCTGGGCACCCTCGATACGCCGAGCAATCCAAGTCCCCGGATCGCTCGAAGCAACCTGCGGCGGCTCCGGACCCGAATTGTCCCGGAACCGACAACAAGGCGCTCATGTGCCGCCTGGTGAACGAGTATCGCGCGAAGAACGGACTGAAGCCGGTCCAATTGGATGCCGCGGTCAGCCGCGAATCGCAATATTGGTCCGACCACCTCGACAAGTGGCACGCCTGCTGGTTTCTCCATCACGATCCCAGCTACCACGCCCGCATGAAAGCCGCGCTCCCGGGCCGCCGGTTCCGCGAGAACGCCGCGTGCAGCGGCCTCGAGGAAGGCGGTGCCAAATACATTCTGCAGAAATGGATCGATTCGACCGGCCATCGCCAGAACATGCTGACGCCGGAATGGAAGACCATCGGCGTCGGCGTCACCGACAACATCTGGGTGATCAATTTTACCAACTGACCGCGTTCGGATCGCGCAGCCGTCCGTAGTCCGTAGCCCGTATTGAGCGAAGCGAAATGCGGGAACGGCCTTGCAATCCGGAAAGGCAGCCCCCGGATTTCGCTACGCTCAATCCGGGCTACGCCGCTGCCGCTTGCCTTATCGCCGCGTCCGGCTTATATTCCTATTCATGAGGCCTCCCTTCCATTCCCCGATTGCCCGGCTCGGCGTGCGGCCGATCGAACCCGACGCATTCGCCGGACCGCGGCCGCGCGGCTCGCGCCGCCGCACACCGACGCGAGGTCGCGGCGGTGCGCCGGCTGATCGAACAGACCACGCTGACCTATGGGGAGATCGCGGCGCGCACCGGCGTCGGCCGCGCCAGCATCTGCCGCTGGACCCGCGACGGCGGCTGGAAGCGCCCGCCGTTTGCGCCGCGCGCGACCGACACGGTGCCGCGCGCACGCGCCAGCGCCCAGTTGAAGCGGCGCACGCTTGCTGCGCGCCTCGCCGCGCTCGCCGAGCGCTATATCCGCGAGCTGGAGCAGAGCGCCGACATCGATCCCGACAAGCTCGGCGAAGCGCTGGAGCTCCTGAAGATGGCGAAGGTCGCCGCCCGCCCGCGGCACGGCAAGCGGCCGCGCCGCGATGGCGCCGCGGCTCCGCCCGCAACTCTGACGCACCGCGGCGCCCGATCATGGAACTGTGCGTCGCCGACGTGGACCTGCACCGCGCGCCCGCGGGCGGCCGTCGAGGACTTCCTCGCAAACCGCGCGCCGCCGGCCGAGAAGCCCCGCCGCGAGCGCGGCCGCCGCCTCCGCCGCAGCGACTATCACGCGTGGATGATGGAGAAGGAGCGGTAGGCCGTAGC
>CAVVON010000036.1:0-63536 GCA_963749815.1 uncultured Alphaproteobacteria bacterium | reverse complement strand
ATTTGAGCGCCAAGACAACCGGACCCGCGACCGGATCGGTGACACCGAGGCTGCCGCCGAGATCTTCCAGCGTGTCGCGGAACGAATCGAGCGTGGCGATCATGTTCGGCCTCGCCTTTGCGAGCGAGTCCATGTCGTCCCATTCGGCGATGATGCAATAGGTGCGGTCGCCGGTCTTGATCATGTTGACGTGCTTGAGACCAGGCCAATCGGCATGGACCTTCTTGTGCGCGTCGAGGAACTCCTGCTCGCGTCCGGGCTTGACCCGGAAGCGCACGGCGTTGAATGCGGGCATGGCAGACCTCTCATCATGCGGCGATGCCGGAGTGCGCCGGCACGCACCCGTTATTGCGTCTTGATCATCTTGGACAATTGCTCACGCAATTCCGGGCTATCGTGATGGCCATGCACGACCACGGCGTGTTGGACCGCCGCATCGACAAGCTCCGGCTTGGTGTCGGCTGAAATCGCGACCGTACAGTTCTTCTCGCTTGGGTAGTCCCGGCAGTCCACGGAAAATCTCGCCATAGAAGCCTCCTGTTACACGGCGGGCTTAGTCTGCGTTCATTTGCAGATGGCTGCAATATTGATGTTTGGCCGCGTCCGAGCCGGGTCAACGCGTTGCCGTCATTGCCGGGTCAAGCCCGGACATGACGGGCCAGGCGATCAGCCGCGGTTGACGAAGCCGCGCGCCAGTTGCGAGAGGCCGGTGGTGCGCTCTTCCTTGGCGGCTTCGGGCGCGGCGGCGGCCGGTTGCAGCGGCGGCTCCTTCGCCGCCGGGGCGTCGCGCGCGACCACGTCGTTGCGATCGCCGATGCCTTGCAGCGCCTCGGCGCGCACCGGCCGCGGCGGCGAGAACAGGAAGCCCTGGCCGTAGCGCACGTCGTAGTCGAGCAGGTCGACCACCGAGCCTTCGCTCTCGATCCTGTCGGCGATCAGGTCGATGCCGAAGCGGCCGACCAGGTCGGACAGATCGGCCGGATGGATGTCGGTGGCGGCCGTGCCGCGATTGAGCAGGAAGGCCGCCGGCACCTTGATGAAACGGAAGCTGCGGCCGGCGAGCTCGCGCGGCTCGATCCGCATGTCGGTGACGTTGTCCATCGAGAAGCGGAAGCCGCGCTCGGCCAGCGCCGCCAGGCTCTCGTGCTCGATCGGGCCCATGGCGCGCACGGCGGCCTGCGTGAACTCGAAGATCAGCGAGGACGCAATCGCGCGGTTGGCGTCGAGGAACTCCAGGAACTGCGGGAAGAAATTGGAGTCGGTCATGGTCGAGCCCGACACGTTGCAGAACAGGCCGATCTCCTTGTTCTTGAGCAGCAGCCGGCGCACCACCTGGACGCAGCGGAACACCACGAGGTTGTCGACCTTCGGCATCAGCCCGGCGGTTTCCGCCTGGGCGACGAAGTCGGCGGCGTGCATCACGTCGCCGCGCTCGTTGCGCAGCCGCGACATCGCCTCGTAGTAGCGGACCTTGCGCTGCGGCAGCGTCACGATCGGCTGCAGGTAGAGATCGATGCGATTGGCTTCGATCGCGCCGCGAATGGCTTCGATCGCGGCGTCGCTGGCGGATATCGCCGGGACCGCCGGAGCGGGCGGCGCGACTTCGGCCGGCGCCGCGGTTGCGGGCTCGACCAGCGGCATGGCGGCGCTCGCCGGAGCCGGCGGCGCACTCGCCAGTGCTGGCGCCGGGGCTCGCGGTGCGACGCTCGGTGCGCTCGCCGGTGCGGGCAGGACCGCCGACGTGGCGGGCCGCTTGGCGAGTTCCGCGATCTCGGCCTGCTGGGCGGCCGCGGTGTCGGCGAGCTGCTTCACCAGCGTGCCGAGCTCGCCGATTTCCATCGAGATCGGGTCGGTGACGGCCCGCGTTTTTTCCAAAGCGGTCGCGACCCGCTCCTCCATCGCCGACAGCCGCCGCGCCATCTCGGCAACCTGGCGCGCCAGGTCGGCCCCGCCGCGTGACAGGTCCGAGAGCTGATGACCGACCGCCGCGCCCATGCCGATGCGGCCGGTGAACATGTTGTAGAAGGCGAGCACCAGCAGCGTCACCAGCGCCACGATGACGGATTCGGGCGGGCCGAGGCCGAGCCAGAGATAGCCGATCGCGCCGGCGGAGGCCGCGATGATCGCCATGCAGACGGTGACGAAGATGGCACCAAGACGCATGCGTGAAGTCCGATCTCGGCGGCGCTCGGGGAGGCGACTGATTCGCCTGCACCCTATGAGTGAATGACATGCCGCCTTGCGCCCGTGCAAGCGCCTGTTGCGGTGGCGGTGGACCGCGGTGAATAGTTCCGGAGCGCCCCGGCCTGTCGGCGCCAAGTCTTTCGCCGCCAAGTCTTTTGCCGCCACACGTCTTTTGCCGCTATAACGCCGCCCACCGCCCCGTAGGCCGAGCCCGTAAATCGATGCCTGGAGTTATTGCCGCCATCGAGCGCCGTCCGCAGGCGGCCTTTGCCGCCTTTCTGGCGCTGCACCTGGCGGTCTGGACGGCGCTGCCGAGCCTGCTCTATCCCAACCTGCCGCTCGACCTGATCGAGGCGCTGACCTACGGCCGCGAGTGGCAGCTCGGCTACGACAAGCTGCCGCCGCTGCCGTGGTGGCTGGTCGAGATCGTCTATCGGACGGCCGGCGCCGACTGGGCCTACTACGCCCTGGCGCAGCTCGCGGTGGTCGCGGCATTCGCGCTGGTCTGGGTGACGGCACGGCCGCTGATCGGCGCGGCCGGCGCGCTGGTCGCGGTGCTGATCGTCGACGGCCTGCATTACTTCAACTACACGGCCGCGAAATTCAATCACGACGTCATCCAGCTGCCGCTGTGGGCGCTCGCCGGCTATTCGTTCCATGCCGCGCTCAAGCGCGGACGCCTCATCGACTGGGCGCTCACCGGGCTGGCGATCGGCGGCGCGGTGTGGGCGAAGTATTTCGTGGCCGTGCTGGCGGCGCCGCTCGCGCTGTTTCTGCTGGCCGACCGCGACGCGCGCAAGAGCCTGATGACGCCGGGGCCGTGGCTCGCGCTCGCGGTCGCGCTCGCCGTGATGGCGCCGCATCTGGTCTGGCTGGTGCAGAACGATTTCCTGCCGTTCGCCTATGCCAGCGCGCGCTCGGTCAAGCCGCGCGGGCTGTTCGACCATCTGCTCTATCCGGGCGCGTTCGCGGTCGGGCAGTTCGTGTTCCTGCTGCCGGCGCTGCTGATCGCGCTGCCGCTGTTTAAGCCGAGCCGTCAGGCGCCGGTCGCCGCCACCGCCGATGCCTTCGACCGGCGCATCGTCGCGCTGCTGACGTTCGGTCCGGCCGCGACGCTGATTGCGCTGATGCTGGCGACCGGGCGCGGCGCGGTCGCGATGTGGGGCTATCCGCTCTGGCTGTTCCTCGGCCTGTGGCTGGTGCTGAAGGCGCGCAGCGCCGTCGACCGGCTGCGCCTGAAATGGATCGTGCCGCTGTGGGCCGGGGTGTTCGTGCTGCTGGCCGCCGCCTTCGTCGTCAATTATGCGGTGCTGCCGCGCTACGATCACCGCTATCGCGCGGTGTTCTATCCGGGCGACAAGCTCGCCGCCGAACTGTCGGCGAAATTCCGCGCGCTCACCGGCAAGCCGCTCACCTATGTGGTCGGCACCATGTGGGACGGCGGCAACGTCGCGCACTATGCGCCCGAGCATCCGCGCGTGCTGATCGACGGCAGCCCGCGGCGCGCGCCGTGGATCGATGTCGGCGACCTGATCGCGCGCGGCGCCGTCGTGGTCTGGACCGACGGCGACCGCAAGGTGCTGCCGGTGGCGTATCGCGGCATCGCCGAGGACGCCGAGGTGCAGGAGCCGTTCACGCTGCCGTTCCGGCGCGGCGACGCCACGCTCGAGGTCGGCTGGGCGGTGCTGCGCCCGCGCGCGGTGTTTGCGCGGCGGGCGATGAGCGCGCGGGGCCGACCGGTTGCGTTTGAGCGTTCCGGTCAAGCGCCCGGCAACCAATTGCCGCATCGGAAAGCGGCGGCCGCTTCCCGGCATGGATTCTTAACGCGTCCGCGGTAGGTGCAGGGGATAGCCGTGAGGATTCCCATGCAAACATCTTCGCTCGCGCAACGTCTCGCCAGGATCGCGCTCGCCTCCACGATGCTGATCGGCATCGCCACCGCAGCCGGCGCCCAGAGCCTGCCGGCCTATATGGAACCGATCTCCGGCCGCACGACCGCGAGCGCGGCCGATGTCGCGACCAAGGACATGCTGGCGCTCAACACCGGCATGTTCGAGCTCTACGGCGATGCCGCGAAGATCTTTCAGAAGAACATCCTCAGCAAGCATCCGGTGATCCTCGGCCTGTTCTCGGGCGCCGGCGGCCGCTTCATCCTGTATCGGCCGGGGCAGGCGCCGCTCGAGGCGCCGCAGGTGCCGCTCTCCTATCAGCTGCTGAAGTCGGTCGGCCACAGCACCATGGCGCTGGCGCAGGTGGTGGGCCCGTATCTCGACAATCCGGCCGACCAGTCCTGGCGCGGCGCGATGCTCGCCTACCGCAGCCGGATGCAGTCCGCGCTCGACGGCCTCGACAACACGCCGATGCCGGCGGAATGGCGCGCCAACAACCGCACCGTGCTCACCAACAACATCGCCTTCATGGACGACTGCCTCGCCAAGGGCGCGATCCCGTTCGCCGCGCTGGAAGCGTTCGGCAAGAAGCAGGCGCCGTTCCTGGCGCTCAACGTCGCCTGGGCGGCGCAGACCCAGGTCGCCCACTGGATGACCGTGCTGGCGCGAGTGGAAGACCATGCTCGGCGCCGACTGGGAGAAGACCTACGCGGCCAGCAACACCATCTATGTCGCGCGCCAGAACAACGTGCTGTTCAGCGTGCTGGCGCAGTTCTTCGGGCCGGAGGCGATCAACGACCGGCTGATCCTGATCGAGACGGTGTCGTTCACCACCACGCCGCAGGACATGATGGAGTCGCTGACCCGCATCATCGCCGACCGTTCGGTCGGTTCGCTGTTCTTCGGCAACTACCACCTGATGGACTACGAGCTGATGGGCGGCGACGCGCGCGCCGCGATCATCGCCGAGATGGAGAAGCGCGGCCAGAAGGCGTTCCTGCCGCCGGCGGTGCCGTTCGGCTCGAAGCAGTGGCCCGCGCTGGTCACGCCCGGCCCGGGCCCGGCCTCGCTCGCCGACTTGAACAAGGCGCCGGCGCGCTGAGCGACTTCAGCGGCGGACGCCGGTCTCCGAGCGCACATATCCGCCGGCCTTGACGCAAGTGTCGGCGCTCGGGATGTAGACGAAGTCGTCGCCATACATGCTGCACGACTTGGCCGGCTTGACCGGCGCGGCCTTGGCGGACGGCGTGGCGAACGCATCCGGCTGTATCTTCGGCGCGGCCGGGGACGGAGTCTGAGCGGCCGCGGGCGCCGCGCCCAGCACCGCAAGCAGCGCGATCGTCACGATGGTCCGCAAGTTCATGCTGGTTCCTGACCGGCGTTCGAAGACGCGCCTTAGTTCACCGCGCGGATGACCTTGCCGACCTTGTCGAAGATCTCGCCGATCTGCGCCTCGCTGACGATCAGCGGCGGCGTGACCGCAATCGAATCGCCGACGACGCGGAACATGATGCCCTCGTCGTGGAAGCCGCGCTCCATCGCCTCGAAGCCGCGCTTGCCGACCGCGTCCGGCCGCGACGCGAGGTCGATGCCGGCGGTCAGGCCGACGCAGCGGATGTCGAGCACGCGCGGCAGGCCCTTGAGCGACATCGCGGCATCGCACCACACCGGCTCGATCTTCTTCGCGCGCGCGAACAGGTCCTCGTCGCGATAGAGGTCGAGCGCGGCAAGCCCCGCCGCGCAGGCGAGCGGATGCGCCGAATAGGTGTAGCCGTGGAAGAACTCGACCACGTGCTCCGGGCCCTGCATGAAGGCGTCGTGGATGCCCTTGCGCACGATCACGCCGCCCATCGGCACCGAGCCGGACGTGATGCCCTTCGCGAACGTGATCATGTCGGGGACGACGCCGTAGCGCTCGGCCGCGAACGCGTGGCCGAGCCGGCCGAAGCCGGTGATGACCTCGTCGAAGATCAGCAGAATGCCGTACTTGTCGCAGATCGCGCGCAGCCGCTTGAGATAGCCCTGCGGCGCCGGCAGCACCGCGGTCGAGCCGGCCATCGGCTCGACGATCACCGCCGCGATGGTGGTGTCGCCGTGCAGCGCGACGATCCGCTCGAGCTCATCCGCCAGATGCGCGCCCCATTCCGGCTCGCCCTTGCGAGAACGCCTGGTGCTCGCGGTTGTAGGTCGAGGGCAGGTGGTCGACGCCCGGCAGCATGACGCCGAACGCCTTGCGGTTATAGGCGAGCCCGCCGACCGACATGCCGCCGAAGCCGACGCCGTGATAGCCGCGCTCGCGGCCGATCAGGCGGGTGCGCTGCGCCTGGCCGCGCGCGTTCCAGTAGGCGAGCGCGATCTTGAGCGCGGTGTCGCAGGCCTCCGAGCCCGAGTTGCAGTAGAACACGTGGTCGAGATCGCCCGGCGCCAGCGCGGCGATCCGGCTCGCCAGCTCGAAGGCGCGCGGATGGCCGAACTGGAACGTCGGCGCGAAATCGAGCTCGGCCGCCTGCGCCTGGATCGCCCGCACGATCGGGTCGCGGTTGTGGCCGGCATTGGTGCACCACAGCCCGGCGGCGGCGTCGAGCACCTGCCGGCCTTCCGGCGTGTAGTAGTGCATGTCCTTGGCGCGCGCGATCAGCCGCGGCCGCGCCTTGAAGGCGCGATTGGCGGTGAACGGCATCCAGAACGATTCGAGGTCGTTGGGGGCCGCTGCGGTCGTGGCCGATGATTTCTGCGCCTGCGCCATGATGGCCTCGCTTGCTGCCGGTTCTCCGGGATCGTGCACTGGATTATCCGCTTTCGCGGATAATGACAAAAGAGGGGGTGGCTGGTACCAACACCACCAATTCCAAGCAGATTGATGACGAAATGGCCGACAAGCCGAAATCCAACAAGCTGAAGGCGCGGCTGCCGCGCGGGCTCGCCGACCGCGGCCCGGCCGAGATCGCCGCCACGCGCAAGATGACGGATGCCATACGGGCGGTCTACGAGCGCTACGGCTTCGAGCCGGTCGAGACGCCGGCGATCGAATACACCGACGCGCTCGGCAAGTTTCTGCCCGACCAGGACCGGCCGAACGAGGGCGTGTTTTCGTTCCAGGACGACGACGAGCAGTGGCTGTCGCTGCGCTACGACCTGACCGCGCCGCTGGCGCGCTACGTGGCGGAGAATTTCCAGAACCTCGCGCTGCCGTATCGCTCGTATCGATTCGGCTGGGTGTTTCGCAACGAGAAGCCGGGCCCGGGACGCTTCCGCCAGTTCATGCAGTTCGACGCCGATACGGTCGGCGCGGCCGGCATGGCGGCGGATGCCGAGATTTGCATGATGGCCGCGGACACGATGGAGGCGCTGGGGATTGAGCGTGGCCAGTATGTGGTGAAGGTGAACAACCGGAAACTGCTCGATGGCATCATGGAGGCTGCTCGGACTTGGCGGGCGAGGCAGAACGCAGCGCAAGCGTCTGACGGTGCTGCGTGCAATCGACAAAGTGGATCGGCTTGGGACGCACGGCGTGCGGAGCTGCTTGGCAACGGACGAAAAGATGAAAGCGGTGACTTCACGAGAGGTGCAGGTCTCGACGAAGCCAGTACACGTATCATGAACTTCGTCGAGTGGAACTCGCCGATGAGCTCATTGGCCGCGAAGTGCCTATCGACAGTTCACTTCCAAAGTGGAAAAGTCATTGCGCTACGTTCCAAGCTACGTGGCGAAGTCTGCTAACGCATTGCAGAAGGCGTAGTGACCTCAATTGAGACCGCAAGAAACTGCGCTGAGACGAAGCTTGAAGTAGATTTCGTCACCTTGTCGACGCGGCTGGCTATGACGACGGTCGTATTGTCATCGATCCGTCCGTCGTCCGCGGTCTCGAATATTACACCGGCCCGGTCTACGAGGTCGAACTGCTGCTCGAAACCAAGGACGAGAAAGGCCGCCCCGTGCGCTTCGGCTCGGTCGGCGGCGGCGGTCGCTACGACGGCCTCGTGTCGCGCTTCCGCGGCGAGCCGGTGCCGGCGACCGGATTCTCGATCGGCGTTTCGCGTCTTCAGGCCGCGCTCACGCTGATCGGCAAGCTCGACTCCAAGCCCGCGCCCGGGCCGGTGATCGTCACCGTGTTCGACCGCGACCGCATGGCCGACTACCAGAAGATGGCCGCGACGCTGCGCAACGCCGGCATCCGCGCCGAGATGTATCTCGGCAATCCGAAGAACAATGTCGGCCAGCAGCTCAAATACGCCGACCGCCGCCACTCGCCGGTCGCGATCATCCAGGGCGGCAACGAAAAGGAAAAAGGCGAGGTCCAGATCAAGGACCTGATCCTCGGCGCGACGCTGACCAGCACCGAAGATCGCGAGGCGTATCTCAAGAAGCAGGCCGAGGCGCAGTTCGCGGTGCCAGGAAAGCGAACTGGTCGACACGGTGCGCGAGGTGCTGGCGCGGCACAAGGTGAACTGGGACTAAGCGCGACCTGCTGCGGGATCGCATTCCTTCCGTTCGTGCCCGCGAAGGCGGGTACCCAGTTTTTCGCTGCATCTTTTTGTGCTGGGTCCCCGCCTGCGCGGGGACGAACGGAAATTGCTACTTCGGCGCGGGCGGCCGCGGGCCGCTCGGCACGCCCTTGCGCATGTCGAGAATGTTCATCTTGCGGCCCGCCATGATGATGTCGCCGGGCTTCTGATCGGCCGCGCAGGCGCTGAGCCACTTCGCCTCGATCGTCATATTGCTGGTGCCGTCGGCCGGCATGCCGGGCATCGCGCGGCCGCCTTCGCGCTTCGACGCGACCTTGACCGTGTAGGCGCTGTTGAAGTCGCCGCTGACCACGCCGTGCGAGGTCGTGGTGGCGTCGCCGAACTTGCAGACCGAGTCGACCACGATGGTGGCGCCGACGCGCTGCACGTCCTGCTTGGAGCAGGCCTCGCGCGCATTGTTGTTGCCGAACGCGCTCATCAGCTTGTCGGTCTCGGCGTCGATGCAGTGCTGCGCGGTCTGCGCCGGCAGGTTGCGGCCCTCGAACGTCATCTTGATCTCCCACAGGCCGGGCTTGCGGGCGGGCAGATCGAGCGCGTGAGCGGGCAGGGCGAATGTGGTCGCGAGCGCGATCAGCGGCAGCAGGCGCATGGGGTGCTCCTCGATGCGGTGGCGCATCGGCGCACTGTCTCGCCGGTCCGTGAAGAAATGAAGGCGGCCTACTTCACCCACATCCGCTCGTGGTGGTGCCGGCACTCGTCGCGGGTGCGCACCGCGGGAATCGCGTAGCGATTGACGTGCGGGCTCCACAGGCAGGCGAACGCGATGAAGTCGCCGTACTGCCGGTGCACGCTGGTGATGCGCGGATATTTGTCCCAGCGCGCGCAATAGGCGGCCGCGATGTCCTTGGCGTCGGCCTCGTTGTCGCACGACCACGAGATGATCCCGCCGGTGTCGTTGGCATGGTAGATGCGCGGATCGGCCTGCGCGCCCGAGCACGCCGCCAACGCGGCAATCACGCACAACACCAGACGCATGACCAAAAGCCTCCGCCCACGCCACTCCGAGAGCCTGAACGAAAAATCTTAAGCCGCCGTCCGGCCGATTCAAAGGCGCGGGCAGGGGGCGGGCGCGGAGAATCCGCGCGCGATGCAAATGCGACACACTTGGGCGTTGGCGCGGCGCGTTGGCCGTCGTTGTGCCCTCGCCCCTTCGGGGGAGAGGGCCGAGATGCAACGCCGCTTGCGTGGAAATGATTGAAGCGAGGTGCGATCACACCAGCGCGTAGGCGCTCGCCACCATCCCGACCGGGCGCTTGTCGACCGCGCTGTAGAGCATCACCCGGCCGAAGCTGGTGGTGCGGCCGACCCGCACCACGCGGGCGTCGGCGACGGTGTCGAACGTCACCGGACGGAGAAAATGCATGGTCTGGTCGATCGGGCTCATCGGCTTGTAGCCGTTCCAGGCGGCCGAGCAGGCCACCACCATGGCGGTATCGGCGAGCGCGGTCAGGGCCTGGGCGCAGACCACGCCGCCGTCGCGGCAGATCTTGCGGGCGAACGGCAGCCGCAGCACCGCGCCGGGCTGCCAGTCCGGCGGCGCGCCCGGCGGCTTGCCGGCCTCGACCGCCTCGATCAGCAGGCCAAGGTCCTGAACCCACGGCGCAAACACGTCCGTCAGCAGGCGCGAAGCCGCCTGCAGACCGAACAGCGGCTCGACCTGATCGAGCCGACGTGCCTCGAGCATCATCCCCTCCCGCGCGACGCGGAACCCACGAGCCCAACAGCGAATCGATAACCTGGATTAAGAAGCAGATTGCGCGCGAGCGGTAGTGTGGTGCGCAGCGAGTTCTGTGAACTTTCTGTGTCCATTCGGCGTGCGCGGTGGACAAAGCAACGCGCTGCCGACTGTCGCACGCATGTTCCTTCGCCCGCACAACGCAAATATGACGCGCGCGGCAGGCGTGACCGGTGCGCCACAGTCGCCGGCATTCGTCATTTGCGGCGGCCGGAATTCTTGATTCCGCCGCTCCCAGCGCGGCACCGTCGGCTGGTCCAGGCGTGATGGGGTACGGCGATGAGCGTGCGCTCCTTGGTTCTCGGCTGCGTGCTGGCGGCGACCGCCGCCGCGTTGCCTGCCGGCAAGGCCGATGCCGCCAATTGGCTGGAGATGAACTTCTATCTCTCCGGCCCGCGCTATGACGGCGTGCTGCCGCCATGCGACGCCGACGCCGCGCTGGGCAAGATCAGCTCCAAGTTCAACGAGAAGGAAAACGTGTTCTGGAACACGGACCTCCGCATCGTCGGCTTCGAGAAGATCCGCGAGACGGCGTTCCGGCCGTGGGCCGCCAACTCCATTCCGCGCCGCTTCTGCAGCGCGCTGGTCGAAGTCTCCGACGGCAGGCGGCACGCGATCCACTACTCGATCGGCGAAGACACCGGCATGATCGGCATGACCTGGGGCGTCGAGTGGTGCATCACCGGCCTCGACCGCAACTGGGCCTACAGCCCGGCCTGCAAGATGGCGCGGCCCTGAACCTTCACTTCGTTCGCACAGTGCGACAGCCGCAGCCCTCATCCTGAGGAGCGTGCGAAGCACGCGTCTCGAAGGATGAAGGCCATGGTGCTGCGAGGCAAGGCGTGTGGCACCAGTTCGGGCCTCGACCCTTCGAGACGCCGCGCTATGCGCGGCTCCTCAGGGTGAGGGTGAGAAAATGATGCCGCCGGTGATTTGTTCTTGAAATGTTCTCCCGCGGGTGTTAAGCTCTGTGCCATCCTTCCGGTTGCGTCGAGGGTCTTCCATGGTCCGTTCCGTCGTCCGCGCGGCATTCGCCGCTGTCGTGCCGTTGCTCATGGTCGCCGCCGCCTCGGCGCAGGACCGCCGCCAGAACCAGCCCGGCCAGTTCGATTTCTACGTGCTCTCGCTGTCGTGGTCGCCGTCGTTCTGCGAGGCGGCGGGCGAGCGCGGGACGCCGCCGCAGAACCAGTGCGGCCCCAGGCCCTATTCGTTCGTGGTGCACGGGCTGTGGCCGCAATACGAGAAGGGCTTTCCGGAATTCTGCCAGGTGCCGGCGCCGCGGCTCGACCGCAACCTGATGCGCTCGATGCTCGACCTGATGCCGGCGCCGGGCCTGATCTACAACGAGTGGGACAAGCACGGCACCTGCACCGGGCTGCAGGCGCGCGGCTATTTCGAGATGGTGCGCAAGGCGCGCGCGGTGGTGAAAATCCCCGACGCCTATCTCGAGCTCAAGAGCGCGCTCACCGCCACCCCCGACGAGATCGAGGAGGCGTTCGTGAAGTCCAATGCCGGGCTCGCGCGCGACGCCATCGCGGTCACCTGCGACAATAGACGTCTACGGGAAGTGCGGATCTGCTTCGACAAGGAGCTGCGCTTCCGGTCCTGTCCGGAGATCGACACCCGCGGCGCCTGCCGGCTCGAGCGCGTGATCATGCCGCCGGTGCGCGGCGGCGATCGCGCCGCCGATCCCTCGGTTCACCAGGGACCGGGTTGATCGGGCCCAAATCGGCCAAGGCCGGCTTGCGATAACCGGCGCCGTTACCGGCCCGGCCGCTTACCCGGCATTAACCACGCCGATGCGTGCAAGTCGCCGCCGCCCGGCAACGGAGTGGTAAGGGAAACTTTCTAGGCTTCCCGCCAAACATCCGCGATCGATAGGTTGATGCGGCGCATCAAGGATTATCTGAGGGTCATCGCCTGGCAGACGGGGCTCGGCTATCTGCTGCTATGGGCGGTGACGTTCTGGACGCTCGACGAGGGCGCGACCGTGTTCGGCAAGTCGGGCGTCTGTCTGCCCGATCAGGCCAAGGTGCTGTTCTACTGGGTGTGCGAGGCGACCAGCCCGCTGTCGATCCTCGCCAGCCTCGCCAATGTCGCGCTGACGGTCACGGTCTGGGCGCCGGTCTATGTGGCGGCCGCGACGGTCGAGCCGAACGCGATGGCGATCGCGGTGCCGATCCTGGCGGTCCATCTGATCGGCCTGCCGCTCGGCATGTTCGTGCTGGTGCGCATGATGGCGACCGCGCTCGACCTGCGCCGCCGCATCCCCGGACGTGGACCGCCCAACAACGAGATGGCGAGCCTGCATGTGGTGGCATCCGCCGCCCCCGCCGCTGCCGTGAAGATGCCGGCGTCGTTCTTCTCGACCGCGCCGCAGCGGGTGAAGCCGGTCAGGCTGGTGATGCCGAGGCCGGTCAAGGCGGTTCCGCCGCGCAGCGAATTCGGCTTGCGCGTCCGCAAGGCCGATCGCCGCAAACCGGACGAGCCGAAATCGGGCAAGGATACCGGCCGCCGCAAGGCTTGAGCGGCGCGCGCCGGCGTATCGTCAGTGCTCAGTCGGCGTGCCGCAGCTGCGCGTCCATGCGGTCGATGTAGCCCTTCAGGTAGCGCATGCAGCGCGCATCATCGAGCGTGGCGAGCACGCGCTTGCCGTCGCGCGCGGTGGCGTTGACGTCCTTGTGGAACGACTGCAGCGGCCGGTCGAGCAGGGCCGGACGATAGCCGTCCAGTCCTGGGTGCCCGCAACCGTAGACGGCAACCGCTGCCACTAAAATTCGCAACATATTTGCAGCTTAATTGGTGAGATATCACTGCACCGCTAAACGCACGGATAAAACTTTATCGATCGCGCCGATTTGCAACTCTATGCTCGCGCCTTAACCCGCGGCTAACCCCAGCGCATGCGCCCATGAACTACCGCCACGCCTTTCACGCCGGCAATTTTGCCGACGTCGTCAAGCATGCGGTGCTCGTCCGCATCCTGGTGCATCTGTGCGCCAAGCCGGCGGCGTTCCGGGTGATCGATACCCATGCCGGCGCGGGCGTCTACGATCTCGCGGGCGACGAGGCGGCGCGCAGTCCGGAATGGCGCGACGGCATCGGCCGGCTCATGACGGCGGCATTGAGCGAGCCGGCGCGCGCGCTGCTCGCGCCCTATCTCGACGCGGTCGCACGCGCTCAATCCCGGCGGGCGACTTGCGCAGCTATCCGGGTTCGCCCGCGCTGGTGCAGGCGTTCCTGCGCCCGCAGGATCGCCTGATCGCCTGCGAGCGCGAGCCGAACGCGGCGGCCGCGCTCGCGCGCCATCTCGGCGGCGACCGGACCAGCAAGGCGATCGCGATCGACGGCTGGACCGCGCTCAACGCCTATGTGCCGCCGAAGGAGCGCCGCGGCCTGGTGCTGATCGATCCGCCGTTCGAGGATCCGGGCGACTTCCAGCGCCTCGCGCTCGCGCTCGAAGCCGCGCACCGCAAATGGGCGAGCGGCGGCTATCTGCTCTGGTATCCGATCAAGGGCGTCCGCGAGGGCGCCGCGCTGGCGCGCCGGCTGGTCAGCGCGGGCATCGGCAAGATGCTGCGCGCCGAGTTCACGGTCGCGACGCCGCGCGCCGACGGGCCGTTGACGGCCTGCGGCCTGATCGCGGTCAATCCGCCCTGGACGCTCGCCGCCGAGCTCGAAATCCTGCTGCCGGCGCTCGCTCAGGCGCTGGCGATCGATGGCGGCGCCGGGCATCGGATCGACTGGCTCGCCGGCAAAGCCTAGCGGGCCCGGCTTTTGGCCGTTTATGCCACTTTTCCACAGGCTTGGATTAGTCTACCTTTTTACCTGCTGGCTTTGACGTTCCGCCTCCTGTGGGGGCCGGCGGAGTGACTGAGGCCGTAAAAGGCCGATGCCTTTCCCCGATTGCGAATGTCCGGCCGAGCCGCCGGCTATGGGGGCCGGTGGCGTGGCAACCACGGGGAAAGGAGTTTCCCGATGGCCATGGGTGGTACGGTCAAGTTCTTCAACGCCGAGCGCGGCTATGGCTTCATCAAACCGGACGACGGCGGCCGCGATGTCTTCGTTCACATCACCGCGGTCGAACGCGCCGGGCTCAAATCGCTGAACGAAGGACAGCACATCTCCTTCGACGTCGAGCCGGACAAGAAGGGTAAGGGCCCGAAGGCCGTCAACCTCGTCATCACCGGCTGATCCCGCCGCGGGCCGACCGTCCGCTTCCGATCTTCCACCTGTCGCCGCGATCTCGGCAGAGCGCCGAAAGCGGCCAACGATCCTGGCATCTCCCAAATGCTGACACTTCGCAGTTCGCCCGCCTCGCCGTTCGTCCGCAAGGTGCGGATCGCCGCCGCGCTGCTCGGCCTCGATCGCGACATCAAGGTCGAGAACGCCGACACCATGAGCGCAAACGACAGCGTGCGGGAGCAGAACCCGCTCGGAAAAATCCCCGCGCTCGTTCTCGAGGACGGCACCGCGCTGTTCGACTCGCGCGTGATCCTCGACTATCTCGATCATCGCGCCGGCGGCGGCCGGATCGTTCCGAAGGACGCCAAGGCGCGCTTTGCGGCGCTGCGGCTGCAGGCGCTCGCCGACGGCATGATGGATGCGTCGATCCTGCAGGTCTACGAGAGCCGCTGGCGCGCGCCCGAGAAGCACGAGACCAAGTGGGTCGAGCACCAGGCCGGCAAGGTGACGCGCGCGCTGGCGTCGCTCGAAGCCGTGCCGCCCGCGCCGGTCACCGGCGAGCCCGACATCGGCCAGATCGCGGTCGCCTGCGCGCTCGGCTATCGCGATTTCCGCTTCCACGGCTCGTGGCGGAAGGATCATCCGCGGCTGGTCGCCTGGCTCGACAATTTCTGCCGCCAAGGTGCCGGCCTACGCCGCCACCAATCCGCCGCCGGCGTAAAGCGCGCAGACAACGCGCCCGCAAAGAAAAAGCCCCGGACCTTGCGGTCCGGGGCTTCCGTGCGCACTCTTCCCCCCGGAATTAGAAGCGGTAGTTGATGCCCCCGCGCACGATGTTGGCGTAGAACGACACGTTGCCGTTGCCGGCCAAGCCGCAGTTGAAGCCGCAATTGTAGTCGCCGAGATCGACGAAGAGGTACTCGGCCTTGGCGGTGACCGCGCCGACCAGCGCGACCTCGAAGCCCGCGCCGACGGTCCAGCCGATATTGGTGCCGGTGCCGCCGGGCAATCCGCACCGGAGGGCGTCGCCTTGATGTCGCCGAGCGCGACGCCGGCGGTGATGTACGGCATGAAGCGGTCGAACGAGAAGCCGACGCGGCCGCGGACGGTCGACAGCCAGTCGTTGCGGGTCGAGCAACCGCCGCGGGCAGATGACGATCGTCATGCTGCCCTTGACGCCGGACCAGTCGAGGTCGGCCTCGATGCCGAACACGATCTGGTTGTACTGATAATTGTAACCGGCGGTGACGACCGATCATTCCGCCCGAGACGTTGAACTTGTCGATGCCGTCCCAGGTCGAGCGGCCCCAGCCGCCGCCGCCGTTGATGCCGACATAGAAGCCCGTCCAGGTGTAGACCGGGTTGTAGATCGGCGCCCGCGGCTGCATCACCGGGTAGCGGGGCGGAAGGTCGGCGGCGCTCGCCGCTCCGACCAATGCCAGCAGGCCGAAGCCCGCAACAAGAAGACGTTTCATTGCCCTGATCCTCCTACGCATGTACATGCGGAGGACAGTATCCATAATAGTTTGTATGTCTAGTGCAAGAAAGACACACTAAAACTTGAATAATATCGCTACGAATTCGCCGTGATGATGCCATCTATAGCGTTTATTTTCTACTAATACTATAATCTATACTAAATGAATTCTTAATATCATTGGTAAACCGATGGTGACCGGCCGAGGTCGCGGCCGGCCAGGCCAAGCTTTTCGGGCCCGCGCCGGCGGTGGCCCAAGCGGCTGCGACCGCTTACGTTCCGGTCATGAGCGGTCCGAAGAAAGACATCGATCCATCGACCGAACTCGCCGAGGAGGACGACGAGCAGGCCTGCCCGAACTCGAGCAGGAGAGCGCGATCGATCTCGCCGCGCCCGGCAGCCCGCTCGCGGCCGGCCGCGCGGCGATCGCGCGCCATGCCAAGCTCGCGCCGTCCTCGCCCGGCGTCTACCGCATGATCGATGCCAACGGCGACGTGCTCTATGTCGGCAAGGCCAAGAGCATCAAGAAGCGCATCGTCGCCTACACGCGCCCGACCGGCTACGACCCGCGCATCGAGCGCATGATCGCCGCGACCGCCTCGCTCGAATTCGTCTCGACCGCGACCGAGACCGAGGCGCTGCTGCTCGAAGCCAACCTGATCAAGCGGCTGCGGCCGCGCTTCAACGTGCTGCTGCGCGACGACAAGTCGTTCCCCTACATCCTGATCACCGCCGACCACTGGGCGCCGCAGATCCTCAAGCATCGCGGCGCGCGCGCGCGGCCGGGCAGCTATTACGGGCCGTTCGCCTCGGTGTGGGCGGTCAACCGCACCATCACGGCGCTGCAGCGCGCCTTCCTGCTGCGCTCCTGCTCGGACGGGTTCTTCGAGAGCCGCACGCGGCCGTGCCTGCTGCTATCAGATCAAGCGCTGCTCCGGCCCCTGCACGCGCGAGATCGATTTCGCCGACTACGCCGAGCTGGTGCGCGAGGCCAATGCGTTCCTGTCGGGCAAGAGCCAGCGCGGTGAAGGAGGAGCTCGCGGGCGAGATGGAGAAGGCCTCGCAGACGCTCGACTTCGAGCGCGCCGCGATCTACCGCGACCGGCTCGCCGCGCTCTCGGCGGTGCAGGCGCACCAGGGCATCAATCCGCGCGGCGTCGAGGAGGCCGACGTCTTCGCCGCTGCACCAGGAGGGCGGCTTCACCTGCGTCGAGGTGTTCTTCTTCCGCACCGGCCAGAACTGGGGCAACCGCGCCTATTTCCCCAAGGCCGACCGCTCGCTCGGCCGCCGGCGAGGTGCTGGGCGCGTTCCTGGCGCAGTTCTACGACGACAAGCCGTGCCCGCGGCTGATCCTGCTCTCGCACGAGATCGAGGAGCGCGAACTGCTGGCCGAGGCGCTCGGCGACCAAGAGCGGCCACAAGGTCGAGATCGCTGCTGCCGCGGCGCGGCGAGAAGAAGGATCTGGTCGACCACGCGCTCGCCAATGCGCGCGAGGCGCTCGGCCGCAAGCTCGCCGACACCTCGTCGCAGCGAAGCTGCTGGCGGCGCTGGCCGAGACGCTTCGGCCTGCCGCGCGCGCCGCGCCGCATCGAGGTCTACGACAACAGCCACATCCAGGGCTCGAACGCGGTCGGCGCCATGATCGTCGCCGGGCCGGAGGGCTTCCGGAAGAACCAGTACCGCAAGTTCAACATCCGCTCGGCCGATCTCACGCCCGGCGACGACTTCGGCATGATGCGCGAGGTGCTGAGCCGGCGGTTCAAGCGGCTGATGGACGAGGCGCCGCGCGCGGCGCAACGATGCTGCCGCGTCACCCTCGCCACTTGCTCCGTTACCCTCTCCCCTTGTGGGAGAGGGTGGCGAGCGAAGCGAGCCGGGTGAGGGGTCAGCTGCATTGGTTGCGATGGACCCCTCACCCGCTTCGCAGCCTTCGGCTGCTCAGCACCCTCTCCCACAGGGGGAGAGGGTCACGGAGCAAGGCGAGAGATTGACGGAGCAAGCGGCCGAAGAAGACGACGAGCCCGCCGACTCGCCCTGGCCCGATCTGGTGCTGATCGACGGCGGGCGCGGGCAGCTCAGCGCGGCGCGCGAGACGCTGGCGGCGCTCGGCATCACCGACGTGCCGCTCGTCGGCATCGCCAAGGGGCCGGACCGCGACGCCGGGCGCGAGACCTTCTTCCTGCCGGGGCGCGAGCCGTTCAAGCTCAAGCCGCGCGACCCGGTGCTCTATTTCGTGCGAGCGGCTGCGCGACGAGGCGCACCGCTTCGCGATCGGCTCGCATCGCGCCCGGCGCAAGAAGGACATCCGCGAAGCCGGCTTGCAGGAAATTCCCGGCATCGGCCCGACCCGCAAGCGCGCGCTGCTGCAGCATTTCGGGACGCTCAAGGCGATCGAGCGCGCCTCGCCTCGCCGATCTCGCCAAGGTTCCCGGCATCAGCGCCGAGACCGCGCGCAAGATCTACGATTTCTTCCATGAGAAGGCGGGGTGATCCCGCGGCCGCCGTCCCGCATCGAACCGCGCCTGGCGGCGCTGTCACAAAATTGCATTGAACGGATTTTGACCGGGAACGCGGCTTTGCAGCTTGCGTTCATCCGCCCAGCATCCGACATATCAGCGAGATCGTTGGGGACTGGCCGTCGCCTTTCCCTTTCGGCGCAGGGGCGAGAAGGGGTATCCTTCAGGCCATGAAAGCCGTCGCATCGAGGCCAGTGCCGGCGCGCCCGCTCGCGCTGCCGAACCTGCTGACCTATGCGCGCATCGCCGCCGTGCCGGTGGTGGTCGGCTGCCTCTATTGTCAGGACATCCTGCAAGGCGGATTGTGGCTGCGCTGGGTGGCGCTGGCGATCTTCATCGCCGCCGGCGTCACCGATGTGCTCGACGGCTATTTCGCCCGCAAGTGGGGCGAGCAATCGACCTTCGGCCGCATGCTCGACCCGATCGCCGACAAGCTGCTGGTCTCGTCGTGCCTGCTGATGCTGGCGGCCGACGGCACCATCCGCGGCTGGTCGCTGTGGGCGGCGATCGTCATCCTGTGCCGCGAAATCCTGGTGTCGGGCCTGCGCGAATATCTGGCCGAGCTGCGCGTCAGCGTGCCGGTGACGCAGCTCGCCAAGTGGAAGACGACGCTGCAGCTCGTCGCCATCGGTTTCCTGCTTGCCGGCGAGGCCGGCGATGCGGTCGTGCCGGTGGTGACGCCGGTCGGCCTCACGCTGCTCTGGCTCTCGGCCCTGCTGACGCTGTACACTGGCTGGGACTATTTCCGCGCCGGTGTGCGCCACCTGATCGAGGACTAAAGCGTGAAGGTTCGTTATTTCGCCTGGGTGCGCGAGCGCATCGGCAAGCCGGAAGAAGACATCGAGCTGCCGGCCTCGGTTGCGACGATTGCCGATCTGATGAGCTTGGCTGGCGCGGCGGGCGAAGAATATGCGCATGCGTTCGAGAACCCGAAAGTGATCCGCGCCGCCATCGACCGCGCCCATGTCCAGCGCCGATACCGCGATCGCGGGCGCGCGCGAGATCGCGTTCTTCCCGCCGATGACGGGCGGGTGACGCGCGCGGCGTAAAGCGCGTTGGAGCGAAACCGCATGACCGCCACCATCCGGCTGCAGCGCGAGCCGTTCGATGCCGCCGCGAGAGCGCCAAGCTCACGCGCGGCCGCACCGATATCGGCGCGGTGGTGACCTTCACGGGCATCTGCCGCGGCGACGAGAACGGGCGCGCCGATCGCGCGCGATGACGCTCGAACATTATCCCGACATGGCGGAGGCCGAGATCGCGCGCCACGTCGAGGACGCCCGGCAGCGCTGGCCGCTGCATCGGCGTCACGGTGATCCACCGCTACGGCCGGCTCGACGCCGGGCGAGGAGATCGTGCTGGTGGTCACGGCGTCGTCGCATCGCGAGGCGGCGTTCAGCGCCGCCGAGTTCCTGATGGACTATCTCAAGACCCGCGCGCCGTTCTGGAAGCAGGTCGAGCATGCCGGCGGCAAGGATTGGGTCGAGGCCAAGACGACCGACGATGCGCTCGCCGATCGCTGGACGAAGCCGCCGCGGCGCGCGAGGCGGCGGAGTGAGCGATGGAGAAGAAGCTCGATGACGAAGAGTCATTGCCCGCTCTGCTTGCCGCGATGGCGCTGACCGCAGGCTCGGCATCGCGCCGCGCAGATGTCGTTCTACCAGCTGCCGCAGGGCGCCTATCCGCATGACGTGGCGCCGGCGCCCGACGGCAGCGTCTGGATCAGCGGCCAGCAGCAGGGCTTTGCCGGCCGCTTCGATCCGAAGACCGGCGCGCTCGAGAAGGTTCCGCTCGGTCCGGGCGCCGCGCCGCACGGCGTGATCGTCGGGCCGGACGGCAACGCCTGGCTGACCGAAGGCGGCCAGAACGCGATCGCGCGCGTCGACGCCAAGACCAGGGCGGTGACGCTGTTTGCGCTGCCGAAGGAATTCTCCAGCGCCAATCTCAACACGCTGGTCTTCGACAAGACCGGTCGCGTCTGGTTCACCGGCCAGAACGGCGTGCACGGCCGCGTCGATCCGGTGACCGGCAAGGTCGACGCCTGGGCCTCGCCGCGCGGGCGCGGCAGCTACGGCATCGCGGTCACGCCCGCGGGCGACATCTGGTACGCCTCGCTCGCCGGCGACTATATCGGCAAGGTCGATCTCGCGACCGGCAACGTCACCGTGGTCGATCCGCCGCGCAAGGGCTCGGCCCGCGCCGGATCTGGTCGGACTCCAAGGGCATGCTGTGGTCGAGCTTCTGGCACTCGGGCGGCATCGGCCGCTACGACCCGGACAAGAAGCTGTGGACGCACTATCCGATGCCGCAGAGCAAGTCCGGCACCTACTCGGTCTATGTCGACGACAAGGACCGGGTCTGGGCGACCGACTGGATGGCGAACGCGATCCAGCGCTTCGATCCGGCGAGCGAGACCTATACGAGCTTCCCGAGCGACAAGCGCTCGCGCCAATGTGCGCCAGATGCTGGGCCGGCCGGGCGAGGCCTGGGGCGGCGAGAGCGGCACCGACCGGCTGGTGGTGGTCAGGGATTAGGGATCGGCGAAGTCCGGATGGGCAAAAAAAGGCCGCCACTTGGCGGCCTTTTCGCTTCCAGCGTGCCGGGTTTTACGCCGCCGCGGCCTTGCCCTTCGGCTGCACCTCGGCGGTGTAGTCGTCCGCGAGCTGGTGCGTGATCGCGGTCGGCGTGAATTTCCACTGCGCGATCTCGGACACCGCGGTGATCTCGGCGGCGGTGCCGGTGATGAAGCATTCCGAGAAGCTCGGCAATTCCTCCGGCATGATGCGGCGCTCGATCACCTCGATGCCGCGGCGCTTGGCGAGCTCGATCGCGGTGCGGCGCGTGATGCCCGACAGGAAGCAGTCGGCGATCGGGGTGTGGATCTTGCCGTCCTTGATGAAGAAGATGTTGGCGCCGGTGCATTCGGCGACGCGGCCCTGCCAGTCCAGCATCATGGCGTCGGCATAGCCTTTGCGCTCGGCGATGTGCTTGGAGATGGTGCAGATCGCGTACAGGCCGGCCGCCTTGGCCATCGCCGGCGCGGTCTTCGGATCGGGCCTCCGGTAGTCGGCGAGGTCGATCCGGATGCCCTTGAGGCGTTGCGCCGGGTCGAAATAGCTCGGCCATTCCCAGTTGGCGATCGCCAGATGGATCTTGTTGCTCATGGCGGTGACGCCGAGCTGCTCCGAGCCGCGCCAGGCGATGGCGCGGATGTAGCAGTTCGGCATGCCGTTCTTCTCGACGATCAGCCGCTTGGCGGCGTCGATCTCGGCGGCCGAATAGGGGATGTCGAAGTCCAGGATCTTGCCCGAGCGCTTGAGCCGCTCCGAATGATCGGTGCACTGGAAGATCTCGCCGTGATAGGCGCGCTCGCCCTCGAACACCGCGCTGGCGTAGTGCAACCCGTGGGTCAGCACGCTGATCTTGGCGTCCGCCGTGGACACGAGCTTGCCGTCGAACCAGATCAAATCGGTGCGTTGGTCGAAGGGCAGGGCCATGGCTTCTCCTCCTGGTTCCTTCCGGCCGCGGCCGGTGGAATTTTTGGCATCCTGGACGGTTTTGCGTCCCGGACCAACTCCCGGTATGTTTTGTTCGCCCATGAGAGCGCGCTTGCGCTACCGGTGCAAACACCCCGGACGGGCCCGGGTACGATCCTTTCGTTTTGACAGGGCGCAGGATAACAATCTAACCCTAATATGTCAACATGGCTGACCTAAATATTTCAGCGGCAGACCGGCCAGCCTCGGGCGGGGAACGCGGCGCCCGTGGCAACGAGCCCAATTGGGACATCATCGAACTGCTGTTCTTCGCCTACCGCGACTTCATCGGCGATCCCGACGATGTGCTGGCGAAATTCGGCTTCGGCCGGGCGCACCACCGGGTGCTGCATTTCGTCAACCGCAACCCCGGCATGAAGGTCGCCGAGCTGCTCGATATTCTGAAGATCACCAAGCAATCGCTCGGCCGCGTGCTCAAGCAGCTGATCGACGAGGGCTACGTGCTGCAGAAGGAGGGCGCCAACGACCGCCGCCAGCGCCTGCTCTACGTCACGCCGAAAGGCGAAGGGCTGGCGATGAAGCTTGCCGGGCTGCAGACCGGCGCGGATCACCCGCGCGCTCTCCGAGCTCGGCCCGAATGCGCAGGAGGCGGCTTCGCGCTTCCTGACCGCCATGATCAACGCCGACCAGCGCGACAGCGTGCTGCGCTTCATCGCGCGCGCCGACCGGGCGCGGCGCGCACGCGGCTGAGATGCGCGCCATGACGGCCGCCAAGCCCTCGACCGCCGTTCTCGCCGACGACGCGCCGCATTTGCTGGTCGTCGACGACGACCGCCGCATCCGCGACCTGCTTTCGCGGTTCCTGGTCAACGAGGGCTTCCGCGTGACCACGGCCGACAACGCCGCCGACGCGCGCGCCAAGCTCAAGGGCCTCAACTTCGATCTGCTCATCCTCGACGTGATGATGCCGGGCGAGACCGGCTTCGATCTGGCGCGCGACCTGCGCACGACATCGAGCGTCCCGATCGTCATGCTGACGGCGCGCGACGAAGCGCGCAGCCGCATCGAGGGGCTGTCGCTCGGCGCCGACGACTATGTCAGCAAGCCTTTCGAACCCCGGGAACTCTCGCTGCGCATCGCCAACATCCTCAAGCGCGCGCGTCCGGCCGCGCCGGCGGCGGCCGAGACGGTGAGCTTCGGCGAGTTCCGCTTTCACCTGGCGCGCGGCGAGCTCAAGCGCGGCGACACCGTCGTGCGCCTGACCGACCGCGAGCGCGACATGCTGCGGCTCCTGGCCGCGACGCCGGGCGAGACCGTGCCGCGGCTGGCGCTCGGCGGCAACGGCGGCGGCACCGGCGAACGCGCCGTCGACGTGCAGGTCAACCGCCTGCGCCGCAAGATCGAGCGCGACCCGGCCAATCCGCTGCTGGTGCAGACGGTGCGCGGCATCGGCTACCGGCTGGTGACGACGCCATGACCTCGCTCGACGTCGGCATGCAGGCGCTTCGCACCGCGGCCCATCGCGTGCACGAAGGTCTGCAGCCGGTGCGGACCGCCGCCGGACGCGTCTACGGCCTCTACGACCGCTTCGGACTGTGGGTCCGCGGCGTCATGCCGAAGGGGCTCTACGCCCGCGCGCTGCTGATCATCATCGTGCCGATGGTGGTGCTGCAGTCGGTGGTGGCCCTGGTGTTCCTGGACCGCCACTACAATCTGGTGACGCAGCGGCTGGCCGCCGGCGTGGTGTCCGACATCGCGACCCTGGTCGAGGTCGACAAGACCTATCCGCAGGACGCCAACCATACCCAGCTGCGCCGGATCGCACAGGAGAAGCTCGGCCTGGTGGTCGATTTCCTGTCCGCGAACGATCTGCCGCCGCCGGGGCCGAAGCCGTTCTTCTCGCTGATCGACCAGTCGCTGTCGGAGGAAATGCGCAAGCAGATCGCGCGGCCGTTCTGGATCGATACGGTCGGCAAGTCGGCGCTGGTCGAGATCCGCATCAAGCTCGACAACACGGTGATGCGGGTGTTCGCGCCGCGCAGCGCCGCCTACGCGTCGAATTCGCGGATCTTTCTCACCTGGATGGTCGGCACCGCGCTGGTGCTGATCACGGTCGCGGTGCTGTTCCTGCGCAACCAGATCCGTCCGATCCTGCGGCTCGCGGACGCCGCCGAGAGCTTCGGCAAGGGCCGCGAGGTGCCGAACTTCCGGCCGCGCGGCGCGCGCGAGGTCCGCCGCGCCGCGCTCGCCTTCATCGAAATGAAGAGCCGCATCGAGCGCTCGATCGAGCAGCGCACCGCCATGCTGGCCGGGGTCTCGCACGATCTGCGCACCGTGCTGACGCGCTTCAAGCTCGAGCTCGCGCTGCTCGGCGACACGCCCGAGGTCGAGGCGATGAAGAAGGACGTCGACGAGATGGCGCGCATGCTGGAAGCCTATCTGGCGTTCGCGCGCGGCGACTCGGGCGAGCAGGCGGCGCCGACCGACATGAGCGCGCTGCTGGAGGAGCTCAAGACCGACACCGAACGCAACGGCCACCGGTCGAGCGTGCTGTTCAAGGGCCATCCGGTGGTGACCGTGAAGCCGGCGGCGTTCAAGCGCTGCCTCGGCAACCTGGTGTCGAACGCCGCGCGTCATGCCTCGGCGATCGCGATCGCCGGCAACCGCGATCACCGCTGGCTCACCGTGACGGTGGACGACGACGGGCCGGGCATCCCCTCGCAGTTGCGCGAAGAGGTGTTCAAGCCGTTCCTGCGGCTCGACGACGCCCGCAATCAGGACGAGGGCGGCACCGGGCTCGGCCTCGCCATCGCGCGCGACATCGCGCGCTCGCACGGCGGCGACATCACGCTCACGGATTCGCCGATGGGCGGCCTGCGCGCGACGGTGCGCGTGCCGGTGTAATCTTCGCTGAGATGGAGTGAGGGACCCTTCGCTTCACCCTCCCCTGGAGGGGGAGGGTCGACGCGAGCGACAGCGAGCGTCGGGGTGGGGTGAATCCTTCGAGCCTAAACTCACCCCACCCGGCTCGCATCTTCGCTTCGCAGTGATGCTCGCCGACCCTCCCCCTCCAGGGGAGGGTGAACGGAGTTCGTGGCCAAGCTTAGGCCGCCATCGTCTCGTCGTCCCGGCCGCGCCTGCGCCGGCGCACGCGGCCGACAGGGCCGGAATGCGGAACGCGTCGTCGAGAAACCCCGACCACCGCTGCCCGCGCGCCAGCGCGCGGTCGAGCGCCGCCATGGTGCGGGCATTGCCGTCCTCGCCGTCGTCATCGACCCAGGTGCGCAGCACCTGCGCGAACAGCAGCGCCAGCCCCTGCGCGCGCAGCATGCCCTTGGGGCCGGACGCCGAGATGTCGGCGGCGGTCAGCATCCACTGCTGCGAGCGCACCGCGAGCCCGTTCAACGCGAACGCCAGGCCCGGATTGCGCATCGCCGAGCGCGACAGCGAGCGGATCGCGGCCTTGTGGGGGCCAAGCGCGTCGAGCCGGCGCATCAGCACGTCGAACAGCCGCTCGCGCGGCGGCTCCTCGGCCATGTCGCCGTCGCCGCCCGCCAGCACGGCGCGGTCGATCTCTTTCAACTGCGGCGGCCAGGATCGCGATCTTGGAATCGAACATGGTGCGCAGGTCGGCGAGCGAGACCCCGGCCTGTCCGGCGATCTCGGCCAGGCCGATCTCCTCGATCGGCTTGTCGGCGAGCAGTCCCATGAAGGCCTCGACCACGCGCTCGCGGTCGGATCGTCCCGCGGCGGATGCCGATGCCGGGCGGGCGGCGGAGCTTCGAGCGGATTTTCGTGCGGATTTGCGGGCCATGCGGACCTCCTGGGACTGGCTGGTCTCGACCGCAATCTAATCCTGGGCACAGGGCGGTACCAGGGCGGCCGCTGTCGCAGTCTCGACACGCTCGCCTCGTAGCCCGTGCTTCCAGAGCCATGACCGCGACACCGCAACCGCCGAGCGGTTACGGTCCGGACCTTGACTCGACCGGCAGCCTGCCCGCATCACGCGGGCGACGCTGCCGAACCGCCAAGGCGCTCATGCCCTATCTGGTCATCCCGTTCCCTGCCTTCGACCCGGTGCTGATCAGCTTCGGCCCGGTTGCGATCCGCTGGTATGCGCTTGCCTATATCGTCGGCATCCTGCTGGGCTGGGTCTATGCGCGCGTCCTGATCCGGTCCGACAAGCTGTGGGGCGGGCCGGCGCCGCTGACGGTGCAGGATTTCGACGACTTCGTGCTGTGGGTGACGCTCGGCATCATTCTGGGCGGCCGGATCGGCTATGTGCTGTTCTACAACCTGCCCTATTTCGCCAGTCATCCCGCCGAGATCTTTCAGCTCTGGAACGGCGGCATGTCGTTCCACGGCGGCTTCCTCGGCTGCGTGCTGGCGGTGGTGGCGTTCGCGCGCCACCGCAACATCTCGATTCTGTCGCTCGGCGACCTGACCTGCGCGGCCGGCACCATCGGGCTGTTCCTCGGCCGCATCGCCAATTTCATCAACAGCGAGCTGTGGGGCCGGCCGACCGACGTGCCGTGGGCGATGATCTTCCCGAACGGCGGGCCGCTGCCGCGCCATCCGAGCCAACTGTACGAAGCGGCGCTCGAGGGGATCGTGCTGTTCCTGTTGCTGTTCATTCTGATCCGGGGCGGCGCGCTCAAGCGGCCGGGCCTCATCATCGGGATGTTCGCGATCGGTTACGCGATCGCGCGCTCGTTCTGCGAATTCTTCCGCGAGCCCGATCCGCAGCTCGGCTTCCTGTGGGGCGGCATGACCATGGGCATGCTGCTGTCGGTGCCGCTCTTCTTGACCGGCGTTGCGTTCGTCGCGGCGGCGCTGCGGCGGCAACCGCTGCGGCCGAGCTGATGTCCGCCGAACGACCCTCGCTGGAGGAGGAAATCCGCCGCCGCATCGAGGTGGCGGGCCCGATGCCGGTCGCGCAATTCATGTCGCTCTGCCTCACGCATTCCGAGCACGGCTACTACATGACGCGCGATCCGTTCGGCGCCGACGGCGATTTCGTCACCGCGCCGGACATCAGCCAGATGTTCGGCGAGCTGATCGGGCTGTGGGCCGCGGCCACTTGGCGCGTGATGGGCTCGCCGGCCAATGTCCGGCTGGTCGAGCTCGGTCCCGGCCGCGGCACCCTGATGCAGGACGCGCTGCGCGCCGCCAAGGTGCTGCCGGACTTCCGGTCCGCACTGGTGGTGCATATGGTCGAGATCAGTCCGGTGCTGGAAGCCGTGCAGCGGCGGGGATTCGTCACCACCGACGTGCCGATGTCCTGGCACCAGTCGCTGAGCGACGTGCCGGAGGGGCCGCTCATCGTCGTCGCCAACGAGTTCGTCGATGCGCTGCCGGTGCATCAGGCGGTGATGTGCGCCGACGGCTGGCACGAGCGCGTGGTCAAGATCGGCGAGGACGGCGAACTCCATTTCAGCATCGACCGCGATCCGATCCCGCTGTTCGACCAGTTCCTCCCCGACAACCTGCGCCCGGCGCGGATCGGCGAGATCTTCGAGTGGCGCACCGACCAGATCGCGCTGGAACTCGCGCGCCGCATCGTGCGCTCGAACGGCGTCGCGCTGCTGATCGACTACGGCCATGCGCGGAGCGCGATCGGCGACACGCTTGCAGGCGGTCGGCGGGCACGACTTCGCCGACCCGTTGCAGACGCCGGGCGAGGTCGATCTCACCGCGCATGTGGACTTCCAGGCGATCGCGCGGGCGGCCGAGAGCATGCGCGCGCGGGTGCACGGTCCGATCGAGCAGGGCGTGTTCCTGCGCCGCCTCGGCATCGAGCAGCGCGCGGCCGCGCTCAAGGCCGGCGCGCCGCCCGAGCAGGCGCTGGCGATCCACGCGGCGCTGCTGCGCCTCACCGGCGACGAGGAGACCGGCATGGGCCGGATGATCAAGGCGATGGCGCTTTCGGCGCCCAAGCTCGGACCGCTGCCGGGCTTCGACCATGGGGGCTGATCGCGATGCTTGAATCGTCCGCGCTCGCGGCGCTGCCCGGCATCCGCCACGCGTTCTTCACGCGCGCGGGCGGCGTGTCGGATGGAATCTACCAGAGCCTCAACGGCGGCCCCGGCTCCGACGACGTGCCCGCCAGGGTGGTCGAGAACCGTGCCCGCATGGCGACGACGCTCGGCGTTGCGCCCGAGCGCTTCCTGACCGCCTACCAGATCCATTCGCCCGACGTGGTGACGATCGAGGCGCCGTGGGCGCCGGAGGCGCGCCCGCGCGCCGACGCGATCGTGACGCGCACGCCGGGCCTCGCCATCGGCGTCACCACCGCCGACTGCGGCCCGATCCTGTTCGCCGATGCGCAGGCGCGGGTGATCGGCGCGGCCCATGCCGGCTGGCGCGGCGCGCTGACCGGCGTGCTGGAGGCGACGGTCGCGGCGATGGAGCGCTGCGGCGCCGAGCGCGACCGCATGGTCGCCGCGCTCGGCCCGATGATCAGCCAGCCGAACTACGAGGTCGGTCCGGAATTCGTCGAGCGCTTCGCGGCGGCCGATGCCGGCAATGCCCGGTTCTTCCAGCCTTCGCCGCGGCCGGGCCACGCCTTGTTCGATCTGCCGGGCTACATCGCGGCGCGCCTGGCGGCGGCCGGTATCCGGCGCGTGGACGATCTCGGCTGCTGCACTTATGCCGATTCGGATCGCTTTTTCAGCTACCGGCGCTCCACCCACCGGCGACGAGGCGGACTATGGCCGTCATGTCAACGCGATCGCGCTTGGCTGAATCATGATTTCGACTGTGGCCTTTCCGCCATAGGTGATTGCTGGAATCGACGGTACAAATCCACCGGGGCAAGCCCGGCAAAAAAAGCCGGGCAACAGGGTCGTCAATGCAGAGCGAGTGGGGCCGGCCGGTCGCGGGCGCGCGGGCGGCGGGGGTATACAGGCAGGGTGCGCGCCTCTGCGCGCTGGTGCTGAGCCTCGCGGCTTCGGCCTGCGCCAATATCGGCCAGATCGGCAATCTGACGGACGCGCCCAAGGCGACCGTGGCGTTCGAATCGCTCGACGGTGCGCCGCCCGCCGTTTCCCAGAAGTTCACCGCCGTCCTGAAAGACGAAGCCGGCAGCCGCCAGATGGCGGTGGTGGCGCCGGCCGAAGCCACTTACCGGTTGCGCGGCTATCTCGCGGCGCAAGCCGAAGGCGGCACCACCGCGATCGTCTGGGCCTGGGACGTCTATGACGGCGCCAGCCAGCGCCGGGCATTCCGTCTCAACGGCACCGAGAAGGTGAACGGCGCCGGCTGGACGGTGGCCGACGACGAGGTGCTGCGCCGCGTCGCCCGTGCCGGCATGAGCCAGCTCGCGGTCTTCGCCGCGGCCCGCCCGTCGACGGCCGCGAGCGCGCAGCCCGAGCCGCCCACGCCCGCCAAACGCAGCGCGATGCTCGGCTGGATCGACGACTGGGCGCCCGAAACCGCCGGGATTTTCCGCATCTTCAAACGCGAGCCCCGGGCGCCCGAGATCGTCGAGGCCGGCTGGCGCTACCGCCGCTGGCCGAGGTGCCGATGCCGCAGCGCCGCCCGGCGCCCGGTCCGGCCCCGGATCAGGCGCTCGCGTTCGCGCCCGAATGACCAGCCGTAAGCGTCGGTTAAGCGGAAATCGATGGACAACACCGCCCTCGTATTGCCAGCGGCGTCGCCTCCTTGTTATCAGGTGCCCGCGCGCGGGCCTTGACCCGGCTGGAGAAACCCATGGCGGCCAATAACGGAGCGATCAAGCTCGTCGCCGGCAACTCCAATCCGCAGCTGGCCGACGCCATCGGCGCCTATCTCAAGACCCCGCTGACCAAGGCGGTGGTGCGGCGCTTCGCCGACATGGAGATTTTCGTCGAGATCCAGGAAAACGTGCGCGGCTCGGACGTGTTCGTGATCCAGTCGACGTCGTTCCCGACCAACGACCACCTGATGGAGCTGTTGATCATCATCGACGCGCTGCGCCGCGCCTCGGGCCGGCGCATCACGGCGGTGATCCCGTATTTCGGCTACGCCCGGCAGGACCGCAAACCGGGGCCGCGCACGCCGATCTCGGCCAAGCTGGTCGCCAACCTGATCACCAATGCGGGCGCCGACCGGGTGATGACGCTCGATCTGCACGCCGGCCAGATCCAGGGCTTCTTCGACATCCCGACCGACAATCTCTACGCCTCGCCGATGATGGTGCGCGACATCAAGGAGCGCTTCGAGCTCGGCAAGGTGGCGATCGTGTCGCCGGACGTGGGCGGCGTGGCGCGCGCGCGCGGCCTCGCCAAGCGCATCAACGCGCCGCTCGCCATCGTCGACAAGCGGCGCGAGCGCGCCGGCGAGTCCGAGGTGATGAACGTGATCGGCGAGGTCGCCGGCCATGTCTGCATCCTGGTCGACGACATCATCGATTCCGGCGGCACGGTGGTGAACGCCGCCGACGCGCTGCTGGAGCAGGGCGCGACCGAGGTCTACGCCTACATCACCCACGGCGTGCTCTCGGGCGGCGCGGTCGCCCGCATCACCGCGTCGAGCCTCAAGGAGCTCGTCATCACCGACTCGATCCAGCCGACCTCGGCCGTCAAGGTCGCGCGCAACATCCGCGTGATGTCGGTGGCCTCGCTGATCGGCGAGGCGATCGGGCGCACCGCGTCCGAAGAGTCGGTCTCCAGCCTGTTCGATTGAGGCGTGCCGCCGTCATTCCGGGGCGCGGGCTTCAGCCCGCGAACCCGGAATCCATAACCACGGCTGCGGCGTATAGATTCCGGCTCCTCGCTGCGCTCGGCCCCGGAATGACGGCCGCATGTTCTGCGGAATCGCGCGACGGAATCGCCTGTCGCGAGTCCTGCGGCATCGCGCACGCGGCGCGAGTCATCAAGCTGTGGACAAGCGACTCCGCCGGTCCGATATCCACCAATCGTTAACGCGAACCATGGCCAATTGTACTTTGTCCGCCAGAATCAAGGCCTTATATTCGAATCGTCAGTGATTCGCCCCGGGGCGGGGGAAGCCCCATCGGGGGCCGCGTTAACACCGGCGTGGAGTGCGTGGCGGCGTGCGCACCCATCCCCAGCGGCGGGCGGAGACAGGCATGACTCTAATTGACTTCAAAGAGGAAACTCGCGCGAATCCGCTCGAAGTGGTCGAGCGGATGGCGTCGTCGAACGACTGGTCGTTCGAGCGCGCCGGCGAGGACGAGATCACCATCCTGGTGCGCGGCAAGTGGAGCGACTACCAGGTCTCCTTCACCTGGATGTTCGACATCGAGGCCCTGCATCTCGCCTGCGCCTTCGAGCTCAAGGTGCCGGAGCGGCTGCGCAACGAGGTGCAGCAGCTGATCTCGATGATCAACGAGCAGATGTGGGTCGGGCATTTCGATCTCTGGACCCAGGACGGCATCGTCATGTACCGGCACGCGCTGGTGCTGGCGGGCGGGGTCGAGGCGTCGAACCCGCAATGCGAGGCGATGCTCGGCACCGCGCTCGATTCCTGCGAGCGCTATTTCCCGGCCTTCCAGTTCGTGTGCTGGGCCGGCAAGGGCGCGCGCGAGGCGCTCGAGGCCGCGATGTTCGAGACGCAGGGGCAGGCGTAGGCTGTTCCGCCACGGCGATGTCCTGTCCGCGTCATGGCCGGGCTTGTCCCGGCCAGTCCGATGACCGGTCTTGCCATGCGTCAAGGCCGGACTCGGATGCCCGGCTCAGTGCCACGGCTAGTTCACGCATGTCTGCGCAGGCGTGAGCCCGGCGCAAGGCCGGGCATGACGAATGGTAGAGTCATGACTCAATCTGCAAACTCGTCCGCCGCCCGCCCGCTCGCCGGCTTCGCCGGCCCGCTCCTGCTGGTCGGCGCCGGCAAGATGGGCGCCGCCATGCTCGACGGCTGGCTGGCGCTCGGCATCGAGCCCAACAAGGTCGTGGTGCTGGAGCCGCATCCGGCGCCCGAGATCGCCGCGCTTGCGGCGCGCGGGCTGCGCCTCAATCCGAAGCCCGCCGACATCGGCCCGGTGCCGGCGATCGTGATCGCGATCAAGCCGCAGGTCGCGCCCGAGGTGGTGCCGACGCTCAAGCCCTATGTCGGAGCCGTCGACGGTCGCGGTGTCGATCATGGCCGGACGGACGCTGGGCTTCCTCGAAGGCGCGCTGCCGGGCGCGGCGCTGATCCGCGCCATGCCGAACACGCCGGCCGCGATCGGCCGCGGCATCACGGTGGCGGCGCCGAACCCGCGCGTCACGGCGTCGCAGCGCGAACTGGTGCACACGCTGCTCTCCGCCATCGGCGCGGTCGAGTGGATGTCGGACGAAGGCCTGATGGACGCGGTGACGGCGGTGTCGGGCTCGGGACCGGCCTACATCTTCCTGCTCGCCGAATGCATGGCGCGGGCCGGCGTCGCCGCCGGCCTGCCGGCGGATCTGTCCGAGAACGCTCGCGCGCGCGACGGTGTCGGGCTCGGGCGAGTTGCTCAACCGCTCGCCGCTGCCGGCCGCGACCTTGCGCGAGAACGTCACCTCGCCGGGCGGCACCACCGCGGCCGCGCTCGGCGTGCTGATGGGCCCGGACGGGCTCGATCCGCTGATGACCAAGGCGATCGCCGCCGCCACCCGGCGCGGACGCGAACTGGCGGGGTGAAACTGGCCTTGGCCGCATTGCCTCACCCGCGCCGCGCGCGCCGGCGGCTGTCGATCATGTTGATCGCGCGCCGGGCGGACAGGATCGCGCCTTCCTGCCAGGCGCCGATCTGGCTCAGATGTTCGCCGGCGAAGTAGAACGGGCCGTCCGGCTCGTTGAGAAGCATGTATTCGCCCATCTGGCCTGCGCGATAGCGCGCCGCAATGCCGAGGCTGTAGGGCATCCTGGACCACGCGACCAGCAACGGCTTTTCGAGCTCCTTGCCGCACCCCGGATGCAGTGCTTCGACCGCTGCGCGGCTCAGCTCGATCTGCGCGCCGAGCGGCATCCTGGTCAGTTCGTCCGCGTCGTCGCGATTGGCGTAGGCGCCGAGCAAGATGCCCTTTTGCGAAAACAGCTCGGCGCTCGGATACCACACCAGCGTGGTCGGACCTTTCACCCAGGAGATGCCGCCGTAGATCTGCCGGTCGGTTTCCCAGAACCGGCGAGCCTGCCAGGCAATCTTGACGGCGTTGCCATAGGTGACGTCGCGGATGGCCGCCTGGTAGCTGGAGGAGAAATCGGACTCGATCCGCTGCAAGACCGGCAGCGGAATCGTGACGATGCAATAGGCGCCGTCGAGCGTACTGCTCTTGCCGGTCTGCTTGTCGGTGAAGGATACGCTCACCCCGCTGCTCGTGCGGCGGATCGCCGTCACTTCGCTGCCGAGGCGCACGACACTGCCGAGCTTGTTCGCAAATGCCGTCGCGATGCGGTCCATGCCGCCGACCGGCTGGAACATGGTTGCCTGCTGCGTGAAGCTCTCCTCGAACAGCATGGCGGTCCACATATCGGCATCAAGCAGGACGCCAAGCGGCAGCGGATCGCGCTTCACGCCCGCTTGCCCGGCCGGACCCGGCAGCGTCTTGTAGCCCGCTCGTGTCGAGCCTTTGTAAAGCAGGTCCGGCGGGAGGTCGCCGTACTGCTGGAGAAACGCCAGCATCCGCTTCTTGTCGTCAGCGGATAGTTCCTGGTCGAGCGCGCCGCGGTTGATCGCCTTGCCGAGCAGTTCGGAGATTTCGCCGCGGATGTCGTTGATCGCCTGCCGCAGCTCGATCGGCTTGCCCTCGTTGGCTGCCGGATTGTGCAACAGCGCGCCGCGGTTGGTGTTGATCTCGACCTCGAGCGCAACGCCAAGTTCCCGGCAATAGCCGAGCACGGCCTGATGATGACTGGGCAGCCGCGCCGCGCCCGCATTCCAATAGAGGCCCTGATCGAATTCGCAGACCTGCCGCGAGCCGTCCGCCATCTCGATCGTGCGTCCCGCGCCGGACGGTCCAATTGCGGCCGCCGGCGCGATCGCGCGCTTCGAGCACGGTGCAATCGTAGCCGGCCTTGCCGAGCTCATAGGCCGCCGACAGGCCGGCAACGCCGGCCCCGAGCACGATCACCTTGGTCCCATGCGCCGCGCCCTGTTCCAGCGTCACCGCCTCGGCGGCGGCGTGCGCCGCGCCGAGGAGGCCCATCGCCTGCATCGTCAGGTAGGTCGCACGATAGCCTCCCGCCTGCGCAACCTGCCGGAGGAAGTCCCGACGCGAGCCGCTCATGGCCGGGCCTCGTTCGTTATCGCCGTTACTCGAACTCAACGATCATCTCGACTTCCACGGCGGCGTTGCCCGGAAGTCCCGCCATGCCGACGGCGGAGCGGGCATGCTTGCCGATCTCCTCGCCGAAGACCTCGACCATGAGATCCGAGAAACCATTCACCACCTTGGGCTGGTCGCTGAAGCCGTCGGCTGTGTTGACCATGCCGAGAACCTTGACGATGCGCTTGACCCGATCGAGGCTGCCGAGCGCGGTGCGTACTTTCGCCAGCATGATGAGCCCGGCCTGCCGCGCCGCCTGGTAGCCCTGTTCGACCGTCAGGTCCCTGCCGAGCTTGCCTTTGTGCGGCCAGTCCCCCGGTGTATTGCCCGCGAGGAACAGCAGCTTGCCGGTCTGGACGTAATTGACGAAATTCGCGCTCGGGGTGGAGACCGCTGGCAGCGTGATGTTCAATTGCTTGAGCCGCGCTTCGGCGCTCGCGGAACTCTGCGCCTGCGCATGACCGGCAAGCACGAGCAATGCCAGGATGACGCCGCTTGCCACGGCAAAGGATTTTCTCATGTCTCATTCTCCTGATCGCACGAGCGTCTGATTCCTATCTGCCGCCCGACAGCGCTTTGACGAGGCGGTAGAGGTATTCCTGGCCATCGAAGAACGACTTCACCAAGACGCGTTCATCCTTGCCGTGGGCACGGACATCGTCGACGTCGCTGGCGAGACCCGAATGGCCGTAGGTCGGTATCCCGGCATTGCGCAAATAGCTGCCGTCGGTCGCGCCGGCGCTCATGGTAGGGACGATCGGTGCGCCCGGCCAGAACTCCGCCGAGAGCTTCGCGATTGCACCCATGATCTCTTCATTCAGCGCGGACGGGGCACTCGCTACCGGCTCGCCGATTTGCGTCACGGAAATCTGATCGTCGGCGAGCACCCGCACCAGCGTCGCCTTGACCTCATCCACCGGGTCGCCCGGCATGATGCGGCAGTTGACCGTGGCGCGCGCGAGCTGCGGCAGCGCATTGTACGCATGCCCGCCTTCCAGCATGGTGGCGACGCAGGTGGTTCGCAGTTGCGCATTGTAGGCGGGGTTTGCGGACAGCCGGACCAGCGAAAGCGAGGCCGGATCGGGACGCCCGGATATGACCGAGCGGATATCCGCAGCCATCTGATCGCCCTCGAGCTCGGCCGTCCGTTCGAAATAGGCGCGGGTCGTCTCGTTCAGTTTGAACGGAAAACTGAATTTCGACAGGCGCGCCAGGCCTTCGGCCAAACGATAAATGGCATTGTCTTTTGCCGGCACCGAGCTGTGGCCGCCGCGGTTCTTCACCTCCAGCGTATAGGTCAGCGACACCTTTTCGCTGGTCTGAACGCTGTTGCGGATGGGTTTGCCGTTCTTCAGGCCCACGCCGCCGCCCTCGTTCAGCGCGAACTCGGCGTCGATCAGATCCCGATGGTTTTTCAGCAGCCACTGAATCCCCAACGCATCGCGGTCGAGAATCTCCTCGTCGGTCTCCAGCGCCAGGATGATGTCCCGATCGGGCTTGTAGCCCTCCTGCTTGTAACGGATCAGGTTCGCCAAAAACGCCGCCGCCATGTACTTGTCGTCGCCGGTACCGCGCCCATAGTAATAGCCGTCTTTTTCGGTCAGCTTGAACGGATCGATCGACCAGTCTGCGCGGATCGCCGGAACCACGTCGAGATGCGCCAGCAGCAGGATCGGTTTGCGGTTGCCGGTACCGCGCAGCCGCACCACCAGATTGCCCTTGCGCGGCGCGGGCTTGAGCACGTGGACGTCCGCCGGGTCGAAGCCCGATGCGCGAAGCCGCGCGGCCATCGCATCGGCGGCGCGCCCGGTGTCTCCGGTCTCGGTGACCGTGTTGATTTCGACCAGCTCTTTGTAGACGTCAAACGCCAGTTGCTGCTGAGGGGTCAGGGACTGAGCGGGCAGGGGTTGCCCGGAGGAGACCAGGCACAGCAGCGCCAGCCCCGTCAGCGGGAACTTGAATCGTCGTGCCATCGATCGGTCCTTTGTCTGCGCAACGCCGCCCGCGTCCGAGCGCTGATGCCAGGGCAAGCAGGATGATCTGTGTGGGTCACGATGACGCTCGACCCTTGCCGGCAACACCCTGCGCTGTTGATTGCAATGATTTCTGCACGTCCCGCTGCCGGCTCTCGAATAAAACTACACCGGCGACCGGAGTGCGCGGAAGGGGGGCGATGTTCCTCTTGGGCCCGACTCGGACCTCCCGGCATGTCCGCCCTTCTGCCGCTTGCTCGGGCTAAACGGACATCAGTCGGCGAATGTCGGCGGTCGCGATTGATGGCTACGCGCCTTGGTTGTTTCAAAGGGCGCTCTTGAAGCGATCGCTCACAATCGCCATTGTTTGACTGGTTCTCGATGAGAGGCGTGCAATGACCCAGACCACCAACCGTTTCTTCGACGAAGTCGCCCGCCTGATGAACGATGCCGCCGGCGTCGCCTCCGGCGTGCGGCGCGAGATCGACACCGTCGTCCGCCACCAGGCCGAACGCATCCTGCGCGACCTCGATCTGGTCAAGCGCGAGGAATTCGAGGCCGTGAAGGACATGGCCCGCCTGGCGCGCGAGGAGAACGAGGCGCTGAAGACCCGCATCGCCGCGCTGGAAGCGAAGCTCGGGCAGTCCTAGCCCGGACAGCAGCTAACCCTCCCCCCGCGAAGCGGTGGGGAGGGCGTAGGCGGCCTGCGGCCGCCGTTCTTAGCGGCTAGGACCGCCGATGCGAGCATCGGCTATCGCGCGTAGCGTCGGGGATGAGGGGTGATTGTCGCTCCTCAATTCAGCTATGAGCAAGGGCAGGGACGCCGGCTGGAATTGTCCGCTGCGGTGCCGAAATCGGCTTGATCCGAAACCACGCGACGTACAGCGCCGGCAGGAATACGAGCGTCAGCAGCGTCGCGACCACGAGGCCGCCCATCACCGCATAGGCCATCGGCCCCCAGAACACGGTGGGCGCGATCGGAATCATGCCCAGGATGGCGGCGGCAGCGGTCAGCAGGATCGGGCGCAGCCGATGCTCCGTGGCCACGATCACCGCGTTCCATGGGTGCTGGCCCGCGGCAATTTCGGTATCGATCTGGTCGATCAGGATCACCGAATTGCGGATCACCATGCCGATCAGCGAGACGACGCCGAGGATCGCAACGAATCCCATAGGTGCGCGCGAGATCAAGCAGCGCAGCGGCGACACCGATGAGAGCCAGCGGTGCGGTGGCAAGCACAAGGAACAGCCGCTGAAAGCTCTGCAGCTGCACCATGAGGATCGTGATCATGATCAGGATCATGAGCGGGAAGACCGCGAAAATGCTGGCCTCCGCCTTGGCGCTCTCCTCGACCGTGCCGCCTGCAACCACGTCATAACCCGCCGGCAGCTTCGACTTGAATGCGGCGAGATCGGAGGAGAGCGCTTTGACAACGGTCGCTGCCTCAAGGCCCGGCGCAGTATCGGCTTGCACCGTGATGGTTGGCAGACGATGGCGGCGCCAGATCAGCGGCGGTTCGATCCCGTAGGAGAGCTTCGCGACCTGCTCAAGCGGCACCGAACGCCCGCCAGACACGTTGATCATCAGGCTGCGCAGGGTCTCCAGCTTGGCGCGCTCGTCGGGAATGGCGCGGGCGACGATGTCGATCAAATAGATATCATCGCGCAACTGGGTGACGGTCGTGCCCGATAAGACAGCATTGATGGTCTGACTCAATGCTTGCGAACTGATGCCCAGCGCCCGAGCCCGGTCCTGATCCACCTCGACGCGAACCACCTTGGACGGCTCGTTCCAATCGAAGTTGATGTTCCGCGCATGTCGGAGTCTTGCCGAGCAGTGACGCGAAGTTCTGTGCGATCTCGCGGACCTTCATGGGGTCGGGACCGCTGATGCGGAACTTGAGCGGCCAGCCGACCGGCGGCCCAAGCTCCAAGGGGCTGACGCGCGGCTGCACCTGCTCGAATTCGGGCCGTTGCAATGCGGCGAGGATGCGCTCTTGCACGGCCGGGCGAACCTTGAATCCTTTCGTGACAATGACGCCTTGCGCGAAGAAGTCATTCGCGAGCTGCTGGTCGAGCGGCAGGTAGAAGCGGATGGCGCCGCTGCCGATATAGAAGGACCAGTGTTCGATGTCGGGGTCGGTCTTCAGGATTTTCTCGAGATCATCGACCACCTTGCGCGTTGCGTTGATCGACGACCCTTGCGGGAGCGTCAGGTCGACAAGCAGTTCGGGACGGTCGGAGCTCGGGAAGAACTGCTGCTGCACGAACTGCATGCCGGCGAGAGCGGCGACGAACAGCGCAACGGTCGCGCCGATCACCCAATACTTCAGATGCAGCACGCGATCGAGCACGGTGTGGAACGCGCGGGCGAAGCGCGACGGCTCATGGCCGTGACCTTTCATCTTGTCGGGCAGGATGAAAACGCCTGTCAGCGGCGTGAACAGCACCGCGACGAACCAGGAAGCGATCAATGCGATTCCGACGACAGCGAACAACGTGAAGGTATATTCGCCGGCACTGCTCGCCGCGAAGCCCACGGGGACGAACCCTGCGATGGTGACGAGCGTTCCGGTCAGCATCGGGAAGGCGGTGGAGGTATAGGCAAATGTTGCGGCGGTGACCTTGTCGCAGCCCTCTTCGAGCTTCTTGATCATCATCTCCACCGCGATCATGGCGTCGTCGACCAGGAGCCCGAGTCCGATGATGAGTGCGCCGAGCGAGATGCGCTGCAGGCTCACTCCGGCAAGCTTCATGGCAACGAAGGTGATGGCAAGAACCAGCGGAATCGCAATCGCGACGACGATGCCCGGGCGCCAGCCGAGCGACAGGAAGCTCACGGCCAAAACGATGACGATGGCTTCGATCAAGGTCTTGATGAACTCGCCGACGGCCTCTTCGACGACCTCCGGCTGGTTGGCCACCAGGTGCGATTCGATGCCGGCCGGCAGATCGGCCGTCGCTTTGGCGAGGCGCTCCTTGAGATGCTCGCCGAATGCCAGGACGTCGCCGTTCTTCCGCATCGAGACGGCGAGGCCAATCGCGGAGCGGCCGTTGTATCGGAATATCGGCTGCTGTGGGTCAGCGTAGCCTCGTTGCACCTTGGCGATGTCGCTCAGCCGAAAGAACCGGCCATTGAAACGGAAATTGATGGCCTTCAGGCTCTCTTCGGACGTGAACTGACCCGAGACGCGAATCGCGATCTTCTCTGCATCTGAGTCCACCGTCCCGCTCGGCTGGATCGCGTTTTGCGCCTGCAAGGTCTGTATCAGCTCGGAAATGTCGAGCCCCATGGCGGCGAGCTGCTGGGTCGAGAACTCCAGATAGATTTTCTCGTCCTGGGTGCCGAGAAGATCGATCTTCGCAACGTCGGGAACGCTGAGCAGATCGGCTCGCACGCGCTCGGCATAATCGCGCAGCTCGCGGTGAGAGAAGCCATCCGAAGTCAGCGCGAAGATCAGCGCATAGGTATCGCCGAACTCGTCGTTGAAGAAGGGGCCCTGCACGCCTTGTGGCAAGGTCTGTTTGATGTCGCCGATCTTTCTTTCGCACCTGATACCAGAGATCGGGCACGTCCGAGGCACGGGTGGAGTCCTTCAGATACACGAACACCACCGACTTGCCCGGCTTGGTGTAGCTCTTCTGATAGTCGATGTTCGGCAGCTCCTCGAGCTTCTTCTCGATCCGGTCCGTGACCTGCTGCATCGTCTCCAGCGTGGTGGCCCCGGGCCACAGCGTCTTCACCACCATCGTCTTGATGGTGAAGGGCGGGTCCTCGTCACGCCCGAGCTGGCGATATTCGAAAATACCGGCGAGCGCGACGACCAGCATCAGGTAGACGACGAAGCTCTTATGCTCCAGCGCCCAGCGGGAGAGATTGAAGGTCTTCATTTGCTGTTACTCCCGGCCAAGTTTGCTTCGGCGAGCCGGACCTTCTGGCCGACCGTCAGGGTATTCACGCCCGCGGTGACGACGATGTCGCCTTTGGCAAGGCCGCTGGCGACGACGACGGTATTTGCCTCATAGCGCGCGACCGTGATGGGCCTCAGGGTGAGACTGTTCGATTGCTGATCGAGCACCCAGACAGCCGGCGAACCATTCTTTTCAAATAGAGCGGAGAGAGGCAGCGCGACCGCGAGAGCGGCCTGCCCTTTCAAGCGGCCACCGATACTCATGCCGAAGCGAAGTTGCGGCGGCGGGTTCTTCAGCGTGACTTTCACTGTGTAGGTGCGCGTCGCCGGATCGGCGACCGGAGAGATCTCCCGCACCACGCCCTCTACCGTCAGCTCCGGATTGGACAGCGGCCAAACCAGGACCTCGAGCTGCGTGTCGCCGATTTCGGTTAAGGCCGTCTCGGCGATGTTGAAGACGCCGTCCTTGTCGTCCGGTCGGGCCAGCTTCACCACCATTTGGCCAGCATTCACGTTCTGGCCTGCTTCCGCGCCGACGGCGGTAATCACGCCGTCGAAATCGGCCTTGAGCGTCGGTGTAATTGAGCTGGTCGCGGGTGAGGTCGAGATTGGCCTTGGCAGCCTTGAGCCGTGCCTCGGCGGCCTGCAGGTTTTGCAGTGCGCCGTCGTAGGTCGCCTTTGGCGTCCAGCCGTCCTTCAACAGCTTGGCTTGGCGCGCCTCCGTTCCCTGCGCATTGACGAGCGCCGCCTCGGCGGAACTGACGTCCGCTTCCGCCGAGCGCAGGCGGTTCTGATAGTCCTGCGTGTCGAGCGTCGCCAGCGTGTCGCCTTGCTTGACCCAAGCTCCGACATCCACGAGCCGGGAAAGCACCTTGCCGGCGACGCGGAACGACAGATCGCTCTCGTATCGCGGCTTGACCTCGCCGATCGCGTGGCGGTCTTCGCCGATGGATTTCGGATCGACGACGAGCGTGCGGACCAGCCGGAGTGCCGCCGGCGCGTCCTCTGGCTTGCAGCCGACAAGCACCATCAGAACCGTGAGAAGAAGAATGCAGGACCGCATGTTTCGGGCTCCGAAATGGACTAAATGTTGACGTTGACAACTTCATAGCGTCAGAAGTTGTCAATGTCTACATTGCGGTCCGGCGATCGCGGAATGCCTGCTATGCAAATGTTGACATCGACAACTTTGTCGGCTAATTATCGAGTGAAGTCAGCGGTTTGCCAGCGATGCCTAAGCCCCAATCCGACGAGCGTCCCTATCACCACGGCGACCTGCGCCGTGCGATCGTTAAGGCCGCGCTGGAAATCCTGCAGCGAAACCCAGAGCCTTGAGTTTTCGCTGCGCGAACTTGCCCGGCGCGCGGGCGTCAGCCACAACGCCCCTTACAAGCACTTTGCCGACAAGCGTGAGCTATTGGCGGCCGTGTCGGCGGCGGGATTCGAGACGCTGACGAAGCGCATGGCGAGCGAAATCGCGGGCCTCGACAATGCTCGCGAGCAGTTATTCGCGATGTTGCGCGCTTACATTGACCATGGTGTTGAAAACCCGGCGCTCTACAGCCTGATGTTCGGAGGCTATCTGGGCGGTCCGGATCGTAGCCGCCCCGCCATCGAACTGGCTGAAGCGGAGAAGGCCAAAGCTCTGCTCGCGGGCGTGATCGTCGCCGGAGGTCTGGGACGCGCCATTCCGGATACCTCACGCAACGAACGGAAGATTGCCGGTGCCATTCTGGCGTGCTGGTCCCTCGTGCATGGACTCACTCTGCTGCTGGCCGATGGGCTCGTCGGCCCGAAGAAAAAGTCCGGCGCGCTGGCGCGACAGACTCGTGCAGGGCATGCTCGACGGACTGGCGGCGGAACTTCCCGCCTTGCCGCCGGGTACTTGGATAGGCCCGCAGAGAATCCTAGCGGAAATTTTTCATGTTAGTTCCGGCGGTCGAGACTGCGTTTCATCGCCGCTTCCTTGAGGCGCTCAAGGCCCGCATCGCCGCGCTGGAAGCGAAGCTCGGGCAGTCGTAAGCGACAGCGTCGCGTGCAGATCCTCCCCCCGCGAAGCGGCGCGGAGGGTCGACAGCCCGCGAGGCCCGCGAACCCCCGACCCCTCCACCACCGCTTCGCGTAGGGAGGCGGGATCGCGGCGCCGCGCCGTGCTCGCGAATGACTGCCGCCTCCGCGCCGCCCCCGCTTTCTTGTCATTTCCGCCTCTCGCCGCTATAAGCCGCGCAAATCCGCGACCCAGACACCCCTGGAGGCATGCCGCGGATTTTTTACGGGGCCGCCTGAGCGGCCGTTTTATTCGGGAATTCAAGAGGTTGAACCATGGCAGCAGCTGTCAAGCAGATGAAGGCCGTGGCGCGCGAACGGGCCGGCAAGGGGGCCGCCCGGGCCGAGCGTCGCGCTGGCCGCGTTCCGGGCGTGATCTATGGCGACGGCAAGCCGCCGCTCACCGTCTCGGTCGACCACAAGGAACTCAAGGAGCGCATCTACGCCGGGCGCTTCCTGACCACGATCTATGAGCTCGACGTTGCGGGCACCAAGCATCGCGTCATCCCGCGCGACTTCCAGCTCGACGCCGTCAAGGACCTGCCGGTGCATGTCGACTTCCTGCGGCTCGGCGAGGGCGCGCGCATCCGCGTGCGCATCCCGGTCCACATCCGGAACGCCGACCAGGCGCCGGGCGTGAAGCGCGGCGGCACCGTCAACATCGTCACCCACGCGGTGGAGATGGAGGTGTCGGCCGACGACATTCCGGAATCGATCGACGTCGACATCTCGGAGCTCGAGATCAACTACTCCAAGCACCTGAGCGACCTCACGCTGCCGCCGAACGTGAAGGTGACGATGCGGACCGATCCGACGCTGGTCACCATCGTGCCGCCGTCGGGCTACGCGGAAGAAATGAAGGCCGCCGCCGAAGCTGCTGCTGCTGCTGCTGCTGCTGCTGCCGCCGCTGCCGAGGCCGGTGCCGCTGCCGGCGCCGAAGGCGCTCCGGGCGCTGCACCTGCGTGCTGGTGCTGCAGCTCCCGCGGCCGGTGCTCCCGCGGCGGGTGCTCCCGCGGCTGGGGCTGCTGCGCCGAAGAAGTAGCGGTCCTCGTGTCCCGGACGCGGTGCAGCGTGAAACGGTGCACCGCCGATCCGGGACCGCCACAAGAACCGAGTTCGTGAAGGTCCCGGGTCTGCAGCGCGCCACTGTCGTGTTGCGCTGCGCCCGGGACACGAACTTACAGGCTGTCCATGCTGCTCTTGGTCGGGCTCGGCAATCCAGGCGCCAAATACACCGGCAACCGCCACAACATCGGCTTCATGGCGGTCGAGGCGATCGCCAAGCGCCATGACATCGGACCGTTCCGGCGCCGCTTCCAGGGCGTGGCGGCGGAAGGGCCGATCGGCGGCGACCGCGTGCTGCTGCTGCTGCCGGGCACCTACATGAACGAGTCGGGCCGCGCGGTCGCGGAAGCGGCGCATTTCTACAAGCTCGGCCTCGGCGACGTGGTGGTGCTGCACGACGAGATCGATCTCGCGCCCGGCAAGGTGCGGGTGAAGACCGGCGGCGGCGTCGCCGGGCACAACGGGCTGCGCTCGATCTCGTCGCATATCGGCAACGACTACCGCCGGGTGCGCATCGGCGTCGGTCACCCGGGCGACAAGGACCTGGTGCATGCCTATGTGCTCAACGACTTCGCCAAGGACGAGCGCGCCTGGGTCGCCGGGCTCTGCGACATCATCGCGGACAACGCCGGGCTGCTGGTGAAGGGGCAGGACGCGACGTTCCAGAACAAGGTGCATCTCGCCATGCAGGCGAAGGGCTTCATCCAGAGCAAGGGCGACAAGGACGAACCGAAGGATTGAGCGGCCGGCTCACGCGGCTCGCTCCGCTCGCTCGCATAGTCAAGAGAAACGAACCATGGGCTTCAAATGCGGCATCGTCGGCCTGCCGAATGTCGGCAAGTCGACACTGTTCAATGCGCTGACCGAGACCGCGGCGGCGCAGGCGGCGAACTATCCGTTCTGCACGATCGAGCCGAATGTCGGCGAGGTCGCGGTGCCCGATCCGCGGCTCGACAAGCTCGCCAAGCTCGCGAAGTCGGCCGAGATCGTGCCGACGCGGCTGACCTTCGTCGACATCGCCGGCCTGGTGCGCGGCGCCTCCAAGGGCGAGGGGCTCGGCAACCAGTTTCTCGGCAACATCCGCGAGGTCGACGCCATCGCGCATGTGGTGCGCTGCTTCGAGGACACCGACGTCACCCACGTCGAGAACCGGATCGATCCGGTCGCCGACATCGACACGATCGAGACCGAATTGATGCTCGCCGATCTCGACAGCCTGGAGCGCCGCACCGACACGCTCGAGAAGAAGGCCAAGGGCAACGACAAGGACGCCAAAGAAGCCAGGGAGTCGCTCGACCTGGTCAACCGCGCGCTCGCGCTGCTGCGCGACGGCAAGCCGGCGCGGCTCATCGTGCGCAAGCCGGAGGAGGAGCGGGCGTTCCACATGCTCGGCCTGCTGACGGCGCTGCCGGTGCTCTATGTCTGCAATGTCGACGAGGCATCCGCAGCGGCCGGCAACGCCTTTTCCCGCAAGGTCGAAGAGCGCGCCAAGCAGGAGGGCGCCGGCTGCGTGGTCATCTCGGCCAAGATCGAGGCCGAGATCGCGGTGCTGTCGCGCGCGGAGCGCGAGGAATATCTGGGCGCGGTCGGACTTGAAGGAGCCGGGGCTCGACCGGCTGATCCGCGCCGGCTACGCGCTGCTCGACCTCGTCACCTATTTCACCGCCGGGCCGAAGGAGGCGCGGGCCTGGACCATCACGCGCGGCACCAAGGCGCCGCAGGCCGCGGGCGTGATCCATACCGATTTCGAGCGCGGCTTCATCCGCGCCGAGACCATCGCGTTTGACGACTATGTCTCGCTCGGCGGCGAGGCCGGCGCGCGCGACAACGGCAAGCTGCGGCTCGAAGGCAAGGACTACGTCGTCGCCGACGGCGACGTGATGCATTTCCGGTTTGCGACGTACCGAGACTGAGCGCCCGTGTCCCGGACGCGGTGCAGCGCATCACTACGTGCTGTGCGCGCCCGGGACAGAGCGTCACATCTGTCCGCGGTTGCGGATCGCGCCGAGGTGCTCGTTGATGCGGAACATGATCAGCACGAACTCGGAGACGATGCGCGCGAACACCACGCCGATCAGCACGCCGATCATGCTCGCCAGGATCCAGAAGATGCCGCCGAGCGGATGCACCGCCATCAGCGTGAAGCCGGTGAGAATGCCCGACAGGCCGAACAGCCCGGCGATCCCGATCGCAAGCCAATAGAACACCTTGATGATCGACGGCGTGATGAAGCGATCCCACTGAAAAAGGTCGCGAAAATCGAACATGGCTCCCCCACTCACCGGCGGCGGTTGATTGCTGCGCCGGCCCCGCGCCCAGAAGGGACCATATTTGTGCCGGTTTCGTGGCTCGCTCCGAAGCCGGCGCACACGATCCACCGCCATGGTAAAGGCCGGTGCGGTTGACCGCGCCCGGTCCGGTGTTTAGGGAACCTTGAACCCGCTTCGCGAAGGATTGCCGTGTCCCGCCGCCGCTATTGGGAAGATTTCCAGCCAGGCCAGGTGACCGAGCACGGCCCGCGGCTGATCACCCGCGAGGAGATCATCGCGTTCGCGGCCGAGTTCGATCCGCAGCCGATGCATCTGGACGAAGAAGCCGCGAGCGCCAGCATGCTCGGCGGGCTCGCCGCGTCCGGCTGGCACACCTGCTGCGTCGCGATGCGGATGATCTCCGACGGCGTGCTCGCCGGCACGAGCTTCATGGGCGCGCCGGGGGTCGAGGAGGTGCGCTGGCTCGCGCCGGTGCGTCCGGGCGACGCGATCAGGCTGCGCCTGACCATCCTGGAGACGCGGGCGTCGCGCAGCCGGCCCGACATGGGTTTCGTGACGTTCGGCTACGAGATGTTCGGCCCCGGCGACCGGTTGCTGATGACGCTCACCGTGATCCCGATGTTCGGCCGCCGCCCGCCGGCCACGGATGCGCAGGCGCGGCCATGAAGTTCTTCGAGGACATCGCGGTCGGCGAGCAGAGCGAGGTCGGCCGCCACGCCTTCACCGCCGAGAACATCAAGAGCTTCGCGTCGCGCTACGATCCGCAGCCGTTCCACCTCGACGAGGCGGCCGCCGAGCAATCGCATTTCGGCAAGCTCTGCGCGTCGGGCTGGCACACCGTCTGCGCCTGGATGCGGCTCCTGATCGACCTGCGCCGGCGCGAGGATGACGCGGCGCGCGCGCGCGGCGAGCCGGTCGCGACGCTCGGGCCGTCGCCCGGCTTCCGCGAGCTCAAGTGGCTCAAGCCGGTCTATGTCGGCGATACCGTCACCTATACGAGCGAGGTGATCGAAGCGCGCGAGCTGAAATCGCGGCCCGCCTGGGGGCTGGTCACGTCGCGTCATATCGGCAAAAATCAACACGGCGAGCCGGTCATTTCGTTCATCAGCTCGGCTTTCGTCGAACGGCGTCCGGGCGCGGGCGCGCCTTGAAGATCGCAAGATGAGCATCGCCAGCGACAAGCTCGTTCCGGATGACGCGGCCGCTCTGGCCAGGCGCGACGAGCGGCGCGCAGCCGGCGTTGCGTGCAGCGCGCATGCGTTGCACGACGGCTATACCGACCTGATCTACGTCATGCTGCCGATCTGGCAGAAGGAATTCGGGCTGGGCTATGCCGAGCTCGGCCTGCTGCGCGGCCTGTTCGCCGGCACCATGGCGAGCTTCCAGATTCCATCCGGATATCTGGCCGAGCGGTTCGGCACCGCAGCCGTGCTGGCGCTCGGCACCGCGCTCGCCGGTGCGGGCTATTGCCTGGCGGGCGCGAGCGTGGGCGTCGGCCTGCTGCTGGTGGCGTTGTTCATCAGCGGGCTCGGCGCCAGCACGCAGCATCCGCTCGCCTCGGCGCTGATGGCGCGCGCCTACGAGGGCCCGCGCTCGATGAAGGCGCTGGGCACCTACAATTTCGCCGGCGACATCGGCAAGATGACGCTGCCGGCGGCGGCCTCGCTGCTGCTCGTGTTCATGGAGTGGCGGCCGGCGCTGGCGCTGCTCGGCGCCTGCGGGTTGCTCGCCGCGGTGGCGGTCTTCCTGGCGACGCCGCGTTACGCCGCGGAAAGCCCGAATGCTCCTCCCAAAGACCAAGCCGCAGGCGCGGCCAGCCGCGCGCCGGCGCCGCGCTTCGCCTTCCCGGTGCTGCTGTCGATCGGCATGCTCGACAGCGGCACCCGGATGGGTTTCCTGCTGTTCCTGCCGTTCGTTCTCACCGCCAAGGGCGCCAGCCTGCCGATGATCGGGCTCGCGCTGACGCTGGTGTTCGCGGGCGGCGCGGCCGGCAAGCTCATCTGCGGGTTCATCGGGGCGCGCATCGGCGTGATCGCGACCGTGTGGCTGACCGAGGGTATTACGGCGGTATTGATCCTGGCATTATTGCCGCTGCCACTCGATGCAGCGATGCTGCTGCTGCCGGTCATCGGCGTCGCGCTGAACGGCACGTCGTCGGTGCTGTACGGCTCGGTGCCCGACCTGGTCACGCCGGAAAAACGCGCGCGGGCGTTCGGCATCTTCTATACCGGCACGATCGGGACCGGCGCGGTCGCCCCCGCGCTTTACGGTCTGGTCGGCGACGCGCTCGGCGTGCCGACGGCGCTGATGGTGGTGGCCGGTATCGTGCTGCTGACGCTGCCGCTCTCGCTCGTGCTCAAAACGGTGCTGACGCCACGCGCGGTGTAAGGCCGGGTGTCTGGCTTCGGATCATTTCGCATTGCGATGGAACCTGCGGCCGGTCCCGCGCGTTGAGCGGCCGACCAGACATTTCCAGGAAACCGTCCAATGCGCAGCACGCTCCTGCAATCGGCCGCCGTGGCCGCGATCCTTTTCGCCAGCGCCAGCTTGGCAGATGCCCAGACGGCGCAATCGCTGCCGGCAGAGCCGCAGCAGTCCGGTGCGCAGAAAATGCTGCAAACCGAGCCCGGCAAGGCTGGCGCCGAGGAACCGAGCGCGCACATGACCAAGGACAGCGCCGGCGATCCGAATGCCGTGTTCGTGAACGGCGCGCTCAACATTCCAGGTGCGCCACAGAATACCGAGACCGTGCCGGCCAAATTCTCCGAGAAGAACGCGGCCGACGACCGGCTGATCACCGTCGCCTACACGCTCAAGATCCTTCCGGAAGAGCAACGGGCCGCCGTCTATCAGGCTCTCAAGGACGAGCAGCCGGTGGTGGCGCCCGGCGCCGACGTCGGGACTGAACTGCCGGTCACGACCGAATTGCGCGCGATCCCCAGCGAGCTTGCGAAGCGCGTGCCGCTGGTCGACGGCTATCAGTATGCGGTCTCCAATCACCGGGTGATGGTGGTGTTCCCGGCCACCCGGATCGTCGTCGGCATATTTCCTTCAAACGACGCGATCACGACCGGTGCGGGGCAGGGGGCAAACTGAGCCGTTCCTCCCGTGCATGCGGAATTGATTAAAATTGTCGCTATTCCCCTATGCCGTCCTCAATCATTCGGCGCGATCATGATTGCCAAGGGCGTTTGATGGGAGGTTCTCGTGGAACGCCGGCGTAACCCGCGGGCGCGCACGCTCAAGACCGCGCGCATAGTGTTCAATCATCATCGCTCGGTGATCGATTGCACGGTTCGTAATCTTTCCCCGCTCGGCGCCTGCCTGAAGGTGGCGAGCGCGATCGGCATCCCGGAAGAATTCGACGTGATCTTCGACGCCGATCAGTCGATCCGGCCGTGCCGGATGATCTGGCACAAGGAAACGCAACTCGGGGTCGAGTTCGCGCAGCAAGCCGCCCGCGATCTGCGCGCCCTCACCAGGTTCGCTTGAACCCGGCCTTGAGGCTTTTCGACGCCTCGCCGGTCGGCGTCTCGCTGACCGCGCCGGTGACGCTGAGCGGGCCGCCGAACAGCTTCTGCTCCGCGCTCAGCGTGCGCAGCCATTTCTCGTCGGCGCTCGACAGATTGGCGCCGAGCGACACGGTGGTGTCGGTCGGCAGGATGTTGAAGCGCACGGCCTGGCTGCTCGCCCAGCTTTGCGATGCCACCTGGTTCGGCAGCGCCGGATTGGCCAGCGTGCGCGAAACTTCAAGTCCATTCTGCATCGTGACCGAGAGCGTGTCGCCGATCGGGACCGAGCGGCTCAGCGTGGTGGCGACCTTGCCTTGCTCCTGCGACGGGTCGAGGCGGGTGTCGATGGTGGCCTTGTCCCAGCCGATCGGCACGCCCGCGGTCACGTTCGCCCAGGCGACGCCGGTCGATTGATCCGGGATGACGCCGGACAGCAGATGCTCGGGCTGGAATTCGGCGCCCGGTATGGACGCCTTGCGATAGTCGACCCCGATCTTGCCGCTGACCTCGCTGCGCGGCTCGGTGGTGAACGGCTTGAGGGCTCTGGCACGCTTCGCCGCCTGCAATTCTTCGAGCGTCGGCGTCGACAGGTCGAGCGTCGCGCCTTCAGGCAGAACGATCTCTTCGGCCGGCGCGACTTCCTCTTGATCGGGTTGCTGCTCCACAGGCTCGCCGATGGCGGCGCCGGAGCAAGCGACAGCGGCCGTCAGGGCAAGCATCCGCAGCACGGAGAGGGGCGAGAACTGCATTTATTCCAGTATTCCAGTCCGAGACAGTGTCCGGGCGAATGAATCCGATGGGCTTGGCAATTTGTTGGCGGAAAAGCGGTCGCGGATTCACCCTCGCGTGACCGCCGCAATCTCCCATTTCCGCCGGATGGGGTCCGGTCTTGGTTAATCGGCGGCGCAAGCTGCGTGCCAGAAAGAAATCGCTAAGCACGATCGGCCGCATCTGAGGCGTTTGCGCAACACTCGAAAATGAAACGCTTTGCGGCGTTGACGCGTTAAGGCAGCTGAGAGGGAGCAGGAAAATAGCCTTTGCGCGGGAGTGCAGGGGAGAAGGTGATGCGTTCGTCGATTGGGCGGTTTGCTCTGGGGGCGATGGTTTTGGCGCTGATCGGATTCGTGTCCGGAGCCGAAGTCGCGCATTGGATGGATTTCGGACGCTGCCGGCGACATCACAGCGGCAGTCTTGGCGCGGCATCATCGCGCGGGGAGCGTCAGCTGCCGCTGAGCGAGGAAGAGCGCGCGCAGGTGTTCGACGGCGTGATGCGCATCAACAACGCCCCGGTCGCCGACGTGGCGCCGCCCGAACCGGCGCAGGCGCTGCCGCGCTCGGTCGAGCTGCAGGACCTGCCGCCCGGCGTGGCGCGGCTGATCCCGCTCGTGGAAGGCTACAAATTCGTGAAGCTCGACGACCGGATCCTGCTGGTCAATCCGAAGGACCGCCGCGTCGTGGCGTGGATGCCGCGCTACAAGCTGGTCCTCAACTGAGGACTGCGGCGGCTCTCACAGAGTAGTCCTAAAACGATCGCGCGCCAGCGTAGCCGGCGCGCGATGGATTTTTCGGCCGGCAGCGGGCGTCAGCCGCCGCGAATGCTCGGCGCGTCCGGGATCTTCTTCCAGTGCGAGATGCTCTCGGCGATGATGCGCGTCGATTGCATCGCCGCCTGGCTGAGCGTCGCGTACTCGACGATCTCCTTCTGCACGCGCGCGCCCTCGGTGGCGAGCATCTCGCGCAGGGTCTGCAACTCGGAGATCAGCTTGTCGATTTCCTGCACCGAGGTTCCCGCCACCCGCTGCAGCAGCGTGCTGATATTGTTGGCCACCAGCTCGCTGTCGTTTTCCGGCTGCCGCCGCAATCCGGCGACATCGCGCCGGACGAACTCGCGAATCTCTCCTTCCACCCCCGACTCGACCGGCCGGTCGAGATCGTCAGGATCGCGCGATTTCATCAGTGTCATGTATCTCCCCCGTTCTGCGCCCGAGGGCACAGTCCACGCGCCAGATTGCCGCATGGGAATGTGACGACTTCACGGCCTCGCGGAACCGTGCGGTCGGCTTATCCCCGGTGCGCGCAAGAAAAAACGCATGCCTGCTCACGCGCCGCGCATTGCTCGTGCGCGATGGTAATTTTCTACGGCGTTGTGCAAGGGCACGCAGGCGCGGGGCTACTTCGCGGCCGCTTTCATCTTGTCGTAGGAGAATACGAAATCCACCTGCGGGCCGAGCGGTTTGTGACAGGTGAAGCAGTTGGTGAGGTTGGCGGCGGCGTTCGGTGTCTTGTCGGTCTTGAACGCCTGATATTCCCACTCGCCGTTCCGCACATTGTCCGGATATTCGGCGCCCCAGCCGGTGCGCTTCTCCATCACCGTGTAGCCGACCAGGTTACCCTTGATGAACCGGCCGTTGGCATCCTTCTCGGGATTGCCGTCGGCGCCGAGCTTGGCGGCATATTGCACGAGCGTGACGATGGTGCCATTCGGCAGCGGCTGGCTGTTCTTGGCGGCATTGAGCGCAGCCGCGCTGGTGAACACCTCGCGGTACTGCTTGTTGTCGGGGCGATCGACGGTCGTGTAGAGCACGCCCGCGGCGTGGGTTTCGGGAAATGCGACCTTGTCGCCACCCGCGTGCGCCGCGCTGGCGACGACCGCGGCGGTGCCGGTGACGGCGGCGATGATGAACGTGGTGCGGATGGTCATTTGTCTCCCTCGCATGATCGTTGTCTGTGCAACGGCAGCGCTGGAGAATATCAGAATGCCAAAGGCGATTTGTAAATTGCTGGTGATCCGGCGATTGGTTTGATCTGAAACCAAGTCGCCGATGGCTTGTCCGTGCAGCGCCACAGACCGTTCATGCGCGGCAACCGCCGCGCCTCGGCCGCCCGAGCGAATGCTCTCGTCGCCGGGCTGAGCGGACGGCGCGATCAGGTCTTCTTGAACGGATTTGCGCCCGGCGGGCCGCCGCCCGCTTGGTGCTGCATGTGCGGAGGAACTCCGCCCTTCTTCTTGTCCTTGTTGTGATCGGCCTTCGGCTTCTTCTTTTCCTTGTTGGGGCGCATCTGACCTTTCGCCATGGCGATTTTCCTGCGGCTGATCCGCAAGACTACACCAGCCGCCACGAAATTGCAGCGGCCGGCGGACACCTGTCCGCATTCGGGGGGCGAGGGGCGTTGTCGGGGCGCGATTTTCCCGATACCACCAAGGACCCTCGACCGGAGAGGCCCACATGTACAAAGCCGTTCTTGCCGCCGTCCTTGCCGGGACCGTCGCGGCCCACGCCCAGTCCCCCACACCGCAAGGAGCCGCCACCGTGACCACCGCCCCGCCCGACGTCGTCAAGGACCTTGCCCCCACCGGCAAGCTGCGTGCCGGCATCAACCTCGGCAACATCGTGCTGGCGCAGGGCACGCCGGCCGCGCCGAGCGGCGTCACCGTGGACCTCTCGCGCGAGCTCGCCAAGCGGCTCGGCGTTCCGGTGGAATTCAAGACCTTCGACGCCGCCGGCAAGTCGTTCGAGGCCGCCAAGGCCGGCGAAACCGACATTCTCTTTCTTGCGATCGAACCGGTGCGCGCCGCCGAGGTCGCCTTCACGGCGCCCTATGTGATCATCGAGGGCGTCTATGCGGTGCCGAAGGACTCGCCGCTGAAGACGGTGGCCGATGTCGATCGCGAGGGCGTGCGGATCGGCGTCAACAAGGCTTCGGCCTACGATCTCTTCCTCACCCGTTCGCTCAAGCACGCCAAGCTCATCCGCGCCGAGCACGGCACCGACGTGTTCCGCGCCGAGAAGCTCGAGGCGCTGGCCGGCGTGAAGCAGGCGGTGCAGCAGTGGGTCGCCAAGCAGTCGGACATCCGCATCATCGACGGCCGCTTCATGGAGATCCGCCAGGCCATGGGCATACCCAAGGCGCGTCTGCAGGGCCGCGACGCGGCGCCGAAATATCTCGCCGCGTTCGTGGAGGAGATGAAGGCCTCGGGCTTCGTCGCCGAGGGGCTCAAGCGCAGCAACCAGCCGGACGCCGAGGTGGCGCCGGCGGAGAAGATTTGAGCGTGGCGGAGGCTCACGTCTTATCGGTCGCGATGGGTCTCTCCCCGTTCGTTCCCGCGTAAGCGGGAACCCGGGCCTTCTGGCTCACAGGCGCTGAGTCCCCGCCTTCGCGGGGACGAACGGAGAATTACGTGAGAAACGCGGGAAAACGACGGCGCGCCGCCCTCGTTCAAATATGAGCACTCGCGGAGCGCGAGCAGGCCGGAAATGAGCGTGGCGAGGCCGCATTGATGCAAATCATGACTTGAATTCGCCGCTGATCGACGAAAGAATGACGTTCGCACCTCTCGAATAGCCGCGATTGATGCTTATATACGGGTCTGCCCGGATTTCCCGTTTCGTTCTATTGGAGTAGCCCCATGACGAAGTTCGATTTTGCCGCTCCCGCGGAGCTGTTTCCCTCGCGCAACCGCAAGAGCGGCCAGCGGGCGCGCTATCGCCGCTTCGACAAGGCGGCCGAGGCGATCCAGTTTGCCATGGAAGAGCTGCCGGAGCCGCTTCTGCTCGGCGCCACCATCGTGCTGGAGGACGTGCGGCTCAGCCACAAGGAGATCCGCGAGCTCTACGAGAGCGAGAGCTTTCCGCTGAAGAAGGCGGCGGTGAATTAACGGCCGCGCTTCTCAAGCAGCTTTCGCGATTACCGGGCCGGCCGTCAGTAAGCGGCCGGCTTTCAATTTTTCCAAACAAGATTACGCGTGGACAGCCGCTACCTCCCCCGCGGCTTGAAGCCCCCGCGCATTCCCGCCCGCCCGCTGGTCGAGCGCGGGCCGGGCCGATAGGGCTTGCTCTCCGGTCCCGGGCCCATCTCGTCGAGCGTCGGCTTGCGCGGCGCCTCGCGGTCGCCGTCGGGGCGACGCGGCGCGACCTCGTGGTGGAGTGCGATGCCCATCTCGTCGAGGCCGGGCTTGTGGACCTTGCTGTTTGACGTTCGCCCCGTAGCGCCGCCGCGTGCCGCACCGCCAGAACGCGAAATCGCCACTGCCTTTGCGGTCGGATCGTCGATCACCGCCATCTCGGTTGTGCGCAGCCGCTTGACCTCGTCGCGCAGCCGCGCCGCCTCCTCGAAGTCGAGATCGGCCGCGGCCTCGCGCATGCGGGTCTCGAGGTCGGCGATCACCGCTTCGAAATTGTGCCCGATGGTGGCGGTGTCCTCCTCGCCGACGCCGGCGAGCCCGCCGCCGGTCGAGATCAGCACGTGGTCGCGCTCGTAGACGCTGTCCATGATGTCCGAGATGCCCTTGCGCACGCTCTCGGGCGTGATGCCGTGCTCGGTGTTGTAGGCCGTCTGCTTCTCGCGGCGGCGGTTGGTCTCGGCGATCGCGCGCTCCATCGAGCCGGTGACGTGGTCGGCATAGAGGATCACCCGGCCGTCGATGTTGCGCGCCGCGCGGCCGATGGTCTGGATGAGCGACGTCTCCGAGCGCAAAAAGCCTTCCTTGTCGGCGTCGAGGATCGCGACCAGCGCGCATTCGGGAATGTCGAGGCCCTCGCGCAGCAGGTTGATGCCGACCAGCGCGTCGAAGGCGCCGAGCCGCAGATCGCGGATGATCTCGATCCGCTCCAGCGTGTCGATGTCGGAATGCATGTAGCGCACACGAATGCCCTGCTCGTGCAGGTATTCGGTCAGGTCCTCGGCCATGCGCTTGGTCAGCACCGTGACCAGCGAGCGGTAGCCGGCCTGCGCCACCTGGCGCACTTCGCCGACGAGGTCGTCGACCTGCGTGCGGGCAGGGCGGATATCGACCGGCGGATCGATCAAGCCGGTCGGGCGGATCACCTGCTCGGCGAACACGCCGCCGGCCTGGTCGATCTCCCAGGAGCCGGGCGTGGCCGAGACCGCGGTGGTCTGCGGCCGCATGGCGTCCCATTCCTCGAACCGCAGCGGCCGGTTGTCCATGCAGGACGGCAGGCGGAAGCCGTATTCGGCGAGCGTCGCCTTGCGGCGGAAGTCGCCGCGGAACATGCCGCCGAGTTGCGGGACGGTGACGTGGGATTCGTCGACGAACACCAGCGCGTTGTCGGGCACGTATTCGAACAGCGTCGGCGGCGGCTCGCCGGGCTTGCGGCCGGTGAGATAGCGCGAATAGTTCTCGATGCCGGCGCAGGAGCCGGTCGCCTCCATCATTTCGAGGTCGTAGATGGTGCGCTGCTCGAGCCGCTGCGCCTCCGAGCAGCCGGCCGGCATTGTTGAGCTGCTCCAGCCGCTGGCGCAACTCGAACTTGATGCCCTGGATCGCCTGGATCAGCGTCGGGCGCGGTGTCACGTAGTGCGAGTTGGCGTAGATCTTGACGAATTCGAGCTCGTCGGTCTTGTGACCGGTGAGCGGATCGAACTCGTGGATCGACTCGATTTCGTCGCCGAACAGCGACACCCGCCAGGCGCGGTCCTCGTAGTGCGCGGGGAATATTTCGATGACGTCGCCGCGCACCCGGAACGAGCCGCGGAAGAAATCGCCGCCCGAGCGCTTGTAGTGCAGCGCCACCAGATCGGCGATCAGCTGGCGCTGGTCGATGCGCTCCTTGTGCTTGAGCGTGAACGTCATCGCCGAATAGGTCTCGACCGAGCCGATGCCGTAGATGCACGACACCGAGGCGACGATGATGACGTCGTCGCGTTCGAGCAGCGAGCGCGTCGCCGAATGGCGCATGCGGTCGATCTGCTCGTTGATCGAGCTTTCCTTCTCGATGTAGGTGTCGGTGCGAGGCACGTAGGCCTCGGGCTGGTAGTAGTCGTAATACGAAACGAAATATTCGACCGCGTTGTCGGGGAAGAACTGCCTGAACTCGCCATAGAGCTGCGCGGCGAGCGTCTTGTTCGGCGCCAGGATCAGCGCCGGGCGCTGGGTCTCCTCGATCACCTTCGCCATCGTGAAGGTCTTGCCCGAGCCGGTGACGCCGAGCAGCACCTGGGTGCGGTCGTGGCGCTTGACGCCTTCGACCAGGTCGCGAATGGCCGTCGGCTGGTCGCCCTTCGGCTCGAACTCCGATTTGATGACGAGCCGCTGCCCGCCTTCGGATTTCTCCGGCCGGGGCGGGCGGTGCGGGGTCCAGGGCTGGGCGGCGAATTCCGGCCGGCCCTCGCGCAGCAGCGCTTCCAGCGCCTTCACCGTGGCGGTCACGCCCGACGAGCGCATGCCGGTGATTTCGTCGTCCCGGTAGCCGAGCGTCTGCGCGAGCTCCTTGTTGATGTCGAGCGCCTCGCCCTTGGCGACGTAGCCGGACTGCGGCGCCTCCTCCAAACCTTGGGTGGATTTGCGCGCCCGGTGGGCGGCCGAGAAGTCGGCGCGGCGGTCGAATGAGTTGTCGGGCGGCGGCTTGAGGCCGGTCTGCGAGCCGACCCCCGCGGTGCCCTGGTTGAGCGCCGGGTTGAGCAGTTCCGCGAGCGCGGGCTCGATCGGCGCCAGATCCGGCCGCGACGCCTTGGCGCGCGTCGGCTTCGCCGGGTCCTTCTTGGAGTGCTTGGCCGGATCGCGCTTTTGCGGGGGCTTGCCGGGGGATTTCGCCATCGCCCGAATATGGGGCCGTGATCGCGGCGAGGAAAGGGCGGTCAGAAACCCTTCACCACCTCGCGCACATGTTCCACCTCCGGCGGCGAGGCGAAGCAGTGGCCGACCAGCTTGCGCCATTCCTGAAAATCGGCGGAACCGCGGAAATCCACGGTGTGATTCTCGACCGTGCCCCACTGCACGAACAGCCGGTAGCGCGACGGCTTCTCGGCCGAGCGCTGCAGCGCCATGCCGGTGCAGCCCTTGGCGCGCTTGAACAGCGGTGCGGCCTTGCCGACGCCGGCCTCGAACTCGGCCTCCATTCCGGGCTTCACGTCGATCTGTGCGATTTCAAGGATCATGTGCGTTTCCGTTTGCCGCTCAACTGTGCCATTTACGCCGGGTCGGCCGCCGTCCGCAACGGCCCTCACCGTCTGTCGATCTTGCGGCCCAGTCCAATCGTCCCGCCCGGCCTCATGACGATATCCCGCGAGAAGCTCGGCATCGCGCTCGGTTGCGCCGGTGTGCTCCTGTTCGCCGGCACGCTGCCGGCGACGCGGCTCGCCGTCGCCTCGATCGAGCCGATGTTCCTGACCGCGGCGCGCACCACCATCGCCGGCTTGGCCGGTCTTGCGATGCTGCTCGTCACGCGCCGGCCATTGCCGCCGCGCGCGCTATGGGGCCGCCTGATCGTCGCGGCGCTCTGCTCGGTCTACGGCTTCCCGATCTTCATGGCGCTCGCGATGACGACCGTGCCGGCGGCGCACGGCGGCGTGGTGCTCGGCATCCTGCCGCTCGCCACCACGGCGGCCGCATGTCTGGTCGCATCCGAGCGGCCGAGCATGGGATTCTGGCTCGTCAGTCTCGCCGGCGCCGCGATCGTGGTGGTCTTTGTCCTCAGCCAAAGCGAGGCGCGCACCATCGCGCCGGGAGATCTGTTCCTGCTCGGCACGGTGGCGGCCGGCGCCTTCGCCTATGCGCTGTCCGGCCGCCTGAGCATGAGCATGCCGGGCTGGGAGGTGATCTCGTGGCAGGTCACGGCGCTGCTGCCGACGTCGGCGATCGCCGCCGTTCTGCTCTGGCCGGACAACCTCTCGACGGTGCCGGCGCAGGCCTGGGCCGGGCTCGCCTATGTGAGCTTCGTCAGCCAGTTCCTGGCGTTCTTCGTCTTCAATGCCGCGATGGCGATGGCCGGGGTTGCGCGCGCCGGGCAACTGATGCTGCTGCAGCCGTTCATGATCGTCGCGCTGGCCGCGCCGGTCAACGGCGAGCCGATCCGGCTCACGACATTGGCCTATGCGGCCGCCGTGGTGGCGACGGTCATGATCGGCCAGCGCATGCGGGTGCGGCGCGGTTAGGGGCGTCCGCCGGACGGCCTTGCACTTTCACCGCGGCCGCAAGATGGTAAGCGCGCCGCCGGCATGGCGGACCTCCGGAACCAAGCAATGCTGCACAAGCCTGGCGTGACGCAAACCCTCGCCCGCTTTCTCGCCGAGACGCGCTGGGGCGATATTCCCGAACCGGTGCGCCATCACGGCAAGCGTGCGCTGCTGAATATCTTCGGCGTGGCGCTGGCGGGTTCGCGCGAAGACGCGATGGAAACCGCGGTCCGCGCGCTCGCCGAATTTTCCGGGCCGGAGCAGGCGACCATCATCGGCCGCCGCGAGCGCATGGATACGCTCTCCGCCGCCTTCCTCAACGCGGCCGGCGCCAACATGCAGGATTTCTGCGACACGCATCTGCGCACGGTCATCCACCCGACCGCGCCGGTGATGCCCGCGCTGTTCGCGCTCGCCGAACGCCGGCGCGTGAGCGGCGCCGACCTGCTGCTCGCCTTCATCCTGGGCGTCGAGATCGAATGCCGCATCGGCAACGCCATCTCGCCCGGTCACTACACCCAGGGCTGGCATATCACCGCGACCTGCGGCGTGTTCGGCGCGGCGGCGGGCGCCGGCAGGCTCATCGGCCTCGACGAGCGGAAAATGATCTGGGCGCTCGGCATGGCGGCGACGCAGTCGTCCGGGATCTGCGAGTGCCTCGGCTGGCCGGCGAAGAGCGTCGGCGTCGGCAATGCGGCGCGCAACGGCTTGCTGGCGGCGCTGCTGGCGGACAAAGGGTTCGAGGGGCCGCCGGAGCCGCTCGCCGGCGCGCAGGGCTTCTTCAACGCGATGGGACAGCCGCCGGACTGGAGCGCGCTCGCCGACGGCCTGGGCGAAACCTGGGAGATCGCGCAGAACGCGCTCAAGCCGTATCCCTGCGGCGTCGTCATGCATCCGGTGCTCGATTGCGTGCTCGACTGGCGGCGCGCGCATCCGTCGGAGGCGGTCGAGCGTGTCGTCGTGCGCGGCAACCCGCTGCTCGCGATTCGCACCGACCGGCCCAGCATCGCGACCGGCCGGGAGTCGCAGGTGAGCGTGCAGCATGGGGTGGCGGCGGCGCTGACGCACGGGCAGGCCGGGGTCGCGCAGTTCACCGACGCCTGCGTCAACGATCCGGCGGTGCGCGACCTGCGCGGCAAGGTCGAGGTCGTGCGCGATGACGCGTTTGCGACGATCGCGGCGGCGGTCGAGATCGTCACCACGGACGGCAAGCGGCACAGCCTCGCGACCAAGGCCGCGCGCGGCAGCGCGGAAAACCCGCTCAGCGACCGCGACATCGAGGCAAAGTTCCGCGCCTGTGCGGCAACTTGGCAAGCCGGATACGACGCGACGCCGCTGATCGATGCGATCTGGGCCTTGGACCGCAGCGACGATGCTGCGAAACTGCTGGCCATGACGGTACCGGCCCGCTGAGCGCCGGACCTCGGGAGGATCGAGATGCAACGAAACCATGGGCTGAACCGGCGCAGCGTGCTGTCGGGAGCCTTGGCGGCGGCCGCCGCACCGGTGTTCGCCCGCAGCACGTCTGCGCAAGCCGCCTATCCCGCTCGCCCGGTGAAGGTGGTGATTCCGTATCCGCCGGCGGGCGGTGCCGACACGGTCGGCCGCATCCTGTTCAACAAGCTCGGCGAGATGTGGGGCGCGCAGTTCGTGATCGACAACCGCGGCGGCGCCGGCGGCACCATTGCGGCGGCGGCGGTCGCGAAGGCGGACCGCGACGGCTACACCATCATGTATGACGCGACCGCGCATTCGGTGAACCCGTCGCTCTATCCCAACCTGTCCTACGACACGGTGAAGGATTTCCAGGCGGTGTTCCTGGCCGCGCTCGTCACCAATCTGCTGGTGGTCAACAAGTCGGTCGAGGTGAAGACCGTCGCCGACATCATCGCGCTCGCCAAGGCGACGCCCGGCGGGCTCGACTGGGCCTCGTCGGGCAACGGCACGGTGCAGCACCTGGCGATGGAGATGTTCAAGCACCAGGCCGGCATCAACCTCACGCACATCCCGTATCGTGGCGGCGGGCTGGTGCTCAACGACCTGATCGGCGGACAGATCAAGTTCTATTTCTCGAACGCCGCGGCCTCGATCGGTCACGTGCAGTCCGGCACCATCAAGTGCATCGCCCACACCGGCCGCGGCCGGCTCGCGACCTTGCCGGACATCCCGCCGGTGTCGGACACGCTGCCGGGCTACGAGGCTTACGAGTGGCACGGCGTGTTCGCGCCGTCGGGTACTCCAATGGAAATCATCGCCAAGCTCAACGCCGGCCTGAACGAGGCGATCCGCCAGCCCGACATCGTCGAGCGGCTCAAGCAGCTCAACGTCGAGACCCGCGCCAATACGCCGGCGGAGTGCCGCGCCTTCGTCGCGTCCGAGATGGAGAAGTGGGGCAGGGTGGTGAAAGAGGCGAATATCAAGCTCGGATGATGCACCGGGGTCATGCAATTCGTGCGCACCGCACATCTCGACGGCCGCGATGACGGCCGCTAGAACAGCGCACCCGACGCAAGGAGTGTTGCGATGATCGATTTGTACTATTGGACCACGCCGAACGGCCACAAGATTACGATTTTCCTCGAAGAGGCCGGACTGCCGTACAAAGTTTTTCCGATCAACATCGGAAAGGGAGAACAATTCCAGCCGCACTTTCTGAAGGTCTCGCCCAACAACCGCATTCCGGCGATCCTCGACCACGAGCCGAAGGGCGGCGGTGCGCCGATCTCGGTGTTCGAGACCGGCGCGATCCTGTTCTACCTCGGCGAGAAGACCGGCAAGTTCCTGCCGACCGAGCCGCACAAGCGCTACGACGTCATGCAGTGGCTGTTCTGGCAGATGGGGGGCCTGGGCCCGATGGCCGGGCAGAACAATCATTTCCGCAACTACGCGGTCGACAAGCTCCCGTACGCGATCAAGCGCTACGAGGACGAGGTCAACCGGCTCTACGGCGTGATGAACAAGCGGCTCTCGGACCGGCCGTTCCTCGGCGGCGAGTATTCGGTCGCCGACATGGCGTCCTATCCTTGGATCGTGCCGTGGGAGCGGCAGGGCCAGAAGCTCTCCGACTTTCCGCACCTCGAAAAGTGGTTCAAGACCATCGAGGCGCGGCCGGCGGTGCAGCGCGCCTACGCCAAGGCCAAGGAGATCAATCCGAACATGGGCGGCATCCGCACCGCCGAGGAGCGCGCGATCCTGTTCGGCCAGACCGCCGCAGTGGTGAGGTAGGCCGCGACGCGAACTCGGTAGAAATCCCTCCCCCTGCGGAGGAGGGATTTACGACTAGCTCGCGGCTGCCGGGGCGTCCGCGGTGTGCCGCGAGGGCAGTGGCCGTTCGAGCCCGAGATGGTCGCGCAGCGTGGTGCCGGAATATTCCTTCCGGTAAAGCCCGCGCCGCTGCAGTTCCGGCACCACCTTGTCGACGAAATCGTCGAACGCGCCGGGGAAGTAGGCCGGCATCACGACGAAGCCGTCGGCGCGCTCGCTGACAAACCAGTCTTCCAGGGTATCGGCGATACGCTTGGGCGTGCCGTAGATCACCCAATGGCCGCGGGCGGCGGCCGTGATGTTGTAGAGATCGCGCAAGGTCATCTTCTCGCGCCGCGCCATGTCGAACAGCGCCTGCGAGAAAGCCTGGCCGCCCTGCGTCTGCGGAAATTCCGGCACCGGCCCGTCGAGCGGGTAGGCCGAAATATCGTGGCCGAGACGGGACGACACCAGCGTCAGCGCGTTGGTCGCGTTGAGCCAGCTTTGCAGCTTGCTCAACTGCTCCCTCGCCTGCTCGTCGGTCTCGCCGATGATCGGCATGACGCCGGGCAGGATCGGAAGATGCTCGGGCCGCCGGCCATTGCGGATCACGCGCTGCTTGAGGCTGTCATAGGCGGCCTTGCCGGCCACCGTGTCGCCGTTCACCACCGAGAACACCAGGTCCGCCGAGCGCGCCGACAACTCCTGTCCGGCCGGCGAGCCGCCGGCCTGGATGATGATCGGCTGGCCTTGCGGAGAACGCTCGATGTTGAGCGGACCTTTGACGGAGAAGAACCGCCCCTTGTGATTGAGCGGGCGGACCTTGGACTTGTCGAGGAACGTGCCGGTCGCGCGGTCGGCGACGATCGCGCCGTCGTCCCAGCAATCCCAGAGACCGCGCACCACGTCGACGAACTCGGTGGCGATCTCGTAGCGCAGGTCGTGCTCGTTCAGGCGTTCCTTGCCGAAGTTGAGGGCCGCCTTGTCGTTCGCGCTGGTGACCACGTTCCAGCCGGCGCGGCCGCCGCTGATGTGGTCGAGCGAGGCGAACTTGCGGGCGACGTTGTACGGCTCGTTGAAGCTGGTCGAGACGGTGGCGCCGAGCCCGATATGGGTCGTCACCATGCTCAGCGCCGAAAGCACCGTCGTCGGCTCGAAGCGGTTCAGGAAGGAGGGATGATCCCCCGGGTCCATCACCGGACCGTCGGACATGAAGAACAGGTCGAATTTGCCGCGCTCGGCGATCTCGGCGATCTTCCGCAGGACCGGCACACTGAGGCCGGTGGTGAAGGCGCCGTCGTGCCGCCAGCCGGCCGAATGGTTGCCGGTGCCGAGGACGAACACGCCGAAGTGCATCTGGCGCTTGGTTGTGGGCATGCCGGTCAGTCTCCTCTTGCAGCTTGCCGTTCGCGGACGGTCATTGATCGACGCGGATATTCTTCTCTCGCACGATTGTCGCCCATTTTTCGAGCTCGGTCTTGACCTTGTCGGCCAGCATATCGGGCGGCCCACCGGCGCCGTCGATACCGAGCTTGACGAAGCTTTCTTTCACGCTTGCCATGGCCAGGACCGCGTTGGCTTTGCGATTGATCAATTCGACCACCGCTTTCGGGGTCTTAGCCGGAGCGAACAACCCGAAATAGGTCGAGAAATCGAAGCCGGGAAGCGCGGACTCCGCGATGGTCGGAAGGTCGGGAAAGACCGATGTGCGCTTGAGGCCGCTTGCACCCAGAGTTTTGATCGTACCCGCCTGAACATAGCCCATCGAGGTGGAAACGCCGTCGAGCATGTACTGGATGCGCCCGCCGATGAGGTCGGTGAGTGCCGGCGCCGCGCCGCGATAAGGGATGTGGTTGGCTTGAATCTTGGCCATCGAGTTGAACAACTCGGCGCCGAGATGGTTGATGCTGCCCGCGCCATACGATGCGAAGCTGAGTTCGCCCGGCTTGCTGCGCGCCAGCGCGATCAGTTCCGCCGCCGATTTTACGGGGAGCGTGGGCGGCACCACCAGCAGCGATGGCGATAGCGTGCACAACACGATCGGGGTGAAATCGCGTACCGGGTCGTAGGGAAGCTTGGCGTAGATGGCAGGATTCGTGCCGTGCGTGCTGGCGGTGCCGAGCAGGATCGTGTAGCCGTCGGGCGCCGACTGCGCCACGGCGATTGCGCCGAGCGCGCCTCCGGCGCCGCCGCGGTTCTCGATCACCACCGGCTGGCCGAGTTCCTCGGCGAGCCGCGGCGCGATGATGCGGGCGACCACGTCGACGCCGCCGCCTGCCACGAACGGCACCACCAGCTTGATGGCCTGGTTGGGAAAGTCCTGGGCGGAGGCGGGCGCGGCCAAAAGCGATGCGGCGAGTGC
>CAVVON010000035.1:0-16572 GCA_963749815.1 uncultured Alphaproteobacteria bacterium | reverse complement strand
AAAACGACAATTATAGGCCGGCCCGCTCGTACCTCGTGGCTGTCCTCAGTGAGCTTGGTCGGCAGGACGAGGCGGTGAAAGAGATGAACATATCCTTGGAGAAAGGTGAGCCGTTGGTCACAAACTTGAGGAGCAGCAACCTGAAACTCGCTGACGACCATATCCGCTCGCTGACCCCATATGCAGATCCAGAGATCAGAAACCGCCTTACGAAGGCCTGGCAGAAGGCGGCGCATTGAAGAGAAAGCCCCACAAGCATAGATAAAGACGACCCCGAGATTATTCCTCAGGTTGATTGAAACTGGCCTACATCGGAAGGGCACCCTTCATCAGTTCGGGATCAATCGATAGCCGGCCGATATCGCCGTAAAACGGCGTCAACTGCCCGTGCAAATCCGCCAGAACGGCGGTCGCAACACGTTGCGTGCGCGGCGACGCCATGGCGATGATCTGTTGGGTCATCCGGGTATCGGCGCACGACGGTGTTGGATCGTCCGGCGGGTGATTGTGCACCAGGTTGATCGCGCCCGGCCGACGAGATCATCGCACAGGCCGTAGGGTGGGTTAGGCGCGAAGCGCCGTAACCCACCATTGGGACTCGCCGCAAATTCAGCCGGTGGGTTACGCGCCTTCGGCGCTAACCCACCCTACGAACCACGGCTGATGGAAACGAGACGCCGGCTTATTGCGGCTCGATCTTCGCCGCTTTCACCAGCGGTCCCCATTTCTCGATGTCGGCGAGGAGCCGCGCGTTGGCCGACTGCGTGTTGTCGTGCATCGGCAGCGCCGCGATGCGCTCGAGAAATGCGCGCGTCTCTTCGGTCTTGGTGATCTGGTTCATCCAGCCGCCGACCTTGTCCACGATCGGCGCCGAAGTCTTGGCCGGCAAATAGACGCCCCACCACGGGCTCCATTCGAAGTCGAGCCCCGCCTCCTTCATGGTCGGCACGTCGGGCTGCGCGGCGATCTGCTCGCGTCGTCACTGCCAACGCGCGAAAAAAATACCGTCGACCGCCCAATCGCGGCGGGCAATGGCCATGATTTTCCAGGGCTGGTCAATGAGCGTATTCCAGGCGAAGCAGCAGTGGTCGACGATATCGTCGAAGGACTTGAAGACACGATTTGAGAGCCAGTTCGCCCGCATGAACTGCCAGATGTTTTCTTGAGGATTGAGCTCCGGTGAGCGCGGCGGCAGCGGCAGGAGCGAGATATTGCCGGGAGCCTTGAGGTCTTTTGCACCGTGCCATCCGGCTTGATCGAGGATGAGGATGGCGTGTGCGCCAGGGGTGACCTTAGTTGTGATCCGTCGAGATGAAGCTGCATGGCCTCGGTGTTGCAAAACGGTAGCACGAGGGCCGCGCCGGTCCCGTGTTCGGGGCAGACCGCACCGAACACGTAGGTCGATTGCGTGCGTTGATCGTGGATGGCGCGGGGACGCGTGCCCTTCATGGCCCAGCGATAGGTCAGCTTGTTCTTCTGACCGACGCGCATCTCGTCTTGGAACCACACCTCTACGGGTGTGCCGGGCGCGAGCCGCGCGCGGATTTCCGCCACGCGGTGGGCAAAGTTTTTTCGAACGCCTCGATGGCGTCGGCGTCCTGCTTGTAGGCCTTCGGGCGGGCGCTCACATGCGAGAATCCCAAGTCCTTCAGAGCCCGATAGATCGTGTCGTCCGATACCGAGAGCGCAAACTCCTCGTAGAGCCGCATGATCAGATCGCATGCCCGCCAGCGCACCACGCCGTGGATCGCAGGGATCGGCCCCTCCTTCACAATCCGGGCGAGAAAGGCCCTGTGGGTGTCGCCGAGTTTGGGCGGCACGCCAGGCGAAGCGAGGTTGATGAGACCGTCCGCGCCTTGCGCGTTGAACCGGATCACCCAGTCCCGCAGCGCCGCTTTCACCAGCGGTCCCCATTTCTCGATGTCGGCGAGGAGCCGCGCGTTGGCCGACTGCGTGTTGTCGTGCATCGGCAGCGCCGCGATGCGCTCGAGAAACGCGCGCGTCTCTTCGGTCTTGGTGATCTGGTTCATCCAGCCGCCGACCTTGTCCACGATCGGCGCCGGAGTCTTGGCCGGCAGATAGACGCCCCACCACGGGCTCCATTCGAAGTCGAGCCCCGCCTCCTTCATGGTCGGCACGTCGGGCAGCCCGGCGATCCGCTCCGCGGTCGTCACCGCCAGCGCGCGAATCTTTCCGGCCTTGATCGGCCCCATCGCGAAGGTGCCGTCCATCACCATGAAATCGAGCGTGCCGTCCTCCACGTCGGGCAGCGCCTCCGGGGCAGTGCGATAGGCCACGTTGACGCCCGACACGCCGGCGACCTGCTTGTAATATTCGGACGCCAGGATCGCGGTCTGGTTGGTGGTGCCGTACTTGTTCTGCGTCCGGCCCTTGAGATAGGCGGTGAGGTCGGCGACGGTCTTGATCGGCGACTTGGCGCCGACCGTGATCACGAAAGCGATGCGCGCATAGCTCGCCGCCGGGACGAAATCCTTCACGGTGTCGAATGGAAGATTCTTGAACAGGTAGCGGCTGCCCGCCATGTTCGAATTGGCGATGAACAGAATGCTGTAGCCGTCCGGCTTGGCGGTCGCCACGATGCCGGCCGCGATGTTGCTGTTGGCGCCGGGCTTGTTCTCGACCACGACCGGCTTGCCGGCGAGCTTCTCCATCTGGATGGTGAAATAGCGCCCGAGAATGTCGGCGCCGCTGCCGGCCGGGAAGCCGATATACACGTGAATGGGGCGGTTCGGATAATCCTGCTGCGCGGCGGCGGGAATGGCGGCAAGCGCAAGGCCGAGCGCGCCTATTGCAATCCTCCGCAAGAACTCGGTCCCTGGTCTCATTGCGTTCTCTCCCTCTGCATATTCGGTCTTGTTATCATCTCATATCATTCATCGCATACCGACCGCCGCGCACCAATCGTCGCATCAATCAGCGCTCGCACCCGTCATGGCCGGGCGGTCGTGACGAAAAAGTTGCGGGCTTGGGCTCATTCCTGGAACGCCTCGTCGCGCGTCGTGCGGAATTGCGGAATGACGATCAGCAGGATCAGCGCCAAGCAGGCGATCAGGATGCAGAGCGAGATCGGCCGCTGCACGAAGATCATCGGATCGCCGAACGACAGCACCATCGAGCGGCGGAAATTTTCCTCCATCAGCGGCCCGAGCACGAAGCCCAAGAGAAACGGCGCGCCCTCGCAGCCAAGCTTGCCGAAGATGTAACCGAGCAGCGCGAACCCAGCCATCATCAGGATCAGGAACGTCGAGGCATTGACGCTGTAGGCGCCGACGCAGCACAGCACGACGATGCAGGGGAACAGCATGCGGTACGGCACCTGCAACAAGCGCACCCAGATGCCGATCAGCGGCAGGTTGATGACGATCAGCATGAGGTTGCCGAACCACATGCTGGCGACCATGCCCCAGAACAGTTCCGGCCGTTCGGTGATGATCGCGGTGCCGGGCGCAATCCCCTGGATCAGCATCGCGCCCATCATCAGCGCCATCACGGGATTCGACGGGATGCCGAGCGTGAGCAACGGAATGAACGAGGTCTGCGCGCCGGCGTTGTTCGCCAATTCAGGCGCCGCGACGCCTTCGACCGCGCCCTTGCCGAACTCCGCCGCATGGGCCGAGACCTTCTTCTCGAGCGTATAGGCGGCGAACGACGCCAACACGGCTCCGCCCCCGGGCAGGATGCCGAGGAAGGCGCCGATCGCGGTGCCGCGCAGCACCGCGGGGGTTGCGCGACGCACTTCCTCGCGGGTCGGCCATAGGCTGCTGATGCGCGACGCCACCGTGCGCCCGTCGCGCTCGCGATCGAGATTGCTCATGATCTCGGCAAGCCCGAACAGGCCCATGGCAAGCGGAACGAAATCGACGCCGTCGTAGAGTTCCGGCACCCCGAAGGTGAAGCGCGCGGTCGCACTCTGCGACTCCGTGCCGACCAGCCCGATCAGCAGGCCGAGCAGCACCATGCCGACCGCCTTGATCACCGAGCCGTGCGCCAGGATCACCGCAGCGATCAGGCCGAACAGCATGAGGGCGAAATATTCCGGCGAGCGGAACTTGACCGCGAACGCCGCGAGCACCGGCGCGAAGGCCGCAATCAGCAGAGTGCCGACACAGCCGGCGAAGAACGAGCCGACCGCCGCGACGGTGAGCGCCGCGCCGGCGCGGCCGCGCTGCGCCATCTGGTACCCGTCGATGCATGTGACCACCGACGATGATTCACCCGGAAGATTGACCAGGATCGCGGTGGTCGAGCCGCCATACTGCGCGCCGTAATAGATGCCGGCGAGCATGATCAGCGCGCCGAGCGGGCTCAGGCCGAAGGTGATTGGCAAGAGCATGGCGATGGTGGCGATCGGCCCGATGCCGGGGAGCACGCCGATCAAGGTGCCGACCAGGCAGCCGAACAGGCAGAATCCAAGATTGATCGGCGTTGCCGCCGCGCCGAAGCCGGTTGCGAGATTGGCAAAGATGTCCATCAGAACGCCCAGATCAGGAAGGGCTGACCGAGAAGCTGGACGAACAGGACGACGCAAAGCACAGCAAGTCCGATGGCAAGCGCGATCGTCTCGAACCAATGCATGTCGCGGTTGGCGAGCGACGCCGTGATCGCGACCGCGCCGACCGCAAGAGCGAGGCCGAGGCTTTCGATCGTGAGAGCGAATAAGACGATCGCCGCGAGGATGAAGAGCTGCGGCAGCATCCGGCTCTTCTCGATCGCCGGCCCCGCGACGGCGAGCGCGCGCAACAGCAGGATCGCGCCGATCCCGACCAGCGCGATGCTCAGCGCCACGGGCAGGAAGCCCGGGCCCATCTTGCTCAGGGTGCCGATCGCATAGCCGCGGCCGAACCACAGCGCGAGGCCGCCGAACACGATGAAGAGAATTCCCGCCCAGAAATCCTGCGGGTTCCTGACCCGGACCATGCCTCAGCCGCTCCCGTCTCGATGTTACCCCGAGCCATAGCGCAAGATCGCAGCGACTTACCAGGGCGCATCACGTTTGGAGTTGACGTAGACCCTATCCCCGTTCGTTCCCGCGCAAGCCGGCCAATCGAACGGAGGAAGAGATGCTTTCAGCCCGCGAGTTCGCGCGAACGCCGCGTCGCCGCCGCGATGGCCTTCGTCATCAGCGATTCGAGCCCGTCCTTCGCCATCAGCACCTCGAGGGCCGCGGCCGTCGTGCCGCCCGGCGAGGTGACATTCTGCCGCAAGGTGGCGGCGTCGAGCGTCGAGCGCCGCAGCAGTTCGCCCGAGCCCGCGACCGTCGCGCGCGCCAGCGTGTCGGCGAGCGCGGGCGGCAAGCCGGCAGCCGCGCCGGCGCGCGCCATCGCCTCCGCCAGCAGAAATATGTAGGCGGGTCCCGAGCCGGACAGCGCCGTCACCGCATCCATCAGCGCCTCGTCCGCGATCCATTCGACCGCGCCGGTTGCAGACAGCAGCGTATCGACGAGTGCGCGCTGCGGTGCCGAGACGCGGGCGTTTCCCACCGCGACCGTGATGCCGCGGCCGATCGCGGCCGGCGTGTTGGGCATGGCGCGCACGAGCGCGGCGCCGGGCAAGGCCTGCTCAATGAAACGTAAGGGACGCCCCGCCATGATGGAGACCGCAATGGTCGAAGACCCGACATAGGGCCGGATCAAAGGCAGCACGTCGGGCGCCACCTGCGGCTTGACCGCGATGACGAGCGCTGTCGCCTCGCCAATCGCCGTGGACGGATTGAGCCGCACGCCACGCTGCACGAGTGCCGTGATCTCGCTCGCGGGCTGCGGCTCGATCACGACGACCTTTTTCGCGTCAAGGCCGAGCGCGAGCCAGCCTTCCAGCATCGCGCCGCCCATCTTGCCGGCGCCCACGAGCACAAGCGTTCCGGAGAAATCGGCGAGCGCATGCGCGTTCGTATTGGCTGTCATCATGCCAAGAGTCCCGTTGTCATCATCCGCGCAAGCGGATGATCCAGTAATCACCGTGACGGGAATTTAGCAAACCGGCGCGCGGGCTGGATGCCCGCTTTCGCGGGCATGACACCGGGATTACGCCTGCCCTTGCGTCTCGAACATGGCGGCGTCGAGCGCCTCGCGCGGGCTCTTGCCCGCCCAGACCACGAACTGGAACGCCGGGAAGTAGCGTTCGCAGGCGTCCAGCGCAGTTCCAAGCAACGACTCGCATTGCCGGCCCGAGGCTTCCACGCCGCCCGACAGCACGAGCGCGTGGCGGTACATCACGATACCTTCCTGCATCCACAGATCGAAGTGTCCGACCCACATCTGCTCGTTGATCATGGAGATGAGTTGCTGCACGTCGGTGCGCAGGCGTTCCGGCACCTTGAGCTCGAACGCGCAGGCGAGATGCAGCGCCTCGATGTCGAACATCCAGGTGAAGGAAACCTGGTAGTCGCTCCACTTCCCGCGGACCAGGATGGTAATCTCGTCCTCGCCCGCGCGCTCGAACGACCAGTCATTGGTCGAGGCGACGCGTTCGACGACCTCCAGGGGATTCGCGCGGGATTGCTCGCTGATATCGATGAGGGACATGCCGTCTCCACCCTGCCGCCGGGTATGGGATGCGCACCCAACACTGCACGCACACCACGCCATTCTTGACGCGGTCCCCGGTGGAGCTGATCGACCGCTCCGGGGCGAATCACTTGCTCACGAATATAAGGCCTTGATTCCGGCGGCTAAAGTGCAATTAGGCCGGAGGTCCGTTAACGATTGGTGGATATCGCCGGCGCGGAGTCGCTTGTCCACAGTTTGATGAGTCCGCGTGACTCGCAGAGAACATTGCGCACACGCGTGAGAGCACATTCTGTTCGAGTCGACGCAATCCTATCCCCGTTCGTTCCCGCGAAAGCGGGAACCCAGTATCGCACTTTCGACGCCAGTTGCTCTGGGTCCCCGCCTTCGCGGGGACGAACGGAGAGAGTCGAATCAATCGAACAGACTGGAGACCGACTCTTCGGCGGCGGTGCGCCCGATCGCCTCGCCGATCAATGTCGCGACCGACATGACGCGGATGTTGTGCGCCCCCTTGACGGCCTCGGTCGGCTGGATCGAGTCGGTGATGACGAGTTCCTTCAGCCGTGAGCCGGTGATGCGGGCCACCGCGCCGCCCGAGAGCACGCCGTGCGTGATGTACGCGTAAACCTCGATACCGCCCTTTTCGAGCAGCGCATCGGCGGCGTTCACCACGGTACCGCCGGAATCGATGATGTCGTCGACCAGGATGCAGATGCGGCCCTCGACATCGCCGATCACGTTCATCACTTCAGACTCGCCCGCCCGCTCGCGGCGCTTGTCGACGATGGCGAGCGGTGCGTTGATGCGCTTGGCGAGGCCACGCGCGCGCGCCACGCCGCCCACGTCGGGCGACACGATCGCCACCTTGCCGAGATCGAAGTGCTCCTTGATGTCGCGCACCATCATGGGCGAGCCGTAGAGATTGTCGGTCGGAATATCGAAGAAGCCCTGGATCTGCCCGGCATGCAGATCGAGTGTCATCACCCGGTCGGCGCCGGCGTTGGTGATCAGGTTGGCAACGAGCTTGGCCGAGATCGGCGTGCGGGGACCGGGTTTGCGGTCCTGCCGGGCATAGCCGAAGTACGGGATCACCGCGGTGATCCGGCGCCCCGATGCGCGCCGCAGCGCATCGATGATGATCAAAAGCTCCATCAGGTGGTCGTTGGCCGGATACGAGGTCGACTGGATCACGAAGACATCGCTGCCGCGGACGTTTTCCTGGATCTCGACGAAGATCTCCATGTCGGCGAAGCGGCGCACCACCGCCTTGGTCATCGGCGTCTTGAGATAGGCGGCGATGGCGTCGGCGAGCGCGGGATTGGAGTTGCCGGCGACGAGCTTGATTGCTCCGTTCTTGGCCGCCATGACTGCCTCCAGGGCTTTTCCCGGCAAGATCGATTTGTTCATCAACGACGCTTCAAGTCTCAGGCTTTGGAGCCGTTCGCGATCCCGGGCGCAAGCCCTCGCCATGCCGGACTACGCGCGGCGCCCTGATAACAAGGAGGCGGCGCGGCTGGCAATACGAGGGATCGGTTGTCCCGAATTTTCCCTAGACATGAGGAAGTCAGCGGGCTTCGGGCGCGAACGCAAAGGCCTTGGCCGGGGCCTCGTCAGGCGACGCCCGACCGCGGGGCGCCGCCTCGGCCGACCGTGCCGGAGCCGGGGCGCTGGCGACTTCAGGCTTGGTATCGTCCCGGCGGAAGATACGGAAGATACCGGCGGCTTCGGGTGCCCAATCGTCGAGCCAGGCGACGCTTGAGGCCGGTTTTTCGGGCTGGGCCGGTTCGGCGGCAGCCGTTTGCTGGCGGGGCGCCGCCGCGAAACCGGCGAGCTGATCGAGGCCGCTGCGCGCGATCCGGCGCAGAACCTGGTCGTCGACATTCGTCCAGCCGGTACCGCCCGACGCCGTGTCCTCGCCCTTGAGCCGGAGCGCCCGGCGCTGGCTTGAATCGTACGACGTCCCAGGCCCACGAGACGGACGTCGCCCCGCCGGCCGGGTTGGCCGCAAGATAGCCGCGCAGGCGGTAGTTCGCCTCTCCGGACGAAACGACGGTGATCTGGCGGGCTCCGGCCTCGTCCTTGAGCGCCCGCATGAATTTCTCGTGGACCGCGGGCGGAGGGCCGTCGATCGATTCGAAGGCCACCGACACCGCCGGCCGGTCGGTCAGACTGCCGATCTGCCCAATACCGGCGCAGCCCGAAACCATCAGGCCCAGCAGGAGAACGCACAAGCGTCCATAGCGGCGATATGTGCCCGCCTGCCGCGCGCCCGCGGCAAGCCGGTTCAGTCCGCTCTGCATCGACTTCCCCAATACCCAGCGGCGCTTTTGCAGCTTTTGCCAGCGCCCGTTTTGGGTACCGACCGCCAAGTTCCCCGTTAAGGTTCTACCGCCAATTCCGGCCGATACCTATGGCCCGAAAGCCACAACGATCTGGGGATTCAGCCGGCGAGCGCGATCGCGTTTACGTGCCGGCCGTAATCCGGCTCCTTCGCGTGGGTCGAGCGGCGATAGCTGAAGAAGCGCGCCGGATCCGCGTAGGTGCAGCAGGCTAGATCTTCGATCCGGCCGACACCGGCCGCGGTGAGCCGCGCCACGATGTAGCCCGGCAGATCGAACATGGCATGGCCCGGACGCTGGGACGGCCGGAAAAAGCGGGCGTTTTGCGCGTCGGCATCCGTGAACCGTTCGGCAAATTCCGGTCCCACTTCATAGTTCGGCTGCCGGATGGTCGGGCCGAGAACGGCCGCGATGCGCGCACGGTCGGCGCCGCAGCGCTCCATCGCCGCGAGGGTGGCCTCGAGCACGCCCATGAAGGCGCCGCGCCAGCCCGCGTGCGCCGCGCCGATCACCTGCGCCTGCGCATCGGCGAACAGCACCGGGCCGCAATCGGCCGTCGTAACGCCGATGCCGATCCCCGGCGTCCGCGTCACGATCGCGTCGGCGCGCGGACGCTCCTCCGGCGTCCACGGGCGGTCGATCGTCACCACGTCGGGCGAATGGATCTGGTAGGCGGTGACGAAGCTGCCCGGTTCGACGCCGATCGCAGCCGCCATCCGGGCGCGGTTCTCGACAACCTTGACGGGAGTGTCGTTGGAGCCCGTTCCGCCGTTGAGGCTGGTGTAGAGACCATCCGAGACGCCACCGCCACGCGTGAAAAAAGCATGGCGGACACCGGGAACGGACGCGAGGGCGGCGGACTGCAGCATGCGGGTCACGGTTCAAATCCAGGCAGCAACTCGAGCTTGGGCGCCGACAGGCCGAGCACCTTGATGATCCGGCCCATGCCGGTGCGCTCGGTCGAGGTCAACCGCACGAGCGCCGATTGGATGGCGACCGCCTGGTCGTGCGGCGCCCCGCCCTTCAATGCGGTAGCCCTTTGCTCGATCCCCAGCCGGTAGAGGAACTCGCCCTGCTCGATCGGTCCATGCACACGCGCGCGCATGCTTTCGGCGGCCCGCGCGAGCGCCTGAAAGTCCACATGAGCGGTAAGATCGACGCGACCGGGCGCGGCCAGCGGACTGACGAACTGGTGTCCGCCGACGGCCTGCAGCGTATCGCCGATCTCGCTCAGCGCGTGACCGTAGTCGATGATCAGCGCGATGCCGTTCGCACGCACGATCCGCCGGCTCAGCTCCAAAGCCATCTGATCGGTGCGCCACTCGAAGATTTCGCCGATCTTCGCCGGGCGCATCTCGCTCGGCAGGAATTCGTCGAACAGCGGGATCGGGTCGCGCGCGATGCTGAAATGCAGATTGTCGCCTTCGCCGACTTTGATGACACGCTCGTGCCAGCCATCGGCGCACATCACCGCCTGATGGACCGGCAGCGCATCGAAGAACTCGTTGGCGATGACGATCAGCGGACCTTCAGGAACCTCGTTCAGCGACTTGTGCCAGGACACCGGAACGTCGCAGGAGCCGAATGCCAGGCGCTGAATGGTCTCCAGCACCGGGCTGACTTCGACCAAGTGTGCGACGGCGGCGGCGCGGAATTCCGGCAAGACTCTGGCGGCGCGCAACGCGTCGAGCATCAGGGTGCCGCGTCCGGGTCCGAGCTCGACCAGCCGGACATTCTCCGGCGATCCCATCGTCCGCCACGCCGCCGCCGCCCAGATGCCGATCAGCTCGCCGAACATCTGGCTGATCTCGGGCGAGGTGGTGAAGTCGCCGGACGCTCCGAGCGGGTCGCGGGTGATGTAGTAGCCGTGCTCGGGATCGGTGAGACACAGCTCCATGAATTGCGCGACCGGCAACGGACCGCCCTGCGCGATGCGCCGGCGAATCTCCGCCTCCAGCGGTGACCGTTCCTCGGCCATCAGTTCTGCCGTGCCCGTTCGTTTCGCAACGACGCGACAATGAACCCGATGCCGATGAGCATCAACGGCACCGACAGCAGGATTCCCATCGTGAGGCCGCCCCACAAGAAGCCGAGCTGCACGTCCGGCTCGCGGAACAGCTCGCAGATCGAGCGCGCGATCGCATAGCCGATCGCGAACACACCGATGATGAGGCCGGGCCGCTTGAGCGCACCGGCGCGGATCAAGAGTGCGAGGACGGAAAATAATACCAGTCCTTCGAGCGTAGCTTCGTAGAGCTGGCTCGGGTGGCGGGGCTCCGGTCCTCCGCTCGGAAAGATCATCGCCCAGGGCACGTCGGTCGCGCGCCCCCACAGCTCACCATTGATGAAATTGGCGATGCGGCCGAGAAACAGCCCGATCGTGCCGGCCGCGCAGGTCAGGTCGCCGAGCGACAAGATCGAAATCTTGCGGTAGCGCGCAAACAGCACGACGACGAGCAGGCAGCCGAGAAAGCCGCCGTGGAACGACATGCCGCCCTTCCAGAGCTGGAAGATTTCCGCCGGATTTTCGACGAAATAGCCGAGGTTGTAGAACAGCACATAGCCGATGCGGCCGCCGAGGATGATGCCGAGCGTCACCCACAGCACGAAGTCGTCAAAGGCATCGACCGTCATCGGAGGCGGCCCGGCCCAGAGGCTCTCCGACTTCAGCAGGGTGCGCGCGTACAGCCACCCCAGCAGGATGCCGACGATATAGGCGAGCGCGTACCAGCGAATCGCGATCGGCCCGAAGCTGATGAGCACCGGGTCGAACGCGGGAAACGGGATGGCCAACAGCGGCATGGGGGGTCCAAGAAGTTCCGACGCGTGATGCGGGCAGTGCACCCGGGAAGTCAAGATGCCGGCCGGCATGGCCCGCCCTCGCCTATCCCGCCCTCGCCTATCATGACGGGCCTCAGCGCCGGGCGCTACGGTCCGTTGTGTCGGCGGAGGCGCCCACCCACTCAAGGCGAAGCGGCCTTTCGCCTCTGGTACGGCTCACGCTGGCAGCCTAGATTTGTTCAGCATCGCCCATCAGGGAGTTGAGTCATGGCCCGCAAAACCAGCCGCAAGTCGGCCGCCCGCCCCGCGCCGAAAACTCGCAAGCCCGAGCGCGATTTGTCGGCGCGCGAAAAGGTCGTCGAGGCGCTCCTCGGCCTGTTGGCGGAAAAATCGATCGAACAGATCGGGTTCGCCGAAATCGCCACGAGCGCCGACGTCTCGTTGGCTGATCTGCGCGACATGTTCGGCTCGAAGATTGCGATTCTGGCCGCTTACATGAAAGAGATCGATCGCGCGGTGCTCGCCGGCGTCTCCGCCGACATGGCGGACGAGCCGCCGCGTGAGCGGCTGTTCGATGTCCTGATGCGGCGGCTGGACGCGCTGGCCCCGCACAAGGCGGCGGTGCGTTCGCTCGCGCGCTCCGCCATGCGCAATCCAGGACTGGCCTTCGCGTTGAACGGTCTCGCGGTGCGCTCGCAGCAATGGATGCTGACGGCCGCCGACATCGGCGCCTCCGGCCCCAAGGGGATGATGCGCGCGCAGGGCCTTGCGATGCTGTTCGCTTCGGTCGTGCGCACCTGGGCGGATGACGATGAAGAGGGACTAGCCCGCACCATGGCGGCGCTCGATCGCGCGCTGGCGCGCGGGCAGGTCTGGTCCGGCGTGCTCGACGGGGTATGCCGCATCCCCGCCTGCGCCAGCCGCTTGCGCCCGCGACGGCGGCCCCGCCACGACGCCGACGACGAGACGATCGCGGCTTAGCACCGTCCTATCGTCGTCACGGCCGGCTTATCCCGGCATGACGGCAGCATTACACCGGCACACGGACCGTCGCGCGCAATCCGCCGAGCGGTGAATCGGACAGGCTGATGTCGCCGCCGTGCGAGCGCGCGATGTCGCGCGCGATGGCGAGACCGAGCCCGGTGCCACCCTCGTCCTGGTTGCGCGCATCGTCGAGGCGCAGGAACGGCTTGAACACCTCCTCGCGCATTTCCGGCGGTATCCCCGGCCCGTCGTCGTCGACCGTCACGGTCAGCCAGCGGTGATCGCGGTTGCCGGTGATCGAGATCGACGGCGCGTGGCGCGCCGCGTTGGATACGAGGTTGTCGAGGCAGCGCTTGAAGGCATTGGGCCGCACCGTCACGATCGGATGGCCGCGGAACACCACGCTTGATCTGTGGCCGTGGCGCTCCGCGTCGGTCTTCAGTTCGTCGAGGAACGCCGCCATGTCGGTCGGCGCCGACTGCTCGCCGGAATCGCCGCGCGCGAACGACAGATAGGCCTCCAGCATGCGGGCCATCTCGTCGACGTCCTTCTTCATCGCCTCGACCTCGGGTGCATCGCCGAGGAATGCCAGTTCCAGCTTGAAGCGCGTCAGGATCGTGCGCAGGTCGTGCGAGACGCCGGCGAGCATGGCGGTGCGCTGCTCGATGGTGCGCTCGATGCGGCTCTTCATCTCGATGAAGGCGAGCGCCGCGCGGCGGACCTCGCGCGCGCCGCGCGGGCGGAAGTTCGGCACTTCGCGGCCCTTGCCGAAGCTTTCGGCCGCATCGGCGAGCCGCAGGATCGGCCGGATCTGATTGCGCAGGAACAGCACCGCGACCGTGATGAGAACCAGCGCGGTCCCCATCATCCAGCCGAGGAAGATGTGGGAGTTCGACGCGTAGGCGGCACTGCGCGGCGCAAACACACGGATGACCGCGTTGTCGAGCTTGATGCGGATCTCGACCAGCGCGGAACGTCCGACGGTGTCGATCCAGAACGGCCGCGCGATGCGCTTGCGGAGTTCCTCCGAGAGCGCCTGATCGACCAGCGAGAAAAACGGCTTCGGCCCCGGCGGCGGCAGGTCGTTCACCGGCAGGAAGTCGACCACGAAGCCGAGCTTCTCCTGCGCGATCCGCCGCAGTTGCGCGCTATCGGCGTCCTGCGGAAAGGTCTTGTAGACCTCGATCAGTGTCGCGATGTCCTGCACCACGTTGGCGGAGAGCCGCTGCGTGACCAGGTTGTAGTGCCGCTCCAGGAACACATACGCGATGACCGATTGCAGCACGACCATCGGCACGATGATGATCAGCAGGGCGCGCTGATAGAGTCCCTTCGGCAGGACGCCTTTGATGAGGAGGCTCAACCGGTCAAAAACGTCGTAGACGCGGCCCGCGGCCGTGCGCAGCGCGGAGATGCCGACGTCGAGCGCCGTCATGGCGAGGTCACCAGCCGGTAACCGATGCCGCGCACGGTCTGTACCAGCAGCGGGTTGGCGGGATCGCGCTCGATCTTGCGGCGCAGGCGATTGACCTGCACGTCGACGGCACGCTCGCCGGTGCCGCCGCTGTTGCCGGCGAGCGCCAGCCGCGGCACGGTCTCGCCTGGCGTCGCGGCGAGCAGGCGGAGCATGTCGCGCTCGCGGTCGGTCAAATGAATGACGTCCTCGCCGCGTTTGAGGTCGCCACGCACGATATGGAACAGGAATTCGCCGAACCGCACCACCTCGATGGCGGCGGCGGCGCTCGGCCGGGTCCGCTTGAGGATGTTGGCGATGCGCAACGAGAGCTCGCGCGGCTCAAAGGGTTTGCCGACGTAGTCGTCGGCGCCGATCGAGAGCCCCTCGATGCGGCTCTGCGCCTCGTCGCGCGCCGTCAGCATGACGATCGGCACGTTGGAGATCGAGCGCAAATGACGCGCGAGATCGAAGCCGGTCTCGCCGGGCATCATGACGTCCAAGATCAGCAGATCGAACCGCAGCCCTTCCAGCTTGGCGCGCGCATCGGCGGCGGTCTGCGCGGTGGTGACGCGATAACCCTCGCCCAGCAGGAAGCGCGACAGCAGATCGCGGATGCGGCGATCGTCGTCGACGAGAAGAAGATGAGGCGCATCGTCCGGAAGCGCGACAGGTTCGATATTGCCGGCCGGCATGGCGCGCCTCGCTCAGCCGCGCGGGCGCCGGGCACGATCGGCGCGCGCAATGAAGCGCAACAGGCCGTCGCGCTGCTCGGCATTGATCATGGCGGCGAGGAACTGGCAGGCTGCCTCGTGGGCGTTCGGCCCAAGCTCGGACAGCGCGCGCGTGATGCGCACGGTCTGCAGGCCGGCGAGCTTCAGCGCCAGCGTTTCGCCTTTCTGGGTGACATAGAGGAGGCGCTGGCGGCGGTCGTTCGCACCCTCCTTCTGCAGCACGTAACCCTGATCGATGAGTTGCTTGAGTACGCGCCCGAGCGACTGCTTGGTGATCTTCAGGATGTCGAGCAGCTCGGCGACTTTCATGCCCGGATTGCGATTGACGAAATGCAGCACCCGGTGATGCGCACGGCCGAATCCGAACTTCGACAGCACGTCGTCGGCATCGCTGGTGAAGTCGCGATAGGCGAAAAACAATAGCTCGATGACATCCCAAAGCGCTTCGCCGCCGCGCGTGCCGCGCTCCCCGCTTGATGGCGGCCGGTCAGACGCGACAGGAAAATTTAGGTCAGCCATATTGACATATTTCGGTCAGATTGTTATCCCAGATACCGTCGCGACGAAAGGAACGTGCTCAAGCGGCCCGTCCAAGTGGATTGCACCGACGGCGCAAGCGCGCTCTCATGGGCGACGAAAACATACCGGGAGTTGGCCCGGGACGCAAAAGCGTTCCGCAGGCGACGGAAACCCGGCGGTCCGTTTCAGGAGGAATGCCATGGCTGTGCCTTTCGACCAACGCTCCGACCTCATCTGGTTCGACGGCAAGCTGGTCCCGACCGCCGACACCAAGATCAGCGTGCTGACGCACGGTCTGCACTACGCCAGTGCCGTCTTCGAAGGTGAACGCGCCTATTCGGGCGAGATCTTCCGCTGCACCGAGCATTCCGAACGCCTCAAACGCTCGGGCAAAATCCTCGATTTCGACATCCCCTACTCGGCCGCCGAGATCGATGCCGCCAAGCGCCTGATCGTCGAGAAGAACGGCATGCCGGACTGCTATATTCGGGCCTTCGCGTGGCGCGGATCGGAAGCGCTTGGCGTCACCGCGATGAACAACACCATTCATCTGGCGATCGCCAACTGGGAGTGGCCGAGCTACTTCGACCCGGCGCAGCGGCTCAAGGGCATCCGGCTCGATCTCGCCGATTACCGCCGCCCGGACCCGAAGACCGCGCCGGCGATGGCCAAGGCCTCCGGCCTCTATGCCATCTGCACGATCTCCAAACACATCGCCGAGCGCAAAGGCTACGCCGACGCCATGATGCTCGACTGGCAGGGCCGCGTCGCCGAGTGCACCGGCGCCAACATCTTCTTCATCAAAGACGGCAAGATCCACACGCCGATCGCCGACTGCTTCCTGTCCGGCATAACGCGTCAGACCGCGATCGAGCTTGCCAAGCGCCGCGGTATCGAGGTGATCGAGCGCCGCATCATGCCGGAGGAGCTCGCGGGCTTCTCGGAGTGCTTCATCACCGGCACGGCGGCGGAAATCACCGCGGTGTCCGAGATAGCGCAATGGAAATTTACCCCGAGCACCATCACGCACCAGTTGGCGGATGACTACACCGCCGAAGTGCAGCCGAAGGGCAAGGCCGCCGCCGCGTAGCGGTTACAATCTCACCAAGTCGCGTTGCCCCGTTCGTCCCCGCGAAAGCGGGGACCAGAAATCGAAATATTGGCGAAATCAAAGACTGGATGCCCGCTTTCGCGGGCACGAACGGAGAGATCTGAGCTACCGGACCAGACAC
>CAVVON010000034.1:0-115044 GCA_963749815.1 uncultured Alphaproteobacteria bacterium | reverse complement strand
GTAGAGTTGAGGATGGGCGCGGTAGCTTGGGGCCATCTGGCCATCGCTCCGTTTCCCATCCCCGCTCATCGAACCGGACGTGCCGATCTCCGGCATCCGGCTCTCCGACTGGCTTCACCGCAAAGCCCACGACGGGGCAGTCCGGGGCAGACGTTCCAGACACAGCACGCCGCGTTCCCGATGGATCACATCGAACGTGAACCGGCGATTGCCGCGCCCTGCCACCTTGTGCCGTCGAGCGAGGAATGCACGCACCCGGTCGCGGACGAAGTCGTCGACGCTGCGGGATGCCTTAACGCGTGTCCCGTAGCAGAAGTAGTTGGACCAGCCGCGCAGTGACCTGTTCAGCTCGTCGCACACTTCCAGCCACGGATCGGTGTTGCTGGGCACCAGCAAGTCGCGGATCTTCGCCTTCAACCGTTGCACGCTTTTCTTCGAGGGGCTGGTATTCATGCACGGCGCACGGTCGACTTGTATGGATGATGCAGGCCGAACGTGTAGCCAAGGAAGTCGAAGCGCTCCTTGTGGGCGTCCCTCAGCGAGGTCTTGGCCTCGTTGAGTGTCAGCCCGAGCCGCGTCATCACCGCCTTCGTCCACGCCAGCGCCTCGGCCGCGCGTCCGCGGCTGAGGATGACGAAGTCGTCGGCATAGGAGACGACGTGGGCCCGGAAGGCCTCGCCGCAGCCGGACAGACGCCAGTGCTTCAGGAACCGGTTCATGTAGATGTTGGCGAGTAGTGGGCTTGCGACGCCGCCTTGCGGCGTGCCGCATTTGTTGCCCTTGCCACCGCTCATGCGCCGGGTTCCGTCAGCATCCCGCTCCTCGATCGGCGCCCTGAGCCACATCTTGATGAGGCGCAGGACGTGACGATCCACGACCCGTCGGGCCACTGATTTCAGTAGCTCGGAGTGCGGAATTGAATCGAAGTAGCGGGACAAGTCGGCATCTACGACATCGGTGTAACCCCGGCTCAGATGCCGGTGCACTTGCCTGACCGCGGCTACCGCCCCGCGAGCGGGCCGGTAGCCATAGGCATTGTCCTCGAAGTCGGCCTCGAAGATCGGTTCGAGCACGAGCTTGGCGGCGGTCTGGATCACACGATCACGGATCGTCGGAATGCCGAGCGGACGCTCGCCTCCCCCCGTCTTCGGTATCATCACACGCCGCACCGGATCGGGCCGATACGTCTTCGAGACCAATTCCTCGCGCAAGCCCGCCAACCATGCGTCCAGGCCCTGTTCCTCGATCTGTGCGAAAGTGATTCCGTCCACGCCCGGAGCCCCCGCATTGATGCGAGCGCGCCGATAGGCATGGAGTAGAATATCCTCACGGCAAATCTTGTCGTAGAGCACATAGAAGCGGAAAGCGGGCTCCGCCTTCGCCTTGCAATAGAGCTTCCTCTGAAGGCTCCGGATCTTATCTGGTGTTGCGAGGCTCATCGCCAATCACCATCACCTCACCATCTTCGAAAGCATGCCAGAAGGCAGGGCCCTTTGCTCCGCCGGCGTTACCCGGCATCGACGCTCATACGACCCTGTCCGACTCCCGCCATGGCCACCACCTGACGTGACGTTGAGGCCGTTACCCTCGCGCATGACGGGTCTCCCCCGATTACCCGAACCACCTTTCCGACGTGCCGTGCCCACTACCCCGGCGGATCGAGCGGGTGCGCGTGTCGATTGCTTCCCCGCTCATGCAGCCTTCCCCCTTTGACCGGTGGGTCGGCATCCACATTGTCACTTTCGAGGCCTGCTCAGGCTTCACACATGTTACGGCCCATCGGATCGCTCAATCGCCCGAGGCGACCTTTGTCACGAGGCTCCAGCCCTTCCGGTTGCCCGACCGAGCCGCTCGTCAGCTTCCAGATCAATCGACAACTCTCTGGGTGGAATTTTCCTCCACTGGTGATTCGCGCCTTCGGGGCGCACGGTCAAAAACGGAAATGCTCACGACAGCAAATGTTGTCTGCTATTGCGCTGTGCGTTCAACCGGTCAGTGCAACACCGCTTGTAGTCTATCGGCTGGCGTTTCGAAGCCCAAGGTCTTGCGCGGACGTTGATTGAGCCGCAGAGCAATCGCGTTCGGATCACTCTGAGAGATGCGAGAGAAGTCGGTTCCTCTCGGGAAGTACTGACGCAGCAGGCCGTTGGTGTTCTCGTTTGAGCCGCGCTGCCAGGGGCTGCGCGGATCACAGAAGTAGACCTGGACGTTGGTGGCAATCGTGAAGCGCTTGTGGGCATGCATCTCTTTGCCTTGATCCCAGGTCAGGGAGCGTCGCAGCTCCTCGGGCAGCTTGCGGATGTGCTTGGTAAGCGCAGCAACAACAGTCGTCGTGTCCTTGCGGCGGATCTTGACGAGCATCGTGAAACGGGTGTTGCGCTCGACGAGGGTGGCGATGTGCGTGTCGCTCGCTCCGGTAAGAAGGTGTCCTTCCCAATGACCCGGCACGGCGCGATCCTCAATCTCGGGGGGCCGCTCGCGGATGGAGACCATATCGAGGATATGTCCCTGTCCGCTGTTCACGTTGTGGCTCTTGGGGCGGCGCATCCGCCGCGCGGTCCGCAACTGCGCCGTCAGTTCCTTCTTCAGCACGCCACGGGTCTGGATGAAGAGGCTGCGATAGATCGCTTCGTGAGATATCTGCATGTCTTGGTGAGTTGGGAACTCCTGCTTCAGCCAGCCGGAGATCTGCTCTGGCGACCATTGCAGCGCGAGCTTCTGCGCCACGCGCCATCGTAGCTGCCTATGCAGCGCCAAACGACAAGGCTTGGGGCGCAACGCCCGCTCCCAGGCACGCCGCTCAGCCCAGTTTGCACGATAGGCCTGACTGCCGCCGTTGCGCCTGATCTCCCGGCTTACTGTCGATGGCGCTCGTCCGAGGCGGTGTTGCACTGACCGATTGAATGCACACGCCAATACCGGACATCGCCACCGTGCCGCTGACGGCCTACCCTCACTCTCGAAACGGCCGATGCAGGGCGACTCTCACCTACCCCGGTCAAAACGGAGGTTTTGGATTTTCACTTTTGCAGTGCTCTGCAAAAATCAATCGAAGTGCCTTTTCGGTTTGCTCAATATTTCCCGGTAGCGAAATGTGCGCAGATTTGAATCCGTAGTCCACTGTCCTCTTGTCGGCCTTGAGGTATTCAAGAATGACGTCATCGCCTTCGACTTCCAATTCAAAATGAACCTGGGTGCCGACATATGTCTTGCTAATGCGTGCCGTGTCCATCTTGAACCGGCTCAAGTAGTACCTGGCGTAGCGATTAAACCTGATCTCGTGCACCAGAACTGTGCATAATTTCCGATCGACGATTTCAGGCGCATCCTCAGGGGCTATTTTGCCGGTAAAAACATAGTTGACTAGTCTGTTGAAATGCCTCATCTGCAGCCTTCGCGAGGGGCTTGTAGAATAAACGTCACCACAAATGCCCCGATCACAACAACTAACTCAATCTGGCACTGCGGCCCCCTTTGAAAGCGCTGGGGCGAGTAGGATGCGCTTCCGCTTCGTTCCTGTTGGACGTTGAACGCGGCGGCGAGAAGATCCTCAAATCTCCGACGTCGCTAATTCGTTGTCTTACCCTGCCCTCGCCCATGCACTAATCTTTCCAAAAATCCCGGAACCGTTCAGGCGAAAGCTCCGTATATCGCACCGTGTGCTGGATGTTCTTGTGACCGAGGTAGTGTTGGAGAGAGCGTGTATCGACGCCCTGGTTCGCCAGCTTGTAGCCGGTCGAGTGACGGAGCATGTGCGGGTGGATCGGAAATGGCATTCGCGCGGCTTCCCCAAGCCTGGTGATCGTTCGCCGAAACCCAACCGCGCTCATCGGCGCCCCGCGCTCGCTCATGAACACGTATCGCCCAGGCTCCTGTTCACGCTGCAACCGCCGAAGCGCCCGAAGCTCGGTGCCGGTGAGCGGATGAACCGACGGCATGCCATTCTTCGCGCGCACGACGTGCAGCTTGGCCTGCGTCAAATCGATCTGGTCCCAGCGGAGCGAACACAACTCGACGCCCGCAAGCCGTGCCGGAACGCCAATAGGATCATGGTCGCGTCCCGATGGCCGTGGCGGTTGTCGCCGGCAGCCTTGATCAGCCGCTCGACCTCTTTCTCCGTGAGGTATTCACGGGTGCGATAATGGGCATTGGGCAGCCGACCACGCGAGACTGTTCTCTTTTGAGTGGTTGGCGCCCTGGTCCTTGATGCTGCGTTCATTGGGCGATCTTCGCTGTTTCGGCCTCTCACAAGTCCTTTAAATAGTCCTTTTAAGAACAGTTTCAACGGCCCTGCGGGCACAACGTCTCGTGAGCCATCTCGCCATTCGTCTCCGGAGCCGCGCGTCTCGACAGCAGTTACCGCCCAGTATTTTGGTGCGATTGGCGAGTCCTGCACAAGCTCCGTCAGCATCTGCTTCCTGGAGCCTCCGCGCGGCTCAGTTCTGGATGCTGCGCCGAGTGCATGAACGTTCAGTCGCAACAGACTTCCGCCAGTCGCATCCATCCCAATGCGAGACCAGGAGACCCGAGCGCACTTTTCGGCACCATCGCCGGAATTTTCTGCACCACGGTGAGCGGCACGTTCGGCAATCTCTGCAAAAACGACTAGCGCCTCTGGTGACGAGTACATGTACGGTCCGATCGTTTCCCGATACCAGCCGTCATGTACACGCGTTCGAACTTCTCCGCTTGACGCTGTCTCACAACTGCACCGCTCGGGTCGTCGGCCGAGACCTCGGAGGCTTCGCGGCGGCCCTGTATTGCTCTTCGTCGAGCCCTATGGCCCGAAGGCTCGATGCTCGGCAGGCCGCATCACCTGTGCGGTCCATTACCCGCGGTGAAGCTCCGGCTCACGTCGTGCGGGCTGGTCGGCTCGGGGTGAATGCTCCTGGCTCGGTAAGGCACCATGCCGCGTGCGCCCGAGCCGCTTCTCTAATCGGCCGTTCGGGGTCAAGCGCTTTCAGACTATCCACCACTACGGTGTCGATGTCGCTCACGGGCTCGTGCTTCTCTTCGGAATTGGCACCAAGGCCCTTCCATCATGGGATTCGAAGACGAGGCGGAACAATCTTTTAGGCGGCCTTGTCGTCAGTGTGACGGCAGGTCCAAGCGGAAGTACGATCTCACCTCATCCATCGTCCCGCGAGGGACATCATTCCACCGCTCGGTGGAGCTCGAGTTTCCTCCTATCCGATTTGATCCTGCACGGTTGTCATGCGGCTGCGGTGGCCTGTTCCCGGGTCCAGCGGAACTCGGTGCCATCAACCCAGATGCGATGCATGATCACGGCCAGCCGGCGTGCCAGCGCCACGATCGCCCTCTTCATTCCGCGGCGCCTGGCGATCTGCATCGCCCAGGCCTTGAGCCACGACCATTTCTTCGAATGCACCAGCATGCTCTGAGCTGCTTCGTAGAGCATCGACCCGCATCATCTCGTCTCCGCAGCGTGATATTCTGCCGCTCCAATCGATCTCGCCCGATTGATACTTGGCGCACGTCAGCCCAAACACCGCCCCGACTGACTTGGATTTGCGGAAGCGAGCGGGCACATCGACCGTGGCGCGATAGGTCAGCGCCACGACGGGGCCGACACCAGGGGTCGTCATCAAGCGCCGGCACACCTCATCGTCCCGGACGATGACCAGCAAGCGGCGATGCAGGATGACGATCTGTTCGCGTAGCACCCGCCGAACAAGGAGTAGCGGCTCGACCATCACCGCCAAATCGGGCTGGCTCTCGACAAGCTCCTTAATGCGCGCCTCGAACCTCACCTTCCCAACCATGCCGACTTTAAGCCCGAAGTTGCGCAAGGTGCCGCGCAGGTCGTTCTCGATAGCGATCGCCTTCGACTGCAGCAGCTTGCGATGGGTCAGCAGCATCCGCAGTTTCTGACTGCGCAGCGTCTTCACATGCACCGGACGGTAAAGCCCAACCCGCATCATCTGTGCCATACCGCGCGCATCGTTGCGGTCTGTCTTGTTAATCTGCGCCTTCAACGCCGCCCGCATGTGCCGCGTCTCGACACAGATCACCGGCAAGCCCGCTTCGGCCAGCGCGCTGTAAAGCCATTGCGACAACGGCCCGGCTTCCAATCCAATTCGCTTGAAGTGGTAGGCGGGGCTCTTCAGCACCGCCAACAGCGCTTCAGGTTCGCTCGCCACCTTCACTTCCCGAACGATCTTGCCCGTGTCATCCACAATGCAGACGCTCGTGTCCTTGACCGAAACGTCCAGTCCAGCAAAATGGTCCATGCTGCGCTTCTCCTTCTGATGCTTGAGGCCGTAACCACGGACCTCGTTTCACCATCAGCCTGAAGCGCAGCACCCAAATTCTTCAGCTATCCACAAGCCGCCGGCCGATTACCCCATCTGTCGCACCGCCAATCCCCACCAGTTGGCTCGAGGGAGTTGCGCGCCTCGCCTACCAGTCGCCATTACCCGGCATCCCACAGCATCGATGGCGCCAGTTCCTGGACGACTGCAACCGTTTCGTGACCTCAGATGAAAAGTGGGCGGAGCGAGCCGCCAAGTTTGGCTGGGACCTTGTCGTCCTGTTTGGCTGCCGCCGAAATCAGCCTCTCTCGCACCTCGGCAGCGCCGGTCTCCTGTGGGCCGTCAGTGGCGGCCGGCTCGTCGAAGTCCACCGAGATTGGGCGGTGATCGAACTCCCGCCGAACGGATCGCGACGTGTCTTTGACCGCCGGCGCGTCGATCGCAGCGAGTTTCCGATTGCCCTGGATTGGGGCCTGAGCACACCTCGGGACGCCTGGTCGATTTATTCTTTCACTCCACGATGTTCGGGTGATATTCTTTTCTGCTGACCTATCCGGGAACAATCCATGGACCAAGCAACCCTGTCATTTTCGATCAAACCTCTCTCTCCGCATACGGGCGCAGAAATCCGCGGCATCGACCTGAGCAAACCCCTGGATGGAGAGAGTCGAAGGGCCTGGACCAAGCATTTGCGGATTACTCAGTGCTGGCGATCCGCGATCAAAGGCTCAGCGCGCCGCAGTTTCTAGATGCGATGAAAATCTTCGGTGAGATCTTCCCGCAGCACAATTCCCGGTTCCAAGTTCCGGAATGTCCCGAGATCCATTACGTCTCCAATCAGGACAAAACAGAGGATGGACAGGTCTACATCCCCGGTGAGGGCTACCACACCGATCATTCTAATCACGCCGAACCGCCTAAGGCGACGGCTCTTTATGCCGTGAAGCTACCGAAGACCGGCGGAGACACTCAATTCGTCAATATGTATGAGGCATACGACGCGCTGCCTGAACGGATGAAAAAGAAGATCGACGGCCTCAAAGCACGCCACGTCTATCAGAGCAAGTACAGCGAGCGGAAACTCCCCAAACTGCCCGGCGAACAACAAAAAATCGCGACGGCCTCTGTGATCCATCCGCTGGTTCGGATCCATCCCCGCACTCGTCGCAAGGCAATTTATATCAACCCCATCAGGATCGAAGAAATCATTGGTCTGAGCGAGACGGAAGCACTGCCGTTGCTCGATGAACTTTTGGAACATTCAACCCAACTAAGGTTTCAATATTTCCACAAATGGCGCTCCGGCGATGTCGTCATCTGGGACAACCGTTGCCTGATGCACAAGGCCAATGGCGATTACCCGGTCGAAGAGGTGCGTTATCTCTATCGGCTTATGCTCAAAGGCGACAAACCAGTGTAGCTCGCCCCGATGAATCGGCTAGCCACGGTATGGCTGCATGGGGCCGACGTGCGGCCCTTTGACCGGCGGATTTCGGCAGCTTCGAGCGAAGAGCGGATTTTTCGCTATCGCGTCGACAGCGGCGCCGAAGAGCATCTGCTCTGGATCGAATCCCAAGGTGGCAGTAGCAATTGGCGGAACATAGATGCGGTCCTGCCCTCGGAAGAGGTCTTCACCTTCGACCTAGCTCGTGATGTCGGTGTCAAGTTACAGTCTCCCGCCCCGTGGCTTTACATCGTTCACACCGACATTCCCGCCGACGTGGTCGATGACTACAACGCTTGGTACGATGACGAGCATCTTCCACGTTTGGTCGGCGTTCCTGGCGTGGAGCGCGCCCGCCGCTATGTCGCGGACACCGATCTCAGCCCACGCTATCTGACCGCCTACGACCTTTCGATCAAGGATGCGTTCGAAAGCCCCGAAGGTCTCAAGGCCCGCAAGACGCCTTGGACCGAACGAATGCGCTCTTTGTTTCAGAACACGCGGCGCAAGATGTGCGTCCTGCAACGATAGTCACAGGCACGATCGGCAAGCGAACGGCCAGGACCAACCCATGATGACGTGGCGCGCGGTGATCGTCGCCTTGCTGGCGCTTGTGCTCTATGCGGTAGAGACCCGTGCCGAATTTCCCGAACGCACTATTCGGCTCGTTGTTCCGTTTGCACCCGGCGGAGCCAACGACTCCGTTGCAAGATTGGTATCGGACAAACTCACCAAGATCCTCGGTCAGTCGGTCGTCGTTGAAAATCGGCCAGGTGGAGGAACCGTGATTGGGACGGCTTCCGTCGCAGCCGCCGCTCCGGACGGTTACACCCTGCTGCTGATTTCGCCAGCGCACACGATCAATCCCAATATCAACAAAAGCCTGCCTTATCAGACGCTCACCGATTTTACGTCGATCAGTCAGGTGACGCGATCAGCCTATGTCCTAGTGACGTCTTCGAAATCTACATTCAAGACGATCCGTGATTTCTCCACTTCGGAGCAGCACCCCTCTATCGCCTTTGCATCGGCGGGACCGGGCAGCGCGCCCCATCTGGCCGGCCAACTTTTTGTGACGCTTCTTGGTGTAAAGGCTGTGCACGTCCCCTATCAGGGTGGAGCGCCAGCAATGGTCGGGGTCATTCGAGGCGATGTTGATATGTATTTTTCCAGCATCGCGGGAGCACGTTCATTCGTCGATTCGAAGCAAGTGCGGGCGCTTGCGGTCTCCAGCAGCCAGCGCGTCAAAGCCATGCCCGAAGTGCCGACCGTTGCCGAAGCGGGCCTCGCGGGGTTTGCGATCGACGGTTGGTACGGCGTCATCGGGCCAGCCCATATGCCGGCTAAGGTGACATCGAGACTGAACAAAGCCATCGAGAAAGCGCTGAACGATCCCGATCTGATCTCGCGTCTGCAACAACAGGGAGAAGAAGTTGCAGGCGGCACGCCCGAGCAGTTCGACGCCCTGCTCCGCAGTGACTATGAGAAATATCGGACCATTGCTGCGAGCATCGCGCCGCAGTCGAAGTGATGGCGCGCGACAAAGAAGAGACCCGCCAGAAGCGGGATCGAAGTCCTTCTCGTTCAGAACGCACAAATGACAGTCCGCCTGAGATGACGTGGCTTTTTTTGGAACCAACTTCGTAAATTGATGATATGAACCGGGGCCATTTGCTTCGGCGACAGGTCGCGCGGTACATCTGTAAAAAATCATCCGAGGTACACGCCCGTCCGATGGAAGACCTCCTGCCCTATCTGCACTTCGTGGTCGTGCCGCAGGTGATCGACGCGCTGATCATCGGCGTGGCGCTCGCGCTGGTGGCGCTCGGGCTGACCATGATCTTCGGGCTGCTCGACGTCATCAACCTCGCGCACGGCGACATCTACATGCTCGGCGGCTACGCCGCCTTCACGCTGATCGGCTGGGGCGCGGGCTACTGGGGCGCGCTGGTGATGGTGCCGATCCTGGTCGGCCTGGTCGGCTGGGGCCTGGAGGAGCTCGGCATCCGGCCGCTGCTGCCGCGGGCCGACCGCGCCGTCGTCACGCTCCTTCTGACGTTCGGCGTCAGCCTGATCCTGCGCGACGTCGCGCAGGTGGTGTGGGGCACCGAAACGCGCGCGATCGCCGCGCCGCTCTCCGGTGTCGTGCAGGCGGCCGGCATCGTGGTGCCGAGCTATCGCCTGTTCGTGTTCGCGTTCGGGCTGCTGGTGATCGTCGCCACCTGGTGGCTGGTGTATCGGACCCAGATCGGCGCCGTGCTGCGCGCGACCGCCGCCGATCCGACCATGGTGGCGTCGTTCGGCATTCCGATCCGGCTCGTGTACGGGCTGACCTTTCTCTACGGCTGCGGGCTCGCCGGACTCGCCGGCGTGCTGCTCGGCCCGATCTATGCGGTGTTTCCGACCATGGGCCACGACTTCCTGGTGATGGCGTTCGCCGTGGTCATCGTCGGCGGCATGGGCAGCATCGTCGGCGCCGTGATTGCCGCGCTGCTGCTGGCGCAGGTGCAGGGCCTCGCCAGCCTGTGGATCCCGCCGGTCTGGGCCGAGACGCTGGTCTACGGCGTGATGCTCCTGGTGCTGGTGGTGCGTCCGGGCGGCCTGTTCAACCGGCTCGGAGCCGCCTGATGCCGCCGACGGACGCGGCGAGCGCGAAGGCGCAGCGCGCGAACACGGTCGACAACGGTCGGCGAACGCCTGATGCGGGCGCTGCGCCCGGCCGACATCTCGTCGCGGCCGTTGCGCTGGCTCGGCCTCGTCATGCTCGCCGTCGCGCTGGTGTTCCCGCTGATCGGCGGGCCGTTCTACACGCGGCTCGCGATCGAGATGCTGCTGCTCGGATCGGTCGCGCTCAGCGTCGACATCCTGCTCGGCTATGCCGGACTTCTGTCGCTCGGCCAGGCGGCCTATTTCGGCCTCGCCGCCTATATCTCCGCGCTGATGTATCTTCACGTCACGCAGTCGTTCTGGCTGGTGATGCTCACCGTGATGGCGGCGGTCGGCCTGTTCTCGCTGCTGCTCGGCGCGGTAGCGATCCGCGCCCGTGGCGTCTACTTCGCGCTGATCACGTTCGGCGCGGCCGAAATTCTCTCCAAGATTGCCCACAACACGCGCGCCATCGGCGGCTCCGACGGTCTGCTCGGCATCCCGGTTCCCGCCATCACGCTGATCCCCGGCGTCGCGACGCTCGACCTGCACAACAATCTGGTCTTCTACTACGCGGTGCTCGCCGTGATCGTGCTGCTCTATCTGCTGACGCGCCGGATTCTCGCGACCGCCTTCGGCTCGGTGCTGCGCGCCATCCGCGACAATCCCGACCGCGTTCCCTATCTCGGCTACAACCCGTTCTGGTACAAGCTCCTGGCCTATCTCCTGGCGGCGCAGATCGCCGCCTTCGGCGGCCTGATCTATCCGCTGCTGCGCGGCTTCGTCGGGCCCGACCTGTTCGGATTCGAAATCTCCACCAAGGCGGTGGTGATGTCGCTGGTCGGCGGCGTCGGCACGCTGCTCGGCCCGCTCGCCGGCAGCGCGATCATCGTCTTTCTCGAAGTCGATCGTCGGCAGCTACACCGAGCGCCACCTGTTCGTGCTCGGCGTCATCTTCATCGTCTTCGTCATGTTCCTGCCGGACGGGCTGTGCGGCCTGGCCCAGCGCCTGCTGACCCGGCGCAAGGCCGCCCCATGATCAAGGTGACCGCACTCAACAAGGCGTTCGGCGGCCTGCGCGCGGTCGACAATCTGAGCTTCACCGCCGAAAGGAACCGCATCACCTCGATCATCGGGCCGAACGGCGCCGGCAAGAGCACCGCCTTCAACCTCATCGCCGGAACGCTGCCGCCCGACTCCGGCACGGTCGAACTCGAAGGCTACGACATCACCGGACGAGCGCCGTTTCGGCTGGTGAAGCTCGGCGTCGCGCGCTCGTTCCAGATCACCAACCTGTTCTTCGGCCTGAGCGTGCTCGAGAACGTGCGGCTCGCCTGCCAGACCCTCGAACGCCGCAGCCGCTATCTCGTCCGCCTCGACCGGCTGACCGGACCGCGGGAACGCGCCCACACGATTCTCGGCGAGTTCGGCCTCGCCGCCCAGGCCGGCGAACTGGTCGGCAATCTTGTCGCATGGCGATCAGCGCCGCGTCGAGATCGCGCTCTGCATGGCGCTCGATCCGAAACTCCTGATGCTCGACGAGCCGACGCAAGGCATGTCGCCGTCCGAAACCGCGGAGATCGACGCGCTGATCAAGTCGCTGGCCGGGCGCGTCACCGTGCTGCTGATCGAGCACGACATCGACCTGGTCATGAGCCTCTCCGACCACGTGATCGTCATGCATCAGGGCCAGAAGCTGTTCGAAGGCACGCCCGGCGAAGTGCTCCGCCAGCGCCGCCGTCCGCCAGGCCTATCTCGGGGTCGACCATGCCGCTGCTTGAGGTCGACAGCCTGCACGCGCAGTACGCGTTCGCGCCGGTGCTGCGCGGCATCTCGTTTGCAGTCAATGCCGGCGAGATCGTCAGCATCTTCGGGCGCAACGGCGCCGGCAAGACCACGACGCTGCGCACCATCATGGGCTGGCTCAGACCTTCGTCGGGACGCGTCACCTTCGCGGGTACGGAGATCGGCGGACAGTCGCCCGACCGCATCTTCCGCAAGGGCATCGCCTTCATCCCGGAGGACCGCCGCATCTTCGGTACGCTCTCGGTCGAGGAGAACCTGACGCTCGGCCTGTTCAGCCTGCGGCAGAGCGCGGCCGAGCGGCAGCGCCGGCTCGACCGGGTGATCGCGCTGTTTCCGCGGCTCGGCGAGCGCCGCCGGCAGTTCGGCAAGACGCTGTCCGGCGGCGAGCAGCAGATGCTGGCGATCGGACGCGCGCTGATCGGCAATCCAAAGCTCCTCCTGGTCGACGAGCCGTCCGAGGGGCTCGCGCCGATGATCGTCAACGAGATCTTCGAGGCGCTCGCGAAGATGCGCGACGACGGCATTGCGCTCCTGCTGGTCGAGCAGAACGTCCGCCGCGCCGCGACGCTCAGCAACTCCTGCTACGTGATGGAAAAAGGCCAGATCATCGCGCATGGGTTGCCGTCCGAGGTGATGGCAGACGAAACGATCAGGCAGCGATTGTCCGTCTGATGCGGCTCTTTGCTGGAGCATGATCTTTTCCGAAAACCGGCCTCCACTTTTCGGGATCATGCTCTAATGTGCGCCGTAACGATGGGAAGCCAAAATGGAACGACTGAAGGGCCGGGTCGCGATCGTCACCGGCGCAGGCCAGGGCATCGGTCGCGCCTATGCCAAGGCGCTGGTCGCCGCCGGCGCGAGCGTGGCGGTCTGCGACATCCAGGATTGCGCCGGCACGGCGCGCGAGATCGAAGCGGCCGGCGGCAAGGCGATCGCCGGCACGGTCGACGTCTGCGACGCCAAGGCGGTGACGGCCTTCGTCGATCGGACCGCCGCCGAGCTCGGCTCGGTCGACATCCTGGTCAACAATGCGGCGATCTTCGCGGCGCTCGTCGCTCAAGCCGTTCACCGAGATCAGCTCGGAGGAATGGGACAAGGTGCTGACGGTGAACGTCCGCGGCAGCTTCGAATGCGCCAAGGCGGTGGTGCCGAAGATGCGCGAACGCGGCTACGGCAAGATCATCAATGTCGCGTCGGGCACGCTGTTCAAGGGCACACCGTACGTCACGCATTATGTCACCTCGAAAGGCGCGATCGTCGCATTCACCCGCTGCATTGCGCGCGAGCTTGGTCCCTACGGCATCCGCGTCAACGCCATCGCGCCCGGGCTGATCCTGAGCGAGGGGGTGAAGGCGAACCCCGACTACGACGAGGCGGCGGTCGGCGGCAACACCGCAACACGCGCGCTCAAGCGCGACGCGCTGCCCGCGGACCTCATCGGCACCGTGGTTTTCCTGGCCTCGGCCGACAGCGACTTCATCACCGGGCAGACCATCGTGGTTGACGGCGGGTCGGTGATGCATTGAGGATGGGCGCACCAACGCCCGAAGCGGAGATTTCCCATGTTGTCGACGCTGAATGACCGCGCGGTGACCTCGGACATCGATCCGTTTGCGGACGAGTTCCTCGCCGACCCCTACCCCTTTCACGAACGGTTGCGGGAAGCCGGACCGGTCGTGCGGCTCACCCGCTACGATTGCTGGGCGATCGCGCGCTACGAGCAGGTCAGCGCCGTGCTCAACGACTGGCAGACCTTCGGGTCCGGCGCCGGTGTCGGCCTCGCCAACTTCCACAAGGAGGGCAACTGGCGTCCGCCGAGCCTGCTGCTGGAAACCGATCCGCCCGTGCACACCCGCGCCCGCACGGTCATGAACCGGGCGCTGTCGCCGCGCAACCTGCGCGAACTGCGCGACGGCTTCTATCAGCACGCGGTCAAACTGATCGAGCGCGCGCTCGAACTCGGCTCGCTGGACGCGATCGCCGAGGTGACGCAGCCCTATACGCTGAAGGTGTTTCCGGATGCGGTCGGTATCGCCGCCGACGAGCGCGAGACGCTGATCCCCTACGGCAACATGGTGTTCAACACCATGGGTCCGAAGAACGAGCGTTATCATACCTCGCTGGCGCCGGTGGACACGGTGCTGCCGTGGGTGATGCAGCGCTGCGCGCGCGCCGCGCTTCGCCCGGGCAGTCTCGGCGCCGAAGTCTACAAATACGCCGACACCGGCGAGGTCACCGAGCAGGAGGCAGCGCTGCTGGTGCGCTCGTTCCTCTCCGCCGGCATCGACACCACCATCTTCGCGCTCGGCAATGCACTGCTCTGCTTCGCCGAGAACCCCGGCGAATACCGGAAGCTCCGGCAGGACCCCGCCAAGGTGCGCCCCGCCTTCGAGGAAGTGATGCGTCTCGAATCCGCATTCCAGTGCTTCTTCCGCACCTCGACGCGCGCGACCGACATCTCCGGCGTGCCGATCGGCGATCAGGAAAAGATCTGCGTGTTCGTCGGCGCCGCCAATCGCGACCCGCGCCGCTGGCAGGATCCGACGCGCTTCGACATTTCCCGCAAGACCGCCGGCCACATCGGGTTCGGCGCCGGCATCCACGGCTGCGTCGGCCAGATGATCGCGCGCATGGAAATCGAGATGCTGCTGATCGCGATGCTCGAGCGGGTGGCTTCGATCGAGCTTGCCGGCAAGCCGGAACGGCTGGTGCACAACACGCTACGTGCGGTCACGACCCTGCCGGTGCGCCTGGTGCGGGCCTGACGTTCCGTCGTTCATAGTGTGGCGTTCGGCAATCAGCCGTCGCCGATCCGGCGCAACTTTGCCAGATCGAAGATCTTCAACATGCCGTCCTCGACCGCGAAGATGCCGTCCTTACGGAATGTTCCAATGGTCCGGCTGACATGGACGGTGGTCAGGCCGGTGGCATCCGCAATGTGCGACTGGCGCAGCGGAAACGGAATGCTGTCGCCCGACACCAGTCCGCGCGCCGCAAGCCGATCGCGGAGGTGCAGAACAAGATGCGCGATCCGGCCACTGGCATCGAAGCGACTGACCGCCACCAACGTGGCTGCCAGTTGCGTGCGTTCGTTGATGCCGCGCGCGATCAAAGCGTCGAGGGTAGGTCGGTTGCCCAGCATCTGCTCCTCGATCCCGGTTCGCGAGAACCTGCAGTAGCGCACCTTGGTGAGTGCCTGCACGTTGTAGCCGGGGCATTCGGTGAACGCGGAGTAGATGAAGTCCCCAGGGATGAGAAAATTCAGGATGTGGCGGCGGCCGTCCTTGAAGCGTTTGAATCGCAACGCCCAGCCTTCGCAGATCGCATAGAAGTGCTCGGACGGATTGGCCGACTCCAGCAAGAGCGCACGGCGAGGCACTTGCTCCCAGTGCTGGGTCAGCGAATTGTCCTGGGCGATCCCTGCAATCGGATCGAGGAGAATCTGGCAAAAGCTCGTCGCGCGGACCGGACTGGTTACGCAGAGTGACGGGCTCTCACCTGGCCGAGGGGCGTCCATGACCGCCTCTCCCTGACCGGCAACTGGCTGTTTGTGACAGTGCGGTACATCAATCCGTCGGCGCGCCCGACCCATCTCGGCGCCTCCATTTCTTCTGCGCCCGGCACATCTTAACTGCCACGTGTTCCAATTCGCATGCGTTATGAGTAATAAGCTGTCACGGTTTTGTCGCCTACGCTATTACCGCCATGGGTAGGCAAATTGCGCCAAAATCTGCAGTGCATACCGGTTGGTTTGCGCCGAAGTGGGACCCGCGGCGTCCTTCAGCGCGGCTTGCGCGGCGCGCAAAAGGCGCGGTGCAGCGCCTCGATCACCTCACGCACCTCGGTGCGCGCCAGCGAATAGTAGATATTCTTGCCGTCCCGGCGGGTATCCACCAAGCCGTCGCTGCGCAGCCGCGCCAGTTGCTGCGAAACCGCAGGCTGCCGCAGGCGCAGCATCTGCTCGATCTCGGTCACCGATTTCTCGCCGCTCGACAGCAGACAGAGGATCATCAGCCGCGCTTCGTGCGAGAGCGCCTTCAGGAACTCGCTCGCCTCGCGCGCATTGGCGACCAGCGTGTCGAGATCGCTCTCGTCCGCGGTCTTCACTCGGCGCTTGGCGATGACGCGCGTTTCCATTGGACGGTCAGCCCCCTGCCCGCGCGGCCGCTTGATCGTCGAGCGGCTTGCGCACCAGGTTCTCCAACAGCCCCCAGAAGAATTCCTGCCCCGGATAGCCCTCGATCCGGCCGAGTCTCGCGCTCCTGGTCGATCAGCACGAAGGTCGGCGTGAAGCGCACCGGACTCTTCAGCGTGGCCTTCAGGTCGGCGGTGCGGGTGAGGTCGATCGATCGAATCGGCAGCCGCTGCCCGATCTCGGTCTTGGGATAGACCGGGGCGACCTCGCGGTCCCAGGCGGCGCACCACGGGCAGCCCACGCTGCGGACCATCACCAGTTCGAGCGCGGACGCACCGGCAGCGCAAAGCACGCCGACCATGAGCGTTGCGGCGAACATCGTCAGGCGGAACATCAGAAATCGGCTCCTTGCTTGGCTGCGACCATACACCAAATATAGTGCGGATTGAATATGTTTCCAGGAGCCTGACCGGGTCGGATCGGCGGGCTGACACATATTGTTTATGTGTATGGTCCTATGCACCGGCCGGCCTTGTCGGCGCCCGCGCGGGTCCGGTATACGCCTGCAAAACCGTCGCTATCGGAGACGCCATGCTGTCGCGGCGCCTGTTTCTGACCGGATCGGCGAGCGCCGTGGCGTTCGTCTCGCCGGCGCGCGCGCAGGCGACGCTCACCGACGACGGGCTCTATCACGAGCCGTGGTTCCTGCAGAGCCTGCTCGAGCTTGCGGACGATCTCGACGGCGCGACCGCGCAGGGCAAGCGGTTTGCGATCATGTGGGAGTTGCGCGGCTGCCCCTATTGCCGCGACATTCATCTCATCAACTTCGCCAGGCCGGACATCACCGAGTTCATCAAGGCGCGCTTCGACATTCTCCAGCTCAACATCATCGGCGCGCGCGAGGTCGTCGATTTCGACGGCGAGAAGCTCTCCGAAAAGCAACTGGCGCAGAAATACGGCGTCCGCTTCACGCCGACGTTCCAGTTCTTCCCGGACGCCTCGGCGGGGCTGGCGGCGCGCAAGCCTGGCGAGCGCACCGTCGCGCGCTCCCAGGGCTACCTGGTGCCGGAGAACTTTCTGGCGCTGTTCAAGTTCGTCGCCGAGCGCGCCTACGAGCAACGGCAGCCTGCCCGGCCATCTGACCGATGCGCGCGCATCGGAGCCGGCGGTTCGCTGACGCCCGCGCTCAGCCGACCTTCAGATAGGCGAAGCCCTTGGTCTGCAATTCGGCCACGGTGGCAACGCCCGACGGCACGAACTTGAGGAAGGCGTCCTTCTTGGTCTTCGCCGGATCGATGTTCAGCCGCTTGTAGGTGATCTGGCAGAGGTAGCCTTCGACGCCGTACTTGGTGAGCCCGACGAATCGCTTGTAGAGCTCGGGATCGATGGTGTCCTTCTCCCACGGCGTGCCGGTGCGGTCGTCCAGGAAGAATTTGAGTCCGGCGCCATGCGCCACCACGACCAGCTTCAGCTTGAAGCTGTCGAACTCGTAGGACGAGTAGTGGTTGAGCATGTTCTGCAGCATCTGCGAGAACCGCTGCGGGTCGCCGAAGTCGCAATGATAGAGGCAGGCGACGTCGGTCTCCTTCTTGATCGTCGAAAGATCGAGCGCGACCGGATTGGCGCGCGCGCCAGCGGTCGAGGCCAGCACCGCGCCGGAGGCGGCGAGTGCGCCGACGATGTTCCGTCTGCTGGTGATCATGAGACGTGCTCCTGAAGTCCTGAGATCGTGCGCGCATGATAGCGCGCGCAAATGTCCTTTGGCTACTTGTTGACCGGGCTGTCCCGGCTCATCAGCAGCGCCACGAGATCCTGGATCTGATCGATCGTCAGAATCTTGTTGGCGCCGAAGCGCGGCATGTTGGAGCATGCCAGCGCCGCCTGCGAATTGTAGATTTTCTCGTAGGCCGCCTTGGTTTCGGCCTCGCCGAAATTGCGCAGCTTGCCGTAGCCGAGCAGCGTCGGGCCGAGCGTGCCGTAGCTGACCTCCTGCTTGGTCATCTGGTGGCAGGCATAGCAGTTGCCGCCATTCGGATTGCGCGCCGGATAGTCGGTGAAGCGCAGGCCGTAGCCCGACTGCGCGATGCGCTCGCCCTTCTGCCAGTCGCCGGCGAGCTTGCCATCGGGCGGATAGGCGATGGCCGCCTTCTCCCGCTGTTGAATTGCTTCGGCGACCGGCCGCGGCGGATTGTTGCGGTGGGCCGAGCACTGCCGCATCGTCTCGTCGGGCGTGAGCCGCGGCTGCCAGTCGGCGGGCGCGGTCGGAAACGCCGACTTGATCACGGCATCGGCGCGCGCCGCGTCGACCGCGGGCGCCTGCTGCGCCGAGGCCGGCACGGCGCACAACGCGATCAGAAGGATCCCGGCGGAGATGCGTTGCATGGCTGCTCTCCCCCATTTCAGCGCTTGAGCCCGGGCGCGGCGATCTCGCCGCCCTTGGCCTGGCTCGCCAGATAGCTGACGAGCGCCACGCTCGCCTCGGAGGCGAGTTCGAGCTCCGGCATGCGCATCTGCCAATAGCAGTCGTAGAGCCGGTGCTGCATGGTCATGACGTGCGTCGTCGACACGCGGTAGGCCGGCCACTCGCCGACCACCTTGCGCGCTTCCTCGGGGTTCGACAGATGCGGCAACCCTTGCAGGCGGATGCGCAGACCCTTGGCGTCGTGGCAGGTCGCGCAGGCGAAATCGAACGGGCCCGAGCGCCGGAAGAACAACGTCTCGCCGAGCGCCACCGCGTCCTTCTCCTTGGGCTCGTCGAGCTTGGCGCTGAATTTCATTCCGCTCGATTTGCTGGCCACGAAGGTCGCGATCGCGCCGAGTTCCTTGACCGGCTGGCCGCCGGCCGGATGCGGACGCTTGACCAGATCGGCGCGATTGAAGCCTTGCAGCTTCTCCATGCACCAGAGGATGCGCGTCTCGACGTCCATCACGCGACCGGCGTCGGCGAAATAGCGCGGCAGCTCCGCGAACGCGCCGTCGACCTTGCCCGGCCCCTTGCCGAGATCGCACTGCTCGAGCGACACATTGTTCGGGCCGCGCGCGGTCGTCCACAAGGCTTCGCCGCGATCGGCATCGAGCAGCGCGGGATTGCTCCACGGATCTTCCTTGAGCATCTGCCGGTAGCGCTCGATCGCCTTTTCGGTCTCTTCGTCCTGAGCGATCGCGATCGCGGCAGAGGCCGCGACGGCGCACGCGGCTGCAAGCAGGACATGGCTCAATTTCACCTGGTCATCCTCCCGCGAGTTGCCGCCGGCTTCGGTTATTTTTGTGCACCGGCGAAGCGCGAAGCCCCGTCGGCGCGAACAAACCATGCCTGCCCTTGAATGAAAAGCGGCGTCTTTGTCTCACCGCCCGCGCACCGCCCCCCTTGCATTTCGCAGACGGCGCGGCTAGTTATTTGCAAAGATGTGAATATGTTTGCGGCGGCCTCGCGCCGCCCATATGTGTCCGGAACTGCGGTTCACACCGCGTGCTGCAACCGGAACGGAACTCGGGAGACGGAAATGCCGGCCAAGGAAATCCCGGAGAAAGAAATGCCCACGGCCGCCACGCGCCGCAGCATGCTGGCAATCGGCATCGGCGGGTTGGCCGCGGCCATGTGGGGCCGCTCGACGGTTCCAGCCTTCGCAAAGAACGATTCGGACGAGCTGATCAAGAAATTCACCGGCGGCAAGACGCCGACCGAAGGCCGCGTGCGGCTCGACCTGCCGGAGATCGCCGAGAACGGCAACACCGTGCCGATGACGGTTTCGGTGGAAAGCCCGATGACCGAGCAGTCCTACGTGACCGACGTGCTGATCGTGGCCGAAGGCAATCCGCGCGGCGGCATTGCCCAGTTCCACTTCTCGCCCGCGAGCGGAGTGGCCGAAGCCAATACCCGCATCCGCCTGGCCGAGACCCAGAACGTCGTCGCGATCGCCAAGATGAACGATGGCTCCTTCTTCACGGCCAGCAAGCCGGTGAAGGTGACCATCGGCGGCTGCGGCGGCTGAAGCGAGCCGCGCAGGACCTGCCAAGGAGGAATGCAAAATGGCCGACGTGAAGCCGCGCATCAAGCTCGACAAGAAGCAAGCGAAGAAGGGCGACCTCATCGAGGTCAAGGCGCTCGTCTCGCACGTGATGGAGACCGGACTGCGCAAGGACAACAGCGGCAACACCATCCCGCGCAAGATCCTCAACAAGTTCACCTGCACGGTGAACGGCAAGGAAGTGTTCGCGGCCGATTTCGAGCCGGCGATCTCCGCCAACCCGTACATCCAGTTCAAGTTCCGCGCGCAGGAATCCGGGCCCGTGGTGCTGACCTGGACCGACGACGACGGCACGAAAATCGTCGGCGAGGAATCGATCACGGTGAGCTGACGGCGAGACGCTGCCGTCTCGTACAGTGGCGTCGGTTCCACTCGCGCGAACCTGTTGGCGTCCTTGACCGGCAATCTGCACGGGAGCTCGCATGACCTCGAGGCGTGATTTTCTCCAGGTCATGGCCGCCACCGCCGCCGTGCTGCCCGGCGGCTGGACCCGGGCGCTCGCCCAGCAGCGCCTCACTCAGAACGAGCTCCTGCGCTTCGACGCGGTCGGCAACGTCACGCTCGTCCACATCGCCGACATCCACGCCCAGCTCGTGCCGCTGCTGTTCCGCGAGCCGTCGGCCAATCTCGGCGTCGGCGAGGCCAAGGGTCTGGTGCCCCATGTCAGCGGCCAGGCGTTCCTCGATCTCTACAAGATCGCCGCCCGCTCGGCGGATGCCTACGCGCTCACCTCGGTCGACTTCGCGGCGCTGGCGCAGAGCTACGGCCGGCTCGGCGGCCTCGACCGCATCGCCACCATCCTGAAGACGATCCGCGCCGAGCGCGGCGACCGCGTCGCCTTCCTCGACGGCGGCGACACCTGGCAGAACAGCTACACGTCGCTCGCCAGCAAGGGCCAGGACATGGTCGACTGCATGGCGCTGCTCAAGCCGGACGCCATGGTCGGCCACTGGGAGTTCACGCTCGGCGCCGAGCGGGTGAAGGAACTGGTCGGGCAGCTCAAGTTTCCGTTCCTGGCGCAGAACGTGCGCGACACCGAGTGGAACGAGCCGGCCTTCGATGCGATGACCATGATCGAGCGCGGCGGCGTGAAGATCGCCGTCATCGGGCAGGCCCTGCCCTACACGCCGATCGCCAATCCGCGCTGGATGATCCCGAACTGGACCTTCGGCATCCGCGAGAACGACCTCAAGCTCAACGTCGAGAAGGCGCGCAAGGACGGCGCCGAGCTGGTCGTCCTGCTCTCGCACAACGGCTTCGATGTCGACCGCAAGCTCGCCGCGCGCGTGACCGGCATCGACGTGATCCTGACCGCGCACACCCACGACGCGCTGCCCGAGGTGGTGAAGGTCGGCAAGACCTTGCTGGTCGCCTCCGGCAGCCACGGCAAGTTCGTGTCGCGGCTCGACCTCGACGTGCGCGGCGGCGCGGTCAAGGACTATCGCTTCAAGCTGATCCCGGTGTTCTCCGACGCGATCGCGCCCGACGCCGAGGTGGCGGCGAAGATCACGGCGGTGCGCGCGCCGCACGAGGCGATGCTGCGCCAGGTGGTCGGCCGCACCGAGACGCTGCTTTACCGCCGCGGCAACTTCAACGGCACCTTCGACGATCTGATCTGCGATGCGCTCCTTGCCGAGCGCGACGCCGAGATCGCGCTGTCGCCGGGCTTCCGCTGGGGCACCTCGCTGCTGCCCGACAGCGACATCACGCGCGAGGACATCTACAACGCCACCGCCATCACCTACCCGGCCGCCTATCGCATGACCATGACCGGGCGCGCGGCTGAAGGAGATACTCGAAGACGTCGCCGACAACCTGTTCAACCCCGATCCCTACTATCAGCAGGGCGGCGACATGGTGCGCGTCGGCGGCGTCCGCTACACGATCGACGTCGGCAAGCCGATCGGCAGCCGCATCTCCGATCTCACGCTGTTGCGCACCGGGGCGCCGCTCGATCCGGGCAAGGACTACACGGTCGCCGGCTGGGCGAGCGTGAACGAAGGCACCGAGGGACCGCCGATCTGGGAGGTGGTCACCAACTACATCGCAGAAGAAGAAGGTCGTCGCTCCGAAGGAGACCGATCACGTTCGTGTCACGGGCGCCTGACGCACGCGGCACCCTTGCAGACTGCGGAGAAGCTTGATGCCGGGTGATCGATCCGAACGCAGGCGAGCGGCCCTCACGCCGCCGTTTCCTGCGCACCGCGCTCGCGGCCGGCGGCGCGACGGCGCTGGCGGGACCGGCGGTCGCGGCCGGCAACCCCGCCAACCAGCCGCCGAATATTCCGGACTGGACCAAGATGCTCGGCGACGGCGTCGCCGTGCGCAAATACGGCAAGCCCTCCAAGCACGAAGCGGGCGTCATCCGCCGCGACGTCGCCTGGCTGACGGCGACGCCGCAAAGCTCGGTCAGCTTCACGCCGCTGCACGAACTCGACGGCATCATCACGCCCAACGGGCTGTGCTTCGAACGCCATCACGCCGGCATCGCCGAGGTCGACCCCGCCGACTACCGGCTGATCCTGCACGGCCTGGTCGACAAGCCGCTGATCTTCACGCTCGACGATCTCAAGCGCATGCCGCGGGTCAACCGCGCCCACTTCTGCGAATGCGCGGCCAATTCCGGCATGGAATGGCGCGGCGCGCAGCTCAACGGCTGCCAGTTCACGCACGGCATGGTGCATTGCGTGATGTATACCGGCGTGCCGCTCAAGGTTCTGCTCGCCGAGGCCGGACTCAAGCCCGCCGCCAAGTGGCTGCTGCTCGAAGGCGGCGACGCCGCCGCCATGAGCCGCTCGCTGCCGCTCGCCAAGGCGCTCGACGACGTGCTGGTCGCCTACCGCATGAACGGCGAGATGCTCTATCCGGAGAACGGCTATCCGGTGCGGATGGTGATCCCCGGCTGGGAAGCCAACATGTGGGTCAAGTGGCTGCGCCGCATCGAGGTCGGCGATCAGCCCTGGCACCATCGCGAGGAGACCTCGAAATACACCGACCTCCTGGAGAACGGCACCGCTCGCCGCTTCACCTTCGTGATGGACGCCAAATCGGTCATCACCAGCCCGAGCCCGCAGGCGCCGCTCAATCACAAGTCCGGCCTGACCGTGCTGTCGGGCATCGCCTGGTCCGGCCGCGGCAAGATCGCGCGCGTCGATGTCTCGCTCGACGGTGGGCGCAACTGGCGCACCGCGCAGATCGACGGACCGGTCTGGGACAAGGCCCTCACCCGCTTCTACTTCGAGTTCGATTGGGACGGCCGCGAACTGCTGTTGCAGTCGCGCGCGATCGACGAGACCGGCTACGTGCAGCCGACCAAGAACGAACTGCGCAAGCATCGCGGGGTGAACTCGATCTATCACAACAACGGCATTCAGACGTGGCACGTGCACAAGAACGGCGAGGTCGAGAATGTCGAGGTCTCGTAGCCTTCGCACGGCCCTCGGCGTTCTTGCCCTTGCGCTCGCGCTCGGTGGCTTCGCGGCGTCGCAACTTGCCGCCGAGCCGAAATCAAAGCCGGCCGCCCAGACGCCCGCCGCACTTGCCGCCTCGAAGCGGCTCGGCATCGGCCGCGAAGCGACGCCCGACGAGATCGCCGGCTGGGACATCGCGATCCGTCCCGACGGCAAGGGACTGCCGGCCGGCAAGGGCACGGTGAAACAGGGCGAGCCGCTCTACCTGGAGCGCTGCGCCGCCTGCCACGGCGAGTTCGGCGAAAGCGCCGGGCGCTGGCCGATCCTGATGGGCGGCGCCGGTACGCTCGCGAGCCACGATCCGGTGAAATCGATCGGCTCGTACTGGCCCTATGCATCGACGGTGATGGACTACATCCGCCGCTCGATGCCGTTCGGCAACGCGCAGTCGCTCACCAACGACGAGCTCTATGCCATCACCGCCTACGTGCTCTATCTCAACGACATCATCAAGGACGAGAGATTCGAACTGAACGCCGAGACCTTCAAGGCGATCAAGCTGCCGAACCAGCCGAACTTCATCGAAGACGACCGCGAGGTCACCGAGAAGGAGTTCTGGCGCAAGTCGCCATGCATGAGCAACTGCGCGCCCGGCGAAGCCAAGATTGTCGGCCGCGCGCGCGCGATCGACGTGACGCCGGAGACCGGCACTGGACCGAAGGTCGAGTGATGCTCGAGAATGCGCGGCTCGCTTCCGGTCTTGGAGTCGCGCTGGCGCTGTCGTCAACGGGCCCTGCGCAGGCGCAGGCCGACAAGGCATTCGGCCAGTACCTCTCGTCCGAATGCGTCACCTGCCATCAGCTCACCGGCCGTTCCGAGGGCATTCCCTCGATCGTGGGCTGGCCTGAGCAGACTTTCGTTGCAATCATGGACGAGTATCGCCAGAAGCGGCGAGACAACCCGATCATGCAGACGATTGCCGGGCGCTTGTCGGACCAGGAAATCGCCGCACTCGCGGCCTATTTCGCAAGTGTGACTGCCGCGAACAGAAAATGAGCGCGAGCCAACGCTCTGCCGGAGAACAAAACGCCATGATCGCGTCCAATCGCCGGAAATTTCTTCGCGGCATCGGCGCTGCCGCCGCAGCCGCGAGCTTCCCGCTGCCCGCACTGGCCCAGGCCAAGCCGAAGCTGGTCGTGGTCGGCGGCGGCCCGGGCGGCGCCACCATCGCCAAATACGTCGCCAAGGATTCGGACGGCGCGATCGACGTGACGCTGGTCGAGCCGTTGCGGCAATTCGTCACCTGCTTCCATTCCAATCTCTATCTCGGCGGCTTCCGCCCCTGGGAGTCGATCGTTCATTCCTACGACGCGCTGGCGTCGAAATACGGCATCAAATTCGCGCATCAGACCGCGCAGGCGATCGACCGCGAGAAGAAGACCGTGCGCCTCGCCGACGGGACGCAACTCGCCTACGACCGGCTGGCGGTCGCGCCCGGCATCGACATCAAGTTCGATTCGGTCGCCGGCTATTCCGAGGAGGCGGCGGAGATCATGCCGCATGCGTGGAAGCCAGGAGCCCAGACGCAGTTGCTCAAGCGGCAGCTCGACGCGCTGGAGGATGGTGCGACAATCGTCATGGTCGCGCCGCCCAATCCCTACCGCTGCCCGCCCGGTCCCTACGAGCGCGTGTCGATGATGGCGCACGTGCTCAAGGCCAAAGGCCACACGCGCTCGCGCATCGTCGTGCTCGATCCGAAGGAGACCTTCTCCAAGCAGGCGCTGTTCCAGGAGGGCTGGGAGAAGCACTATCCGGGCATGATCGAATGGCAGGACCCCAAGATGCACGGCGGCATCAAGAGCGTCGACGCCAAGACCATGACGGTCGTCACCGACCTCGCCAGCTACAAGGCGAACCTGGTCAACGTGATCCCCGCGCAAATGGCCGGCAAGGTCGCGCGCGACGCCGGCCTCGCCAACCAGAGCGGCTATTGCGCGATCGATCCCGCCAGCATGAAGTCGGCCAGCGATCCAAACATCTACCTCGTCGGCGACGCCTGCATTGCCGGCGACATGCCGAAGTCGGCATTCTCGGCCAACAGCCAGGCCAAGATCGCGGCGATGATGATCCGCGGCGAGCTGGCGAGCGCGCAGACCTTCCCGGCGCGCTACACCAACACCTGCTGGAGCATGATCGAGACCGACGATACGGTGAAAGTGGGCGGCCGCTACGAACCGAAAGACGGCAAGATCGCCGCGGTCGAGACGTTCATCTCGAAGACCGGCGAGAGCGCCGACCTGCGGCGGCAGACCCAGCAGGAAAACATGGGATGGTATGCCGGCTTCGTGGCCGACGTTTTCACCTGACCCTGCGGGAGATCGTTCGATGACAAGGACGCTGTCGCGGCGTGCGGTGCTGACGGGAGCGGCGGCGCTTGCCGTCCCGCTGCTGCCGCCCGGATTCGTCCGCGCCGCCGTACCGCCGGTCCGCCGCCGCGTCGGTGCAATCGACGTCACCGTGATCAGCGATGGCACCTTGACGGTGCCGCTGTCGATGACGCTGCCGGATACGCCTCCCGCGGAACGGGCCGCCTTGTTCGCCACTCACGGGCTTCCCATCGACGGCGGACCGATGCCGAGCAATGTCAGCCTGATCGCCGCCGGCAATGAGTTGATCCTGCTCGACGCCGGCTCGGGCGCGAACCACCAGCCGACCGCCGGCAAGCTTACCGAGAACATGGAGGCCGCCGGGCTCGATCCGGCTAAGATCACCAAGGTGGTGTTCAGCCACGGCCACGCCGATCACCTGTGGGGCGCGCTCGACGATTTCGGCGACGACGAACGCTTCGCCAATGCGAGTTACGTGATCTCGGCCGCGGAATGGGATTTCTGGACCGATCCCGATACACCGACGCGCGTGCCGGACTGGCTCAAGGGCATGGCGCGCGGCAGCGCCCGCATTCTCAAGCGCCTCGAACCGAAGATCGAACGCCGCAAGAACGGCGACACGATCGCCCCCGGCATCAGCTTGGTCGAGACGATCGGCCACACACCGGGTCACATGTCGATCCTGGTGGAGAGCGGGCGCGAGACGCTGCTGGTCGGCGCCGATGCGCTGACCCACGTGGCCGTGTCGTTCGCGCGGCCGGAGTGGCACTGGGGCACCGACGACGACAGCGACCGCGCGGTCGCGACCCGCAAGCGCCTGCTCGACCGGCTAGCGACCGAGCGCACGGCCCTGATCGGTTTCCATCTGCCCTGGCCCGGCATCGGCATGGTGGAGAAGAGCGGCACCGCCTATCGTTTCGTGCCGGCGCGGCTGAACACCCGATCAAATCAGGAAATCCTTGTTCTCCAGGCCGAACATCGCGCCGCCCCAGTTGCTGCCGTAATACTCGTACTGGTTGGAAATGTGCTGGCGCGCGGCCATCAGGTCGGCGAGAATCCGCCCGAACGGCAATTCATCCGACAGACCCGCGGCGCCCGCCGCCTTGAACATGCGCGCCGCCGAGCAGCGTGCTGCGCTCGATCACCGCGCTCGACTGGAACTTGTACTGCAGCCGCAGTTCGAGCGGAGGCATCTCGCCGCGGCACGCATAGTCGTGCAGCGTCCGGAAATTGCGGTGCAAGGTCGTCGCGCATCTCGTCGATCGCTGCCGCCGTCTCGGCGCAGAGCAGCTGCACCACCGGATTCTCGGCCGCGCGACCGCCGGCGCGGGTCACGCGCGCTCGGCTGTGGTCGATAAGCGCCGACGAGCATGGCTTGCAGAGCGCCGAGACCCGAGGTCGAAACGCCGCGCACGAAAATCTGTCCGAACGGCAGCCGGTAGAGCCCCGATGTGTTGACCGCCTGCCCGGCGCCCTTGAGCATGAAATTGTCCTGCAGCCGCTGCGTGCGGTATTCGGGCACGAACACGTCATCGAGGATCAGGTCGATGCTGCCGGTGCCCTGCAGGCCCGCGACCTGCCAGGTGTCGACGGTCTTGTAGCTCTCACGCGGCACGACGAAGAAGCGCCAGTCCGGCGCGGCGCCACCGGCATGCACCATGCCGCCGAGATAGGCCCACGTCGCAGTATTCGCAACCGCTTGCGTAGCGCCAATGTCCGCTCAGACGAAAGCCGCCATCGGCCGCGGTCGCCTTGCCGGCCGGCATGGTCGACGAGCAGATCAACACCGAGGGATCGCGTCCCCACACGTCCTGCGCGGCGCGATCGTCGAGCACTCCCATAACCCACGTCACCGCGCCGAGGACGCCATAAACCCAGCCGACCGACATGTCGCCTTCGCCGAGCGCGATCTCGATGTCGTAGAATGTATTGAGGTCCATCTCGTAGCCGCCCCAACGCCGGGGTTGCAGCACGCGAAAGAACCCGGCCGCCCGCATCTCGGCGATCGTCTCGGGCAGGATGGTGCGGCGTTGCTTCTGCTCGAGCGCGCGGCCGGCGAGCGCGGGGATCATGGCGCGGGCGCGTGCGATCAGCTCCGCCGGCTCGGGCGCAACCGTTGCAGGGCTTCTCGATCCTTCCATGTTGTTCCGCGTACGCGCTACGGTTCCGGCTAGGCTACCGCCGGCGCCGGATGGTGCGCAATCCAATGACGCGCGATATCGACGCCGCGGCAGATCCACACGCGATCGTGCTTGAGCACATAGTCGAGAAATCGCGCCAGTCCTTCGGCGCGGCCGGGACGGCCGATCAGCCGGTCGTGCAAGGCGAGCGACATCATCCGCGGTTCGCTCTCGCCTTCGCGGTAGAGCATGTCGAAGGTGTCCTTCATGTAGGTGAAGAAGTCCTGCGAGGTCGCGAACGCGACGTTGCCGTCGAAGCGGTTGTCGTTGGTCTCGTAGGAATACGGGATCACCAGGTGCTGGCGGCCCGCGACCTCGACCCAGTACGGCAGCTCGTCGTTGAGCGCGTCGCGGTCATAGAGAAAGCCGCCCTCCTCGACGATCAGCTTGCGCGTGTTGGGGCTCGGCCGCCCCGTCATCCAGCCGACCGGCCGCACGCCGGCGATCTCCGTCAGCGTCTCGACCGCGAGCCGCACGTGCTTGCGTTCGACTGCGATCGGCATGTGCTGGTAGTCGAGCCAGCGATAATGGTGGCTCACGATCTCGTGGCCGGCCTCGACCATGGCGGCGGCGGCCTCGCGGTTGCGCGCGAGCGCGGTCGCGACCGCGAGCACGCCGATCTTGATCTTGCGCTCCTCGAACAGCCGCAGCAGCCGCCACACGCCGCGCCGGCTGCCGTATTCGAACGAGGATTCCACCAGCGGGCTGCGCGCGCCCTTCACCGCCGGAAAGCCGATGTCGGTCAGCATCGCTTCCGATACGCGATCGCCGTGCAGCACGTTGAGTTCGCCGCCCGCCTCGTAGTTGAGCGATATCTGCAGCGCGAGCCGGGCCTGCCCCGGCCATTTCGGATCGGGCAGCCGTTTGCCGTACCCGACCATGTCGCGCGGATATCCGGCCGCCTTCGACGTCGTCTTCTTCCTTGCCTTCATCTGGTCCTCCGCGGCGCGCAACCCGCGCGCCTCGCCGTTGTTTCCTTAGTTGCGCGGTGCCCACGGCACCGCGATGCGCTCGATCAGCGCGACGCCGTAGTAAAGCACGATGCTCATGACGGTCAGCAGCGCCAGCGCGCCGAACGCCAGCGGCGTGCGCGATTGCGACGTCGACACCAGGATCAGGTAGCCCAACCCGCTCTCCGAGCCGACGAACTCGCCGATCACCGCGCCGATCACCGCAAACGTGATCGCGATCTTGAGCCCGACGAAGATGTGCGGCATCGCGGTCGGGAACCGGATCTTGACGAAAGTCTGCAGCGAACTCGCCGACAGCGACCGGATCAGGTCCATCAGCGGAGCCGGCACCGCGGTGAGCCCGCTCGCGGTGGCGACGATGATCGGGAAGAAGCAGACCAGGAACACCACCACGATCTTCGGCAGCGTCCCGAAGCCGATCCACAACGCCAGGAGCGGCGCGATCGCGACCTTCGGCATCGACTGCAGCGCCAGCAGGATCGGATAGATCGTGTTCTGGAGAATCGGCGAGTAAACCACCGCGACCGCCAGCGGAATGCTGATCGCGATCGCGAGCGCAAAGCCCACCAGCGTCTCGTAGAGCGTGACCATCGAATGCCCGAGAAGCTCGGAGCGCCATTCCACCATCGCCTGTCCGATCGCGCTCGGCGACGGCAGCAGCCAAGCCGGGAACCTGGAAGTGCCGGACCAGAACCTCCCAGACGACCACCAGCGCGACCAGCGTCACGGTCGCGCCCAGTACGGCCGTCAGCGTGGACGTGCCTTGGCTCCAGGGATTCATCCTCGTCGGGATTGGCGATGCTCGCGTCGATGCTCATGGCCTGCCTGCTCCCGGACCGTGATAGATCACGTCTCGGATCTGGTTCGAATAGGTCTTGAACTTCTCGGTGAATTCCATGTCGATGGTCCGCGGCCGCGCCAGCTCGACCTCGACGACACGCGCGATCTTGCCCGGCCGCGGCGTCATCGCGACCACGCGGTCGGCGAGCAGGATCGCTTCGGTGATATTGTGGGTCACGAAGATCACGGTCTTCTTTTCCGTGTCCCAGATTCGCAGCAGCTCGAAGCCGAGCTCTTCGCGCGTCATGGCATCGAGCGCCGCAAACGGCTCATCCATCAGCAGCACCGACGGATTGTGGATGAGCGCACGGCACAGCGACACCCGCTGCTGCATGCCGCCCGAGAGTTCGCGCGGATAGCGCTTCTCGAAGCCGCCAAGGCCCACGAGGTTGATCAGATCCATCGCCCGCTTGCGCGAGGCGGCCTTGTCCAGGCCCAGGATCTCGGTCGGCAGCAGGACATTGTCGAGCACCGTGCGCCATTGCAGCAGCACGGCCTCCTGAAACACGATGCCGACGTCGCGGGTCGGCTTCAGCACCGGCACGCCGTCGAAGGTCAGCTTGCCGCGGGTCGGCCGGATCAGCGCGCCGATCACCTTGAGCAGGGTCGACTTGCCGCAGCCCGACGGTCCGACCAGCGTGACGAACTCGTTCTCCCGGATCGTGAGATCGATGTTGTCGAGCGCGGTGACGCGGCCGTTGCTCGAGGCGTAGGTCTTGTGCAGCGCCTCGATGTGGATCTTGCTCATCCCGCGTCCATGCGCCTCGACGGAAAGGCCGCGCCCGCCCAAGGTCCAGGCGGCGCAACGATGCCGGAACGGAAGGCTCGGGTCTAGTTCGTCACGAAGCCCGGCGCATAGATGTCGTCGATCGTGACCGGGTTCTTGAGCGTGAACGCGTCGCTGACGATCTCGATCGCCTTCTTGATGTGGCCACCGTCGATTGCGCCGAGCGGCTGCCCCGTCAGCGTGCCGACGATCTTGGTCTCGCCCGCCGCCACGCCGGCGTCGACCTCGCGATGGTGCTTGTTCATGATCGCGCCGGCTTCCTCGGGATTCGCGATCGCGTCCTTGAGGCCCTGCATGGTCGCGGCGACGAACCGCTTGATCAGGTCCGGGTTCGACTTGATCAGGTTGTCGCTGGCGATGATGCCGTTGCCGTAGAGATCAAGCCCGGCGTCGGCGTAAGAGAGGGCGAACACCTGCTTCGGCGCCGCCGACTTCGCCAGCAGCGGCTCGCCGACGATGAACTGGCCGATGCCGTCGGCGCGCCCGGTGGTCAGCAGGCCCGGCAGCGTATCGGCGGACGCCACCAGCCAGGTCACCTTGCCGGCATCGATCTTCGCAGCCTTGGCGTAGGCGCCGAACAGCTTCGGCACCGCGCTGAACGCCGTGTCGGCGATCTTCTTGCCTTCGAGGTCCTTGGGCTTGGTGATCCCGGATTCCTTGAGCACGTAGATGGCGTGCGGCGGCTTGGCGTAGACGATCGGCGACCAGCTTGGTCGGGATCTGATCGTTGCCGCGGCCGAGGATGACGGCCGCGGTGTCGGCGAAGCCGATCTGCGCCGTACCGGCCGCGACCTGCTTCACCGCGTCCGCGGAGCCCTGCCCGCGCACGATCTGCACGTCGAGATTCTGCTTGGCGTAGTAGCCCTTCTCGAGCGCGACGAAATAATACGCGTGCCGCCCGTTGTAACCAAAGTCGGTGACGAAGGTCACCTTGTCGGCGGCTTCGGCGCTATGCGCCACGCCAACCGCGATCGCTGCGACAAATAGCGCACCGCGCATCGTGCTTCCGCTGCCAGCCATCGCTGTCTCCCCTCTGCGCACTCGACGCATCTTTTGTGAGTTGCAAGGCCGTGACCCTGCAATTTGATGCCGACTTATTCAAGCAATTTGCGTGCCTGAATTGGCCCCAAGTCTAGTACAAAAGCCCGCGGAACTGACAAGGCTCGCGGTTGAAGCGCGCGACCAGTAGATGAGATGACTTCGCCGCCTCGTTTGTATACTGATACGAGCGCCGGGCAGGTCGGCGCGCTCGAACAGGTCGCGCCGGCCCAACATCTCACGTCAGGGGTCTTCCATGGACAACCTCGGCACCGGCCTGCGCGCGGCCGCCATCGGATCGCTGGCGCTTGCGATGCTCGCCGCCGGCGCAGATCGCGACAACGCGCTTGCGCTGGACAACGTCACCCTCATCACCGATTTCGGCTTCAACGGCCGCCACGCGTATTTCTTCGTGGCGATCGAGAAGGGCTACTACAAGGCCGCCGATCTCGAGGTGAAGGTCGTGCGCGGCCAGGGCTCGGTCGACGCCATCCGCCAGGTCGGCGCCAACAACGCGATCGTCGGCTTCGCCGACGCCGGCTCGCTGGTGCTGGCGCGCGGCAACGATCAGATTCCGGTCAAGCTCGTCTCCATCGTCTACGCCAAGCCGGCGCAGGCGATCTTCTGCCGCGAGGATTCCGGCTTCAAGCAGCCGAAGGACCTCGAAGGCGCCTCGATCGCCAATCCCGCCGGCGGCGCCACCGTCGACATGTTCCCGGTGTACGCCAAGGCCGCGGGCTTCGACGCCAAGAAGGTCAAATGGGTGGTGGCCGGCAGCGATGCACTCCCCGGCCTGCTCGCCAGCAACCGGGTGCCGTGCGTCGGCCAGTTCACCGTCGGCGAGCCGCTGCTGCGCACCCAGGTCGCGCCCGCCAAGATGGTGCGCTTCGCGTTCGCCGACGCCGGCGTGAGCTTCTACGGCAACGGCATCATCGCGACCGACACCACGATCACGACCAAGCCCGAGATCGTCAAACGGTTCGTCGCCGCCACCATCCGCGGCATGAAGGACGCGTTCGCCAATCCAGACGAAGCCGGCAAGATCATGAGCAAATATCATCCCACGGTCGATGCCGCGATTGCCAAGGGCGAGACCGAAGCGGTCGCCGAACTGGCGCAGGTCAACGGCCAGGAGCTTGGAGCGATCGATCCGGCCCGCGTCCAGGAGACCATCGACGTCGTCAACGGCATCTTCAAGCTCAAGGCGCCGGTGGCGGTGAGCGACGTCTACGCGCCGGGATTCGTGTCGAAGTAATCGCTTTCGCACATCATCGCCGGAGGCCTCGTGGGCGTCGCCAGAATAGCGGTACCGGATTTCGTTTCGAACTCGTACTTTCCGGCCATCGCCGCCATCGAACTCGGCTTCTTCGCCGAGGAAGGGCTCGAGGTCGTCCACGAGCTGATCTTTCCGAACTACAAGGCCTATGAGGCGCTGCGCGACGGCAGGATCGATTTCGTCGCCGGCCCCGCGCACGCCGCCTTTCAGGTCTTCCCGGAATTGGCGGGCGCGAAGTTCCTGGCCGCGCTGGCGCAGGGCATGTACTGGCTGCTGGTGATGCGCTCGGACCTCGACGCGACGCCGGGCGACGTCAACGCCGTGAAAGGCCGTACCATCGGCGCGGCGCCGCTGGTCAACCAGGGACTGAAGCAGCTTCTGATCGATGCCGGTCTCGATCTCGAACGCGACGGCGTGCGCATCGTGCCGGTTCCGGGCGAGAACGCGCCCGGCGCTTCGACCGGCGTGGTCGCCGCCATCGCGCTCGAAGAGCGCAAGCTCGACGGCTTCTGGGCCAACGCTCTCGGCGCCGAGACCGTCGTGCGGCGCGGCGTTGGCAAGGTGATCCTCGACGTGCGGCGCGGGCTTGGGCCGGCGGCGGCGTTCCACTACACGACGCCGGTTCTGGCGACCAGCGATCAGGCCATCGCGCGCGACCCGGACATGGTCGCGGCCGGTATTCGTGCGATCGTCAAAGCGCAACGTGCGCTGAAGGCCGATATCGGGCTCGCCACGAAGGTCGGACAGGCGATGTTTCCGCCCGCCGAGGCCGCGATGATCGGCGCGGTGGTCGAGCGCGACCTGCCCTACTACGACCCGGCGATCTCGGAGGCGGCCATCGCCGGCCTCAATCGTTTCGCGCAAGGCCGCCGGCCTGTTGAAGGGCTCGGTACCTTACGAAAGGGCCGTAGCGCTCGAATTTCGTCACCTGTGGACCGGCAACTAGGAGAACAACCGCATGAGACGGCGGACAATCGTTCAGATCGGTCTTTGCACGGCATTGTCGCTCGCGGGCGCGATCTCGATCGCGACACACGCAACCGCGCAGGACAAATGGCCATCGAAGCGCGTCACCATCGTGGTGCCGTTCGCGGCCGGCTCCAATACCGATGCCTGCGCGCGCCTGATCGCCGACCTGTTGAAGGACATTTACGGCCAGCCGTTCATTGTCGAGAACCGCGGCGGTGCCGGCGGCTCGCTCGGCGCCAATGCCGTCGCGAAGGCGCCGGCCGATGGCTACACGCTGCTGATGGCGGGCAACACCTCGATCTCTGCTGCACCCGTCCTGCTCAAGAACGTACCCTACGACCCGATCAGGGACTTCGCGCCGATCGCCCGCGTCGGCCGGTTTTCGTCCGTCCTGGTCACGACGCCCGACCAGCCATTCAAGACCATGCAGGCATTCGTCGCCTACGCGAAGGCCAACCCGGCGAAGCTGAGCTACGGCCACGGCAACAGCACCGGCCACATCATCGGCGAGACCCTCAAGAAGCGCACCGGCATCGACATGGCGCGCGTGCCCTACACGGCGACGCCGGCCGCCATCACCGACCTGATCGGCGGCCGTACGCAAATGGTGGTCTCCGACCTGCTCTCCGGCATTCCGCAGATCCAGGCGGGCAAACTTGTACCGCTGGCGACGATCTTCCGCGAGCGTAGCTCGCTCCTGCCGGACGTGCCGACCTTGCACGAGACCGCGATGCCGGGCTTCGAGATTTTGCCCTGGCTCGGACTCTTCGGCCCCGCGGGCATGCCAAACGAGATCGTCACCATGCTGTCGGACAATCTGCGCACGCTGCTGGCGCGCCCGGACATCGTCGCGCGGATCGCGACCATGGGCATCGAGCCGTATTACGCGCCGAGCGAAGAGACCGTCGCCTTCATCAAGGCCGACCTGCCGAAGTGGCAGGCGATGGCGCGCGAGGCCAGCATCGAACCGCAGTAAGCGTCGTCAAGCCGGCCGGGCCAGCGGCGCCTCGCACGGGTCGTAGCAGTAGAACCAGTCGGTCTCGGTCGGCCCGCTCATCCAGGTGTTCGCCAGCGAGATACGCTGCACGTCGCCGACCCGCGGGATGCGCGTCGCCTCGTAGACCCGGAACGCTTCGGCCGGATCGTCGAATTGTGCGAGACAGCGGGCGAGGATCGCGCCGTCCTCGACCGCCATGGCGCCGCCGGCGGCCATGAAGGGCGGCACCGGATGACAGGCATCGCCCAGGAGCACGATGCGGTCGCCGCTCCAGCGGTCGTCACGCTCGCGATCGAAGATCGGCCAGACGCTCACATCCTGCGCCGCCTCCACCACCCGGATGAGATCGGGATGAAAGCCCGCGAACGCCGCGATCAGGTCCTCGCGCGGACACGGCAGCGAGGCCGCGTCGCTGTCCCACGAGTCCGCCGGAGCGACGCCGATGACGTAGACCTCGTCTCGCCGGCTGGTGATGAAATAGGCGAGGATGTGCCGGTCGGGGCCCCACCATTTGGTACAATCGGGAATCTTGAAGCCGCGCAGCCGCTCGGCCGGGAAGATCGCCCGGTGCGCGACCGCGCGGACGAAGCGCGGCGGCTCGGCGCCGAGCAGCACGTCGCGCACCTTCGACCGGATTCCGTCTGCGCCGATCACGATATCCGCCTCGACCGTCGTGCCGTTCTCGAAGGTAAGCCGGATCGCATCGCCCCGCCGGTCGAGATCAATCAGGCGATGGTCGAAGGCGATCGTACCGGGCGCGACGCCCTTCTCCAGCACCGCGTGAAGATCGCCGCGATGCACGTTGAGATAGGTGCCGCCGTAGCGCTGCTCGCTCTCGGCATCGAAATAGATCTCGTATTGCGTCGCGCCGGTATCCCAGGTGCGGCTGATATAGCAGTCCGGCTTGATCCCGGTCGCGATCAGCTCCTGCTCGATGCCGAGGCGGCGCAGCACCTTGGTGGCGTTGGCGCTGAGAATGATGCCCGCGCCGATGCGCGAAAACGTCGGCGCCTGCTCGTAGACCGTTGTCGCAAAACCCGACCGCTGCAGAAATCCGGCGACGGTCAGGCCGCCCAGCCCCGCACCCACGACCGCAATCCGCGTCTTCCGATCCATCGCACAGCCCCGAACGCCATTGCCGCCGTTTCAGCCGGAGCCGTGAACAGTTCTCCGCAGGATTGGCCGCTTGCCGGGGAATTGTTCAGGGTCGTCCGTTCAGGGTCAAATGAAAAACGCCGCGCATGCCGATTTGCACGGCTGGCAGGCAACGGCGGGGCGGCGGCGCAACCTGCGATCGGCCCGCGTCTGAAGAACGTGGCGGCCCTGCCGGTCCTGCCGATTTTCCTTTTCATCCGCCCCGGGGGTATTCTCGGGAAAGCCAAATGAAGCAACGAGGGAAGCAAGCAATGGAGACCGTCATGGACCTGCACAAGATCGACTGGGAGAACATTCCGTGGGAGCCGGTGCGCGAAGGCATCGTGCGCAAGGCGTTCTCCGGCAAGGGCGCGACCCTCGCGTTGCACAAGCTGATGCCGAAGCACGAGCCGAAGCCGCACAAGCACACCTACGAGCAGATCGTCTATATCCTCGCCGGCCACATCCGCTTTCACGTCGGCGACAAGAGCGTGGTGCTCGGGCCGGGCGGCCTGCTGCAAATCCCGCCGGATGTGATGCATTGGGGCGAGGTGGTCGGCGACGAGCCGGTGCTCAACCTCGATATCTTCACTCCGGTGCGCGAGGAATATGCGCCGGCGCCGTGACGGCGCTCAGGTGCGCTCGTAAATCTTGTATGCCGCATCGACCGCCGCGCCGGCCGGCAGCTTGACGCCGTTGCGGCGCAGCACCGCTTCGAGCGCCGTCAGGCAGCGCAGCACGTTGGCCTTGCGGCAGACATAGCCCATCGTGCCGATGCGCCAAATCTTGCCGGCGAGCGGCCCGAACGACGTGCCGATCTCGATGCCGAAATCCTGCAGCATCTCGGAGCGGACCTTCTCGCCGTCCTTGATCGCCTTCGGGATGATCACGCCGGTCACGTTGGCCATGCGGTGCCTGGGATCGCCGTAAAGCTTGAGCCCCATCGCCTCGAGGCCGGCGCGCAGCGCACTGCTGGCAAGCCGATGGCGCGCAAAGCCGCGCTCCAGCCCCTCCCCGAGGACGGTGCGGGCGCATTCGCGCGCCGCGTACAGCATCGACGCGGCTTCGGTGTGATGGTTGAGCCGCTTCGGCGACCAGTACTCCATCAGCATCGCGAGATCGAAATAGTTCGAACGGATGACCGGGCCGTCGCCATCCTCGGTGCCCGGCGGCCGGATGCCCTGCTCGATGTGCCGCCGCTCGGTGACCAGCTTGGCGATCCGGTCGTTGAACGTGATCGGCGACGAACCCGGCGGGCCCGACAGGCACTTCTGCAGACCGGCCGACGCGATGTCGACGTGCCACGCGTCGGTCTCGAACGGATCGCCGCCGAGCGAGGCCGTGCAGTCGACATAGAGCAGGACACCGTGCTTGCGGCACAGCGCGCCGATCTCGGCCAGCGGCTGCAGCATGGTCGTCGAGGTGTCGCCGTGACTGATGGCGATCAGCTTCGGCCGTTCGCGCTTGATCGCGGCTTCGATCTCGCCGGGTGCGAAGACCTTGCCCCATTCGCACTCGATCGAGGCGACCTCGGCGCCGAGCCGTTTGCCGATCTCGACCTTCGAGATGGCCGAAGCGGCCGAAGATCGGCACCAGCATCTTGTCGCCGGGCGCGAGCACGGAGGCGAGGCACGCTTCGATACCGGCCCGTGCGGTGCCGTCGATCAGCATCGTCCAGTGGTTTTGCGTGCGGAAGACCTGGCGGTACAGCGCCATCGTCTCGTTCATGTAGGCGGTGAACTGCGGATCGAACTGCCCCTGCAACGCGACCGACATCGCCCGCAGCACGCGCGGGTAGACATCGACCGGCCCAGGCCCCATCAGCAGGCGCGGCTCGGGATCGAGCTCGGCGAAAAGCTCCGGCGCCGCGGCGGCTTTCCGGCCGAGGCTCCTGCTGTCGGAGGGCTTGTTCAAGAAATGTCCTCCCGGCCTCAATCGGCCGTTCGCTCCGCGGAGGACGGCAGGAACGACGGGTCGAACACGCTCGCCGCGGTCGGTTTCTCGCCCTTGAACTGATAGGTCTGCGCGATCTGCCCGATCGACGCATCGAGCCGCGCCATGTCGACCGCGCCGAAGCCGTTCTTCTTTACTTCCGGCGTCAGGATGTTGTCGCGGAGCGCGAGTGCGAGCCGGTCCGCCTCGACCTCCCGCTTCGCGGTCTCGTTCCACTTCATCACGGAGTTGATGGCCTCGTCCGGGTTCTTGGCGGCGTATTTGAGCGCCTTGGTGAAGGCGCGCAGGAAGCCCTTCACCGCGTCGGGCTTGGCCGCCGCGAAAGCCGGATTGACGATGATGGCGTTGCCGTAAAGCTTCACGCCGTAGTCCGACATCAGCATGACGACAATGTCGTCCTGCTTCACGTTGCTGTATTTGACGTTGAGATAGCTCGAGAACGAGAAGCCGGTGATGGCGTCGACCTGGCCGGAGACCAGCATCGGTTCGCGCACCGGGAAGCCAACATTCATGATCGTGACCTTCGAGGCGTCGATCCCGTTCGCCTGCACGAAGATCGGCCATTGCGCATAGGCGCCGTCGGGCGCGGGCGCGCCGAGCTTCTTGCCTTCCAGGCTCTTCGGATTGCTGATGCCGAGGCTCTTGCGGCCGACGATCGAGAATGGCGGATTGTTGTAGACCATGAACACGGCCTTCACGGCCACGCCGGGATTCTGATCGCGGAACTTGATCATCGAATTGATGTCGGCAAACGCCATCTGATAGTTGCCGGACGCAATGCGATTGATCGGCTCGACCGAACCTCCCGCCGTGTCGACGGTGACATCGAGCCCCTCGGCCTTGAAGAATCCCTTGTCGACGCCGACCAGGAACGGCGACTGCGTCCCCTCGTATTTCCAGTCCAGCGAGAACCGGATCGCGAGTTTGTGCATTCGACGGCGGCACGGCGCCGATGGCGGCGAGCGCTGCGGCGGCCAGCAAAGTCTTGATGCGGATCATACGGATCGTAGCTCCCTGAAGCGGCGGTCAGGACGCGCTCTGGTTGCGCCCCGTCGCAGTGAAATCGTGCAAGCGCCGTGCCGAATGGCGCGCACCTCGAAGGCGTTCGTCCTCCTAAACAACCGACCATAACTGCCGCGCATAGGCAATCGGTTGACCGGGCAGCGGCCCGCCCATATAGACCCGTTTGAAAAAGGCTCGGCGGGAGAGAGACTTATGGCGGGAATCTGCAAGGGCGTGCGGGTCGTCGGCTACTTCGACTGCATCGGCGGCGGCCAGGTCGTCGTGCGCGACGGCATCGCCTATGTCGGTCACATCGCGCCGCCGAACGGCACCAGCATCATCGACGTGAAGGACCCCGCCAATCCGCGCTGGCTGGCGCAGATCAACGTTCCGCCGGGCACATTGTCGCACAAGGTCCGGGTCGACAACGGCATCATGCTCGTCAACCGCGAGATCTTTCCGATCGGCCGCCAGGACCCCGACTTTCGCGGCGGGCTGGAGGTCTACGACATCACGCGCCCGGACAACCCGCGGCGCATCTCGAGCTTCTCCTGCCGCGGCATGCATCGCTTCACCTTCGACGGCCGCTACGTCTACGGCTCGCCCGAGATGGACGGCTTCCTCGGCAACATCGTCGGCATCATCGACTTCAAGAACCCCGAGCGGCCGGAACTGGTCGGCAAGTGGTGGATGCCGGGACAGTGGACGGCCGGCGGCGAGACCGCGACCTGGAAGGGCACCGACCACCGCTGCCATCATCCGATCCGCCTGGGCAACCGGCTCTATGCCAGCTATTGGCACGGCGGCTTCGTCATTCTCGACATCGAGGACATGAGCAAGCCGAAGTTCATTTCCGGACTCGACTGGTCGCCGCCGTTCCCGTGGCCGACGCATACGGCGCTGCCGGTGCCATTTCCGCTGCGCGGCCGCCAGGTGATGCTGGTGGCCGACGAGGACGTGGTCCGGCTCGGTCCCGCCTCGCCGTCCTTCCTGTGGCTCGTCGATATCACCGACGAGACGCGCCCGATCCCCTTCGCCAGCTATCAGGTCGCGGAAGAGGACGGCATGCTCAAGGAGGACTACACGGGGATGCATCAGCCCTGCGAGGACATCCGCGGCACGGAAATCCCGATCGCCTGGTTCGCCCGCGGGCTTGCGTTTCGTCGACATCGCCAACCCGCATGCGCCGCGCGAGGTCGCATCCTTCATGCCGCCGGTGCCCGAAGGCGCGACCCGCGTCCAGAGCAACGACGTCTGCTACGACGAGCGCGGGTTGATCTATCTGATCGACCGCACGCGCGGGCTGCACATCCTGGAGCGGATTTGACAGCTGGCCCGCGTCAGCGCGTTGAAAGCGCCCGCATGCGATCGACATCGACGCGCCGCCCGTGGCTGATGACATGCCGCGGCGGGGCGTGGAACCGCAGCGCATCGACGACATCCTGCTGATCGAGCACCACCAGGTGCGCCGGGGCGCCTTCGGCGAGGCCGAAATTCGCGATGTTCATCGCGCGCGCCGGCGCCACCGTGACCATGTCGTACAGCGTCTCGGTCTCGGCACGGGTCGTCATCCAAAGCAGGTGCGCGGCCAGGAACGCCACTTCGAGCATGTTGTTGCGCCCGAACGGATAGTACGCGTCCGAGATATCGTCCTGGCCGAGACAGACATTGACGCCCGCCGCGAGCAGTTCCTTCACTCGCGCATGCAGCGGGCCGGTGTGCGGATCGCTGACCACCGAGACGCGCGCGCGCCGCAGCAGATCGATCAGCTCGCGCATGACCGGCTCCGGATAGAGCGCCATCGCCCGGCAGTGATGGGCGAGTGCGCGGCCCTGCCATCCGCGCGGATCGCCTCGTTCGCCATCATCTCCAGCGTCCGCATGTTCGGATCGCCGACATCGTCGAGCAGCATCGAGACGTCCTTGCCGAATTTTTCGGCGAGGTCGAAGCAGAACCGCACATGCGCCAGCATGTCGGCCGCGCTGGACTCGATCCATGGGATGCCGCCGACCACGTCGGCCCCGAGTTCCATCGCCTCGTCCATCAGCCGGTCGGCGCCAGGCTCGCGAGCCAGCCCGTCCTGTGCGAAGGCGACAACCTGCAGACTCGACGATGCCTTGGAATTCCTCGCGCACCGCCAGTAGCGCCTTCACGCCTTCGAGCCGCGCCTTGGGGTCGACGTCGGCGAACGCGCGGATGTGCAGGTTGCCGTGCAGCGCCGCCAGCGCGACCGCCCGCCGGGCATTCTCGACGATCCAGGAGGCGTCGTACTTCTCCTTGATCTTGCTGGCGAAATCGATGGCCGAGAGGCTGTTGGCCATACCCTCGGCGTGATAGCTGGTGAGCGCGTCCTCGGCCATCATCTGCAAGGTCCAGACCTTGCAGAGATGCAGATGCGGATTGACGAACGACTCCGTGACCAGATTGCCGCCGGCGTCGATCTCCTCGCGGGCGCTCACGCCGAGCGACCGAGCCGATGGCCGCGATCCGGCCGTCCGCGATCGCGATCTCGACCGGCGCGCCGGCGGTGCGGCGCAGGCGGGCATTGCGGATGCGTATGTCGACGTCGACCATCGGGGCGCCGGAACCTGATCGTCAGACCACTTCTGCACCGCGCCCGTTCGATGACGGACCGTCATTGAACGTCATTTTCGGCGCGCTTATGGTCGGCTGAATAGCATTGCACGAACATCGTGCTCTCGTTCAAGCTACAACGCTGGCAGGCAACGATGCAAACGCATCCATGCTCGCAAAACTGAAGCGCTGGGCCGCAGGCATCTGGGTGGACGTGAACGCGTTGTGGCTTGCGGCGCGCGACCGGCGCACGCCATGGCACGCCAAGGCGGTGGCACTCGCCGTGTCGGCCTATGCGCTGAGCCCGATCGACCTCATCCCGGACTTTGTCCCGGTGCTGGGCTATCTCGACGATCTGATCATCGTGCCGCTCGGAATCATGCTGGCGGTCCGTTTGATCCCCGCCGCCCTGATGGTGGAGTTCCGCCAAGCCGTCGCCGCGCGACCGCCAATCCAATGGGCGGGCGCCGCCTTCATCATTACGCTATGGATCGTCGGCGCCACCGCAATCGGATGGTGGCTGTGGCACACGCTGCACAGATAAGGCCGGCAGCAGGGCCGCACTCACTCGGCCTTCGTCATTTGCAGGAATGCCTCCTCGACCGTTCCGACACCGGCCGCCGCGATCAACGCCGACGGCGTGCTGTCGGCGAGCACCTTGCCGCGATGAAGCACGAGAACGCGGTCGGCTTCGGTCACCTCCTCGCACAGGTGGGTGGCCCACAGCACGGCCACGGAGCGCTCGGTCCGCATTGCCAGAATGAGCCGCAGGAGATCGTTGCGGCTTCTCGGATCGAGGCCGACGGTCGGCTCGTCCATCAGCAGCAGGCGCGGCTCATGCATCAGCGCGCGCGCAAGCTCGACGCGCCGGCGGTTGCCGCCGCTCAGATTACGCACGCTCTCGTGTGCGCGCCCGGCAAGACCGAGGTGCGACAGTTCCTGCTCGATACGCGCCTGCGCGACCGCGCGCGGAATGCCGTGCAGCCCGGCGTGAAACAAGAGGTTGGCGGTAACCGAGAGATCGAGATCCAGCGTCGGTTGCTGGAACACGATCCCGAGCTGCGCCAGGGCCGGCACCGGATCGTGCGCCATGTCATGTCCCATGACGGCGATGCGGCCGGAATCGGCGGTGAACAAGCCGGATAGAAGCTGGAACAGCGTGGTCTTGCCGGCCCCGTTCGGACCCAGCAACGCGACGAACTCGCCTGGATCGGCTCTCAGGCTGACGCCTGCGAGCGCACGCACCGGCCCGAACGTCTTCACCACATTGTCCACGAGCAATGCCGGTACGGCACTGCTCGCCGGTCGATCGTCCATGATGCCGCCCTCGCCTTGCCGGGCCGCATTATTACGTCGTACGCTGGCTGCATGGCAACGAAGAGTCATTTCGGCGCGGCCGCGGCCTAGACGATGAGGTGGCGATCGGAGCTTTGGTCCTTGGCCGGCGCAGCGCTGCTGGCCTGCGGCTTCGCGACCGGCGCCGCGTCCCAGACCGCGCCGCCATCGCGCGTCACGATCGGATACGTCGACATCGCCGGCGATCCGCGCCATCTGCCGATCAAGGCCTCCGACCGCATTGTCATCAAGCAGCGCGACCATCCGGTCGCCGGCGCCCAGGTCGGCATCGAGGATGCCAAGGCGCTCGAACGCGTGCTGAAGATCGAGTTTGCCCTGGAGCGGATCAGCGTGCCGTCCGGCGACAAGGTCGCAGACGCCGTCCTCCAGGCCTCCGACGGCGGCAAAATCCACCATTTCGTGATCGATGCCCCGGCCGAGTCGTTCAAGGCGCTCGCCGCCGCCGTGCGCGGGCGGGACATCCTGCTGTTCAACGCGACTGCGCCCGAGGACTGGCTGCGCCGCGAACTCTGCTCGCCCGAGATCGTGCACACATTGCCGAGCAATGCGATGGCGATGGACGGCCTCCTGCAGTATCTCATCTCGCGCAAATGGCGGGACATCCTGGTGATGCAGGGGCCGCTGCCGGCCGACGCCGCGCGAACCAAAGCGCTGGAACAGTCGGCCAAGAAGTTCGGCGCACGCATCGTCGCGACGCAGCATTTCAAGGCCGGAACGGACCCGCGCGAGCGCGAAAGCAACAATCCGCTGCTGCTCAGCGCCATCAGTCGCGACTACGACGTGGTGTTCGTGGCCGACGATGCGTTCGATTTCGCACGCACCCTGCCCTACCGGACCGTGCGGCCGCGCCCGGTCGTCGGCAGCATCGATCTCGAGCCGGTCGCATGGCATTGGACCTGGGACAATCACGGCGCGCTGCAGCTTAACTCGCGCTTTCAGAAGGTCTCGCGCGGCCGGCCCATGGAAGGCGAGGACTGGGCCGCTTGGGCCGCCGTCAAGCTGGTGGTCCAGGCGACGCTGCGCACACGCTCCACCGACTTCAAGCAGCAGCGCGAATTCATCCTGAGCGGCACCGGCATCGACGGGTATAAAGGTCTCGCGGTGAGCGTGCGCCCCTGGGATCGGCAGCTCCGGCAGGCCGTCCTGCTCGCGACGCCCTACGCGGTGACGGCGAGTGCGCCGGTCGAAGGCTTTCTCCATCGCACGAACGTGCTGGACACGCTCGGGGATGATGAGCCGGAATTGTCCTGTCGTCAGAGGTGATCGGTCATGCAGGCAATCCACGTCATCAGGGCGCTGCGGGCAGTGACCAGCCGGGAGATCGGCAAATTCGTGCGGCAGCGCGGCCGGCTGCTGTCCGCGCTGGTGCGGCCCTTGATGTGGCTCGCGGTGTTCGCCGCCGGATTCCACAACGTGTTCGGCGTGTCGATCATTCCGCCGTACAAGACCTATATCAGCTACCAGGTTTATATCGTTCCAGGCCTGCTCGGCATCATCCTGCTGTTTCACGGCATGCAGTCGTCGCTGTCGATGGTCTACGACCGGGAGATGGGGTTGATGCGGTTGCTGCTGACCGCGCCGCTGCCGCGCTGGATGCTGCTGACGTGCAAGCTCCTGGCGGGAACGATGCTGTCGGTCATCACCTGCTACGTCTTCCTTGCGGTCTGCATTCTGTTCGATGTGACTTTTGACGTGAGCGGATGGATTTATGTGCTGCCGGCGCTGATCGTCTCGGGATTTATGCTCGGTGCGCTCTGGCTGTTCATTTCGGTCTACATCAAGCAGGTCGAGAATTTCGCGGGCGCGATGAATTTCGTGATGTTTCCGATGTTCTTCTTCTCGTCGGCGCTCTACCCGTTGTGGAAGCTTCGCGAGGGCGGCTCCGAACTGCTCTACCTCGTGTCGCTGGCCAATCCCTTCACCCATGCTGTGGAATTGATTCGCTATTCGCTGTACGGGATGTTCGATCCCGTCGCCGCCGCGGTCGTCACAGGGTCGGCGGTGCTGTTTTTCCTGTTGGCGGTGCACGGCTACGATCCGCAACGCGGCATGCTCCGCCGCGCGCCCCAGCCGGCCTGACGATCCGGAGAGATACCTTCGGCCCACGATCGTGGGCACAATCCTGCGCGCTAGCACCTTTACAAACGCCAACCATCGGCGTGAGTATTGCCGCCAGACGGGACGTCGCAATCTGCCGCGGCGGCTGGTCCGGAACTGCAGGTTGTGCTGCCAACAATAAAGCGTCCCTAACCGGGCCGCGCCCTTAAATCAGGGCAAAACGGAGGAAACCTACCCATGATGATGAGATTCGCTTCGGCGGTAGCATTGACCGCTGCGCTGGCTGGCGCGGCCTTCGCCCAGACCGCTGCCGACTTGGTCAACGACGAAAAAACTCCCGGCGACGTGCTCGTCTACGGCATGGGCTATTCGGGCCAGCGGTTCAGCCCGCTGACCCAGATCAACAAGCAGAACGTCAGCAAGCTCGTTCCGCTCTGGGGCTATGCGCTGACCGATAACCGCGGCGCCGAGGGCTTCCCGGTCGTCAAGGACGGCGTCATCTACGTGACGACGCACAACTCGACGTGCGCCATCGACGCGATCACCGGCAAGCAGATCTGGCGAACCCCGCACGACTATCCGCCGGAGACCCTGCGCGTCGTCTGCTGCGGCATCGTCAATCGCGGCGCCGCCATCTACAACGGCAAGATCATCCGCGCGCTGATGGACAACCAGATCGTCGCGCTCGACGCCAAGACCGGCAAGGAGGTCTGGCGCACGAAGTCGCCCGATCCGACCACGATCGAGAACGGCTACGCCATGACCGGCGCGCCGCTGGTCGCCAACGGCGTGGTGGTGGTCGGCGTCGCGGGCGCCGAATACAGCCATCGCGGCTTCCTCGAAGGCTACGACCCGGAGACCGGCAAGCACCTCTGGCGGACCTACAACATTCCGGGCAAGGGCGAGAAAGGCTCCGAGACCTGGAAGGGCGACACCAACCTCGTCGGCGGCGGCAGCAGCTGGGTCACCGGCACCTACGATCCCGAGCTCGACCTTGTCTTTTGGGGCACCGGCAACCCATCGCCGTGGAATCCGCACTCGCGTCCGGGCGACAACCTCTGGACCAATTCGATTGTGGCGATCCGGCCGAAGACCGGCGAGCGGGTGTGGGCATACCAAACGACGCCGGCCGATCCGTTCGACTATGACGCCGTACAAACTCCGATCATCGCGACACTCAACATCGGAGGCCGGCCGCAAAAGGTCGTAATCCAGGCCAACCGCAGCGGCTTCCTCTATGTCCTCGACGCCAAGGACGGCAAGCTTCTCGCCGCCAACGCCTACGAGAAGGTCAACTGGGCCGACGGCGTCGACCCGGACACCGGACGTCCGCGATGGACGCAGGTCTATCGTCGACGCGGTCGCCGGCAAGAACGTGACAGTGTGGCCGTCCGTATCCGGCGGAACGAACTGGCAGCATCTGTCGTTCAATCCGCAAACCGGCCTGCTCTACATGAACAGCATTCATCTCGGCATGACCTATGAGGCGCCGGCGAACCAGGGCGTCATGACGCCGGGCAAGCCGTCCGGGCCGGGCAGCGTGAAGCGCACGGCCGTATTCGACGATCCGAACATCCGCGGTCATTTGCGAGCGGTCGACCCGATGACCGGCAAGTCGAAGTGGGAGGTTCCGTTCAAGAGCCCGAACTGGGCGTCGACCCTGACGACGGCCAGCAATCTCGTGTTCACCGGGCTCATGACCGGCGAGTTCCAGGCGTTCGATGCCGATACCGGCAAGCTCCTATGGAGCTTCCAGACCCCGTCCGGCATCCTCGGCCAGCCGGTGACCTGGGAGAAGGACGGCAAGCAATATGTGACGGTCATGAGCGGGATCGGCGGCGTCTACGCATTGCGCGCTGGCGACCCCAATCTCGTGAATGTGCCCGCCGGCGCTTCGGTGTGGACGTTCGGACTGTTCGACAAGTAACAAGACGGACGCGGGAGCCGCCTCCGCGCGGCTCCCGCTCAACCCTTGTGAAGGGTCTTCTCCCGGAAGCCCACCGAAGAAGCGTTCCAGGACGCCGCACTTGACCAAATCTGACAAGACACCTAGCCGGCGGCGCGCCATGGCGCTTACGCTGCGACTGATCGCTGCCGCGGCCTTCCCGTCGTCCGGCTACGCCGCTTGCGAGTTTGCACCGGTCAAGCAACAGATCGACGATATCCTCGACCGTGACGCCGACCGCGGCGGGAAGTTCCGGCGCGAGGTCGCGTCGGGATCGGATCCGATCGCCATGATCGAAGCGCTGGTCGTACCCGATATGCAGAAGCGGGTCGACATCTGCCGCTTCGAGGCCGCGGAATATCTCACCAAGCGCGGCTATCCGCCCTATCACTGAGGCTGCGGCCGATTCACGCCAAAGACAATCCTCGAATACGGTGTGGAGTAACAGGTGCACTCACTACGCTTCGCACTGATCGCCGTTGGCGCACTCGGCGCAACGTCGACCTTTGGCCAGACCCCGGACAAGGCGAAGATCGACGCCGGCGAAGAGGTCTACAATACTTATTGTGCCACCTGCCACGGATCGGAGCTGGTGAGTTCGGGCCAGACGTTCGACCTTCGCCGCCTGAAGGCGACCGACCGGCCCCGTTTCGAGAATTCCGTGATCAACGGCAAGAATCAGATGCCGCCATGGCGAGGCGTGCTCAAGCCCGACGACATCGAGAACCTGTGGCACTACATTCGCGCCAACGCATACGAGAAATGAGGCCCGCGGCGCGCCGCGCCATTTGCACGGCACGCGCGCTGTGGCATCGTTGCGGCATGAGCTTCGTTGCCGGATGGGCTCGCATCGCCGTCATTCTGCTCGCCATGGCCGCGCTTTCGGCGCCGGCCTGGGCCGCCGACCGCATTCGTCTCGCAGTGCAGCGAACCGGCACCCTGTCCTGGGAGCTCGACGTCATCCGCAGCCACGGCCTCGACCGTAACGCCGATCTGCAGATCGAAGTGATCGAGCTCGCGTCCACCGAAGCCGGCAAGATCGCGCTCAAGGGCGGCACGGCCGATATCATGCTGTCGGACTGGCTGTGGGTCGCGCGCGAACGGTCGCTTGGCGACGCAACGGTGTTCTATCCCTCGTCAAGCACGCTCGGCGCCGTGATGGTGCCCGCGCAATCGCCCATCAAAGGCATCGCCGACCTGCCGGGCAGGAAGATCGCCGTGGCCGGCGGCCCCATCGACAAGAGCTGGCTGCTGCTCCAGGGGCTGGCGCGGCGCTCCGGTATCGATCTCAAGCAGCGGTCGACCGTCGTCTATGGTGCGCCGCCGCTCCTGTCCGAAAAGGCGCGGCAAGGCGAGTTCGACGCCACGCTGACGTTCTGGAATTTCTGCGCCGACCTGGAGAGCAAGGGGTTCCAGCGCGCCATTCCGATGGACGCCGTCATGCGCGGGCTCGGCGCCGCGGGCCCGATCGCGCTGGTCGGCTATACGTTCGATGGTGCCTGGGCCGCGCGCAACCGCCGCGCCGTCGACCGCTTTCTGGACGTGACGAGCCAGGCCAAAAACATCCTCGCCGCTTCGGAGGCGGACTGGCAGCGGCTCGCGCCGCGCATCGGCGTGCGCGACCCGGCGGCGCTCGCGATCTATCGCCAGCGCTACAGCGAAGGCATCGTGCGCCGCCCGATCGCCGCAGAAGAGGCCGACGCACGCGCGCTTTACCGCGTGCTGGCCGAGGTCGGCGGCACGGATCTCGTCGGCCAGGCCCGCGAGCTCGCGCCCGGCACGTTCTACCGGCCCGGAGAATAGAGGTGGCGGTCAGGCTCCTCTCGCTCGCCATCCTGATCGCCGTCTGGTACGCGGGCTCGCAGATCGCGGGCGCCCGAGCGCTGCCGGAGCCGCAGGCGGTCGCGGCCGCCATCATCGACGAAGCGCGCTCCGGCGCGCTGGCGTTCAATCTCGGCGTGACGCTCGCGCGCGTCGCGGTGTCGTTTACGATCGCCATGCTGCTCGGCACCGCGATCGGTCTGGCGATGGGCCGCTTCCGCACCGCCGACCGGCTGGGCGACCCGTGGCTCGTGGTCCTGCTCAACCTGCCCGCGCTGGTGATCATCGTGCTCGCCTATGTGTGGGCCGGCCTGACCGAGATGGCGGCGATCCTGGCGGTGGCGATCAACAAGCTGCCGATCGCGACCGTGACCATTCGCGAGGGCGCGCGTGCACTCGACCGCTCGCTCGACGACATGGCGCAGGTGTTCCGCATGAGCCCCTGGACCCGCATGCGGCACGTGGTCATGCCGCAGCTCGCGCCCTATCTGGCCGCGGCCGCCCGTTCCGGCCTGTCGCTGGTCTGGAAGATCGTGCTGATCGTCGAATTGCTCGGCCGGCCGAACGGCGTCGGCTTCGAGATCGGGGTGGCGTTTCAACTGTTCGACGTCACGCGTATCCTGGCCTATGCTCTGGCCTTCGTCGCCGTCATGCTGGCGATCGAAACTCTGTTGGTGCAGCCGCTTGAACGACATGCCGCCCGCTGGCGTCCGAAACCGGCTTGACGTCGGCATCAAGCAAAAATCCTACCAGTCCGCGGCGGGGGGCAAGCTCCACGTGCTGGGCGAGATCGCGCTTGCGCTCGATGCCGGCGAGGTCGCGGCGCTGGTCGGGCCGTCCGGCTGCGGCAAGACCACCCTGCTGCGCATCATCGCCGGCCTCGAATCCGATTTCGAAGGGAGCGTCACACTGCCGGCTCATGGCCGGCTCGGCATGGTGTTCCAGGAGCCGCGGCTGCTGCCGTGGCGGACGGTGGAGCAGAACGTGCGTCTGGCGGCGCCCGGCGCCGACGGCGGCACGCTCGACGCGCTGTTCCTGGCGCTCGGCCTGGCTGGTCACCGCAGTCATTTCCCGGGCGAACTCTCGCTCGGCCTCGCGCGGCGCGTGGCGCTGGCGCGCGCCTTCGCGGTCGAACCCGATCTCCTCCTGCTCGACGAGCCGTTCGTCTCGCTCGACGACGCACTGGCGGAGAAGCTGCGGAACGAGCTCGCCGAACTGGTGCAGCGGCGGCCGGTGACGACGCTGCTGGTGACGCACAACATCGACGAGGCGATCGGCCTCGCCGACCGGCTGTTGCTGCTGTCGCCAAGCCCCGCACGCATCATCGCCGACCTGCCGATCGAGCGGCCGCGGGCCGCGCTTTCGGCAGAAGAGCGGGCGTCGATCCGCAGCGCGGTGGCGCGGCGGCTGGGCAGCGCCTAGCTCCGCGGGCCGCGCCTATTTCGGCGAACGCGGAAACGGAATGAAACCGTCCTTGTTCGGCATGCTGACCTTCGGCAGCGACTGCGCGTCCAGCACATCGTCGGCGCCGACGATGCCGTTGAGGTTCAGAATATACGCCGAAACCGCATAGGTCTCGTCGGCCGTGAGCGACTTCGACTCGTTGAACGGCATGGCGCGCCGCACGTAGTCGAACAGCGTCGTGGCGTAGGGCCAGTAGCTTCCCACCGTTTTCACCGCCGGCTTGTCGGATTTGATCGTATCGGATCCACCGGCCAGCGCATCGTTGGGACGGCCGGCGCCCTTCTCGCCGTGGCAGGCCTGACACTTGGCGGCATAAACCGCCTCGCCCTGCTTCGCGGTGCCGCGGCCGGGCGGCAACCCGGTTCCGTCCGGCCCGATGCTGATGTCCCACGATGCAAGATCGCCCGGCGCAATCGGCTGCCCGAACTGCACGGATTGGGCGGACAGCGGCGTCGAGATCGTCACCGATATCAGCGCGGCAAGAAAAGCGCCCTCACGCATAGACATTGGTCGCCTCCCCTTTATCGTCGATCCGCCAGCTCGCGATCGCGTTGTAGTGATAGACACCGCGCAATCCGCGCTCCGCGACATATTGCGCGCGCGTCGGCTGCACCATTCCGGTGTCGTCAGTAGCGCGGCTCTGCAGCACGGCGGGACCGCCGTTCCACTGCCAGGCCGCGCGGAATCGCGTCACCGCTTTCGGCAGGACCGGTCCTTGCAGTTCGGCCGCCGCCCAGCTCTGGCCGCCATCGGCCGAGACCTCGACCTGCTTGATGGTGCCATTGCCCGACCACGCCAGGCCCGAAATCTCGTAGAAACCCGGTCCTTTCAGCGCGATCCCCGGCGAGGGCCGGGTGATGATCGACTTGACCTCCATCGGAAACGCGAACTGCCACGCCTTCCCGTCCTTGAGCAGGATCGTGTACTTCGACGTCTCGTCCTTGGTCATGACGGGCGCATCCGTCAGCTTCAGACGGCGCAGCCACTTCACGTTCATGTTGCCTTCGAAGCCGGGCAGCAGCAGCCGCAGCGGATAACCGTTTGCCGGCCGCACGCGCTCGCCGTTCTGGAACAGGCAAAGCATCGCATCGTCCATCGCCTTGGCGAGCGGCACACTCCGGCTCATCCCGGAGGAGTCGGCGCCTTCGGCCAGGACCCACTTTGCGCTCGGCTCGACACCGGCCTCATCGAGCAGGGTGGAGAGCCTGACCCCGGTCCATTCCGAGCATCCGATCAGGCCATGGATCGCCGGCACGTTGGCATTCGCCTGCGCCTGGGGCGCATTCAGCGCCTGACTGTTGCCGGCGCATTCGATGAAGGCGATCCGTGAATACCGCGGATAGCGCTCCAATTGCTCCATGGTGAAGACCAGCGGCCGCTTCACCAGACCGTGAATGACAAGGCGGTGCTGTGCCGGATCGATATCGGGAATTCCGGAATGGCTGCGCTCGAAGTGGAGACTGCTGGGCGTGATCATGCCGTCGAGAAGGTGGTGCGGCGTCCGCGACGCGCCCACGCCCTGCGTGGCCGGATTGGGCGGCGGCGGTATCATCCGCCCGGCCTTCTCGAAGCTTGAAGGCTGGCCGTAGGCCGCAAAGCCTGCGCCCGGCTCCTTCATCCATGGAGCCACCGCCAGTGGTTCCGCCGATGCGGCGGACACGCCAATCGTGGCGGCACCGCCTGCAAACGCGCCCTCGAGAAAGACGCGGCGGTTGAGCAGGCCGTTGCCGGCGGCCTGAACGTCTTGAAGCTTTCTGGTCATGGTCTCCTGCCCTCGCGATATTTCTTGCTTATTGAATCACAGACGCCTGGCGGTCATTCGCGCCGTCGGCATTCCCGCCTGAAGCCAGCCTACAGCATATTGCGGGGTCCGTAATCCATCGCGATGGCAGGCCTGGGCAGCCGGTGTGGACCGATGATAGCCTGACAACAACCGTCCGACGCAGGTCAACTGACGCGGATATTGCAAGGGAGGTATCGATGCCAAGGTTCTCGACACTGGCGGTAGTGGCGCTTGCGCTCGGCGCACCAAGTCTGGCAGCCGCCGAGACTTTCATCGAGCAGAACGCCGAATTTCGCATGCAGCTCGACTTCGTGGTGCCCGATGCCGCGCTGCGGAAATTTCTGCCCGCAGGCTGGGACCCCAATATTGCGACGCAAGGCCCCGCCAAGGACTGCAACCTGCGCCTGATCTTCATCGATCGTATCGACATCACCGACGACAAGGGGCAGCCGAAGGGATCGAGCGGGCTCGTTTATCTCGCGATACCCGTGAAGCAGTCGGGCACCGGCGCCGCAGGCCAGATGATCATTGCCGGCCTGACCACCGATGCCAAGGACGTGCCCGGACCGTTCGGCAACTATCAGCTCGCATCCACCCACAAGATGGACCGGTCGGTTGTAGGCGGCAGCGGCAAGGACACGCTGATGGAGGAGAACTGGGAGTTCGCCTCGGCGGACGGCGAACGGCTCGAGGTCCATGTGAAATACGAGCGCGCTTCGGCGCGCCGCAATCCGGCGCAGGAGGTGAAATTCTTCGATCCGAAGAATCCGAGCGCCTACCAGATATTCAAGGTCGAAAGCGGCCTCGACATCATGCGCAATTCCACCGTGCCGATCAAAGACCGCGTCAAGGCGTTCAGCTACAAGGCGACTGGCGGCCGCCTGGGACCCCTGTTCGACGGCACCGAAAAAGTGGTGAGCATCAACTCCTTCCACTGGTACAATCGCGGCGTCTACGCCCCGTGACGCGACGGGACGCCGCTGAAACCCGCGGCCGCTACAGCTTCGCGCGCAGGCCGACATAAACCGCGAGCGGCTGCGCCGGCGTGTTGGTGCGGTGGTCGGTCGGCGGATTCGTCCCCACGAAACGCACGCCCTGGGGGTCGAAATAGGTCCCGTAGGCGGCGAAGTGCCGGTTGAACAGGTTGTTGACCAGCCCGTAGACCTGCACCTCCTTCGTCACCTGATAGGACGTGTGCAGGTTGGCGACCCAGTAGTCCGCCACCTTCGCGTTCCAGTTGGCATCGTCGCCCACATACCACTGGCTGCCGACCCAGATCACGTCGCCGCCCACTTTCCACTGAGACGTCGCCGCATAGTCGGCGCCGAATTTGACCTGGTGGCGCGGAATGCCGGGAATCTGCTTGCCCGGCGTCACCAGGACGTTCGGATCGTCCGCGGTGACACTCGGGTTGTTCGGCGACGGGATTAGGCCGGTGAACTGATAAGTGGCATCGATAAAGGCGTAATTGGCATAGACCAGCCACTCCTTCGACCGATACTCGGCGCTCGCCTCGATTCCTTGGCGGCGCGTGCCTCCGACATTCTGGAACACGCCGCGGCCCTGGATGGTGCTGGCGGTGTTGATGATATCGTTCTCGCTGTCGGTGCGGAACAATCCGAACTTCCAGTCGATCTTTCCGTCCTTGACCTTCACGTCACCGCGCAGACCGGCCTCGTAGGTATGCGCGACGACCTGCTGGAGCGGCGGATCGGATACGAGGAAGCCTTCCAGGAGGCAAGGCTTTTGCGGATTCGAACAACCGAGCTCGAGCGGCGTCGGGGCGCGGTTCGCCTCCGAATAGCCGGCGTAGAACGTCGTCGACGGCAGGAGCTTGTAGGTGAACCCGACCACCGGATTGAGCCGGCTGAACGAGTGTGTGCCATTGAGATCGGGACTGGTGCCCAGAAGGTCGCTCATCGTGATCACCGCCACGTTGTAGCGCGCGCCAGCCGTGACCGAGAGACGCGTCGTAACGTCGAACGTGTCGCTGATATACATCCCGTAATAGGTGTTGGTCGCGCCGAGGCTGACCGGCGCGTAGCCGATGTAGGAATCGGTGTGGATGATCGAACCCGATTGCGGGCTGCTGGCGAGGTTCGGCCCGACAAAGAAGTTCGGAAAGATGTAGCCGATCTGGCTGCTGCCATCGAAATTGATCTTGCTGGAATCGACCGACGCGCCAAACGTGAAATAGTTATCGTGACCGAGGATCTTGGCATCGTTGGTGGCTTGCAGCGAGCCACCCAGGGTGAGCGCGTTGGTGGCCGTGCGATCGACCGTACCGAACGGCTGACGGCAGGGATTGGCGCCGGGCCCGATGCAATCGACGACGCTGCCGGTGTCGGTCTTGAGTTGGCGCTGGGCCAGCGTCAGGCCGGGAAATGCATCGTCGTCCAGGCACAGCGTGTTGTTGCCGTTCGCGCAGCGCTCGACGTCGGCAACGTTGCCGTCGACGTGCACCTGCTTGAAGTGCCGCAGGTACACGTTGGATTGCAGCGTCAGATGATCGGTGAGCGAGAAGCGGCCGTTGAGGGCAACAAGCTGCGCCTGGTTCTTGGTCGTCTGCGGCCACGTGTAGATCGACTTGTAGTCGCGCGCGAGCAGGTCGACCGGGGTCGGCCCGACCACGCCGAAATAGTTGTCGGCGGCGGACACGACGAGGTGGATTTCGGAGTCCATCGTCTTGCGGCCGAGATCACCGTAGAAGCGCGAGATCCGCGCGGGCGATTCATAGCGCCAGCCGTCGTCCTTGAGACCTTGCGCGGCGAGATAGAGTGCCCATTCGTCCTTGCGAACCCCGTACTGCACCGATCCCCCGAAGCGGCCGAACGAGCCGCCGGACACATCGAACTCGGTGCCCTGGAAGGTGAAGCCGTCCTTCATCTGGAAGCTGACGGCGCCGCCGATCGCATTGAGGCCGAAGGCCGGGTTGTTGGTCCAGACGTCGGCGCGGCCGACGGCGACGGTCGGGATCAGATCCCAGTTGACGGTATCGCCGAACGCTTCGTTGACACGGATACCGTTCATGTAGACCGCGATGCCCTGCGGCGTGCCCTGCAACGGCGAAGCCGCAAAACCGCGATAACGGAAATCCTGGAACAGGCCGTTGCCCTGGACGTCGGTCAGATTGACGCCCGGAATGCGCTGTTGGAGTGCCTCCAGCACGCTCGGCGAATGGGTGCGTGTGAAGTCTTCGGTCGTGAGCGTCTGGACCAGCGCCGGCACCTTGTCGCGATCGAAGCCGAGACCGGTCACCGGCGTCGTCGACACTACCGACAAGGCCGGCAAAGGCTGCGGCGTCGGTGCGGACGAGGTGGTCGTGCCGGATGAACGCGCCGCAGGCGCCGGCCGAGGCGTCGACGGGGTCGGGGCAGCCGACTGCACGGTCACTTCGTCGAGTGTGACTGCCGATTGCGCCAACGCCCTATCGGACAGGAGGAGAAATGCAGACAGGATTGCCAACCCGGTGCCGGCAGCGATCCCGAACACCCCCCTGCCTATATGGACACGAAAACGCGCCCCACCCGTCACCGCACGCATGACCCCCACCCTTGAGGGAAATCTTGAAGTATTTTTGGGGCGTTAGTCCCGTTACTTAGTTCCAATCCGGACTGGAACATCTGGCAATGTGCCCCCCGGGCCACAGGCCGCAACGGCGGAGGCCCAAAGGCGCGGCAAACGGCCCGAAACAGGCCGCCTAAGGCTGGTTCTCCAGCAACTTGATGGCCACGCGGATCAGCTCGGGCAGGTTCTTGGCGCCGAGTTTCTGCTTGAGCTGCGAGCAGGTATTGACCACGGTCTTGTAGCTGACCGTGAGCTCATCGGCGATCTTGCCGTACGGCTTACCCTCCGCAAGCAATGACAGGGTCTGCAGCTCGCGCGGCGTCAGATCGGCGAGCGGATCGCGCTGCGTTCCGGAGCGGACGAGTGCCACCTGCATCGCCAGATCGCTGCTCAGATAAGGCAGGCCACCGGACACTTTCTCGAACGCCTTCATCAGTTCGTCCGACGCGGTGTCCTTGAGCACGTAGCCGGTGGCGCCGGCTTCGAGCGCGCGCGCCACGATGATCGGATCGCTGTGCATGCTGAGCACGAGGATGCGGGTGCGCGCATTGTGCGACTTGATCCGGCGGATCAAGTCGAGGCCACCGAGCGCGCCGCCGTTCATCGCAAGATCGACGATCACCACATCCGGGTGATGGCGCCGGTAGAGGCGATAGCCGGACGCGATCTCGCGCGCATCGAGCACGGTGCTGACGCCGGCATCCTCCAGCATACGCCGGCAGCCCTGCAGAACGATCGGATGATCGTCGATAACCAGAACGCTCGTCATGCCGGAGTGCCTTGGCTCACTTGCTTCCGCAACGGGATCGCGATGCTGACGCATGCACCGCGGCCGCCGCTGCCGCCCTCCCTCGATCCTATAGCGGCCGCCCAGCCCTTGCACGCGTTCCTGCATGCCGAGTATGCCAAATCCCATGCGCATGCCGGGCGTAAAGCCGCGGCCGTCGTCCCGGATGGTCAATTCGAGGCTTGGCCCGTCCGCGCCGTCGACCGTCTGATTGCCGCCCTCGACGCTCTCTCGCAAGGACAATGCCGATGGTCTTCGCTTGCGCGTGGCTGATGGCGTTGGTCATGCTTTCCTGGATGCAGCGGTACACGGTGAGATCGATCGAGTCGCCGTAGCTGCGGGCGATCTTGCCGGGCTTGAAATCGAATACGATCTCCGGGTTCTGGCGCGCGCGGTCGCTGATCAGTTCGGTGAGGATATCGCACAAGGGAACGTGCCCCAGCGCCATCGGACGCAGACGATTGAGCATGGTCCGGTTGATCGCCTGCAGATGCTCGACGATCCCCTGGATCTCGTCGACCCGTTTGCTCAGCTTGCCGCCAGCCGGCTCCGGCAGATCGCGGGCGACCGCCGCCATCGACGATGCGTTGGCCTTGAGACCGAACAGGCACGGCCCGACCTCGTCGTGCAGCTCAAGCGCGGTGCGGCGCCGTTCGTCGTCCTGCGCGGTGATCAGCCGCTCGTTCAGTCGCTGGTTCTCCGCCCGCGCCGCCTCGAGCGCTGCGGCGAGTGCATTGAACTTGTCGGTGATGGTGACCAGTTCGCGCGCTTCGACCTTCGGCAGCCGGACCCGGTAATTGCGGTGCTCGAGATCCGCGAGCCCCCCCGCTAGTCCGGTCAGCGGCCGAAGCACCCGTCCGAACAGGAAATACAACATGGCAATGGCCGCAACATTGACGATCAACGCCGCAAGCCCGAGCGCCACGAAACTGTCCCAGACCTCGCTGATTTCGTCCCGCGGCTCTGCCACGATCTCCACCGTACCGATCGGCCGGCCGTTGACCGCAACCGGGACGGTGCGCCGCTCCGCCGGCGGAGCGATGAGGGTCGTGAACCAGGCGGGCGCGGGGCTTCGATCGTCGCCGCGTGACACGTCGATCGGACCTGGCGGCACCGCGAGCGACCTCGCCCAGCTGCATCCTTCACGCCGATTCGCACGTGGCGGACCGACCGCAGCCGGGAGGTCAGATCGGACAGGAATTTCTCGGCCGGCGTCTCCTGCTGCATGAGGTCGGCCGCCTCGCTCACCAGCAGTTGCGCCAGCTCCATCGAGGCCGCGATTTCGACGCGTGTCGCGGTCCGTGCTTTGATGACGGTCACGCCGCCCGCAATCAACGCGGCGACGATGTCGATAGCGATCAATGCGACCAGAAGCTGAAAGCGAAGCGACCGGCCACGCCAAAACATGTGCACAAACGCACCCCGACGCCACAACCAACGCGACACAGACCGCCTGCCCTTTTCGACCCACTCCGTTCGTCGATCGAAACTACCACGTCACGAACGCGGTGTCCGCAAGACCAGCTCAGCGGCCGACGTTCCGCGAACGCATCGACGAATGCCAGGGAATGACCAGCTTCTCCACGGCTTCGATGATCATGAACAGCAGCGTCGCGATCACCGAAATGGTGACCAGGACGGCAAACACCAGCGCCGTGTCCATCTGCCCGCTGGCCGAGGTCAGCAGATAGCCGAGCCCCGCCTGCGATCCGACGAACTCGCCGGTGATCGCGCCGACCACGGCGAGCGTGATCGCGACCTTCAGGCCCGCGAAAATGTTGGGCAGCGCATTGGGCAGCCGAAGCTTCAGGAACACGCGAAGCGTGCCGCCGCCCATCGATCGCCCAAGCTGAAGCATTTCGGGCTGCACCGAACGCAACCCGATCACCGTGTCGATGACCACCGGGAAGAACGCGATCAGGAAGGCGATCGAAACCTTCGGCATCACGCCGAAGCCCATCCAGACCACGAACAGCGGCGCGATCGCCACTTTCGGGATCGCCTGCGAGGCGATCATGGGCGGATAGAGGACGCGCTCGGCGAGTGGGGAAAACACAATGATCGTCGCGAGCGGGATGCCGATCACGACGCTCAGCGCGAAGCCGCCCAGGATGGCGATCAGGGTCGGATAGATGTTCAGGTAGATGACCTTCCAGTCTGCCACCAGGCTCGCGACGATGGCGGTCGGAGGCGGCAGCAGATAGGCGGGAACGTTTCCCAACCGGACGCCCAATTCCCAGGCGACGATGACGGCGACGGCGAGGCCAAGCGGCAAACCATAACGATCGAACGCGCCCCACCACCGGGAGCGCCGTCGCTCGGCTGTGCCGGCGGAGCGTTGATCGTCAGCGGCGGTCATGAACGCAGGATTCCCATCTGATAGAAGAGCTGCGTGATCCGATGGATATAGCCCGCGAATTCCGGCGTCTCGCGGATGTCGAGATTGCGCGGCCGCGGCAGGTCGATCTCGATCGACTCCCGGATCTTCGTCGGCGACGGCGCCATCACCAATACCCGATCCCCCAGAAAGACGGCCTCCGGAATGGAGTGCGTCACGAACAGGACGGTTTTCTTGTTGTCGTACCAGATGCGCTGCAGGTCCAGGTTCATCTGGTCGCGCGTCAACGCGTCAAGCGCTCCGAACGGCTCATCCATCAGCAGCAGGTTCGGGTTGTGGACCAGCGCCCGGCAAATCGCGACCCGCTGGCGCATTCCGCCCGACAGCTCAAACGGGTATTTTTCCTCGCAGCCGGACAGGCCGACGAGATTCAGCAATTCCCGCGCGCGCTGCTCGTAATCCTTCGCGCGCAGCCCGCGAAATTCCGGCTGTACCAGGATGTTGGCCAGCACGCGCCGCCAGTCCATCAGCAGGTCCTGCTGAAAGACAATTCCGAGATCTGTGTAGGGCTCGGTGACGCGCGTCCCCTCGATCGTGACCGTGCCGGAACTCACCGGGATCAGCCCCGACGTGAGCATCATCATCGTGCTCTTGCCGCAGCCGCTCGGGCCGAGGATCGAGATGAATTCGCCCCGGCGCGCGCTGAAGGACACATCGTCGACGACGTGGACGCGATTATCGCCCTCGCCGTAGAACTTGGTTACGTGCTCGAACCTGATGAGGGTATCGGTTGCGCCGGTTTGAGCCGCAGCCTCAGCGCTCTGTGCCGGAGCGGACGCTGTGGACCGAACGCCCAAGTCGCTCCGCCCGACCATCCGCCCGTACGCTCCGCCGTCGACGTCCGCGGTCCTCGCGGCCGGGTCTCACTGAACAAATGCGTTGGTGAAATACCGGTCCGGGCTCTCGACCTTTTGCATGCCGACGTATTTCACCAAGACCTCTTCGGCCAGCGCCCAGTCCTCGCGGGCCATCACACCGATCGGCTGGCCGGCCGTGGCCTTCGAATGCCACAGCGCGAACGAGCCTTTCAACACCGGAAGGGCCGTGTTCATGAGCAGCTTCTGATTGGGATTCATCTCGCCCAGGATATCGACCGCCTTCTCCGGGTTGTCGCGCGTCCATTCGAACGACTTGCGAATGGCCTGTGCCATTTTCTTCACGGTTTCGGGATTCTTGTCGAGATATTCGGTGCGGGCGATCAGCGTGATGCCGGGAACCGTCACGCCGTAATCGGCGTAATCGAACGTCTTAACGGCGACGCCCGCGGTCTCGATGATCGGCACGGCCTGGAAGCTGAAGGTCACGACCGCGTCGCCCCTGCCCGAAATGACCGCGGCGTTCTTGGACGCCGGATCGGTGCTGACGATGTTGACCTTCTTGATGTCGACGCCGGTGGCCGCCATGAAGGCCGGCAGCAGCGCGGCCGGTGCGTCGCCATTGGTGATGACCAGGGTCTTGCCCTCGAGATCCTTGGGCTTGGTGATCCCGCTCTTGACGTTGTAGATGACGCCGATCGGATTGCGCTGGTAGAGCCCCATCACCGACTTGACCGGCAGCCCCTTGGCCACCAGTTGCATCATCGCGCCGCCGTCGACGGTGGCGAAGTCGCCGTTCCCGTTGCCGATCGCCTGCGCGACGTTGGCCGAGCCGTTGCCGGGCTCGACGGTGACGTCGAGGCCCTGCTCCTTGTAGTAGCCGTTCTTGATGCCGACGAAGTATGGCGCGTGGTAGCCGCTGGTCACCCAGTCGAGGCGAAGCGAGATTTTCTGCGCGGTCTGCGCCTGCGCTCCCGCGACGCCGCAGGTGACAGACAGTGCCGCGGCGAGCGCGGATGCAACGAGGGACAGCGGGGAAACAAAGCGTGCCATCGGCTCTCTCCAGAGGTGCTGCATTCCCAGCCGAGCAATCCTAGCCGCTCCGTTAGTGACCCGCCAGCCTCGCATGGTGCAGCGCTGCCACTCGCGCCCGGACGCCGGCCCGATCGCCTAAGCAGCAACCCCTGCCGGCCGCATTTACAGTCTGGCAACGCGGATTTCAGCGCCGAACGGCGTGACTGGGGCGCTGCTTTTCGTATACCAATGCCACGCACGGCCAATGTCACAGGCCCGATCCTGCCAGTGGCTCCGCATGCCGGAGCGTCCGGGTACAATCATTGCGCGTGTGGCACGGCGGCGCGGCACAAGAAGGAAGAACAAGCCATGGCAATCAGCACTCCCCCGCTCGCAACCACCATCACCGGGTCGCTGCCGCGGCCGCACTGGTTCACCGAGAACCTGCGCGGCCGCGCGTTCCTGACCGCGATGGGCAGCGACCTGGCCTATCGCGAGCAGTACAGCGACGCGGTCGCGACCCTGATCGCGGACCAGAGCCGGGCCGGGCTCGACATCGTCAGCGACGGCGAGATGCGCTTCGACATCGACATCGGCGGGCGCTCCTGGTTCGGCTACCTGTTCGATCGCATGAGCGGGCTCGGCGACGCCGACGTGCGCGCCGGCGGCGCCGAGTGGAATGCCCGTTCGGGCGCCCAGCGCCGCACCGACACGCCGGGCGACATCCTGCACGAGGTCATGCAGTCGCGACTGCCGCCGCTGGTAACCGGGCCGGTCGGGCCGGGCCACCTGCAATACGACGCGATCTGGAAGACCGCGCAGCGCTGCACGCACAAGCCGGTCAAGCTCGGAAGCTGCTCCGCCCAGATGATCGACAAGATGGCGGTCAACCGCTTCTACAAGAACCGCCATGACTCGGTGATGGCGTTGTCGGAGGCGCTCAATCAGGAGCACACGCGGCTCGCCAACGCCGGCTGCCCGATCATCCAGGTCGAGGAGCCATGCGTCCACTATTCATCGGACATCTCGTGGGAGGTGCCGGTCGAGACCTACGTGGAGGCGCTCAATCTCGAAGTACGAGGCTTGCGCGCCAAGACCGAGGTGTGGTGCCACACCTGCTGGGGCAATCCGCTGGCGCAGCGCATCGAGTTCGAGCTACTCGTACAAATCCGTGCTGCCCTACCTCGATCGCCTCGACGTCGACGTCATCACCTTCGAGACCGCTGACAACAACGGCGCCGAGATCGCCGAGATCGCCGCGGCTGTCAGCAAGGACAAGAAGATCTGCATCGGCGTCGTCAGCCACCGCACGCTGCAGGTGGAGATGCCGGAGGACGTCGCCGCGCTCATCCGCAAGGCGCTGAAGCACATCCCACCGGAGCGATTGATCCTGAGCTCGGATTGCGGCTTCGGCCGGCAAGGCATGAGCCGCATTCACGCATTCTACAAGATGATCGCGATCGTGCAGGGCGCCAACATCGTCCGGCGCGAACTGGGCCTGCCGGTGGTCGAGGTTCTCGCCGCGGATCCGAAGTTCGCCTGGATCTGAGCTGCGCGAGGCGACGCTATTTTGCAGGAACGCTCTGCGAGGCAGCGACCATCGGCGTGAGCGCCGTCCAGTCGGGCTCGGCGCCGGCGGCAAAACCCACACCCGCGAGCGAGCCGATCGCCAGCCGTCCGTTGCGGATCTTCAGCCGCACCACACCCCGGCTGCGCTCGTAGAGGTCTGGGTGCGCAGTAAGGAATGCGTCCTGTTCGTGCTGCGGCAGGCCCGCCATGCCGTTGACGTAGTGATGGCCGTTGCGCTCGACATGCGTCAATCCGAGCAGGTTGACCAGCGCGATGTCCTGCTGCACGGCGAGCCCGGCCTGCGTCGTGAGATCCTCGCCCGACATGAAATAACGCTCGGCGCCGGCCTCGGCGTTCCACAGCTTGCAGCGCGCGGCGTTGAGGATCGACTTGTAGAGCCCCTTGCAGCACTTGCTCGACACGCCCGCATAGCCGAGTTCGCGCGCGGCCGGGAAGGCAGCGAGGTCGGCGTCCGATTCGTCGATGATCACCGGCTTCACCCGCGACAGCGCCGACACGTCCTTGTCGAGCGCATGCTTGCGATTGATCGGCTGCTCGATGAACAGGATGCTCGCGACCAGGCGATTGAGTTGCGGCGAGGCCTGCATGCGCCGCCACAGGTCGAGCAGCGCATTGAGATCGTCATACTGCTCGTTGCCGTCGAGCGAGACATGGTAGGGCGCGCTGATCCCATCCAGCACCGCGGCGATCTCCGTGAGACGGCGCAGGTCGGCGTCGGCCTCGCCGCCGACCTTGAGCTTGAAGTACGTGTGTCCGTAGGACGCGACGACCTCTTCGAGCGACTCCGGCAGACCGTCATTGACGTTCCTGGGGTGGCCGGCGATCGGGTCGACCAGGCCGACCGTGTGGCGCGCCGCGATGCTCGCCGCGGGCGACAGCCCCGAGAGATAACCTCGCATGTCGAAACCGGCGAGCTCGGGGACCTGCGCCGGCAGCAGCGCCGGATCGATGCCAGGTAAATTGCCTCGCACCGCGTCGTAGAACGAGCAGCCCGCGCTGCGGCACAGCGCGTCGAGGATCGCCGCGGTCGATCTGGGCCGGGCCGAAATTCGCGACCAGCGGGTTGAGGCCATGCGCCGCCCCCTCGGCGATCAGTTCCTCATAATGCGCGGCGAAATGGCCGAAGGCGGTGCGTGGCCTGCCCTGCCCCGTATAGGCCTCCACAGCGAGCCTCAGCGCCAGGCGCAACTGCTCGAAGTTCTCCTCGTTGGAGAGCGCCAGGTTCTTGTCGAACCACTTCGGAACCAGCATCTCGGCCGCCGCGCCCCACTGCGAGCGGCCGTCGGCAAGCTCGATGCGCGCACGCACGAATGCCTGCGGCGCCTCGGTCAGCGTGACCACGCCGAACCGGAACGGCAGGCGCAGCCGCACCGGCCGCTCGTACAGATGCACTTCTCGGACGGTGAATACGGGCGCAGTCACGGCGGGGTTTCACGGGTGGAGGCAATCATCCGGGCATCGGTGGCCGCCCGTTTGACCCATCAGCGACGATAGCGGAAAATCGCCGCTGCGTCATAGCCTGCAACCTGGCATTGGCGCACGGCAAGCGCGCGGGAATGTGATGACCGGGATCGTTCGCGTCGAAGTCGGCAGGTTCGATTACGATCTGGTCGGCGAGTTCAAGTTCTTCAAGACGCCGGTGCGCCCCTCGGTGCTGGTGCGATTGACCGACCGGAACGGCATCCAGGGCTGGGGGCAGTCGGTCCCGATCGAGACCTGGACCTACGAGACCGTCGAGAGCGTCGAGACCACGCTGCGGCACTATCTCGCGCCGGTCCTTCTCGGGGCCGAGCCATCCGACCTCGCGGGCGTGCACGAGCGCATGGATCGCGCGATCAGGCCGTCGTTCTCGGTCGGTCAGCCGGTCTGCAAGGCGGCGGTGGACCTCGCCTGCTACGACCTGTGGGGCAAGCAGACCGGTCGCAGCGTGTCCGCGCTCCTCGGCGGCGCCAAGCAAAAGCAGATCCGGCTGAGCTGGACCGTCAACACGCCGACGATCGCCGAGGCCGAAGCCCAGCTCGCGCTCGGCAAGGCGAACGGCTACGGCAATTTCAACGTCAAGGTCGGCTATCCGCAGACGCCGCAATACGATCTCGAGCTCGTGCGCACGGTGTGCAGCTTCGCGCCCAATGGCTTTCACTGGTGTGACGCGAACACGAGCTACGACGTCGAAACCGCGCTGGCGATGGCGCCGAAATTCGCCGATGCCGGGCTGCGTGCGCTGGAGTCGCCGCTGCCGCCGAACCTGATCCGCGGCTATCAGACCCTGACCCGGCAGGGCGCCCTGCCCATTCTGATGGACGAGGGCATCGTCTCGCCGGTCGAGGCCGCGGAATTCATCGCGCTCAAGATGTTCGACGGCGTCGCCATGAAGGTCGGCCGCTGCGGCGGCCTCTGGAATGCGTCGCGGATCGTGACCCTGCTGCAGGACAGCAATCTGCTCGTATTCGGCTCGGGCCTGACCGATCCCGATCTGTCGCTGGCGGCGACCGCTCATCTATACGCATGGGCCGGGCTCGACGCCCCGACCGCGCTCAACGGCCCGCAATATATCGCCGGACGGGGCACGACCGACCCCACATTCCGCGCCAGCGGCGACCTGCTTCCGGTCCCGGCCACGCCCGGGCTCGGCATCACGCTCGACGGCCGCGCGCAAAAGTCGCTGAGCGTGGCGGCGGAAGCCTAGATGACGATGGCGCAGCTACACCGCATACTCTGATAGGCTTCCGGGATCGCAATCAGGCAGGGACCATGGCTCCGCAAGATAACAGCACGAACAACGCCGCAAAGTTCGGCGTCAGGCTGCTGAAATGGCTCACCCCCATGGCCGGCATTCTGGTCTTTCTGGCGATCTGGCAGATCGGGGTGATGGTTTCCAAGGTGCCCGCCTATCTGCTGCCGGCGCCGACCGAGATTGCCCGGACGTTCGTCGACGAGTTTCCGAAGCTGCTGCGGCACGGCTGGGTCACGACTTACGAGATGCTGCTCGGATATGTCCTCGCCGTCGCGGTCGCCATTCCGCTCGCGATCGCGATCACCTCGTCGCAGCGCTTCGACCAGTTCGTGATGCCGACCATGCTGTTCTTTCAGGTCGTGCCGAAGGTCGCGGTCGCGCCGCTGTTCCTGGTCTGGTTCGGCGTCGGCGTGCTGCCGAAGGTGCTGGTCGCCTTCCTGATTTCGTTTTTTCCGATCGTCATCGACAGCGCGGTCGGCCTGCGCTCGATGTCGCCGGACATGAACGACCTGGCGCGCTCGATGGGCGCGAGCCGCCTGCAGATCTTCACCCAGTTCCGGCTGCCGACCAGCCTGCCCTATCTGTTCAGCGGGCTGAAGGTCGCCGCCACGCTCGCCATCGCGGGCGCGGTCGTCGGCGAATTCGTGGGCGCCGACAAGGGCTTGGGCTACCTGCTGCTGGTGACCAATTCGAACATGGAGACGGCGTTGATGTTCGCCACCCTGGTCGGCCTGACGTTCATCGGCCTCGTCTTCTTCTACTCGGTCGAGTTTCTCGAATCGCTCTTGATTCCGTGGCATGTTACCCACCGTGTCCGCGAAGAGAGCGGGACGATGTGACGCCGCTCGGTTCCGAACAAGGAGGCGTACGTCTCTGAGAGATACGACGTTCCGTCCAACAATGGCCGGCACGCAAAATAAGGGAGGAAACAACCGTGACGAGATCAACGACTACGCTTGCCCTGCTCGCCGCCATCGCGGCGGCCGCGGCGTTCGGCAGCCCGGCGCGCGCGCAGGCGCCGGAGAAGTTTCAATTCCGCCTGAACTGGACGCTCTACGGCGAGCACGCGCCGTTCTTCGTGGCGCGCGACAAAGGCTTCTACAAGGACGAAGGTCTCGACGTCGAGATTCTGGAAGGCAGCGGCTCCACCACCGTCGCCCAACTGGTCGCCAACCTGACCAACCCGGTCGCCTACGTGGATGCCGCCACCATGATGCGCGGCGTCGGCGCCGGCATGCCGATCAAGGCGGTCGGCGTCACGCTCCAGCAGAGCCCGATGTCCTTCATCTACCGGGCGGACGCCGCGCGTCCGACCAAGGTCGACGAGATCAAGGGCAGCCGCATCGCCGTCACCGCGGGCGACGCAAGCCTCGCGATCTTTACTGCCTTCATGGGCAAGCTCGGCATGAAGGTGGAAGATGTCCAACTGATCACCGTGGCCAATCCGCAATCGAAGGAGCAGGCGGTCCTCAACAAGCAGGCCGATGCACTGCTCGGCTACTTCATGGATCAAGGCCCGCGCATGCAGTTGCAGACCGGCGTGAAGATGGGCTGGACCCGCCTCTACGACATGGCGGGCGTCACCACGCTCAGCAGCGCGATCATCGCCAACGCCGACTGGCTCAAGGATGCGAAAAACCAGGACCGTCTCAAGCGGTTCCTGCGCGCCTCGCAGCGCGGCTGGCAGTACGCGTTCGACAACCGCGACGAGGCGGCCGAGATCTTCATGAAGGCCGCACCGGCCTTCAACAAGGAGATTTCGCTCCTCGAGATCAACGGCACCATGACGATCATCCGGACCGACAAGACCAAGGACAAGCCGATCGGCTGGTCGGCCACCGAGGACTGGAAGGAGTCGCAGGATCTCCTGGAGAAATTCGCCAAGCTCAAGGCGCAGCCGGACGTGAACGTCTATTTCACGAACGAATACCTCTCGGCTGCTCCCTACAAGAAATAGCGATCGCTCCGTAGCCTTCCCGCGCGCTCGTCGCCGCGGGAAGGTCCTTTCCGTACGCTCTGGCAAGACCTCAATGAACAGCCCGCACATTCGCCTGCAGAATGTCGGCAAGGCCTATCAGACCAAGAGCGGCGTGGTCGAAGCCTGCACCGACGTCAATCTCGACATCAAGCAATCCGAGTTCGTCGCCATCGTCGGCCCGAGCGGCTGCGGCAAGACCACCATCCTCAAGATGGTCGCCGGCCTGATCCCCTACACGTCCGGGACCATCACGATCGGCAACCAGCGCGTCGACCGCCCGCAGACGGACGTCGGGATCGTGTTCCAGGACGCGATCATGCTCGACTGGCGCAACGTGCTGTCGAACGTGATGCTGCAGATCGACATCCGCCACATGGACCGCGTCAAATACGAAGCCATCGCGCGGGATCTGCTGAAGGCCACCGGGCTGGGCGGCTTCGAGAAAAAGCGCCCCTATGAGCTGTCGGGCGGGATGCGCCAGCGGGTCTCGATCTGCCGCGCACTGGTGCACAATCCGAGCCTGCTGCTGATGGACGAGCCGTTCGGCGCGCTCGACGCGCTGACGCGCGAGCAGATCGCCATGGACATCCAGAAGCTCTGGATGGACACGCGCAAGACCGCGCTCCACATCACGCACAGTATTCCGGAAGCCGTCTTACTGGCGGACCGCGTCGTGGTGATGGGGCCGCGGCCGGGACGCATCGTCGAGATCATCGATATCGACCTGCCGCGGCCGCGCCGGCTGGACAAGCTGCCGGCCGAGTTCAACGACTACGCCGGCCGCATTCGCGAGATCTTCAAGTCGAAGGGCGTGCTGGCGATGGACTGAGGCGGAACCTCGCGACCCGCCATGCAGGCGGGTTATTGCGGCGTGAGCCCGGAAAGACGCACCACCTCCTGCCACATCTTGGTTTCCTTGGCCGCGAACGACTTGGCCTCAGCCGGGGTGCTGTGCAGGAGCCGCGCGCCGGCCGCCAGGAACTTCTTTTGCATCGTCTCGTCGGCGGTGATCTCCTTGTGCGCAGCGGCAATCCTATCGACGATCGCCAGAGGCGTTCCGGCCGGCATCACATAGGCCGCCCACGACGTCACGACAAAGTCGTTGACGCCGGCCTCCGCCATGGTCGGCACGTCCGGCAAGGTCGGCCAGCGCTGCGCCGAGGTCACGGCGAGCGCGCGCATGCCGCCCGAACTCGATCTGCGAGATATAGGAGGCCAGATTGTCGACCGCGAAGGTGACGTCGCCGGCCAGCATGGCGGGAATGGTCTGCGAAGCGCCGCGGAACGGTACGTGCACGGCGTTGACGCCGGTACGCGCCGCGAACAGTACGCCCGACAGGTGCGGCGTGGTGCCGGGCCCCGGGCTGCCGATCGAGATACCGGCCGGCCGTGCCTTGGCCCAGGCGATGAATTCCGGCAGGGTCTTGGCCGGCACATGATTGGCCGCAACCACCGCGACGTTCGGCAACTCGTAGGTGAGCGACGGCGCGAGCAGGTCTTTCTCGGCGTCGTACGGCATCTTCGCGATCAGGAATTGATTGATCGAGAAATGTCCGACCGTGGCGGCCCCGAGCGTATAGCCATCCGGCTGGCTTTTCGCGACCGCGTCGATGCCGACGTTGCCGGACGCGCCGGACCGGTTCTCGACCACGAACGGCTGGCCGACCTTGTCCTTCATCCGGTCCACCAGGATGCGAAACAAGACGTCGGTCGAGCCGCCCGCCGGATAAGGCACAATCAGCTTCAGCGGATGATTGGGCCAATCGCCAGCATTCTGCGCGATCGCCGGCGCGAAGCCCCAGGCCGAGGTCGCAGCAGCGCCGCGCAGCACGGTCCGGCGCGTGATCGAATGGCGGCACGTTGTCATTGCTGATGTCCTCCCGGTGACGCGCGGAAGTCTATCGGGCACGCAGTCGGCACGCCAGCCGCGGGCCGCTTCAAGTGAGGCGCGTCAGGCAGGGTTATCTCACCGCAGCACCGGAACTCGCCGGTGATGGTCGGTCTCCGCTTGGAACGCGCGCCCGAGCGCGATCAGGGTCTCGTCGCGGAGCGGCCGGCCGATCAACTGCATCCCGATCGGCATGCCCGCAGCCGATTGCCCGGCCGGCACCACCAGGGTCGGGAGCCCCAGAAAATTCACCGGCCGCATGAAGCGCGTGATCGCCTGGATTGCCGCCTCCGCGTTCGGGGCGGCGCCGATATCGGTGTCCCGGATCGTTGGCGCCACCGAGCGGGAGGCCGGCGCGATCACCACATCGACGTCGCCGATCGCATCGAGGTGGGCCGCAAGGGCCGGCCCGCGCCAGCGCAACGCTTCGAGATATTCGACCGCGCTATAGGCGAGGCCGTTCTGCAGCCGGTTGCGCACCTGCGGCCCGTAGTCCGCCGCACGCGTGCGCAGCCACGGCGCGTGCGCGCTGCTCGCCTCGACGGCGAGCACGATCAGCGCGGCGGCGCTCACCACGGTCTGATCGGGGAGATCGACCTTGGTGATCTTCGCGCCGAGCTTGCGGAGCGTGCCGATGGTCGCATCGAGCGCAGCCGCAACGTCCGGCTCCAAATCGTCAACGTAGAACTGCGTCGGCACGCCGACCTTCAACCCCTTGGGCGAGGCGCGCGAGGCCTTGGCATCCCAGGTCGGCGTTCCGGTCGTGGTCGGATCGAGCGGGTCGGGACCAGCGATAATGCCCATGATCAGCCCGCAGTCCTCCGCGCTCAACGCGAGCGGCCCGACCGTATCGAGCGTGAACGACAGCGGCAGCGCATTGGCTCGGCTGACCCGCCCGTTCGTCGGCTTGAAGCCGGTAACCCCGCAGAAATGCGCCGGCAGCCGGATCGAGCCGCCGGTATCCGACCCGAGCGCGGCCGGCACCAGTCGTGCGGCCACCGCGGTCGCCGATCCGGACGAAGAGCCGCCCGTGATCCGCGTCGGGTCCCATGCGTTGCAGGCCGGGCCCAGATAGGAGTTGTGCCCGGTCGGGTTGTACGCGAACTCCGACATGTGCAGCGCACCGATCCGGAACGACCCGGCCGCCTCCAGCCGGGCCAATGCGGTCGAGGTCACGGGCGCGATCCAACCTTCGCGCACCTTCGAGCCGCAGCCCGCCGGTTTGCCTTTCACGTAGTACATGTCCTTGTGGGCGAGCGGCACGCCATGCAGAGGGCCCTTTGGCTTGCCGCGGCTGAGCGCCCGGTCGGCCGCCTTCGCCGCTGCCAGCGCTTCGTCTTTCTCGATCCGGACGAAGGCGTTGAGCGCCGGTTGCCAGCGGTCGATCCGATCGAGCATCGCGCGCGTCAACTCGGCGGAGGACAGCTTGCGCCGCCGGATCGCAGCCGCGAGCTCGGTCAGCGTCATTCCGGCGATGTCCTTCATCGGCCGCTGTTCCGCCGCTGCACCACCACGAATGTCGAAGGCTCGGTCTCCACCGGCAGCTCGACCCTGGCGGCCGCGAAGCGCGCCGCCGTGGGCGCTACCGCGCCGGCGATGCGGGCCGCATCTTCCGCAGCGAGCGGCACTCGCGCCGCCGCGGCGATGGCGGCAACCCGATCGGGGGTGATTCCATTTGGCATGTTGTACTCCGCGAAAACCGGCCGGCCCGGCCGTGACGGGCCCCGGGTCTCCAATATGGCAGGCGGCGGTGTGCTCGCCGAGATCAATCATGGTATCGTCCTCGCCTTGGCTTGTCCGAACAAAGAGGAAGGCGTCATGAGCGCACCCGCCCGTCAGCAGCAGCAGCAGAAGAAGCAGCAGCAGGCCGCGCCCGGCGCGACCAAGCAGCTCGTCCGGTTCGCTGCCGGGCTCGACTACGCCGATCTGACCGAAACCGAGAGAAAGGCGATCCGGCGTCACGTGCTGGATACGCTGGGCGCCTGCCTTGCCGGATCGCGCGGCGAGGCGGCGCAGATCGCGGCCGCGGTGCTGCGCGACGTGACCGCGCCCGGACAATTCACCGCGCCCGGCATGAAGGAGCGGTTCGACATCCTGTCGGCCGCCTTCCTGGCCGGGGGAAGCTGTCACGGCATCGAGCTCGACGACGGCTACCGGGCGGGCTCGCTCCATCCGGGAACCGTGGTCATCCCCGCCCTGCTCGCCGCCATCCAGGACGGCAACTACGACGGCCGCCAGTTCATGACCGCGGTCGCGGTCGGGTACGAGACGCAGTGCCGGATCGGCGAAGCCATGCATCCCCGCACCCGCGAGCGCGGCTTCCACAATACGTCGATCGCCGGCGTGTTCGCGGCCGCCGCCGCCGTCGGCAAGCTGCGCGGCCTTGATGAGCCGACGCTCGAGCAGGCGCTCGGCATCGCCGCGAGTTCGGCCTCCGGCCTGTTCGCGTTCCTGCACGGCGGCGGCGAGATCAAGCGGCTGCATCCGGGCCACGCGGCGCGGGAAGGCCTGTTCGCCGTGCTGCTGGCGGAACGCGGCATGACCGGCCCGGTCGACGTGCTGGAATCCAAGGATGGGTTCTTCGCCGCCTATTCGTCGCCCGACTGCGAGCTCAAGCTGTCGCGCGAGCCCGGCAAACCGGGCGCGCCGCTCGCGATCACGCGCTGCTATCTCAAGCCCTATGCCTGCTGCCGCCACCTGCATTCCGCCATCGACGGCATTCTGGACATCAGGAAGACGCACAACCTCGACATCGACGCCGTCAAGCAGATCGAGATCGGCACCTACGCGATCGCCGCCGAGCATGCGCATACCGGCTGGCGCGACATGGCCTCGGCGCAGATGAGCTTCCCGTTCTGCGCATCGCTTGCGGCGACGCACGGTCACGTCGACCTCGACGATTTTTCCGAAACCGGGCGCGCCGACCGCGCGGTCATCGCGTCCACGGCGAAGATCCGCATTGCGGTCGACCCGGAGTGCGATCAGATCTATCCGAAGGCCCGCTCCGCCCGGACCGTCGTCACCACCCGCGACGGCCGCCGCTTCGAGCAGATGATCCGCGAGCCATTCGGGTCGAGCGAGCGCCCGATGCCGGACGATCTCGTGTCCGCCAAGTTCCAAAAACTGGCGGGCGTCATCCTCGACCAGCGCAAGGTCGAGGCGCTGGAAGCGATGGTCACGACTCTGGACACGCTTGCCTCCGCGCGTGACCTTGCGCGCGGCCTCGCCGCCACCTGAGCGTTACTGCGCTTATTTTTCGGGGCTTGCCAACTGCCACAATCGGCTCGGGCTGAGCGGGATTTCCAGCAGCTCGATTCCCCGTTGCGGCAGGCCGAGCGCATCCTCGATCGCCTGCGCGAACAGCGGCCCTCCCGGAATGGCGCCAGCCTCGCCCGCGCCCTTGATGCCGAGCGGATTGAGCGGCGACGGCGTCACCGTATGCGCGATCTCCATGCGCGGCACTTCGAGCGCAGTCGGCAGCAGATAGTCGGCGAGCGTGACATTCAAGAGCTGCCCGTCGTCGTCGAAGATGAGATGCTCATAGAAGGCATTGCCGATGCCCTGCGCGACGCCGCCATGGATCTGCCCGGCCAGGATCATCGGATTGATCACCGTGCCGCAGTCGTGAACGACGACATATTTCAGGATGCGCAGGGTGAACGTCTCGGGATCGAGTTCGACGATCATGGCATGCACGCCGCTCGCGGTCGTGCCGCCCGGCGGTCCGAAATACTGCGTGGATTCGAGGCCCGGCTCGGTTCCAGGCTTGACCGCGCCGCGCATCGGATTGGCCTTCATCGCCAGTTCGCCGAGCCGCACCGTCTTGCCCGGTACGCCGACGATCGAAACCTGGCCGTCCGCAATCTCGAGGTCCTCCTCCGCGCATTCGAAATGCTCGGCCGCGATCTTCAGGATCTTTTCGCGCACGGCCCTGGCGGCCTCGTTCACCGCGTTGCCGGCGACGACCGCGCCGCGGCTCGCGAACGTGCCGGCGCCCCAGTAGAACTGGTCGGTATCGCCGGTCACCACGTCGACGTCGCGCACATCGACGCCGACCTGATCGGCGGCGATCTGCGCGAAGCTGGTGAAATGCCCCTGCCCCTGCGTGCCGATGCCGGTCGCGACGCTGACCTTGCCGTTGGCCTGCACCTGCACCTTGGCTCCCTCATACGGCCCGATGCCGGTGCCTTCGACATAACAGGCGATGCCGATGCCGACGTGGCGGCCCGCGGCGCGCAATTGCGCCTGCTCGGTCTTGCGGAATTCGTCGTAACCGATCAGCGCCAGCGCCTTGTCGAGGATCGGTTCGTAATTGCCGCTGTCGTAGGAAAGCGGCGCAAAATCCTGGTAGATGATCTTGTTGTCGTACGGAAACGCACTGGGCGCGATCAGGTTGCGCCGCCTGATCTCGACCGCCGAGAGGCCCAATTCGCGCGCGGCGATATCGAGCAGCCGCTCGATCACGAACACGCCGTGCTGGCGGCCGGCGCCGCGATAGGGCGTCACGATCGGCTTCGACGTGAACACCGCCGTGAACGTGCTGTCGTAGTTCGGCACGTCGTAGGGGCCGAGCAGCGTGCACTGGCTGTTGATCGGGATGGTGAGCCCATAGGGGTCGTAGGCCCCGGTGTCGTGCAGGAACACGTCCTTGATGCCGAGAATTTTTCCGTCCTTGGTCAGCGCGATCTCGGCGTCGTGGATCTGGTTGCGCTCGTGCGTGGTGGCGACGAAGTGCTCGCGCCGGTCCTCGATCCATTTGACCGGACGCTCCAGCCTGATCGCCGCCCACGGGACCAGCAGCTCCTCGGGATAGAACATCATGATCTTCGGGCCGAAGCCGCCGCCGACGAACGGCGCGATCACCCGCACCTGGCGCTCGCTCATGCCGAGCCGCGCCGCGAGACCGTTGCGCAGGAACACCGGCGCCTGGGTGGTGTCCCAGACGGTGAGCTGGTTTGCGCGCTCGTCCCAGTGCGCCACCACGCCGCGCGTCTCCATCGGCGAGGATGCGCCGTGGTCGTAATGCAGTCGGCGCCGGATCACCCGGTCGGCCTGGGCCAGCGCCTGCGCGTAGTTGCCCTTCTGCTGGCGAACATGAGCGGCGACGTTCGATCCCAGCTCCTCGTGCAGCAGCGCGGACGACTGACGTCAGCGCCTTTTCGAGGTCGACGACCGCCGGCAGCGTCTCCAGATCGACCGCAATGTCGCCGAGCGCATCCTCGGCGAGGTAGCGGCTGTCCGCGATCACGATCGCCAGCGGCTCGCCGGCATAGCGGACCTTGCCCCTGGCGAGCGGGCCCTGGGTGCGCTCATGGAACGTGATGCCCTCGATCGGCGGCGGCGGCACCACCAGCGGACCGGGCTGCCAGAACTCGCCGAGATCGGCCGCGGTATAGATCGCGACCACGCCCGGGCGGGCGCGCGCCGCGGCGGCGTCGATCGAGCGGATGCGCGCGTGCGCGACCGGGCTGCGCAGCATCGCCGCATGCAGCATGCCGGGCAGTTCCACGTCATCGACGAACAGCGCCCGCCCGCTCAGCAGCCGGCGGTCCTCGTTGCGTTTGACCGGCGCCCCGAGATAGCGCGTCGTCATGTCCGGGCGCCCGCCGACCCGGGGTCCTCGATCGTCCTCATAGGACCGAAGGCGAACAGCGGCGGCTTCATGCGTTGCCCTTGCGCCTCCCCCACTCCGCAAGCAGGTCCTTGGAATCGACGACCAGGCCGAGATGCAGCGATACCATCGCCAGCGCCGCCGCCTCGAGCGAATCGTCGGTACCGCGCACCAGGTCCTGCGCGACGATCACGCGGTAGTTGTGGTTGCTGGCGTCGAATGCGGTGTTGAGCACGCAGCAGTCGGTGAAGCCGCCGTCGAGCACGATCGCCTCGATGCGCATGTTGCGCAGCAGGAAGTCGAGATCGGTCGGATAGAACGCCGACAGCCGCTTCTTGGTCTCGACGATCAGGTCCTGCGGCTCGACCCGCGTGACGAACTCGGTCCAGCGCGAGCCCTCGATCGCATGGGCGTCGCTGTTCGGAATCTCCCCGACATAAAGCGGAAAGGTCCGCCGCCAGGCCGACGGGATACCGTTGATGTCGTCGGCGCCGCCGCGGCGCAGCACCGAGCGCACATGGATGATCGGAACGCCGAGCGCACGCGCGCGGTCGTGGAATGCGTCGATCGGCGCCACGATGTCGCGGGCGCGCGGCGCCGGACACGGACAATCCGGCGAGTCGTCGAGGTGGCCGCGATGCATGTCGATCGACACAATCGCGGTGCGGGCCGGATCGAGATAGTCGTCGAAGCCGCTCTCGATCTCGCGCGGCTTGCCGTAGACGTGAATGCGCATCAGTCCGCCCTCCGCGCCGAGCGTCGCGCTCATCGCCGTTCCTCGCGCACGTGCGGCAGCCCGAGCGCGCCCGGCTCGCCGCTCACGCCGCGCTGCCGGTAGCCGACCCAGATCATAACCGCGATGGTCGCGAGGTATGGCGTCATCAGCACGAGATATTGCGGCACGCGGATGCCGGCCGCGGCGATGCGCGGCACCACCTCCTCGATGCAGCCGAAGAGAAGAGCACCCGCGAGCGCCGGCCATGGCGCCCAGCGCGCGAACACCACCAGCGCCACCGCGATCCAGCCGCGGCCGCCGACCATGCCGGTGACCCACAGCTTGACGCTGACCACCGAGATATAGGCGCCGGCGAGCCCGACCAGGGCGGAGCCTGCGACCACCGCGCCGAAGCGATAGAGCGAGACGTTGATGCCGGCGGCGTCGGCGGCGGCCGGATTTTCGCCCACCGCACGCAGATTCAGGCCGACCATGGTGGAGCGCAGCACCCAGTTGACCGCGAAGAAGATCAGGATGGCGATGTAGATGACCGGATCCTGCACGAACAGGATTTTGCCGATCACCGGGATTTCCGACAGCGGCCAGATCGTCAGCTTGGCCATCCCTCCGATCGGCTTGTTCATCCAGTTGAGGAGAATGCCGGTGAGCCCGGTCAATCCCTGGCAGAAGAACACGATCGCCAGCCCGGCGATCACCTGGTTGACGCGCAGCACCACCACCAGCGTCGCGAACATCACCGACACGATGCTCGCCGCCACCATCGCGATGATCAGCGCCAGCGCCGGATGGCCGCCGAGCGTGATGTAGGCGCCCACGCCCACCAGCGCGCCGACCAGCATCAGGCCCTCGGCGGTGAGATTGAGCACGCCCGAGCGTTCGGAAATGATCAGGCCGAGCGCCGCCAGCGCGTAAGGCAGCGCCGTGCCCGGTACGTTCGCGGCCCAGTTGACGAAGAAGTCGAGCACGGCGGCTCCTTCAGCGGGTCCAGCGGATGCGATGACGAATGAAGAATTCGGACGACGCGACCGCGATCACGATGATGGCCTGGATCAGCTGCACCATGGTGAACGGGATCTGGTAGAACACCTGCAGCGTCTGGCCGGTCACGTACAGCACCGCCACCAGAAATCCGACGAACGCCACCGCGATCGGATCGTTCCTCGACAAGAATGCGATCAGGATGCCGGAGAAGACGTAGCCGTTGAAGAACGACTGCGTCAGCCGGCCCTCCTGCCCCGCCACGTTGACGAAGCCGGCCAAGCCCGCGATCGCGCCCGAGGCCGCGACCACGGCGATCATGGTCGAGCGGATCGGCACGCCGACCACCTTCGCCATGCCCGGATTGGCGCTGAGGAAGCGCATGTAGAAGCCGGCGCGGCTCAGATGCACGACCCAGCCCACCACCAGCACGGCTCCGACCGCGATCAGCAGCCCGCTGTTGATGCCGATGGCGATGTCGGGAAGCCGCTCGAACGGCCGCAGCGGCGTCGACTGCGGAAACGCGGTCTTGGAATCCTGCCAGGCGCCGTAGAGCAGATGGAACAGGAAATACATCGCCACGTAATTGAGCAGCAGCGTGGCGATGATCTCGTTGACGCGGTAGCGCAGCTTGAGCGCGACCGGGATCAGCACCCAGAGCGCGCCGCCGATCGCCGCGGCGATCCCCATCGTGACCGGCCGCAGGAATTCCGGCCCGATCGCGAAAATGGAAACGCCGGTCGCGGCGATGCCGCCGAAGATCATCTGGCCTTCGAGGCCGAGATTCCAGAACCCGATCCGGAACGCGAGGCTGGCGCCCAGGCCCACCAGCACCAGCGGCGCGGCCTGCACCAGCACCGCCCGCAGGCTGTCGGCGTTGAGCGTCTGCGCCAGTTCGCTCGCCAAGGTGGCGGGCGCGACGCCCGCGAGCGCCAATACGCCAACACCGATCGCCAGCCCGATCGCGAGCGAGCCGGCCAGGAAGCCCGCCTGCTTCCACGGCGACAGCTGCTGGCGCATATCGAGGGTGATACGGCCGAAGTGGCGATGCGGGATGTCGGACATGACGGCCGATCTATCTTGGATCGCGACCGTGCCCTTATCAAGCATGGCCCACCATGGCGCGGCCGATCGCCTGACGATCGGCCGGCCGCTCGAACTCGGCGACGATCCGGCCGCGGGTCATGACGCCGATGCGGTCGGACAGCGTGAGGATTTCGTCGAGGTCCTCGCTGATGAGCAGGACGCCGGCGCCGCGGTCGCGCGCCGCCAGCAGGCTCTGGTGCACCGCCGCGCAGGCGCGCGCATCGAGCCCGCGGCTCGGGCTGTGCGCGACCACCACCGACGGCTGCCGGCTGAATTCGCGCGCGATCACCAGCTTCTGCGCGTTGCCGCCGGACAGCAGCGCCGCCTTCTGGTTCATGCTGCGCACGCCCTGCACGTCATAGGCGGCGACCGCCTCCTGGGTGTCGCCCTGCATCATCGAGCGGTTGAGCAGAGCCGCGCGTGCCGTAGCGGCCGGACTGGATATTGGCGACGACGAAATTCTCGGAAATCGACAGCGCGCCGGCGAGCGCATAGGCGTAGCGGTCGGCCGGAATGGCGGCGAGCGAGGCGGCGCGGTGCGCGCCCTCGCCGCTCCGGCCGACGTCGCCGACCCCGTCGATCCAGATTTCGCCGCCGAGCGGCTCACGCGCGCCGATCAGCGATTCGGCGAGCTCGGCCTGGCCGTTGCCGCTGACGCCGGCAATTCCGTAGATCTCGCCGCTGCGCACATAGAAGCTCAGGTCCGACACCATGACCCGGCCGTCGGCGCGCGCGCATTTCAGCGCCCCGACGTTGAGCCGCGTCCCGCCGAAGCCGGTCTCGGCGCGCGGCGGCAGCTTGACGGTCTGGCCGACCGTCAACTCGGTCAGCTCCGCTGCGGTCGCGGTCTTGGGGTCGAGCATCGCCACGGTCTTGCCGGCCCGCATGATGGTGACGGCATCGGCGTGGCGCTTGACCTCGTGCAGCTTGTGGGTGACCAGCACCACCGCCGTGCCGGTGCGCGCCAGCCGGCTGATCGTCTCCAGCAGCCGCTCGGCCTCGGCGTCGGTCAGCACCGCGGTCGGCTCGTCCAGAATGAGGATGCGCACGCCGCCGACCAGCACCTTGACGATCTCGACATATTGCTGCTCGGCGACCGACAAGGCTTCGACCCGCCGGTCCGGATCGATGTCGAAGCCGAGTTCGTCGGCCTGGCGGCGGATCGCGGCGCGGATGTCCTGGATGCCCGAGCGGTAGTGCGGGCGGCGGTTGGCGAGCAGGACGTTCTCCGCCACCGTGAACGGCTTCACCAGCTTGAAGTGCTGGTGGACCATGCCGATGCCGCGCCGCCGCGCATCGGCGGGTCCCGAGAGCGAAACCGCCTCGCCCGCAACCACCACGGTTCCGGCGTCCGGCGCATAGAGGCCGGCGGCGACGTTCATCAGCGAGGATTTGCCGGCGCCGTTCTCGCCCAGGAGGGCGTGAACCTCGCCGGCGCGCACCGCAAAGTCGGCGCCATCGAGTGCGATGGCGCCGTCGAACGATTTGCGAATCCCGGCAAGCTCGAGAGCCACATTCATGGTGGCCGCAGTCTAGCCTATTTCTGGGTGATGACGCCCGGCACGTACCAGTCCATCTTCCACAGGCCGCCGTCATCGAGGCTCTTGCCGGCCGCGACCTTTTCCGTACCGGCGATGTCCTTGAGCGGGCCCGCATAGACGTGCTTGCCGGCGATGATCGCGGCGCGCTCCGCCATCACCTTGTCGACCACCTCCTTCGGCACGACGGTATTGCAGCAGGCGATGTCGGTGCCGCCGTCCTTGATGCCGGGGAACGCGCCGTAGGGGCTCGGCTCCCATCCGCCCGCCGCGATCTTCTTCAGGGTCGGGATCAGATGCTTGTCCCAGGTCCACGCCGACGAGCACAGCGTCGCCTTCGGGGCGAACTCGCGCAGGTCGCGGTGGTGGCCGGTGCCGTAGATGCCGCGCTCCTGCGCGACGATCTGCGGGGTCGGCGTATCGACATGCTGGCCGATGACGTCGATGCCCTGGTCAGCCATCGCCTGCGCGGCCGCGCGCTCCTTGACCGGATCGTTCCAGGAGCCGGTGAAGATCACCGTCACGGTGGCGTCCGGCTTGAACTGCTTGGCGCCGAGTTCGTAGGCGTTGATCGTCCAGTTCACCGGACCGATCGGATGCGCCGCGACGAAGCCGAGCTTGCCGGTCTTGGACATCGCGCCCGCGACCATGCCGCACAGATACTGGCTCTCGTAGGTGCGGCCGTAGAACGACTCGAGGTTCGGACCGTTGGTGGTGCCGGACGCGTTCACGAACGCGACCTTGGGATACTTTTCCGACAGCTCCTTGAACGTGTCCGAATAGCCGAATGCGGTGCCGATGATGACGTTATAGCCGCGCTGGATGAAGCGCTCGGCGGCCGGGCGGATCTGACCGGCCACCTCCGGCACGTTCTCGACGTATGGAATCTGCATGCCCAACGCCGCCTCGATCTTCGGACGTGCTTCTTCGAAGGCCTGGGTCCAGCCGCCGTCGTTCTTCTCGGCGAAATAGAGAAAGGCCACCTTTGCGGGACCGGGAAGCGTGAAGGCAGCATAGGCACAGACAGCAGCGCTACAGACCAGCGCGGTGCTGAGCGAGGCGAGGACGAATTTACGCGCCATGGGAGCGGTTCCTTTTGATTGATCGGCCTGTCGACCAGAAATTAGCCAAGCGAAATGCGTGCCATGAAAGGCCGTGAAATTTGGCCGCCCACCAACTCATTATGAAGCATCCCCTGATGAAAGAGTTGGCCGGGTGACTAATAAAGTGGCCGGACCGCCCAAGTCGCGCCCCCCGGGGCGAGCGGCCTGCAAATGACCGAAACACGCGGTATCGACGGACGACCAGCCGCCGACGACCTCAGGGGCACTCTTGCGGCCGGCCGGCGTTGGCGATGGGCCGGAAGCTCAACTCCCTCAAACAGACCCGTGGATGTGCGCTAAGGTGCCTCAGGCACGGCCGGATACACGCCACCGCGCCGTCAAAAAGCATTCGGTCCCGACGATGCATCACCGCCGCTTCCCGATATTGTGGACCTTTGCGTTCGCCCTGCTGACGGCGTCTGCGGCGACGCCCAGCCGGTCGCAGGACTATCCAACGCGGTCCGTGCGCATCGTGGTGCCGGCCGCGCCGGGAGGCAGCTTCGATGCGCTCGCCCGCATCCTGGCGCAGGGTCTGAGCGAGCGCTGGCCGCAGCGGGTGATCGTCGACAACCGGCCGGGCGGTGGCGGCAATATCGGCGCCGGCATGGTCGCCAAGGCCGACCCCGACGGCTACACGCTGCTGACCTGGAACGACTCGCTCCTCATCAATCCCTGGCTATTCAAAGAAGTGCCGTTCTCTCCCAAGAGAGATTTTGTGCCGATTTCGCTGTCGATGTATTCGCCGAATGTGTTGGCCGCGCACCCGTCGGCCAACATCAAGACCTTCGCCGAGTTCATCGCGGCCGCGCGCGCGGCTCCCGGCAAGCTCAACTACGGCTCGCCCGGCAACGGCAGTCCAGGACATTTGTCGGCCGAAATCCTCAAGCAACTCGCCAAGATCGATATCGTGCACGTGCCGTATCGAGGCGCCGGCCCGGCGATTCTCGATCTGGTGGCCGGCCAGATCCCGTTGGGGATGGTCGCCATCCCCGGCGCCATCGGCCACATCAAGTCCGGGACACTGATCGGTCTCGCCGTCACCTCGCGCGAGCGCGTCGAAGCGATGCCGGCCGTGCCCACCATCGCGGAGGCCGGCGTGCCCGACTATCAGATCAACGCGTTCCACGGCATCCTGGCGCCGGCCGGCACGCCACCGGCCATCGTTGCGAAGCTTGAGAAGGACATTACCGACGTCCTCAAAAGCCCCGCGATCCGCCAGAAGCTGATCGACCTCGGCTTCGATCCGGTTGCGGGCTCCGGCGCCGATCTCGCCGCCATCATGGATCGCGATCTGCCGGTGTGGCGCGACGTCGTCGAGAAATCCGGCGCCAAGGCCGAGTGACCGCTATTCGAGCGCGACCGTCAGCGGATTGTACGAATAGAGCCAGCGGTTTCGCTCTTCGCCCTGATTCATCTTGGAGAAACGCGCCCTGATTTCCGCCTCGGATCGCAGGTGGAACAGCTCGCGATTGGCGCTCGACTGCAGGACGATTCTCGCGGTGCGGTCGACGCGGTTGCGCTGGTAGACTTGCAGGGCCTCGGCAATCGTGTCGGACGTGCCGAGCGCGCGCGCCAACACCGCGCCGTCCTCGATCGCCATCACGGCGCCCTGTGCGAGATAGGGCAGCGTCGGATGGGCCGCATCGCCCAGAAGCGTCACGCGCCCCGTGCTCCATTCGCGGATCGGCGGACGGTTGAACAGCGACCAGCGATAGCATTGGTCCTTGTCGGCCGCGTCGATGATGGTCTGGAGCGCCGGATGCCAGCCATCAAAGCGGGCCTTGAGCATGGTCCAGGGCAATTTGACGGTCCACGATTCCTCGGACAGTTCCTCGGTTTCGACGATGCCGACGAAGTTCAGGAGCGCGCCGGCGCGGAGGTAATAGCAGACGACGTGCCCCTCCGGCCCCATGAACACCGACATGACCGTCTCGAGCAGGTCCTTCGGCAAGCGCTCGGCCGGCACCACCACCCTCCAGGCCGCATCGCCCGTATAGGTCGCCGGCGCCGCACCGATCATCTGAGCGCGCACCGGCGACTTCAGCCCGTCGGCGCCGATCAGCAGATCGCCGCGCGCCGACGTGCCGTCGGCGAAGTGCAACGCGACGCCATCGGCACTCTCGGTGAAGCCCGTCACCTTGTGGTTGAGCCGGACCACGTTGGGATCGGACTGACGAGCGCGTGCCGCCAGGATATCGTGCAGATCTGCACGGTGGAGTTGAGTGTACGGCGCACCGTGCATGCGCTCGTGTTCCTCGGACAGCGAGAAACGCTGGATCACCTCGCCGGTATCGTGCAGGCGGAAGACATACGCGCCCGGCTGTACGCCCGCCCGGGTGACGGCATCCTCCAATCCGAGATGCCGCAAGACGTGCATGGCATTGGCGCTGACCTGGATGCCGGCGCCAACCTCGCCCAGTTGCGGCGCTTGCTCGTAGATTTCGACGTGGTGCCCCGCCTTCATCAGGCAGGAGGCCGCCGAGAGGCCGCCGATCCCCGCGCCGGCGATCAGAATTCGATACTGCTTCATGTACGAGGCACTTATTATTCTCTGGATCGAGGGAGTCCAGTCAAAATCGAAATGCCGGCAATCACGGGAGGTGTCTGGAGCGCTGGATGCAAAGGCCCATCCTCACATCGCGTTCAAGTGGCAAGATTCTCGCGCAGCGTGCGCCCGGTATACGCCTTGCGGAAACGGCCGCGGCGCTGCAGTTCCGGCACCAGCAGATCGGCAATGTTGTGCAGCATCTCGATTTGCTCAGCCTGCGAATGGCGCAGCATGAAGCCGCCGCGGCTGCCGGACCCCTCGAACCGCTCTTCCAGGTAGTCCGCGATCTGGGCGGCGGTGCCGGGCACCGTGGTGGCATAGCTGGTCGCCGTCTTCAGCCCGTGCTCGAAGAACTCCTCGCGCGTGATCTCGCCGTCCTGCCCGAGGGTCTGCGCCAGCGTGGCCACGAACCCGACCGGTGAGGCGTTGGCGGCCACGATCCGCTCGTTGAGCTCCCGCAGCGAGAACCGCGGCGGCAGCGTCGACATGTCGAAGCCGGTATTGTGCGACAGCCACACGCCGACCGCCTCGCGCGGCACGCGATCGATGAGGCGCTCCCGCATCGCCTTGGCCTCGGCCTCGGTTTCACCCACCATGACCTGCGTGGACCAGATGATCCCCACCTTCTCCGGGATCGCGCCCCTCGGCGCGCAACGCGGCGTCCACCTCCTGGCGCTGTTTGGCCATGGCGGGGATCGGCTTCCGCGCCCCGAAGATGTGATCCACGAAGCGCGCGGCCGTGCGCGTGCCGCGTGGCGAGCCGCCGGCCTGGATCAGCACCGGCGTGACCTGCGGCGACGGCGGCACGCTGAGCGGGCCCTTCACCTTGAAGAAGCGCCCGCTGTGATTGATGGCGCGCACCTTCGCCGGATTGGCGACCAGGCCGGTCTCGCGATTCCATTCGAACGCGTCCGGCTCGACGCTCGCCCACAGCGCCCGGCACACGTCCATGAACTCGTCCATGCGGTCGTAGCGCTGGCCGTGCTCCATCAACTCGTCGAAGCCGTAGTTCTGGGCGTCCGCCTTGCGCTGCGACGTGATCACATTGAACGCGATGCGGCCGTTGGTGATGTGGTCGAGCGAGTTCAGGAGCCGCGCGACGTAGAACGGGTGCATGAACGTCGTGGCGTAGGTCAGGCCAAAGCCGATGTGCTTCGTCACCCGCGACATCGCGACGATCCAGGGGCTCATGTCCAAGCGCGGCCAGGCGACGCCGTAGCGAACCGCATCGTCGATCGAGTCCTTCCAGGTGTTCGGGATGCCGGTGCTGTCGCCGAAGAAAATCAGGTCGATCAGGCCGCGCTCCGCGACGCGGGCGATATCCTCGAACAGGCCGACATCGGGATAATGACGGCCGACGCGCGCGCCCGGTTCCCGCCAGGTCGTCTCGACCTGCGTCCAGGAGACGTCGATGGCCAGATGCATCTGCGCCTTCATCGGGACGCGTCCTCCGTGGAGGGCGTGGAGACATACTGCCCGCGCAGGAAGACGAGGGGGCGGCGCGTGCTCGTGGTGAAGTCCACCACGCGGCCGATGGCGATGACCACGCCGAACCGCTCGATGCCTTCCTCGAGCGTGCAATCGATGACGCCCGCGGCATCCCGCAAGATCGGGTGCGCCGGACGACAGCGATTCCCAGGTCGCCGTACCGAAGCGGTCCGCCCCCTTCAGCTCGGATTTGCCGCCAAAAATATCGGCGATCGCCTGCTGATCGTGCGCCAGATAGTTGATGGCGAAGTGCCGGCTCTGCAGCACGGCCTGGAGCGCGCTGGTTCGCTTGTCGATCGACACCAGCATCGTCGGCGGGTCGGCGCATACATGCGCGGTCGAGAGGCCGAGGAACCCGGCCGGGCCGTCGCTGCCGCGCGCCGTGACCACCGATACTCCCATCGCGCGCTGGCCGACGGCGTTCCAGAACGTCTTGGCGTTGATCTCTGTCATGACCGGCTACTCGATATTGGAGGCAACGTTCAGATGCCGCCGGACCTGGCGCGTGAAGTGCACGAACGCCGGCATCTCGGTGGTCGCGACCGTGCGCGGCCGCGGCAGATCGACGACGATCTCGCCCACGATCCGGCCGGGCCGCGGCGACATGACCAGCACGCGATCGGCCAGATACACGGCTTCCGAAATGCTGTGCGTGATGAACAGCACCGTCTTCCGGCGCTCGATCCAGATGCGCTGCAGCTCGGCATTCATCAGTTCGCGCGTCATGGCGTCGAGCGCGCCGAACGGCTCGTCCATGATCAGCAGGTCCGGGTCATGAATGAGCGCGCGGCACAGGCCGACGCGCTGCTGCATGCCGCCGGACAGCTGATGCGGATGCGCGTCCTCGAACCCGTCCAGTCCGACCAGCCGGATCAGGTCGCGCGCCGGCGCCAGGTAGTCGGCGACGCGCAGATCGCGAATCTCGATTTGCAGGAGCACGTTCTCCAGCACCGTCCGCCATGCCATCAGGAGCGGGCTCTGAAAGACGATGCCGATCGACGCCGTCGGCCCGTCGACCGGCCGGCCGTTGACGCGGATTGTTCCGCTGGACTGCAGGATCAGGCCGGAAATCAGCTTCAGCAGCGAGCTCTTGCCGCATCCGCTCGGCCCGACCAGGGCGACGAACTCCTGCCCGGCCGCGGTGAAGTCGACGTGGTCGAGCGCCTGCACCTCCGCGTTCCTGGAGCGGTAGACGAGGCTGACCCCCTCGACGCCGATGACTTCTCCGTCGCGCACGTGCGGCCGCATCAGTTGGCCGGCACGAAATCGTTCGTGTAGAGGCTGTTGGGCGCGATCGGCTTCTCGATCTGTCCGGTCTTCAACAGGATATCGGCGGAGACGGCCCAGTCCTGCTCGCTCATCCAGCCATAGGGCCGGCCCGCGGTGTTCTTGGTCCGCAGCCGCGGCACGGTCTCGAGCCATTGCAGCCGCACCGACTCCCGCCGCTCGTCGCGCGCGCCGGACAGCAGCATGGCGGTGTTCACCGCCTCCTCGGTGTGCTCCGGCTTGACGACCTCGTTGAGGGCGCGGGCGCTCGCCCGAACGAACCGGCGCAGCATCTCGGGCTTCTCGGCGATCACCCGCTCATGCGCGAGGATGCCCTGCCCCATCGGCGCGATGCCGAAATCCGCGAACGGCATGAAATGGACCGGCTTGCCCTTGCCCTGCTGCGCGCGCACCACGAGATCGAGCGGCGAGCCGATGACCACGCTGACGAAGCTGTCGACCTGGCCGTTGACGAACACGGTATTGCGGGTGGCCGGACTGGTGATCTGGATTTTCACCTTGTCGGGCGGGATCCGGTTGATCGCCAGCAGCAGATCGAGCATCGCCTTGTGGTCGGCGGTCGTGGCGACGCTCCTGCCGATCAGATCTTCCGGCTTCCTGACCGGCGCGTCGGCGGCAGAAATCACCGCCCATGCGCCGTCCTGCACCTCGCCGAAGATGCCCTTGAGCTTCATGCCCTTGGCGGCGCCGACCGACATGAACATGAAATCCGCGAGCCCGATGTCGTCCTGCTGCCCTGCCATCAACGCGACGGTCTTGCCGGAGCCCGCACCTTCCTTGATATCGACGTCGAGATTCTCGGCCGCGTAATAGCCCTTCTGCTTCGCCCAGTAGAACGGCAGATGATAGCCGGAGAGCGTCCAGTCCAGCCGGAAGCTGACCGCATCGGCGGCGCTCGCGGCATTCGAAAAGCCTCCCAACAACACCACGGCTGCCGCCATGGCGCTTCGGCCCAAGCTGGCAACGCTCATCTGCCTCTCCATCACGATTGATAAGCGGCCGCTTCCTCGGCACGCACCGAGACGTGCCAGGGGATCGTCAGCCGTTCGAGCTTCGTCACGATGGCGAACAGCGTAACGCCCATCGCGATCAGAATGAACAACGCCGACCAGACCAGAGGGCCGTCGAGCGTCCCGGTCGACGTGAGCAGCAGGAAACCGAGCCCCCGGTCGGAGCCGACAAACTCGCCGACGATCGCCCCGACCACCGCCAGGCAGACCGCGATCTTGAATCCTGCAAACATCTGCGGCAGCGCCGACGGCCCGCGAACGCGCCACATGATCTTGCCGGTCCGGGCGCCCATCGAGCGGACCAGGTCGATCATTTCGGTCTCGACGCTCTTGAGGCCGACCACGGTCGACACCACGATCGGAAAGAAGGAAATGAGAAAGACGATGACGATCTTCGGCAGGATTCCGAAGCCGAGCCAGACCACCAGGATCGGCGCGATCGCGACCTTGGGTATGGTCTGGGACATCACCAGGAACGGCATCGCGACGCGTTCCATGCTGCGGCTCAACACGATGCCGAATGCAAGCGGCACGCCGATTGCGACGCCGGCCGCGAAACCGGTGAGCACGGAAAGAAGCGTGTAGATGCCGTGCTTCCAAAGCAGCGGCCATTCCTTGACGATCCGCGCCGCCACCGCCTGCGGCGCAGGCAAAAGGTAGTCGGGAATCTCGAACATCTTGACGACCGCCCCCCACACGATGAGGACGGCGATGATCGCCAGGACCGGAATGGCCAGATTGAACGCCTGCTCGCTGCGCCAGCGCATCCGCGCGTCCTGCGCACGCGCGACAGGCGCCCTGACCGTCGGGTCCAGTTGTGCCACCTGTGCTTCTCCCCCACGCGCCGCGCGAAGTGCTCCCGACCCGGACAACTATCGCCGGAGGTCGCCGTTGAAGCAACCGGATTCCGAAATCTCGTCCCGCATCCCGGCAAGATTGTCTCACATCGCAGCACGGAGGCGCCGCAGCCACGCCCTGTATCTTGCCACCGGAAGTTGACCGGCGAGAACAGCCCGCGCGCACCGCAACGGCCTTTCATCGCCCGGACATTCGCCAATTCGCGGTCGGCCTTCGTAGATAAGCGTCCAGGATCGCCACGTCGGGATGACATCTGGCGAGCACGCCACGTTAGTGCGATCATGAACGCGATCGGAACGCCGCACTCAGCAATCGGAATTCGACATGATCCTGGACTGGCATTCGCACATCTACACCCCCGAGGAAGCCGCGGACGACATGCGGACCTATGATGGCAATACCGGCCCGTCCTGGGGCGAGCGAGGCTGTCCGATGGTGCTGGAGAATTTCGTTCGCGCGCACCAAGAGAACCACATCGACATCAGCGTGGTCACCAATGCCGCGCATTACCTCAAAGGCAAGCGCGACAACGAAGAGCTGGCCTCCGTGCAAGCCTGGACCGACTACGCCGCCAAGGTGCAGCAGGACCACAAGGGCATGCTCTACAGCTTTGCGACCATCCTGCCTTGCGGCGGCCCGGCCTTCATCAAGGAAACCGAGCGCGCCATCAAGCAGCTTGGGCTCAAGGGCATCTTCATCCACTCGAGCCACAAGGGCCACTATCCCGACGACGACGAGGCCCGGCCGTTCTGGGAACTCGTGCAGGACCTCGATGTACCGGTGATGATCCACCCGCCGCATCTCGGCTTCGGCGAGGAGCGGATGCGGGACTATCGTCTCGCTTCCAGCATCGGACGGCCGTTCGATCTGTGCCTCGCGCTCGGGCGGCTGATCGTGCGCGGCGTGCTGGAGGATTTCCCACGGCTGAAGATCGTGGCGTCGCACGGCGGCGGCGGCATCTGCGAGACGATCAGCCGGATGGACTATGCCTACGAATTGCAGGACGAGGCGTTCTTTCTCGGCTCCTACGCGCCGATGAAGATCAAGCACGCGCCGAGCCACTACCTGAAAATGATGTATCTCGACACCGTCTGCTACAACAAGCCGGCGGTGAAGATGGTGCTGGAATGGATGGGGCCGGACCGCGTGCTGTACGGCAGCGACGCCCCGCCGCTCACATCGCTGAAGCCGCGCGCCATCAAGCTCATTCAGGACCTGGACATTCCGGCCGCCGACAAAGAGAAAATATTCTGGAGCAATGCCCGGCGGCTGCTCAAACTGAACTGAAAGGGGGCGCCATGAAGAAGCTCATCGCCTTGCTGACGGCGGCGGCCGCGATCGCGGCGGCCGGCGCGTCAACGGCGCAAGCGCAGCCCTATCCGAACAGGCCCATTCGCGTCATCACCGCCAACAGCGCGGGCGGAACCAGCGACATCTTCGTGCGCGCACTCGGCGACGAATTGCAGAAGCGGCTCGGCCAGCCGATCATCGTCGAGAACCGCTCCGGCGGCGGCATGAACATCGCCGGCCGCACTTGCTCGGAAGCGCCGAAGGACGGCTACAACATCTGTATCCTGCCGAACGAGGTGCTCACGCTGAACGAATTCACGTACAAGTCGATTCCGTACAATCCGGAAAAGGACTTCGACCCGATCACCAACTGCTTCATCAATACCCAGGTGCTGGTGGTCAGCAGCGCGCTCGACGTCGGCTCGCTCGATGCGCTCGCCGCACTGTCCAAGGCCAAGCCCGGCACGCTCTCCTACAGTGCGCTCGCCATCCCGATGCAGATCACCTTCGAGAACTGGAAGAAGGCGACCGGCGCCGACATCGTCATGGTGCCGTCGCGCGGCGGCAACGACATGGTCACCGGGCTTTTGACCGGCACGACCCCGATCGCCATCGTCGGGTTGCCGAATTTCATCACGCATATCCGCAGCGGTGCCGTCAAAGCCCTGGCGGTCGATTCGGAGACGCGCTCGCCGCTGTTCCCCGGCGTACCGACCCTGAAGGAGCTCGGCTTCCCCAATCTCGCGCCGGTGTATTTCGGCTTCGTCGCGCCGGCCGGAACGCCCAAGGACATCATCCAGAAGCTGCATGACGAGATCGTCGCGATCGGAAACGAGCCGTCGTTCCGGCAAAAGCGGCTGATCGACATCGGCATCGTGCCGGTGTTCGACACGCCGCAGCACTTCGCCGAATATCTGGATATCCAGCGGAAAAACGGCCGCAAGCTGATTGAGGAATCCGGATTCCAGCCGCGTTAGATGGGCCGCGATGGCCGCGCGAGCCTAGGTGCCGCTAACCGCCCGCTTCGGCGATAAATCGATTTCGCATTTTGCCGAGGTGCTCAACTTCGGTTTCCATCACGTCGCCCGCCTTGAGAAAGGTGTTGGTGCCCTGGCCGACGCCGCCGCAGGTGCCGCAACTGAAGATATCGCCGGGATCGAGCGTGAGAATATTCGACGCGTATTCGATCTGCTCCTCCGGCGTGAAGATGAATTGCGACGTGTTGCCGTTCTGCTTGACCTCGCCGTTGACGGTGAGGCGGATGAACAAGTTCATGTGGTCCGGCACAAAAGCGCGCGGCACGAAGAACGGCCCCATCGGAGCGAAATTGTCGTGGCTCTTGCCGCCGAGCCAGTCCGACCGCAGCCCGGGTCGATCCAGCCGAACCTGCAAGTCGCGGCACGAGACGTCGTTGGTCGTCATAAAGCCGGCGACATGCTCAAGCGCGCGCTCGGCCTTGATATGCTTCCCCTGCTTCCCGATGGCGAGCGCGATCTCGGCCTCCCAATCGATCTTTTTCATGCCGCGCGGAATCTCGATGTCGTCATAGGCGCCGGCGACACAACTCGGCGCTTTGAGAAACAGATAGGGCACCGTCGTCGACTTTTCCCCGGTGAACTTGGGGCCGCTTTCCGGCGTCATTCCCGCCCGAAGCATCTCATCGACATGCTCTTGAAAATTCTGCGCGGCGTAGAACATCTTGCCCGGCCGCGTGACGGGCGGCAACGCTCGCAGACTTCCGATTTTCGTTGCGCCCGGCTTCAGCCCGTCCTTTTCAAGAAACGCCACGATTTCCTGCAACACGGCAAAATTGGCGTCCCAGTTTTCCAGAAGTGCAAAGAGGCTGCCGGTGCTGCTCAAGCCGTGGCGAGAGGCCGACGCCCGATAGGCCGCATTCGCCAGCGTCAGGTCGATGACGTCGTCGCCCAGCACGATGGCGGCGAAGGGAGCGCCGTTTGACGAAGCGAAGGTACCCAGCTTGAAAGCGCTGCCGTTCATGGTCCCACCTGATGGAGATCTGCTGGAAATCGCCGCCCAATGCCCGGGCGGCCGATGGATGGCTCACGGTCCGTGCGCCATCCATTTCGAGCCGATGACGCAACCTGCCTGGCGTCAGGGCGCCCTTGCTTTCGAGTAAGGATAGATGATGTTGCCGTTCCGGAACTCGGCCGGCCATAGGATGATCTGCTTCTTGCCCTCGCGGAACTGGTCCAGGTCGTTGGGCGCCACATTCTGGAACTGGCTGAAGAACGTGCGTGACTTGGCCCACTCCCCGTCGCTGCCGAAGGCCACATCGCCCAGCACCGTCCGGAACGTGTGCGTGCGGATGTACTCGGCGCGCGCATTGTCATCGAGACTGTTCGTTCCTTCGACCGACTGCGCCAGCACCTGGCCGGCCGCGTAGCCGAACGGAACGAAATTGGTGCCGAGCGGATCGATGCCCAGGCCGGCGGCCTTGGCCTGGTAGCGCTTGAGCAGATCGACGGCCTCCGGAAAATTCGACTGCAGGGCGGGGACGAAATTCTCGCCGACAATGAGCCCGTTGGCGAGCGGACCGAGCTGCACCTTGATCGGCGTGACCAGCATGCCGATCATCGCGCCACCGAACATCTTCGGCGCAAGCCCGATCTCCGCCGCGGCGCGTATGATCCCGACATTGTCGGGCGGGTAGGCCGCCACGTAGACGATGTCCGCATTGACGGCCTGGATGGCGCGCACGACCGGGGTGAAGTCCGTGGTATTTGGCGGATACGACTTGTCGTAGATGACCTTCAGCCCGGCTGCCTTGGCATTGTCGCGCGCACCGTCCGCGACTGTCTTGGCGAATTCGGCATCGGCCGCGATGATCGCGACAGTCTCGGGCTTGGGCTTCTGCTCGACGGCGATCGCGAAGAATCCGTCGGAGAATGCCCCGGCGCCGCGCGGGCCGACGGACACCATCGAGAAGTAGTTCGGATACTTGAAGTGATTGTTGACGCCGATCGCCATCATGCTGACGGTGGTACGGCCGCTCTGCATGATGACCGGCAGCGCCGGCGCGGTCATGTTGGTCGCGTAGGGACCGAGCAGGGCGTCAACCTTGTCGACATTGATCAACTTGGTGTAGATGCCCGGAACGGTGCTTGGGTTGCTCTGATCGTCGTAATAGACGAGCTCGACCGGCCGCTTGAGCAATCCGCCGCGGGCGTTGACGTCATCCCGCCAGATTTCAAGCGCGGCCAGCAACTGTTTGCCGTTGACCGCGACGCCGCCGGTCAACGACATGCTGAATCCGACCCTGATCGGATCGGCGGCATCGGATGATGGGACGAACCCCAGGATTGCAAGCGATGCTGCAACCATCGCCTGAAGCATCGTTCGGATTCGGCGCGGGCGTTTCATGGGCGTCACTCCCCTTTGATTTTAAGCCGGCCGGAAAGGCTGCGGCCATCGTCTCTTGATCACCCGCCATGACCATCCGCCGCCGGACGGTCTTGAGACCGCGCGGGACCGTGCCCAGGGTGGGTAACGGGATGAATCTAGCAAACCCGCGTTTCTCCGGCGATGGCCAATATCCGCTCCCGCCGGCGGTCGCGCGTCAGTCCGCGAGCGCCACGCACTCGATCTCGCAGCCGTTGCCGAAGCGAAGCTGCATCGACCAGGCCATGCGCGCCGGCGGATCGACCGGGAAAAACTCGCGGTAGACGCGATCCATTTCCGCCATGTCCGAAATATCGGCCAGCACCACGTGCACACGAACGACGCGCCTGAGCGACGAACCGGCGGATTCCAGCATATGCTGCATGTTGGACAATGTGACGCGGACCTGTTCGGCAATAGGCCCGTGGCAGCGCTCGCCGGTCTGCGGATCGACCGGCACCATGCCCGAGAGGAATATGTAGTCGCCGACGCGGATGCCGGGCACATGCGGCAGGTTGCCGGCGCGGGAGGCGTTGAGCAGCGGATTCTTCGGCAGGATCGCCGAACGCGGCAGCTTTTCGGTCATGACGTCACGCCAGCGCCGTGCATTCGATGATCACCTTCACGCCGTCGGGCAGGCGCGCGCCGCAGACCGTTCGTGCGGGCGGCGGATCGGGAAAGAAGCGGGCATAGACCTCGTTCATGTTCGGCGCTTCCAGCATGCTGTGCAGCAGCACATTCACCTTGACCACGTTGTCCAGGGACGAACCGGCCGCCTCCAGCAATTGCTTGAGATTGGTCAGGATCTGCCGAGTCTCGCTGGCGGTCGTGCCTTGTACGCGTTGACCGGATTCGAGATCGACGGCCATCAGGCCCGACACGAACAGAAAGTCCCCGCCCCTCACCACGAGGCTGCTGGATTTCCCCTCGGGCACGTGCGTTGGCGAGGGAGCGATTTCACGCTTGGCGCTCATCGGATATCCGTGCTCCCGTCAGGCAGCGGCGACGACGTCGAGTTGGATTTTGAAGCCCGCCTCGATCTGCGCGGTCCAGACCGTACGCGCCGGCGGCCCGTTCGCCACGTATTGCCGATAGACCCGGTTGAGAACGTCGTACTCGATGCTGTCGTAGATCAGCGCATGCACCTGCACGAGCCGGTCGAGCGACGAACCGGCCGACTCCAGCAGAAGCTTCAGGTTTCGGAGAATGACGTGCGCTTCGCTGGTGAGCGTGCCGTGCTGGCGTTCGCCGGTTTCCGGATCGACCGGCAACATGCCCGAGCAGAAGATCAGGCCGCCGGCGCGGATGGCCGGCGACTGATGGTGCCCGTAATGCTGCCGCAGATCGAGGCCGGGCCGCGGCGCAGCGATGACTTCACGCACGGCGCTGGCCGGACTCAGTCGGACAACTGCGCCACGCCGGGCAGCAGAAACCGCTCGACGTTGCCCGGCGCCTTGACGTCGCCAAGACCGACCAGGGCGTCGACCAGGGCATTCATCTTGACGCGCGAGATCTTCCCGGTGCGATCGAAGAAGTCATTCTTGGTGAAGAAGTCGTAGGATTTTTCCACATCCTCCGGCTTCTGCCCGCTCACCTTCACCAGGATACTCACCACCTCGGCGCGGTTCTTGGGGTCGTAGAGATATTCGGTGCTCTTGCTCTGCGCCGCGAGCGCGCGCTTGAGCACGTCCGGGTTGCGCCCCGCCCATGCCCGGTTCACGACCGTGCCCGAGAAGGCCAGTTCCGGCGCATATTGCATGGCAAGCCCGAGATCGTTGTAGCCCTGGCTCTGAATCTGAAAGTTCGAGGGCGGCAGCAGAATGGCGGCATCGACCGCGCCGCCGAGCAATGCCTGCGCGCGTGCGGTCGTCGCTCCGGCGTAAACGTAGTCGTAGTCGCCGCTCTTGAGCCCCTGCGGCGCCAGCATGCGATCGACGTAGAGCCGGGTGATGTCTTTCGGGCCGCCGACCGAGATCACCTTGCCCTTGAGGTCCTTCAAGCTCTTGATGTTCGCCTTGGCCAGCAAGGCGTAGGGTGGAACCTGCACTTCGAAGCGCGTGAGCGCGAGCGCGGCGCCCTGATCGATGGCGCGGATCGGGTCGACGATGCCGGTAGACATCGACATGTCGAGCGAGCCGGCCGAGAGCTGCTGAATGACCGATGCGCTCGACTGGATGTAGACCAGATCGGGTTTGAGATTCTCGGCGGCATAGAAACCCTTCTCGACCCCGATGAAGAGCGGCCAAAGATTGGCCGAAGGCGACCCGACGGTGCCGATCGTGACGGTATCCACCGCGCGCGCCGGGGCAACCAGCAGCAGCATGGCAGCCGCAAACCCAAGGGCTCCCCTGCCGAACGTCCGCATCATCCGCATTGCATCCTCCGTGACCATTCGATGCGAGCCATTCGATGACAGCTGGCCCCGCGCTGTACCCGTCAACGATGCACCGGCGCAAGCGCCGGCCTATGTCTTCCTCGCCGGCTTCTTTGCCGCCGGCGCGCCGCCTTTCAACTGCGCGCGGTAATGCTCGGCGATTTCCGAGCCGGTCGCCTTCCAGACCTTCTTGTGCTTGCAGATATATTTGAGCGCGGCGTCAAGCGCACCGATACGATATGGCAGGCCGGTGAGATAAGGATGGAGCGCGATGTGCATCACGCGCCCGGAGGTTGCGCCTTCGCGATAGAGCGTATCGAACTGCCGGCAGATCGTGTTCTGGAACTCCTCCGGCGGCATGTGGGCGCTCTCGAAGGCCTGCTTGTCGTTGATGTCGTAGCTGTACGGCAGCGACACGATTGTCTTATCCCCGCCGAGCGTCATCGTGTAGGGCTGATCGTCGTTCGGGCCCCAATCCGCGACATACTCGCAGCCGGCCTCCGCCAAGTAGTCGAGCGTGTTCCAGGTCTCCTGCAGTCCGGCGCCCAGCCAGCCGACCGGACGCCGGCCGCTCACGCGCGCGATGGTATCGAGCGTGTCGCGGATGATCTTCGGTTCGTCTTCGGGCGGCACCTCGTTGAGGCGGCGGGAATTGCTCTGGTTGTGTCCCATCCACTCCCAGCGGCGCTTCTCGCCTTCCTCGATGATCTCCGGATGGTGGACGCAGATGTCGCTGTTGAGCGCGACGGTCGCGCGCACGCCGTAACGGTCGAGCACCTCCATCAGCCGGAAAACGCCGACGCGGTTGCCATAGTCGCGCATCGCCCAGACCGGAATATCGGGAATCTTGCCGGGCCCGAGCCCGCCCGGTCTGGTCTCGAGCGAGAAGAACTCGATATTGGGCACGACCCACAACGCGACGCGCGCGCCACCCGGCCATTCGAGCCGCGGCCGCCGGATAATCGGTGAATATGGAAACGGGCCGTAGGGACCGGGCTTCATCGTCAATCATCCAGGCCGGCGCTCAGGCCGCGACCAGACGGAAACGCTCCCACACGGTCGGCGCGTTCGCAAGCACGGCCGGCCAGCCGCCGTTCCGTTCATGCTGACCTGGCTCGAGGGCGCGGCCCGCAAAGGCATACTCGGCGGCGGGCGCGGCGAACGGATAGGGCGAGAGCTCGTAAACGCCCGGACCGCTCGGACGGACCGTGATCGTGACGTCTTGCCCGGAATTCAGCGGCACGTGCTCGAACATCGTCTCGCCGCGTTCGCTTGGATGCGTGCGGTTGAAGTAGAGCGCGAGCGTGTCAAAGAACTGGAGCTGCTTGTAGTTCTGAAACAGCCGCTTCTCCTCGAGCCAGCCCGCCGTCTTCGGGTCTTGCGCGAGTTCTCCCCTGAGGCGCTTCTGGCGATCGAGTTCGCCATCGAGCATGCGCTGTGCGAGCGGCCGATCCTGCGGCGGGATCTTGTCGATCAGCACCATGCTCGAGAGCCCGTACCGGCCATTGTAAAGGCCCCAGCTGTGCATGCTCGACATCAGCCCGCAGAACGGATGCTGCTGCTGGTTGAACTCCGGCGAGAGGCGGCTCGTCACCGTGATGTACTGCGCCGGCGTATCGACCAGGTTGTACGGCAGGCGGGTGGCCGGGTCGGTTACCGGGTCGCGGTCGAACTCGGCCCAGCCGGCGTCATGGTTCAGAACCACATGGAACATCAGATCGTTCGGTTGAGTACCCTCAAACCGGTCGTTCCCGAAGGCGCGGGCAAACTGATGCGACAGCGCCGTGTGCTCGTACATCATGACGGCCAGGCGAGGCTGACCGGATGGCGCGGTCTGAATGATCATCCTGATGCCCTCACACGTCGCCGAGCGATCGTTCCCCTCTCGGGGGACGCTGAACGTCCAGGTGGAATGCTAATTGAGCAGGGGCGCCCCGCCAACGCCATTTCGGTTGCACCGCCCATGATTTAAGCACATCCCGCTTTTTTCCGGTCACGCGTCGACGTCTGACGAAGGAGCCCGCGCTAGCCCGCTCTGCCATGCCAACAATGGGCTTGCGGACGATGGCCGGCCTGAGAGATTCTGCGACGACACGTCAGGAGACGAAGATGAGCGACCATGCCGTTCCGATCATCGACATCGCCGCCTTTCTCGCCGGCGATCCGGCCGCCCGCAAGGCCGTCCCGGCCGCCGTCGCTCGCGCCTGCGAAGAGATCGGGTTCTTCACATCGTCGGGCACGGCATCGATGAAAAGCTGATCGCCGCCGCGAAAGAGGCCGCCAACCAGTTCTTCGACCTGCCGGCGCTCGACAAGATGAAGGTGCGCTCGAGCGACGCCGCGCTGTCGCGCGGCCCACGGGTTGCAACGCCAGGCTTTGCCGTCCCCGTCACGTCAAAGATGCGACGGTTTTAGCATCTTGGCTCAGCCAAGGCACGCTACACCAAAGCAACCCGCATGCCACCGCCATCGGACCCGGCATTTCGCCGATGTCTTGTCGGCCGGGCCCGCAGCACGCATTCTGGCGCGGCTGGAGCGATATCGACGAAAGGATGCATGACATGACGTTTCGCTGGTACTCCGCGATCATCGCTGCAGCGATCGCCTTCGGGCACAGCGCGGCGCTTGCGCAGACTTGGCCGTCCAAGCCAATCCGGGCCTTCATCCCATTCGCCGCCGGCAGCGCAACCGACATCGTGCCGCGCGCGCTGTTCGAGCCGCTCGGCATCGAGCTCGGTCAGACCATCGTCGTCGAGAACCGCGGCGGCGCGGGCGGGACGCTCGGCATCGGCGCGGTCGTTCGGGCCGAGCCCGACGGCTACACCATCCTGGCGAATTCCTCGGCGCACACCATCGCGCCATGGATCGTGCCGAACTTTCCGTTCGACCTGACCAAGGATCTGTCCGGCGCCGTGATGATCGGCCAGAACGCCAATATCCTGATCGTGTCGCCCAGCAAGGGCTGGAAGACCGTCCAGGATCTCGTCGCCGCCGCCAAGGCCAAGCCCGGATCGATCAACTACGGTTCGGCCGGCGTCGGCACTGCGACCCATATCGCGGCGGAGAAATTTCGCGTCGCGGCAGGCTTCGAGGCGGTGCACGTCGCCTACAAGGGCGGTGCCGAAGCGCTCGCCGACATCCTGGGAGGCCGCATCGATTTCTACTACTGCCCGATCTCGACGGCGCTTCCCTTCATCGCGGACAAACGCGTGCTGGCGCTCGCGGCCAGCACGTCGACGCGGTCGCCTGAACTGCCCGACGTGCCGACCTCGCTCGATGCGGGTTATCCGAACTCCGACCTGAACATCTGGTACGGCGTGTTCATGCCGTCCAAGACGCCGCGCGAGATCGTCGAGAAATTCCACGCGGCGGCGACGAATGTGCTGGCCACGCCGGCCATGCAGCAGCGGCTCAAGCAGCTTGCGATCAACCCGATGCCGATGACGCCGGCAGAGATGGACAAGCACGTCATTGCCGAACTGAGCTCGAACGAAAAGCTGATCAAGGCGGCCGGCATCAAATAGAGCTTCCGCAAGGCGAAACCCATGACCGACAAATCGCTCCCGCGACGAACGTTCCTGAAAAATGCCGGAGTCGCCGGCGCCGCCATGGCGACCGGCTTGGCGGCCGGTCCGCCAACACCGTCGTCGGCGCAGACCGTGGCAGCCCGTCCGGCGGGACGTGCCGCCGACATGGTGCTCAAGAACGCCAAGGTCATCACCGTCGATCGCGAATTCCGCATCGCGCAGGCGGTCGCGATCGCAGGCGACCGGATCGTCGCGGTGGGTTCGGACGCCGAGATGGCGGCGCATACCGCGCCGGAGACGCGCGTCGTCGACCTCAAGGGGCGGACCGTGACGCCCGGCATCATCGACGGCCACGCCCACATGGATCGTGAGGGTCTCAAGAGCGTCTATCCGGCGCTCGGACCGGTCCGCTCGATCCGCGACATCCAGACCCGGATCGCCGAGCTTGCGCGCGGAAAGCCGCGCGGCGAGTGGATCGTGACCATGCCGATCGGCGATCCGCCGTATTATTTCGACGTGCCCGACATCCTGGCCGAGAAGCGCTGGCCGACCCGGCAGGAGCTCGATGCCGCGGCGCCGGACCATCCGGTTTTCATCCGCCCGATCTGGGGTTTCTGGCGTCACAGCCTGCCGCTCGTCTCCATCGCCAACACCGAGGCGCTCCGGCGCGCCGGCATCACCCGCGACACGGTCTCGCCGGTCGCGTCGCTGACGATCGAGAAGGACGCGGCCGGCGATCCGACCGGCGTGTTCATCGAACGCGAGATGCAGCCGCTGGCGGAGCTGATCTGGTTTCGCCAGTCGTTCGGGTTCACCCGGGCGGATCGGGCCCGCGCCTTGCAGGCCTCGATGCAGGCCTATCATGCCTACGGCACGACCAGCGTGTTCGAGGAGCACGGCGTCGCGAACGAGGTGATCCGGGCCTACAAGGACGTCTATCGCGACGGCAAGCTGACGATGCGGTCGGCGCTGGTGTTCAGCCCGAACTGGAAGGCGGCGGCCGGCGCCCCGCTCGGTCCGTTCATGGAGGCTTGGGCCGGCTGGCTCGGCGAGCCCGCGTTCGGCGACGACTGGCTCAAGCTGACCGGCCTCTACATCAACATCGGCAAGCGCCCGTCCGACGATCTGCGCGCCAGCGCATCGCCCTACACGGGCTGGTCGGGCTTCAACTACGACACCGGGCTGCCGCGCGAGCGGCTGAAGGAGGTGCTGCTGCATTGTGCGGCAAACGACATCCGGGCGATCTGCAACGTCAATATCTCGCCGGGCCTGATCGATCTCTTGTCCGAGGTCGACCGCGAGGTACCGCTGAAAGGCAGGCGATGGGTCGTCGGCCACATCAGCCTGCTGTCGCCCAAGGACATCGAAAAGATCGTGCATATGGGCCTGCTGGTGACGCCGCACACCAACGAGTTCATCTACAAGGTGGCCCGCGCCACCCAGGCGAAGCTGCCGCCGGACCGGCAGCGCGAGAACACGCCGCTGCGCGATCTGCTCGATGCCGGCGTCACGGTGGGCCTCGTCACCGACAACGTGCCGGTCTCGATGTTCTGGCCGGTCTGGCAATCGATCGCCCGCCGCGATCGCGTTACGAATGAGCGGGTGTCGCCCGAACAGGCGATCACGCGGGCCGAGGCGCTGCGCTGCGCGACCCACAACAACGCGTTCCTGACCTTCGACGAGGACAAGAAGGGCTCGCTGGAGCCCGGCAAGCTCGCCGACCTCGCGGTGCTCAGCGCCGACCCGCTGACGGTGGAGGAAACCGGCATTCGCGACATCAAATCGCTGATGACGATGGTCGGAGGCCGGATCGTCTACGAGACGCCGAACTGGTCCGGCTGAGATCGATCGACCCGGTGGGCGGCGGCCGCATCGATACCGCCGATCCAGCCTTACGCGCTGCCTGTGGCTAATTGACTGGCAGTGTCCGCACCTCAATTTAAGCACATCGCAGCTTTCGGCAGCACGGTATCCTGACGCGCTTACCCGGCGCCGGGCGAGAACGGCGCAAACGCACCGGAATACTGCTTCGCGACCGGCTGCGCGTATCCGCCACGCTTGGAGGTGGCGAGCCGTTGCGCTGCCAGGCCTTCGGCCAAGGTCACCGCGGCCGCCACGCCGTCGACAACCGGAACGCCGAATTCCTCGGAGAGCGCCGCAGCCAGATCGGCCATGCCGGCGCAACCGAGCACGATCGCCTCCGCTCCGTCGTCTTCGAGAGCGCGTGCGATCTCCTGCGCAATCCGCGCCCGGGCATTCGACCGCGGATCATGCAACTCCAGGACGGCGACATCCGTCGCGCGCACGCGCGCGCAGCGCCGGTCGAGACCGTAGCGGAGGAGGTTGTTTTCGATCACCGCCACCGAGCGGGCGAGCGTGGTTACGACCGCAAACCGATGACACAGAAGGCTCGCGACGTGGAATGCGGCCTCGCCGATGCCCACCACCGGCGCCTTGGCGAGCGCCCGCGCGGCGTCGAGGCCGGTGTCGTCGAAGCACGCGATCACATGCGCGGCGGCGCCTGCCGCCTCGCCTTCGGCGATCCGGCGCAACAGTCCCGGCACCGCAAACGCATCGTCGTAGTATCCCTCGATCGAGGCCGGTCCGAATTCGGATTCGACCGCACAGATTGTGGTGCCCGGCCGCGCGACCTTGGCGGCGGCCTCGGCAATGACTTTGGTCATCGCGGCGGTGGTATTGGGATTGACGATATTGAGCCGCACCGCCGGTCCCCTCTTCTGGATCATGTTCGCGCGATCAAAGGCCGTAGAGCTGGCACAGTCCTTGCTGGCTTGGCGCAAGGCCTTTCATCATCGCGAGGATCATATGCCAGCCGCTCCGTCGCCGCATCCCGTCACGCTTTGGCTTGCCGCAATGTGGCTCGGCCTCCTCGCGCCGCTGAGCGCGGCCGACGCCCAGACCGAGCTGAAGGTCTCGCTCAATGCGCCCTATGACGGCTCGAACGCGGCGTTCTTCCTGGCCGACGCCAAGGGCTACTACGCGGCCGAGGGGCTCAAGCCCGCGTTCGATCCTTCCGGCGGATCGGGCGAGGCGGTGACCCGCATCGGCAGCAACACCTACGACTTCGGCTTCGGCGACATCAACGTGCTGATGGAGTTCAATGCGAAGAACCCGGCGAACGCCGGCAAGGCCGTCTACATGCTCTACTACCGCTCGCCGCTGTCGGTCGGCAGCTTCGCCAAGAACAATATCGGCAAGCCCGCCGACCTCAACGGAAAGAAGGTGGGCGGCGCGCTCTCGGATGGCGCCTACAAGCTGTTTCCCGCCTACGCCAAGCTGGCTTCGGTGAACGCAGGCTCGATCCAATGGCAATTCGGCGATCTGCGTCTGCGCGAAGCGCTGCTGCTGAAGGGCGACGTCGACGCCATCCTCGGTTTCGACTCGACCATGTATTTCAATTTCGTCCGGCAGGGCATCGCTCCCGGCGACATCAAGTTCCTCTACTACGCCGATGCCGGCCTCAACATCTACGGCAACGCAATTCTGGCATCGAAGAAGATCCTGGAAACCAATCCGGCCGCCGTTCGCGGCTTTGTTGCCGCCACCGCAAAGGGCTGGCGGGACGCGATCGCCGATCCGGCCGCGGCGATCGCCGCGCTGAAGAAGCGCTCCAGCCTGGTCGACGAGAAACTCGAGACCGCCAAACTCGAATGGCTGATCAAGAACCAGCTCAAGACCGCCGAATCCTCCGCCGACGGGCTCGGCGGCGTGCGCGCGGCGCGCTTTTCCGAATCCCTGTCGACCGTCGGCGCGGCGTTCGAACTGCCCAAGACGCCCGCACCGGCCGACGTGTTCACCGCTGAATTCCTGCCGGACGCCGCCATCCGCAAATTGCCTTAAGCCGCGCGGATGCTCCCGTTCGTCGATATCTCGAACGTCAGCCTCAGATACGAAGGCGGCGCGGACGGAACGCTCGCGCTCCAAGACGCGACCCTGCGGATCGCCAGAGGCGAATTCGCCGCGGTCGTCGGGCCGTCGGGTTGCGGCAAATCGACGTTGCTCAAACTCGTATCGGGACTGACGCTGGCGACCAGCGGCGGCGTCCTGGTGGCCGACCGCGAGGTCGCGGGGCCGTTGAGCAATGTCGGGATGGCGTTCCAGAATCCGATCACGCTGCCGTGGCGGACGACCATCGACAACGTGCTGTTGCCGCTCGAGATCGTCGAGCCGCACGCCAGCCGCTTCAACCGGGAGCGCAAGCGCTATCGCGAGAAAGCGGCGGGCATTCTTTCGGTCGTGGGCCTCGACGGTTTCGCCGATCACTATCCCTGGCAGCTCTCGGGCGGCATGCAGCAGCGCACCTCGCTCTGCCGCGCGCTGATCCACGAGCCGGAGTTGCTCCTCCTCGATGAGCCGTTCGGCGCGCTCGATGCCTTCACCCGCGAAGAGCTGTGGGTCGTCCTGCAAGACCTCTGGCTGAAGCAGAAATTCACCGTGATCCTGGTCACGCACGACCTGACCGAGGCGGTCTATCTCGCCGACACGGTGCACGTCTGCTCGAAGCGGCCCGGCCGGATCGTGCGGAGCCAGCCGGTCGAGCTGCCCCGCCCGCGCGACATCTACGCGCCGGAATTCGTATCGCTGGTGCGCTCGTTGAAGGAGAACATCGTCGAGGTGCGCGCCGCATGAGCAAACATGTGGAAACCGCCCTGCCCTGGCTGTTCATGGCGGTGTTGCTCGCAATCTGGGAGCTTGCCTGCGCGGCCTTCAGCATCCCGGCCTTCGTCCTGCCAAGCCCGTCGACGATCGCCCGCTCGCTCTATACGTATTTCGGACCGATCGTGGAGAACTCCTGGGCGACGCTCGCGCGCACGCTTGTCGGCTTTGGCATGGCGGTGGTGCTCGGCGTGCTGCTCGGCCTCGGCATCGGCTCGTTTCGGATCATCTATCGCGGGCTCTATCCCATCCTGGTCGGCTTCAACAGCATTCCGAAAGTGGCCGTGGTGCCGGTCCTGGTGATCTGGTTCGGGATCGGCACGGTCCCGGCGGTGCTGACTGCGTTCCTGGTGTCGTTCTTTCCGATTGCGGTCAACGTCGCAACCGGACTGGCGACCATCGAGCCCGAACTGCTCGATGTCATGCGCTCGCTCGGCGCCAAGAAGCGCAAGATCCTGATGAAGATCGGCCTGCCGCGCTCGATGCCGTATTTCTTTGCATCGCTTGAAGGTCGCGATCACGCTGGCCTTTGTCGGGACCATCATCTCCGAGACGGTCGCCGCCAACAGCGGCATCGGCTATCTGATGATGGCGGCAACGTCGAATTTCGACACGCCCCTGGTGTTCGCCGGCCTGGTGGTGATCGCCGCAATGGGCATCGTCATGTACGCATTGTTCGCCGCAATCGAGCAGCGCATGACATTCTGGGCGAAGCGCGGCGAAGGGCTGATGGCCTAGCCAGGCTCGTCGACTAGATCATCAATTCGATCAGGAATGGCGTGCTTGCCTTGTTGGCCTGGGCAAACAAGTCGGCAAATTCGGCGGTATTGCTGGCGCGCGCCGCTTCGACACCCATGCCTTCGGCAATTTGGGTCCAGCGTAGATCCGGATTGCCGAGGTCCATCATGTCGAGTGCGACGCGCCCAGGATTGGCGCCCACATTGGTCAGTTCGCCGAGCAGGATCTGGTACTTGCGATTCGAGAGCAGCACCGTGGTGACCGGCAGTTTCTCGCGCGCCTGAGTCCACAGTGCCTGCAAGGTGTACATGCCGGAGCCGTCGGCCTGCAGCGCCACCGTGCGCCGGCCGGGCGTGGCGATGGCCGCACCGGTCGCCATCGGCAGGCCGCACCCGATCGAAGCGCCGGTGATCTGCAGCCAGTCATGCGGCGCGGCGACCGACAGTTCGTTGAAGAAGTTGCGGCCGAACGAAACGCTCTCGTCGATGACGACGGCGTTCTCCGGCATCAATGCCGCCAGTGCCTGGGTAACGCTCTCCTGAGTGATCTCCGTTCCGGCCGGCAGTTCTGCGCGCTTCTGCGAAGGCACAGCGACCTCCGGCGCGCCCAATTCGTCCGCGAGCTTCGCCAGCGCATCCGCGACATCCTGATCGGGCCGCGCCAGCACATGCACGGCGCTATCCTTCGGCGCCAGATAACCCGGCTTGTTCGGATAGGCGAATGGCGCAACCGGCGGCGTGGTGCCGATCAGCACGACATGCTTCGCGCCGGCCATCACGGCCATGGCCTGATCGATACCGTAGGGCAAGCGCGGGACCGGATGCCGGCCTCGGCCTCGCTCGACACGCTGGTTGAACTGCGCCGTCGTGAGCCTTGCGCCGGTGACCAAGGCGATCCGCTGCGCGTCCGCGACCATGGCCGCGCGAATTGGCGAGCCGCCGAGAACCAGCACCGCCGGCTCACCGGAGCGAAGCACCTGGGCGATCTGCCGGATCACGTGGCTGTCGACCAGGCTGGCGGGTGCAACCGGCAACGGCTTGCCGACCGTGCCGCCGTCGCTCCAGCAGGTGTCGGCCGGCGCGATCAGCGTCGCGATCTGACCATGGCCCAGGCGCGCAGCCTGGACGCCAGCGGCGGCGTCCGCGCCGATATTGTCGACGGATTGCACCACGCGCGTCCACGCCGACAGCCCGCGCGCCCAGCCCTCGGTGTCGGCTGTCAGCGGCGGATCGAGCGGACGATGGTAGGTGGCCTGGTCGCCGACCACGTTGAGGATCGGCGTGCGGGCACGGCGCGCATTGTGCAGATTGGCGAGGCCGTTCGCGAGTCCCGGGCCGCCGTGCAGCAGCGTGATCGCCGGCCTCTCGGCCATGCGGCCGTAGCCGTCGGCAGCTCCGGTCGCGACACCCTCGAACAGGCAGAGCACGCAGCGCATGCCCGGCACGCGGTCGAGCGCGGCGACGAAGTGCATTTCGCTGGTTCCGGGATTGGCAAAGCAGGTGTCGACGCCCGACGCCAGCAGCGTGCGGACCAGGGCTTCAGCGCCGTTCAATGTCGGGTTCCTTGTCTCTCGTTACTCGCGGCTCGCCGTCGGCAGCCAGGGAATCGCGGCGTGCCGCTTTGCCTCGAACGCCTCGATGGCTTCGCGATGCTCCAGCGTCACGTCGATGTCGTCGATTCCGCGCACGAGGCGGTCCTTGCGCAGTGGGCTGATGTCGAACGGATGACGCGTGCCGTCCGGCGCGATGACGATTTGATTGGGCAGGTCGATGGTCATCTGTGCACCGGGCTGGGCGCGCAGTTGCCTCCAGATGTCGTGGATCGCGGGTTCCGGCAACGTGATCGCCGGAATGCCATTCTGGATGCAGTTGCCCTGAAAGATCTCGGCGAAGCTTGGACCGATCAACGCTTTCAAGCCGAAGTCCATCACCGCGAATGCGGCGCCTTCGCGCGACGAGCCGCAGCCGAAGTCCTGGTCGGTCACCAGGATTTTCGCATCGCGATAGGCCGGCTGGTTGGTGACGAAGTCGGGCCGTGGCTGGCCTTTCTCGTCGAAGCGCAGGTCGTACAGGAAGGCCTCGCCGTAGTCGTGGCCGGGCCGGCGATGGCGGCGCATGTAGCGGCCGGGCAGGATCATGCCGGTGTCGATCTTGGCGATCTCCAAGGGTGCGGCGACCGCGGTCAGCACGCTAAAGGGCTGCATGGCGCTCACCCCTGCATCAGCCGGCGCACGTCGGTGATGCGGCCGTTGACGGCGGCGGCGGCGACCATCGTCGGGCTCATGATGTGGGTGAGCGCGCCGCGGCCCTGGCGGCCCTCGAAATTGCGGTTGGTGGTCGAAGCGCAGCGCTCGCCCGGCGCGATCAGTTCGCCGTTCGAGCCGTTGCACATCGAGCAACCGGAATCGCGCCATTCGAGACCGGCGTCGAGGAAGACGCGGTCGAGCCCCTCGGCTTCGGCCTGGCGCTTCACGGCGCTCGACCCGGGCGACACCATGCCCGGCACGGAGACCTTTCGGCCCTTCAGGACGCGCGCCGCGCCGCGCAAATCCTCGATACGGCTGTTGGTACAGGAGCCGATAAACACGCGATCGATGGCCACCTGCTCCAGCGGCATCGATGGTTTCAGCCGCATGTAATCAAGCGCGCGCTCGACATGGCGGCGGCGGTCCGCATCGCCGATGCCGGACGGATCGGGGATCGTGCCGGTGACCGGCGAGCAGTCCTCGGGACTGGTGCCCCAGCTCACCATCGGCGCGAATTTCGCCGCATCGAAGAACAGCTCGCGGTCGAACGCGGCGCCGGCGTCGGTCGGCAGCGTGGCCCAATACGCCAACGCCCTGTCCCAGTCCGCACCCTTCGGCGCATGGCGGCGCCCGTTCAGGTATTTGTAGGTCGTCTCGTCCGGGCCGATCATGCCGATCCGGGCACCGGCTTCGATCGACATGTTGCAGACCGTGAGCCGGCCCTCCATCGAAAGGTTGCGGATCGCCGAGCCCGCGTATTCGACGGCGTAGCCGGTCGCGCCGCCGACGCCGATGGCATTGATGATCGACAGGATGATGTCCTTCGCCGTGACGGCGACCGGCAGCGCTCCGTCGATAACGATGCGGAGGGTCTTCGGCCGCTTCAACCAGACGGTCTGCGTCGCGACGACATGGCGGAGCTGGTTGCCGCCGCCGATCGGCACGGCGAGCACGCCGCAAGCGCCATGGGTCGCGGTGTGCGAGTCGTTGCATGTGATCAGCATGCCGGGCTGCGAAAGGCCGAGTTCCGGCCCGACGACGTGGGCGATACCTTGGTCGCGGTGAGACCAGCCGATATGCGGCAACCGGAACTCGGTCGCATTCTCGTCCATCATCTCGACGACGCGGCGGATTTCCGGGTTCGGCATCCCGGCGGTGCCGCGGTCGCGATTGATGGTCGGCAGGTAGTGGTCGGTGATCGCGAGATGCTGCTGCGGGCGGCGCGAGATGCGGCCTTCCATACGCAACTGATCGAAGGCGAGGAACGATTGACCCTCGTTGATCATGTTGAAATCGACGTACAGAAGTTCCTCGCCCTGCGTTGAAGTGACGATCACATGATCGCCCCAGACCTTGTCGAACAGCGTACGCGGGCTCATTGCGGCAGCATCCCGAGTTCTTTGAGAATCGCGCGGTTCTCGTCGTAATCGTCCTGCATCCACTTCACCGTGTCGGGATAGCGGATTGGGCGCGGCACCCAGAAGTTCAACGCCAGGTCCTTCTTGAAATCCGGGTCTTCGAAGACCTTGTCGAGCGCCTTGGCCCAGAACGCGATCTGGGCCGGCGTCAGTCCATTCGGCAACAGCACCGTATAGGAGTTGGCGGTTACGACATCGAGACCCTGCTCCTTCACGGTCGGATACTTCGCGAGCTCGCCCGGCAATCGCTCCGGCGCCGCGATGCCGAGCATGCGCAGCTTGCCGGCCTGAATGAGAGGATAGGGGCTACCGATCGAGGTAAGGCCTACATCGATGTGATGGCCGGCGGCCTGCGCCGCAACATCCGAGCCCGAGTTGAACACCACGGTCACGAGCTTGTTGACCGGCGCGCCGACGGCCTTGCCGACGTTGACCACCGAGACATGCAGCGGGCTACCCAGGCCGACCGGGAACGCGAATGTCACCGAGCTTGGATCTGCCTTGAGCCGATCGCGCACGTCGACCATGCTCTTGATCGGCGAGTTGATCGCGGTGAAGTAGGCTTGGTAGGCGTCGAACAGCTTGATCAGCGGCGTGACCTGCTTGTGAAGCTGCGAACCGTTCCGCGCGATCGCGTTGATGAAACTGCCGGATGCCAGGCCGATCGAATTGGCGTCGCCCTTCTTGCCGGCAAGATAGTTGATGGCGATGGTCTGCGCCGCGCCGGGGCGGTTCAGCACCGTCATGGAGTCAACCAGATGCTGCTTGGTCAGCGCGTGCTGGATCGCGCGCGCAATGCGGTCGTTCTCGCCGCCGGCGCCCGCACCGACGACGAATTCGACATTGCCTTCGGGACGCCATGCAGTTGGCTGCGCATGTGACACGCGCGGTTCGCAGCAGCCGAAAAGCAGGAGAGCGACAAATGTCGCCCCGATTGCGTCTTTGCGCACCTCATCATCCTCCCAGAGATATTTTGGCTGGCGCCTTTTCGCGCACATTTTCCATTTTCTGATGTTGAATATAGATCGGAAAAATCACGATGGCCAACACAGGCCGCGGCAAATCGGCATAGGTGTCAATCGCTTCTCCCTCATCCCGGCCGATCGGCGGAAACCTCGTCTCGACCGCGAGATGTCGATTTAGCTGAGACGTGGCGCGTTGCGCGCCATCGCGGTCTCACGGTAGAATACCAAGGTGCGGAGCGCTCGGTAATCTGCTCGACGGTCGTTAGGCCGCGCCTGGGGCCTGCGCCGTGCGATACCGAGTTCTGCTACTACTTCTGCAATAAATACTCGCTTGCAGGCCGCTCGAAGTTGGCACGAAAGATCGACCAACTGAGCCGCGGCTTGAATTTCTGACTGCCGCGACCCATAGCCAGAGGCGCGACGGCTGCCTCTGCGGGCAGGAAGGACCGGACCGTGATCACCAGACCCGCATTCATCGTCGCCGTCGCGGTGTTGGCGCTGGCCGGACGGCCGCAACCTGCGGCGCCGCAAAGCTTTCCAAGCAAGGTGATCCGGATCATCGTGCCCTACACGCCAGGCTCTCCGAACGACATCATGGCGCGGCTGCTGGCGCAGCAACTGCAGGGGCGGCTCGACCAACCGGTCGTCATCGACAACAAGCCCGGCGGTGGCACCACGATCGGTTCGAAGGCGGCCGCGAGCGCTCCCGCCGATGGCCACACGCTGCTGTTCTCGAGCTCGGCTCTGGTGATCGAGCCAGCTCTGACCAAGCACACAGAATACGATCCGCAGAAGGATTTCACGCCGATTGCATTCGTTGCTCGTAACTCCTGCATTCTGACAATCGGCGCCGACGTGCCGGCCAGCTCGGTCAAAGAATTGGTCGCTCAGGCTAAAGCCAATCCAGGCAAGCTAAGCCTTGGTTTCGCGCAGGGCACGGTATCTCAGCTCATCGGGCAGTATTTCAATCGGCTGCATGGGCTGGACATCACCAACGTCCCCTACCGCGGTGGCGCGAATGTCATTCCAGATATGCTCGGCGGCCGCATCCAAATTTATTGGCCGACACCTGCGACGGTGCTGCCGCTGATCCAGCAGGGAAAGATCAAGGCGTTGGCCATCTCCAGCCCGCAGCGCAATCCCGATCTACCGCATGTTCCCACCATGAAGGAGCTCGGCATCGACGAACTGACATTGGAGTTCTGGGCTGGAATGTGGGCGCCGGCCGGCACTCCCCCGGAGATCGTCGAAAAGATCAATGCGGCGATCAACGAGGGACTGCAATCGCCGGAGATGGTGGCAAGTATGAAAAAGCTCGGCTTTGAGACTAGACTTGGTTCTCCACGGGATTTCGCCGCCTTCATCGCGGGGGAAATCCCACGTTGGGCCGCGGTAATAAAGGCATCCGGCGCGAAATCCAACGAGCCTTGATGCCCATTCAGAAACGATTGATGTCCCGGAGTACGAAATGAGCCAGTCCAGGAATGTCGTTATCATCGGCGCCGGCATCGGAGGATTGACCGCGGCGCTTGCCTTGCTTCGGCGCGGCATCGACGTCCAGATCCGCGATCAATCGAGCCAGCTGAAGGAGATCGGCGCTGGCATCCAGATCAGCTCCAATGGCAGTCGCGTCCTGTTCGCCCTGGGCCTAGAAGACGCGTTGTCCAAGGTCCAGGTCCGGCCCGAGCGGCGGGAGTTACGTCACTGGAGCACCGGCGAAACCTGGAACTGGTTCGACCTCGGCAACAAGAGCATCGAACGTTTCGGCACGCCGCATCTCATGTTTCACCGTGGCGACCTGCATGCCGTGCTCGCCGACGCGGTGAGGTCGCTCAAGCCCGACGCCATCACCCTGAACCAGCGCTGCGTCGCCGTCAGCTCGGATTCCGGACAGGCGAAGGCCATCTTTGAGGACGGCAGCGTCATCAATGCGCCCTATGTTATCGGTGCTGACGGCATTCATTCCAATGTTCGCGTCTGTCTGTTCGGCCCGAGTAAGCCCGTGTTCACCGGCTGCATCGCTTGGCGCGGCCTAATCCCGATGGAGCGCCTGCCGTCGCATCTCGCCCGCATGGTCGGAACCAACTGGCTCGGTCCCCACGGCAACGTGTTGCACTATCCGGTGCGCCGCGGCGAACTCATGAACTTTGTCAGCATGTCGGAGCGCACCGACTGGCAAGTCGAGTCCTGGTCGACCGTCGGAACCAAGGACGAACTCCGAAGCGATTTCCGCGACTGGCACGCCGACGTTCAACTCATGATCGATCAGATCGAAACGCCGTACAAATGGGCAATGATGATCCGCGAGCCGATGGAAGCATGGTCGAAGGGCCGCGTCACTTTGCTTGGCGATGCCTGCCATCCGACGCTGCCGTTCCTCGGACAGGGCGGTGTGATGTCCATCGAGGACGGATACGTGCTCGCCGCCTGTCTCGACAAATATTTTGGCGAACCTCGCACAGCCTTCGCGCGCTACGAGGACATCCGCAAGGACCGCACCTCGATGGTTGTTCGCAAGGCCAGCGAAAACAAGAGGAGCGCCTTCGAACCGCGGCTCGCCGACAAGGATCTGGTCGCTGTCGAGGTCGCCCGCGAATGGCAGCAGGTCCGTCTGCGCGAACGGATGGACTGGCTCTATAACTATGACGCGACGGCCATCGCGATTTGAGGCTGGTGCAGGGGTGCCAGCAGGCCAGATAAAAAGCATTCGTCAAGTCAGCGGAACGAAATCGTATTCGCCAATTCCTTGCAGGACGAGAAACACAGCGGAGGTGTTGCCCGCATTCGTGACAAGATGCGGTCGCCCAGGCGCGACCGCATAGGTCGTACCCGGCGGGAGATGCACGGCTTCTTTAGGATTTTGCAGATAGACGGTGATTGAGCCCGACAACACGTAGAATGTGTCCTGGACATTGTTGTGATAGTGCCACGGCACTTTTTGCGTTGGGCTGATCTGCAGTTCGGTAATACGAAATCCAGGCCGGGCGGCGTGGATCGCGCGGCGTTCCACTTCGTACAACCCGCTCGCATCATTCACTGCATTCATGCCGATAGCCTCCGATAAAGCCCAGTAAATCGCTACGTTTTCAGCCGCGGAAGGAGCCGCAACGCATTGTCGCGATCGATCGACTTCAGGTCGGCCAAATTGAAGAACTCGCCCAAACCCCGGACGTGTTCCTCGTTGGTTCGGAACGGGAAATCGGTGCCGTAGACGATCTGGGTGACCGGGACCACGGCAGTCAGCGCCGAGAGCGCTGCGCGGTGAGCCGCCTGCGCGGTATCGTAATGGAAACGGCGAAGCTCGGTCAGCACGATCTCCGGCGTGTACGCGGCATGGCGGGGATCCGAGAGTTGCAGCCGCGTGAAGCGCTCGATCAAGAACGGCATGGTGCCGCCCGCGTGCGAGAAGATGAAGCTGATGTTCGGCAATCGCCGTGAGGTGCCGGAGAACACGAGGCTGCCAATCGCGCGAGTGGTATCGGTGCCGAACTCGATGATCGGCGGGCGGATTTCCGGAATCAGATTGGTGCAGCAGGTTGCGGTGGTGGGATGCGTGTAAATCACCGCCCGGCGGCGGTTCAACTCCTCCATCACCGGCGCAAAGTGGGGATGGCCGAGCCACTTCCCCTCGTAGCTCGTCATCATGCAGACGCCGTCGGCCTTCAGCGTGTCCAACGCGAATGCGATCTCATTCAGGGTTTCGTCGATGTGAGGCAGTGGCAAGGTCGCAAACAGCCCGAAGCGGCCGGGGTGGTCGGCCATCAGCTTGCCGCAGTACTCGTTGCTTTCGCGGGCAATACGGACCGCGTCGTCCTTCTTGAGAAACTCGAGCGCGGGCGTGGTCAGCGAACTGATCGAAGTCGCCACGCCGGACCGGTCCATATCGTCGAGCGATTTCTGCACAGACCAGTTGTAGGTCGGAGGCTGCCCGGCGTTGGCCCGGCGCAGCGCGGCATTCCAGGTTGGCGGCGAGACGTGGTGATGCACGTCGATACGATGCGGGCGCGGCTGTGCCTTGGCGCGCCCGCCTGCAGCGGCAATGGCGGTGCACGCCAACCCAGCGCTGCCGGCAGCCAACAAGGACCGGCGGCTCAGGGCATTTGATGCCGAAGGATCGCGGCAGCAGCCACAGTTCCCGGATACGATCTTCATTTCTCGACACCATGCGAAGTGAACAGGTGCATTTATAGCGCCATCAGCGAACTTGATAAGAGTTGGACGCGCAGGTGTTGCTTGGTTGAGCACGGCCGGATGGTCAAACGTGGTCAGGCCGTTTCGTGCCTTTCAGCCTTTGTTACCTTGTCCCCTCGCTGATGGTCGCGCGCACCTCGGTCACGATCTCGGCCGGCGTGGCATAAAGCTCGCCGACCAACCGATCGATCGACGCCCCGTTCACCGGATTGACCTCAAGACCGCGCTGCTTCGCCTCTGTTAGGAACTCGGCATCCGCCATCGTTTCATCGAACGCCTGCCGCAGCGCCTGCTTGCGGTCGTCGGGCACACCCGGTGGCGCTGCGAACGGCCGCGCCATGGATTGGCGGCTGAGCACGAGCTTGAGCATCTGCCGCTGCCGACTGGTCGTGGCGAAGTCCATAACCATCGGCACGTCTGGCAGTTCTGGGGTTCTCTGCAGCGAAAGCTGGGCGATCAGGTTGACCTTCTTTTGATCGATCCAACCGGGCCGCAAGAGCTTCAGGCTCGACCACGACCAGCCGCACCGCCCGTCAACCTCGCCGCGTTCGACTGCGAGCGCGACCTCGGCACTACCCGGATATCCTGAGACGAGCTTGAGCTTAGCGCCGAACGCATTCTTGATCATCGTCGAAAAGATATCGGGGTCGGAGCCCGAGCCCTCGCCACCGACCGTGAACGACGTCGTGAGCATGTCGGCCCACTTCTTCACCGGCGAGGCGTGCCAAGTAAGGCAGAGGCTGACCTCGTTGGTGCCGCTGCCGAGCCAGGTGAATTTGCGTGCATCAAACTGCGTCACACTGGTTCCGATCAGTGGCTCCATCGCCATGCCGCGCGAGAATATTCCGATAGCTGTGCCGTCCTTCGGCGCCACGTTGTAGAGGACGTTCGCGGCGCGCAGGCTACCGGCACCCGGCATATTCTGAGGAATGATTGCCGGACTGCCTGGAATGTGCCGGCTCATGTGCCGCGCCAGCACGCGGGCGTAGGTGTCGTAGCCGCCGCCGGAGCTGTAGCCGATGAGCAGCGTAACGCTCTTTCCGCGATAGAAGTCGGCCACCGAAGCGGAGTGTGCCGAACCGGGCAGGCCTAGAGCGAAAATGATGCAAGCGATCAGCGGGCGCACAGTGGTCTCCACCAAACCATAGTAACTGGAAAGCGGTGCGCGGGTCATCCTCGGCACGCCAACGTTAGCGTCTCAAAAACTTCCACAGCTTTCGCGAATAGGTCGAGGGGGCCTTAATATGCTGGCTCTTGTTGCAATGCATGTGTCCGATTCTGGCCCTCAACGGACATGAGGGGAGCGACATCCGATGTCTGCTTCTCTAATCGGCCGATTGAGGTCAAGCGCTTTCAGACTATCCACCACCACAGTGTCGATGTCGCTCACGGGCTCGTGCTTCTCTTCGGAATCGGCACCAAGGCCCTTCCATCATGGGATTCGAAGACGAGGTGGAACAATCTATTGGTCGGCCTTGCCGTCAGCGTGACGGCAGGTCCAAGCAGACATGCGAACTCACCTCATCCATCGTCCCGCGAGGGACATCATTCCACCGCTCGGTGGAGCTCGAGTTTCCTCCTATCGGATCTGATCCTGCACGGTTGTCATGCGGCTGCTGTGGCCTGTTCTCGGGTCCAGCGGAACTCGGTGCCATCAACCCAGATGCGGTGCATGATCACGGCCAACCGACGTGCCAGCGCGACGATTGCCTTCTTCATCCCGCGGCGCCTGGCGATCTGCATCGCCCAGGCCTTGAGCCACGACCATTTCTTCGAATGCACCAGCATGCTCTGAGCTGCTTCGTAGAGCATGACCCGCATCATCTCGTCTCCGCAGCGTGATATTCTGCCGCTCCAATCGATCTCGCCCGATTGATACTTGGCGCACGTCAGCCCAAATACGGCTCCGACTGACTTGGATTTTCGAAAGCGAGCGGGCACATCGACCGTGGCGCGATAGGTCAGCGCCACGACCGGGCCGACACCAGGGGTCGTCATCAAACGCCGGCACACCTCATCGTCCCGGACGATGGTCAGCAGGCGACGATGCAGGATGACGATCTGCTCGCGCAGCACCCGCCTGACAAGGAGCAGCGGTTCGACCAGCGCAGCCAGGTCGGGCAAGTTCTCAACTAGCTCCCTAACGCGGGCCTCGAACCTCGTCTTTCCGGCTATCCCGACCTTGAGACCGAAGTTACGCAAAGTACCGCGCAGATCGTTCTCGATCGCGATCGCCTTCGACTGCAGCAGCTTGCGATGGGTCAGCAGCATCCGCAGTTTCTGACTGCGTACCGTTTTCACATGCACCGGACGGTAAAGCCCAACCCGCATCATCTGTGCCATACCGCGCGCATCGTTGCGGTCTGTCTTGTTGATCTGCGCCTTCAACGCCGCCCGCATGTGCCGCGTCTCGACACAGATCACCGGCAAGCCCGCATCGGCCAGCGCGCTGTAAAGCCATTGCGACAACGGCCCGGCTTCCAATCCAATTCGCTTGAAGTGGTAGGCGGGGCCCTTCAGCACCGCCAACAGCGCTTCAGGCTCGCTCGCCACCTTTACTTCCCGAATGATCTTCCCCGCGTCATCCACAATGCAGATGCTCGTGTCCTTGACCGAAACGTCCAGTCCAGCAAAATGGTCCATGCTGCGCTTCTCCTTCTGATGCTTGAGGCCGTAACCACGGACCTCGTTTCACCATCAGCCTGAAGCGCAGCACCCAAAATCTTCAGCTATCCACAAGCCGCCGGCCGATTACCCCATCTTCTAGGTGAACACCGGACTTCAATTGCCTGGAAATTCTCCAATCCAAGTCTAAAAACGATCGGGCAAGGTCGCGACGCACGACCTCACCCGTATTGTCCTCGGGCCAATGGGGGTGGGAATTCGAGAACTCGCACACCGCTCCGTTATGAGGTTTAAATTAATCGAGTG
>CAVVON010000033.1:0-72450 GCA_963749815.1 uncultured Alphaproteobacteria bacterium | reverse complement strand
ATTAGCAGACATCACTCACGTTTCACGGTGACGTCCGTTGTTACCCTGCCGGCTCAACCGGTCGACGCAACACAGGCGTTAAATCTCGCTGCTGGAGTTTCGAACTTCAACGTCTCGCGTGGTCGTTCGTTGAGCTGACGTGCCACTTTGTTCAGATGGGCTTGCGAGTGGACCGATAAGTCAGTTCCCTTCGGAAAATACTGTCTCAACAGACCATTGGTATTCTCATTCGAACCACGCTGCCATGGGCTTCGCGGATCGCAGAAGTAAACGTCGATGTTGGTCGCTAACGTAAATCGTCGATGATCCATAAGCTCCTTGCCCCGGTCCCAGGTCAGCGACTTATAGAGTTCATCCGGGAGCTTTTTCGCCTGCTTGATCAGCGCGGAGACGACCGTCTGCGTGGCCTTGTCGGCCACCTTCACTAACATCACGTACCGTGTATGACGTTCGACCAAAGTTGCGATATAGCTGTTTTTCGAACCAGACAGCAGATCGCCTTCCCAATGACCGGGTACCGCCCGATCTTCAACCGCTGCGGGTCGCTGACTGATCGAGACGAGATCCTTGATTTCCCCCCGTCCATCGCTATTGAGACCCGCCCGCTTCGATCGACGAATCGTGCGCTTCGATCGAAGATGGGACAGCAGCTCCTTCTTAAGCACCCCGCGGGCTTGAACAAAATAGACTGCGATAGATCGTCTCGTGTGACACGCGAGAACACTCATCGTCAGGGTGTGCTGTTTTAAGCCAACCGGCGATCTGCTCGGGGGCCCAGTTTAATCTAAGTTTACTGGCCACTGCCTGTCGTAGCCGAACATTGTTCGCCAACTTACAACGTTTCGGGCGACCGGATCGGACCCAGGCCTTCTCGTCAGCCAGGGCCGCTCGGTAGCCATCATGGCCGCCGTTGCGGCGGATCTCTCGGCTCCTGGCGGCGATCCAGGTGTGATGAGCGTGGCACGCGGTTGCGCCAGGGTGACGCCAGACTCGCAACAGGGGGACAACGTTTCCGCACGGCCTGGACCCTTCGCAGACATCGAGCTGAACGATTTGTCGAAGGAGGTTGCGGAAGTACGCGAGACTTAGATGTCCTGGCCGTCAATAGCTTGGCGAATTTCAGACGGGCGTGCTCCGTAGAAACGCTTGAAGGTCCGATTGAAATAGGACACATCGCCGAAACCGGCATCGAATGCTATTGACGCAATGCTTTGATCCGCCCACCGGCGATCGGTCAACATGCGGTGTGCGCGCACGAGCCGGCGGATTAGCACGAACTCCGAGAACGACGTTCCAACACCCTCGAACAGCTTGCGGATGTAGCTGTCGGATATTCTTTGGCGCCGCGCTACTGCAGCAGGCGAAAGACCGGCGTCGGCGAGATGCGCTTCGATATCGCTCTTGATGGCGTGCAGACGTATGGCTCGGATGCCGCGGCCCTCGGCGACGGCGGCCGTTTCGCGTGTCGCGCCCAGGGTGACGGCGATCAGATCGCAAAGTTGCGTGACGACCAGCCGCCGCAGGTCCGGCCGCTCGATCGCCGGATCGGCGATCAAGGCACCGAGGTAGGCCGTCAGCAGATTTAGCGCGCCCGTGCCGTTCCGGATCGGACGCAGGACGGCATCGTCGAGATTACGCACAAGTGGCGAGATCGATGCTCGGGGCACCCGGACGATGCGATGGTGAACGACCCCTGGCCGGGTCACGGTCCGCGACTCCGAATAGCTGAGCAGCACGGCATCACCATCCCGCAGCGTCATCTCTCGACCGCGTCCGGCGACGATACTGAGGCCGCTTAGGTTGACGTGAAGGCTCACATCGTCATTGCCGCCGGAGACATCAGATCGCGTGTGCTCGTGACGGTTGCCCCACACCGATCCCGATTGGAGACCGAGGCCGGGCAGTTGCCGCGTGGCAATGTCAGCGCCGCAGGCAAGCCCCGGAATGGGACGCAGCGGCACCCAGGTCAAACCGCGCCGGTAGAGCGATCGAACGGCGCTGCCCCGCTCCTGCGCATGCAATGCATTGGCGGCAAGCTGGACCATCCCGCGACGCTACAGCCGGCGCCGAGTCCCGGTAAAGTCCAACCAAGGTTCCCGCGAGGTCCAAGCCGGATCAAGGTGCAAATGGTAACCAAGGTCCGTCTGGAGACCTTAGGAGACTTGAAATGTGCCGCTATTGGATGCAGATCGCTTTGGCATGGGCGCTCTTTGCCTGCGGCGTTGCCCAGGCCGAAGACTGGCCTGCGCGACCGGTCACACTGGTCGTCCCATATCCGGCGGGAGGACCGACCGATGTGATTGGACGCCTGTTCGCGCAGCAAATGAGCGCGTCCCTCGGACGCGCTCTCGTGGTCGAGAACATCGCGGGAGCGGGCGGTATGACCGGCGCGAACCGCGTCGCGCAAGCGACGCCCGACGGCTATCGGGTTCTGTTTGGCGGCAGTGGAAACCTCATCTTCAACCAGCTCCTCTACAAGAAGCCACTGTTCAATTCTTTGACCGATTTCACGCCCGTAAGCTTGCTGACCGAACAATCGCTCGTGCTGATTGTGCGTAAGGACCTGCCAGCCAATAGCCTGCAAGAGTTCGTACGCTATGTGAAGGCGAACAAAACCGCGAGCTTCGGTTCGGCCGGCGTCGGCTCCTCGACGCACCTAGGCTGTGTGATGCTCAACCTAGCGATGGGTGCGGACGTCACACACGTACCCTATCGCGGTGCTGTGCCGGCAATGCAGGATTTGATTGGCGGACGAATCGACTACTACTGCGACATCATTCCGACGGCGCTGTCCCAATTCAGGTTGGTGCCGTCAAGGCCATCGCGTATCTCGGTCGCTCGCGCTCGCCAGCGCTTCCGACGCTTCCGACCGCGGATGAGCAGGGTCTCGCCAACCTCGACACCGCGAACTGGTACGGGCTCGTTCTCCCGAACGGCGCTCCGCCATTGATCGTGCAGAAGCTCCACGGCGCCGCGGTCGCCGCGCTGGAAACACCGTCATTCCGCGATCGACTAAACGGACTCGGCGTCGAGATCGTCGCGCCGGAGCGGCGAAGCCCAGAATACCTCGTGCGCTTCCTCAAGGACGACATTGCGAAATGGGCCGCCCCGATCAAGGCGAGTGGCATCACGGTGGATTGACACTCAGCTGATCGGCGAAGCGAGTTGAATGTTGCCTTATGGCCCATCTCGGACCCGGAGGTGGCCAACGATGTTCACGTTGAGTGGCGGTGGTGCCGACGGCGATCGGCTCGGCTTCGGTGCCGCTATTGCAGGCTGATGTTCCTGGCGATATATCGTGCATTACGGAAGTCCCTTTTTGCCGGCGCGGCGCTGCGAACGCCCGCCGGCACTTTCATGTCGGCAGCCAGAAAATTGATTGCGGGGAACGCAGTGGGTGTCACGCCGCCTCGGAAGGCGCGCTTGCGAGAATTCGATCGATCTCGCTGGTTGGCACGACGCGACGGCGCTGGGAAATCTTGACCGAGCAAATCTTGCCAGCTGCAATCAACCGTTCAACCGCATCATCAATCTGCCCGCGGAGGAAGATGGGGTCTTTGCAGCCCGTACAGTGGAGCTGTCGCTCAAGGCAGTCGAGGCCTTCGAGACCTTTCGGACCTTTCTGGCGGAGCTGAAGCCGGAGCTGGATGGCCGTGACCGGGAATGGGTGGCGAAGGGCGGCACGCATGTCCTTAGGTTGAGCGGCACGCTGGCGTACCTCGACTGGGCAATGACCGGCGGCCCCGAGCCGCAGTCCATCGGAGAACAGTACGTCGAGGCCGCAGTCCGCCTGTGGCGGGAATATTTCTGGCCGCACAGCCAGGTCGCTCTACGGCAGATCGGGCTCACCGAGACGCACACCAATGCCCGCCGGACACTCAAGTGGCTTGCCGCCAACCCGCCGGCGGAAGTCTCGCTGCTGGACATTCGCCGCAAGGCCCTTGGCCGCCGCGTCGATGCCGGACAGACCCGCAGCCTGCTTGATGGCCTTGCCCGCGCTGGGTGGCTGAAGCTTGTGACGACGAAGACGGCCGGTCACCCCCTCCGCCGGTGGCTGGTCAACCCGCAGCTTTTCTCTGGGGCCCCTGCGGCGGAAAGGTCAGAAAGGTCGGAAAGTGGGGGTGGCAGTGAGTAGCACGACCCTTTCCGACCTTTCTGACCTTTCCGCCATGGGAACCGGGAAGAAGAACCGGCGGGGCTTCCTGCGGGGGCAAGCGCAATGAGCCGGGCACTTTCCGATACCCGCCCCGTTCCCCGCCGCGGCCTCTCCAGGGACGAGGCGGCCATGTACATCGGCGTCTCGGCTACCAAGTTCGACGAACTTGTGGCCGATGGCAGGATGCCGGGACCGCTCAGGATCGACACCCGAAAGGTGTGGGATGTCCGATCCTTGGACCTAGCCTTTGATGCATTGCCGAGGGAGACTCCGCCAAATAGCTGGGAAGGCGTCGGCCAATGACGCGGATCATGCTCCGCTACGTCAACGAATACATCGACCGCCATGGCAAAGTGCGGCGATATTTCCGACGACCCGGAAGCCGTGCGGTGCCCCTCCCCGGTCTACCCGGGTCAATCCAGTTCATGGCCGCCTACCAAGCCGCGCTGGCCGAGATTGCGCCACCGCCGCCCTCCTCTCGCCATGTGGTCGCCGGCTCGCTCGCCGCGGTCGCCTCCGGCTATCTGCGCTCGGCAGCCTTCGCCAACCTCTCGCCATCGTCGCAGGAATCGTACCAGCTTGCGCTCAGGCCGATCCTCGCCGAGCACGGTCACCGTCTTGTCCGAGACCTTCCGAAAGAGACCGCCCGGCACCTGATCGAGAAAATCGGCGTCGATCGACCGGGAATGGCGAACTTGACCCGCGCGGTCATGTCAAACGTCATGGTGTATGCTATCAAGACCGACCTCCGCACCGACAATCCGTTTGCGGGCTTGGAGCCATACCGGCTCGGCACGTATCACACTTGGACGGACGCGGAGATTGCTCAATTCGAGCGCCGCTGGCCGCTTGGTACCCGCGAGCGCCTTGCCTTCGCCCTCCTGCTCTACACAGGTCAACGCGGTGGCGATGTCGTGAAGATGCTTCGCTCTGACATTGTGGACGGCCGAATACGGGTTGCCCAAGACAAGGCGCGCAAGGGCACGACGAATGAATTGCTGATCCCCATTCACCCTGCCCTCGCCCGCGCGCTTACAGGCGGGCCCGGTAGTCGGAATGCAGCACGTCATCACCGACGCTAGCGGCCGACCGCTACGGAAACTGGCGGAACTAATCGAGGCCGCCGTAAAGCGAGCCGGCCTCCCTCCCCGCTGTGTTGCTCACGGTCTGCGCAAAGCGGCGCTGCGGCGTCTCGCCGATGCACGGGGCGACCACCAAAGAGATCGCGGCAATGTCGGGACACCGATCGCTCGTCGGAAATCGAGCGGTACACCGCCCGCGCGGATCAAGCTGGTCTCGCGCGTGCAGCGATCGCCAAGCTGCCAGACAGGTCCGATTAGTTTTACTTACTAACCGCACCTCCGGTTAGTAGATTTGCCCAGCCTAAGTCCTTGAGCGGGCCGTAAATTCTTTCGCTCAACCTTTTAACGTCAAATTAAATGGTTGCGGAACACATATGGAACATATAGTGTCCGTTCATGATTTGTTTCGGTGAGTCCCCGGACCCACCGGCAGCCGGGGGAATGACGAGAATGCTGACCCGCAAACAGTTCGAGCTTCTGCGCTTCATCCACGAACGCCTCAAGGAAGCGGGTGTACCCCCCTCCTTCGATGAGATGAAGGACGCGCTCGACCTGCGCTCCAAATCCGGAATCCATCGGCTCATCACGGCGCTGGAGGAGCGCGGCTTCATCCGCCGCCTGCCCAACCGGGCGCGCGCCATCGAGGTGATCAAGCTGCCCGACTCGGTCGCCCACGGCATCAGCGGCGGCCGCAGCCGCGGTTTCACGCCGAGCGTGATCGAGGGCAATCTCGGCCGGGTTCGCGCCGCCTCCGAGGATGAAGGCGGCCGTCCGGTCGCCATCCCGGTCATGGGCCGGATCGCCGCCGGCACTCCGATCGAGGCAATCCAGAACAAGACCAGCGTCATCAACATGCCGCCCGACATGCTCGGCACCGGCGATCACTTTGCGCTGGAGGTGCGCGGCGACTCGATGATCGAGGCCGGCATCCTCGACGGCGACACCGCGCTGATCAAGAAGACCGACGCCGCCGACACCGGCGACATCGTGGTCGCGCTGATCGACGAGGAGGAGGCTACCCTCAAGCGCTTCCGCCGCCGCGGCGCCTCGATCGCGCTCGAGCCCGCCAACACCGCCTACGAGGTGCGCATTCTTCCACCGAACCGCGTACGCATCCAGGGCAAGCTGATCGGCCTATTCCGCCGGTATTGATCTCCGCCGCCATCGCGACGAACTCCAATACCTCTCCCCGCTTGCGCGGAGAGGTAGCGTGCGGTCCGTGCCGCCTGACCTCGACTGCAGATCTGGCGGCGGACCGGCGCGGTGGCGCTCCGCCGGCTGCGCCGCGCCCTCCGGGCGATAGATTGCCGCCGCGCGGCGCTGCCGCGGACGGGCGGCGTCACCGTAAAGGCGCGTCGAAGACGCGTGTAAATGCGCGCTTATGGCTCGCCACCCTCCCCACCGCTTCGCGGGGGAGGGAAGAGAAGCCCTACTTCCCGGCCGCCTTGGCGTAGCTGTCGCGCAGGCCGACGGTGCGGTTGAACACGAGCTTGCCGGGCTGCGAATCCGGGTCGCGCGCGAAATAGCCCTGCCGCTCGAACTGCACCGGCTCGGGCGAATTGCCTCCCGCCAGCGACGGCTCGAGGCGCGCATCGCTCAGCACCTCGAGCGACTTCGGATCGAGATCGGCGGCGAAATTCGCCACGTCCGGCTCGGGCTTGGAGAACAGCGGATTGTAGAGCCGCACCTCCGCCGGCAGAGAATCCTTGGCCGACACCCAGTGGATCGTCGCCTTGACCTTGCGGCCGTCGGGCGCGTTGCCGCCCCGCGTCGCCGGATCGTAGGTGCAGCGCAGCTCGATGACATTGCCTGCCGCATCCTTCACCACTTCGCGGCAGGTGATGAAATAGGCATAGCGCAGCCGCACCTCGGTGCCGGGCGACAGCCGGAAGAACTTCTTCGGCGGGTTCTCCATGAAGTCGTCCTGCTCGATGAACAGCTCGCGACCGAAGCGGACCTTCCGCGTGCCGGCACCAGGATCGTCCGGGTGGTTGACCGCCTCCAGTTCCTCCCCCGGCCTCGTCGTAGTTCGTGATCGTCACCTTGAGCGGCCGCAACACCGCCATGCGGCGCTGCGGCGCGCTTGTTGAGCACCTCGCGGATCGAGAACTCCAGCAGGCCGAGGTCGACCAGGCTGTTGGCCTTGGCGACGCCGATGCGCTTGGCGAAATCGCGCAGCGCCTCGGGCGGCACGCCGCGCCGGCGCAGCCCCGCCAAGGTCGGCATGCGCGGGTCGTCCCAGCCCGACACGTGCCCGCCCTTCACCAGCGCGTTGAGCACGCGCTTCGACAGCACCGTGTAGGTGAGATTGAGCCGCGCGAACTCGTACTGGTGCGGGTGCGAGGGCACCGGCAGATGGTCGAGGAACCAGTCGTAGAGCGGCCGGTGATCCTCGAACTCCAGCGTGCAGATCGAATGCGTGACGCCCTCGATCGCGTCCGACTGGCCGTGCGCGTAGTCGTAGCTCGGATAGATCTTCCACTGCGTGCCGGTGCGCGGATGGACCGCATCCAGAATGCGGTAGAGCACCGGGTCGCGCAGGTTGATGTTGCCCGAACCCATGTCGATCTTGGCGCGCAGCACGCGCGCGCCGTTCGGAAACTCGCCGGCCCGCATGCGGCGGAACAGGTCGAGGTTCTCCTCGACCGTGCGCTCGCGGAACGGGCTGTTGCGGCCGGGCTCGGTCAGCGTGCCGCGGGCGGCGCGGATCTCGTCCTGCGACTGGTCGTCGACATAGGCGTGGCCGGCGCGGATCAGGTGCTCGGCCCATTCGTACAGCCGCTCGAAATAATCCGACGCGTGGTAGAGATGCTGGCCCCAGTCGAAGCCCAGCCAGCGCACGTCGGCCTCGATCGCGTCGATGTATTCCTGCTCTTCTTTCGTGGGATTGGTGTCGTCGAAGCGCAGGTGGCAGCGGCCGCCGAACTCCTCGGCGATGCCGAAATTCAGGCAGATCGACTTGGCGTGGCCGATGTGCAGATAGCCGTTCGGCTCCGGCGGGAACCGCGTCACCACGCTGGTGTGCCGCTTGGCCGCCAGATCGGCCGCGACGATGTCGCGGATGAAATCCTGGCCCGCCTCCCGGACCGCCGTGGCCTCGACCGTCATCTCGTTGGCTCCATGTGGCGGCCGTTCTGCCAAATCCCCCGCAGCACGCCAAGTGTTGAATTCGCCGTAAGCTGTGGTAGGAGGGGACCTCGCATGACCGTTCCCGTCGTCGCCCGCTTCGCCCCCTCGCCCACCGGCTTCCTGCACATCGGCGGAGCCCGCACCGCGCTGTTCAACTGGCTGTACGCGCGCGGGCGCGGCGGCAAGATGCTGCTGCGGATCGAGGACACCGACCGCGAGCGCTCCACCAAGGCGGCGATCGACGCCATCATCGACGGGCTGACCTGGCTCGGCCTGACCTGGGACGGCGAGGTGGTCCACCAGTTCGCCCGTGCCGGGCGCCACCGCGAGGTCGCCGAGGGCATGCTGGCCTCGGGCCACGCCTACCGCTGCTACTGCACGCCCGACGAACTCTCCCAGATGCGGGAGAAGGCCCGCGCCGAGGGCCGCACCCGCCTCTACGACGGCCGCTGCCGCGAGCGCGATCCCGCCACCATCCCCGCCGGCGCGCCCTCGGTGATCCGCCTCAAGGCCCCGCTCACCGGCGAGACCGTGGTCGACGACCAGGTCCAGGGCCGCGTCACCTGGCAGAACGAGAACCTCGACGACCTCGTGCTGCTGCGCTCCGACGGCACGCCGACCTACATGCTGGCGGTGGTGGTCGACGACCACGACATGGCCGTCACCCACGTCATCCGCGGCGACGACCATCTCACCAACGCCGCCCGCCAGACCCAGATCTACCAGGCGCTCGGCTGGAGCGTGCCGGCGATGGCGCATATCCCGCTGATCCACGGGCCGGACGGCTCGAAGCTGTCCAAGCGCCACGGCGCGCTCGGCGTCGAGGCCTACCGGGCGATGGGCTACCTGCCCGCCGCGCTGCGCAACTACCTGGTCCGGCTCGGCTGGGCGCACGGCGACCAGGAGATTTTTTCCACCGAGGAGATGATCGCCGCCTTCGACCTGCCGGCGATCGGCCGCTCGCCCGCCCGTTTCGATTTCGCCAAGCTCGAAAACCTCAACGGCCACTACATCCGCCAGACCCCGGACGCCGACCTTCTGGCCGAGCTCGAGCGCACGCTGCCGTTCATCGTCGAGGCGCCGGAGCCCGCCAAGCTCAACGGCGGCCTGCGCGAGCGGCTCAGCGCCATCATGGCGGGGCTTGCCGACCCGATCCTGCGCGGCCGCTTTCTTGCCGCCATGCCGGGACTGAAGGAGCGCGCCAAGACCCTGATCGATCTCGCCGACGCCGCCTGGTTCATCTTCGCGCCGCGCCCGCTCGCGCTCGACGGCAACGCCGCGGCGCTGCTGACCGACGACGCGCGCCGGATCCTGCCCGCGCTCGCCGACATGCTGGAGCCGGTCGAGCCCTGGAGCGCGGAGGCGACCGAGCAGGCGATCCGCGGCTTTGCCGAGCGGCAGGGGCTGAAACTCGGCGGCGTCGCGCAGCCGCTGCGCGCCGCGCTGACCGGCCGCACCACCTCGCCGCCGATCTTCGACGTGCTCGCCGTGCTGGGCAAACGCGAGAGCCTCGCCCGCCTGCGCGACCAGGTCGCGCCGTAGCGGCTTCTCTTCTGCTTTTACGCTGCCGCCGCAGGCGTCGGCGCTCATATTCGTGCCCTCTCCCCTCGTGGGAGAGGGCTCACGCGGTCTGGCCACGTGTTCGAATTGGGTGAGGGGGTGCTTCGCAACATCACCCCACCCTCGCTCGCTGACATACCTCGCCGCCCTCTCCCACAGGGGGAGAGGGCACTGCGATGGCTACCTCGCCCGCGGCAATGGCTGCGGACGACAATCCCCCACGCCCCCTCACGCCGCCGGCTGCGCCTCGATCAGCTTGCCGTCGTCGTCCACCATCAGCCCGGTCTTGCGCGCCTCCGCGATCACCGAGGGATGCCAGTCGACCTTGCCGGCGTCCGGCCCGCCGATGATCGCCATCAGCAGCGCGTCGTCGCCGCCGGTGAGCTTGCGGAAGCCGCGGTAGATGCCGATCGGCACGTTGCAGACGTCGCCCTCGTCGAGATCGAGCGTGCGCTCGGCCTCGCCTTCGAGCCAGAACACCTGCCAGCGGCCCTTGACCGGGATGAACACCTCCTCGGTGGCGTGCCGGTGCAGCGCCGCGCCCTTGCCGGCGGGCGCGCGCACGTAGGTAATCGAGAAGCCGTGCGCGCCGATCCCGACCTTGGGCTTGAGCGCGGCGTTCTCGGTCACGCCCATGCCGACCATGTCGATGATCTCGCGCTCGTAGGCGGGAATGCGCTGATCGACGAACGCCATGCTGGAGCCCTTGGCGCCGGCGCGCGCGACGCACTCGCGCTCCATCTGCTCGCGCGAGATGCGCGGCACGGGTTTACCGGCGAGACGGGGATCGACGATGGGCATGGGGGCCTCCCTCCGTTGTTAGGCGTTGCGGGGCGCTCCCTAACATATAGAGGCTAGCGTAAATCGTGCGGATGGTCTTCCAGGCCTAGGGCGCGCGCCAAGAGCAAAAAAGAAGCGGTCTGAGGCGGCGGAAATCTAGGCAAGCCGATTGGCTATCGCAACCAACAAAAAACTTGCTTTGCTATGAAACCCTGCACCTAACTCGAACGAAAGGAGACAGCTGTTGCGCTCGACGTGTCCATAGGCCTTCGATTGGGTCATGAACACTCGCCTTATTAGTCACGGCCTTGCCCCAGCATTTCTTCAGGCTATCGGCCTCGTTTCCGTCCATTGGAGTGGTCTTGAAGCCCTTGTTGATGGCGTTATCGCCCGATTGCTGAAGTCTCTGACAAACAATCGCACGATATCTTGACGGGAATTCAGATTTCAGTTTCGACTCGAGATGCTCACGGGTCTCGCGGCGCAAATTAAACAACCTAAGCGGCGTGAGCATCTAGAAACAATCATTACGAAAATTCGTTCCATCCAAAAGGATCGTAATTTTGTTATCCATGCCATGTGGCTGGGTGGCAGTGAGGCCAATCAAGGTCACGTCTTGCGCCGGAATGAAAAGCGAGTGCGTTTGGAAAACTGGACTGCGGCTAAAGTCACAGAAACCGCAGATAGGATCGCCGTCGTGCAGTTAGATGTGATTAGTTGGATGATGGAGCAACACCTCGCCGAAAGCGCGGCCCGGGGCCGAGTGACCGTCCAGAGCGGACGGTAGCGCAGCCGCGGTGGAGCGTCGGGCGGCGAAGCGTCCCCTCGCCGGGGATGCTCGCGTCGCAAGACGCGGACAGAAGGCTGGCGCGCCGCCCGGCGCTCCACCTCCCCTCGCGTTTCGCGAGGGGCCGACTGGCAAAACTCGGGCGCATCGCGCCGCGAGAACGACGGAGCTTGCCTGGATGGATGTTCGTGACGCGAACGCAAACGATGCCAATCGGATGCCGCGAACTCGGTGCTCATCCCTCCCCCTTGCAGGGGGAGGGTCGACGCCGAAGCGCAGCGCAGGCGGTCGGGGTGGGGACACCGCTGCAACCAAGGCACCGATCCCCACCCCGGCCGCGCGCTCGCTCGCGCGACCCTCCCCGCAAGGGGGAGGGTAAAGCGCGCTGCCCGCGTGGCGATGATTTGAGAAACAGGAGACAACCAACCCATGCCCCCACTCACCGCCGCCGAAAGAGCCGCCGCCGAGACCCGCCTGTTGCGCACGCTCGCCGACATGATCTGCCTCTACGGCCTGTGCGCCCACCCGGCCTGCCGGCGCGGCCGCCGCTGCCGTGGCGAGCCGCGCGACTGCCTGCCCCGCTATGCGCCGCTGGTCCCGGAAGACGCCCGCGAGGGCGCCAAGGCGATGATCGGCGCCAGGTGGCACGGCCTGAGCTTCGAAGAACTCATCGACGACGCCGAGGACGAGGTCGGCGCGCTCGTCGACTGGGCCGACGCCGTCGAGCGTTCCGGCGCTCCGGACGCCGGCCGAAAGCCCCCGCCGCATCCCCGCACGTCATGAGAAATTTACGCGCCCTGCCCTGCCCGGTCCCCATCTTGCAGCGCACACTTGGATGGGATACGCACAAACAGCCTTCCCCGCGGGCCTGAAACGACGCCAACCGCCGCGACAGCGGGGCGTACGGCCTGCCGGGCGAACGACAACCGAGGGTTCCGATCATGGACGCTAAAACCGGCGCCAACATCAAAACCGGCAAGCTCGATCTCGACGGCAAGACCACGTCGTACCCGATCTACGAGGGCACGATCGGGCCGTCCGTCATCGACATCAGCAAGCTCTACGCCGAGACCGGGATGTTCACCTACGACCCGGGCTACACCTCGACCGGGAGCTGCGAATCCAAGATCACCTATATCGACGGCGACGAAGGCATTTTGCTCTATCGCGGCTTTCCGATCGAGCAGCTCGCCGAGCACGGCGACTTCCTGGAGACCTGCTACCTGCTGCTGTACGGGGAGCTGCCGACCCCGTCGCAGAAGACCGACTTCGACAACCGGGTCACGCACCACACCATGGTGCACGAGCAGATGAACCGGTTCTATCAGGGCTTCCGCCGCGACGCGCACCCGATGGCGATCATGACCGGCTGCGTCGGCGCGCTGTCGGCGTTCTATCACGACTCCACCGACATCTCGGATCCGTATCAGCGCATGGTCGCCTCGCTGCGCATGATCGCCAAGATGCCGACGCTGGCCGCGATGGCCTACAAGTATTCGATCGGCCAGCCGTTCGTGTATCCGAAGAACGACCTCGACTACGCCACCAACTTCTTGCACATGTGCTACGCGGTGCCGTGCGAGGACTACAAGCCGAACAAGGTGCTGGCCCGCGCCATGGACCGCATCTTCATCCTGCACGCCGACCACGAGCAGAACGCCTCGACCTCGACGGTGCGGCTCGCCGGCTCGTCTGGCGCCAACCCGTTCGCCTGCATCGCGGCCGGCTGCGCCTGCCTGTGGGGCCCGGCGCACGGCGGCGCCAACGAGGCCGCGCTGAACATGCTGCGCGAGATCGGCAAGCCCGAGCGCATCCCGGAATACATCCGCCGCGCCAAGGACAAGAACGACAGCTTCCGCCTGATGGGCTTCGGCCACCGGGTCTACAAGAACTACGACCCGCGCGCCAAGATCATGCAGAAGACCTGCCACGAGGTGCTCAACGAGGTCGGCATCAAGGACGATCCGCTGCTCGACGTCGCGCTCGAGCTCGAGCGCATTGCGCTGCACGACGAGTATTTCATCGAGAAGAAGCTGTATCCGAACGTCGACTACTATTCGGGCATCACGCTCAAGGCGATGGGCTTCCCGACCAACATGTTCACGGTGCTGTTCGCGGTCGCCCGCACGGTCGGCTGGATCGCGCAGTGGAAAGAGATGATCGAGGATCCGCACCAGAAGATCGGCCGCCCGCGCCAGCTCTATACCGGCGAGCGCGCCCGCGACTACGTGCCGATCTCGCGCCGCAAGGCCTGAGCCGCGGGCGGAGCGTGCCTGACCTCTGTTGCGGAGCGTGCGCTGACCTCTCCGTTCGTCCCCGCGCAGGCGGGGACCCAGCGCTTGACGCCCTACGAGGTCCGGCGGGCTTCCTGCGCCAGCCTCAGCACCACCTCCGCCGCGCGCTCCGCCGGCGCGGCGCTGCCGATCTCCATGATCGCATCGAGCTTTCCGAACGCCGCCACCTGCCGCCGCCGCTCCGGCGTATCGGCCGAGCAGCGGCGCCAGCGCCGCGGTGAGCTTTTCGGCCGTGCAGTCCTCCTGCAGAAATTCCGGCACCGCCTTCTCCCCCAGCACCAGGTTGGCGAGGATGACCGAACCGGCGTCGAGCTTGATCAGCCGCCGCGCCAGCACCGCCTCGATCCAGGGCAAACGATAGGCCGTGACCATCGGCACGCCCGCAACCGCCAGTTCGAGCGTGACCGTGCCGGACTTGGCCAGCGCCGCCCGCGCGATCCGGAACGCCGCCTGCTTCTCCGCCGGCTCGGTGACGATCCGCGGCCGCACCGGCCAGCGCGCCGTGACCTCGTCGATCAGCCCGCGCAGGCGCGCAACCGTCGGCACCACGACCTCGATCGGCGCCGATCTGCTCCGCCACCCGGCCGACGGTCTCGCCGAACACCTGCGCATGCCGCTCGACCTCGCCGCGGCGGCTGCCCGGCAGCACCAGCAGCACCGGCGGATCGGCGAGCCGCCGCTTGGCCTCGCCGGCGTCCGGCCGCAGCCGGCCGGCCTCGGCGGTGAGCGGATGGCCGACATACGTGCACGGCGGCCCGCCCAGCCGCGCCAGCGCCGCCGGCTCGAACGGCAGCAGCGCCAGGATATGGTCGACGGCGCCGCGCATCGCCCGCGCACGGCCGGGCCACCACGCCCACACCGACGGCGACACGTACTGCACGATCGCGATCGACGGGTCCGCCCGCCGCACCCGCCGCGCCACCGCCCGGTTGAATTCCTGGTTGTCGATCAGCACCAGCACCCGTGGCCGCCCCCGCACCACCGCGTCGACGGCGCGCCGCATCAGCCGCCAGATCGCCGGCAGCCGGGCCGGGATGGCGGTGATCCCCATGATCGACAGCGCATCGAGCGAATAGAGACTATCGATGCCCTCGGCGGTCATTTCGCGGCCGCCGGCGCCGGCGAACCGCACCCCGCCCCCGGTGCGCTGCCGGAGCGCGCGCATCAGCGCGGCGCCGAGCCGGTCGCCCGACTCCTCGCCCGCGAGCAGAAAGACATCGAGATCGGTCATCGCGGCGCGCCCTCGTCGCGCACGCCGACGACGAACAGCTTGGCCCGGTCGGCCAGATCAGCGACCTGCTGGGGTTCGGCGACGATCGCACTGCCGGCGATCACCGCGATGCCGTTGAGCCCCGCGGCGCGGGCGTGCTCGATCGTCGTCGGGCCGATCGACGGCAGATCGATGCGGCGGTCCTGCCCGGGCTTGGGCGCCTTGACCAGTACGCCGGTTCCCGCCGCAAAGCGCACGCCACCGCTTTTCCGCAGCTCCGCCAGCCGCGCCAGCATCTGCATCGGTGCCCTCGGCCGCCTCGACGCAGACGATGCGGTTCTCGGCGACCACCACCGCCTGGCCGACGTCGAACGGGCCGGTCGCGCGCAGGAATTCGAGCCCGCGCGCGATGTCCGAGCGATCGCCGGCGCCCGGCTGCCGGCTGCCGAGCGCACCCTCCGGCACGAGAATCTCCGGCGCGATCTCGTGCGCGCCGATCACCCGAAAGCCGCGCTCCTCGACCATGGCGGTGACGCTGCGGAAGATATGGCTGTCGCCGCCGCGGAACATCCCGGCGAACCGAAGGATCAGAGCGACCCCGGTCAGATCGAGGCGCAACTGGCTGACGGTTGGACGGACCAGGTTGCCGATGAAGACGAGGTCACGGCAGCCTTCGCTCTTGAGCAGGCGGAACAAACGCCCGGCCTGGCCGACGGCGAGCCAATGATGCGGGTAACGCGCGATCCGCTCCGCATCGGCAAATCCGCGCAGACCCATGAGGACGACGCGCCGGCCCTTCCGGATCGCGGCGTCCGCAACCGCGAACGGCAGGCTGCCGCCGCCACAGATGACGGCGAGCGGACTGTCGAGCACCTCGGCGCGCCCGGTCGCTTCGGTCATGGAGCCGGATCAGCTTCCGACGGTTCGCGCTCCTGCGAGCGTTCGGACATCAGCAACGGGCGCGACCCGCCGGCGCGGATGAACGTCACGATCTTGTCGACCAGCGGGTCACTCGCAAATTCCGCGGCCACGGTCTCGAGCCGTGCGCGAAACTCGCCGCCGCCGAGAAACAGATCGCGGTAGGCGCGCCGGACCCGGCGCATATCGTCGCGGCTCTGCCCGCGCCGCTTCATGCCGACCACATTGAGGCCGACGAGCTTCGCCCGCGTGCCGAACGCGAACCCGAACGGGATCACGTCGCCGCCGATCCCGCTCATGCCGCCGATCATCGCGCCCTCGCCGATGCGAACGAACTGGTGCACCGCCGCCTGACCGGCCACGAACACATGGTCGCCGATCGTGACATGGCCGGCCAGCACCGCATTGTTGGCGAATGTAACGTCGTTGCCGACCTGACAATCGTGCGCGACATGGGAGCCGGCCATGAAGAAGCAGCGGTCGCCGACGCGCGTCACGCCGCCGCCCTGCACGGTGCCGGTGCTCATGGTGACGCCTTCGCGGATATCGCACTGCGAACCGACGATGAGGGTGGTCGGCTCGCCGCGATAATGCACCGACTGTGGCGGCGAACCGAGCGAAGCGAACGGATAGATGACGGTGCCAGCGCCGATCGCGGTGTGGCCATCGAGATTGACGTGCGCCACCAGCCGGCAGCCGTCGCCGATCGTGACGTTGGAGCGGACGATGCAATACGGGCCGATCGAGACGTCCTGTCCGATCACGGCGCCCGGCTCGATCCGGGCGGTCGGATCAACGGCCGTCATCGCTGGCCTCGGCAAACATGGCGCCGACCTCTGCTTCCGCGACCAGCCGGCCCGCGACCTTGGCCTCGCCGCGGAACCACCACATCTGCTTTTTCCGGGCGATTTTGGTCATGTGGTATTCGATCGTGTCGCCCGGTATGACGGGCTTGCGGAATTTCGCCTTGTCGATCGTGAGGAAATAGACGTCCTTGGGCCGGTTGCTGCGCTCCTGCGACAGCCACACCAGCGCGCCCGCGGTCTGCGCCATGCCTTCGATCATCAGGATGCCGGGGAAGACCGGATTGCCGGGGAAATGCCCGAGGAACTGCGGCTCGTTGATGGTCACGTTCTTGATGCCGATCGCGGCTTCGTCGCCGCGCATGTTGGTGATGCGGTCGATCATCAGAAATGGATAGCGATGCGGCAATACCTTGAGGATGGCCCCGATATCGGCCGCCTCAAGCGTCTTGCGAACGTCGTCCATCGCCGTCCTCTTCGTGCGATCTGATCGGCCGTCTGCCGATCATGCCGCTGGAAGTTAGCACAAATATTCTCGCGGACAGCGGCCCGATTGTCGATCCTGGCTGCCGTTCGGGCGCGCGCGGCGGCGCGCGTGGCGCCTGAGCGCGTCACACCGGCGCCGCAGCGACTGGATCAGAACGTGGTGCCGCCACCGAAACGGAACAGCTGGGTCCGGTCGTAGGGCTGCTTGGTCAGCGGGTAGGCGATGTCGAACCGAAGCGGGCCGAACGGCGACGCCCACAGCAGCCCCAAGCCCACCGACGAGCGGACATGCATCGCATTGTCCACCGGGCAAGGGATGTTGGCGGTGCCGGGACCCCAGGTCGCGCAGAAGTTTCCGGAGAGCACCTCGCCCGTCGCCGGGAAGGTGGTCGGGCCGGTATAGTTCCAGAGCGAGCCGGCATCCGCGAAGGCCGCGATCTTGATCCCGGAGTCCTTCGGCAGGAAGTAGAGCGGCGTCTGGAATTCCATGCTGGCGCCCCAGTACATCGTGCCGCCGAGCGCATCGCCAAGAGTTCCGTACTGTGGACTGGTGGGCCAATAGTATTGCGTCAGATCGCGCGGGCCGATGCCGGCGGGAGCAAATCCGCGCACCAGGTTCGGGCCCATCTGGAAGTTGTCGAGCATGCGCAGTTCTTTGCCGCCCCAGCCGGTCAGGTAGCCGCCCTGAAGTTTGAACATGCCGATGACATCGGGCATCACTTCGCGATAGGTGCGGAAATCAGCAGTGGTGCGGATGAAGTTCACGTCGCCGCCGACACCGGCGAAATCCTGGTTCAGGCTCGCCATCATGCCGTCGGTCGGATTGCGATTGTTGTCGAGGGTGTTGTAGCTCAGCGTATAGCCGACCGACGAGGTCAGGACCGGACCGCCGAGCAGATAGCGCTTGATCGCAAGCGACGCTTCGCCGTCCTGATAGCAATTGGACTGCAGTTGGCAGCTGTACGCGCCGGCATCGTCGCCTGTTGCGCAGCGTCAGCGGTGTACGGCGTCGGGAACGTGTTCACGAAGTCCGGATTGATGTTGTTACAGTTGGCGTACTGCGGCGGCACGCTCACCGATTGGCTATAAAGCGAATAGCGCAATTGCAGACTGAGATCCTCGCGCAACTGGAACCCGAACCTGAGGCCGCCGCCGAGCGTATTGGTGGTGTACGACACGTAAGAGGTCGGCAATTGCTTCTTGCCGTAGAGATCGACGCCGAATCCGACCCGGTATCCGAGGAAATACGGATCCGCGAACGAGAGGGTGAAGCCGCGGGTATATTGTCCGTATTGGATGGCCGCCTTGCCGTAGAGACCGCGGCCCATCAGATTGCGTTCGGCGACGCTCACGTCGGCCAGAAAGCCGTCCGAAGTCGAATAGCCGCCCGAGACGCTGAATTCGCCGGTCGACTGCTCCTCGACATCGACGTTGAGCACGACCCGGTCGGGCGCCGAGCCGGGCTCGGGCGTGATCTTCACGGTCTTGAAATAGTTCAAGTTCTTCAGCCGGCGTTCGGCGCGGCTGATGAGCGAGCGGTTGTAGGCGTCGCCCTCGGCGACATCGAATTCGCGCCGGATGACATAGTCGCGCGTGCGCGTATTGCCGCGCACATTGATCCGCTCGATATAGGCGCGCTGGCCTTCGTCGATCGTGTAGGTCGAGGTTGACCAGCCGTGCTTCGGCATTGCGGACCGCTCGGGGCCGCACGGCGGCGAAGGCAAAGCCCTGCCGCGACGCCTCGATGGTCATGTCCTCGACCGATTTCTCGACCGCCTCCGCATTGTACACGTCGCCGGCGTAGGTCCGCAGTTTCGAGCGCACCAGCACCGGATCGAGCGCCCGGATGCTCGATTGACACGTCGACCGTCCCGTTCCGGTACTGCTCGCCCTCCTCGATCGTGAAGATGATCACGAACCCGCGCCGTGCCGGATCGTACTCGCCCACCGCCGAAACGATACGCACGTCGATGAAGCCGTGCTTGAGGTAGAAGCGGCGCAACAGATCGCGGTCGGCCTCGACGCGATCGGGATCGTAGATGTCGCTCGTCTGCAGGAACGCCAGCAGGCCGGTGGTCGAGGTCTTGATGACGTCGTTCAGGCGGTAGGAGGAATAGTAGCGGTTGCCGACGAACTCGATCACCTTCACGCCGGTCTTGACGCCTTCATTGACCTCATAGACGAGATCGACGCGGTTGTTCGGCAACTCGATGATCTTCGGCTCGACGCGCACGTCGAAGCGGCCGCTGCGCCGGTACATTTCGACGATGCGCGAGACGTCCGACTGCACCACCGGGCGCGACAGCGTGCCGCGTTCCTTCGACTGGATCTCGGCCTTGAGCTGCTCGTCCTTGACCTTGCGGTTGCCTTCGAAGGCGATGCGGTTGATGACCGGATTCTCGACCACCGTCAGGACCAGCCGGCCGCCCCGCGTCTCCGCCCGCACGTCCTGGAACAGGCCGGTGGCGTAGAGCGCCTTGATGCCCTCGTCGATCTGGAAGTTGTCCAGCCGGCCGCCGGGGCCGGCGTGGAAATAGGAACGGATGGTGTCGGCCTCGACGCGCTGGTTGCCCTGCACGAGGATCGAGCCGACCGTCATCTGGGCATAGGCCGTGCGTGCGCTGAGCGACAACGCGCCCGCACTCAACAGCACCCCGCCGAGGACCAGGCCAACGATGCCCAGCCCTCGTATCACCCACACCCGTAAGCTCATTCCCCTACACGCCCTTCTGGTCCCCTTGGCCGCCCCTTCGCGACGGTCGCCGTCTTCCCCAAGACGCGACCTCGGCAGCCCAACTCACACGCTAGTTCCGGTCGTCTCTCCTCTAAGCCCCGATTGTTTCAGCCGGCCTACGACGTCGCCAGGTTCCACAAACGGTAGATGTCGTTCTTGGTCGCGAAGATCATCAGCAACCACCAGCACGAAACCAATCCGGAATCCGATCTCCTGCGCCCGTTCCGACAGCGGCCGGCCGAGCAGCACTTCCGCCGCATAGAACAAAAGGTGACCGCCATCGAGCAGCGGCACCGGAAACAGGTTCAGCAGCCCGATCGAGACCGACAGCACCGCGACGAAGTGCATGAAGGCCGCGACGCCCAGCGTCGCCACCTGGCCGGACACCTGCGCGATCATCAGCGGGCCGCCGAGCTGATCGGCGCTTTCGCGCTGAACCGCGACGCGCCCGATATAGGACAGCGTGGTCTCGACGATGATCCAGCATTGCTGAATGCCGAGCCCGACCGCCGCGATCGGATTGACCGGCTCCGCGCGCAATTCATCCTGCGCGACCGAGCGGCTGATTCCGAGAACGCCGATGCGGTTGATGTTGCCGAACGTGTCCTTCTCCTCCTTGAGGGTCGGGACCGCCTTGAGAGTGATCTGCGGTGCCGGCGCGCTCGACCATGATGGTCAGCGTCTGGCCGGCGCTCACGCGCACGATGCGCTGCATCTCGGCGAAGCTGTCGATCGGACGGCCGTCGATGCTCAGGACGAGATCGCCCGCCTGGAAGCCGGCCGCGCCGCGGCGCTGTCGGCCTGGACCACGTCGACCCGGGCCGACGACGTGTTGGGCTTGCCGTAGATCATGAACAGGCCGGCGAAGATCACGATCGCCAGCAGGAAATTGGCGAGCGGTCCGGCGACCACGATGGCGGCGCGCGGGCCGACCTTCTGGTGCACGAAGCTCAGCTTGCGCTCGGCCTCGGTCATCGCGGCGATCGCCGCCTGGTCGGGAACGCTCGCCGCGTTCTCGTCGCCGAAGAATTTGACGTAGCCGCCGAGCGGAATGGCGGAGACCTTCCAGCGGGTACCGTGGCGGTCGTTGAAGCCGAACAGCTCCGGCCCGAAGCCGATGGAGAAGGTCAGGACCTTGACGCCGCACCAGCGCGCGACCAGGAAATGGCCGAGCTCGTGGAAAAATACCACGATCGTCAGCACGAACAGGAACGGGATCATGTAACCAAATACGCCCCAACCAAGCGCACTGATTCCCGAAAGGAAATTGAAGCTCATCCCGAAGTTCCCCGCCGCCCCTGGAGCGCCCGCCCGCGACAGAATTTACTAGGATGCCTTTGCGGCAATTTCGGGCAAGAGGTCACGGGCCAATAATCTTGAATTATGGTCAACAGAGAGTGCTTCGTCGACGCTTTCTGGCTCCGCTGTCCAGTTTCGGGACAGCGCGGCCTCCAGCGTCGCCTCCACCAGAGCGCAGATACCGCCGAATCCAAGGCGGCGCCCCAGGAACTCGGCCACCGCGACCTCGTTGGCGGCATTGAGCACGGTCGGCGCCCCGCCGCCCGATTCGAGCGCGCGGCGGGCGAGCGCGAGCGCCGGGAAACGTGCGTCATCCGGCGCTTCGAAGGTCAGGGTCGAGTGCTCGGGCGAGGTCGAGGCGCGGCGCCGGCCCATCGATGCGCTCCGGCCAGGCCAGGCAATGCGCGATCGGAATGCGCATGTCCGGGCTGCCGAGCTGCGCGATCAGCGAGCCATCGCGGAACTCGACCAGGCCGTGGACGATCGATTGCGGATGCACCAGCACGTCGATCTGGTGCGACGGGAGCGCGAACAGATGATGCGCTTCAATCACCTCCAGGCCCTTGTTCATCAGGGTCGCCGAATTGATCGTGACCTTGGCGCCCATGCGACCAGTTCGGATGCTTGAGCGCCTGCTCCGGCGGTCGCGGCCCGGATCGCCTCGGCGCTGGCAGGTGCGGAACGGACCGCCCGAGGCGGTCAGGATGACGCGGCGCACGTCCTCGCGCCGGCTGCCGCTCATCGCCTGGAACAGCGCATTGTGCTCGGAATCGACCGGCAGCACCGTCGCCCTGGCGGCCGCCGCACGCCGCATGAACAGGCCGCCGGCGCAAACCAGGCATTCCTTGTTGGCGAGCGCGACGATCGCGCCGCGCTCGGCCGCGGCCAGCGTCGGCTTCAGACCGGCCGCCCCGGTGATCGCGCCGATCACCCATTCGGCCGGCCGCTGCGCCGCCTCGACCAGCGCGCCCTCGCCCGCGCCGGCCTCGATGCCGCTGCCCGACAGCGCGTCCTTGAGTTCGCGATAGGCGGCCGGATCGCCGACCGCGGCAAAGCGCGCACCGACCTCGCGCGCCAGCGCGGCAAGCGCGGCCGCGTTGCGTGTTCGCGGTCACCGCCTCGACCCGGTAGCGCCCGGGCTCGCGCTTGAGCAGATCGATCGTGCTGGCGCCGATCGAGCCGGTCGCGCCGAGCAGCGTCACCGACCGCTCGCCATTGGAATGCCGCATCCGCGAGGTTTCCGCCGTCATCAACGTCACCACACCAGCAGGCCGCGACCCGGCGCCGCCCAGCCGCCGCGCAGCAATCCGATCAATGCGGCCAGCACGGCCGCGGTCACAAAGCCGTCGAGCCGGTCCATCAGGCCGCCGTGGCCGGGAATGAGATGCCCGGAATCCTTCGCGCCGAACCGGCGCTTGGCAAACGACTCGAACAGGTCGCCGGCTTGCGCGACCACCGACAGTGCGAGCGCGATCGACGGCGATCGCCAGCGAGGCCGCAACGCCGATGAGCTTCGCGACGGCGAGCGCCACCACGACGGCCGCGGCAGCGCCGCCGAGCGCGCCCGACCAGGTCTTTTTCGGGCTGACCTGCGGCATCAGCTTGGGACCGCCGATGGCGCGGCCGGCGAAATAGGCCGCGATGTCGGTCGCCCAAACGATCGCGAACAGAAACATGATGGCGCCGAAGCCGTAGTCGCCGTCGGAGCGCAGCAGAATCGGTGCGACCCCGATCGCGCCGGCATACGGCACGCCGCCCGCCACCCACAGGCGCTGCGCGGCCGGCGCGAACGCCGCGCTGCCGAGCGCACCGATGGCCAGCACGGCGATCGCGGCCAATCCCATTCCAGTCGACGCGAGCGTCAGCGCCAGAACGACCGCGGCCAACCCGGCCGCGAACAGCACGCGCTGCTCGCCTGGCGCCACCAGCGCGATCCATTCCCACAACACGATCGCGGCGGCCGCGCCCCAGAACAGCGCGAACGGCCAGCCGCCGAGATAGGCGACCGCGACCGCCAGCGGCGCCAGCACGAGTGCCGAGGCGACCCGCAGCGCGAGTTCCGAGCCGGCGAGGCGCGCGGCCGAACGGTGCGCAGGATCGGCGTCGGCCATGGCTTACGAACCGGTCTTCGCGATCAGACCGCCGAAGCGGCGCTCGCGCCGGCAGTATTCGGTGATCGCGCTCTCGAGCGCCGCGCGGTCGAAATCCGGCCAGTAGGTCGGCACGAAGACGAGCTCGCTGTAGGCCGCCTGCCACAGCAGGAAATTGGACAGCCGCTGCTCGCCGCTGGTGCGGATGATGAGATCGGGATCGGGCAGATCCGGTGCGTCGAGATAGCTTGCCAGCTTGTCGGCGGTAACGGCGCTGACCGCGAGATCGCCGGCGGCGACCGCGGCCGCCAGGCGCTGCGCCGCGCGCGCGATCTCGGCGCGCGCGCCGTAGTTGAAGGCGACGACCAGGGTGAGCTTGTCGTTGTCGCGCGTGAGGTCCTCGGCCTCCTCGAGCAGGCGGCGGATGTCGGGATCGAGATTCTCGCGCTCGCCGATGACGCGCACCTGCACGCCGTTCGATGCAGCTCGGCGAGGTCGTTGCGGATGAAGCGGCGCAACAGCCCCATCAGCTCGCGGATCTCGGCCGGCGGCCGCGACCAGTTCTCCGAGCTGAAGGAGAAGATCGTCAGATACTCGATGCCGAGATCGCCGGCCGCGCGCACCGTGCGGCGCAGCGCCTCGACGCCGCGCCGGTGGCCCTCGGCGCGCGGCAACCCGCGCGCGGCCGCCCAGCGCCCGTTGCCGTCCATGATGATGGCGACATGCCGGGGCACGGCGAAGTCGCCGATCGGAGCGGGGCGCAGCGGCTCGGTTTTCGACATGCGCGTGAAGCCTCACACCGTGAGGATTTCCCTTTCCTTCGTGGCCAACATCTTGTCGACCTCGGCGATGATCTCGTCAGTGACTTTCTGCACCTGCTCGGAATGACGCTTACCGTCGTCTTCGCTGATCTTGTGGTCCTTCTCCAGCTTCTTGAGCACGTCGAGGCCGTCGCGCCGGACATGCCGGACCGCGACCTTGGCAGCCTCGGCATATTTGTGCGCGACCTTGACCAGTTCCTTGCGCCGGTCCTCGTTGAGCTCGGGCATGCGCAGCCGCAGCACCTGCCCCTCGGTCGACGGGGTCAGGCCCAGATTGGCCGCCATGATGGCCTTTTCCACGGCATGCACCATCGACTTGTCCCAGACCTGCACGGACAGCATGCGCGGCTCGGGCACGCTGACCGTGGCGAGCTGGTTGAGCGGCATATGCGTCCCGTAGGCGTCGACCTGCACCGGCTCCAGCAGGTTCGGCGAAGCGCGGCCGGTCCGCAGCCCGCCCAGCTCGTGCTTGAGCGTGGCGATTGCCCCCTGCATGCGGCGCTTGAGCTCATTCAGATCGTGCGTTGCGGTTGCCATGGCGACCCCTCCGTTCGGTCGAGCCGTGTCGCATTCTCAGCTCCGATCAAATTGGCTGATCGGGCCACCGCGAAGGTCTCAGGAGCCCACGATGGTCGAGCGGCCCTCGCCTCGCAGCACGGCTTCGATTGCTCCCTTCTTCCGGATCGAGAACACGATGATAGGCATACGGTTTTCCCGGGCAAGCGCGAAGGCGGTGGCGTCCATCACCTTGAGATTGACGCTCGATCGCCTCCTGGTGGGTCAGACGCTCGTAGCGCTTGGCCTTCTTGTCCTTCTTCGGGTCGGCGCTGTAGACGCCGTCGACGTCGGTCGCCTTGAGCACCGCGTCGGCGCCGATCTCGGCGGCGCGCAGCACCGCGGTGGTGTCGGTGGTGAAGAACGGATTGCCGGTGCCGGCCGGAGAACAGGACGATGCGTCCCTCGGCGAGATGGCGCAGCGCGCGGCGGCGCTCGTAGGTCTCGCAAATTTCGGGCATGGCGAGCGCCGACATGGCGCGGGCGGCGACGCCCGCCTTCTCCAGCGCGCTTTCGAGCGCCAGCGCATTCATGACGGTCGCCAGCATCCCCATCATGTCGCCGGTCACGCGCGCAATGCCTTGCTGCGAAACCGTCACGCCGCGGAAGATGTTGCCGCCGCCGACCACCACGCCAAGCTGGACGCCGAGCGCTTGCGTGGCGATCAGATCCTTGGCGATCCGTTCGAGGGTCGGCTGATGGATGCCGAACTCGTCGGCTCCCATCAGGGCTTCGCCGGAGACCTTGACGACCACGCGTCGGTAGATCGGCTTAGCCATGATGGTTCGTTCCAATGCCCGCGCCGCGGCGCGGCGCGGCAGGCCTGCTCAGCGCTGCCCGACGGTCGCGGCCACCTCGGCGGCGAAATCGGTTTCCGGACGGTCGATGCCCTCGCCCAGCGCATAGCGCACGAAGCCCGTGACCTTGATCGGGGCGCCGACCTTGCCTTCGGCCTCCTTGATAGCCTGTGCGACGGTCTTGTCCGGCTCATGGATGAAGGCCTGATCGAGCAGGCACACCTCCTTGTAGAAAGTCTTGAGCCCTGATTCGACGATCTTGTCGATGACATTCGCAGGCTTGCCCTGCTGCTTGAACTTGTCGGCCAGCACCTCTTTTTCGCGCCGGACCACCTCCGGATCGAGGCCGGACGACTCGAGCGCCTGCGGATTGGAGGCGGCGATGTGCATCGCCAGCATGCGCCCGAAGCGCTTGAGCTCGTCGCCGCCGCCGCTCGATTCGAGCGCGACCAGCACGCCGATCTTGCCGAGACCCTCGACCACCGAATTGTGCACGTAGTTGGCGACGATCCCCTTGCCGACCGACAGGGCCGACGCGCGCCGCAGCGTCATGTTCTCGCCGATCTTGGTGATCGTGTCGTTGATCGCCTCGGCGACGGTGATGGTGCCGATCTTGGCGGCCTTGATCTTCTCCAGATCGGTGCCGACGCTGAGCGCCACATTGGCGATCATCTTCACCAGGCCCTGGAACAGGTCATTGCGGGCGACGAAGTCGGTCTCGGAATTGACCTCGACCACCGCGCCCTTGACGCCCTCGACCGCGAGGCCGATCAGGCCGTCGGCGGCGATGCGGCCGGCCTTCTTGGCGGCCTTCGCCAGGCCTTTCTTGCGCAGCAGATCGACCGCCTGCTCCATGTCGCCCGCGGTCTCGCCGAGCGCCGACTTGCAGTCCATCATGCCCGCGCCGGTGCGCTCGCGGAGCTCCTTGACCATCTGTGCGGTGATATTGGCCATATCCAATGTCCTCTCAGCGGGCGTGCCGCTCTGCGACGCGGGCCGCAAAACTTGAACGCGATGTGTGCGGCCGGACCATGCCCGGCCGCAACGCGGGCACGAGTTACTCTGCCTCTGCCGACAAGGCCTTCGATTGGGTAATCCAGCCTTCCATGCGGCCGGGCAGCCCGATCTCTTCGCCCATCTTGTGCGCCGCCTCGGGCTTGAGACCGGCGATCTGCCAGTAATGGAAGATGCCGAGATCGTTGAACTTCTTCTCGATCGCGGGCGAGACATGGCCGAGCTTCTTGAGATCGTCGGCGACGCCGCGCGGACCGGACAGCACCTCGTAGCCGGAATCGTCGACCACCGCCGGCACCTCCTCGGCGATCGGCTCGGCCGCGGCGCCGACGTCGACGCCGGCCTGACCCTGCGAACGGCGCGATGCCGTCGATCGCCGCCCGCGCGATCAGATCGCAGTAGAGCGCGATCGCGCGGCTGGCGTCGTCGTTGCCGGGCACGACGTAGGTGATGCCGTCCGGATCGCAATTGGTGTCGACGATCGCCGCCACCGGCAGGTTGAGGCGGCGCGCCTCCTTGATGGCGATGTCTTCCTTGTTGGTGTCGATCACGAACAGCAGGTCGGGCAGCCCGCCCATGTCCTTGATGCCGCCGAGCGAACGGTCGAGCTTGTCGCGCTCGCGCTGCAGATCGAGGCGCTCCTTCTTGGTGTAGCCCTGCGCCTCGTTGGAGGAGAGCATCTCCTCGAGCTTGCGCAGCCGCGAGATCGAACCCGAGATGGTCTTCCAGTTGGTGAGCGTGCCGCCGAGCCAGCGCGAATTGACGTAGTACTGCGCCGACTTCTTGGCGGCTTCGGCGACCGCGTCCTGCGCCTGGCGCTTGGTGCCGACGAACAGGATGCGCCCGCCCTTGGCGACGGTGTCGCTCACCGCCTGCAGCGCGCGGTGGAGCGTCGGCACCGACTGCGCGAGATCGATGATGTGGATGTTGTTGCGGGCGCCGAAGATGTATTCACCCATCTTCGGGTTCCAGCGGTGGGACTGATGGCCGAAATGGACGCCAGCTTCCAATAGCTGACGCATCGAGAAGTCAGGAAGTGACATGGTCCGTTCTCCGGTTGATCCGCCGCGGACCAGTGGGCGCCCCCTTCCCTGACGGAAGAAGAACACCACCGGACGGCCGCATGCCCTGCGGGCAATAGACCAAGGTCCGCGTGTGAGATGGCGGGCATATAGCGGCCGGGGCACCGCAATGCAATGGAAATCGGCCGAAAAACCGAAGAATAACGAGGGTTTGAGGGCGATTCCGGGCGATTACACCGCCTCGACCGCGACCACCCCCGGCACCGCCTTGATCGCGCCGGCGATCTGCGGCGAGACCTTGAACGTGCCCGGCAGCTTGACCTCGACCTCGGTGCCCTCGGCCAGCATCAGCACCAGGGAGACCTCGCCGTTGTCCTGGGGCGTGCGGCCGCCGCCCTCCAGCCGCTTGGCGACGCTCTCGATCGGCGTCTCGCTGCGCAGGAACACCCGCAGGCCCTTCGACAGCTTGGCGGCGGCCTGATCGAGCGGCTCGACCATCTGGATGCGGGCGCGCACGTCCTCGCCCTGCAACTCGGCCGAGAGCGAGAGCAGGACCGCCGCGCCCGGCTCCAAGAGGTCGCGGAACTGCTGCAGCCCTTCGGAGAACACCACCGCCTCGAAATGGCCGGACGGGTCCGAGAGCCCGATGATGCCCATCTTGCTGCCGGTGCGGGTGCGCCGCTCGGTCCGCGCCACCACGGTCGCGGCGACGCGGCCGGCGCTGCGCGCCGCCGCTTCACCGCCCGCGAGAATTCGGCCCAGGACTGCACGCGCAGCCGCTTGAGCACGGCCGCGTAGTCGTCGAGCGGATGGCCGGAGAGGAAGAACCCGATGGCGTCGAATTCCTGCTGCAGCCGCTCGGCCGGCAGCCAGGGCTCGATCGTCGGCAGGCGGATCGCCTCGCGCGCGGCGGGGCCGCCGAACGAGAACTGCAGCGCGCCGCTCTCGATCGCCTCGTGCGCGCGCTGCGCGACGGCCAGCATGGAATCGACCGCGGCGGAGACGCGCGCGCGATTTGCCTCGAGCGCGTCGAAGGCGCCGGCGGCGGCGAGGCTTTCCAGCACGCGCTTGTTGACGGCGCGCGGATTGATCCGGCTGGCGAAATCCGAGAGGTCGGCGAACGGCTTGCCGCCGCGCGCCGCGACGATCGCCTCGACCGCGGTCCGGCCGACGCCTTTGAGCGCGGCGAGCGCGTAGTGGATGGTCTGGCCCTCGACGTCGAACTCGACGCCGGAGCGGTTGATCGAAGGCGGCTCGACCTTGATGCCGAGCCGCTCGGCCTCGGCGCGGAACTCGGCGAGCTTGTCGGTGTTGCCCATGTCGAGCGTCATCGAGGCGGCCAGGAACTCGACCGGATAGTTCGCCTTCAGATAGGCGGTCTGATAGGCGACGAGCGCATAGGCCGCGGCATGGCTCTTGTTGAAGCCGTAGTCGGCGAAGCGCTCCAGCAGTTCGAAGATCGTCTCGGCCTGGTCCTTCTCGATGCCGCGCTCGACACAGCCCGACACGAAACGGCTGCGCTGCTTCTCCATCTCGGCGCGGATCTTCTTGCCCATGGCGCGGCGCAGCAGGTCGGCCTCGCCGAGCGAGTAGCCGGACAGCATCTGCGCCGATCTGCATCACCTGTTCCTGATAGATGATGACGCCGTAGGTCTCGCGCAGGATCGGCTCGAGCTTGGGATGGATGTATTCCGGCTCCTCCATGCCCGTGCTTGCGGGCGCAATAGGTCGGGATGTTCGCCATCGGCCCCGGCCGGTAGAGCGCGACCAGCGCGATGATGTCCTCGAAGCGGTCCGGCCGCATGTCGAGCAGCGCGCGGCGCATGCCCTGACTTTCCAGCTGGAAGATGCCGACCGCCTCGGCGCGGGACAGCATGCGCGTAGGTCTTCTCGTCGTCGAGCGGGATCGCGGACAGATCGATCTCGATCGCCGCGCTTGCGCAGGAGCGCGACCGCGGTCTCCAGCACCGTCAGCGTCTTGAGGCCGAGAAAGTCGAACTTCACCAGGCCCGCCTGCTCCACCCATTTCATGTTGAACTGGGTGACCGGCATCATCGATTTCGGATCGCGATAGAGCGGCACCATCTCGTCGAGCGGCCGCTCGCCGATCACGATGCCGGCGGCGTGGGTCGAGGCGTGGCGGTGCAGGCCTTCGAGCTTCTTGGCGATGTCGAAGGCGCGCCGCGACCACCGGATCGCTGTCGCGCGCGGCCTGCAGGCGCGGCTCGTCGTCGATCGCCTGGGCGAGCGTGACCGGGTTGAGCGCGTTCTGCGGCACCAGCTTGCAGAGCTTGTCGACCTGCCCATAGGGCATCTGCAGCACGCGGCCGACGTCGCGCAGCACGCCGCGCGCCTGCAGCGTGCCGAAGGTGATGATCTGCGCCACCTGATCGCGGCCGTAGCGCTCCTGCACGTAGCGGATCACCTCGTCGCGCCGGTCCTGGCAGAAGTCGATGTCGAAGTCCGGCATCGACACGCGCTCGGGATTGAGGAAGCGCTCGAACAAGCAGGTCGAAGCGCAGCGGATCGAGATCGGTGATGGTGAGCGCATAGGCGACGAGCGAGCCGGCGCCCGAGCCGCGGCCCGGCCCGACCGGGATGCCCTGCGCCTTGGCCCACTGGATGAAGTCCGACGACGATCAGGAAGTAGCCCGGATATTTCATGCCCTCGATGACGTTGAGCTCGAAGGCGAGCCGCTCGCGATACTCCTCGACGGTGCGGCCGGGCGCGAGGCCGTGCGCGGCGAGCCGCCGTTCGAGGCCGGCCTCGGCGCGCCTGCGCAGTTCCGCCGCCTCGTCGACCGCCGCGCCCTCGGCGCCGACCGAGAAGCGCGGCAGGATCGGCGCCTGCGTGCGCGGCCGAAAGGAGCAGCGCTGCGCGATCTCGACCGTGGAGGCGAGCGCCTCCGGCAGGTCGGAGAACAGTTTCGCCATCTCGGCGCGGCGTCTTGAAGCGGTGCTCGGGCGTGAGCTGGCGGCGGTCGGTCTCGGCCACCAGCCGGCCTTCGGCGATGCAGATCAGCGCGTCGTGGGCCTCGTAGTCCTCGCGGGTCGCGAAGAGCGGCTCGTTGGTGGCGACCAGCGGGATGCCGCGGGCATAGGCCAGTTCGATCAGCGCCGGCTCGGCGGTGCGCTCGGCCGCGGTGCCGTGGCGCTGCAGTTCGACATAGAGCCGGTCGCCGAACAGCCGGGCGAGCGCCTCGCAGCGCGCGTGCGCCAGACTGTCCTGGCCGCCGACGATCGCCATGTCGAGCGGCCCGCCGGGACCGCCGGTGAGCGCGATCAGCCCGGCGGTCTCGCCCTCGAGCCAGGCGAGCTTGAGGTGCGGCTGCTCGTTCGGCGGCGTCTCCAGAAAGGCGCGGGAGTTGAGCCGCATCAGGCTGCGGTAGCCGTCCTCGCGCGCGGCCAGCAGCACGATGCGCCCGTGCTCGACCGCATGCAGGCCCGGCCGCGCCTCCTGGTCGCCGAAATCGACCGCCAGCGCGCAGCCGATGATCGGCTGGATGCCGGCGCCCGCGAGCTTCTCGGAGAACTCGAGCGCGCCGAACATGTTGTCGGTGTCGGTGAGCGCCAGCGCCGGCTGGTGGTCGGCCTTGGCGAGTTCGGCCAGCCGCGCGATCGTCAGCGCGCCTTCCAGCAGCGAATAGGACGAGTGCACGTGCAGGTGCACGAAGCCGGGACCGGCCATTTTGCGGGGCTCGCGATTCGAGGTCGCCACGATGGTGGGGATCGCCCCCGCCGCTGTCCACTGCGCGGCGCGGCCCGCGGCGGCCTGATCGCACTTATCCCCAGCTCCCCAGCCGGAAGGCTCGGAGCGAGGCGACAGTTTCAGAGCGACGCGAACACCTGCGCCCAGATCGCGATCATGCCCAGGAACAGAGCGAGCGAGGCGAGTGCGGCGGCTTCCTCAATGACGGCGCGGAACATGTTGGTATCTCCCCGTCCATCAAGAACGAAGTGAGAGAACATAGTTCACTTTATTGGTCCTAGTTGCCTATGACAGTCCGATGGGGTCGATGACAGATCGCGATTGATCGACGTCACGCGCGCTGGCCAAGCTCGCAGCTTGTCACGGTCAATCGCGGAGTGTCACTGGCGCCCATCGAGTTGCCCCACGCGTCAGTGTCATGGGGGCGTAGATCAATGGATGCCGGATGGCACCAGTCAATTGGCGGAGGCGACCTGGTCAGTCACCCCAGGTGTGGCGGCCACTGTCCCCATGAAACCGCTCCGCACGGCGGCACCATGGAATTCGGCCGACCGTCGCCGCCAGTCAAGCTCCACCACCGCCCTCCGCAGGTCACCCGCCGGTCCATGCGGCCGGCGATCTCCATGTTGTGGGTGGCGACGATCATGGCGAGGCCGGAGGCGCGCACGAGCTCGGTCAGCGCATTGAACACGTGCTCGGCGGTGTGCGGGTCGAGGTTGCCGGTCGGCTCGTCGGCCAGCAGAATGCGCGGCGCGTTGGCGACCGCGCGCGCGATTGCGACGCGTTGCTGCTCGCCGCCCGACAGCTCCGCCGGCCGGTGCGTCAGGCGATCCTTGAGGCCGAGATAGCTCAACAGCTCGGCCGAGCGCTTGTCGGCCTCGCGGGCCGCCAGACCGCGGATCATCTGCGGCATGCATGACGTTCTCGACGGCGTTGAGCTCGGGCAGCAGGTGATGGAACTGGTAGACGAAGCCGATCTCGGTGCGGCGCAGGCGGGTGCGCTCGGCATCCGAGAGGCTCGAGGTCGCCGGCCTGGTCGATATAGACCTCGCCGGCGTCCGGATGCTCCAGCAGTCCGGCGATGTGCAGCAGCGTCGACTTGCCGGCGCCCGACGGCGCCACCAGAGCGACCGACTGCCCCGGCCACAGCGCCAGTTCCGCGCCCTTGAGGATTTCGAGCGTCGCGTCGCCCTGGCGGTAGCGCCGGTCGACCTTGTGCAGGAACAGGATCGGCTTGTCGTCGGCCTTGGTCTGCTCGACCCGTTCCGTGCCTTCGGCGCCGCCCGCCGTGACCTCACTCATAACGCAGCGCCTCGACCGGATCGAGCCGCGCCGCGCGCCACGACGGATAGAGCGTCGCCAGCAGCGACAAGGTCAGCGCCATCACCACGACCGCGGTGGTCTCGCCGATGTCCATGTCGGCCGGCAGCTTCGACAGAAAGTAGAGCTCGGGCGAAAACAGCTCGGTATTGGTGAGCCAGGAGATGAAGTGCCGGATCGACTCGACGTTGAGGCACACGAGCGTGCCGAGCAGCGAAGCCGACGATGGTGCCGACCACGCCGATCGACGCGCCGGTGATCAGGAAGATGCGCATGATCGCGCCCTGGGTCGCGCCCATCGTGCGCAGGATGGCGATGTCGGAGCCCTTGTCCTTCACCAGCATGATCAGGCCGGAGACGATGTTGAGCGCCGCCACCAGCACGATCAGCGTCAGGATCAGGAACATCACGTTGCGCTCGACCTGCAGCGCGTTGAAGAAGGTCGCGTTGCGCTGGCGCCAGTCGATCATGATAGATCGGCCGCTGCGCCGCATCGGCGGCGAGCTTGCGATAGCGGTCGACGCGGTCGGGATTGTCGACATAGACCTCGATCGCGGTGACGTCGCCGGACCGGTTGAAATAGGCCTGCGCCTCGGTGAGCGGCATGAACACGAAGGCGGAGTCGTATTCCGACATGCCGATCTCGAACACCGCCGAGATCTTGTAGGGCTTGATCCGCGGCGTGGTGCCGAACGGCGTCACCGCGCCGCGCGGCGCCACCAGCGTGATGCTGTCGCCGGCGCGCAGCGACAGCTGGTCGGCCAGCCGCCGCCCGATCAACACGCCCTGCCCCTCGTCGAAGCCGTCGAGCGTGCCCTGCTTGATGTTGTTGGCGATCGAGCGCAGCTTGACGAGGTCCGCGCTGCGGATGCCGCGCACCAGCACGCCGGACGCGTTGAACGGCGACGACGCGAGCGCCTGTCCCTCGACGATCGGCGCCGCAAGCCTGATGCCCTCGACCGCCGACAGACGCTCGGCCACCACCTGCCAGTCGGTCAGCGGGGATTCGAGCGGCTGCACCAGCAGGTGGCCGTTGAGGCCGAGAATCTTGTCGAGCAGTTCCTTGCGGAAGCCGTTCATCACCGCCATCACGATGATGAGCGTGGCGACGCCGAGCATGATGCCGAGGAACGAGAAGCCGGCGATGACCGAGATGAATCCTTCCTTGCGCCGCGCCCGCAGATAGCGCAGCGACAGCATCCATTCGAATGGCGCGAAGGCGTGAGTGCCGGCTGGCTCGCTCATCAAATCGGTTCCCGCCCCCCAATTTCACACAATTCTGGCCGTTTCACGCCATGGCCTTGCGAGGCAGAGCGGCCAAAGCGCACAGGTTCACGACGCCAGCCGATGCACCGCATCGGCCGGGCTCATCAATTCGCGGCTGCCGTCGGAGCGCCGCTTCAGCTCGACCTTGCCCTCGGCGAGCCCCTTCGGCCCGACCAGCACCTGCCAGGGGATGCCGATCAGGTCGGCGGTGGCGAATTTCGCGCCCGGCCGCTGGTCGAGGTCATCGTAGAGCACGTCGACGCCCTTGGCGGACAGTTCGCGATAGAGCGTCTCGCAGGCCGCGTCGGTGTCGGCCGCGCCCGGCTTGAGGTTGAGGATCGTCACCTTGAACGGCGCCACCGCCTCCGGCCATATGATCCCGGCATCGTCATGCGAGGCCTCGATGATCGCGGCGACCAGCCGGCTCGGGCCGATGCCGTAGGAGCCCATGTGGACCGCATGCTCGGCGCCGTCGGGCCCGGCCACCACCGCCTTCATCGGCTCGGAATACTTGGTGCCGAAATAGAAGATGTGCCCGACCTCGATGCCGCGCGCCGACACCTGCTTGTCGGCCGGCAGCTTCGCGAACGCCGCGGCGTCGTGCTTCTCGGAGGTCGCGGCGTAGAGCGAGGTCCACTTGTCGACGATCGACTGCAGACTGGCGGCATCGTCGAAGTTCACGTCGGCGCCGGGCACGGGAAAATCCAGATAGTCGCGGTGGCAGTAGACTTCGCTCTCGCCGGTTTCGGCGAGGATGATGAACTCGTGGCTGAGGTTGCCGCCGATCGGACCGCTCTCCGCCTGCATCGGGATCGAGCGCAGCCCGAGCCGCGCGAAGGTGCGCAGATAGGCGACGAACATCTTGTTGTAGGAGTGCCGGGAGCCGGCCTGGTCGAAATCGAACGAATAGGCGTCCTTCATCAGGAATTCGCGGCCGCGCATCAGCCCGAAGCGCGGGCGCACCTCGTCGCGGAACTTCCACTGGATGTGATAGAGGTTGAGCGGCAGGTCCTTGTACGAGCGCACGTAGGCGCGGAAGATTTCGGTGATCATCTCCTCGTTGGTCGGGCCGAACAGCATCTCGCGCTCGTGCCGGTCCTCGATGCGCAGCATCTCCTTGCCGTAGGCCTCGTAGCGTCCGCTCTCGCGCCAGAGATCGGCCGACTGGATGGTCGGCATCAGCATCTCGATCGCGCCGGAGCGGTCCTGCTCCTGCGCGCACGATCGCGCAGACCTTCTCCAGCACGCGAAAGCCGAGCGGCAGGAACGCATAGATGCCGGCGGCCTCCTGGCGGATCATGCCGGCGCGCAGCATCAGCCGATGGGAGACGATCTCCGCCTCCTTCGGAATTTCACGCAAAATGGGCAGGAAATAGCGGGACAAACGCATGCGGATCGGGGCCTAGAATCGTTCCCTTTTTGTGGCGCCAGAGTGAAACCGGAAGGAACGCGGAAACACAAGGGTCGTCAACGATTTCGGGCCGCCTGGCAATATGCTGCGCCGCACCCATGCGGCGCGCTGCTACCTGGCGTTGCAGCCATGCAATCATGGCTGAGACATCCTTTTGCCGCACCGGTGACAAATCCGGCCGGATGGGCTAGGTTTCCTAGGCACCACAGCCGGGGTGCGCGGCAACGGCGCTGAGTGCTCCGGCCTTGCGGTCCAAGTCTTGGGAGGACAAGTCGGCGCTCAAGCCGCGACCGTCTCGATAAGACGAAAAATTCGAGGCGTGAGTGTAGCGTAGCGTAATCAGAGCAGGACCGTGGTCCTGCTCGATTTTTTTGGGGCCCTGCCCCAATGCTTACCGCGTCACACCCATTAACGCCGCCAGTGCATCGAGCAGAATCTGCCGGTAGCCGTAGGCGACCGCGAACAGGGCAAACACCAGCCCCGAGATCAGCGTCGTCCAGACGAGCTTCTGCTTGAGCTTCGGGATTGCGGGCGCGCCGGGATCGGTGCCGTGCGCGATCTCGCCGCTCTCTTCCTGGCTGCGCACGCCCCACGGCAGCACGGCGAACAGCACCATCCACCAGACGATGAAGTAGATCGCGAGCGCGGTCGAAATTGCCACGAGAAGGTTACCACGGTGAAGCGAATGCTCAGGATTAAGGTAAAAACGACCCATTGATATCACGAGCGCCGCGACAGTGTTACACGAGATGCATGCTCGTGAAGGAAAGGCATCCCATGTTCAATCGGATCGTCAAGGTCAGTTACGCGGCTGCAGCTCTCCTGTTCGCCGGATTGGCATTCGCCCCGGCGCCGGCATCCGCCGGCGACTGCTGCGGCGCGGCCATGGTCCAACCCGCGCCGGTCGTCGTCTATCAGCCGTCCTGCGGCGGCTGCGGCGGCAGCTACTACTACTCGTATGCGCCGGCCTACGCTTATCCGTCGGCCTATTACGGCGGCTATGGCGCCTACGCCGCCTACGGCTATGCCGGCGGAGGCTACGGATACGGCGACGGCTACGGTTATGCGGGCTATCGCGCCGCGATCTCGCCCTACGCCTACACCAACCGCTTCTACCGGCCGCGCGCCTATTACGGCCCGCGCGGCTGGGTTCGCTGATACGCGCTGCTAGGTCCACACCTTCGGCTGTTTGCGGCCCGCCGGCGATCCCGGCGGGCCGTACTTTTTTCCCTACGCCTGCTCGATCTCGACCAGCGTGCCGCAAAAATCCTTCGGGTGCAGGAACAGCACCGGCTTGCCGTGCGCGCCGATCTTCGGCTCGCCGTCGCCGAGCACGCGCGCACCCTTGGCCTTGAGCTGATCGCGCGCTGAACGGATGTCGTCGACCTCGTAGCAGATGTGGTGGATGCCGCCCTCGGCGTTGCGCTCGAGAAACTTCGCGATCGGCGAATTCTCGCCGAGCGGCTCGAGCAAGCTCGATCTTGGTGTTCGGCAGCGTGATGAACACGGTGTTGACGCCGTGGTCCGGCTGCGGCACCACCGCCGACACCTCGGCGCCGAGCGTGTCGCGATAAACCGAGGCCGCCTTGGCGATGTCGCGCACCGCGATCGCCACGTGATTGAGCCGTCCGATCATATTGTTCTCCTGCGGCCCGGCCGGCCATTCCTATCGTGCTTCGCGCGCTGCGGCTAGACCGACAGCAGTCCCAGTCCGCCGAGCACGCTCTTCATCTCGGCGCGCTCGCGCGCGAGATAGTCGCGCAGCGCTGCGCCATCGAGATACATGGCGGTCCAGAAGTGCCGGTCAAGGTCGGCCTGCCACTCCGCCGTGCGGGTGACCGCGGACAGAACGCGCTCCCAGAATGCGATCTGCTCGGCGCTCATGCCTGGCGGCCCGCTCGCCCCGCGCCAGGACGCGATCACGCAATCGACCCCCTGCTCGGCCCAGGTCGGCGCCGGCGAATAGACCCCCGGCAGCCGCGCCGGCGCCGACACGCCGACCGCGCGCAGCACGCCGCTTTGCAGTTCCGGCACCGCGCTCGCAGCCGTAATGGCGCCGACATCGGCGCGCCCGGCCACCACGTCGGCGACCGCGTCGAGCGCCGTATCGAACACCCGGATGTTCGCCGCCCTGGTATCGGCCCCGGCGTGGCCGATCACCTTGGCCACGGCGACGTGGTTGGAATTGCCGAGCGAGGTCGAGAGCGCGATCGGTTGCCGCGTTGGCGGCAAGCCGCCGCAGCAGGTCCGCGCCGCTGCCGATGCCGGAATCGCTGCGCACCACAAAGGCGATGTATTCCGAATAGAGGATCGCGAGCGGCGGATAGCGGTCGGGATCGGCCTTGGTCACGCCCATCAGGTAGTCGGCGGCCATGTTGGGCGAACTGATGCCGATCGCGTGGCCGTCGCCGGCAAGCCCCTCCATGTGGACCCAGGCCTTGCGCCCGCCGTCGCCGCCGACATTGACGACCTCGACCGGCACTTCGACCAGCCGGTTCGCCGTTATCGCCTTGGCGAGCGCGCGCGCCGAGCGGTCGAGCCCGCCGCCCGGCGGCGTGCCCGCGACGATCGAGAGAGCGTGCTGAGGCTGCCAGCTCATTGCCGCGGCGTCGGCACCGACAGGCCGCCCAGCACCTTGGCCCAGAGCGCGACCTCGTCCTGGAAGAACTTGTTGAAATAGGCCGGCGAGCGCTGCTCCGCCGGCACCACGTCGTAGCCGAGATCGGACAGCCGCTTCACGGTCGCCGGATCGTCGAGCGCCGCCGCCAGCGCCTGGTTGAGCTTGTCGATGATCGGCTTCGGCGTGCCCTTGGGCGCCGACAGCCCGAACCACACGGTGAGCTTGAACGCCGGCAACCCCGCCTCCGCGGTGGTCGGCACGTCCGGCAGCATCGGCGAGCGCTTGTCGCCGGTGATGGCATAGGCCTTGAGCGCGCCGCTCTGCACGTGCTGCACGATGTTGACGATCTGGTTGCAGCCGAAATCGACGTTGCCGGCGACCACGTCCTGCGTCGCCTGCGGCGTGCCGCGGTAGGACACGACCGTCGGATTGACGCCCGCGAGCGCGTGGAACACCGAGCAGGCGAGGTTGGAGATCGAGCCGACGCCGGCGTCGGCCTCCGTCACCTTCTTCTCGTTGGCGCGCAGATAGGCGATGAACTCCTGCAGCGTGTTCGCCGGCACCGCCTTGCGCGCCACCAGGACGACCGGCGAGACGTTGACCAGGCCGATGTGCTCCCAGTCGGACGGCTTGTACGGCGGATCCTTGTGCAGATATTCGATCGCCGCGTGCGTGCCGGATCCGGACAGCATGATCTGATAGCCGTCGGGCGCGGCCTTGGCGACGCGGTTCGAGCCGATGGTGCCGCCCGCGCCGGTGACGTTCTCGACCACGATCTGCTGGCCCAGCAGCTTCGCCATCGGCGCGGCGATGATGCGCGCGGTCGTGTCCGAGGGACCGCCGGGCGGAAACGGCGCGACCAGCGTGATGTAGCGCGACGGAAAGTCTTGTGCTGACGCGGTTGACGCAAGCGCAAGCAGAATGCCGGCGACGCAGAGCGGTGTTTTTTTCATTGGGCCTCCCTGGCCGGCCAAGTCTACACCGCCGGCCCGCCTAAACCTCAAGCACCTGCACGTGGCACATCGGCTTCTTGTTCCATCGCGCCGCGAGCGCTCCCGCGCACCGCGCGCCGCACCGTCTCGGCGACCGAATCAGGATCGCGCCGCCGCGCGCGCGGCATCTGCTCGAAAGCCTCGACCACCGCGTCGTAGGCGATATCCGCCATGACGGCGCCGTCGGCGGCGGTCTCGGGAATGCCGGTCAGGTCGACCTCCGGATCGGCGGCAAGCTCGCCCTTTCCGGTCAGCGCCAGCGCCACCGACACCACCCCCGCAAAGCTCAGCCGCCGGCGGTCGGCGACCGTGCGCATCTGCGCATCGACCAGCAGCGAGCCGTCCTTGTAGAGCCGGCCGGCCGGCACCTCGTCGATGATGCCGGGTTCGCCGGGCGCGATCTTCACCAGATCGCCGTCACGGCAGGTCACGACCTTGCCGACCCCGACGCGGCGCGCCAGTTCGGCATGCTCGGCCATGTGCAGCGCCTCGCCGTGCACCGGCATCAGGATCTGCGGCCGCACCCATGAGATCATCTCCTCGAGCTCGGCGCGGCGCGGATGGCCGGACACGTGCACCAGGTGCGTGCGGTCGGTGATGACCTCGATGCCCTGCGTCACCAGCCCGTTGATCACGCGGCCGATCGCCTTCTCGTTGCCCGGGATCGCGCGCGAGGAGAAGATCACCCGGTCGCCGCGCGAGAACGCCACATCCGGATGCTCGTCCTGCGGCGATGCGGGACAGCGCGGCGCGCGCCTCGCCCTGGCTGCCGGTGCAGAGCGCGCACGACCTTGTCGGGCGGCAGATGGCCGTAGACGTCGACCGAGCGGAACTCCTGGACGCCGTCGAGATAGCCGGTCTCGCGCGCCACCTGCACGACCCGCTCCATGGCGCGGCCGACCACCACCACCTCGCGATCGCAGGCGCGCGCGGCATCGGCGACCGCGCGCAGCCGCGCCACGTTGGAGGCGAAGGTGGTGACCGCCACGCGCTTGGGCGCGTTGCGAATCAGCTCCGCCAGCGATTTCGCGACGTCGCTCTCGGACGGCGAACGGCCTTCGCGGACCGCATTGGTCGAATCGCCGATCAGCGCCAGGCAGCCGGCATCGCCGAGCGCGCGCAGCTTGCGCTCGTCGGTCGGCAGGCCGATCACCGGGGTCGGATCGATCTTCCAGTCGCCGGTATGGAGCACGGTGCCGAGCGCCGTGCGGATGATGAGGCCGTTCGATTCCGGGATCGAATGCGCCATCGAGACGAGTTCGATGTCGAACGGCCCGAGCGTGAACCGGCCGCCGAGCGGCACGATATTGATCGGAATTTCCGGCGCGCCCGGCTCGCCCAGGCGCTTGGCCTCGAACAGCGCCGCGGTGAACGGCGTGGCGTAGACCGGCAGCTTGAGCTGCGGCCACAGGTCGAGGAGCGCGCCGAAGTGATCCTCGTGCGCGTGGGTGAGCACGAGGCCGAGGATGTTGCGCCGCTCCTCGATCAGATAGCGGATGTCCGGCAGGATGAGATCGATGCCCGGCAGGTCGTCGCCCGCGAACGCCACGCCGAGGTCGACCGCGATCCACTGCCGCCGGCGCTCCTGGCCGAGGCCGTAGAGCGCGAGATTCATGCCGATCTCGCCGACCCCGCCGAGCGGCGCGAAGACAAGCTCGTCGCCGGTGCGCGCCATTCAGCGCGCCTCCGCCGGACAGGCGCGGTCATGAATACGTCGCCGGCCGTGATGGTCGTGACATTGCCGTCCGGCAGCCGCAGCACCAGGCCGCCGGTATCGTCCAGCGCCTCGAACCGGCCGGCAAGCTCGCGGTCGGAGAGCCGCACGCGGATGTCCTCGCCGACGCCGGCCGCACGCGCCAGCCAATCGGCGCGGATGGTCGAGAACCCGTCCCCCGCATTCCATTGCGCGATGCGGCCGAGCATCTTGGCCGACAGCGCGGCGAACAGCGCCTCCGGCGCGATCGCGGCGCCGGCCGCGGCGAGATCGGTCGCCGGGAAATCGGCGTCCGCAGGATGGTTCGTGCAATTCACCCCGATGCCGAGCGCGACCGCGCCGCCTTCGGCTTCGAGCAGGATGCCGGCGACCTTCCTGCCCCCGAGCAGGAGATCGTTCGGCCACTTGATCGCGAGCTGCGGCCTGAGCGCCGGAGCAAGCTCCACCAGCGCGTCGTGGATCGCCAATGCGGCGACGAAGGAGAGTTCCGGCCAGTGCTCCGGCGGAGCAGGATCGGTGAGCAGCAGGCTCGCATAGAGATTGCCGGGCTCCGACACCCAGGCGCGCCCGCGCCGGCCGCGGCCGGCGCTCTGGCGGGCGGCTGCGACCCACAGCGGACCGCGCTCGCCGTGCCGCGCGAGCGTCAGCGCCTCGGCATTGGTCGAGCCGAGCGTGTCGTGCGCGATGAGCCGCACGCCCGCGGCGGACGCTCTGGGGTCAAGCCGTATCATTGGCGCCTAGAACAGCGATCTCGCAGCGACGTTGGCCGCCTCGACCAGCGGGCCTGGATAGACAAAGAACAGCAGATTGAACAGGCCGGATACCGCCAGCACGGCCTTGAGCTCGTAGGGCATCGGCTCGAAGCCTTTGGCGGGTTCGTCGAAATACATGATCTTGACGATCAGCAGATAGTAGTAGGCGCCGACCACGCTGGTGACGCACGCCGATCACCGCAAGCGTGAACAGCCCGGCCTTGATCGCCGCCAGGAACACGTAGAACTTCGCGAAAAAGCCCGCGAGCGGCGGAATCCCGGCGAGCGAGAACAGCAGCAGCGCCAGGAAGAACGCCATGGTCGGGTTGGTGCGCGCGAGCCCCGCAAGATCGTAAATCTCCTTCGACCATCCGCCCGTCGCGCCGCATCGACAGGATGCAGGCGAAGGTGCCGAGCGTCATGGTGAGATAGATCGCCATGTAGACCAGCACGCCCTGCACGCCTTCCGGCGTCCCGGCCGCCAGCCCGACCAGCGCGAAGCCCATGTGGCCGATCGACGAATAGGCCATCAGCCGCTTGATGTTGCGCTGGCCGATCGCCGCGAACGCGCCGAGCCCCATCGAGGCGATGGCGACGAACACCACGATCTGCTGCCACTGCGTGCAGGATGCCGGGAAACGCCACGATGGCGGCGCGCACGAACATCGCGATGCCGGCGACCTTCGGCGCGGCGGCGAAGAACGCCGTGATCGGCGTCGGCGCACCCTCGTAGACGTCCGGCGTCCACATGTGGAACGGCACCGCCGAGATCTTGAAGCAGAAGCCGGCGAACAGGAACACCAGCCCGAAGATGAGGCCGAGATTGCCCTTGGTCGGCGGCCTGCGCGATGCCGGCAAACGACACCGTGCCGGTGAAGCCGTAGATCAGCGACGCGCCGTAGAGCAGCATGCCGGAGGACAGCGCGCCGAGCACGAAATATTTCAGGCCGGCCTCGGTCGAGCGCACGGAATCGCGATTGATCGCCGCCACCACGTAGAGCGCCAGGCTCATCAGTTCGAGGCCGAGATAGAGCGCGATCAGGTCGGCCGCCGAGATCAGCATCAGCATGCCGGTGGTCGAAAGCAGGATCAGGATCGAATATTCGAACTTCTGCTGCGTGCGCGTGCGACAGATAGTCGAACGACATCAGGATCGCGACCGCGGAACCGGTGAGCGCCAGGAGCTTGAGGAAGCGGGCGAAGTCGTCGACCACGAAGCTGCCGCCGAAGGTGACGAGCTTGCCGGCGGGCAGCATGACGACGATGACGCCGGCCGCGATCAGCAGCAGAATCGACAGCCAGCTCACGGTCGCTGGCGCTGCGCTCGCCGCGGAACGCGCCGACCATCAGCAGCACCATGGCGCCGAGCGCGAGCACGATCTCCGGCAGGGCCGGCAGCAAGGCGGGAAATTCGGCGACGTCGGTCATCGGCGAGGCATGTCCTGTCAGGGCAGCAGCGCGGTCTTCGCCGCGCCGAGCGCCTGGTTATAGTTGTCGAGGAGCTGCGCGACCGACGCGGCCGACATGTCGAGCACGGGCTTGGGAAAGATGCCGAACAGGATGGTGAGGATCACCAGCGGTCCGAGCGTGATGATCTCGCGGTAATCGAGATCCTTGATGTGCGCGAGGCTCGGCTTGTCGAGCGCCCCGAACATCACCTTGCGATAGAGCCAGAGCGCATAGGCGGCCGACAGGATCACGCCGAGCGTCGCCAGCGTCGCGACCCAGGTGTTGACCTTGAACGTGCCGATCAGCGTCAGGAACTCGCCGACGAAGCCCGACGTGCCCGGCAGCCCGACATTGGCCAGCGTGAACACCATGAAGGCCGACCGCGTAGAGCGGCATGCGGTTGACCAGCCCGCCATAGGCGGCGATCTCGCGCGTATGCATGCGGTCGTAGACCACGCCGACGCAGAGGAACAGCGCGGCCGAGACGATGCCGTGCGAGATCATCTGGAAGATGCCGCCGGCGATGCCCTGCGTGGTCGCGGCGAAGATGCCCATGGTGACGAAGCCCATATGCGCCACCGACGAATAGGCGATCAGCTTCTTCATGTCCTCCTGCACCAGCGCGACCAGCGAGGTGTAGACGATGGCGACGACCGAGAGCGCGAACACCAGCGGCGCGAAATCGTGCGAGGCGGCCGGGAACATCGGCAGCGAGAAGCGCAGGAAGCCGTAGCCGCCCATCTTCAGCAGGATCGCCGCGAGGATCACCGAGCCCGCGGTCGGCGCCTCGACATGCGCGTCCGGGCAGCCAGGTGTGCACCGGCCACATCGGCATCTTGACCGCGAACGAGGCGAAGAAGGCGAGCCACGCCCAGGTCTGCAGGCCGCGCGGGAAGCCGTGGCGCAGCAGCGTCGGGATGTCGGTGGTGCCGGCCTCCCAGTACATCGCCATGATGGCGAGCAGCATCAGCACCGAGCCGAGCAGCGTGTAGAGGAAGAACTTGAAGCTCGCATAGACCCGGCGCGGCCCGCCCCACACGCCGATGATCAGGAACATCGGAATGAGGCCGCCCTCGAAGAACAGATAGAACAGCACGAGATCGAGCGCCGCGAAGGTGCCGATCATCAGCGTCTCGAGCACCAGGAACGCGATCATGTATTCCTTGACGCGGGTCTGGATCGGCTGCCAGCTCGCGATGATGCAGATCGGCATCAGCGCGGTGGTGAGGATCACGAACGGCAGCGAAATGCCGTCGACGCCCATGTGATAGGTGATGGCTGCCGCCGAGCCAGGGCTTGCTTCTCGACGAACTGGAATTCCGGCGAGCCCGGATCGAAGCGCCAGACCAGGATCAGCGAGATCGCGAAGGTGATCAGCGTCGTCCACAGCGCGATCCAGCGCGCATTGCGCTTCTCGGCCTCGCCGTCGCCGCGCAGCAGCATGATGAACAGCGCGCCGACGAGCGGCAGGAAGGTGGTGACGGAGAGGATCGGCCAGCTCAGCATCAGCTTGCCCCTCCCGCGAACATGAACCAGGTGATGAAGCGCCGCGACCCCGATCAGCATCGCGAAGGCGTAGTGATAGAGATAGCCGGTCTGCAGCCGCACCACGTTGCGCGTCACGTCGAGCACGCGCGCCGAGACGCCGTCCGGCCCGAAGCCGTCGATCAGCCAGCCGTCGCCGCCCTTCCACAGCAGCCGGCCGAGCCAGAGCGTCGGCCGCACGAAGCAGGACGTCGTAGAGCTCGTCGAAGTACCACTTGTTGAGCAGGAACTGGTAGAGCGGCTCCTGCTGGCGCGCGAGCTCGACCGGCAGCTCGCGGCTTGCGGATGTAGAAGCTGCCACGCGACCATGAAGCCCGAGCGCCATCATCACGCGTCGGCAGCATCGCGATCCAGTACGGCACGTGGTGCATGTCCTCGAGGATGTGGTTGCCGTCGGCGAATTTGAGCGACTCGCGGAAGAACTCCGCGACGCCGTGGCCGGCGAACAGGTCCTTGAACGGAAAGCCGGCGAGCGATCGAGCCGGCGGCCAGGAAGCCCAGCGGGATCAGCATCACCAGCGGGCTCTCGTGCGCCTGCTCGTAGTGGTGGTGGTCGTGCGGCTTGCCGTGGAAGGTCATGAAGATCAGCCGCCAGGAATAGAACGAGGTCAGCGCCGCCGCGACGATGGTCGCGCCGAAGGCGTAGAGCGCCATCGGATTGTGCCCGGCATAGGCCGCCTCGATGATGGCGTCCTTGGAGAAGTAGCCGGCGGTGAGCGGGAAGCCGGTGAGCGCCAGCGTCCCGATCACCATCGTCCAGTAGGTGAACGGGATCTTGTCCTTCAGGCCGCCCATCTTCCGGATGTCCTGCTCGTGGTGCATGGCGAGGATCACCGAGCCGGAGCCGAGGAACAGCAGCGCCTTGAAGAAGGCGTGCGTGAACAGATGGAACATGCCGACCGAATAGGCGCCGCACGCCCATGGCGACGAACATGTAGCCGAGCTGCGAGCAGGTCGAATAGGCGACGATGCGCTTGATGTCGTTCTGCACCAGACCGACGGTCGCGGCGAAGAACGCGGTGGTCGCGCCGATGAAGGTCACGAAGGTCTGCGCGTTCGGCGCAAGCTCGAACAGCGGCGACAGCCGCGCCACCATGAACACGCCGGCCGTCACCATGGTGGCGGCGTGGATCAGGGCCGAGACCGGCGTCGGGCCCTCCATCGCGTCGGGCAGCCAGGTGTGCAGCAGGAACTGCGCCGACTTGCCCATCGCGCCCATGAACAGCAGCAGGCAGATCAGCGGTCAGCGCATCGACGTCCCAGCCGAGGAAATGGATGGTCTTGCCGGTGAGCGAGGGCGCCTGCGCGAACACGGTGTCGAAGTCGACCGCGCCGGTCATCATGAAGACCGCGAAGATGCCGAGCGCGAAGCCGAAGTCGCCGACCCGGTTGACGACGAAGGCCTTGATCGCGGCCGCGTTCGCCTCCGGCTTGTGGTACCAGAAGCCGATGAGCAGATAGCTCATCAGGCCGACGCCCTCCCAGCCGAAGAACAGCTGCACCAGATTGTCGGCCGTCACCAGCATCAGCATCGCGAAGGTGAACAGCGACAGATAGGAGAAGAAGCGCGGCCGGTAGGGATCCTCGGCCATGTAGCCGATGGAATAGAGATGCACGAAGGCCGAGACCGATGGTGACCACCACCAGCATCACGGCGGTCAGCGTGTCGACGCGCAGCGCCCAGTCGATCTTGAGGTCGCCGGAATTGATCCAGGGGAACAGCGTGCACGCGCGCGTCGTGATGGCCGAAGCCGACCTCGACGAAGCGCGATCCAGGACAGCAGCATCGAGATGAACAGGAACAATGTGGTGATCAGCTCGGCCGCGCGCGAAGCCCGCAGCCGGCGGCCGCCGGTTCGTGGGCGCCGTGGCCATGGTCGTCGTGGGCATGCGTTGCGGCGGCGTGCGCGGCCGGCGCGTGATGGTCCTCGCCCGCGGCCGGCGAGCCGCCCGGGATGGCGGGCGTGCGCGCCCGCGAGCGAGATCAGGCCCGCGATGAGCGCAGCCGAGCAGCGGCAGGAAGACGATCGCCTGATACATTTATCGTCCCTGACGCACGATCTGATCCGAAGGCCGATGTCCATCCCGGATCAAGTCCGGCACACGCTGTTTCGGGATCATGCGTGTCAGCCTTTCATCAGATTGATGTCTTCGACCGCGATCGAGCCGCGGTTGCGGAAATAGACCACCAGGATGGCGAGCCCGATCGCCGCCTCCGCCGCCGCGACCGTGAGCACGAGCAGCGCGAAGACCTGGCCCGACCAGATCGCCGAGGAAGGTCGAGAACGCGACCAGGTTGATGTTGACCGCGAGCAGGATCAGCTCGATCGACATCAGGATGACGATCACGTTCTTGCGGTTGAGGAAGATGCCGAAGATCCCGAGCGTGAACAGGATCGCCGCGACGGTGAGGTAGTGTCCGAGCCCGATGATCATGACGCGCCCCTAGATCCCCTGCCCCGGCCGCACCTTGACGACCTCGATCGCGGTCGCCGTGGCTGCGCGCGACCTGCGCGGCGATGTTCTGGCGCTTGACGTTCGGCTTGTGGCGCAGCGTCAGCACGATGGCGCCGATCATGGCGACCAGCAGCACGAGGCCGGCGGCCTGGAAGAAATAGACGTAGCGCGTGTAGAGCACGTGGCCGAGCGCCTCGGTGTTGGGCATGCGGGCGATCGGCGGGATCGGCGCGGCGATCGCCTTCGGCACGTCCGGACCGATCACCCAGGCGCCCAGCACCAGCACCAGCTCGATCAGCATCACGGCGCCGAGCAGCGCGCCGATCGGCAGATATTGCAGGAAGCCCTGGCGCAGCTCGGCGAAATCGACGTCGAGCATCATCACCACGAACAGGAACAGCACCGCGACCGCGCCGACATAGACGACGACCAGGATCATCGCCAGGAACTCCGCGCCCATCAGCACGAACAGGCCCGCCGCGTTGACGAAGGCGAGGATCAGGAACAGCACCGAATGCACGGGATTCTTCGCCGCGATCACCATGAAGGCGGAGGCGATGCACACGCCGGCGAAGAGATAGAAGAAGAGGGCGGCGACGATCATGCTGCTCTCATCTCACCGATACGGCGCGTCGAGCCGAAGGTTGGCGGCGATCTCGCGCTCCCAGCGGTCGCCGTTCGCGAGCAGCCGCTCCTTGTCGTAGTAGAGCTCCTCGCGCGTCTCGGTCGCGAACTCGAAGTTCGGCCCCTCGACGATGGCGTCGACCGGACAGGCCTCCTGGCACAGCCCGCAATAGATGCATTTGACCATGTCGATGTCGTAGCGCGTGGTGCGGCGCGTGCCGTCGTTGCGGCGCGGCCCGGCCTCGATGGTGATCGCCTGCGCCGGGCAGATCGCCTCGCACAGCTTGCAGGCGATGCAGCGCTCCTCGCCGTTCGGATAGCGGCGCAGCGCATGCTCGCCGCGGAAGCGCGGGCGAGATCGGCCCCTTCTCGAACGGATAGTTCAGCGTCGACTTCGGCTTGAAGAAATAGCGCATGGCGAGGAAGAACGCCGAGACGAACTCCCAGAGGAACACGCCGCGCGCCGCCCGATCGAGACTCATGGCATCGTCCTTTCCGCCCGCGCGGCGCATGCCTAGCCCTCGATCAGCGCGCCGAGCCAGTAGCCGAGCCCGGCGAACAGCAGGATGTCGAGCGCCAGCACCGCCCGGCGCAGCGTCGCCATCTCCCCCTCCAGGGTGGCGCGCTCGTCCGCCGTGCCGGTCTCGGCGCGCGAGCGGAAGGCGCGCTCGATCAAGGTCACCAGCGGCCCATAGACCGCCGCGGCCAGCGCCGTGCCCAGGAACGCGCCGAGCAGGCCGAAGAGCGACAGATCCAGCATGCGCCATTCCCGTCATTTCGGCGCCCACCCGGCGTATTGCAGCACGCCCGCGACGATCGCGACCATCGGCGAGCGAGACCGGCAGGAACACCTTCCAGCCGAGCCGCATCAGCTGGTCGTAGCGGTAGCGCGGAACGATCGCCTTCACCATGGCGAACATGAAGAACATGAACAGGCATTTGAGCGTGAACCAGATCACGCCCGGCACCCAGGTGAACGGCGGGAACGGCAGCGGCGACAGCCAGCCGCCGAGGAACAGGATCGTCGCCATCGCGCACATGGTGGCGATGGCGATGTATTCGCCGAGGAAGAACAGCAGGAACGGCGTCGACGAATATTCGACCGTGAAGCCCGCGACCAGCTCGGATTCCGCCTCGACCAGGTCGAACGGCGGCCGGTTGGTCTCCGCCAGCGCCGAGACGAAGAAGATCACGAACATCGGAAACAGCGGCAGCCAGTACCAGTTGAGCGCGCCGTATTTGCCGGCCTGCGCATCGACGATGGCCGAGAGATTGAGCGAGCCCGCGCACAACAGCACGGTGATGATGACGAAGCCGATCGAGACCTCGTACGACACCATCTGCGCCGCCGAGCGCAGCGCCGCCAGGAACGGATATTTCGAGTTCGACGCCCAGCCCGCCATGATGATGCCGTAGACCATCGAGCGAGGAGATCGCGAAGATGTAGAGAATGCCGACATTGATGTCGGCGATCACCCACTCCGCGCTCGACCGGGATCACCGCCCAGGCCGACAGCGCCAGCACGCAGGTCACCAGCGGCGCCAGCAGGAACACGCCCTTGTTGGCGCCGGCCGGGATGATCGGCTCCTTGAACACGAACTTGAGCAGGTCGGCGAACGACTGCAGCAGGCCCCAGGGGCCGACCACGTTCGGGCCGCGCCGCATCTGCACCGCCGCCCAGATCTTGCGGTCGGCGAGCAGCACGTAGGCGATCGCGACCAGCAGGATCACCAGCAGCAGCACGCTCTGCGCGACGATCACGATCAGCGGCCAGAGGTAGTTGGTCCAGAGTTCCGACATGGCCGCCCTACTCCGCCGCGCTCAGTGCGGTTGCGCCTTCGGCGAGGACCGAGCATTCCGCCATGATGGCGGAGGCGCGCGCGATCGGATTGGTGAGATAGAAGTCGTCGATCGCCGGCGCGAACGGCGCCTTGTCGACGCTGCCGCCGAGCGTCGCCAGCGACGCGATGTCGGCGCGCGTCGCCCGGCGTGATCTGACCGAGGCGCGCAAAGTGCGGATGCGCCTTGAACATCGCCGCGCGCAACTGCGCCAGCGAGTCGTAGGGCAGCTTGTGGCCGAGCAGGTCGGACAGCGCGCGCAAGATCGCCCAGTCCTCGCGCGCCTCGCCCGGCGGGAACGACGCCCGCGCCGCCATCTGCACCCGCCCCTCGGTGTTGACGTAGATGCCGGATTTCTCCGGATAGGCCGCGCCCGGCAGGATGACGTCGGCGCGATGCGCGCCGCGGTCGCCATGGGTGCCGATATAGACGACGAAGGCGCCCGGCGCGACGTCGATCTCGTCGGCGCCGAGCAGGAACAGCACGTCGAGCGCGCTGGAATTCGCCATGTGCGCGGCCTTGAGCCCGTCCGCGCCCGGCACGAAGCCGAGATCGAGCGCGCCCACCCGCGCCGCCGCCGTGTGCAGCACGGAGAAGCCGTTCCAGCCTTCGGTCGTGTTCGCGGCCGCGATCTGCGCGGCGAGGCGCGCGACCGCCGCGCCGTCGGGCCGCGTCAGCGCGCCCATGCCGACGAGGATCAGCGGCCGCTCGGCCTTCTTCAGCGTTTCGGCGAATGCGCCGCGCCCGGCCGCGATCTCGGCCAGCGTCTCGGGCCCGGCGCCGAGATAGTCGTACGAATAGGTCAGGTCGGCCTTCTCGCCGATCAGCCCGATCGGGAAATTGCCCATGCGCCAGCGCTTGCGGATGCGCGCATTGAGCACGGCGGCTTCGCGGCGCGGATTGGCGCCGACGATCAGCAGCGCGTCGGCCTTCTCGATGCCGGCGATGGTGGCGTTGAACAGATAGCTGGCCCGGCCCCATTTCGGATCGAGCGCGACGCCGTCCTGCCGGCAGTCGAGATTGGTCACGCCGAGCCTGCCCATCAGGTCCTTGAGCGCGAACATCTCCTCGACCGCGGCGAGATCGCCGGCGATCGCGCCGATGCGGTTCGGCTGCGTGCCCTTCATCTCGGCCGCGATCGCCGCAAATGCCTCGTGCCACGACGCGGCGCGCAGCCGGCCGTTCTCGCGGATGTAGGGCTGGTCGAGCCGCTGGCTGCGCAGCCCGTCGACCACGTGGCGGGTCTTGTCGGAGATCCACTCCTCGTTCACGTCGTCGTTGACGCGCGGCAGAATGCGCATCACCTCGCGGCCGCGCGTGTCGATGCGGATGGCCGAGCCGACCGCATCCATCACGTCGATAGGACTTCGGTCTTGCCGAGCTCCCACGGCCGCGCCGCGAACGCGTAGGGCTTCGAGGTGAGCGCGCCGACCGGGCAGAGATCGACCACGTTGCCCTGCAGCTCCGAGGTCATCGCGTGTTCGAGATAGGTGGTGATCTCCATGTCCTCGCCGCGGCCGATGGCGCCGAGCTCCGGCACGCCCGCGACTTCGGTCGAGAAGCGCACGCAGCGCGTGCAGTGGATGCAGCGGTTCATCACCGTCTTGACCAGCGCGCCGATATACTTGTCCTCGACCGCGCGCTTGTTCTCGTGGTAGCGGCTGTTGTCGACGCCGTAGGCCATCGCCTGGTCCTGCAGATCGCACTCGCCGCCCTGGTCGCAGATCGGGCAGTCGAGCGGATGATTGATCAGCAGGAACTCCATCACGCCTTCGCGCGCCTTGCGCACCATCGGCGTCTTGGTGTTGAGCACCTTCGGCGTGCCGTCGCGGTTCGGCGGCAGGTCCTTCACGCCCATGGCGCAGGACGCCTGCGGCTTGGGCATGCCGACCACTTCGATCAGGCACATGCGGCAATTGCCGGCGATCGACAGCCGCTCGTGGAAGCAGAAGCGCGGAATCTCGGCGCCCGCGGCTTCGCACGCCTGCAGCAGCGTGTACTCCGGCGGGACGTCGATCTCGCGTGCCGTCGACGATGAGCTTGGTCACCGATCGCTTCTCCTCAGGCGCAGCGCGCCGTCTTCCACAGTTTTGCCGCCGGCAGGCTTTCCCAGCCGAAGGCGTGGTCGCTCGGCCCGTTGCGCTTCAGGTGATCGAGCCGTTCGATCGCCTCCTTGACGGTGGGGCGGTGTCCGGCCGGCACCCACCACATCACGAAATAGCTCTCGCCCATGGTCTCGAACCATTCGTGGCGGCTGCCCGTAGAAGCGCTTGTGCACGGTCTGCCAGACGAATTTTTCCAGCGCCTCGACGCCTTCCCACACCGACAGGTTGACCGCCATGCGCGGGTCGCCGTCGAACGGGCGCGTGTCGATGGCGCTGCCGCTGTCGTCCTGGTAGCGCCAGACGAAGCCGTCGCTGCGCTCGGCGAGCCCGTTCACGAAGGCGAGGTTGTCGATGAAGTCCGCCATGCGCGGATCGTTCGCCTCGTAGCGCAGGCGGCCGATGTTGAGTTGGGCGAGGTGCTGCTTGGTTTCGCTCATCGCGTCACTCCGCCGCCACCGCGGCCGCCTCGGGCTGCGCCTTGGCGGTATACTCGTCGATCCGCCGCTCGATCTCCGGCCGGAAATGCCGCAGCAGCCCCTGCACCGGCCAGGCCGCGCCGTCGCCGAACGCGCAGATGGTGTGGCCCTCGATCTGCGTGCGTGACCTCCAGCAGCATGTCGATCTCGCGCCGTGGTCGCGTGGCCGTCCGCCATGCGGTTCAGCACGCGCCACATCCAGCCCATGCCCTCGCGGCACGGCGTGCACTGGCCGCAGCTCTCGTGCTTGTAGAAATAGGAGATGCGCGCCATCGCCTTCATGATGTCGGTCGACTTGTCCATCACGATCACCGCGGCGGTGCCGAGCGCCGATTTCTTGTCGCGGCAGCCGTCGAAATCCATCAGCAGCGTGTCGGCCTGGTCGGGCCCGCCGGAATGAGCGGCATCGACGAGCCGCCGGGGATCACCGCGAGCAGATTGTCCCAGCCGCCGCGCACGCCGCCGGCATGGGTCTCGATCAGCTCGCGCAGCGGAATGCCCATCGCCTCTTCGACGTTGCAGGGCTGCTCGACGTGGCCGGAGATGCAGAAGAGCTTGGTGCCGGTGTTGTTCGGCCGGCCGATGCCCGCGAACCACGCCGCGCCGCGGCGCATGATGTCGGGCACCAGCGCGATGGTCTCGACGTTGTTGACCGTGGTCGGGCAGCCGTAGAGCCCGACATTGGCGGGGAACGGCGGCTTCAGCCGCGGCTGGCCCTTCTTGCCTTCGAGGCTTTCGAGCAGCGCGGTCTCCTCGCCGCAGATATAGGCGCCGGCGCCGTGATGGACGTAGAGATCGAAGTCCCAGCCGTGGATGTTGTTCTTGCCGATCAGCTTGGCCTCGTAGGCCTGGTCGATCGCCGCCTGCAGGTGCTCGCGCTCGCGGATGAACTCGCCGCGCACGTAGATGTAGCCGGCATGCGCGCCCATCGCGAAGCCGGCGATCAGGCAGCCCTCGACCAGCAGATGCGGATCGTGCCGCATGATCTCGCGGTCCTTGCAGGTGCCGGGCTCGGACTCGTCGGCATTGACCACGAGATAGTGCGGGCGGCCGTCCGACTGCTTGGGCATGAACGACCATTTGAGCCCGGTCGGGAAGCCCGCGCCGCCGCGGCCGCGCTGGCCGGACTTCTTCACCTCGTTGACGATGCCGTCGCGGCCCTTCTCCAGGATCGCCTTGGTGCCGTCCCAGGCGCCGCGCGCCCGCGCGCCCTCGAGGCCCCAGTCGCCGGTGCCGTAGAGATTGCGGAAGATGCGATCCTTGTCCGCGAGCATCAGGCCTTCTCGGATTTCAGTGTGGTCGCGCCGCCGATCGGCGCGGAAAACTGCCGGTCGATCTGCGGACCGGGCTTGACCGGATTGCCGGCCGCAAAGCCGTCGAGAATCTTCTCGAAGCTCTCGGGCGTCAGGTCCTCGTAGGTGTCGTTCCAGATCTGCACCATCGGCGCGTTCACGCAGGCGCCCAGGCACTCGACCTCCTCCCAGGAGAACTTGCCGTCGGCCGAGACGTGGAACGGCTCGTGACTGATGCGATGGCGGCAGACGTCGAGAATTTTTTCGGCGCCGCGCAGCATGCACGGCGTGGTGCCGCAGAGCTGCACGTGGGCTTTGCGCCCGACCGGCGCCAGATTGAACATGGTGTAGAAGGTCGCGACCTCGAGCACGCGGATGTTCGGCATGCCGAGCATGTCGGCGACGTGCTCGATCGCCTTCTGCGGCAGCCAGCCGCCGTTCTGCTCCTGCGCGCGCCACAGCAGCGGAATGATCGCCGAGCGCTGGCGGCCTTCCGGATACTTGGCGATCTGCTGCTTCGCCCAGGCGACATTCTCCGCCGTGAAGGCGAACTCCTTCGGCTGCAGATGCGGCGCGGCGAGGCGGCGGACGGACATCAGCGGTCCACCTCCCCGAACACGATGTCGAGCGAGCCGAGGATCGCCGACACGTCGGCCAGCATGTGGCCCCGGCACAGGAAATCCATCGCCTGCAGATGCGCGAAGCCCGGCGCGCGGATCTTGCACTTGTACGGCTTGTTGGTGCCGTCGGCGACCAGATAGACGCCGAACTCGCCCTTGGGCGCCTCGACCGCGGCATAGACCTCGCCGGCCGGCACGTGGAAGCCCTCGGTGTAGAGCTTGAAGTGATGGATCAGCGCTTCCATCGAGCGCTTCATCTCGCCGCGCCGCGGCGGCACGATCTTGTTGTCGTCGACCGTGACCGGCCCCTGCCCTTCGGCCGACAGCAGCTTCTCGATGCACTGCTTCATCATCCCGGTCGACTGGCGCATCTCCTCCATGCGGATGCAGTAGCGGTCGTAGTTGTCGCCGTTCTTGCCGATCGGGATGTCGAAATCGAGCTCGGAATAGCACTCGTAGGGCTGCGCCTTGCGCAGGTCCCAGGCCGCGCCCGAGCCGCGCACCATCACGCCCGAGAAGCCCCACGTCCAGGCGTCCTCGAGCTTGACGACGCCGATGTCGACGTTGCGCTGCTTGAAGATGCGGTTCTCGGTCAGCAGGCTTTCGAGGTCGTCGCACACCTTCAGGAATGGATCGCAGAACTTGCCGATGTCCTCGATCAGCTTCGCCGGCAGATCCTGGTGCACGCCGCCGACGCGGAAATAGGCCGCGTGCATGCGCGAGCCGGAGGCGCGCTCGTAGAACACCATCAGCTTCTCGCGCTCCTCGAAGCCCCAGAGCGGCGGGGTGAGCGCGCCGACGTCCATCGCCTGGGTGGTGACGTTGAGGAGATGCGAGAGCAGCCGCCCGATCTCGCAATAGAGCACGCGGATGAGCTGCGCGCGCTTGGGGATCGTCAGCCGCAGCAGCTTCTCGGCCGCCAGGCAGAAGGCGTGCTCCTGGTTCATCGGCGCGACGTAGTCGAGCCGGTCGAAATACGGGATCGCCTGCAGATAGGTCTTGTGCTCGATCAGCTTCTCGGTGCCGCGATGCAGGAGGCCGATATGCGGATCGACGCGCTCGACGATCTCGCCGTCGAGCTCCAGCACCAGGCGCAGCACGCCGTGCGCCGCCGGATGCTGCGGCCCGAAATTGATGGTGAAGTTGCGCTGGCTCGGCTCGGTCATCTGCTTCGCCTTCTCGTCGCCCGGCAGGCATAGGCGCCCGGCCCTTCCCACGGCGACAGGAAATCGAAATTGCGGAATTCCTGGGTCAGCCGCACCGGCTCGTAGACCACGCGCTTCTGCTCGTCGTCGTAGCGCACCTCGACGAAGCCGGTGAGCGGGAAGTCCTTGCGCAGCGGATGGCCCTCGAAGCCGTAGTCGGTGAGCAGGCGCCGCATGTCGGGATGGCCGGTGAACAGAATGCCGTACAGGTCGTAGGTCTCGCGCTCGAACCAGTTGGCGCCGGGAAAGACGTCGATGATGGAGGCGACGGCCTCGCCCTCGCCGATCTCGATCTTGACCCGGATGCGCGGGTTCTGCTGCGGCGACAGCAGGTGATAGACGACGTCGAAGCGCTGCTCGCGGCCCGGCCAGTCGACGCCGTCACGTCGATGAAGCACCAGAACTGGCAGCGCTCGTCGTCGCGCAGGAACGTCATGGTCCGCACGATGTCGGCCGCGGTGGCCGTCACCGTCAGCTCGCCGTTCGCGACCTGGTGGCCGAGCACCGCGCCGGGCAGCGCGCCCGCGATCGTCGCGCCCAGCTTGTCGAGGGTTTCGTCCATCGGGCGGTCCATCAATCCACGATGAACAGCCTCGCGCCCTTGGCGGTGCGCGAGCGGTGGGCGTCGGCGCCGTCGGCCACCTGGTAGCTCATGCCGGGCGTCAGCGTGAACGAGCGGCCGTCCTCCAGCTCGGTGTTCAGCTCGCCGTCGACGCAGAAGATGATGTGGCCCTTCTCGCACCAGTGGTCGGCGACGTAGCCCGGCGAATAGTCGACCATGCGGACGCGGATGTCGCCGAACTGGCGCGTGCGCCAGGTCGCGACGCCGGCGTCGCCCTTGTGCGTGGTCGGCTCGACCGCGGTCCAGTCGGTCGTGCCGAAGGGAATGTCGCTGATGCGCATGGCCTAGCGCTCGATCGTGCCGGTGCGGCGGATCTTCTTCTGCAGCAGCAGCACGCCGTAGAGCAGCGCCTCCGCGGTCGGCGGGCAGCCCGGCACGTAGATGTCGACCGGCACGATGCGGTCGCAGCCGCGCACCACCGAGTAGGAATAGTGGTAGTAGCCGCCGCCGTTGGCGCAGGAGCCCATCGAGATGACGTAGCGCGGCTCCGGCATCTGGTCGTAGACCTTGCGCAGCGCCGGCGCCATCTTGTTGGTCAGCGTGCCGGCGACGATCATCACGTCGGACTGGCGCGGCGAAGCGCGCGGCGCGAAGCCGAAGCGCTCGACGTCGTAGCGCGGCATCGACATCTGCATCATCTCGACCGCGCAGCAGGCGAGCCCGAACGTCATCCACATCAGCGAGCCGGTGCGCGCCCAGATGATGAGGTCGTCGGTGGCGGTGACCAGGAAGCCCTTGTCGGCCAGTTCGGCGTTGAGGCCGAGATAGAAGCTGTCGTCCGAGCCGACCGGCTTGCCGGTGCGCGGATCGAGGATGCCCCGGGCGGGCGGCGCGACGACGGCCGTGCGCTCTAATCCCATTCGAGCGCTCCCTTCCGCCACTCATAGATGAAGCCGATGGTCAGCACGCCAAGGAACACCATCATCGACCAGAAGCCGAAGAGGCCCAGATGCCCGAACGCCACCGCCCACGGGAACAGGAAGGTCACCTCGAGATCGAAGATGATGAACAGGATGGCGACCAGGTAGAAGCGCACGTCGAACTTCATGCGCGCGTCGTCGAAGGCGTTGAAGCCGCATTCGTAGGCGGAGAGCTTTTCGGGATCGGGCTGCTTGTAGGCGACGATGAACGGCGCCACCAGCAGCGCCAGGCAGATGCCGAGCGCGACCGCGATGAACACCACGAGCGGCAGGTAATCCAGCAATAGCTCGCTCATCGGTGTCCTCACCTTCGAACGCCCCAACTCGTACGAACGCTACGCCCCCGTCCCGCAGGCCAAGGTGCCGCGAGGGTCGCGAATTCGCCCTGGTTCCAGATCGGATTCGTTCCAAGGACGAGCGTGGCTGGCTTAGCGCAGCGCACAATGAGGCGCAAGTCGGCGTACCCCCTCTGTCCCGGCTGTGAAAACTGCATGACGGAACGGCACAAGTTGGCTGCCCGCCCCCTGGGCACCGGGCCGTTCCCCGCTGTAGGCTTTACGCCAAAATCACGCCCGGTCACGCCGAGGACCGGACCAGGGAGGGCAGCATGGCACGCAAGGTCATCATCTCGTGCGCGGTCACCGGTTCCGCCGACACGCCGGGGCGCAATCCCGCCGTCCCGGTGACGCCGGAGCAGATCGCCAACTCCTCGATCGACGCCGCCAAGGCCGGCGCCGCCATCGTGCACATTCATGTGCGCAACCCGAAGACCACCAAGCCGAGCATGGACGTCGCGCTCTATCGCGAGGTGGTGGAGCGCATCCGCGCGAGCGGCACCGACGTGCTGATCAACCTGACCACCGGCCCGGGCGCGCGCTTTTCCCATGACGATGCCGACCCGTCGAAGCCGAGCGCCGACAGCACGCTCAAGTCGCCGGAAGACCGCGTGCGCCACGTGCTCGAGCTCAAGCCCGACATCTGCAGCCTCGACATGGGCAGCCTCAACATGGGCGACCGCGTGTTCATCAACACGCCCAAGCATCTGCAGGCGATGGCGCTCGCCATCAAGGACGCCAACGTGACCCCCGAGCTCGAAGTGTTCGAGACCGGGCACCTGCTGCTGGCCAAGAAGTTTCTCGAGAACGGCTACGTGAAGGGCCCGGGCATGTTCCAGATCTGCCTCGGCATCTCCTGGGGCCAGCCGGCCACGCCCGAAGCCATGACCTACATGCGCAACCTGCTGCCGCAGGGCTCGCCGTGGTTCGCGTTCGGCATCTCGCTCTGGCAGTTCCCGATGGTGGCGCAGGCCGTCCTGCTCGGCGGCCATCCGCGGGTCGGGATGGAGGACAACATCTATCTCGAAAAGGGCAAGCTCGCGCCGAGCAACGCCGCGCTGGTCGAGAAGGCCGGCAAGATCATCGAGATTCTGGGCGACCAGGTCGCCACGGCCAATGACGCGCGCGGCATTCTCGGCCTGCGGGCGGGCGCCAACCACTGAGGATCACGCCCGACCTTCGCTCCAACACGGCCGCTCACATGGAGCCGCGCCGTGCGATCGCCTCCAACACCTCGATGCGCCGCTCGTACACGGCGGTGAGGCACTGGATATCCGGGCCGCAGCCGTTGCGCGCCACGCGGACCCAATCGCGCTGGCTCTGCACCAGCTCGGCCCGCTGCCCGCCAACCGCTCGCGATGCGCTCTGGTAAGCGTTGTTGAGCACATCGTCGAGCAGCCAGAGCGAGCGCGACCCGCAGACGGCGCGCTCGGCCGCGTTGAGGCTTGCCTGCTCGTCGCACCAGGACGGATGATTCTGCGCCCAGGCGCTCACGCCCGAACCAAGCGACAGCGCAGAGACTGCCAAGGCGAGCACGACAGCGGACCTGATCATCTGTTTCTCCAATTTGCCGCCAAACGTCGCCCGCCAGCCTCCCGCGAACCGCCGCGGCACCATACCCGCAAAATCAGTCCAGCGGCTCCACCTTCACGATCGATGCGCCGTGATTGCTGCCGGTCCAGAACGTCACCGGGCTCGTCGAATTGTCCACGAACACGCGCCGGATGTTCGTCGTCTTCGGCAGCAGATACTCGACGAACTGGCCGGTCTTGGGATCGAGCCGCGACACGCGGTCGTTCATCATCGAGCCGGTCCAGGCTTCGCCGTTCTTGTCGGTGACCACGTCGTAGGGCTGCGCCCACGGCGTCGGCAACACCCATTCTTCGACCTTCTCCGCCTTGGGGTCGAACATGCCGATGGCATTGCCGCCATATTCGGCAAACCACAGCCGGTTCTGCTCGTCGACCGCGCCGCGGCGGGGACGCGAATTGGCGAGCTTGCCGCGATAGACCGTGAGCTGGCCGCTCTTGGCGTCGACCCGGCCGATATTCGAGGACTGGAAATCGAGCAGATAGACGTTGTTGTCGCGATCGGCCGGAATGCCGTAGACGCCGAAGCGCCGGCCGCTCGCCGGATCGCCGAACGAGCCGAGATTCTCCCACTGCCCGCTCACCGGATCGAGCCGCATGATCTGCGAGCGGTCGGAGTTCTTGACCCAGACCTTGCCGTCGATATGCGTCGCCGACGGATCGAGGTGCCCGGTCTGGGCCGCGTCGGTCTGCCATTCTTTCGGAACCGACCAGACCTTGAACGTCTCGGTCTTCTTGTCGAAACGCGCGACCCCGCCCTGGTACATCATGCCGAGCCAGAGATTGCCCGCCTGATCGGTCTTGAGATCGAGCGAGCCGACCGGGAAGCCGGCCTTGATCACCGGCAGCGGAAATTCCCAGACCTTGCCGGTCTTCGGGTCCATCTTGCCCAGGAACGGCTCGCCGAAATGCGAGAACCAGACGATGCCGTCGGCATCGAGAACGACGTCGTGCGGCTGGATCAGCTTGCGCGGCAGATCGTATTCGGTGATCACCACGCGGGTGGCGCGGCCGGTCGGCCGCGGCAGGGTCTTGAGCGGATAGCTCCAGACTTCATCCTTGCTGAGATTGACCGAGGCGAGATACTCGGCCATCGCCTTGACGCGCGACGGATCGCCGAGATTGCGCCGCGCGTCGCCGACCAGCCGCTGCGGATGTTGCGGGGTGCTGCCGGGGTAGTAGCCGGTCATGCGGTCGAACACCTGCATGAACTCATCGGCCGTATAGGCCGAGTTCACGATGCGATCGACATCGTGGCAGCCGATGCAGTTGAGCAGCGCCTTCTTCTGAACCTCGGTGCCCGGGAAGCTCAGGAACCATTCCGCGTTGGTGAGCTGCTTGGGCAGGTTCCTGGTCGGGCGCAGCTTGATGTCGGACTTGGTTGCGCCGCCCGCGGCCAGTTCGACCGACTTCGGCCCGTCGAGCTCGTAGCCGACGGCTCGGATGGCGAGCGCGTAGCGGCCGGGCTCGAGCCGCGATGCCGGGAAGCTGAACTGGCCCTTGCTGTCGCTGATCACGCTGACGGTGACGGTCGAGCCCTCGCGCTTGGCGCTGACGACGACGCCCTCCATGACGGGCTCGGCGGCCGATCCGACTTGTCCGGTGAGCGCCGCGGGCTGGGTCTGTGCGCTCGCGAAATCGACAAGGCCAACGGCCACGGTCGCAATCAATGCAAACATCAGGGCGTGCTTCGGGGACAGCATCGGGGTCTCCTCCAATGATCGGCCGCTGAACGCGAACTTATTTGGAGAGCAGCCTAGTCCTGCACGCACCGTGCCGCAACAATGGCGGGTCGGCTGACTTTTCTTTTCGTTCGACTATCCTGGCTGTCCCGTCGCACGACAGCCGCCGCATCCGCTGCCATAAGGACCCCAAATGGCGAACGAGAGCACCCGCCTGGCGCAATACGCCGCCGCGCTGCGCTACGAGGACATCCCGCCCGACGTGATCGAGCGCGCCAAGCAGTGCATCGCCGACACCATCGCGGTCGTCATCGCGGGCGCCGATCAGCCCTGGAGCCGGATGATCGCGGCCTATGCGCAGAAGACCGGCGCGGGCGGCAAAAGCCGCATCCTCGGACCCGGCACCGTCCGCGTGCATGCGCCCGCCGCCGCGCTGACCAACGGCGCGCTCGCGCACGCCTTCGAGATGGACAATCTCACCTGGCCCTCGACCGGCGTGCATCCGGGCGCGACGCTGCTGACCTCGGCGCTCGCCATGGCGCAGGAGCGCGGCATCGGCGGCCGCGACCTGCTCACCGGCTTCGTCGCCGGCAGCGAGGTCATGATCCGCATCGGCCGCGCCACGCTCCATCACAACGAGGAGCGCGGCTTCCATGCGCCCGGCACCACCGGCCCGTTCGGCGCCGCCGTCGCCTGCGGCCGCGCGCTCGGCTTCGATCAGGGCAAGATGACCAACGCCATCGGCATCGCCGGCTCGCTCGCCTGCGGGCTCCTGGAATTCGCCCGCTCCGGCACCGGCGCCATGGTCAAGCGCCTGCATCTCGGGCGCGCCGCGGAAAGCGGCGTGCTGGCCGCGAGCCTCGCGGAAGACGGTTTCACCGGACCGGTCAGCGTGCTCGAAGGCGAATACGGCTATCTCAACGTCTATTGCGGCGAACACGACGTGGCCGAACTCACGCGCGGGCTCGGCGAGAGCTACGCCACGCGCCAGATCATGCTCAAGCGTTTCCCTTGCCACATCACCGCGCACACCTCGGTGCAGGCGATCGAGGATCTGCGCGCCGAGCACGCCTACGCGCCGTCCGATGTCGCCGCGATCGCGATCGGCGGCAATCACCGCATGGCGACCGTCAACAACATTCCGGCACCCGCCGACATCATGATGGCGCAGTACAGCATTCCGTTCTGCGTCGCACTCGCGCATGTGCGCGACCCGCGCGATCCGCGCGCCTATGACCGCAGCGCCCTCGACGATCCGCGCGTGCGCGATCTCATGCAGCGCGTGACCATAACGGTGGCCGAGAACCGCCCGACCCCGCTCGCCGCCAATGTCACCGTCACGCTCAAGGACGGCCGCGCGCTGTCGCGCACCGTCGCGGGCTTCAAGGGCACGCCGGAGCAGCCGCTGACCCAGGCCGAACTGCGCGAAAAGTTCCTGCTGCTGACGCGCCCTTGCGGCGAGCCTGCCATGGCGGCGATGTTCGACCGGCTGCAGAACCTGGAAAACGAAACGGCGCTCGACTGGATCGGCGTCTAGCCGTCACATCCAGCCGTAGGACTGCATCGGGCGCACCGTCAGGTTGTCGTTGACGGCGAGCACGCCGGGCGTCACCTCCGCGAGAACGTGCAACGCGTCGCGCTCCTTGGCCGAGTCGACCGTGCCCCACAGTTCGACCGTTCCGTCCTGAACGGTGACGCTGATCAAGGACGGGCGGGCCCACGGCTCGTTCTTGAGCTTGGCCATGACCTGCGCGCGGATCGCCGCATCGGCGGGACGCTGCTCGGGCGCCTTGTTCTTCAGGCTGGCGAGCCCCTGCAGGAGATTGGCGCGGCTGACGATGCCGACCAGGCGTCCGTCCACCACGATCGGCACCCGCTTGATGCCATTCTTCTCCAGCAAGGCCGCGATGTTCGCGACCGGCGTATCGGGCGAGGCGGTGATGACGTTCCTGGTCATCACGTCGGCGACCTTGCGCGAGTGCGACTTGATGTAATCGGCGGCGAGCGTGTCCTTCGACGCCAGCGCGTCAAGCCACCAGGACTTGCGATGCGACGTCTGCGTTTCGGTGCGATTGATCAGATCGCCCTCGCTGACGATCCCGAGCATCTTGCCGTCGGCGCCCACCACCGGCACGGCGCTGATCCGGTGCTGCAGCAGCAATTCTGCGACATCCTGCACCGTGGCCTCGGGGCTGACGGTGATGACATTGCTCACCATAACGGCGGAGGCTTTCATGGCGCGAAACTCCTTGTTCGGCACCCTCCTGTCTGGGTGAAATCGCAACGATCGGCATTGATTTGCATCAAACCGCGCGCGACCGGCGCTCGCGCCGGCGGCGCCGAACGGCTGGAATGGGGTCAAAAGCGATTGCGGGAAAATGGCGGGAGCGACGGGACTCGAACCCGCGACCTTCGGCGTGACAGGCCGACGCTCTAACCAACTGAGCTACGCCCCCGCGGGCGTTGTGCGGAGTTAAAGTCGCTGCGCCGCCAAGTCAAGGCAACCGTGGCAAGGCAACCCTGGCGAGGCAGCCGCCGCGCCGGCGCCCGCTGCGCAAGGCGCGGAAAGCCCCGCCAATCGCCATAAACCCGGCCTCGCGCGGCACGCGAAGCGCCAGAATCCCCGTCACTGGCTGGTTTCCGAGGGGTGGCATCGAAAAAACCCGCATATTTCGCGAATAAGTCATGGTCAGACCCTATCCGAATCGTTTAATGCGCTTTCGTGACAAGTGGCTAAGTGGCCACTCAGCAACGAGGAGGGCTAGCCATGGCAGCCAAGAAACCGGGCGCAGCTGCGACCGTGACACTGAAGCATCTCGCCGCGAGTTTGTCGGAACCCCACGAGATGTCGAAAAAGCAGACCGAAGCAATCCTCGGAGATCTGGTGGGCCAGATCACCAAGCACCTCAAGAAGGGCGACCGCATCCGCATCGGCGGGCTTGGCATCCTCCAGGTGCGCAAGCGGGCGGCCCGCATGGGACGCAATCCGGCGACCGGCGAGCCGATCCAGATCAAGGCTTCGAAGAAGGTGGCCTTCCGCGCCGCCAAGGAATTGAAAGAAGCCGTCTGATTTCAGCCCTGCCGCGGCAGGGCCCCTGTTCTGCATCCCGCCGGTGGTTCGACAGGCCGCCGGCGGATGTTTTTTGCTCTCTCGCAACCGCGGGCAAGGCTGGCATGCCAGCCGAAGCGCCGGAGGCGCGAAGGCTGGTGGGCGGTGACGGACTCGAACCGCCGACATCCTGCGTGTAAAGCAGGCGCTCTACCAACTGAGCTAACCGCCCTCATCTCAATCTAGCACAGAGAACCGTGGCGCACCTGCGGCGCCGCGGCTCGCACGCAAGCCTGGATCATACGGCTACCGGTTGACCGCGTCCTTGAGCCCTTTGCCGGCGGCAAAGCGCGGGCGCCGTGTCGCCGCGATCTTGACGGGCTCGCCGGTGCGCGGATCGCGCCCTTCGCGGGCCGCGCGCTGCACCACGCGGAAATTGCCGAAGCCCACGATCTTGACCTCGCCGCCCGCGCGCAGCGCCGCGGTGATCAGGTCGAACGTCGCATCGACCGCGGACGCCGCCTCGATCCGGCTCAGCTTGGTCTTATCGGCCACCGCCGCGATGAGTTCGTTCTTGGTCATCGGAACGGTCCTTCGCGCCCCGCGCGGGCGAATCGAACCCGATCCGCGCCCGCATCGGCACGAAGGTTTTGCCGAGTCCCGGCGAATTGCAAGCCGGCGAATTGCACGCCGCAAGCGCGCGGCCCGCGCGGGCGCTTCAGCACGCAGGCGCGAAGCGCCGCCCGCTCACTGCGCGGCGGCGCGCTTGGCCCTGGTCGAGGCCTTGTAGCCCGCGGCCGTCGTTTCCTTCTGGCACATATAGGCGCCGCGCTTGGTCTTGCCGTAACTCGCGCTGTCGCTGGTGTGAAAGACCTTCGTGCGCAGGTTGACCCAGACCACGGTGTCGGCCGGGCACGAGGTCTTGGCGTCGGCCTCGGTCGTAAACTGGCCCTTGGCGAGCGCGCGCGACTTGCTTGCGGTCACACCTTGGCATTCGGCGAGGAAGGCCCGGCGGGTCTTGCCGTCGGCCTGCAAGGTCGCCTTGTTGGCGGTCCACTCGGCCCGGCATTCCTTGCCGGTCTTCGCTTCCGCCGCCGGCGGCGCCCACGTCATCGACTCCGATCAGTCCTGCACCCAGCAACGCCGCATACAACGATACTCTCATGGGATCATGTCTCCGAAAGAGGTTTCACCACCTGCATCCGCAGACGCGCCAGCACGCGCCTCGATACTCCCGTCCCGTCGCGTCCCGATAGCCTCCCGGTGACGCACAAGCCGTCGGCGGTCGAATTTGTCGCCCTCTCCCAAGGGTTGTCAAGAAAAGGCAGCAAAAACGTGACGCGATCCGCGCGCCGGCTGCCAATCCAAAACGCTGATCCCTCATAAGAAAACGGCGGCACCCGAAGGCGCCGCCGTCATGTCTAGGTCGTATCGAGCGCGATCAGTGCGCGGTGAGGCCCGAACCGTCCTCCTCGGCCGCGGGCTCGGCCGCCACCGCGGCTGCGGGCTTGGCCTTCTCCTCGTCCCACTCGATCGGCTCGGGCTTGCGGACCAGCGCCTTGGCCAGCACCTCGTCCATGCGCGAGACCGGGATGATCTCGAGCCCCTTCTTGATGTTCTCGCTGATCTCGACGAGGTCCTTGGCGTTCTCCTCCGGGATCAGCACGGTCTTGATGCCGCCGCGCGAGGCCGCCAGCAGCTTCTCCTTCAGGCCGCCGATCGGCAGCACCCTGCCGCGCAGCGTGATCTCGCCGGTCATGGCGGCGTCACGGCGCACCGGGATGCCGGTCATCACCGACACGATCGCGGTCACCATGGCGACGCCCGCGGACGGACCGTCCTTCGGGGTAGCGCCTTCCGGCACGTGCACGTGGATGTCCTTCTTGTCGAAGGCCGGAGGCTCGATGCCGAGCCCCACCGCCCGCATGCGGACGTAGGAAGCGGCGGCCGAGATCGACTCCTTCATCACGTCGCGCAGGTTGCCGGTCACCGTCATCTTGCCCTTGCCGGGCATCATGGCGGCTTCGATGGTCAGCAGCTCGCCGCCCACGTCGGTCCAGGCGAGGCCGGTCACGACGCCGACCTGATCCTGGTCCTCGAGCTCGCCGTAGCGATACTTCGGCACGCCGAGGTAGTCGGCGATGGCCTTGGCATCGACCGTAATCGACTTGCTCTTGTTGAGGATCAGGTCCTTCACCGCCTTGCGGATCAGCGTGGAGAGCTCGCGCTCGAGATTGCGCACGCCGGCCTCCCGCGTATAGCGGCGGATGACCAGCAGCAGCGCCTCGTCGTCGATCGACCACTCCTTGACCTCGAGACCGTGCTTGGCGATCGCGGCCGGGATCAGGTGCTTGCGCGCGATCTCGACCTTCTCATCCTCGGTGTAGCCGGGGATGCGGATGATCTCCATGCGGTCCATCAGCGGCGCCGGAATATTGAGCGTATTCGCCGTGGTGATGAACATCACGTTCGACAGATCGTAGTCGACCTCGAGATAGTGGTCGTTGAAGGTGTGGTTCTGCTCGGGGTCGAGCACCTCGAGCAGCGCCGAGGACGGATCGCCGCGGAAATCGGCGCCCATCTTGTCGACCTCGTCCAACAGGAACAGCGGGTTGGACGACTTCGCCTTGCGCATCGACTGGATGACCTTGCCGGGCATCGAGCCGATATAGGTGCGCCGGTGGCCGCGGATCTCGGCCTCGTCGCGCACGCCGCCGAGCGACACGCGCACGAAGTCGCGGCCGGTCGCCTTGGCGATCGACTTGCCGAGCGAGGTCTTGCCGACGCCCGGAGGGCCGACCAGGCACAGGATCGGGCCGGTCAGCTTGTTCGCCCGCTGCTGCACGGCGAGATACTCGACGATGCGCTCCTTGACCTTCTCCAGACCGTAGTGATCGCTATCGAGGATATCCTGCGCGGCCTTGAGGTCCTTCTTGACCTTGGACTTCTTGTTCCACGGGATCGACAGCAGCCAGTCGAGATAGTTGCGCACGACCGTCGCTTCGGCCGACATCGGCGACATCTGCCGCAGCTTCTTGAGCTCGTGCTGCGCCTTCTCGCGCGCCTCCTTCGAGAGCTTGGTCTTCTTGATCTTGTCCTCGATCTCGGCGAGCTCGTCCTTGCCTTCCTCGTCGCCGAGCTCCTTCTGGATCGCCTTCATCTGCTCGTTGAGGTAGTACTCGCGCTGGGTCTTCTCCATCTGGCGCTTGACGCGCGTGCGGATGCGCTTCTCGACCTGCAGGACCGAGATCTCGCTCTCCATCAGGCCGAGCACCTTTTCCAGGCGCCCGGTGACCGACAGCGTCTCCAGGATCTGCTGCTTGTCGGGAATCTTGATCGCGAGATGCGAAGCCACCGTGTCGGCGAGCTCGGCATAGTCCTCTTTCTGCTGGACCACGCCGACCACTTCGGGCGACACTTTCTTGTTGAGCTTCACATAATTCTCGAACTCGTTGACGACCGAGCGCGCGAGCGCCTCGGCTTCGACCTGCTGGCCGGAATCGTCGGCGAGCACGACCGCGTCGGCCTCGAAATACTCGGCCCGGTCGGTGTAGCTGTTGACGCGCGCACGCGCAGCGCCCTCGACCAGCACCTTGACGGTGCCGTCGGGCAGCTTGAGCAGTTGCAGAACGCTCGCGAGCGTGCCGGTCTCGTAGATCGAGCCGGTCGCCGGATCGTCGTCCGAGGCGTTCTTCTGCGTCGCAAGCAGGATGAACGTGTCGGACCGCATCACCTCTTCGAGCGCCTTGATCGACTTCTCGCGGCCGACGAACAGCGGCACGATCATGTGCGGAAAGACAACGATGTCACGCAGCGGCAGGACCGGATAGGCCCTGGTTTCGCCCGGGATCAGGGGGGGCTTTGGCTTCGCGCTGGTCATAGTCCCAAATCCTTATTGTTGTGCCCCTCGAACGCAACCCGCGGCTGCGGCATCACGGCCGAGTGCATGAGGATGGACGGGGAAGGAAACACGGGAGCGAACTCCGTGCGCCGGTCGGGTGGATACGAAACCCTCCCCGGGAGAATCTCGACTCGATCTTTCGTACGCTTTTTCGATCGTCGACAATAGGTGGCGACGGCTGGCCGGGGTGTCAAGTAAGCCCGGAAATTCAAACAAATAGCGGGCTTCGCGGCAGTGAACGCAGACCGGCCGGCCGAATTCGGCGGTGGCAACTGGATGGGCTGGAGCCCGTCTCAGGCGCTGGCCTCGCCGGTCCGGTCCGCCCGGTCGGCGTAGATGTAGAGCGGGCGCGCCGTCCCCTCGACCACTTCCCTGGAGATCACGACCTCTTCCACGCCTTCCAGGCTCGGCAGGTCGAACATGGTGTCGAGCAGGATGCCCTCCATGATCGAGCGCAGTCCGCGCGCGCCGGTCTTGCGGTCGATCGCCTTGCGGGCGATCGCGCCAAGCGCCTCTTCGGCGAGCGTGAGGTCGATCGATTCCATCTCGAACAGCCGCTGGTATTGCTTCACCAGCGCGTTCTTGGGCTGCGTCAGGATCAGCTTGAGCGATTCCTCGTCGAGGTCGCCCAGCGTCGCGACCACCGGCAGGCGGCCGACGAATTCGGGGATCAGGCCGTACTTGAGCAGATCCTCCGGCTCGACCTCGCGGAAGATTTCGCCCGACCTGCGGTCCTCCGGCGCCATCACCTTGGCGCCGAAACCGATCGACGTCGACCGGCCGCGCGCCGAGATGATCTTCTCGAGGCCGGCGAACGCGCCGCCGCAGACGAACAGGATGTTGGTGGTGTCGACCTGCAGGAACTCCTGCTGCGGATGCTTGCGGCCGCCCTGCGGGGGCACCGACGCGATGGTGCCTTCCATGATCTTCAAGAGCGCCTGCTGCACGCCCTCGCCCGACACGTCGCGGGTGATCGAGGGGTTGTCGGACTTGCGCGAAATCTTGTCGATCTCGTCGATATAGACGATGCCGCGCTGCGCGCGCTCGACGTTGTAGTCGGCGCTCTGCAGGAGCTTCAGGATGATGTTTTCGACGTCCTCGCCGACATAGCCGGCTTCCGTCAGCGTGGTCGCATCCGCCATCGTGAACGGCACGTCGAGGATGCGCGCCAGGGTCTGGGCGAGCAGCGTCTTGCCCGAACCGGTCGGCCCGATCAGCAGGATGTTCGACTTCGCCAGTTCGACGTCGTTGTGCTTGGTCTGGTGATTGAGCCGCTTGTAGTGATTGTGGACCGCGACCGAGAGCACCTTCTTGGCGTGATCCTGGCCGATCACGTAGTCGTCGAGAACCTTGCGGATTTCCTTCGGCGTCGGAATGCCGTCGCGCGACTTCACCAGCGAGGATTTGTTTTCCTCGCGAATGATGTCCATGCACAGTTCGACGCACTCGTCGCAGATGAAGACGGTCGGTCCGGCAATGAGCTTGCGCACCTCGTGCTGGCTCTTGCCGCAGAAAGAGCAGTAGAGGGTGTTCTTGGAGTCGCTACCGCCGACCTTGCTCATTCCAGTTCTCCGTCGGCCCGCCGCCGAGCCGACAAACCGGCCGCATTGCAGCAAACCATATCAGGCGCTCCCCTAAGAGTTCGTAGCCCTGAAGCCACACATCCCCCTGGTATTGTACGCCCATTCTTCGCCAAATCACTCCTAGCGAGAAAGGGTAGCCCGGCGACAATCAACATTTCATTAATGATGAAAATTCAACCAGATGGCGACTTTTAGGCGGTTCCACAGGCGCGGTGGACGGCAGGGAGCCGCTTTGCGCGCCGGGGCGCGGGTCCCCGGTCAGGGCTTTGCGGGCTCCTCGGGGCGCTTGTTGATGACCTTGTCGACGATTCCCCACTCCACCGCCATCTCGCCGGTCAGGAAGTAGTCGCGCTCCAGCGCGTCCTCGATCTTCTTGAGCGGCTGGCCGGTGTGGAACACGTAGATCTCGTTCAGCCGCTTCTTCAGGTTCAGGATCTCCTGCGCGTGCAGCATGATGTCGGTGGCCTGGCCCTGGAAGCCGCCCGAGGGCTGATGCAGCATGATGCGGGAATTGGGCAGCGCGAAGCGCATGTCCTTGTGCCCGGCCGCCAGCAGCAGCGAGCCCATCGAGGCCGCCTGCCCGATGCAGAGCGTCGAGACCGCCGGCCGCACGAACTGCATGGTGTCGTAGATCGCCAGCCCCGAGGTCACCACCCCGCCCGGCGAGTTGATGTACATCGAGATTTCTTTTTTCGGATTGTCCGCCTCCAGGAACAGGAGCTGGGCAACCACCAGCGTCGACATCACGTCCTCGACCGGACCGCTGATGAAGATGATCCGTTCCTTCAGCAGGCGGGAGAAGATGTCATAGGCGCGCTCGCCGCGGTTGGTCTGCTCGACCACCATCGGAACGAGCGTGTTCATGTACGTGTCGTGCGGGTCGCGCATGGGTCAACCTGTCTGTCGGCGGGGACGGCTCGTGCCGTCGCAGGAACTCGGTGCTCCCTCAGATAGGAGCGAACACCCACGTGAACAAGCCGCCCACCGTCGCGGTGACCGGCCGGACGCACTTATCTCACGATTCGGCCGCGCACCAAGCCCGGCCCCGGCGCATGTCCTGGATAACGCGGGCGCCGGTTTCCGAAACGGGCACGCGCTGGCGCTAGGCAGCCGGCGCGGTGTCCTCGTCGTCCTTGTAGAGCTCCTCGCGCGCGACCGGCTTGTCGGTCACCTTGGCGAGCTCGACGATGAAATTGACGACCTTTTCCTCGTAGATCGGGGCGCGGATCGCCGCGACCTGCTGCGGGTTCTTGCGGTAGTGCTCCCAGATTTCCTGCTCGCGGCCGGGGAACTGGCGGGCCTGCTCGACGATCGCGCGGGTCAGCTCCTCTTCGGTGACCGTGATGCTGTTCTTCTCGCCGATCTCGGCGAGCACCAGGCCGAGCCGCACCCTGCGTTCGGCGATGGACTGGTATTCCGCGCGCGCCTTCTCCTCGGTGGTGTTCTCCTGCTCGAAGGTCGAGCCGCGCTGCTTGAGATCGCCCTCGACCGCCGCCCAGACGTTCTTGAACTCCTCGGCGGCGAGCGTCGGCGGCAGCGCGAACTGGTGCATCTTGTCGAGCGCGTCGAGCAACTGCCGCTTGAGCTTCTGCCGGCTCTGGCCGGCGTGCTCCTGGGCGATCCGGCCCTTGATCGCCTCCTTGAGCTTGTCGAGCGATTCCAGGCCGAGCGACTTGGCGAACGCTTCGTCGATCGTGACGGTGCCCGGCGCCTCGATCGATTTGACCGTGACGTCGAACTCGGCATCCTTGCCGGCCAGCGTTGCGCTCATGTAGTTCGCCGGGAACGTGACCTTGACGAGCTTGTTCTCGCCGACGGCCAAGCCGAGGAGCTGCTCCTCGAAGCCCGGAATGAAGGTGCCGGAGCCGACATTGACGCCGATGTCGCCGCCGGTGCCGCCCTCGAACGGCTTGCCGTCCATGCGGCCGGTGAAGTCGATCACCGCGCGGTCGCCGGTTTCGATCTTGGCGCCCTCGGCCTTGGCGGCGAACGGCTTGTTGCCCTCGGCGACCTTGTCGAGCGCTTCGTTGATCTCCTCGTCGGTCACCTCGGTGGTGAGCCGCTCGAGCTTGATGCCCTTGAAGTCGCCGAGTTCGATCTTCGGCAGCACTTCGAGCGCCAGCGTATAGGCCAGGTCGGCCTGCCCGCCGATCAGCTTCTCGACCTCGTCTTCCTGCTCCGGCAGCGTGACCTTCGGCTCCATCGCGAGCTTGAGGCCGCGCTCTTCCACGATCTTGGAGTTGATCTCGCGGATCACCGCCTCGATCGTCTCCGCCATCACCGAGCGGCCGTAGAGCTTCTTGAGGTGGTTGACCGGCACCTTGCCCGGCCGGAAGCCGCGCATCTGGACCTGGTTCTTGAGTTCGCCCAGGCGCGCCGACACGCGCGCCTCGAGGTCGGGCGCCGGCACCTTGACCTGGAACTCGCGCTTGAGGCCGTCGGAGAGCGTTTCTGTGACTTCCATGATGACAATTCTACATTCTTGCGCCGCGCCGCGCGACGTGTCCCGGTTTGATGCGCCTTGCGTGGTGCGGGCGGAGGGGACTCGAACCCCCACGACTTTCGTCACGGGAACCTAAATCCCGCGCGTCTACCAGTTCCGCCACGCCCGCAAGGGCACCGCTCTACCCAACCGATGTCGGGGCCGCCCGATCACAGCAGATTGCGCAACCGGCATCAGCCGGCCTGCGCTGGGGCCGGGCGGCGCGGCTTATAACACGCATAAACTCGCGGGCACACGGTAAAAATCGGCAAAATTCCCGCCTGTTAGAGGTCCTGCCATGCCCCGGCCGTCCGGCCGTGGTCGTCCGCATGATATAAGTCAAATCGGAGGGCGGTGACCCCGCAACGGGCGCAAAGCCCGAGAACTCGGGGATTGACGCCCGATCAGGAGAAAAAGGCATGCGTTCTACGCTGTTCGCCGGCGTTCTGGCGCTGGCCGCTGTCGGCGCCGTCCCCGGCGCCCTCGCCCAGACCCCGACCTGGCCGGCCAAGCCGATCCGCGTGATCGTGCCGCTCACCGCCGGCAGCGCCAGCGACGTGATGGGCCGGATCGTCGCCGACCAGCTGTCCCAGCAGCTCGGCCAGCCGATCATCGTCGAGAACCGCCCCGGCGCCGGCAACACCATCGGCATGAGCGCGGTCGCCAAGGCCGAGCCCGATGGCCACACCCTGCTGGTCAACTCCTCGACCCACACCGTGACGCCGGCGACCCGCACCAATCTCGGCTTCGAGATGAGCGACCTGGCCGCCATCGCGCCGCTCGGCAACATGCCGGTGGTGATGAGCTTCAATCCGGGGAGAGGCTACAAGACGCTCGCCGACTACGTCGCCTGGGCCAAGGCCAATCCCGGCAAGGCGCTCTATGTCTCGGCCGGCGCCGGCAACTCGTCGCATCTCAACGGCGAGCGTTTCCGGCTTGCCGCCGGCATCGAGGCCGTGCACCTGCCGATGAAGGGCGCGCCCGACGCGTTGACCGAAGTGATCGCCGGCCGCGCCGACTTCTACTTCGCGCCGCTCGTGCAACGCGCTGCCGCTCCTCGAGGACAAGCAGGTCGTGGCGCTCGCGGTCTCGGGCTCGCAGCGCGCTTCGGCGCTGCCCGACGTGCCGACCACCGTGCCAGGCCGGCTATCCCAACTCGGAGTACAATTTCTGGGTCGGCATGTTCGCGCCAGCGAAGACGCCGGCGCCATCCTGCAGCGGCTTTCGGCCGAGATGGCCAAGGTGCTGGCCAACCCGGCGATCCAGGAGAAGCTCAAGAACCTCGGCGCCGATCCGATGCCGCTCAACTCGGCGCAATTCGAGACGCTGGTGAAGCAGGAGATCGAGACCAAC
>CAVVON010000032.1:0-30297 GCA_963749815.1 uncultured Alphaproteobacteria bacterium | reverse complement strand
TGGCGCAGGGCATCGGCCAGGCACTCATCGAGCACCAAGTCTACGATCGCCAGTCCGGACAACTGCTCACCGGCAGCTTCATGGATTATGGCATGCCGCGCGCCGACGCGATGCCGAGTGTCGAGGCAACGCTCGAAGAGGTGCCCTGCAAGACCAACCCGCTCGGCGTGAAGGGCATCGGCGAGTCCGGTACGATCGGCGCCCCGCCGACCGTCATCAACGCGCTGATCGATGCGCTCAAGCCGCTCGGCGTCCACCACATCGACATGCCGGCGACGCCGGGCCGGGTGTGGGAGACGATCGCTCGTGCCCGTGCGGAGCGCGTCGCGATGTAGCATGGGTTGAGCGTCAGCGAAACCCATCAACCTCGAAGCAAGATGTCCGTCGCAATGGGTTTCGCTTCGCTCAACCCGCCTACCGTCTCATTCCGGCGATCCGAGGAATACGGCAAGAAATCATCGCTTTGTGTTCAGCCGGCACTTCATACTCCGAGTGTGACCCGTCGGGCACATCGTTATGCGACAACATGGCGTAAGCTGATCGACCATACGAATCATCCGAAGCGCCGTCGCGGCGCGATCGGGTTTTGAGCCATCGCGGGGGATCGATACGCGACGGCTCCGCGGCGATGTCCAACGAGACGGGGGACTGAACGTGAAGATATTTCTTCTTGCGACGACAGCCGTCCTGGCGTTGGCGGCCGGCGCGGCCCGCGCGGCAGACCTGCCCGTTGCCTATCAGCCGCCGCCGGTCGCGCGTCCGGCTTGCGCACAGTTCGGCGGCTTCTATATCGGCGCCAACGTGGGCGCGGCCTATCACGTTGCCCAGCGCAACGACGATGACGGCTATTTCGTCGACAATGCCGGCCACACCACTTATGGCACCGGCTGGGCGGCCGGCGCGCAGGCTGGTTACAACTTGCAACGCGGCTGCACCGTGTTCGGCGTCGAGATCGACTGGGACTGGGCCTCGGTGAAGTCGCAGTTCCAGGACAATCCGAACGCACCGGGCGTTACGCTGACGCTCGACAGCAAGCTCAAATCGTTCGGAACCGCGCGGACCCGGACCGGCGTCATCATCGACGATGTGATGATCTACCTCACCGGAGGTATTGCCTGGGGCAATGTCGAAAACACCTACACGCGGTTCTTCGGCGCGCCTTACGAATTGAACGCGATCAGTTCGACGCGCTGGGGCTGGACGGCGGGCGTCGGCTCCGAATGGAAGCTGACCGGCAACTGGAGCCTGAAGTCCGAGGTGCTCTACATTCAGCTCAAGCAGCAATACGACACCATTTACAGCCCCGCTTTTGGGAGCAACGTGCGGTTCACCAACAACGACAGCGTCGTGACCGCGCGCTGGGGCCTGAATTACATCTTCGGCGCGGCTCGCTATTAAGCGAAGCGCCGCTCGAAATTTCGCCGGCGCCGAGGCCCGGCGATAGCGGCGGGTCTCTTCGTTTTCTTTTTTGCATTTGCAAATGCAGAACCCTTGGGGCGCTGCTCTGGCGAAAACGGGGCCGATGGATTGACGCGAGCAACGCGAGGCCTGAGCGGATGAACGACTTCTGGCTCTCCTGCGGGCACCATCTGCTCGACCGCGACGAAGGCGGAGGGCTGCGCGTCACCAACGAGTTCCTCAAGGCCTATCTGGCGCGGCCCGAACTCAATCCGCCGGCCAACGCCTGCGTGGCCGAGCGCACGCTGCACGCCGCCGTGCTCTCCGAGCCGCGGCGTCCGGTCGACGCCAAGGAGATCGCCGCGATCGCGAATGCGGATGCGCGCGAGAACTGGCAGGTGATGGTCGCATTCCGCGATCATCTCATCCGCCACAAGACCGTCGAGGCGGCCTACCTCGCGCTCGTGCGCCAAGACGTCGACCGCACGCCGCCGATGTTCATCAACCAGCTCGTACACGTGATCCTGCGCAACGTGCTCGACGGCTGCGGCGATGCTTTCATGGTGCGGGCGGCCGAGCTGTTCTTCCGCGCGCAGCGGCTCACCATCCACGAGGGCTCGCTGATCGCGGCCGACGAGGAGATCGTCGAAAGCAACCGGCGGGCGGCTTCGCCGCTCGGCTCCATGCGCGGCCCCATGCGCGGCCCCATGCGCGGCTTGCCGGATCCTGCCGGTATCGAAGTGCTCAACGACGAGAACGCGGCCGGCTATTGGCAGCGCAGCGACCAGTTCGACATGGCGCTCGACCTCACCGCCGGCGGGATCGGGCTTGCCGCGCTCGGGGTGGCGATCGGGCGTTGGGTCGGGCACCTGCTCGCAGTCGCGGTCGACGTCGACGTGGTCATCGAGACCAAGGACGTCAACCTCGCCTGGTATGTCGGGCTCGACGCGGAGGCGACCAGGATCGGCGACGCCCTGTGGAACGGTGAGGAACTCGAAGCGGGCGCGCGCGACCGGATCATCGGCCTGTTCCGGCTGACCTTTCGCGATCCGGAGGTTGCGCTGGACAAGGCCAAGGGTGAACCCATCTATCTGTTGCTGGCCATGACACCGGATCGCACGCTCCGCATGCAGCCGCAGAACCTGATCACCGGACTGCCGATCCGCAATCGGGAGACGGTGCCGTGACCGCGCACGCATCGCCGTTATAGTCAGTACTGATCAGGGCGATCTGGGGCGCCGCCTCCGCCGACCTCTACCGCCGAGTGGGGACGCTCGGCCGGTTTGATCGAGGTCGAGACCGAGGGCCTTGGCGCTCCCGTGCTGGGGCGCGATAACGGAGTCCTCAGCATGAGGGTCGGGGAGTTGGCGCATCGGGCGCATTTGGCCGATATAATGCACCATGCGCATCATCGGCCTCGCGGGCTGGAGCGGCTCGGGCAAGACCACGCTCCTCACCAGGGTGATCCCACGGCTCGTGGCGCGCGGGCTCACGGTGTCGACGCTCAAGCATGCGCACCACGGCTTCGATATTGACCAGCCGGGCAAGGATTCGCACAGCCACCGCATCGCCGGAGCGACCGAGGTGCTGATTGGGTCCTCCGTACGTTTTGCCTTGATCCATGAACTGCGCGGCGAGCCGGAGCCCACGCTGGGAACGCTCCTGCGGAAGCTGACCCCGGTCGATCTGGCCTTGGTCGAAGGCTACAAGCGCGAGCCGCATCCCAAGCTCGAAGTCTACCGCGCCTCGGTCGGCAAGCCGCTCCTGCAGCCGGAGGACCGCGCGATAGTGGCGATTGCGTCCGATACGCCGCTCCCGCAAGTCAAAATCCCGGTGGTCGATCTCGACGACATCGAGCGTGTTGCCGACATTCTCGATCGCCATGCCGCGCCGTTCGATGACGTGATGGCGGCGCTGGAGCGCGGCTGATGGCGCAACTCACCGACGACTGCTTCGCGTTCTCCGGTCCGCTGCTGCCGGTTGCGGAGGCCGAGCGGATCATCGCCGAGCGGATCGCGCCGGTCGGCGAGACCGAGACCGTGCCGCTGACCGCTGCGATCGGGCGCGTGCTGGCCGAAGATGTCGTGGCGCCGATCGACCTGCCGCCGTTCGACAATTCGGCGGTCGACGGTTACGCGGTGCGGCACGCCGATCTCGACGCGGCGCGCGACACTCGGCTCGGCGTGGCTGAGCGCGTGACCGCCGGTCATTCCGCGCGCCGAGCGCTCTCGCCCGGCGAGGCCGTCCGCATCTTCACTGGTGCGCCGATGCCAGATGGCGCCGACACCGTCTTCATGCAGGAGGACGTGCGCGTCGACGAACAGGCGGTGCTGGTGCCGGCGGGGCTCAAGCGTGGCGCCAATCGGCGGCTGGCCGGCGAGGACGTGCGTGCCGGCTCGGTGGTCTTGCCGGCGGGCCGCCGTCTGATGCCACAGCATGTTGCGCTCGCCGCCGGGGTGGGACTGACCGAACTCAAGGTGCGCCGCCGCGTGCGGGTCGCGGTATTCTCGACCGGCGATGAGATCGTCGAACCCGGCACGCTCCGCCCGGCTGCGGCGCTATTCGATGCCAACCGCTACCTGCTGGCCGGACTGATCGAACGGCTCGGCGCTGTCCCGACCGATCTCGGCATCCTGCCGGACGACAAGGACAAACTCGCGCGCGCGATTGCGGCTGCGGCCGTCGGCCACGACCTCGTGCTCACCTCGGGTGGCGTCTCGACCGGCGAAGCCGATCACGTGCGTGGCGCGGTCGAAGGCATCGGCAGCCTGGTGTTCTGGCGCGTCGGCATCAAGCCCGGCCGGCCGGTGGCGATGGGCGTCGTGCGCGGAACGAATCTGGGGGAGGGCACGGCGTTCATGGGCCTGCCGGGCAACCCGGTCGCGGCGTTCGTCACATTTGCGCGGGTGGTAAGGCCAATACTGCTGCGGCTTGCCGGCGCGGAAGTGCCGCCGCTGCTGGCTCTGCCGGTGCGCGCGACGTTCGGTTATCGCAAGAAGAGCGGCCGGCGCGAATACGTCCGCGTCAAGCTCGCGCGCGCCGCCGACGGCGTGATCGAAGCCGTCAAGCACGCCCAGGAAGGCGCCGGCATCATCACCTCGCTGACCGAGACCGATGGCCTGGTCGAATTGCCGGAGGATGTCACCACGGTCGAGCAGGGATCGACCGTCGGATATCTGTCCTACGCGGCGCTCGCCGGCTGACCAGTTTCCCAAGGCGGAGGCGTGGCCGCGCCGCCACATGCATGTGCATAATTCGGCGGCCGAATGTTCGTCCCCGGATTTCTCCTTAATTGACTGTTAGGGTTACTTGGTCAGTCAGCGGTGCGTTCGTCTGCCGCCGCCGCAGCGTTTTGTCCGCGGCAAATGAAACGTGTTGGGGTCAGTAGGGGTCAGTAGTCATGAATCAGCGCACTTTTGACGGGCCAAAGAAGGTCATTCCGTTTTCGCCGGGCGAAAAGGAATGGCCGCGGAACGACGATCAGATCGACCGTTCAGGCCAAGCCATCGTAGGGTTGCTCGACCAAGCCGCCCGCTCCGCCAAGGAAGACTGCGATCGCGCCTTCGATCTCGCGCACAAGCTGTCGTTGCAGCTTCGCGAGGCCGAGGACCGCGCCGCGCAGCTTCAGGTCCAGGTCGATCACTTCCAGGACCGCGCGTTGCGTGCCGAAAGCTGGATGGTCCGCATCTACAAGGAGATTGAGGACAAGCTCCTCAGTCAGCGGGTTCAGCAGGAACAGGCTGCAAGGCGCTAGGCTTCTGAACTGAGCGTCGCGCCGCGTGGGGCGCGGCTGCCGGAATTTTCCGGCAGCGAGTTCTCGTGGTCGCTCGGGATCGGTATCGCGCGACCGCTGATGGCGGTTGCGCGCACCCTCCACCCGAAAGCGGTGGCAGGGGGCGGCGGGATTCCGTCCTAACGGCATTGTGTAAATCGCAGAATTTTCAACGCCGCGCCGCTTGTCGCTCGGCGGTCGCGGAATGATATTATTGCGGTTGGCGGTCATCGCCCATCGAGGAGGACACCCATGATCAAAATAGCATTCGCCATCGCGGCGATGTGCCTGATCTCCGCGCCGGCCTATTCCGAAACTGCCACGACGACTTGCAAAGCGGAGGCTGCTGCTCACAAGCCCAATCCGCTTGCGGGCGCTGCGCTCAATAGCTTCATGACCAAGTGTGAGAAGGATGCCGCCACAGCCTGCGAGAAGGATGCCGCGGACCACAAGCCGAATCCGCTTGCGGGCGCCGCCAAGACCAGCCACGTGACGAAGTGCGTCAAAGAGAAGGTCGGCACCTGAGCGGCGACGCTTCGGTCCGTATCGGAATGCAGCACGCCGCTCACCAGGGTTGCCTGGCGGGCGGCGTCGTCATGTTGGGCTGGGCGGCGTCGCCGTGGATGCCGCATTATTTTAACGACTCCCGGGCTAGTTTCGCCGGTTCATCCGCCCTTCAGGAGAACAAAACCAGGACTCCACACGGAGTCACGGGCGAACTATTTTGCCCGGGAATGGTTGCAAGAGTAGTCATGTGAGTGGAGTTGGTCATGGCGCCGCGCGCGTATTGGAAGGGGCACCTCAAGCTCTCGCTGGTTTCCTGCCCGATCGCGGTGAATCCGGCCACCACCTCGTCGGAGCGGGTCTCGTTCCGGCAGATCAACAAGAAAACCGGCAATCGCCTGCGCCAGCAACTGGTGGACGAGGAGACGCGCGAGCCGGTGGACACCGCCGACAAGGGCCGTGGCTACGAGGTCGAGAAGGGCGTCTACATCCAGATCGAGGACGACGAGGTCGAGGCCCTTGAGGTCGAGAGCAAGCACACCATCGAGATCGATCGCTTCGTGCCGTCGTCGCAGATCGACAAGCGCTTCTACGACAGCCCGTATTACATCGCGCCGAACGACGAGGTCGGGCAGGAGGCGTTCGCGGTGATCCGCGAAGCAATGCGCGGCAAGGGCATGGTGGCGCTCGGCCGCATCGTGCTTCACAAGCGCGAGCATGTGATGGCGCTCGAGCCGCTCGGCAAAGGGCTTCTCGGCACCACGCTGCATTACGCCTACGAGGTGCGCAAGGCGGAGGACTACTTCTCGGGCGTCGACGACATCAAGGTGCCGGCCGAGATGCTGAAGCTTGCCGAGCACATCCTCGATACCAAGAAGGGCGACTTCGATCCGGGCCAGTTCGAGGACCATTTCGAGAATGCGCTCGTCGAACTGCTGAAGAAGAAGCAGGCGGGCTTCAAGCCTCCACGCGCCAAAGAGCAAGCCGAGCCTGCGCGTAACGTGATCAGCCTGATGGACGCGCTTCGCCGCAGCGTCCAGGACGAACGAGGGGCGGCCGCAAAGCCGGGTGCAACGGCGCAAAAGCCCAAGAAGAGCGGCAAGCGGGCCGCGGGGCAGACCGAAATGCTGCTGCCGATCGAGGGCAAGGGCACGGCGCGCGAAGCCGCCGTCGCCAAGCCGCGCCCCGCCGCCAAGAAGACGGCGGGACGGCGAAAAGCCGGGTAGCCTTCAGGTTCGTCATCGACTGGTCGATCCGAGGGCCCGCGCTGGCTCGCGGGCGCTCATTTCGTAAATAGCCAAGTACATCAACGACGTGACTGATCGCGCCGCGAGCGGAGCGGAACAATGTGGGCTCCGCTGACGCCCCGTCGGCTCGGGCCGCGCGGCGGTTTCGAACTTCATCGAGCCGCAAGCGACATACGTGTGATGACCGGCACAGTACGGAAGCCGGCACCACAGTATTGACGGCACCCATGGCAATCCCGCCGGTACGAGAGCGAGCCATGACAAACCGATTCAAAGCCGCAAGCCTTGTGGGCCTGGCTGCCGTCTTCTTCGTAACCGGTGTCGGCAGCGCCGCCGCAGATTTGCAAGAGTGCTTCCGCGACGGCTACCTCTGCAGCATCCAGTGCGACAAGGCCGGTTTCGATCAGGCCGGAGTCGCAAACCTGTCAGTCGCAGTGCAACGCCGATGAAAAGGTCTGCGTCGGCAAGATCGCGTCCAAGCAACGTACCGACGCGCCGCGCTATTCGCCGGCCGTAAGCTCGGTACGGATCAAACCTCTCAAGGCCGTGCAGTCGAGCTACGCGCAGTAGCGCCGACGCCTCACATCGTCAGCACGATCTTGCCGAAGTGCTTGTTCTCGTGCATGCGCGCATGCGCCTCGGGAACCTGGTCGAGCGGGAAGCGCATGTCGATCGGCAGCTTGAGCTTGCCGGCTTTCACGGCGTCCCATAGGTCGGCGCGCATCAGACGGCTGATCACGCGCACCTCGTCGAGCGTGCGGGAGCGGAAGGTGACGCCGATATAGTCGATGCGCCGCAGCGCATGCAGGTTGAAGTCGAACTCCGCGTTGGTGCCGGCGAGCCGCCCGACATTGACGATGCGGCCGAGCAGCGCGGTCGCCCGCATCAACGGCGTCACCAGCGGGCCGGACAGCATATCGACCACGACGTTCACGCCCTTGCCGTCGGTCGCCTTCAGGATCTGGTCGGGCCAGGTGGGATCGCGCGTGTCGATCGCGAGATCGGCGCCGAATTCCTTGAGCCGCGCGCGCCGCTCGGCGTTGGTCGACGAGCCGATCACGAGCTTCGCACCCATCAGCTTGGCGATCTGCAGGCCCATGAGGCCCACGCCCGAACTCGCGCCCTGGATCAGCACGCTGTCGCCTGGCTGCATGCGGCCGGCGGTGATCAGCGCGTTGTGCAAGGTGATGAGCGAGACCGGCAAGGTCGCGGCATCCTCGTAGCTCACGCCGTTCGGGATCGGGAAGGTGCGGCCCCAGTCGCTCACCGCGTACTCGGCGTAGCCGCCATTGCCGGAGCACATCACGCGCTCGCCCGGCCAAACGTCCTTGACCTCGGAGCCGACCTCGATCACCTCGCCGGCCCATTCGATGCCGATCGGGTGGCCGATCCCGCCGCCCGGACCATGCGGCAGGCCGCGCCCGGTCGTCAGGTCGGCACGGTTGAGCGCCGCCGCCTTGACCTTGACCAGCACCTCGTTGGGCTTCGGCCGCGGTTGCGCAATGTCCGCGACAACGACGCCTTTCTCACTCGCAACGCCAGCCTTCATCACGTTCTCTCCCGATGTTTGTCCGGTCTAGTCGACCACCACATTGGCGGCTTTTGCGACATCGCCCCAGCGCTTGGTTTCGCCGGCGAGGAACGCGGCGAAATCCTGCGGCGAGCCGATGCGCGGTTCCGAGCCGAACTTCGTCAGCAACTCCTGCATGTCGGCGGCTTTGAGCGTCTCGTTGATGACGCCGTTGAGCTTGCCGACCACCGCCGGTGGTGTCCCGGCGGGCGCCACGATGCCGGTGAGCAGCGTCGCCACGAAGCCCGGCACGCCGGCCTCCACCATGGTCGGGAAGCCCGCCTGGCTCTTGGCGCTGGTCACGCCCAGCGCGCGCAGCTTGCCTTCACGGATGAGCGGCAGCAGCACCACCGGGCTCTCGAACAGGAAGTCCACCTGCTGGCCGAGCAAGCTGGTAATCGAACTCGGCGCCGCCGCGATGCGGGACGCCGAGGAAATCGATCTTCGCGAGCGAGCGGAACATCTCGCCGGTCAGATGCGTGACGTTGCCGGCGCCCGCATGCCCGAAGTTGAGCTTGCCGGGATTCGCTTTGGCGTAGTCGAGAAATTCCTTGACGGTCTTGGCCGGGAACGACGGGTGCACCACCAGGATCATGTAGCTGTCGGAGACACTGGCGATCGGCGCGAAGTTCTTCGCGGGGTCGTAGCCCGGGTTCTTGGAGACCGCCGGGATGACGGCGAGCGTCGAGGTGTTCCCGTAGAACAGCGTGTGCCCGTCGGGTTCGGCGGCCGCCAGCGCCCTCGCGCCGAGCGCACCGCCGGCGCCACCGCGATTGTCGATGATCACGTTCTGTCCGACTGCCGTCTGGATCTTCTGCGCCAGCAGCCGCGCCAGCACGTCGGTCTGGCCGCCGGGCGGTGCCGGCACGATCATCTTGATCAGCTTGTCGGGATAGGCCCCCTGCGCTCCGGCCGGCCCGGCGGCGAAGGCGCCGAAGCTTGCGGTCACGATGGCGGATAGCAAAGCGCGCCTGAAATCCATCCTCCCCTCCTGCTCTTTTTCTCGTGCGCGCGAAACCGCGCCCTCGTTGCGGCGCGCCTGCTGCGAACACTCTGGCCGCACAGTCTACATGAGCGCATGGGCGCGCACAGCCGTATGCTATCGTTCGATCGGCTAGAACCCGCCAATGGGCACCCGCCCCGGAGAGGAAGAATGTCGGAACGGACCACACCGCCCTTTCGCGCCGATCACGTCGGCAGTTTGATCCGGCCCGGCGCGCTGATCGAGGCGCGCGAGCGCGCCGAGAAGGGCGAGATGTCGGCCGTCGAACTCCAGAACATCCAGCGCGCGGCCATTCGCGACGTGGTGCGCCTGCAGGAGGATGTCGGCCTCAAGGTCGTGACCGACGGCGAATTCAACCGCCACTCCTGGCACCGGGACTTCATGCTGAAGTTCAAGAATGTCAGCCTGGTGCCGTCGAAGATGAAGGTGCGCTTTCATACCGCCGAGGGCGACCGCGACAACAGCGCGCCGGCGCTCAGGGTCACCGGCAAGCTGGCCCGGCCCGGCAGCGGCGGAATTTTCGTCGACGATCTGAAGTACCTGATCTCGATTGCCCGCGCGACGCCGAAGATCACCATCCCGTCGCCCACCGTGATGCATTTCCGCGGCGGGCGCGAGGCGATCGATCCCGAGGCCTATCCGGACCTCGCGGCGTTCTACGACGATCTTGCGCGCCTCTATCGCGAGGAGATCGCCGATTTCGCCGCCGTGGGCGGCCGCTACCTGCAGATCGACGAGGTCAACCTCGCCTACCTGTGCGATCCCGAGTTGCGCCGACAGGTGGCCAATATCGGCGAGGATGCCGCGACGCTGCCGAAGACCTACGCGAAGCTGCTCAACGACACGATCCGGGATCGGCCGTCCAACATGACGGTCTGCATGCATCTCTGCCGCGGAAATTTCGCCGGCGCCTGGGTGGCGGAAGGCGGCTACGAGCCGATCGCCGATCTCCTGTTCAACGAGATCAACGTCGACGGCTATTTCCTCGAATACGACAGCGCGCGTGCGGGCTCGTTCGAGCCGCTGCGATTCCTGCCGAAGGGCAAGGTCGCGGTGCTCGGCCTCGTCACCACCAAGAGCGCCGCGATGGAGACCAAGGACGAGCTCAAGCGGCGCATCGAAGAGGCGGCGAAATTCGCTCCGCTCGAGCAGCTTGCGCTCTCGCCGCAATGCGGATTCTCGAGTGGCATCGGCGGCAATACGATGGATGTCGCCCGTGAGACCGATAAGCTGCGCCTGATCGTCGAAACGGCACGGGAGGTATGGGGCTCGGCGTGAGGCCGGTTAGCGGTCCTGCAGCTTTTCGGTGAGATGCGCCGCGATATCGTCCGCACGATTGATCGGGTCGACGACCTCGTCGTCCGGTTGATCGACGCGCTCAGTCTGGTCGAGGATCGCCGCCACCGCCGGCACCGTGTCGACGGCCGCATGGAACTTGCTGTGGAACTGGGACAAGGCAGTTTCGAGCGCCGCGCCCTGCCGCGAATCTCCCGCAGCTTCGCGGATAACCTCAAGCAGCCGGTTCCAGGCCAGATCACGGTACGTCGGAACCGTCATTGCGGCGCCTCACGAGTTGCGTGTGATCAGACTCGACACCTTCTTGATGCAGTTCGCAATAGTCGAGCGAAATGGCCGCAGGGCAATCAGATAAATCACGAAGATGATCAAGAGCAATCCGAGCATCGTTCGGATCAGGGTGAAATTCGGCGAGTCCTTGTCCGCGAACAAGATCGGAAGGGCGTTGACAAACGCCATGAAGCCTTCGACGAACCGGTCAAACATGGGCGCCCTCCAACCAAGTTTATTGACCCGATAGCGTCCCCGGCTTTGATTTTTGTCAAGCCTTGAGAATCGTGCGGGTCGCCGTGCGCCGGCGCTTATTGCCTGCCGGACTTTGTTCGGCTCACATGGTTCGGCTGACTGGCGGAAAAATGGACGGTCGTTCGAACGGCTGGGCTCCCTGTGCGAGAAGGTAACGCCATGACCAATCCGAGCGGCAATCCGGCCGGTTCCTTTCGCCTGGAAGAAGCAACGATCGGCGAGCTTCACGCCGCCATCCGCTCCGGCGAGACGACCTGCGTCGCCATCGTACGACAGTATATCGATCGCGTGCGCGCCTATAACGGCGTCGCCAGCCTGCTGGTCACCCCCGATGGCGCCCCGGTGCCGGAAGCGGCCGGCGCGATCCGCGCCACGGGGCCGATCCGCTTTCCGACCCAGACCGTCAAGGCGTCGGCCATCCTGCCCGATCTCGATCGCTACCAGGGACCGCCGCTCGAATACGGCCGCATGGAAGCGACCGCGTCCGATCCAGGCGTTCAGCAACAGTTCGGCATGATCGCCGGCATTCCCGACGCCGGGCAGGTGAACGCGCTCGGCACCCTGAACATCCGCGGCGAGCGCTCGGTGACCTGCCGGGGCGATTTCGATCGTCATCCGTCGCAAGGGCCGCTTCCTCCGGGCGCGCCGCCGGTGTGCGAATTCTTCCGGCACTATCCGGACGCGCTGGAGCGCGCCGCCGAGCTCGATCGCGAGTTCGGCCGCGATCCCGATCTGGCGACGATGCCGATGTACGGCGTGGTGTTTGCGTTCAAGGATCCATTCGACACCAAGGACATGCGATCGACCGGTGGCGGCGATGCGCGCTACGACATCGACGTCCCGGCGCGAGATCACAAGCTGGTCGAGCAGCTTCGCATGAAGGGCGCGATCATTTTCGCCAAGGCGGTGAACACCGAGTACAACGGCCGCGCGGGCGATCCGGGCGGCCGCCACAGGCCCGACAAGGTGTTGCCGTCGACGCTCGGCTATCAGCGCAGCACCTGGGCCGGCAATCCGGCCAATCCCTACGACACGACGCGCTCGGCTTCGCTCGGTTCGAGTTCGGGGTCGGGTGTGGCGGTGAGCACCAATCTGGTGATGGCGGCTCTCGGCGAGGAAACCCGCGCATCGTGCCGCGGTCCGTCCAATCACAACGCGGTGGCGCTGATCCTGCCGCACAAGGCGATGCTGGGGTTCGACGGCGGCGCGATCGGCGCGGACATCTACTGCGACCGCAGCGGCATCCACTGCCGCACCATCGTGGACTGCGCCAAGGTGCTCGATGCCCTGAAAGACCCGGTCGACGGCTACTACGACCCGCGCGATCCGTTCACCACGGTGCCGCGCGCGTCGGTGTTGAGCACGCCCTACGCGGGCCACACCGCCATGTCCGGCCGGCCGGGCGAACTCAACGGGCATGCGCCTCGGCGTCATCCGCGAGTCGATGGTGATCCCTCAGGGCTCGAAGACCGAGGAGCCGATCGTCACCGCTGCGTCACGCGAGATCAAAGCGATACTCGGCGCACATCTCGGCGTCACGCTGGTGGAGTCGTCCGATCCGCTGTGGACGCCCGATCCGGACGCCGAGCGGATGACCACCGACTTCCGCCAGGCGCTGGCGCGGCTCGTTCCGGTGTTCATGCCGGACCTGTTGTTCCGCCTCCGCCGCGACGGGCAACCGGTGTTCAAGGACTTCGCCGCGGCGATCGTGCCGACCGAATTTGCACCGGGGAAAATCTTCGGCACTGGGACGATGAAGCCGATCGACTATTGCGTCGAGATGGCGGAGGGCCGGATCGCGCCGCCGTCGAACCTCGACCTCGCCACCGTCCAGCAACAGGAGCTGGCGATGGCGTTCCGCTTCCACATTCCGCAGTACCTGAGCCGCCGCGCGGCGGATTGGAAAGCGAAAGGCTTCGCCGAGACGCTCACCGATTTTGCCGCGCTCAATGCGCGATCCAAATTCTGGGGCGACGATCAGCGCGCGGCATTCAAGAACTGGGAAGAGGTGAGCGATCCGCGCAATCCGCTGGGCGGCCGGCAGGGCGTCGACGAGCGCATCATGCTGCGCGAACTGCTGCGCCGGGTCGACATGATGGTGATCCTGGAGAACAAGCTCGATGCGCTGGTGCGGCTGCATACGCCGTGGCCGCCTGGATTGATCGGCGGCGCGTATCAATACGACATCGTCTCCAACCTGACGCCCGAGTCCTTGAGCGGGCCGAACGCCGGCCTGACCGAGGTGCTGATTCCGGCGGGCTACGTCACCACCGTCTACGATCCGGTCTTTGTGTTGAGCCAGGATCGCACGCGCTATGTATCGAAGGCGTCCCACACGCCGACCGCGATTCCTGCACCCGGGCTGCCGTTCTCGCTCGTGTTTCGCGCCGAGCCCGGCAAGGAAGACGTGCTGCTGAAGATCGCTTCGGCCTACGAGGCGGCCTCGCGGCGACGCATCCCGCCGCCTGCGTTCGGCCCGCTGCCGGTCAAGCCTTAAACGTGCGGCCCGCACGCTCCGCCGCGGCATGGCGGCAAGGCCCTGCGATCTGCTAGCTTGCCGCGCGACAATTTCGGTCAACGAAAACAATCGTCCGGGGAGGCCCCATGCAAGATCAAGTGAAGGACCGGCAGAACAACCTGTCGCAGCCTACCTACAAGATGAAGATCGAGAAGGACGTCGACATCCCGATGCGGGATGGCACGATCCTCAAGGCCGACGTCTTTCGCCCCGACGCGCCGGGCACCTTCCCGGTGCTGATGAACATGGGCATCTACCAGAAGGACAAGCTCTGGGTGCCGCCGCACGACCTCGAGGAAGGCCCCAATCCCTACATGAATTGGGAGACCGTCAACCCGGAATGGTGGGTGCCGCGCGGCTACATTTGTCTCCGCGTCGACGAGCGCGGCTCCGGCAAGACGCCGGGACAGCTCATCGCCTATTCGCAGCAGGAGGCGATCGACTTCTACGACGCGATCGAATGGGCCGGCCACGCGCCGTGGAGCTCGGGCAACGTCGGCACCATCGGCATCTCGTTCTTCGCGCGCACGCAGTGGTGGGTCGCGAACCTCAAGCCGCCGTCGCTCAAGTGCATCATGCCGTGGGAGGGCGCCGCCGACCAGTATCGCGACGTGCTCTATCATGGCGGCATCTTCGGCGCGGGCTTCATCGTGAGCTGGTTCACCATGCACATGGCGCACCATCTGCTCGGCCGTGCGTACCGGCACAATCCCGATACGTTCCAGGAGAACCTGCTCTGGAACATGATGCGCAACAGCCTCGACTCCGGCGTGTTCAAAAGCCAGCAGGCGTGGTGGGACAGCATGGAGCTGCCGTTTTACGCCATCGGCAACTGGTCGGGCATGGCGCTGCACCTGCGCGGCGCGACCGAGGGATTCACGCGCGCCGCCTCGAAGAACAAGAAGCTGCGCATCCACCAGGGCACGCACTACCACGCGTTCTACAGCGAGAACGGCCGACAGGATCAGCTTCGCTGGTTCGACTACTGGCTCAAGGGCATCGACACCGGCATCATGGACGATCCGCCGGTGAAGCTCGCGATCCGCCACGGCAACGACAAGTTCGAATGGCGTTACGAGCAGGAATGGCCGCTGGCGCGCACGCAGTGGACCAAGCTCTATCTCGATCTGTCGAAGCCCGACGACAGCGAGGGCAAGGGCATCGCCGGCACGCTCGCGCGCAGCAACCCTGCGCAGACCGCGTCGCGCACCTACGAGGCGACCGGCGGCTCGCACGGCCATCCGCCCGCCAAGGGCATCTCACTCGTGACGCCGCCGATGACGGAAGACACCGAGATCACCGGGCCGGTCGCGGCGCAGCTTTACGTGTCGAGCACCAGCGAGGACATGGATCTCTTCCTCACCATCCGCAACATCGACCCCGCCGGCAACGACGTGTGGGACACCGGGCAGCAGGGCGGCCAGGTGCCGGTCGCCAAGGGCTGGCTGCGTGTCTCGCACCGCGAGCTCGATCCGGCGCTGTCGAAGCCCTACCGGCCCTATCACAAGCACCTGCGGCGGCTCTGGCTGAAGCCCGGCGAGATCGTAAAGGTCGACGTGGAAATCTGGCCGACCTCCATGGTGTTCAAGAAGGGTCATCGCCTGCGGCTCGACATCCAGCCGCGCGACGGTATCGGCAGCGCGCCCTACACGCACTATCACGCCGACTACAACGACGGCCAGAACACGGTCTACGCGGGCGGCGACCAGGAATTGTTCCTGCTCGTCCCGGTCATCCCGCCGAAGTAGCGCGAAGCGTCACGAAGATCACCAGAGGAGCCATCATGGCCGCAAGTCCCATCGCGTCGCCGCGCAGCACGATCCGCACCAACGCGGATGTCGAGATCGTGCTGCATCCGATCCCGAGCGCCGGCAGCGCGCCCTACATCATCGTGTACGGTCCCGACCGGCAGTTGTGGTTCTGCGAAAGCGGCACGTCGAAGATCGGCCGCCTCGATCCCGACAGCGGCCGCGTCACCGAGTTCGACACGCCGACGCCGAACGCCAAGCCGATCGGCATCATCCCGGGACCCGACGGCGCGTTCTGGTTCTGCGAGAACGCCGGCAACAGGATCGGGCGCATCACCACGGCGGGTGAGATCACTGAGTTCGCGCTCAAGACTCCGGGCGCCGGTCCGGACGGCATCGTCTGTGGCCCCGACGGCAATCTGTGGTTCTCGGAAGCGCATCTCAGCCAGGTCGGCCGCATCACGCCAAAAGGCGAAGTGACGGAGTTCTCCAAGGGGCTGACGCCTGGCTGCCGGCCGCTCTCGCCGGTGGTGCGCGACGGCGATATCTGGTTCAGCGAATACGAGGCCGGCCAGATCGGCCGCATCTCGATGGACGGCCACGTCACCGAGTACCAAATCCCGACGCCGAACTGCGAGCCGCGCGCCATGGCGGTGCATCCCGACGGGAACATCTGGTTCGTCGAGACCAAGGCGAACGCACTCGGCCGCATCGACAAGCAGGTCCGCATCACCGAATGGCCGGTCAAGACGCCGGACGCGTCGCTGCGCGGCGTCTGCGTCGCCCCGGATGGCGACCTCTGGTTCACCGAGAATTTCGCCAACCGCATCGGCCGCATGGCGCCCGACGGCCGCGTGATCGGCGAATACGAGATACCCGGAGCAAACTGTGGCGCGCGCGCCATCGTGGCGATCCCGGACGGCCGAGTGTTCTTCTCGGCGCACGACGCCGGCGCGATCGGCGAGTTGATCCCGAGATAATCAACGTCGGGCTCGCTCGGCTCCCCTCCTCCCACTGAGCGGAGCGAAGTGGTGGGGAGGGGTCGGGGGTGGGGGGCATCTAGATTCGCCGAACCACCCCCTACCCCGGCTCGCACGCAGCCAAGTTTACGCAGGCTGCGTAAACTTGCCTGCGACGCGCGCCGACCCTCCCCACCGCTCGCAAGCGCTCGCGGGAGGAGGGTAGGCTGTGGCACGTTCTCCAAATCAAGCAACGATGAACTTCGCTGGAGCCTCAGGGACCATGTCGACAGCAACCGACCCCACCCTCGAAGATCGCATCCGTGCGATCGAAGACCGGCTCGAGATCTACAATCTGATCGCCAGCCATCCGCCGAGCGCCGACACCGGCGGCAAGGACCATATCGCGGCCTGCTGGGTGGAGGACGGTTCGTTCGACCGCGGCGAAGGACTGACCAGCCCGCGCGGGCGTCAGGGGTTGGCCGAGCAGGTCATGAGCCCCGGCCACCAGGCGGCCATTGCGGGCGGGCTTGCGCATTTCACCGGGCTGCCGTTCGTCAAGATCGACGGCGACACCGCGACCGTCATCTCGTATTTGCAAATCCTGGTGCCGCAGACACAGGGCGAGCCGGTCGAGGTGCCGAACCACGGCGCGTCGAAGGGCTTCCGCGTGCACCGCATGGCGGCGAACAAGTGGGAGCTCATGCGCACGCCGGAGGGCTGGAAGTTCAAGCGCCGCACGCTGCGCCTGCTCGACGGCTCCGAACCCGCACGCAAGATCCTGCGCGAGGCACTCAGCGCCTAGTCCAGATGCTCTTCTATAAATGCGCCGGTACTAGTGCTGGGAAATGCAGGCTCTTTCTCGCTTGCGGGAACCTTATTCCAAAATGTCAAACCGTTTTTGCAGGCGCAAAATGATGTCGCCGAGCGCACGTTCGCAGATCTCTTGATTGGATGTACCTGGATTGAAACTGGCGACCTCCCAGGTGGCGCCCACACGATAGTTGTCGTAGCCGACGACCGTCACGTGCGAGGCGCCTCCGCATCCCGGCACGACCTGCAATTCGGCCAGCACCAAGGCCTCAAGCTCGTTTCGCGTCTTGGGCGATTTGTCGTCCATATTCCGCCTTTTCGAGGCTGTCCGACCCGAATGCTAGTGCAGAGCCGTGGCGAGCGGTGAAAAAATTTTGCACAGAATTTGCGAAAGAGCCGGCGAGCCCCGGACTGCCAGTCACCGCTTGCGGATGCGAAACACCAGCACCTCGCCATCGCGCGAACCGTCTTCCAGTGTGTCGCCGGTCTGATTGACGAGATTGGGAATGTCGATCGCGGTCAGCGGATCGGTGCATTCGGCGACCAGCAGGTCACCGGATTTCAGGCCGGCGAGCGCCTTGCGTGCCTTCAGGGCGGGCAGCGGGCATTTGAGGCCGCGCAGATTGATGGTCTTTTCCGTCATCGGCTGAGCTGGTTCCGCTATCCCGCGCGGCATCGACGCCGCATTCGGCACACGACACCTATATACTGAGCCGCGATGGACGATGAAACACAATCGCCGCAGCGGATTGCCCGGCTGACGCCGTTGGCGGACGTTCTTGCGCGCATCGCGCTTGCTGGTGACGCCGGTTGCGCCGCAGGCCGCCGGCATTGCGGGCGCCCGCGGCTTCGTGCTCGCCGCCGATGTCGTCGCGACGGCTGGAATGCCCGCTGCGGCGCGCGCCTTGCGCGACGGGTTCGCGCTCGCGTCGGACGCGACGGCCGACGCGGGCGGTTATGCGCCGGCGCTGCTCACAGTTCCCCCGGTGCGCGTCGACGCGGGCGAGCCGCTGCCGCCCGGGACCGACGCGGTCGCGCCGCTCGATGCCGTCGGGATGCGCGATGGCCGTCACGAGGTTTTGGCGCAGGTCGCGCCCGGCGAGGGCGTGCTTCTGCCGGATGGCGATATGCGCTCCGGAACGGTTCTGCGGCGGGCCGGCCAACGGTTGCGCGGCAGTGACATCGCGGTCCTGGCGGCGGCCGGGATCGGCGAGGTGGTGGTCCGTGCGCCGCGCATTCATCTGGTGCGGGCGCGGATTGAGAGCGACGTCATTCTTGATGCCATCTGCGAACTGGTCGCGGGCGCACTTGCGACCGCAGGAGCGACGCTTGTCGATGCAGGCGAGCGCGAACTCGCGGAGGCGCTGGTTGGCACGGACGTCGATGCGATGATCGTGATCGGCGGCACCGGAAGCGGCCGGAACGATCGCAGCGTGCGCACGCTCGCCGGCGTCGGGCGCATCGAGGCGCACGGCATCGCGATCTCGCCGGGCGAGACCGCGGCGTTTGGCGCCGTGGGGCCGCGGCCGGTCCTTGTCTTGCCCGGCCGCCTCGACGCCGCGCTTGCGGGGTGGCTGCTGCTCGGCCGGCCGATGCTGGCGCGGCTTGCCGGCGGCGTCGAACTGCAGCCTGGGACGACCGCCAGGCTCGCGCGCAAGGTCGCCTCCACGTTGGGGCTTGCCGAAATCATTCCGGTGCGCGTTCACGATGGCAAGGCAGACCCCATAGCCTCGGGCTATGTGTCGCATTCGGCGCTGGCACAGAGCGACGGATGGATTTTGGTTCCGGCCGACAGCGAGGGATACCCGCCCGGCACTGAGGTCATGATACAAGCTTGGCCATGAGCGACCGGTCGCGCCCGCTATCGAAAGACGAGAGCGAGCTCATTGCCGCGGTCCGCCGCGCGGCGCGGCAGGAGCAGTTTCTCGAAGTGGTTTCCGCCGAGGAGGCGCGCGCCCGATTTGCGCGGCACCTCGATCTGTCGCCGCTTGCCGCGGAGACGGTCATCCTCGCGGCCTCGCTTGGCCGCGTGCTCGCCCACGACGTGACGGCGCCGATCGACGTGCCGCCGTTCGATCGCGCCAATGTCGACGGCTTCGCGCTACGCGCCGCCGACACGTCCGGTGCGACTGACACCGCGCCGCGGCGGCTGACGCTCAACGGCGAAGTCGTCGTCTGCGGACATGCGCCGTCGCTTGCAGTCATGCCCGGCACCGCCACGACGATTGCGACCGGCGGCGTGATACCGCGAGGCGCGGACGCGGTGGTGATGGTCGAGGTTACCGAACTGGCGGAGGATACGAAGACCCCGGTCATCGACGTACGGCGCGCGGTCGTGCCCGGCCAGTTCGTCTCTTACGCGGGCTCCGACATTGCGCGCGGCGAGACGGTGCTGCGGCGCGGCACGCGCGTCTCGTCGCGCGAGATCGGCATGCTGGCGGCCTGCGGCATCGCCGAGGTCGACGTGGTGCGGCGGCCGAAGGTCGCGGTGCTCTCGACCGGCGACGAGCTTGTGCCGCCGGGTGGCACGCTTGCGCCCGCGAAGCTCTACGACAGCAACGGCGCGATCGTGGCGGCGGCGGTCGCGGAAGCCGGCGGCGAGCCGGTGCCCTTCGGCGCCTTCCCGGACGATGAGGTTGCACTCGAGCTTGCGGTGCGCACCGCGCTCGGTGCCTGCGACATGGTCGTGCTCTCGGGCGGCACGTCGAAGGGCGCGGGCGATCTCTCCCACCGCATCGCGTCGAAGCTCGGTTCGCCCGGCGTCGTGGTGCATGGCGTCGCGCTCAAGCCCGGCAAGCCGCTCTGCCTTGCGGTCGCCGGCGGGAAGCCGCTCGCGGTGCTGCCGGGATTTCCAACCTCGGCGATCTTCACCTTCCACGCGTTCGTGGCGCCGGTGATCCGCGCGCTCGCCGGGCTGCCTGCGGAAGCTGCGCGCACGATCGAGGCCGACGTGCCGGTGCGCATCGCCTCCGAGATGGGCCGCAAGGAGTTCGTGCTGGTGGCGCTGGCCGCGGGCGAAGCCGGACCGGTGGCGTTCCCGACCGCCAAAGGCTCGGGCTCGGTCACGAGCTTCTCGCAGGCCGATGGCTTCATCGAGATCGACGCGTTGGCGGGAGCGCTCGATGCCGGTACCCGCGCGCGTGTGACGCTCATCGGCCAGAGCGCCGTGATGCCGGACATCGTCATCGTCGGCAGCCATTGCGTCGCGCTCGATATCGTGCTGGGCGCGCTTGTCGAGCGCGGGTTCAAGGCGCGCACCATCGCGGTCGGCAGCCAGGGCGGCGTCACGGCCGCGGGCCGCGGCGAATGCGATCTTGCGCCGACGCATCTCGTCGATCCGGCGTCCGGCATCTACAACGTACATCTGCTGCGCCCCGGCCTCGCGCTGGTGAAGGGCTGGCAGCGCATGCAGGGCTTCGTGCACCGGGTCGACGACGCGCGCTTCGCCGGCCGCGACGCGCGGGACGCCATCAGGATCGCGCTCGCCGACGCGAACTGCCTGATGGTCAACCGCAATGCCGGCGCCGGCACGCGCGTACTGATCGATCAACTGCTCGCCGGCGCGCGGCCGGGCGGCTACAGCAACCAGCCACGCTCGCACAACGCGGTCGCCGCCGCGGTGGCGCAGGGCCGCGCCGATTGGGGAATCGCGATCTCTTCGGTCGCCCAGATGTACGGGCTCGCCTTCCTGCCGATCGCGCCGGAGGATTACGACTTCCTGCTGGTCGAGCGCCGCCGCGACCGTCCGGCCGTGCAGGCTTTCCTCGCCGCGCTGCGCGACGACGCGGTGCGCGAGAAAATACGCGCACTCGGGATGCGCCCCGCCGAAGGTTGATCTAAGCTGATGCCGATGCGCCGCGTCCCTGTCGTCCTTGCGCTCCTGTTTTCACTCGCGCCGGCTCATGCGCAACTGCGCGGCCACGGCGGGCCGGTGCGGGCGCTGGCGATTTCGGCGGACGGTACGCAGGCGGTTTCCGGCAGCTTCGACACCTCGGCGATCCGCTGGTCGCTCACGCGCAATGCGGCCGAGCAGGTGCTTCGCTTCCATGACGGGGCGGTCAACGCGGTTGCGTTCCTACCGGACGGACGCGTGGCAACGAGTGGCGAGGATACCCGCATCGCCATCTGGATGCCCGGTAACGCGCAGCCGGTGCGCGTGCTCGAAGGCCACAGCGCGCCGGTGGTGGCGCTCGCGATCTCGCCGGACGGCAAGATGCTCGCATCGGCGTCGTGGGACCGCACCGCGCGGCTCTGGCCCTTGGGAGGCGGCGTGCCGCGCGTGCTCGAAGGCCATCGCGACAACGTCAATGGAATCGCGTTTGCGCCGGATGGGCGCAAGGTTGTCACCGGCGGCTATGACGCCACGGTGCGCATCTGGCCGCTCGCGGATGGCGCACCCGTGATCGCGACGTTGCCGTCGGCGGTCAATGCAGTCGCGGTTGCGCACGACGGCGAGATCGTCGCGGGCGGCGCCGACGGCAGCGTGTACGTCCTCTCCGCAGCTGGCGAAGTTCAGGCAACCATCGAGGCCGGGCCGACGCCGATCATCGCCGTCGCGGTGTCGGCCGACGGCAAGCTCATTGCCGCTGCCGGTATCCGCGGTTCCGTCGCGATCATCGAGCGCGCCACCCGCAAGCTTGCGCGCACGCTGGTCGGGCCGGGGCTGCCAGTCTGGTCGGTAGCGTTCCTTCCCGACAGCCGCACGCTGCTCACCGGCGGGGCCGATCGCACGATCCGGCGCTGGGATGCGATCACCGGCGAGCCGATCGGCGCCGTGATGGTGGGCGCGCCCGATGATCCGCTGGCGGCCTTTGCGGGCGATCCAGGCGCCGAGGTCTATCGCGCTTGCGTGGCCTGCCACACATTGAACGCCAATGACGGAGTGCGCGCTGGTCCGACGCTCGCGGGAATCTTCGGCCGCAAGATCGCGACGCTGCCGGGCTACAGTTTCTCCGATGCGCTCAAGAAGCTCGACGTCGTCTGGACGCCCGAGACCGTGTCGAAGCTGTTCGAGATCGGCCCCGCGCAATACACTCCCGGCACCAAGATGCCCGAGCAGGTCATCGGCTCTCCCGACGATCGCACCGCGCTGGTCCGCTTCCTGGAGAAGGCGACCAGCAGATAGCAGCGCCAGACCACATTCGCGCGAAGATCGTGACCGCCGTCCTCGCGACGGAGCCCCAGGGCGACGAAGCAATCCAGGCACGCACGATGCTGGATTGCTTCGCTGCGCTCGCAATGACGGAGAGATCGAAGTCGCTCCGACGCTACGCACGTAGGCGCGTTGGGGCCTTGGTCTTGAAGTGCGGCATGACCTCGCGGGCGAACATTTCGAGTGACGCCATCGCCTTGTCGTAGCCGTACCACGGCGGATAGTGCAGCATGATAGAGCGGACGCCGGTCATGTCGCGCAGCCGCTCGATCTTTTCGATCACGCTCGCGGGCGAGCCGTGCAGGATGATGTCCTTGTTGAGCGCGTCGAAATCGCGTTTGCTGGTGCCGCCGCCGTCCGACACCGTGCCGAGATAGCCCGACGTATGGCTGCTGGAGAAATGCTGGAGGTGGCGCATCATGCCGGCCTCGCTTTCGCGCTTCGCCCGGGCGTCGCTTTCCGCCACGTAAGTCCAGCGCACCACGTCGGCGTGTCCGCGCGCCGGATTGGTGCGCAACGCTGCCGGAGTTTCTTCGAGATGCTTGCGGTAGTTCGCGGTCTGCCGGCCGAGTTCGTCAAACGGCGTCCAGCTCGACAGCATGAGTCCGCAGCCCATGCGGCCGGCAACGCCGATCGATCGGTCGGTCGCGCCCGCGAGAAAAACCGGCGGATAGGGTTGCTGCACGGCGTGCGGGAAAATCTCGTACGAGCCGTCGACCTTGTACTGGAAATGCTTGCCGCGATGATCGACACGCTTCTTCTGCAAGAGCTCGAACAAGAGCGGCAGCGCCTCCTCCTGCACGTCGCGCCGTCCCTCGAAATCGAGACCGAAGCCGTCGAACTCGTATTTGCGGTAGCCCGAGCCAAGCCCGAGCACGAACCGTCCGTTGCTGAGAATGTCGACGAAGGCGGCGTTCTCGGCGACCCGCATCGGATTGGCGAGCGGCAGCGTCACCACCGCGGTGCCGATCTTGATCTGCTTGGTGAGTGCCGCAAGGTAGCCGGCATAGACGAACACATCCGGCATGATGCCGTATTCATTGCTGAAATGATGTTCCGCCACCCAGGCATAGTCGAAGCCGAGTTCGTCAGCCCGCAGGACCTCGCGCGTCACCCGCGCGTGCACGTCGCGATGCGGATAGGGCTCGCTATCGACGTTGGGATGGGACGTGAACAGAATGCCGAATTCCATACGGTTTCTCCTTGCGGGCTTCTGCGGCCCGGGTTGCTTCGACATCATCCCATTGCGCCAAGGGCGCCGCCAAGGGGTATTTTGGCGCGCGATCGGCGGGCAGCGGCCACATCGACGCAACACGGGTTCGCTTGTAAACAACGTAGATTGAACGGCCTTGCGGCAGAAAGGATCGCGACATGGCGGCGGGCGAAAGCGGTGCCGAAGGCAGACATGATTCCGAAGGCACATTAGCTTCCGAAAGCGCACTTGGTTCCGAAAGCACTTGGGCGGTGCACTTTCCCGGCAATCTGCGCTGGTCGAACGCGATGCAGATCGTCAAGGGCATGGCGCCCTATGGCGCGGTCGCGATGGAGGAGGTCGATCGCGTCGCGCGGCGGCTCAAGGTGCGCGCGGGCGAGGGCGACCCCGACAAGGTGTGGCGCGAGGAATGGTGCGCGATGGCCGACCGTGTCGCGGCGGTCGCCGACAAGGCGGCGGCCGAGGGCCGCACCATCACGGCCGGGCATCACTACATGCGCGCCGGCAACTACTACTACAGCGCCGAGCGCTTCATGCCGCCGGGCCCCGACAAGCTCGCGATGTATCGCAACGCGCTGCGCTGTTACCAGGGTGCGATGGCGCGGCTTCATCCCGACATTGAGCGCGTCGAGGTGCCGTACGAGGGCACGAGCCTGCCGGCCTATTTCGTCAAGGGCGCGGGGTCTGGCCCGCGTCCGACCGTCGTGCTGTTCGACGGCATGGACAACGCCAAGGAGATGAGCGTCATCTTCGCCGGTCTCGACTTCGCCAAGCGCGGGATCAACACGCTGGCGATCGACGGCCCGGGGCAGTCCGAGCCGCTGCGGTTGCGCAACATCCACAGCCGGCACGACTACGAGGCGGCCGGCATCCCTGCCTACGACTATGTCGCATCCCGCCCGGAGGTCGATCGGAAGCGCGTTGCCGTCATGGGCTACAGCTTCGGCGGCTATCACGCGCCGCGCGTCGCCGCATTCGACAAGCGCTACGCCGCCTGCGTGGCGTTCGGCGCGATGCACTGGAGCATCTACGACTGGGTCGCGGGCAACAAGGCGGCACTGGCGGTCGATCCGCGCAAGAGTTCGACCTCGATCTTCCAGTTCCGCTGGGTGGTCGGCGCACCCGACAACGAGACCGCGCTCGAATGGGCGAAGAAGTTCACGCTCGAGGGTGTCGCGCAGAATATTGAATGCGCGTTCCTTGTGCTGCATGGCGAGAACGACCGTATCGTGCCGCTGTCGGAGGCGAAGACGCTCTACGAACGGGTCGGTTCGAGGCGCAAGCACCTCAAGATTTTCACCGCCGAGGAAGGCGGCGCCGAGCACTGCCAGGTCGACAATCGTCCGCTCGGCATCGACTACATCGCCGACTGGCTGCTGGCGAACATGTGATGGCTGCATCGGCAGTCTCCGAGCCGTCATGCCCGGCCTTGTGCCGGGCATCCACGTCTTTCCGGAGTGAGATGGCGAAGACGTGATGGCCGGGACAAGCCCGGCCATGACGGGATCCCTGCGGCGTTCGCCCCTGTCGACGCAACCGCCCGCGCATGATCCAATAGTCCAAACGACAAGCGGGACAACCGCGACATTCACGGGAGGACGCTCATGTTCGCCTTCGTCCGATGGTGTTTAGCGGCCGGCGTTGTCCTTTGCGCGCCGAGCCTTGCGCTGGCAGAAAACCCTGCCGCCTATCCGGACCGGCCGATCCGGCTGGTGGTGGCGTTCGTGCCGGGCGGCGCGACCGATACGCTCTCGCGCCAGCTCACCGAGGACCTCAAGGAAGCGCTCGGCCAGCCGGTGATCATCGAGAACCGGCCCGGCGCCAACGGCTATCTCGCCTGGAACTACGTCGCGTCCTCCGACCCCGACGGCTACACCCTGCTGATGGCGGAGAATGCGCTCGGCATCAGCCAGGGGCTGTTCAAGAAATCGGCGTCCTCGTTCGACCCGCTCAAGCAATACGACGCCATCGCGTCGGTGGCGTTTTCGCCGCTCACCTTGGTGGTGGCGAACAGCGTCAAGGCCAACAGCATGGCCGAGCTGATCGCTCTCTCACGCACCGTGCCGAAGAAGATGAACTATGCATCCGCCGGCGTCGGCAGCGTGTCGCATCTCACCTGGGAGGTGATCCGCGACGGCGCCGGCATCGACACCGTGCATGTGCCCTACAAAGGCGGCGGGCAGGCGATGGGCGACATCATCGCCGGCCATGTCGAGATGAACATGGCGGCGGTGTCGGTGGCGAAGCCTCTGGTCGAGAGCGGAAAGATCAGGGCGCTGGTGGTGACCGGCGATCAGCGTTCGCCGGCGCTGCCCGATGTTCCGACCTTGAAAGAGGCCGGTGTCAAGACCGAGAACGTCGATCTGCGCTTCTGGTATGGATTGTTCGGCCCGAAAGGCATCCCGGATGCGGTGAAGGCCAAGATCGAAAAGGCGGTCGCGACCGTGATGGCATCGCCGAACGTGCGCGCGCGGCTCGCCAAGCTCGACATCACCCCGGACTTTGCGCCCGGCCCCGTGATGCGCAGCAAGCTCGAGAACGAGATCGCCAACTGGACCAAGTTCATCGACGCGCACGGCATCAAGGCGGAATGAAGCCGCGCTAAGACATCGATGACGAACAAAAAATCGGTTAGGAGAGGACCGCCCGCGGAGCGGCGGATGCGGTTTGCTCCCTCTCCCATAAGGAGAGGGCTGGGGTGAGGGGTTAAGGTCTATCGATGGAATTGGTCCCCCCTCACCCCAACCCTCTCCCCGTTGGGGAGAGGGAGTCCACCGAGCTTGCGGTTAGGGCAGACTGGATCATCAGCAGCGAGTTAAGATGACTGAACGCCACACCTTCATCGTCAACGGCAAGTCTGTTCGCGTCGACACCGACGGCACGAAGCCGCTGCTGGCGGTGCTGCGCGACGAGCTTGCGCTGCGCGGCAGCCGGTTTGGCTGCGGCACCGAGCAGTGCGGCGCCTGCATGGTGTTGATCGACGGCAAGCCGGAATATTCCTGCGCGCGTGAGGTGGCCTCGGTCGCCGGCCGCAACATCACGACGGTCGAGGGATTGGCGCAGAACGGAGAGTTGCACCCGTTGCAGCAAGCCTTTCTCGACGAGCAGGCCGGGCAATGCGGCTACTGCCTCGCCGGCATTCTGATCTCGGCTTCGGCATTGCTGGTGCGTAATCCCAAGCCCACGCGCACCGACATCATCACCGCGCTCGACCCGCACCTCTGCCGCTGCGGTATGCACAACCGGGTGATCCGCGCGGTTGAGCGCGCCGCCACCACCATGGCGGGGGCGCCGGCATGATCTCGAATACGCTGCCGCAGAGTCTGGTCGACAATCCGATCCTGTCGCAATGGGTCACGTTCGAGGAGCCTGGCCGCGTCCGGGTCGGCAGCGGCAAGGTCGAGATCGGGCAGGGCATCCTCACCGCGCTCACCCAGATCGCCGCCGAGGAACTCGATCTCGCCTTCGAGCAGGTGCGGCTCGTATCGGGGGAGACCGACGTCAGCCCGGCGGAAGGTTTCACCTCGGGCAGCTACTCGGTCGCGGTCGGCGGCGCCTCGATCCGGCTGGTCTGCGCCGAGGTGCGTTCGCTGTTTCTCGATCGCGCCGCCGGCAAGCTCGGCTGCAAGCCCAGCGAGCTTGCGGTCGCGGACGGAAAATTCCTGCACGCCGGGAAAGAGACCGGGCACGACTACTGGTCGCTCGCCGGCGAAGTCGTGCTGGAGCGACGGGCGAGCGGCACTGCGCCGGTCAAGCGGCCGTCGAGCTACCGCATCGTCGGGCGCAGCGTGCCGAGGGTCGATCTGCCGGCGAAGGTCGCGGGTGCTGCCTTCATTCATGACATCGTGCCGGACGGCGTCGTGCATGCCCGGGTGCTGCGGCAGCCATGGCGCCGCGCGCGCCTCGTCACGTTCGACGAGCAGACGGTGCGGCGCGCCGCCAAGGCGCCGATTGACATTCTGCGCGAGGGTGATTTCGTCGCCTTCACGGCGGAGAGCGAGATCGCGGTGATGCGCGCCGCCGAAGCCGCGCGCGTGCATGCCCGGTGGGATGGCGGCGAACCTGCGCCCGACAACATCGGCGAGCCCGACTGGCTCAAGGCGCAGCCGTCGCGCGATCGCACGGTGGAAACCGGGCATCCGGGCCAGGCCGGAAACGGCCGCGTGGTCGAGGCGACCTACAGCCGGCCATTTCTGACGTACGCATCAATCGGCCCAGCCTGCGCACTCGCCGAGTTCAAGGACGGCGCGCTGAAGGTCTGGTCGCATACGCAAGGCCCGGCCGTGCAGCGTGACTGGCTCGCCCGCGCGCTCGGGCTTGCGGCCGCGCAGGTGACGGTGTTCCACCGCCAGGGCGCCGGCGCCTATGGACACAACACCGCGGACGACGCCGCCTTCGACGCGTCCGTCATCGCGATGCGGATGCCGGGCAAGACCATCCGGGTGCAATGGTCGCGCGAGGATGAATTCACCGGCGCGCCGATCAGCACCGCGATGGCGATCGGACTGCGCGCGGTACTCGACGCCAACCACAAGCCGGTGGATTGGACCATCGAAATATGGAGCGGCCCGCACGCCCAGCGTCCAGGTATGAACGGCAACTCCAATTTCATCGGCGTCGAGGGGCTGCCCAATCCGCCGCGCCAGAACGCGCTCGGCGACGTTCCGGACGACCGTGGCGGCGGCGCGACCCGCAACGCCTATCCGATCTATGACCTGCCGCGCCATCGCCTGATCCATCATCTCCTGCCGCAACTGCCGCTACGAACGTCGTCGCTGCGCGGTCTCGGCGCCTGGGCCAACGTGTTCGCGATCGAGTCGTTCATCGACGAACTGGCGGAGATCGCGGGCGAGGACCCGGTGAGCTACCGGCTCGCGCTGCTGTCCGATCCGCGTGCGCGGCGTGTGGTCGAGATGGCGGCCGAGATGAGCGGCTGGTTCGAACAGCCGAAATTCCGCGACGGCGTGGCGCGCGGCTTCGGCTTCGCGCGCTACAAGAACATCGCCTCGTTCGCCGCCGTGGTGGCGGAGGTCGAGGTCGAGGAGGAAGTGCGGCTCAGGCGCGTGTGGTGTGCCGCCGACGCCGGCCTCGTGATCTCGCCCGATGGAGCGAGGAATCAACTCGAAGGTGGCATCATCATGGGCGCGAGTTTCGTGATGAAGGAGCGCGTGCGCTTCGAGGGCGGCAAGGTCGCTGCCACCAAATGGGAGGACTATCCGATCCTGCGCTTCTCGGAGGTGCCGGAGATCGAGATCAATGTCATCGACCGGCCGGACGAACCGACGCTCGGCCTGGGCGAGGCCTCGGTCGGGCCGACCGGGGCGGCGATCGGCAACGCGGTGGCGCGCGCGCTCGGCAAACGCATCCGCCACCTGCCGCTCACGCGCGACCGCATCATGGCGGCGCTGCTGGAAGAATAAATAGATCCAAGGGAGGAATTCATGGCACCCATCGTGCACCTCGCTCCGTCATGCCCGGCAACGCGGTCAAGCTTGCGCAGACCGCGTAAACTCGTCTGCGCGTCCCGGGCACCCACGCCTTCCTTCCTTGCGCGGGCAAAGACGTGGATGGCCGGGACAAGCCCGGCCATGACGATGGAGAGAGGGCGATGCGTACGATTGCTCGCAGCAAGCGCAGCATTCGCGCTTGTGACACTGGCCCCGCAGCCATCCGCCGCGCAGGAGCTGCAATCCGGTAAGCCGATCCGCGTCATCGTCGGGCTGGCGGCGGGTGGCGCTACTGACGTGATGGCGCGCCTGATGGCGCAGAAGATGAGCGAGAACCTTCGCACCACCGTGTTCGTCGAGAACAAGGCGGGCGGCAATTTCATTCCGGCGCTGCGCGAGCTCACCGGCTCGCCGCCGGACGGCCATACGCTGTTCTTCATCTCGACCAGCACGCTGATCACGCAGCCGCTGCACCAGGGCTATCCGTTCGATCTCACGGCGCTCACGCCGGTCACCCAGGTCGCGACCGGGCCGCTGATCCTGGTGGTGCGCAACGATCTCGGGGTGAAGAGTCTGAGCGAACTCATCGAGCGCGCCAAGCAGAATCCCGGCAAGCTTTCGTTCGGTGCCGGCGGCGGTACCGGCAGCTCGCTCTATTTCGCCACCGAACTGCTGAAGTCAAAGACCGGCATCAAGCTCACTATCGTCAACTATCGTGGCGCCGGGCCGGCGCTCAACGATCTGCTCGGCGGCCACATCGACGGCATGTTCGACGCCATGCCCGTCATGGTCACGCAGGCCAAGGCCGGCAAGGTCACGCCGCTCGCCGTCACCAGCGCCAAGCGCTCCTCCGCGCTGCCCGACGTGCCGACCATCATGGAATCGGGCGTGCCGAACTACGAGATGCCCGGCTGGTTCGGCATTCTCGCGCCCGCCGGAACGCCGCCCGCCATCGCACAGCGCCTGCGTGACGAGGTGGCGAAAGCCGTCGCCGCGCCCGACGTGGTGGCGACGCTCGACCAGCAGGGCATGCTGCCGCTTGCCACCCAGCCCGACGAATGGCGCGCCTATTTGAAATCGGAACTCGCCACCTATACGCAGATCATCAAGGACGCGAATATCAAGCCGGAGT